>JAMFRO010000042.1 GCA_026224825.1 bacterium | reverse complement strand
GCCCTTGGATCCCACCCGGGTCTTTGAAGAGGATGCCCTCCACAGTGTGCTCGTGGAAAGCCCGTGCAGGGCATCCTCTTCAAAGACCCGAAGGTAGTGGGGGTCTGGGGCCTCAGGCCCCAGCGGGGTCAGGGGCGGAGCCCCAGCCTTTTTTTCCGTGCAAACACCCCCGCCCTCCGAACCCACCTTATGAAACGCTCTCATGCGAGCTGCAGGGCAGCGTCGGCGGCTACGCGGCCGGCGGTGAAGAGGTCGTCGAGGAAGCCTTTGTCCGTGTTCATTTTGGAGCTCAGGGGGTGGCGGGCCAGTGCGGCATCGGCGCAGATATCGAGTAGTTTGGTGCCGCGCGGCAGCATGGAGAGTTCGGCTTCCAGGGGGGCCTGGAAGGCGATTTCGTGCAGCCGGTGCACGATATCGGCGGTGCTGCTGGGTACGCCATGGCGCTGGCGTGGCTGGGCGCGGATTAGGATGAGGCGGTCCGGCTTGGGGCTCAGCACCGGGGTGAGCGGCGGGTTGCAGCTATAGCCGCCATCCCAGTAATGCCGCCCGCCGATTTCCACCGCGGGGAACATCATGGGGATACAGGCGGAGGCGAGCAGGTGGCGCACCCCGATTTCCTGATTGGTGAACACTTTTGCGGTGCCTGTCTCCACATCGGTGGCGCCAACATAGAGTTTTATCGCCGCCGGGTCGCGCAATGCGTCCTTATCCAGCAGGGAGGCCAGCACCGGCTCCAGCGGGTTTTGCCCCAGCGGGTTGAGCTGGCCGGGGCTGAACATGCGCAAAGCATTGGTAAACCCGGTCATGGCCAGCTCGTTGCCGAACTCCATGCCTTTGCCCCACATCCAGTCCAGCGGCGTTGCCGGCATGCCGGTATTGAAGATATGCGCCGCCGCCACGCGCTCCCACAGCAGGGCCACCGCCTTGCGCGCGCCTTTATTGCCGCCATGCAGATGCCCCTGCACCGCCATGGCGGCGATCATCGCCCCGGAGGAGACCCCGGTGATGGCGGAGAAGGTGAGCCCCGACTCGAGCAGCCGGTCCAGCGCCCCCCAGGTAAAGGCGCCATGCGCGCCGCCGCCCTGTAAAGCGAGTACGATTCGTGGCGAAGAGCTGGGTAAAACCATAGGCTTAAGCTGCGCCTTGTTGCGGTGCAGGGCAAGCGTTTCAGGTGCCCGGGGCAAAATGTAGCGCCGCCGCAATACGGTTCCAGGCGTTGATGGTGGCGATGGCGATGGTCAGATGCTCGATCTCGCCTGCGGAAAATTCTTCTCCGGGCACCGGCCTGTCGGAAGCGCTCAAATGATGATTCCCGAGCAAAGTCAGCCGCTCGCCATACTCCAGAGCCGCTGCTTCACGCGGCGAAAACACCCCGGAATCGCGCCAGCAGGCCACCAATCCGAGCTTGCGTTCCTCCACCCCCAGCCGGCGTGCCAGGCTAAGATGAAATTGCAGACAGAAGGCGCAGCCATTGAGCTGAGAGATGCGAATCTTCACCAGCTCGACAAGATCCTTCTCTAACCCCTGCTTCTCTGAGATGGGCGCCGTGGCGGCGGCACTCATCTGCCGGAGTGCGGCCACCACCTCTTTTTGCCCGGTGGTAAATTCTTCATATGTCATGGCTTTCTCCCGTCTTTATGCGGCACTATCTCATCATGAAGGGGCAGGGGTGCCAAGCCGCGCCCAAGCAGTGCCCAGGCAGTGCATTGACGGCGCGGCATTCCCCCGCCTATACCGCGCCATCGTGCCCGGCCGGCTGACGGCCCGGGCTTAGACTGTTTTGTTTTTATCTGCCGGAGTGAATAGCGTGAAACGGACTTATCAACCTTCCAAAATCGTCCGCAAGCGCCGGCATGGCTTCCGCGCCCGCATGGCGACCGTCGGCGGCCGCAAGGTGCTGGCCAACCGCCGCGCCAAGGGCCGCGCCAAGCTCTCCGCTTAAAGGCGGGCGTCCGCGCGCAGGGGAGGGGTCATGACCCAATGTCTGCCCAAACGCTTCAAGCGCCGGGCCGATTTCCTCCGTCTCGCGGCGCAGGGACGTAAAATCGTTAAAACCGGCTTCGTGCTGCAGGCGTTGAAAGACGCCCCCAGCGCCGAGCCGGTTTTAGGTTTCACCGCCACCAAAAAGCTTGGCAATGCCGTTATTCGCAACCGGACCAAGCGCCGGCTGCGTGAGGCGGCACGTCTGGTTCTGGCCGAGCGCCCGGCGCCGGGCGTGGAGCTGGTGCTGGTAGGGCGGCGTGAGACCGGGACGATGGATTTCGCCAAGCTGCGGCAGAATCTGGCGCTGGCGTTGGACGAGGTGATGCTTGAAACAGCACCCCGTGGGGTGCGGGCATGAGCCCCGCCGCCCATCTGCTTTCAGGTGCTGTGCGCGTTTATGAGCTGACACTTCGTCCCGTTATTGGCGCTAATTGCCGCTTCTACCCGAGCTGCAGCGCCTATGCGCGCGAGGCCATCTGCTCGCACGGTGCTTTGCGCGGCAGCACACTCGCCGCCGGCCGCATATTACGCTGCCATCCTTTCAACCCGGGCGGCTACGACCCGGTTCCCCCTTTTTCCAGCTAAGGACGACTGAATTTCATGGACCAGAAGCGCCTGCTCCTCGCCCTCGTGTTTTCCTTCGCGGTTCTGGCGGTCTTCACCGTCATCCAGAACAAATACCTGCCGCATCCGCAGCATCAGACGGTGGTTGCCACCCAGGCGGCTGTGGATAACGGCACCCCCGCCGGTACGCTGCCCGGTGCTACCAGTACGGTCACCCCGCCGGCCGGCCCGCGCCTGGCCATTGAGGCGCCGCTGATGCAGGGCAGCGTCGGCCTCACCGGGGCAGTGTTCGACGACATCACCCTCACCGCCTATCACGAGACGGACGCCAAGAATTCGCCCCTGGTGCAGATCATGGGCCGCCGCGGTGGCCAGACGCCGACCTACGCGCAATTCGGCTGGAGTGCCGCCACCGGGATAAAAGTCCCGGACGATGCCACAATCTGGACCAGTTCCGCCCCGCAGCTCACCCCCTCCTCGCCGGTTACCCTCTCCTGGGACAACGGCCAGGGCCTGACCTTCCAACTGCTGCTCTCGGTCGACGATAAATACATGTTCACCGTGCGCCAGAACGTCATCAACAGTGGCACCGCCCCGGTCGCCCTCTACCCCTGGTCGCGCGTGGTGCGTGACTTCAAGCCCAAGGAACCGACGAGCTGGGTGCTGTTCGATGGCCCGCTCGGTGTGTTCAACGGCACGCTGCAGCAGGAATCCTATAAGAGCCTGAAGAATGACGGCACCAACGCTCCCGGCGGAGTCGCCTTCACCGCCAATGGCCCCGGCGGCTGGGCTGGTGTGACCGATAAATACTGGCTCGCCGCCGTGGCCCCGGACCAGTCCGCCGCCATGAAGGCTTCCATGACCTATGGCACGGTGAATGACGGCGACGGCAGCGCCTATCAGTCCAGCTTCATCGCCGCCAATGCCATCACCGCCGCCCCAGGTGGTGATGCGGAGTTCACCTCGCATCTCTTCACCGGCGCCAAAGTGGTGAAAATCCTCGATTTCTATCAGAACCAGTACGGCATCCCCAACCTCTATAAGGCGGTGGATTTCGGCCATCTCTATATCCTCACCAAGCCGATTTTTTACGCGCTGGATTATCTGAACAGCCTGACCGGCAATTTCGGCGTGGCCATTCTCATCTTCACCGTCGGCGTCAAACTGCTGTTCTTCCCGCTCGCCAGCTATTCCTACCGCTCGATGGCGCGAATGAAGAACATTCAGCCCAGAATCAAACTCCTGCGCGAGAAGCATGAGGGTGATAATGTGGCCCTGCAGCAGGCCACCATGGCGCTGTACAAGGAAGAGAAGATCAACCCGGCCTCCGGCTGCCTGCCCATGCTGGTGCAGATCCCGGTCTTCTTCTCGCTCTACAAGGTCATCTACATCACCATCGAGATGCGTCAGGCGCCCTTCTACGGCTGGATTCACGATCTCTCGGCGCCAGACCCGACCAATCTGTTCAACGCGTTCGGGCTCATCCCCTTCGATCCCACCAGCATCGCACCGTTCCTGAATGTCGGCCTGCTGCCGATCATCATGGGCTTCACCATGTTCCTGCAGCAGCGCCTCAACCCGCCGGCGGCCGATCCGGCCCAGGCACGCATGTTCCAGTTCATGCCGCTGATGTTCACCTTTATGCTGGCGCATTCTCCTGCCGGGCTGGTATTGTACTGGGCCTGGAACAACCTTCTTTCTGTGGGGCAGCAATGGCTGATCATGCGCCGGGCGACGCCGAAGACGACAACACCGGCGAAGGCTTAAACTTTGACGGGTTTAATTTTACAGGCACCGGCCCAACGCCGGAACTGCTGGAGGCGGGGCGTAAGCTGTTCGCGGGCGGTTGCGAGTTCTTCTACGCGGCGCAGACTCTGGAGGGCTTGCCAGAGCCGCGTGGAACGGAAATTGCCTTCGCCGGCCGCTCCAATGTGGGAAAATCCTCCCTCCTTAATGCACTGACCGGCCGTAAGGCGCTGGCGCGCGTGTCGCACCAGCCCGGCCGCACCCGCCAGCTCAACTTCTTCGAATGCCAGAACGCGCCTTTGGTGTTGGTGGACATGCCCGGCTACGGCTATGCCGAAGCCCCGCAGGCCATAAAGCGCGACTGGCAGGGGCTGATGCTGGATTATCTGCGCGGCCGCCCCAATTTACACCGGGTGTTCCTGCTTCTGGATTCGCGCGTGGAGATTAAAACCTCGGATGAAACCGTGATGGAGCTGCTGGATCAATCCGCCGTGTCCTACCAGCTCGTGCTCACCAAGGCCGATGACGTGAAACCCAACGCCCTGAAACGCAAACAGGACGAGGTGCTGGCGCTGGCCGCCAAACACCCGGCGGCATTCAGCGAGATCATCACCACGTCCAGCCAGAAGGGCCTCGGGGTTGAGACCCTGCGCGCCACCATCGCCGGGTTTTTGTAGGGCCGCCCACCTTGCTCACCGCCTGAGCGTCGCGCATTAGACGTTGATGGGAGCAATAAATCAGGGCGGGCACCACGGCTCAACCACCGGCCCGGACGGTATTCAGGATCCCCGCCGCCGCCTCGCCGCCATCATCTCCCTCGCCGTGGGTACGTTCCTGCTGATGATGGACAGCTCCATCGCCAATGTCGGCCTGCCCACAATCGCGCATGATCTGCACGTGCCCGGCCCGGATGCCGTGCTGCTCGTCGTTATCTACAACCTCGCTCTGGCCATGACGCTGATGCCGCTGGCCACTCTGGGCATGCTCATCGGCTTCCGCCGCCTGTTTCTCGGCGGGCTCGGCCTGTACCTGGCGGGTGCGCTGCTCTCCTGGTTCGCCAATACCCTGCCCCTGCTGCTGCTCATGCGTACCATCCAGGCCTTGGGGGCGGCCGCGGCACTCAGCGTCGGCAGCGCTCTGGTGCGCTCCACCTATCCGCGCAACCAGCTCGGGCGTGGCCTCGGCTTCAATACTTTGGCCGCCGCGGTCGGCGGGGCCATCGCCCCGGTCATCGGCGGGCTGCTCGTCTCGCGTTTCTCCTGGCACTGGGTTTTCCTGGCCGGCGTCCCGCTCGCCGCCGTCGCCCTCATCACCGGCCGCGCTTTGCCGGACCCGGACAGCGCCGCCCACCAGTTCGACAAAATCGGTGCCACGCTCTGTGCCGCCACCTTCGGCCTGCTCATCTCCGGCCTGCGTTGCCTCACCACCGCCAGCCCGGCCATTGCGGCGGCCCTGCTCGGCGCCGGTGCCGTGGCGGGTGCCGTGCTCATCTGGCATGAGCGCAGCCAGTCCCACCCGGTCCTCCCCGTGGATCTGTTCAAGCACCCGGCGCTGTCCCTCTCCGTGGCGGCGGCCTTCTGCGGCTATCTCGCCAGCACCGGGATTATCCTGGCTCTGCCCTTCCGCCTGCACGCCGCCGGCTTCGGCCCGGCCGAAATCGGCGAGGTCATCATGCCCTACGCCCTCGCCGCCACAATCTCCGCCCCCACCTCCGGCATGCTGTCCGATCACATCTCCCCCACCACCCTCGGCACCACCGGCCTCGCCATCGCCATCATCGGGCTGCTCCTGCTCGCCCATCTGCCCGCCACGCCTCAGGACGTCGCCTGGCCCATGGCCCTGCTCGGCACCGGCTTCGGCCTGTTCATGTCACCCAACGCCCGCCTCATCATCGGCTCGGTCACCCCCAATCGCGCCGCCTCCGCCAGCAGCCTCATCTCCACCACCCGCATGATGGGCCAGGCCCTCGGCTCCACCCTCGTCGGCGCCCTGCTCGCCTGGGGCATCTGGCCCTCCGCCCCCCTGGCCGCCACAGCCCTGACAATCCTGGCCTTCGCCCTAAGCCTCGCCCGCCGCTGGGTCGCCGCACCGGCGTAGGGGTGGTTCTGGGGATGGGGGTGTTTCCACGGAAAAGGCGGGGCTCCGCCCTCGACCCG
>JAMFRO010000041.1 GCA_026224825.1 bacterium | reverse complement strand
GAAAGGGATGCCCTGCACGGGCTATCCAACTACGTGATCTCGAGGGCATCCCTTTCCAAGACCCGGGTGGGATCCAAGGGCCTTTCGGCCCTTGGCGGGTCCAGGGCAGAGCCCTGGCCTTTTCCGTGCAACCCCCAGCCCCAGCCCTCAAGGGGCCGGGGGCATGGCGGCGTCGTCTAGGGTGTTGGCGCGTTGGGCGGCGGGGCGGGAGGTGGTTCGGGCGATGTAGTCCTGGAAGGCGGGGCGGGGTTCGATGATACCGAAGCGCAGGCCGAAGCCGAGGTGGGAGGCGAGGTAGAGGTCGGCGGCGGAGAAGGTTTCGCCGAGGAGGTAGGGGGTGGCGGTTACGGTTTTTTCCACCACGTCCAGCACCAGGGCTAGATTGCCGTAGCCGACGAAGGCGCATTTTTCGGGCGGGATGTCGACGTTGAGGGATTTATCGGTGGTGGCGGCTTCCAGCGGCCCGGCGGCGAAGAACAGCCAGCGGTAGTAGGGGCCGCGCAGGGGGCTGTGCACGGGCGGGGCGAGGCCGGCCTCGGGGAAGGCATCGGCCAGATAGGCGACGATGGCGGCGGTTTCGGTGACGATGGTGCCGGCGTGGTCGAGCACGGGGATTTTGCCCATCGGGTTGAGGTCGCAAAATTGCGGCGCCTTCATTTCCGCGCCCCATTGCAGGATACGCGTCTCGTAGGGGGCGCCGGTTTCCTCCAGCGCCCAGCGCGCGATGCGGCCGCGGGACATCGGGTTGGTGTACAGGACCAGGCTCATTTTGCGCTCCCTAGCTCAGATTATACAGATGCCGCTGCACCCTTTCGGTCCAGTCGGCACTTAACGCATCGGCCAGCTTCATCAACCCGCCGCCGGTTACGGCCTCCGGGCGCAGGGGTAAATTCATGGTGCCGGCAATCTGGCGCACCACTTCCGCTACATTGGTATCGAGCTGCCGGTAATCCAGGCGCAAGGGGGTAATGTTATTGGCCGCGAACCAGTCTTCCCAGTCGCGTTTCTCCTGCTCCATGGTCTGGATGATGGCGCGGAGGCGGGGCAGGTCGAATTTGTCCTGGGTGACTTCATTCCGGCGCGGCTGGTCTGGCCTGGCGTGCCAGGTGCCGGACAGCTCGGCGCGGAGTTGCGAGACGGCCTGGGCCGCGATGTTGCGGCGGTCGAGATAGATGACGCGCAAGGCCGGGAATAGCCGGGTGAGGGCAGCGGCGAGCGGCCGGGCGTTGTACCAGCCGGTTTTGAAGATGAAGGCGGGGTCCGGGTCGCGCGCGAAGCTGGCCATGTAAGCGGCAAAGGTTTTGGTGCCGCGGCGCTCGCATTCCTGCTGCGTTGGGCCGCCGGGGTTGAAGATTTCGTTGGGTTCGGTGCTTTGCCCCGCCTGGTGCAGGGCCGTGCAGAGAAAGGTGCTGCCGGTGCGTGGGGTTATGGCGATCATGATGGCCGGTTTGGCGAGGGATACGCCGGCAAATCCTTGGGCGCGCAGCGCGGCGTAATCAGGAAATATGTCTTCCAGCCCCCCCACTGCTTCCAGCCCCAATGCCGCCCCCTGCTCGCCTGTGCGTCATTAAACGCCAAAGCGAGGGGGAGGCAAGCCGGGGTCAGTGCACCAGGTTGGGCTGCATGTCGTGCTGGATGATCGCGGCACTGGCGAGGTTGATATCGGAGGCGATGGCCATCGGCGTGCCGTCGGCGGCATGGATGGCGAAGGCCGGGCCGGTCTCGGTCATCACAGGCTTGACGAAGGCGATCTCCTCCATGCCGAGCTGGCCTAGTTGGGCGGGGGATATATGGTGAATGTCCAGCACCGTGCCGGGTACGAAATTGGCCGTGCCGTCATGAGTCTTGATGTTCATCGAACAATCCTTTCATGCCGCCCGCGGGGCTCACGGCCTCCGTATGCGACGGCATTATGTCTTATTTGCGTATAGTTAGGCGTCGTTGCTAGCTTTTTTTGCCGCTTATTCATCGGTGCCACTCAGTCATCGGTGCCACTTAGTCATCACTTCCGCGTGGCACCACGTCCCGCTGGCACTCGTCCCGCGCGTTTCCATCCACGGTCCGGGCGGGCGTCACGGCCTTGCTCTGCTGGCCGCGGCTTATGGGGATGGTTTTCACCACGGGCTGGGGCACCGGGCGGACCAGATCCACATGCAGCAAGCCGTTGTCGAGCCAGGCCCCTTTCACCTCTATCCCCTCCGCGATCACGAACGCCCGTTGGAACTGCCGGGCGGCAATGCCGCGATGGATAAAGACGCGGCCCTGCCCGTCATCACTCTGCCGCCCTCTAATTACTAACTGATTATCCTCAAGAGTAATTTGCAGGTCGTCCATGGTGAAACCGGCGACGGCCAAGGTAATACGCAGCGAAATCGGGCTGAGCTGCTCGATATTGTAAGGCGGGTAACCATCCGAAGAGTTTTTGGCAGCGCGTTCGATCATCTGTTCGAGATGGTCGAAGCCAAGGAAGAGAGGCGAGGTAAACACACGTGTCGTCATCGTTCAGGGCTCCCCCGTATTGAGCGAAGCAGGTTGCGGACCCTGGATAGGCATCCGTATTGCCTATGTTGGGCATAACACCGCGCCGATGCAAGGGTTTACTGTCCCTGCATTGCTGCTGCGGCGCATATGCGTTGCAGGCGGGACACAGGCGGATTACATGCTGGGCATGTCCGACATACAAACCGATGCCCCGCTCCTGCCCGTTCTGGTCTGCCCCGACCCGCAATTGCGTAAGGTCGCGCGGGCGGTTACCGAGGCTGACAAGGCCCTTGTGGCGAAGCTGATCCCCTCAATGTTCGCGACCATGTACAAGGCGCCGGGCATCGGCCTGGCTGCCCCCCAGGTGGGGCGGCATTTGCGGGTCATCACCATCGACATCGCGCCCAATGACGTGCCCACGCCGCTCGCGCTGATCAACCCCGAGATCACGGCCGAGTCGGCCGAAATGGTGGTGCAGCAGGAGGGCTGCCTCTCGGTGCCGGAGCAATATGCGGATGTCACACGCCCGGCGCGGGTAAAAGTGAAGTATCTGGATGAGAACTGGGTGAAGCGCGAGTTGGAGGCCGACGGGCTGCTGGCGGCCTGCGTGCAGCATGAGATCGACCATCTGAACGGCGTGCTGTTCGTGGATTATCTGACCCCGCTCAAGCGCAATATTCTGCTCCGCAAACTGGCGAAGGCGCAGAAGGAGCTTAAGGGCAACCGATGACATTTTCGCTCGCCGAAAATGTCGCGCGCGGGGCTGGTGGGGCGGCCGCGCGCCAAACTAAGACTCATATCCAGGCTCCGGCAGGAGCCTGGATATGAAAATTGCCTTTATGGGCTCGCCGGAATTTTCCGTCCCGGCGCTGACGGCGCTGGTGCAGGCCGGCCATGAGGTGGCGGTGGTATACGCCCAGCCGCCCAAACCCGCCGGGCGCGGCCAAAAAGAGCAGAAATGCCCAGTGCATCAGGCGGCCGAGGCGCTGGGCCTGCCGGTCCGTACGCCGAAAAAACTGCGCACCAATGCCGAGGAGCTGGAATTTTTCCAGGATTTGGGCTTGGAGGTCGCGGTGGTGGCCGCCTACGGGCTGATCCTGCCGCAAGCCTTCCTCGATGCACCGAGGCGCGGCTGCCTCAACATCCACGCCTCGCTGCTGCCGCGCTGGCGCGGCGCCGCCCCCATCCAGGCCGCCATAGCAGCGGGGGATGTGGAAACCGGCATCACCATCATGCAGATGGAAGCCGGGCTGGACACCGGCCCGATGCTGCGCCGCGCGGGTGTGCCGATAGGCCCGCGCGATACGGCGGCGGATATGCACGACACGCTGGCGGAGATCGGCGCAAAACTGGTGCTGCGCGAGCTGGAAGCCCCCAGCCCTCCGGTGGCGCAGAATGAGGCGCTGACCACCTACGCGGCAAAACTCTCCCGCGAGGATGCGCGCTTAAATTTCCTGCTCCCCGCCGTGGAGCTGGAACGGCTCATCCGCGCCTATTACCCCTGGCCCGGCGCGCTGGCCCTGCTGGGCGATATGGTGATCAAGTTTTTAGCCGCTGAGGTCGTGCCGGGAGGCGAAGGCATTCCAGGCGAGATACTGGACGATAAATTCACCATCGCCTGTGGTGAAGGTGCGCTGCGGCCCACGAAGCTGCAACGTGCGGGCAAAGCGGCAATGAATACGAAGGATTTCCTGCGCGGCTTCACCCCGCCCGAGGGAGCGCGGTTTTATTGACGCTCTGGGCGCTGGAAATTGAATATGACGGCACGCCCTTCATGGGCTGGCAGCGCCAGAAACACGGGCTCACCGTCCAGCAGGTGATGGCCGAGGCCGGGGCAAAACTGCGCGGCGGCGGGCCGGTGACGCAGGCGCTCGCCTCCGGCCGCACCGATGCCGGGGTGCATGCCTGCGCCCAGGTGGTACAGCTCGAACTGCAAAACCTGAGCCCCTTCCGCATCCGCGAGGGGATGAATTTTCACCTCCGCCCGCACCCCATAGTTGTGCTACGCTGCTGCCCCGCGCCGGAGGGCTGGAATGCGCGTTTCTCGGCGACCTCGCGCTCGTATCGCTACATCATCTCCAACCGCGAGGTGATGCCGGCGCTGGAGGCCAATCGCGTCTGGCATGTGCGGCAAAAACTCGATGAACACGCGATGCAACGCGCCGCGCAAATCCTCGTCGGGCATCATGATTTCTCCTCCTTCCGCGCCTCCGCCTGCCAGGCCAAAAGCCCGATGCGCACGCTGGATTTTCTATCCGTGCGGCGCGAGGGCGACAAAATCTTTATCGAAGCCCGCGCCCGCTCCTTCCTGCACCACCAGGTGCGCAACATGGTCGGCAGCCTGATGCGCGTGGGCGACGGCAGTTGGCCGGAGTCCCAGATGGCGGAGGTGCTGGAGGCCAAAAAACGCGCCGTCGCCGGGCTGACCGCACCGGCCGAGGGGCTGTATTTCATGAGCGTGGATTACGATCCGCCGTTACCGCTGGTATGAAGCCGCAGCGCTTCCTCGTGCTCGACGGCATGCGCGGCATCGCGGCATTTGCCGTGCTGTGGTGGCATGCGGGCTTTGGTTTCAGCGCTGGTTTTTATCCGCGCCACGGCTATCTGGCGGTGGATTTCTTTTTCGCCCTAAGTGGCTTCGTCGTGGCCCATGCCTATGCCGCGCGCATCCAGGTCGGGCTCAGTTTTTGGGCCTTCGCCCGGCTGCGGCTCATACGGCTGTACCCGATGATTTTTGCCGGTGGCGTATTGGGTGCGCTGGCGTATAATCCCGGCTGGGACGGCGGCATTACCAAATTATTCTGGCTCGACGCCTCAAGCTTTCTGCTCCTGCCCCTGGGCCTTGCCTTTCACGAGGCGACCTTCCCCGTAAACATCCCGGTCTGGTCCCTGTTTTTCGAATTACTGGCCAATGCGGTGTATTGGGCAGCCGCGCGGCGGCCCAATACCGACGCGGCGCGGGCAGTGCTGCTCATCGCCGTCTCTTCTGTGCTACTGGGGGGAATCGCTTATCTGGCCGGCGGGCTGAGCAATGTCGGCGTCTCCTCCGCTCCGGCGTTTCTGGCCGGCTTCCCGCGCGTTGCTGTCTCTTTCACGCTGGGCGTACTGATCTTCCACACCCGCCTACATGAGCGCCTGCCGCGCCTGCCGGATTTTTGCGTGGCCGTGGTCCTGGCTTCCCTGCTTCTCATGCCGCCCTGCCCCTGGTGGTACGATATGGCCTGCGTGCTGCTGGCCTTCCCCCTGCTGCTCTGCCTGGGGGCGCAGGCGCGCGAGACGCAGCACTTACACAGGCTCTGGTACTGGTGCGGCGCGCTCTCCTACCCGCTGTACATCATCCACGAGCCGGTACTGCGCGCAATGTTCCGGCTGCATGGGGGGCAGCATGGGGCTTGCCTGCTGGCCATGTTCCTGGCCGTGGCCGCGGCCTGGTTGCTGCTGCGCCTGTATGACGAACCATTACGCCGCCGCCTGAACACCGGCTGGACGCGGCGCGGCGGCATTTGTTAGCCTCCCGTGATGCTTACATGGTTGCGTAGCCGCTTGAGTGTCCTGGTTCTGGTAGCACTTTGGGGCACGGGCCTCGGGCTGGTCATGCCGCTGGCGAAAGATATCCAGCAGACATCCACCGCCCCCGCCCCGGTGCAGCTTTCCGGCCCGTGCGATTTCACCATGTTCTGGGTGGTGGGCCGCATGGCCAATACCGGCCAGGCGGCGGATATTTATACCCCGCAAAAAATTCTCAGCGCGGAGGTATTTCCCGAAAACCCGCATATAAAGCTGCTGTGGTTTTACCCACCCCCGGCGCTGCTGCTGGTGGCACCGGTCGCGCATGTAACCCCCTTCTTCCGCGCCCTGTATCTGTGGATCGCCGGGGTGTTGCTGCTCTCCGTACTGGTTCTGCACCGTGCCGGGCTGGGCTGGCCGGTGATACTGGTGGCGGTGCTGAGCCCGGCCGGGCTGTTGAATGCCGATCTCGGCCAACTGGGGTTTCTCACCGGCGCGCTCACCGTGGCGGGCATGCTGTTGGCGGCGCGCCGCCCGGCGCTGGCAGGCGGGCTGTTCGGCGCGCTCGCCTTCAAACCACAGGCGGCGATGCTCGGCCCCGTGCTGCTGCTGGCGCAAGGGCGCTGGCGCGGCATTGCCGGCGGCGCTGCCGTGGCACTGGCAATGTGCGGGCTCAGCCTGGTGCTCTGGGGCCCGGCTGTCTGGCATAATTTCCTTGGGCCGGGCCTGCAATATTCGCATTTCGTGCTGATCCAGCCCTTCCCCCGCCACCCGCCGCCGGTGGATAATTCCAACGAGTTCTACGGCGTATCGGTATTCTGGATGTGCCGCAGCTTCGGCTGGTCCGTGCGGGCCAGCAGCCTGGCGCAAAGCCTCGCGGTGCTGGGCGCGGTTACGGCGTGCTGGTGGGCCTGGCGGCAAAAAAACGCCGACCCCATCGCCCGCGTGGCGCTCACCGCCTGCCTCGCCTTGTTCATGACCCCCTATGGCTATCTATACGATCTGGGCGGCACCACCATCGCAATCGCAGCCCTTGCCTGGCAGGAGCGCCGGCTGCTGCTAACAGACGTACTGCTGTTCGGCTGGCCGGTGCTGGGGCTGCTCATCGCCCTGAAATTCTACCTCGAACTCGCCCCCGTGATGCTGGCCCTGGCTGCCTGGCGCGCCACAAAGGCGATGCGCCGCACTTGATTCCGCGCGCGTTTTGCCCGAGCCTCCGCACCTGCTAGGAGTCGCCATGCCACACGCTGATTTCGTGCATTTGCGCGTCCATTCCGCCTTCTCCCTCTCGGAAGGTGCCATCAAGCCCGATAAGATCGCGGCGCTGGCCAAGGAATACGGCATGCCGGCGGTGGCCATCACCGACACCTCCAACATGTTCGGCGCGCTGGAATTCTCGCAATATTGCTCTTCCGCCGGGGTGCAGCCTATCATCGGCTGCCAGCTCGGCCTGGCCCGCGCCGGGGCCAACCTGGCCCCGGATTACGTGGTGCTGCTGGCACAGAACGAGGCGGGCTATGCAAATCTGCAGCGCCTCTCCTCACTGAGTTTTCTCGAAGGCGATGGTATAAAGGCGCAGATCACGCGCGAGGCGCTGCTGAGCCATGCCGAGGGGCTGTTTCTGCTCACCGGCGGCGCCGGCGGCCCCATCGGGCGCCTGCTGGCCGAGGGCCAGATGGCCGAGGCGGAATCCTACTTACGTGGGCTGGCCGAAGCATTTACCGGCCGCATCGCGGTGGAATTGCAGCGCCATGGCACGCGCCTGGAACAAGCCATCGAGCCCGGATTTCTGCTCCTCGCCGAGCGCCTGGCCCTGCCGCTCGTGGCCACCAACGAATGTTTTTTCGCGCAGGAAAGCATGGCCCCGGCGCATGACGCGCTGCTGTGCATCGCCGAGGGCCGCGTGCTGGCTGAGCCGGACCGCCGCCGCGTAACGCCGGAACATTGGTTCAAACCGGCCAGACTGATGCGCGAACTCTTCGCCGATCTACCCGAGGCCTGTGACAACACGCTAGCCATAGCGCAGAGCTGCGCGGTGATGGCACCCAGCCGCAAACCGCTGCTCCCCACCTGCCCGAAAGTGCGTGAGGGCAGCAGCGAGGCCGAGACGGTGCGGGCCATGGCCGAGGAAGGCTTGCGCGCAAGGCTGGATTTTGAAGGCATCGCGGAAGAGGCGCGTGCAGAATATGCGGCGCGGCTGGAATTCGAGCTCGGCACCATCATTTCCATGGGTTTTCCTGGCTACTTCCTCATCGTGGCGGATTTCATCCAATGGGCCAAGGATAACCGCATCCCCGTTGGGCCCGGGCGCGGCTCGGGCGCCGGCTCGCTCGTCGCCTGGTCCCTGCGCATTACGGATCTGAACCCGTTACGTTACGGCCTGCTGTTCGAGCGCTTCCTGAACCCCGAACGCGTATCCATGCCTGATTTCGATATCGATTTCTGTCAGGAACGGCGCGACGAGGTCATCGCCTATGTGGTGCGCGAATACGGCAGCGCGCGCGTGGCGCAAATCATCACCTTCGGCAAGCTCCAGGCCCGCGCCGCGGTGCGCGATGTCGGCCGCGTGCTGGGCCTGCCCTACGGCCAGGTGAACAAGGTGGCGGAGCTGATCCCCAACAACCCGGCCAAACCGGTAACGCTGAAGGAAGCCATAGAAGGCGAGCCGAAACTTCAGGAATTGCGGGATTCCGATGAGGGCACCGCGCGGCTGATGGAGGTGGCGCAGCAGCTCGAAGGCCTGTACCGCCACGCCAGCACCCATGCCGCCGGCGTGGTCATCGGCGACCGCCCGCTGGTGGAGCTTGTGCCGCTGTACAAGGATCCGCGCTCGGATCTTCTGGTCACGCAATATTCGATGAAATATGTCGAACAGGCCGGGCTGGTAAAATTCGACTTCCTGGGTCTGACGACGCTCACGGTGATCGATCGCGCGTTAAAATTCCTGCGTGAGCAGGATATCGATCTCGATATCGCCGCCATCCCGCTGGATGACAAGAAAACCTATGAGATGATCGGGCGCGGCGATACCGCCGGTGTGTTCACCTTTGAAACCGCCGGCTATCGCAGCGCGCTGCAGCAGATGCGCCCTGACAGGTTCGAGGATCTCGTCGCCATCCAGGCCCTCAACCGGCCGGGCCCGATGGCCAACATCCCCGAATATTGCGAGCGCAAACGCGGCAAGGCCTGGGAGGCGCCGGATGCGGCGATCCATGACATTCTCGCCGAAACCTATGGCATCATCGTGTACCAGGAACAGGTGATGCAGATCGCGCAAGTCATGGCCGGCTACTCCCTGGCCGGTGCCGATCTGCTCCGCCGCGCCATGGGCAAAAAAATCCGCGCCGAGATGGACCAGCAGCGCGCGATTTTCTGCGAAGGTGCGGCGAAGCTCGGTTTTACGGCAGAAAAAGCCAACGAAATTTTCGACCTCATGGCCAAATTCGCTGACTACGGCTTCAATAAATCCCATGCCGCGGCCTATGCCTTGGTCTCCTACCAAACCGCCTATCTGCGCGCCAACCATCCCGTCGCCTTCATGGCGGCCTGCATGTCGCTCTCCATCGCCAACACCGACAAGCTCGCCATTCTGCGCGGCGATATTCTGCGCTCAGGCCTGAAAATGCTCCCCCCCGATGTGAACAGATCCGGCGCCGATTTTCAGCCCGAGCTGCTGGAAGATGGCGGCTACGGCGTGCGCTATGCGCTGGGCGCGATCAAGCGCGTCGGCGTAGGTGCCATGGAGGAACTGGCGCGCGCACGGGGTGCCAAACCGTTCAAGGATATATCGGATTTTTCAGCGCGGCTCGATGCCAAAACATTGACGCGCGGGCAGATCGAAATTCTGGCGAAAGCCGGCGCGTTTGATTCCCTGGAGAAAAACCGCGCGAAAGTTTTCACCGGTGCCGAAACCATCATGCGCACCGCGCAAACGGGGGCGGCCGAACGCGAAAGCGGGCAGATCGGCCTGTTCGGCGGCGCGGAACCCGAGGTGCTGCGCCTGGCCAATATCCCGGACTGGCTGGATGCCGAGCGCCTCGCTTTCGAGGCCGAGGCCATCGGCTTCCACGTCTCGGCGCATCCGTTGGATGTGTACACCCAGGCGCTCAAGCGGCTCGATGCGGTACCCTCCGCCGCCATCCAGCGCCGCGCTGAAGCCGGGGCCTCGCGCATCAAACTCGCCGGGATTCTGGGTGCCAAAAAAGAGCGCATCACCCGCACCGGCAGCCGCATGATGTGGATGACGCTCTCCGATGTGCAGGGCAGTTTCGAGGTCACATTATTTTCAGAAGTTCTGAGCCGCAGCCGGGAACTTCTGGAAGATGGCGCGGCACTTCTGGTCACCGCCGATGTGAAGATGGATGGCGAATCGCTGCGCATCACCGCGGTTGATATATCGCCGCTGGACAAAGCCGCTTCCGAGGCCGGGGCGGGGATAAAAATCTGGCTGGAAAGCACCGAGGCGGTGCCGCATATAAAAACCCTGCTGGAGCGCGAGGGTAAGGGCAAGGGGCGGGTGGTGCTTGCCCCCAAAACCGGTATCGAGCGCAACCTGGATATCACGCTGCCCGGCGGCTTCAACGTCTCGCCGCGCCTGGCCCAGGCCATGAAACTGGTGCCGGGCGTGGAACTGGTGGAAGACGTCTGAACAGTCTATTGACGGTGCAACGACAATATACCGGAGACCGCCATGCCCAAGCTCTCGCGCCGCCTTTGCCTGGCCACCGGTGTCGCCTTTGCTCTGGCTCCTTCCGCCAAGGCAGCCTGGGTGGAGCCAGTGGATGTCAGCATCGGCAAGGGCCCGCCGGTGGCGCCGGTCCGCCCCGTCGTGGAAAATTATTTCGGTGAGAGTGTCACCGACCGCTACCGCTGGATGGAAGTGCTAAGCCCGGAATGGGAGGATTACGTCCGTGCCCAGGGCGCCTACACGCAAGCCATCCTGGCAAAACTCCCAGGCAGGGACAAGCTCGCCGCCGACATCGCCAAAAACACCGCCGCCGTGGCGGTGGTAACGCAAATCCAATTGGGCGGCAGCAAAATCTTCACCCAGCGCCGCCCCGCCGGCGCCAACACCGCCAAGCTGTACATGCGCGATGGCTTGAGCAGCACCGACCAGCTCCTCATAGACCCAGACGCCACGGCGGCGCCCGGCGTCCATAACGAGTTGGACTGGTGGCAGGCCTCGCCGGATGGCGCCTACGTCGCCTTCGGCATGTCCTCAGGCGGGTCCGAGGAATCCACCCTGCGCATCATCGAAACAGATAATTTGGTGCTGCTGCCTGAGAGCATCTCGCGCACCAACTGGGCGAGCCCGAGCTGGCTGCCGGATAATTCCGGGTTTTTCTACAACCGGCTGCAGGATGTGGCGCCGGACAACATCGCCTATGAGGAGAAAAGCCTGTGCTGGCTGCACCGGCTGAATACCGATCCCGCAACGGATCAAAAGATTTTCGGCGTAGGGCTCAACGCCATCGCCGTGCGCGATATCGATGCGCCGAATGTCTACGCCACACCGGGTTCATCCATCGCCATCGCGGTGCTGGAAGCCGGCGTGCAGAACGAACTCACGCTCTATGCCACACCGCTCGCCGATGTTCTGGCAGGCCATCCGCATTGGCAACAAATCTGCGCGCCAAGCGATAGCGTAACGGCTTTCGCCGTGCACGGCGAAGACCTTTATCTGCTCACCCACGCCCAGGCACCGCACTACCGCGTTTTAAAACTCGCAAGCATCAAGCTGGATCTTGCCAAGGCGGTGGCCGTGGTCCCGCAAGGCCCGGCGGTCATCCGCGGCATCGCCGCCGGGCGCGACGGGCTATACATACTGGACCTCACCGCCGGCCTCAGCGGCGTGCGGCACCTGGGCGCGGATGGCACGCTCACCCGCCTGCCCATGCCCTTCTCCGGCGCCATCGAGCAAAGCGCGTTCTATGCCGATGCGCTGCATGACGGCGCCTGGTTCCCGCTGGAATCCTGGGTGCGCCCGGCCACCATCTGCCATGCCACCCCGCCCGCCACGGTCACGCTTACGGATCTCGCCCCGCAACCAGCCATCGATGTCTCGCAATACACCTCCGAGGAAGTGTTTGTGGCCGCGCGCGACGGCGTGCGCATTCCCCTCTCCATCGTCTACCGCAAAGGCCTCAAGCGCGACGGCAGCGCGCCGCTGCTGCTGGAAGCCTACGGCGCCTACGGCATCACCCTCGATCCGTATTTTCTCTCCCGCTGGCTGCCGTTTCTGGATCGCGGCGGGGTTTTTGCCGTGGCCCATGTGCGCGGCGGCGGCGAGCTGGGTGAGGATTGGCACCAGGCCGGACAGAAGGAACAAAAATTCCACACCTGGCAGGATACGGAAGATTGCGTCCTGCACCTCATCACGGAGAATTATTCCTCGCATCGCAAGGCAGCGGTCATCGGCGGTTCGGCGGGTGGTATAACAATGGGCCGGCTGCTCACCGAGCGGCCGGATCTGGTGGCGGTGGTCATCAGCATGGTCGGCGTGTCGGATGCCATGCGCAGCGAGTTCTCACCCAACGGCCCGCCCAACATCCCTGAATTCGGCACGGTAAAAACCGAAGACGGGTTCCACGCCCTGCTCGCCATGGATGCCTACCAGCATGTGCATGACGGCGTAAAATACCCCTCGGTTCTGCTCACCACGGGCCTGCACGACCCGCGCGTCTCCCCCTGGGAACCGACGAAAATGACGGCCCGGCTGCAGGCAGCCACAGCCTCGCACAACCCGGTGCTGCTGCGAGTGGAGGCCGACGCCGGGCATGGCATCGGCTCCACCCGCGCACAGCGCGACCAGGAAACCGCCGACATCGCCGCCTTCATCCTGTGGCGCACCGGCGACCCGCGCTACCAACCCGGCGTTGGCTAAGAGCCGGCGGTTTGCGCCACCAGGGACGGTGAGTTGTCAGCGGATCGCAGAGCCCGGGAAGAGTACTCTATTTTCGCCAGCCTGCGTTCCAGCAGAATGGGCGCTGCCACAGACACGCAGGCGAGAACACGGATGAAAGCCGGTATTGCGAGGCTGACAGTGCCGTAACGAACGCTGAGAACCCATAGGCCGGTCAATATGCCGCCCGCCAGTATCGCATCGCGCCGGGCAGGCAGGCTGAGCGGCAGATAGATGGCACTGAGTCCACGCGCGAACAGCACCAGGGGAAACGCTGCGATGAGATCGACAGGATAATGCTCGCCGAGCGCCAAAGTGGACGCCATGATGCACAGCACCACGATGGCGCCGATCATGCGATGCCAGAGCGGCGACTCCCGCAAAGCCAGGAACAACAGCAGTGCCGTAGCCGTATGCAGCGAAGGCATGGTGTTGCGGAACGATGCAATCGGGGAGAGCACGCTATGAAGTGGCAAGCTTTGCGGGGATGGAAGATGATCGGGAAACAGCGCATCGAAGAAGTAGAACGGCGCGACCGCCGGCATGAGATAATACAGGCAGAAACCACATGTGCCGAGGATGAAAGAGCTGAACAGCAGATATGCCCGGTCTGGCGGCGTGTACAGGCATTGCGATATCGCGGCCAGCAACCCCCAGAGCGCGATGTTGTAATAGTTGAACAGAACAAGATGCGCGAAGCCGGCATGGTGCTTGAATATGTCAGCAAATACCGAAACCCAGCCCAAGGCCAGGATGTCGTCCATCCGGTATAAAACCGGGTCATACACATAAGGTAGATGGTGAATCGCCTGCACCATGAGATCGACCGAGGTGCTCATGAACAGCCAGGGAAATAATGTCACGCCCAGCAGGGCCATGGGCGTATGAAACTGGGGTGATGAGTGCCACAGGCGCCTGATCAATACAGCGCCCGCCAATAGTACCAGCGCATTCTCGGCGGCGGCGATGGAAAATGCAGGCAACAGCCCCCGCGTGACGGCCAGAACGACGATAAATATGCCGCAGAGCGTAAGCCAGCATATGGCGAGATATTTGCCGCTTATCCCCCCGGTTTTCTGTGGTGGATCTTTGCGCAGAAAAGTGAAGACAATGGCGATCGCTGTCGCTTCAAGAACATTTTCCATTGATTCGGTGGAAGACGATCCGCCAAGGAGATCGAGGATATATTGAAAGGGTACGAGCAGGACAATGAGATAGAAGGTAAGAAGATTCAGGTTCATCGGCGCACGCTTCATGGCGCGCTGATCATCTTCCCCGGTACCTTGATCAATCGCCGAACCGTGCACTGTGCTTCGCCCTTGATCCGGTTTTGCCGTGATGGCGCAGGTGGATCCGTCTATTTTGGATACTAGCCGCGATGGATATGGTTTGAAAGCCGTGGCTTTACGCCGGGTTTATGCGCGGCACGGTAAAACCAAGCAGCGCTTTTACGCCTGCGGGCCTAAGCCAGCATCCCTCTGCAATCGAGGATGGACATGCTGCGATATCAAAATAAGCCGCCCAGGCGGCGCGTGGAAAAGCCAGTGGCCAAAGCGACCACCACGACAACCGTGGCGGCCCAGCGCCGCGACGAGGCGTTCAACCGCCGGCTCCGCTTAGGCGTCACCATGTTTTACGGCCTGGCCGCCGCGGTTGTCGTGGTGGTCGCTTTGGCGAGAACCCCCATCGCCGCGGCATCGCCGCAGGTGGGCGATGTGCTGCACATCAGCACCGCCGCCACGGGGCAGGGGGCACGGCTGGCGATGGTGCCGGCGCGGCTGCTGGCCGGGCCCTGGGCGCATCCGGGCCTGGCCTGCTGGCTGGACGAGGCGGTGATGCGCCAGCCCGGCGGCGCACTCACCGTGCTGGCGATACGCTCGGATGGCATCATGCTCTCCTGGGTGGGCGGCGATACCGCCCGCGTGGCCTCCTGCCCGGCGCCGGGCCAGTTTCTGGTCTCGCAGGCGGATTACGAGGCATTGACACAGATCACCGTCGCCCGGCGCCCAACCATGATTAGGTGACGCAGCGCCCCGCGATGATGGTGACGCGGCGCCCCGCGATGATAAGGTAAGAGGCACTTGCCTCCCGCCAGCAGTGCCGCTAATACACGGGCCAAGGATATGGGCGCATAGCTCAGCGGTAGAGCATCACCTTGACATGGTGGGGGTCACAGGTTCAATCCCTGTTGTGCTCACCATATCCTTTTGGCAAAAAGGACCAGGAATCAAAGGGTTTTAGCCCTTGTTTGACGGACAAACGATACTGCATCGATTTGTCATGTGTTCTGTGAACGGATTATGAACACATGCCTGAAAATGTGCACTTCGTGTGTACTGTACACTCCAGGTGGTCCTGCCTTGTTCCGATACTGTTCGACGACGAATCTGGCAATGCAATGAGCAGCCACCCGGCTGGCGTGATACGAAGGCCAGTGACATGCAGCCAGAGATGGCTGATCTGCGAGCGGAGGTCGACCGGTTGCAGAGCAAGGTGGACCCATCTGGCGCCCAAGCCGTGCTTCTACCTGCGGGAGCGGCCGGAAAATCTCACGCCAAAATGAATTGACACGCCGGGGTTATCCAATGAACGATACAGTAAAGAGAGGTGGAATTGAGCCAGGCGGTCCTTACCCCCGGAGCGCCAGAGTTTGGCTTGGTCGAGCTGCCTATCCGCACCTCGGAGGCTCCAACCCGCACCTATTTCCATACCCTGGCCGCCATGCGTGGCATCGCCGCCCTGTTTGTCGTGACTTACCATGTCGGGCCATATTTTCGTCCCTTCAATGACCCGGTGGGCTATTTCGCCGTGGATCTGTTTTTTCTGCTTTCGGGCTGTGTGATCGAGGCCAGCTACGGCGATAAGCTGCGCGGTGGACTTTCACTGCTATCCTTCATCCGCATCCGGCTCGTCCGCCTCTACCCGCTCTACATGCTTGGCACCATCATAACGCTGGTGGCCGTCACCACTGCGCGAGGCGGTATTCAGTTTGCGCCCGGCATAGTCTGGACCAATATTTTGCACCCCTGGCTCATGTTCGTTCTAGGTGCTTTTTTTATCCCTGTCTGCGCCAAAGGTAACTTCATATACCCACTCAATCCGCCAGCCTGGTCCTTGTTCTGGGAAGTTATGGTCAACTTGGTCTATGCGGCGGCACTGCCCGTGCTGAACCGGAAGACGCTGGCGGTCGTGATCGCGATTGCCGGTGCGGTACTGATCGGGATACATGCTGACGCGATCCGTGATCCGGCCCGCGCGTTCTTCTCATTCTTTCTCGGCGTTCTGATGTACCGTGAGCGCGGAACATGGAAGTCTGCCTGGGCTGGCCGTGCAGCACTGGCAATCGTCTGCGTCACCCTCGCCTGGCAGCGAGACATATATGTCGTAGCCGTGTTCCTGGCCTTCCCTGCCGCCGTGTGGCTGGCTTTGCATGCCGAGGCCGGAATTCCGATATCGCGCCTCTTCGACCGCCTTGGCGATGTGTCCTACCCTATCTACGCATTGCATATGCCGCTTGCCATATTGCTGCTCGCAGTCGCTGGACCATTGGCGCCTTCTCTATGGATGGGGCTGGCCTTCATCATCACCCTGATTGTTCTGGCCGTAATTCTGAACCGATATTACGATGCACCGTTGAGGCGCTTGTTCGCGCCGAGACCGGAAACGCAAAAAAACCGCGACCATATTCCCGGCGTCGGGAGAATGGTCGCGGGAAAACCTGTGCAATATCGAGGCTGAACATCTGCCATCGACAATTTAATCTTGGCTCGGAGAATCGTTGATTAGGGCGGATTTGCCGGCGGCAGAAGCAGCCAAGCCGCGCCAAACGGCCGCCAGAGTGAATTTACGAATGGCGTTTTACTGGCTGGCCCAGATGATGCGGTGCATCCACAACACATCCTCGGCGGCAAAGCGCAGTTCAGGGAATTCAGGGTTGAGGCTGGCCAGCTCGATGCGCCCGGTGGTCCGCCGCGCCAGCTCCTTGGCCATCACAGCACCATCTCTCGTACGCGCCACCACACGGTCGCCCACGCGCACCGGAGCGGCGGGGGAGATGATCACCCGGTCGCCGGCGCGGTACACCGGCTCCATGGAATCGCCGTTGATGGACAGCGCATAGGCATTGGCATCCGCCGTGGCGGGCAGCTCCACCTCGTCCCACCCAGCGCCCGCAGGGTAGCCGCCATCGTCGAAAAACCCCTCTGATCCCGCCTGGGCCAGGCCGATGAGCGGGATTCTGGTCCGCCCGCGCATGCGCGCACCCTCTGGCATGGCCCGCGCCCCGCTCACCAATGCGGTAAAATCCTCCAGCCTGGAGCCGGTAGCGGTCAGAATCTTGGCCAGACTCTCGGAAGAGGGCCAGCGCAATTTGCCACCGCTGGCGCGGCGCTTGGAGATGTTGAAACTGGTCGGGTCGAGCCCGGCCTTGCGCGCCAGCCCCGAGGGTGAGAGTCCATTTTCGGCGGCCAAAGTGTCTATCGCGCGCCAGATATCCTCATGTCGCATGCTGATTCTGCCAATCTTGAATCTTCAATACCTTAGGCATTACTGCTGATGTCGCAAGGGTAAAATAGGAATTTTATCGTAAAATTTTCCGGATTTTCCCGATGAGTTCTTGTTTTGTTCTTAACCTAGGAATATAAGCCTTCATGAGATCGCAACCTTAGGTTAACATTTAAAGGGAACCACGAATGTCTTTCAGCCTCCGCAACCTCTCTGTCCTCGCCTACGCCAACGGCTTCACTTTGTGGCACTACAAAGCCGGCAACGATAATTTCGTCCAGACCATGGGCACAGGCTATTTTTCGGACGCCGCCGACCTGCTGTGTGAGGGCGATATGGTGATGTTGACCGGCACCGAGGGCGGGCGCATGGCGACCATCGCCGGCCAGGGGAAAAGGATGGCGCTGGCGCCTTTGGTGTAGGGGGGCTCAGGCCGTGGCGCTGGTGTTGCCCAGGGTGACCGATGGCGGGCAATCGGCGGACAGGCTGGTCATCAGTTTTTCCACTTCGCGCGCCAGCCGGCCCAGCGGTGTAAAATGCGTGGCGGAGAGATGCGCATTATTTTGGTCGAGCTGCGGCAGCGTAAAACCGTCGCGCAGGCCGCGCCGCAATCTGTCATAGAGCGCGCGGATAGGCGCCAGTTTCAGCCGGCTGTGCGCATCCAGTGCTGCATCGCTATAGGCGCGGACCCGGCTGGAATCGTAATATTCATGCGCCTGCGGCAGTGGCACAGCGAGCCATGTCGCCAGCCGGTCGAAACCGGCGCGGTCCATATCCTCATGGCATATGGCCTGCACATGCGGCAGGACGCGTAAACAGCGCAGATACAGCGTCATCACTGCCAGATAGTTGCGCATGACCCAGGCCAGGCTCTCGGCCTGGCCGATGGTATAGCGTTGCAGCTCCTGGGTTGAGAGCAATGTCGCCAGCGGATCGCGGAAGGTAAAGATATAGCGCGATTTGAAAAAATGCTGGCAGTGAAAGGCAAACCAGTCATCCGCCGCGGATTCGCTGCCCGCCGCGGTAATCACCGTCTTGGCGCCGACCAGCCGGTGCCGTGCCGCCATTTGGCCTAAAAACGCTTGCCAGTTTGCGTCGCCGCGCAGCACTGGCGGGCAGTAACTGCTTTTGGTTTCCTGGTTCGCCCAGCCGCGGTGCATGGCATTATAGCGCGCGGCAAAATCGGGCGTGCCCGGATCGGTATGAAAATTCGCTTCGCCGAACAGGAAAATATCAGGCGAATCATTCAGCGCGTTAAGCAGAACCGTGGAGCCGCTGCGCGCGGCGCCGACGATGAACACGCATTGTGAGGCGTCGGACAGACGTGCAGCATCTGCTTGCGGCCGTACGGGCTGTAACAAACGGCGAAGCGCTCCAAGCATGACACCTCCAGCAATTTGCTGGAAGTTAACGCAGGTTTTTTGCAATGCAGTGTAAAAAAATGTTCACAAATATGTCTTGTTCGGAAGTTTTAGTGCGCATTAATTCTAGAGTATTTGTCGTAAAATAGGATCAGTTGTTAGAGCCTTAGGCTGGATATTTCCATGAAGTTGCGCCGGAGCGGTCGAAATAGGCAGGATAATCAGATGTCTCACGATCGTCCTCGTAAGCCGGTCTAATTCATATAATTTCTATGTGGTTATGTTTTCGATCGAGACAAACCCATAAAAATTATGACAGCCGAAGACAGTAAATTGAAAGGATGGCTGCCGGGTGCGTGACCGAACCCGGCAGAAGTGCGAATCAGGCCTCGAACCCGCGGGCAAACGCATCCAGCAGCCGCACCCCAAACGCCGTCGCCCCTTTCGGCGTCACCGCTGTGTCCTTCGCCGCCCAGGCTGTGCCGGCGATGTCCAGATGCGCCCAGGGTTTGCCATTTACAAAACGCTGCAGGAATTGCGCGGCGGTGATGGAGCCGCCGGCCCGGCCGCCGATGTTTTTAACATCCGCGATGGGGGAGTTCAGCTCCTTGTCGTAGCTCTCGCCCAGCGGCACCAGCGGCATGCGCCACAGCGGTTCGTCCACGGCAGCACCGGCGGCGGTGAGTTTGGCGCCCAGCTCGTCATCATTGGTGAACAGCCCGGCATATTCATGTCCCAGCCCGGTGATGATCGCACCTGTCAGCGTGGCCAGATCGACCATATATTTCGGCGCGAAACGCTCTTGCGCGTAATACAGCACATCGGCCAGCACGAGCCGCCCTTCGGCATCAGTGTTAAGGATTTCCACGGTCTGGCCGGAATAGCTTTTCACCACATCCCCCGGGCGGGTAGCGGTGCCGGACGGCATGTTCTCCACCAGCCCGATCAGCCCAACGGCATCGAGCTTGGCCTTACGCCCGGCCAGTGCCGCCATGGCGCCCACCACGGCCCCGGCTCCGGCCATATCCCATTTCATGTCTTCCATGCCGCCTGCGGGTTTAATCGAGATGCCGCCGGTATCGAAGGTGACGCCCTTGCCGATGAAGGCGATGGGATCCTTCAGCTTCCGCGCCCCTTTCTTGCCTTCATCCGCATGCGGGGCGCCATGCCATTGCAGCACCACCACGCGCGGCTCGCGGGCGGAGCCCTGGCTCACCGAGAGCAGCGTGCCGAAGCCGAGTTTCTCCAGCTCCTTCTGGCCAAACACTTCTACCTTCAGTCCGAGTTTTTTGAGGCTCTCGGCGCGGTCGGCGAATTCCTCGGGGTACAGCACATTGGCGGGCTCGGTGACGAGGTCGCGGGTGAATTCCACCCCATGTGCCACGGCGGCCAGCAGCGCATAGGCGGCCTCCGCCTTGCGCGGGTCCGGCGTCAGCACCGTCAGCTTGGTCAGCTTCGCCTTCTCATCGGTCTTCTGCGTGGTGCGGTATTTATCGAAGCGGTAGGAGCGCAGCCGCGCCCCGAAGGCGATTTTCGCGGCCTGCTCGGCACTACCGGCCAGCACGGCGGCAGCACTTTCCTTGCCCAGAGCGGCGGCAATACTGCCCCCCAGCTCCTCGGATTTAGCGGGCGCGTCAGCCTTGCCGGTGCCGATGGCCAAAATCTTTTTATACTTGCCCGGCGCCAGAATGCCCGCCTGCTGGCCCTTCTTGCCGGTGAACTCGGCGGCCTCAAGTGCCCGCTTCAGAGCGCTTTTAAGACCCTTGTCCAGCGCCGCCACCGGGCCGGCTAATTCCGCCCCTTCCGCCAGCGGCAGCACCAGCACGCCCTCGTCGGGCAGCTCGGCTTTGGCAAATGAGATTTCCAGCATGTGAAGGCTCCTCGAATGAGTTTATAGGCGAGCATAACAAACCGGCAGCACTTAGCCAGAGCAAGCATTCGGACAGGGCAGCACTTGGCCAGAGCCGGGCAGGGCGGTACACGGAGCCATGCATGAATTGCTCGCCCTCGCCGTGCGCCTGGCCGACGAGGCCGCCGCCCTCATCCGTGAGGTGCGCACCGCCGGTTTCGCCGTTTCCGCCAAACAGGATGAGAGCCCGGTGACAGTGGCGGACACACGCGCTGAAGCGCTGATAACCGCCGGATTGCGCGCGGCAGCCCCCGATATTCCGGTGATCGCGGAGGAAGAGGTGGCGGCCGGGCGCATAACCGCCCCCACCGCGCGCTACTGGCTGGTGGACCCGCTGGACGGCACGCGCGAATTCGCGGCGGGGCGGGACGAATTCGCCGTGAACATCGCGCTCATCGCGCACGGCGCGCCGGTGCTGGGGGCGGTAGCCTCGCCGGCGCTGGATGAACTGCATTTCGGCATTGTAGGGCAGGGCGCCTGGCGCCGCCGGGGCGCGGTGGAAGAGCGCATCGCCGCCCGCGCGCCGCCGCCGGACGGGCTCACCGTAATGGCCTCGCGCCATTATGCCGATGCGCCGGAGCTGGCGGCATTGCTCGGCCAGTATAAAATCGCCGCCCTCACCAACATCGGCTCGGCACTTAAATTTCTACGCCTGGCCGAAGGTGCTGCGGATTTCTACCCGCGCCTGGGCCGTACCATGGAATGGGACACCGCCGCCCCGCAGGCGGTGCTGGAGGCAGCCGGTGGCTGCGTACTCACGGCGGATGGCACACCCTTGCGCTACGGCAAGCCCGGCTGGGAGAATCCAGATTTTTCTGCCTGGGGTTTGCGGTAATTCTGCCCGATTGCCGCCATGATGTGGCTGCACCATATCAAAATCATGAAACAGATTCTTGCACCTTCCCTTCTCGGCCTCCTCGCTCTTGGTCTCACCGGCTGCGTCTATGGCGGCCCCGGCTATTCCGGCAGCGGCTATTACGGCAGCGGGGGCTACAGCTCCGGCTATAGCGGCGGCGGCTATTACGCCCCCGCCTATGCGCCGCCGGCCTATTACGGCGGCGGCCCTGGCGTGGTGATCGTGGGCGGCGGCGGCGGCGGCTATCACGACCATGACGGCGGTGGTTATCACGACCATGGCGGTGGCGGTGGCGGTGGCGGCTGGCAGGGTGGTGGCGGGCGTCCGCCGCCGAATGGTGGCCAGGGTGGCGGTGGCCATCCCCCGCAAAATGGTGGCGGTGGCGGAGGTGGCGGTGGGCGTCCGCCCCAGGGCGGCGGCGGCGGGCAAGAACATTCCTCCACGATATCGCCAACGAACCATATCAGGCCATAATCCGGCATTTTCGTTTGATGACGGAAATTTCAGCTAATTTCCTCATTTTAAACAGAATTTTTCCATGTTGCCGCCACAACCCCGCACCATATTAGCCGTATGAAAAAATCTCCTTCGGCCCTTTTGGCGCTTTTTGCCCTCGTACTCAGCCTTGGCGGGTGCGTGTGGTACGGTCCGCATGGCGGCGGCGGCGGCTGGCATGATCATGGTGACTACCACGGCGGGGGCCCTGGCCCCGGCCCTGGTGGCCCCGGTCCGGGCCCCGGCGGCCCCGGCTGGCGCTGAATAAACCGGCGGGGGGTGAGCGAAAACCTTACCCCTCGCAACTCCTCCGCCGTTTTTAAACAAGTGTAAAAGGTTTTCACGTCTTCTCCTCCCTCTACCCGTGGGAGGATCAATATGGACGCGTTTTTGTTCAGCGATGCCGTGCTGCGCCGTTTTCTCAGCAGCCTGGCTGACTATGCCGTCATCATCCTCGATACGGATGGGGAAATCGCCGCCTGGAATGCCGGGGCAAAATCTCTGACCCTGCATGAGGCAAGCGATGTGATAGGCCAGCATTTCGCCATGCTCCATCCGCTTGAAGCCCAGGCCGCCGGCACGCCGGAAACCGCACTGGCCGAGGCCAGAGCCACCGGCCGGCATGAGGAAGAGGGCTGGCGCCTGCGCCGCGACGGTACGCATGTCTGGGCGCATGTCGTCACCTCCGCGATCCATGATGAGGACGGTACATTACGCGGCTTCGGCCATGTGATGCAGGATGTCTCCGCCCGCCGCACCGCGCAGAAATATTCGGAATCGATGCTGCGTCTGCTCGAGCACACCGCCAAAACCGATTACGTTACCGGGCTCGATAGCCGCCACGCATTAGACAAAGCCCTGCTCGCCACCGCCTCGGCCGCGCGCCGCCATGGCCGCCCCTTCTGCCTCGCCATTCTCGATATCGACCAGTTCAAACATTTCAACGAACGCTTCGGCCGCGCCGCTGGCGATGCCTATTTGCGCCGCGCCGGCCGGCAATGGCAGGCGGCAATGCGCCCGGAGGATTTCCTCGCCCGCTACAGCGGCGCCGAATTCGTGATGCTCCTGCCCGATACCGACCAGAACGGCGCCATTATGTGCGTCGAGCGCCTGGCCGGCGAAATGCTGGAGCCGCTCACCTGCTCAGTGGGTGTCGCGCAATGGGACGGCGTGGAAACCGGCGCCGCTTTGCTGGACCGCGCCGCCGCAGCCCTGGCCCAGGCCAAAGCCTCAGGCCGCAACCGCGTGCTGTTCGCGCAAGCGGTGCAAACCAGCCACCCCGCGCCGGAGGAGAACAGCAGCACCCCCTGGCTCCGCGTGGTAAAAAATTACCATGATTTGGAGACGAAAGAGGCGGGTTAAATTACGCCGCCACCTTACGCGCCCCGCATATCCCTTCAGACAGCGCCTTCACATCGCGCAGCACCGCCGCCACGTTTTCGCGGAACAATGTTTCTATCAGCGCCGAGGCAACGATCGCGCCATCCGCATACTGCGCCACCACCGCCGCCTGCTCCGGCGTGCGAATACCAAAACCCACCGCAATCGGCAGATCCGTCGCCGCACGAATGCGCGGAATATCACGCGCCAGATCAGCAGCCGAAGCCGTCCGTGTACCGGTAATACCAGTTATGCTCACGTAATAAACAAACCCCGAAGACCCCGCGAGCACCAAAGGCAAACGCGCATCGGACGTCGTAGGTGCAATCAGCCGGATCACGTCAATCTCATTCGCCGCAGCATCCGGCAGCAATAAATCCGCCTCCTCGGTCGGCAGATCAACCACGATCACCCCATCCACCCCCACCTTGGCAGCATCGGCGCAGAACGCCGCCACACCATAACTGAGAATGGGGTTCAAATACCCCATCAGCACCAGCGGCGTATGCGCATTGGTACGGCGGAATTCCTCCACCAGCCCCAGCACGCCATGCAAACTCGCCCCCGCCAGCAACCCGCGCCGCCCCGCCGCCTGAATGGTCGGCCCATCGGCCATCGGGTCCGTGAACGGCATGCCGATCTCGATGATATCCGCGCCATTTGCGGCCATGCCATGCAGCAGCACCAGCGTGGTGGCGCGGTCCGGATCATAAGCCTCCACAAACGGAATCAGCGCCGCGCGGCCCGTCGCCTTCAGCCCGGCAAAAACCCCAGCAATCCGGCTCATAGTTCAGTCCCCAGATGCTTGGCCACGGAGAAGATATCCTTATCGCCACGGCCGGACAGGTTGAGCAGGATAATCTTATCCTTATCCATCCCACCAGCGATTTTCACGATATGCGCAATCGCATGGCTCGATTCCAGCGCCGGAATAATCCCCTCCGTGCGCGTACAGAGCTGAAACGCGGCCAGCGCCTCGTCATCCGTAATCCCCACATACTCCGCCCGCCCAATATCGAACAACCACGAATGCTCAGGCCCGATCCCAGGATAATCCAAGCCAGCGGAAATCGAATGCGCCTCGATAATCTGCCCGTCATCATCCTGCAGCAGATAAGTCCGGTTGCCATGCAGCACACCAGGCCGGCCACGGTTCAGGCTCGCCGCATGCTGGTCCGTATCCAGCCCATGCCCCGCCGCCTCCACACCAATCAGCTTCACGCTAGGCTCATCCAGGAACGGATGAAACAACCCCATCGCATTGGAGCCGCCGCCCACCGCCGCAATCGCCACATCCGGCAACCGCCCCTCAGCCTCAAACAACTGCGCCTTGGCCTCCTCGCCGATAATGCACTGAAAATCCCGCACCATCGCCGGATAAGGATGCGGCCCCGCCACCGTACCGATAATGTAAAACGTGTCCCGCACATTCGCCACCCAGTCGCGCATGGCGTCGTTCATCGCATCCTTCAGCGTCGCCGCCCCGGAGCTCACCGGCACAACCTCGGCGCCCAGCAATTTCATGCGGAACACATTCGGCTTCTGCCGCTCCACATCCACAGCACCCATGTAAATGGTGCACGGCAGGCCAAACAGCGCACAAACCGTCGCGGTGGCCACGCCATGCTGGCCAGCCCCCGTCTCAGCAATAATCCGCGTCTTGCCCATGCGCCGCGCCAGCAAAATCTGCCCGATGCAATTATTTATCTTATGCGCCCCGGTGTGGTTAAGCTCCTCGCGCTTAAAATATATCTTCGCCCCACCCAGATGCCGCGTCAGCCGCTCCGCATACCAAAGCGCGCTCGGCCGCCCCACATAATGCTTCAAATAATAATCGAGCTCAGTCTGAAACGCCGGATCAGCCTTGGCCGCCTCATAAGCCGCCTCAAGCTCCAGAATCAGCGGCATCAGCGTCTCCGCCACATACCGCCCGCCAAACTCGCCAAACCGCCCACGCCCATCCGGCCCATGGCGCAGACTATTCACAATCACATCATCCATCCCCCAGCATTACCCCATGCCACCCCCCGGATAAAGGCCACAACCGGGTAGGATTGGGGATTTGGCACGGAAAAGGCCAGGGCTCTGCCCTGGACCCGCCAAGGGCCGAAGGGCCCTTGGATCCCACCCGGGTCTTTGAAGAGGATGCCCTCCACAGTGTGCTCGTGGAAAGCCCGTGCAGGGCATCCTCT
>JAMFRO010000040.1 GCA_026224825.1 bacterium | reverse complement strand
CTTTGAAGAGGATGCCCTGCACGGGCTTTCCACAAGTATGCTGTGGAGGGCATCCTCTTCAAAGACCCGGGTGGGATCCAAGGGCCCTTCGGCCCTTGGCGGGTCCAGGGCAGAGCCCTGGCCTTTTTAACCACGTTCGATCCGTATCCGTGCCTCAGTGGCCAGCACATCGGCGCGTTCGTTCATTGTGTCGCCGGAGTGTCCGCGCACCCATAACCATTCCACTTCATGGGGTTTAGCGGCGTCCAGAATCCGGCGCCACAGATCCATGTTTTTCACCGGGTCGCCGGCCGCATTGCGCCAGTTCTTGCGCACCCAGCCCACGTGCCAGCGGGTGATACCGTCGCGCAGATATTGGCTATCCGTGTGTAATTTTACCTTACAGGGCCGCTTCAGCGCCTCCAGCGCCTCGGCTGCGGCCGTCAGCTCCATGCGGTTATTGGTGGTGTCCTTATCGCCGCCTGAAAGCTCGCGCTCAGTGCCCTTGAACTTGAGGATCGCCCCCCAGCCGCCCGGCCCCGGATTGGGCCTGCAGCCGCCATCCGTCCAAACCTCAACCAGCCCCTCCACAATCTCAGATGCCATAAGCCGACGCACCCTCAACAGCCAGATGGAACCGCAGCCGCCGGTAATAATCCAACGGGTCTTTCGGCGTCACCAGCGCCCCTGCCGGCGTATTCAGCCAATCATACAGCCGCGTCAGCAAAAACCGCAGCGCCGCCCCCTGGGCCAGCACCGGCAGCGCCGCCCTTTCCGCCACACTCAACGGCCGATGCGCATTATAACCCCGCAGCAACGCCTTGGATTTCGTCACATTGAACGAGAAATCCCGCTCGAAACACCAGGCATTCAGGCAAATCGCCACGTCGTATGCGTAAATATCGGTGCAGGCGAAGTAAAAATCGATCAGCCCCGAAATCCCGCCATCCAGAAAAAACACATTATCGGGGAACAAATCCGCATGAATATGCCCAACGGGCAGATCCTTTGGCCAGGCCGCCGTAATCTGCCCCAGCCAGCCGCTCAGCTCAGCCCCCAGCCCCGCCAGAACCCCATCCGCCCGCGGCAAACATTTATCCAGCAATGGCCCCCAGCCCTCCGGCCCCAGCCCGTTCTTGCGCGTGGGCGCAAACCTTTGCCCCGCCAGATGCAATTTCGCCATCGCGGCACCCAGCGGCTCGCAATGCTCCGCCAGCACCCGGCGCGGCCAGATCCCCGGCAAAAACGTGGTAATCGCCGCAATTTTCCCCGCCAACGGATTGAGATTCCGCCCATCGCGCGCCCGCACCGGCAATGGGCAGGAGAGCCCCTGTGCCGCCAGATGCTCCATCAGCCCCAGAAAATACGGTAAATCCTCAGGGTTAACCCGCTTCTCATACAGCGTGAGGATAAAATCCCCCGCCCCGGTCTTAAGCGCGTAATTGCTGTTCTCCACCCCTTCGGCAATGCCGCGGAACGCCACCAGCCCACCGATATCGTACAACGCCACAAACGCCGTCAGCGCCTCATCGGTAACTTCCGTATAAACTGCCATGCCCGTAGATGACCGGGCTTAAAAATTCTGGCAAGGGAGGCAGCATGAAGAATCTTCGCGCCCTTGCCCTTGCCGCTTTGCTTCCCCTCGCTGCCTGTGGCGACGCCCCCAAGCCCCATGCCGGCGGCAAAGCCCCACCGCCGCCCTTCTTCTGTCCCAACCCCGCGGTCGTGCAGCAGGCGCAAACCCTCACTCTCTTCCTCCCAAACCGGCAGGATGTCGCGGCCCGGATCACCACGGCGCAGGTCACCATCCCGTCCGCCAGTTGCCTGCTCCTGCCCAAAAAAAATGCGGTGCTGATGACGGTGAACACCAGCTTCGTGGCGGATAACGGCCCTGCCAACAATAATGCCTCGTTGGCACTGCCCTGGTTCGTCGTCATCTCCCAGGGCGACCGCATCATCCAGAAGAACGAGTACGTCCAGAACCTCAGCTTCGGTGGCAACAATTCCACCGCCAGCGCCACCGCCAAACCGGTGAAAATCGAGCTTCCCTCCATACCGGATACGCAGAATGTGGAGATCCTCGTCGGCTTCGAGGAATCCCCGGACCAGCTCGCCTACGCCGCTTCCCACCCCAATGCGGCCCCTTAATTGACCCTGTTGTCCCTCATCACTATGTGAGCAGGCGCCAACTTTCCGGAATTCACCATAAAAATGCTCTCCAGCCTCACCCGCGCCGTCTTCGGCACCAGCAATGAACGCGTCCTGAAGGGCTTCAAGCGCCGGGTTGCCGCCATCACCGCGCTCGAGCCGCAGTTGCAGGCGCTGGACGATGCCGCTCTGGCCGCCAAAACCGCCGAATTCCGCGCCCGGCTGGCCGATGGCGAAACCCTGGACGATCTGCTGACCGAAGCCTTCGCCGTGGTCCGGGAAGCCAGCCACCGGACCTTAGGCATGCGCCATTTCGACGTGCAGCTCCTCGGCGGCATGGTCCTGCACCAGGGCCGCATCGCCGAAATGAAGACCGGCGAGGGCAAAACCCTGGTCGCCACCCTCGCCGTGTATCTCAACGCCCTTTCAGGGCGCGGTGTACATGTCGTCACGGTCAACGAGTACCTGGCCCGGCGCGATGCCGAGCAGATGGGCCGGCTCTACGCCTTCCTCGGCCTCACCACCGGCGTCATCATCCCCAGCATCGAGGAGCCCGGCCGCCGCGCCGCCTATGCGGCGGATGTAACCTACGGCACCAACAACGAATTCGGCTTCGATTACCTGCGCGACAATATGAAGTACCGGCTGGAAGACATGGTCCAGCGCCCCTTCAACTTCGCCATCGTGGATGAGGTGGATAGCATCCTCATCGACGAAGCCCGCACCCCGCTGATCATCTCCGGCCCATCGGATGAGCCCACCACGCTCTACGCCGAGGTCGATGTCATCGTCGCGGCGTTCCTGGCCAAAGGGCAGTTCGCCGAAGACGGCAAGCATGAATATTACGAGAAAGACGAGAAAGCCCGTTCGGTGACGATGACCGAAGACGGTGCGGAAGTGGTCGAAGCCCTGCTGCAGCAGTCCGGCCTGCTCACCGGCGGCCTCTACGACATCACCAACATCTCATTGGTCCACCACGTCACGCAAAGCTTACGCGCCCGCACCCTCTATGCCCGCGACGTCGACTACATCGTGCGCGACGACAAAATCATCATCATCGACGAATTCACCGGCCGCATGCTCGACGGCCGCCGCTATTCCGACGGTCTGCACCAGGCCCTCGAAGCCAAGGAGAAGGTCGAGGTCCAGAAGGAAAATCAGACCCTCGCCTCCATCACCTTCCAGAACTATTTCCGCCTCTACCCCAAGCTCGCCGGCATGACCGGCACAGCCATGACCGAGGCCGATGAGTTCGACCAGATTTACAAGCTGCAAGTGGTGGACATTCCCACCAACGTGCCGGTCACGCGCGACGATCAGCATGACGAGGTCTACCGTACCGCCGGTGAAAAATATGAAGCCGTCATCTCGCTGATTTCCGAATGCCGTGAGCGCGGCCAGCCCGTGCTGGTCGGCACCACCAGCATCGAGAAGAGCGAGATCATCTCGGGCCTACTCACCACCCGAGGCATCAAGCACAGCGTGCTCAACGCCCGCTTCCACGAGCAGGAAGCAACCATCATCGCCCAGGCAGGCTCCGCCGGCGCCATCACCATCGCCACAAACATGGCCGGCCGTGGCACGGACATCAAACTCGGCGGCAATTATGAGATGCGCCTGAGCCTGGAGCCCGGCATCGACCCCGCCACCTTGCGCGCCGAGATCGATGTCAGCCACAGCGCGGTAAAAACCTCCGGCGGCCTCTTCGTCATCGGCACCGAGCGCCATGAGAGCCGGCGCATCGACAACCAACTCCGCGGCCGCTCCGGCCGCCAGGGCGACCCCGGCGCCTCCCGCTTCTTCCTCTCGCTGGAAGACGATCTCATGCGCATCTTCGGCTCCGACCGTATGAGCGGCATGCTGCAGCGTTTGGGATTGCGCGACGGCGAGGCCATCATCCACCCCTGGATCAATAAAGCCTTAGAAAAAGCCCAGAAGAAAGTCGAAATCCGCAATTTCGACATGCGTAAAAACGTCCTCAAATACGACGACGTGATGAACGACCAGCGCAAAGAGGTCTACGCCCAGCGCAAGGAATTCATGCGCGCGGAATCGGTCTCCGACATCGTTGCCGAAATGCGCGAAGACGTCATTGCGGCACTTGTCTCCAACCGCATCCCGGAAAAAGCCTTCGCCGAGCAATGGCAAAGTGCCGAGCTTGGCCAGGACATCAAACGCCTCCTCAACCTCGACCTGCCCATCGTGGACTGGGCCGCCGAGGAAGGCATCGATGAGCGCCACCTACGCGAACGCATCGAACAAGCCGCAGCGGACATCGCCGCCGCCAAGGCCGAGCGCTTCGGCGCGGACCTCAACAACTACATCGAAAAATCCGTCCTGCTGCAGATGCTCGACCATGTCTGGAAAGAGCATCTCCTGGCACTCGACTATCTGCGCCAGGGCATCGGCCTGCGCGGCTACGGCCAGCGCGATCCCCTGAACGAATACAAGCGCGAAGCCTTCACCATGTTCTCGGTCATGCTGGACGAGCTGAAAGAACGCGTCACCGGCTCGCTCTCCCATGTGGTGCTCCCCGAAGCCCCGCCCGCCCCCGAGCCCGTGCCGACACTGGAGAGCCACCCGCTCCCCGGCCACATGCAAGGCGACCTCGCCCTGGCCGAGCCCGTCATCCACGACACAGACCGCGTCCGCCCCTACCGCGAAGACGAGGTAGACCCCGCCCGCCCCGAAACCTGGGGCGGCACCCCCCGCAACCTCGGCTGCCCCTGCGGCTCGGGCAAAAAATACAAATACTGCCACGGGCGCGTATAAAGTCTAGTTATTTCAATAGTTTAGCTGGGTTGAATGTTACGATATAAGGACATACACAGGCTAGACAGTAAATAATTCCTATAGACTTTGATCTATAGGCTAGACAGATGTAAGACAGGCTTGAGCGATAGAATACGGCTAGAGGGCGGCAAGGTCACGCTCATGCTGCGCGATGCGACATACCAAGCGCGCATAAACCTCAAGGAAGCCACCAGATTTTTAGAATCCTGGCCACACTCCAGACTGGGCAGCTTACCCTGACCCAGCTCAGGCCACTTTGGAAAGGCGTTCGCTAGTTACTGAAGACCTACTCGGCTGCCTCGTGAACCGTGAGAGCCTTGGCCACCCCCTCAGCATCCCCAGCAATGGCGCGAAGGTATGCCTTGGCCGTGGCATCCGGCTCAGTCACGCCTTGCTCCCAGCCACGCACAGTCCCGAGCGGGATAGCATAGCGAGCGGCAAACTGCTCTTGGGTCAAATGCAAGGCCCGGCGAATGACCGTCACACGAGGCCTACGCCGGGCGCTTTTGAGTTGTTCCGCCGTATAGGGCTGAGCGTCAGGATCTGACCCGGCGGCTGCCATTATCTCCGCCTCGCTCATCGACCGAGGAAGATCATCGCGGGCTGAATTGGACTTACTGTTCATCATAGACTTTCACTTCCTGCTTTGAGGCCCGGCGAACTGAGATTATCCGAATGCCGGTTTCGCGCTCAGTATATGTGACAAAAAGCACTATATTATCAGGAGATTTTGCGATTAGATTAAACCGCTCTTCTCCGTAGTCGCGGCGATCATCGACGGTTTCAAGGCCCATCGGATCGTCAAAAGCCGTCCTGGCATACAAGAAAGAAACACCATGTTTGACCTGATTGCTAGCGGCTTTGGCATCGTCCCACTCAAAGCCGCCCTCATTCACAACTACTTGATACAAGTAGCTTCGAATGAGGTCAAGGGATAAATCTTGGGGTTGGGGTCTAGCATGCAACACCTCCGCGAGCGGTATACGCGAATCCGCATAAAGTCTTTTTATACGCTTTCTCGTATCAACACTGCGGCTTGGCTACCCAGACCGACACCTGAGGACAGAAATCGCACTTCGCCGTGCTGGCGGTGATGACGAGTGTCCGTCATCCGTTCGGATAGTCGCGCATAATCTGTGCTGCATTCAGCTCAAGGCGCGACAATGCCCTGTCGAACGCAACGTCCGAGCTTAATGCAGCCTCTTGTTTTTTGATTTCGGACAATCGTGAGGCGGCCAGACGAATAAAGCCCCAGTCCAACATTTGAATCGTAATCTTGGATATTCCTCGGGGGTTTTTTAAACGAACAGCCGCCGCTTGTGTTTGCGCGCTGCGCGCTTCTCTCGTGGAGGACGGCCAGATCGGGTGATGCGTAACGGTCATATCGAGTGCTTCAGCCCAATCGAACCACTTCATCCGGTGGGACACGTGGAGCGGTAAGGCGGCCACCCAAGGCACGCGCATCGCATCGGCCACAATTGCGCCGTGCAGGGATTCCGTGATAATCATTTCGCTTCTCGAAATATCTTCGAGCACGTCGTCAACAGGTTTTGTTGGATCAATGAGGCGGATACCTGAGAGCTCACAGGCGGCGGCCCAATTTCCTTTTTCAAGGCTTTCCCAATGAGGCATAAACGCGCATCCCTCGCGTTTTTTAGTGAGGTCCCGATATTTGGCGATCAAAATTGCTGCATCCCCCGCAACCTTCTGGGGCTCAAAATTACACAAACGTGCCGTACGTGGACCCCGTACGCAATAAACTCTCCACGAATCGTCAAATTTTGGAATATCTGTATAGCCCCCGTAGCCGGAGCCAAAGACAACTTTTAGATAATCTTTCGGATGATCGTTGAAGAGAATAGATCCAATCCCCAGAAACATTTTCTCGTTTTCTTCATCGAAGAGATTCGGAAAGACCTTCGGCAATAGCCAAGTATTTAGTTCGTCCCCAAAATTCGGCAAAGCCCCACGATAAAAATACATCTTCATCTCACACTCCGATTTCGAAGTTAGCCCCCCGAAATGTTTAGATTTTAACGCGACCGCAAGTTTCATTTCGAGCCGAAACACGCGCTCAGGATGAATTTACAAAAATGAAAGACTTTACATGGGAGACCTATGTTATCCATATGATACAGGAGTATGATAAGCTTATCTGGAATGCTGAAAATCTTTCAGTGGAATTACCATTATGCAACAAAGCTAATTTAATGTTGGAAGGCAAAGCTTCAAAGATGCAGGAAAGGCATGCAGTCCAGGCCGTTCGGGCGACAATTTGGGCCGCGTTAAACGCACTCATTCCATTAATTGTCGGCCTTGGTGTATTTGTCGTAACTTCGCGACTGCTTACGCCGCGCGACTTCGGTGTTGTGGCCCTCGCAACCGGTTTGGCTTTAATCGGTTCAGCCGCTTGTCCGGGCGGTTTTGGCGAAGCCATCGTACAAAAACTGGAAATTTCTCCCCGCCAGCTTGACACGGTATTTTGGCTTTGCGTTTCTTCGAGTGTGATCGTTTTCTGCATTGAATGTGCGCTGGCTCCCCCGCTCGCTCATTTTTTCAAGCTGCCAATCATTGCCATCCTTATCCCTATCATCAGCACGCAGTTAATCGCCAATATGGCTGCTGTGGTACCAAACGCTTTAATTACACGTTCACTGTCATTTCATTTATTCGCGCTACGAACCTTTGTTGTATCCATAATCGCCGGCCTCATTACCTTCGCTTTACTTTTTGAAGGATATGGCCTTTGGGCTTTGGTCATTTCACAACTAACCGCCTCCTTCGTAACCATGATCGCAAGTTTTTTAACTGCTAAATGGCGCCCGCATTTTAATTTCAGCCTATTGGCCCTAAAAGAACTCTCCGCCTATGGGCTTTTTTCTTCCGGAACGCAGAACATTTCATTCGCCTTTCTCCAGAATGAACAAATACTGGTTGGCCTCTTTCTGGGAGTAACGCAACTTGGTTTCTACAACTTTTCAAAGCGTGTTATTGCCGTTTTAAATAGCGTTGTGGCCGGCTCCCTCGGCTCCGTTGCTCACCCGGTATTTTCTAGTATCCAACAGGACCGGGACCGTGTCCGGAGAGGATTTCTTTCCGCCACGTTTATTTCAAGTCTCGTCTCATTTCCGGTATTTATCGGTTTAATGTTCACGGCCGACAGATTGGTCCCATTGGTTTTTGGGCAACGCTGGGACACCGCGATTATACTGGTTAAAATCCAATGCGCCCTGGGCTTGGTAAGCTGCATAGGGTTTCTGCAAGCTGGCCTTATAACAAGCCAGGGCAAGGCCAACTGGTGGTTTTACTATCAACTGCTTGCAACGGCCACCACAATCCTAGTGGTCATTATCTTTGCCCGCTTCGGCCTCGTCACCATGATGACGGCAATGGTTATAAAAACCTATTGTATCTGGTTTATTCCCGTTGAATCTTCGGTCCGCCTGCTCTCCATGAGCAAAAAAGACTATTTTTCCAATTTTAAGGCGCCCTTGCTGGGAACGATTCTCATGGTACTGGCCATCCATATGGAGCGAAAAATTTTCTATACCGCCGGAAATCTTTCCGGACTTATCGCAGATGTCGCATGTGGCGCGGCTGTCTACATAGCGGTAATTTTGTCAGTAGAATGGCGGCGGCTAAACAGGCTTTTATCGGTCATCGCGCCAAAATGCGGAGGCCTCCGCAGGAACATCCAAAGGTCGCCCTAAAAATTGGGCCCGCGAAAATCAGTGTCGACCAAAAAACTCTCTTTCCATTTTGTCCGACTTCACTTTCAAACACGCCAGCCTCCGTAAAAATTCCGCTGGGCGCCCCAGCAATGATTTCTTGATAAAATACTGTCGAAGAATGGAATTGGAACGACTATGAGATTCCCCATGCCCCGTCCGGTAAACCGCGCCCGGAAAGGGAAGCGGCTGTAGCGGCGTTCCTTTGGCCTCCAAATCGCCCTGTATAAAAACATGGCTCCCAAGAGCGCGGCGAAAATAATCGTCGTCGGCGGTTTCAAGACTATTCGGAATTCCGTAAAGATCCGATCTTACAATATGAGAGGTTCCGCAAAGATGGCTAAAATTCGAATATCGGTAGAGTAAGCGGCCATTATTCGACCAAATATAACCATCTCGAATATACCACCCATTTTCGTCACGGTGCCTGGCAACAAACGATGTTAGCCTGCGGCTTATAAAGTCGTCATCATCGACAACCATAACATGGCCCATGGGTCCCGCATGCAACATACCGGCAAGAATACGGCGTCCTTTATCGCTTCTCACGGCATCCCGAAATGCCTCCACGCTGGCACTTCCTTGAACATGCAGCTTGTTCGGTGGAAAGTCGACACGCTTCACGGAAAATTCCGCCGGCATGCCGGGCAGATCGGCGCCATGATTCGCAACGATCACAGCTTTCCACCCCTCGGAATCCTGATTGGAAATCGATTTTATCGTCTGCGAAAGATTGTCCTTAAGACGAGGCCAATCCCTGGCATTGTCTTGATGCCGAACGGGAATTACAAATGTCAAAATATTCTGCATGGCGATAACCAGATATCATTACAGCAAAAAAATTGCGACCGATAATCTAAATTTGTGCCAGCTTCACTGCCACGGCCGGGTCTAATCCCCGAGCTTGAACCCCAACACCACCGCGCGCTAGACTGCCTTCATGTCAACCCCGGACCTGCCGCGCGACACATTACTCACCGCCGCCAGCACCGCCCGCCAGCACGGCCCCATACCGCTCATCTTCGCCTCCGCCCCCGCCCTCTATCTGCTCGACAACTGGCTGGAGCACGCCCGCCGCGCCGGGCTGAGCAACACCATCCTCATCGCCCTGGACGATACCGTCGCCGCCCATCCCTGCGGCCCCGGCTGCACCACCATACACCTCCCGTTCACCGGAGACTTCAACGCCCTCTGGCTCCTGCGCCTGCACGTCTTTGAACTCCTCGCCAATAACAACATCGACTTCATCCATTCCGATATCGATGCCGTCTGGCTCGGCGACATCCGCCCGGAATGTTACGCCGACCCATCACTGGACCTTACCTTCTCCCAAGGCCTGTTCTTCCCCCTCCAGGCCCATGCCGCCTGGAACTTCGTACTCTGCTGCGGCCTCTTCTCCGTCCGCGCCGGCCCCGCCAGCGGCCAGTTCCTCGCCCTCCACCAAAGCGGCGCCTGGCTGGGGGCTGGATAGGTTGGACCGGTTGGACGAGGATGGGTTTCTGCTGCTGCGGGGGCTGATTCCGGGCGGCTGGATTGAACCGTTGCGGGCTGCGTTTGAGGCCGGGGTGACGCCATCGCACGAATGGCCGGTGCCGCGTGGGCATGATTGGCGGCATGCTTTGGTCGACCTCGACCCCACAGTGCAACACGTGTGCCGCCTGCCGGGATTGCTCGCAGCGGTGCAGCACGTGCTGCGCCGTCCATTTTTCCTGGCGCAGGTCGAGGGGCGTGCACCCCTGCCCGGCGGCGGCGCGCAGATCCTGCATCGCGACGGGCCCGATTCCGCGCAAATTCAGACGGTTTCCGTACTGGCCTTCCTCGATCCGTTCGGCCCGGAAAACGGCGCCACCCAGGTCGCCGCCGGCACGCATCGCACAGGCGAGAGCCACCCGCAGGCCGCGCCGGTAACAGGCCAGGCCGGCGATATTCTGCTGTTCGGCTCCACTTTGCTGCACGGCGGAACCTGCAACCATAGCGGCGCACCGCGCCGGTCGCTGCTCATCTGCTACGCCGTGGAGGAATTGCGCGCCTCCTACGACAAAACCCGCACCCTACGCGCCGTGCGCATGGATACAGCCGAAATTTTTGGCACCTGAACGGCTTTAAGGCGTGGCGGCCTGAGCCGGCGTAGTCGGGGCCGGAGTAGTCGGAGCAGGTGTAGTCGTGCCACCGGCGGGCGTCGTTTCCACCGCCGGACCCTTGCTGCTTACGGCTGCGGGTGCCGCAGCCTGACTAGACGCGGCAGATGCCGGCGCCTGACTAGACGCGGCAGATGCCGCAGGGGGCACAGCAGCAGGAGCGGCGGCAGCCGGCGCATCCCCCGCCACGTTGATGGGCGCAACCTGCAAAGGTGCCACCGTATTATCAGGAGACGGCAACGGGCCGACATCGATCTCGGTGGGCTCCACAGCATTCGGCGCGGTAGGCGTTTTGGCCAGGCTGGCCGCTGCCGTCTGCACTGTATAATCAGGCACAATCCGCGCCTGCTCCGTGCCCGCTATCACCAGCACGCTCAACCCCACGGGCAGCGCCGTCTTGCTCGTCTGGGTGATGGAAACGAGCTTATTTCCGGTTTCCTGGACGATATATTCCCACCCGTTGGTATTTCCCACCGCCTCCGCGGCCGCCGCCCCGGCAACACCGCCGGCCAAAGTCCCGCCTATCGCGCCGAACGCCGTCACCACCGGGCTGCCCGGCACCTGCGCCCCGGCAATGCCGCCGGCCGCGGCGCCGGCAGCCGTACCAATCGCCCCATTCGGGCTTATCAGCACCGGCCGCACGCCAATAATCACCCCGCGCTCCACGGCCGCCTGTTGCTGTGCGGCGCTGGAGGCATAGGTGTTGGCTGAATAACCCTGGCTGCATCCGGCAAGGGGGAGCAGGAAAAAGGACAAAGCGAGGCGGCGCAATTGGGCGGGCTCCGTATGTTCGTGGCAGGCTGGTGTCAGTATAGCCGTTTGCGCCACGCGCTGTCACGCCGGGCCCGCAAATGCAAAGGGCGCGGGGATCATCCCCGCGCCCTTAACTTAGCGGCCCAAACTACCAGGCCAGCGGCACATCCTTCGGCCCGACCACGCCACCAGGCCAATATTCAATCTTGGCGCCGGGTTTGATCGTGAAATTCGGGATCCGCCGCAAAAACTCCTGGATACAAATCTTTACCTCAAGCCGCGCCAGATGCGCGCCCAGGCAGCTATGCGCGCCGCCGGCAAAGGTCAGCACCGGCTTGCGCGGCCGGTGAAAATTCACCTCGGCCGGGTTCGGGAAAGCATCCGGATCATAATTGCAGGCGGGCAGAATGCTGGTGATCTTGTCACCCTTCTTCATCTTTATCCCGCGCAATTCGATATCATCGCGCACCGTCCGGCCCGAGAAGGTGACCGTGAACACGCGCAGCAGCTCTTCAACAACATTATTGATGTTGTCCGGCGTATCGATGATCTCCTGCCGCCGCTCCGGATTTTCCGCCAGCCACACAAAAATATTATTCAGCGTCGCAAACACGGTATCCAGCCCGGCAATCCAGACGAAGAACAAGAAGCCGAAGGTTTCCCGGGCGGACATCTCCTCGCCCCCCGGCCTGCCGTTCACAATGGCGCTCACCATCCCGCCATCCAATACGCCGCGCTTCTCCGCAATCACCTTGTTCAGGTACTGCGTCACCTCGGCCATCACCTGGCCCGCAATCACCCGGTCCTGCGCATGCAGCAGCCCCATGGCCCAGCGCACGAACTCATCCATCATGTCGCGCGGCAGGGCCATGAGATCCAGGAACACGCCCACCGGCAGCGGACGGCCAAATTCCTTGGCAAATTCGCACTCGCCCTTATCGATGAAATTATCGATCAGCTCATTGGCAAAGGCGCGGATAGAAACTTCCAGCGCCAGCACCGCCTTGGGCGACACCAGCGGGTCGACAAGTGCGCGATACTTGCGGTGGTCCGGCGGCTCGATCTCGAGCGGGATGATCTTCCAGTAATCATTCGGGTCACGTGGGAACGGCCCGGTGCCTTCCGTCGTAAAAAACTCCGGATGGCGCAGCACGAAATACGCATCCTCATATTTCAGCAGGTTCCACGCCGGCGGGCTATGGTCGCCGTATGAGAACACAATCGGCGGCTGGGTCTCGTGCAGTGCCGCCATGAATTTATGCGGGCTGGCGAGAAATTCCGCGCTCTCGGTAATGCCGAGCTTGCGCACCAGCTCCGGCGGCACATGGGAGGGAATCTGAATCGGCGCGTTGGTGTCCATGCTCGTGCTCCTCAGAACTGGGTGGCGGGCAGATGCACGATAAGCCCGGCCAGCTCCGCCGTCACCGTAATCTGGCAGCTCAACCGGCTGGTCGGCTTCACATCGGCGGCCGCGGCTTCCAGCATCTCAGTCTCAACCGTGGAGGGCGTGCCGGTCTTCCCGGCCCAGGCCTCATCCACATAACAATGGCAGGTGGCGCAAGCCAGCCCGCCGCCGCATTCGGCGACGATGCCGTCAACCAAATTATTCACGGCCCCCTGCATCACGGTGTCACCCACCGGCACATCAACCTCATGCCGCGCGCCGTCATGCTCAACGTAAGTAACCAGGGCCATCGCAAACTCCTCAATTTCGCTCCGCGCGCCAGTAGCATCTGTGCCGGCGGATTAAAAGTGAGGGGGTCTCAGTATCGACTGGCCGATGGAATTTTACATCACAAGAAAATCTGTTTGATTTCCTAAAATTGATAAATTTTATCTATCAATTACGCCGCCGCCTGCGCCAGAGCCGCCAAAATCGTCTCGCCATAGCGTTCCAGCTTGCTGCGGCCAATGCCCGGCACCTCGCCCAGCGCCGCCAGGCTGGATGGCTTGGCCTCGGCGATGGCGGCGAGCGTGGCATCGTGAAAAATCACATAGGCCGGCACCTTCTGTTCCTTGGCGATGCGCGCGCGCTCCTGGCGCAGCACCTCGAACAGAGCTGTATCGCCGCCGGCGGCAAAGGCGCGGTCGGCGCGTTTGGACACGCGCACCTTCACATCGCGGCGCAGATGGATCTGCTCCTCACCGCGCAGGATCGGCCGGCCGGCTTGCGTCATCACCAGCGCGCCGTATTGGTCGTGGTCGGTCTCCACCACCCCGCGCGCGGCGAGCTGGCGGAACAAAGATTGCCAGGCTTTCTTATCCAGCTCCTTGCCCACGCCGAAAGTGGGGAGCTTGTCATGGCCGAAGCGCGTGGTCTTCTCCGTCTCCACCCCCAGCAGCACATCCACCAGATGCCCCACGCCAAACCGCTGGCCGGTGCGCAGCATGGCGGAGAGGGCCTTGCGCGCCGGGGTGGTCGCATCCCACGTCTCGGCCGGGGTGATGCAGCTATCGCAATTACCGCAAGGCTCCGGCAGAATCTCGCCAAAACAGGAGAGTATCGCCTGGCGCCGGCAGCCCGCCGTCTCGCACACGCCGAGCAGCGACTCCATCTTGCCCAGCTCAACCCGCTTGACCTCCTCCGGCGCCTCGCCATCGGTGATCATTTTCTTCCGCAGCATCAGATCCTGCATGCCGTACAGCAGCAAGGTCTCAGCCGGCGCGCCGTCGCGCCCCGCACGCCCGGTTTCCTGGTAAAACGCCTCCAGGCTCCCCGGCAAATCCATATGCACCACAAAACGCACATCCGGCTTGTCGATGCCCATGCCGAAAGCGATGGTCGCCACCAGCACCAACGCTTCTTCCCCGGCCAGAAATGCATCCTGGTTGGCGGCCCGCGTGTTCGGCGGCAGCTTGGCATGGTACGGCAGCGCCTTGATGCCGTGGTTGTTCAGCGCCGCCGCCGTTTCCTCCACCGCATTGCGGCTGAGGCAGTACACAATCCCGCTTTCCCCCTCATGCGTTTTAAGGAATGCAAGAAGTTGGCGCATCGGCGAGGCTTTGGGCGTAATATTATACCGTATGTTCGGCCGGTCGAAGCTGGAGATGAACATTTCTGCTCCCTCCAACGCCAATCTCTGGCGGATTTCGGCCCGCGACTGCACATCCGCCGTGGCCGTCAGCGCCACACGCGGCACGCCTGGGAAACGCTCTTTCAGCTCGGCCAGCATCAGATATTCCTTGCGGAAATCATGCCCCCACTGGCTGACGCAATGCGCCTCATCGATGGCGATCAGCGACACCTGGCGGCCGGACAGAAAATCCAGAAAATCCGGGATCATCAGCCGCTCCGGCGCCACATACAGCAGATCCAGCCGGTCAGCCCTTAAGTCATCCCAGATCCTGCCCCGCTCCTCGGCCGAAATCGCCGAATTCAGCGCCGCCGCATTCACCCCGAGCTGGCGCATCGCCGCCACCTGGTTGCGCATCAGCGCGATCAACGGCGAGACGATGATGCCCAGGCCCGGGCGGCACATGGCAGGCAGTTGATAACAAAGTGATTTACCGCCGCCGGTCGGCATCAGCACAATCGCATCGCCGCCATCCATGACGTGGCTGATCACGGCTTCCTGCTGGCCCCGGAAGCCGCGCAGGCCAAACACCGTGCGCAGCACCTCATCCGGGCCGGCGGTAATGGGCAAAGCGACAGCGGCATCCATTCATGCAAGGTAGACGCTGGACTCGTGTTAGGGGAAGGGGCTTCGCCCCTTTCATCCCCGCCAGGGGGGTTCACCCCCCTGACCCCGCCTGGGGTCTGAGAGACCCAGACCCCATTACCAGCGGGACACAACAAATCTCGCAAAATGTTCCTTCGTTCTTTAATCGCAGATCATTTGGCAAGATGTTTTTTGCCGGTCATCCTATCGAACCCGGCGGAACGAGCTTTCGTCGATAAGGGCCATCCACATGCTTTTCCACTGCGGATCAGCCGAGTGTTCT
>JAMFRO010000039.1 GCA_026224825.1 bacterium | reverse complement strand
CGAATACTTCGACCGGCTGGGCGTGCCTCGACTCTCATGACCTCAACTTCTCGAACCGCCCGGTGCGGACCCGCATGCCGGGTGGTGTGGCAGGGGTACGGCCTCTTGGCCGTCCCCTATGCCGATTCCAGCGCCCCGCCAGCTCTCCATCCAATGCCCCCGATTCGCAGTTTTTCATGATGTAACAAAGAGTAAGCTTTCAGCAGACGATACCCCTGCGCCGAAGAACTACTTACAAAGTTGAAATACCGGATTGAAGGCGATCCGCTATATTCGCTTCCACCTGAACAATGATGGTCAAAGGCGCGCCTTACATGAACGAGATAAAAAGCATCCGGATCCTGACTGGCATTGCTGGTCTGTGCCTCGCTACCCTATCCGGCATCGCCCACGCTCAAGTGCGGCTGGGGATCAACATCGGGGTTCCCGCTCCGGTCTACGTGGCGCCGCAGCCTTATTACGCGCCCCCGCCGCCGCCGGTCGTCTATCAACCGGCTCCCGTCTATGTGCAGCCAGGCATCGTGATCGGCTGGTATGGGGATCGTTATTACGATGGTCGCCGCTATTGGGGGCGTGACGAGTGGTATCGGCACAATGGCGGCCGTCCGAACTATGGTCATGGCGGCCCGGGATACGGCGGTCACGGTGGAAATTACAACCACGGTGGAAACTACAACCACGGCGGAAACTACAACCACGGCGGAAATGGCGGGCACAACGGAAATGGCGGCCACGGCGGAAACGGCGGGCACAACGGCTACCGCAACTAAACACCCTGGTCTCAGACGCATAAAAAAAAGCCGTCCCGCGCAAGCGGGACGGCTTTTCACTTTATCGGCGGCTGAAAAAGCGGATGTCGTTATAGAAGCACTACTCGGACACCGCCTGCGCACCCATCCCGCCGACCACGGCGTTAAAGCCGCTATCGACGTGGACAATCTCGGCGCTCACGCCGCCCGCCAGATCCGACAACAGGAACGCCGCCACATTGCCGACCTGGTCGATGGTTACATTGCGCCGCAACGGCGCGTTGTTTTCGACGAAATCGAGAATCTTGCCAAAGCCCTTGATGCCGCTGGCTGCCAGCGTCTTGATCGGTCCCGCCGAGATGCCGTTCACCCGCACGCCCTTGTCTCCAAGCGCCACTGCCAGATAGCGCACGCTGGCTTCAAGCGATGCCTTCGCCAAGCCCATCGTGTTGTAGTTCGGGATTGCACGTTCGGCGCCCAGGTAGCTCAGCGTGAGCAATGATGCATCCGGGGAGAGCATGGATTGCGCCGCTTTGGCGAGCGCCGGGAAGCTGTACGAGGAAATATCGTGGGCGATGCGGAAGTTCTCGCGCGTCATGCCGTCGAGGAAATTGCCTGCGATCGCTTCGCGTGGCGCAAAGCCGATGGAATGCACGAGGCCGTCGAGCGTGTCCCAGCGTTCTTTCAGCGAGACGAAGAGGGCGTCGATTTCCTCGTCGCTACCCACGTCGCACGGAAATACGAGATCGCTGCCGAATTCGGTCGCGAACTCGGT
>JAMFRO010000038.1 GCA_026224825.1 bacterium | reverse complement strand
TCATGAATGATCTGGTTCTGAGGAAGATCCCTTTCAATTTCGACGGCGTCGAATTCATGTGGAATCCAGAAAACCCGGCCTTCGCGATAACCTTGAATACCGTCACCTTCCAGGCGATCGGGTTCGAAATCTATATGTGCCGCGCCATGCGCGATGCTGAAAAATATATTGCCGTCCCGGCTATTCTTGCCGAGGCACGGATGTTTACGGCGCAGGAATCGGTTCATTCGCTGGCCCACAAGAAGCATGTGAAGGCGCTTGTCGGGCGCTATCCGGGTCTTCAGAAGGTGCTCGATGAAAGCATTGCCGGTTTCGATGCGATTTACAAAGATGAGGACCTGCATTTCCATCTCGCTTATGCCGCAAATATCGAGGCGACCTTCTCGCCGCTTTTCGGCATGTTCATGGAGCAGCGCCATCGCCTCTTCGGTGGCGGCGATCCACGTATATCGGCCTTGATGCTCTGGCATTTCTGCGAAGAAATCGAGCACCGCAGCGCAGCACTCGACATTTATAACCATGTCGTCGGCAAGCGCATGTTTCGCCTGAAGATGTTGCGCAAGGTGTTTGGACACATCGTGGCGAATGCTGCCCAAATCACGGAAGGTTTCCGCAGAAATATGCCCGATGTGCCGCAGGCAGCGTATAAGGGCGCCTTCGCGGCGATTCCCAGGCCGGCGATGGCGCGGATGCTGTTAGGCGTCGCCGCTTCGCAGATGCCATGGCACAATCCGGCAAAGCGACCGGTCCCAGCCTATTACGGCGCGTGGCGGGAGCGTTACGATAGCGGCGAAGACATGAGCGCCCTTCATGATTTTCCGGCGCCGGCAACGGCTGCCTGACAGCGCCACCTGCGTAACGCGTATTGGGATAGAACAAGACTCCACACGCCGCTCAATCTATAAATAGGAAAGAAAAAAATGAGCCGTCATCTGGTAGATCCGGAGCTTAGCGTTGGGCTTGACGCGCACCTGCCGCAGACTCTCAGCAGCGAGACGCTGCCGCAATATCGCTCGATGCTTTTCGCTATGGTCGCGGCGATTCCCAAGCCCAGCTCGGAGGCGATGCAGAAGGTGCGGTTCGAGGAGCGGCAGGTTCCCGGATACAAAGCCGGTCCAGACGTGCGGGTGCTCGTCTATGCCCCGGGCGACCGCACAGAGGAGCCCCTCCCCGCGATCCTGCATATCCATGGCGGCGGCTTCGTCAGCGGCAGTGCCGATATGAGCGACCCGAACAGCCGCTCCTATGCCGTCGATATGAATTGCGTTGTGGTTTCGGTTGACTATCGCCTTGCACCGGAAACAGCCTTTCCCGGGCCGCTAGAGGATTGCTACGCCGCCTTGCTCTGGCTGCATGCGGCAGGTGCGGAACTTGGTATCGATCCGGACCGCATCATGGTCGCCGGTGAAAGCGCAGGTGCCGGCCTCGCCGCCGCATTATGCCTGCTGGCGCGTGATCGCGGCCAGGTGCGCCCGTGTTTCCAGTATCTGGCGGAGCCGATGCTCGACCATCGCAGCGCCGGGAGCGATCATCCCCATACCGGCCATTTCGGCTGGACGCGCGGCCACAACCGCTTTGGCTGGTCATCGATGCTCGGGGAGGTGGATGATCCGGTGTCACCCTATGCCTCGCCCGCTGTGGCCGAGGACCTTGCCGGCCTGCCGCCGACCTTTATCCACATCGGTGCCATTGACCTGTTCCTGGAAGAATCCCTCGAATATGCGCGCCGACTGACCCGTGCTGGCGTCAGCATGGAACTGCATGTCTGGCCGGGTGCCTATCATGCGTTCGGGGCCATCAACGCGCATGTCTCGCGTGAAGCGCGGCGTGTGGCCCACACCGCCATCCAGCGCGCCCTGCACGGACAAACCTCTCTCGGAAAGTGAGATGATATGAGCAAAATCGTCAGAATCGGTGCAGGCACCGCCTTCTTCAACGACAGCCGCATGGGCATCGCCCAATTGCTGGAAAAAGCCAACGAACTCGACTACATCATCTTCGATTTCCTCGCCGAATCCGTAATGGGCGGGTTGGGCCGAGGCTTGGCGACAGGCACCGGACCTGGCTACGCGACGGATTTCGTCGACGGTTATATTCTGCCCCATCTGCACACGATTCTCGACCGGCGCATCCGGATCATCGCGAACGCAGGCGGGCTCAATCCATCAGCCTGCGCTGAAGCGCTGCGGCGCGGCGCGGCGGCCGCGGGGTTGAATGTGCGCGTCGGCGTTGTCGAAGGCGATAATCTCACCGCCCGGGTCTCAACTGTCGTCACGTCTGATACGGCCGACATGTTCGATGGTTCGCCCGTCCGCGCGAAAGTCGATGGCGCCGACCGGGTCAACAGCCTCGTCGCTTATACCGGCGCCTTTCCGATTGCGGCGGCGCTGGCGGCTGGCGCAGACATCGTTATCACCGGCCGTGCCGTCGACAGCGCCTTGGCGATGGGTGCGTTGATCCATGAATTCGGTTGGGGCCCGGATGATTTCGATCTGCTCGCCGCCGGCACGTTGGCCGGCCATCTGCTGGAATGCTCGGCGCAGGTCACCGGCGGCACGTTCACCGACTGGCGCGATGTGCCCGACTGGGCCGACATCGGCATGCCCATCGGTGAATGCCGCGCCGACGGCAGCCTGGTCATCACCAAGGCGGACGGCACCGGCGGGCTAGTATCGGTCGGCACCGTCGCCGAACAGCTCCTCTACGAGGTCAGCGATCCGCAGCGCTATTACGTCGCGGACGTCATCTGCGACTTTACGGATGTCCGCCTCACGCAGGCCGGGCCAAACCGTGTTGCGGTAACCGGCGCCCGCGGCCTGGGCCGCACGGACACCTACAAGGCGAGCCTGACCTATGACCAGGGCTGGCGGGCGATGGCGGCGATCCCCATCGTCGGCTTGGAGGCGGGCGCCAAAGCGCGCCGTTTCGGCGAGGAGATGTTCGCACGCACCAGCACCATGCTCCGCCAAAGCCAGCTTCCGCCGTTTGAGAGGACGCGTTGCGACGTTATCGGCGGCGACGGCGATGGTCCGTCCACCGCGGTCTGCCGGATCGTCGCCGATCATCTCGACCAGGCCGGGGCGCAATTGCTGCTGCGCGAACAGGGTTCGGGAATCAGCCATATGTCGGTCGGAACGACCATGGCCCTTGGCGCGTCGGTCCGTCCGGTGCAACGGATCGCCGGCTTCCTGATCCAGAAATCACTCGTTGCGCAGGCCGTTTCAGTCGACGGCCAGCCGGTACCCTTCGAAGCGCCCGTGGACGCCAAAGCCGCAGCCGGCAAGGTGACCACGCCAGCCTTGCCGCATGCGCCGCAGGATGCTGATCCGGCGCAGACCGTGCCGCTGATCCGGCTGGCCTGGGCCAGGAGCGGCGACAAGGGCAATCTATTCAACGTCGCTGTCATCGCGCGCAATCCGGATTATCTGCCCTATATCGCCGCCGCGCTGACGCCGGCGAGCGTTGGCGAACATTATGGCCGCGTACTCGGGCAACGCGGCCCATTTCTGGTCGATCTCTTCAGTGTGCCGGGCTTTTCCGCGCTCAACTTCGTCGTCATGAACTCCATGGAAGGTGGCGTCCTCGCCTCTACCTGGATCGATCCAGTCGCCAAAGGCATGGCGCAATTGTTGCTCGACTTTCCTATTCCGATAAATGCCAGCTTGCGGCAAAGGTTGGGCAATTAGCCCTATATGAACGGGCGGTATCCGTCATGGGCGCATTTCAGCCGGGTAGGTTGCAACACAGGCGTGATGCGCGTGTAAATTTGGGCTGATGCGAAGGCCCCCCTACGGGCTTGTTGCGATAAATGTCTTACTTCGGACCGCCCGGTTTCGCATAGCCCGAGAGACTGCCAAGCATAGCCCCGCCATCGGCCAGCAGCGTATGGCCATGCACGTAGGAGGCTGAATCCGTGCATAGCCAGACCGCCGCTTCGGCAACCTCGGATGGCTCCGCAAGCCGCTGCAACGGCGTGAGATTCTGCAGGAATTCGACATGTGATGGATCTCGCGCAGCAGTCTCTCGCAGCAAAGGCGTCCACATCGAGCCCGGACCAACGGCATTCACCCTGATCCGCTGGGCGCCATATTCGGTCGCCGCAACCCGCGTTAATCCCAACACACCAGCCTTGGCAGCGATGTAATAAGCAATTCCAGGTGCCGAAGCATGCTCATTACCCGAGCCGACATTGACGATCGCACCTGCACCACGCGCCAGCATCGCACGGATCTCGTATTTCATGCACAGGAATACGCCGGTGAGATTGACCGCTATCGTCTTGTCCCAATCCTCTTCGGACAATTCTGCAAATGAATGCCGGCCGACGGAGCGCACCGCATTGTTGACGGCGCAATCGAGCCCGCCGTAATTATCCACCGCGGCTTTGACCATGGCCTGCACATCGGCCGAGGAAGACACATCGGCGCGCACGAACATGGCTTCGCCGCCTGCATCTTTGATGAGCTGCACAGTTTGCGCGCCGCCCTCCGGTACCAAATCGGCGACCACGACCTTTGCCCCCTCGCGTGCAAAAATGCGGCAACATTCCTGGCCAAGCCCACGCCCGCCACCGGTTACCAGAGCAACCTTTCCCTCAAGCTGTCCCATGACCAAATTCCTCCGAATATTATTATAGAGAACGGGTTAGCACAGCACACCGGAGCAACAAGCGAAGGAAGGTTGGAATACTCACTGGAGCAATCATGACTGCACATGGAGAACCACTTTGGCGATGACCGTCATCCTTCCGGCGCCACCCGGTTATGTCACAGCTAAATGCCGTCCGCTCATGGAACGAATGGGAAACGACCAGCCCAACAGCCACGGATAAACCTGCGGACTTCGCGATTGAGATCATCTTCCTCCGGCGCGCCATGGAAGTTGCCATGCGACGCGGCCTCGATCACATGCAATTCGGCATGCACACCAGCAGCCCGCAGCGCACGGTGCATACGTACGGCGTTAGACAAGAAGAGGTCGCGCGTACCGGCACTCAGCAATGTCGGCGGAAAGCCATTCTTCAAATCGCCAAAGAGCGGCGAAAGATAGGGGGCGGAGAGGTCGTGACCGGACGCATAAAGCTGGTTGATCGCATTCATATCGGCGGGCAGCACAGCGTCGAGCCCTTTGTTGGTTTCGAAAGAATCGCCCGAATTGGTCATGTCCAGCGCCGGCGTCAACAGCACGCAGCCGGCGGGTAGCGGCAGCCCTTCATCTCTTGCCTTCAGAATCAGCGCAGCCGACAAATTCGCTCCCGCCGAAGCACCGCCGATAACGATTTCCTCCGGCCGGCGCAGCTTCAAAAGCGCCCGGTAGGCGGCAAGACAGTCATCCAGCGAGGCCGGATAGGGATGGTCCGGCGGCGCTCGGTAGTCGACCGACCAGATATGTACGCCGAGCGCGCCTGCCAGACTGATCGCCTCAGCCCGGCAGCATGCACCGCCGCCGACGATGAAGGCCCCGCCATGAATATCCAGAAACACACCGCGCTCGTCCGCCGCTGCCCCCGGAACGACGTCGAAGATCAGCGCCTCCCCGAGGTCAAGCTCCTGCACACTGGCCTCAACCTTAGCCGCCTGAGCCTGCAGAAATGGCAGGATGGCCTGGTTCACGCCGGCCGCATAGGCACGCCAGCCGGCCAGGTCGTCAAGCGGGGGGTAGGGCGGCGGGTCGGGGCGGCGCATCGCCATAATGGCCTGCGCCGCCGGGCTTACCGAAAGAGGTATTGGAATATCGCGTGCTGGTACGTGCCGCACCGGACGCGCCTCTGCCTTGGCCATGCTTGTCTCTCCCTTTTTTTCGATTATAGCAGCCCCGCAGCCGGAATGTATACGTGCCGCCGAAGGAGCGGCCCTGGCGTTCTATCCCGTGTGAGTCCGGGAGTTGCACTTGAAACCACCGCAGCGTCTAATATTACCATGTCCAATAATAACATCGTAAATCCGACCATTTCACGGGGAGAATCCAAGCCGGAGTCGGGGCATGACGGATTGGGTGTGCCAGGGCGCTATTTCGCCATACTGGCGGTAGGCGCCGGGTCACTGATGACGATGATCGACGGCACGATCGGCTCGGTCGCTCTGCCATCCATTGCGAAGGCACTGCACGTGCCCGCCTCATCCACGGTGCTGATCATCATGCTCTATCAGCTCATCCTGGCCATGACGATCATGCCGTTTTCCGCCCTGGGCGATCATATCGGCCAGCGCCGGCTCTACCAAGCTGGGCTTGGCGTATACCTGTTGGCGGCCAGCGGCTGCCTGTTTGCCAATAGCCTGCTGGTGTTGCTCTTGGTCCGCGGCGTGCAAGCGCTCAGCGCGGGGGCGGCGTTTAGCGTCACTTTCGGCCTCATTCGTTCCATCTATCCGGCCCGGCATCTCGGCAAGGGGCTGGGTATCAACACATTATGCGCGGCCGGCGGCGGCGCGATCGCCCCGCTGATCGGCGGCCTCATTCTGTCGGTCGCATCCTGGCGGTGGGTGTTTATGGCGGGGGTGCCGCTGGCCATCGTATCGCTACTGATGAGCGTGAAACTGCCGGAGACGGTGCGCTCAGGACGGCGCTTCGACATCGCCGGCGCGGCACTGTGCGCGGCGACCTTCGCGCTGGTGATTTGGGGGCTGGACGGACTGAACCAAGGCCAGGACTGGCGGCCTGCGGCATTGCTTCTGGCGTTGGGGATTGGCACCGGCATCATCTTCGTGCGGCATCAGCTATGCAGCACCGATACGGTTCTGCCGGTGGATCTGCTGGCGCGGCCTGCGTTTTCCCTCGCGGTTTCGGGCGCGCTATCCGGTGCGCTCGGCTCAATGACAATGATGCTTTCCCTGCCCTTCCGCCTGCACGACCGTGGCGTGCCGCCGGCGGAGATGGGCGCCATGATCGCGCCCTATGCCATCGCCAGCTTCATGATCGCGCCTGGGGCCGGCATGCTGTCGGACCGGCTGTCGCCAAAATGGCTCGGCCTATGCGGGCTCCTTATTGCCTTGGCCGCAATGATCCTGATCGCTTTTCTCCCCGCGCATGTCAGCTTCATCGATATGGCCTGGAGGATGTGGCTGTGCGGCGCGGGGTTCGCATTGTTCATGTCGCCCAATGCACGCATCCTGCTCTCTGCCGCGCCAGGCAACCGCGCCGCGGCAGCCGGCGGGTTGATGACGACGACGCGCATGCTGGGGCAAGCCCTCGCCGCGACCTTGGTGGGCGCGCTTCTCTCAGCTGGTCTCGGTACGGGTGCCTGCCCTGTGCTGGTGGCAATGGGCTTTGTCGCCATCGCGCTGATCTGTGCGCTCGCCCAGCCACGCCGCAGCACAATAATGCTTTAGCCATTTTGCCGGCGCGATTGACGGCGCATGGCACATAGGTTTGTTTCATCCTGGATAAAACGAGTGAGAATGGCAGTGGCTACAGCGCGCCGGAAAGGTGTAGAAAATTCGGAAACCAGGACGCAGCTGATCAAGCTTGC
>JAMFRO010000037.1 GCA_026224825.1 bacterium | reverse complement strand
TGAAAGGGGCCTGCCACCCAGTCGCCACAAACGACGGAGGCAGGCCCCTTTCAAACCCTTAAAAGCTAATGGGGGTCTGGGGCCGTCACGCCGAAGGCGTGCTGCGCACGACGGCCCCAGCGGGGTCAGGGGCGGAGCCCCAGCCTTTTTTAATTCTTAGCGCCAAATCCCAAAAACCCAGCCTCCGGGTTCGGCGTCCCGCCGTCGGTGGACAGGGGCGCACGCGGCGTCACCTTGGGTGTGGCCGATACCGGCACGGTGGATTTCCGGGTGGCTTGCGACGGGGTGTTCAGCGTCCATGGTGCGCCCATCGGCTCCGGCCCGCCGGTCTGGGCGGCCAGCTCGTTGCGCGTCTGCAGCAGCAAAAAGGTAATGCCGGTGCGGTTCATGGCGATGGCGAGGTCGAGCGGTGTTTCACCAAACTGGTTCTGCGCGTTGAGGTCGGCCCCGCGGCCCACCGCCGTCTGCGCGGCACCGTCATCGCCTTTGGTAATGGCGGTGAAGAGGGCCGCTGTGGGGTCACCCTGCGCGGGCTTTTGCAAGCTCGGCCCGGTGGCCACCGGGGCCAGCCCGCCCGCGCCCGGTAAAGCCGGCGGGGCGATATCCGGTGTGCGGCTCTGCGGCTGCACCGCCGGGCCACCACCAGCACCTCCCATGCCGCCGCCCATGCCCCCACCCGACATTTGGGCCATGGCGGGTACGGCGGCGATGGTGAGGGCGAGGCCCAGAGCCAGGGTGCGGAAATATGTCATGCCGGCCTGTCTAGCCCAAGCCAGAAAGCCAGTCCATGCGCCGTGTAAAAGGCACCAATTTGTTACTTGGCCTTCTTTACCGTCGCCAGCTCCTGCTGCAGCCGCTCCACCTCGGCCCGCAGTGCGGTGATCTCTTCGCGGACCTCAACCGGGGTTTCCACAACTGCCTCGGTCTTCATCTCGGCCGGGTAGAAGGGCGTGAACAGTGTCATCGCCCGCTCCATCATCGCCAGATTCTTACGCCCCACTTCCTCGATACCCGGCGGCAGGAACGGCCCCAGCGTCTTGGTCACGGTCTCGCGCACGGTTTCCTGCTGCTTGGCGAAATTGCTCATCGCCTGCTCCAGATATTTGGGCACCATGTTCGGCACATTGCTGCCGTACACGCCTATGAGCTGACGCAGGAAATTGGTCGGCAGCAGCGCATTGCCCTTGCCTTCCTCCTCCACGATGATCTGGGTGAGCACGGTGCGGGTGATGTCATCCCCGGTCTTGGCGTCATACACCACAAAATCACGGTCCTTGCGCACCATCTCGGCAAGGTTTTCCAGCGTGATGTAGCTGGAGCTTTCAGTATTATACAGCCGCCGATTGGCGTATTTTTTCACGATCACAGGTTGAGCCGAAGTGTCGCCCGTTTCTTTCATGAATTCGCTTCCCGTCCGGTTGCCGGCTATTTTAACGCTACCCGCGCATAAAAACACGAATTTTGTGCGTTGCACAGTATCATGCTGGCAACAGCTTATGGCGGCCGCGCACAGATCGCGCTACGAGGCGAGGGTACGGGCGAGCGGATCTGGATGCAGCATGGACGACAAACTGGCCAAGGACCTCGTGGCCATGTGGCAGAGCGAGCTGACCGCCATGGCCGCGGACCGGGAATTACGCGAAACCTGGGCCGTTACCATGGCATTATGGGCGCAGGCGGCCAGTGTGGCCGCGGCGATGCTGCCGCATGAACCCAACCCGGTCGGAAGCCCCAGCCCCCTTGAGCCGCCGCGGACCGCGCCCGTTGTTGCTGCACCTCAGCCTGGCCTGGCTGAAATCGAGCAGCTCAACCGCCGCATCGCTGAGCTGGAACAGCGCCTGGCCGGCTTCATGGATGGCTTCATGGATGGAAAACCCATTAGCGGCACACCAGCCGCCGGACCCGCAGAAGATCCAGGCAGCCTTTGAAGAGACGCTGCAGGCCGACCACGCGCTGATCGCCGGCATCGCCGCCTACCGGGCCGACCCTTATGTGCGCGATATGCGCGACCCGCCGGTGCTGTGGGAGGAACAGGAATCCCGCCTGCTGGATTATGGAGGTACCGGCCCCGCCGTGCTGTTCGTGCCGAGCCTCATCAATCGCGCCTATATTCTCGACCTCATGGAAGGCGGCTCCGCGTTGCGCTGGCTCAGCGGCCAGGGTCTGCACCCGTATCTGCTGGATTGGGGCTGGCCCGGCGAGGTGGAGCGGCATTTCACCTTCACCGATTATATCGCCGGGCGGCTGGAGCGCGCGTTGGCCGCCATTCCCGGCCCGGTGATTCTGGCCGGCTATTGCATGGGCGGGCTGCTGGCCCTGGCCGCCGCCTTGCGGGCGCAGGGCACGGGCAAAATAACCGGGCTGGCGCTGCTGGCCACACCCTGGGACTTCCATGCCGACGACCCCGCCGCCGCGCGCCGCATGGCCGAGGCCCTGCCGGCGCTGGAGCCGATCCTGCAATTCGCAGGCTCGCTACCCATCGATGCGCTGAACACCCTCTTCGCCATGGTGGACCCATTCGGCGTGGGCAATAAATACCGCGATTACGCCGGCCAGGACAAAACCTCCGCCCGCGCCCGGCGGTTTGTGGCCATGGAAGACTGGCTGGCCGATGGCGTGCCCCTGGCCGCGCCCGTAGCGCGCGAGGCCCTGGGCGGCTGGTACGGCGCCAACACGCCGGCGCGCGGGCAATGGCGCGTGGCCGGTCTCGCCATAAACCCCGCAGCACTCGACCTCCCGGCCTTCTGCGCCATCCCGGCGCGCGACCGGCTGGTGCCCGCCGCCTCGGCCCGGGCCCTGGCGGACAGGCTGCCGCATGCCCACATCATCGAGCCCACCGCCGGGCATATCGGCATGGTGGCGGGCACCAATGCGCAAACGTCACTTTGGCAGCCTTTCGCCGCCTGGGTGCACAGCCTATGAGAGGCTATTCCAGAAGTCGCTCTGGCGGCCGTCTAGCGGCGCTTTTTTGCGCGCCGATGCTCACTTACAAGTGTAAGCTCGGCTCGGTGCTCAAAAATCACCACTATACGACTCACCAGAGCGACTTCTGAAACAGCCTCTGACCCGCTAAAAGGAGCAAGCCCCATGGAAGACATCGTCATCGTCTCGGCCGCGCGTACCCCTGTTGGCAGTTTTAACGGCGTTTTTGCCGCCACCCCGGCGCATGTACTCGGCACAATCGCGCTGAAGGCCGCCATCGCGCGCGCCGGGTTGAGCCCGGAAGATATTGACGAGGTGATCCTGGGCCAGGTTCTCACCGCCGCCGAAGGGCAAAATCCAGCCCGCCAGGCCGCCCGCGCCGCCGGCATCCCGGACGCCAAAACCGCCTTCAGCATCAACCAGGTATGCGGCTCAGGCCTGCGCACCGTGGCCCTCGCGGCGCAGCAGATCATCTCGGGCGAATCCAGCATCGTGCTTGCCGGCGGCCAGGAGAGCATGAGCCTCGCCCCGCATGCCCAGCACCTGCGCGCCGGCACCAAAATGGGCGACCTCAGCTTCATCGACACCATGATCCGCGACGGTCTGTGGGACGCGTTCAACGGCTACCACATGGGCGTCACCGCCGAGAACGTCGCCAAGCAATGGCAGATCACGCGGGAAGAGCAGGACGCCCTGGCGCTCGGCTCCCAACAAAAGGCCTCCGCCGCCCAGAAATCGGGCCGGTTCAAGGACGAGATCGCGCCCGTCACCCTGACCACCCGCAAGGGCGATGTGGTGGTCGAGAACGATGAATATATCCGCCACGACGCCTCGGTGGAGAGCATGGCCAAGCTCAAACCCGCCTTCCAGAAGGACGGCACCGTCACCGCCGGCAATGCCTCGGGCATCAACGATGGCGCGGCGGCGTTGGTGGTGATGAGTGCCAAGGAAGCCGCAAGGCGCGGCCTCACCCCACTGGCCCGCATCGCCAGTTTTGCAACAGCGGGTGTGGACCCGGCGGTGATGGGCTCAGGGCCCATCCCTTCTTCACGTAAGGCCCTGGCGCGGGCGGGGTGGAATGTGGCTGACCTCGACCTCATCGAGGCCAACGAAGCCTTCGCCGCGCAGGCCGCCGCCGTGAACAAGGATCTCGGCCTTGACCCCGCCAAAGTGAATGTGAATGGCGGCGCAATCGCCATCGGCCACCCCATCGGCGCCTCGGGCGCCCGCATCCTCACCACGCTGCTGTACGAAATGGGCAAGCGCGACGCCAAAAAAGGCCTCGCCACCTTGTGCATCGGCGGCGGCATGGGTGTTGCCATGTGCCTGGAACGCTGATCTCTTATACTCCGGACGAAAGTCCGGGGTCAGCTCGGCCCTACAAACGTGACGCTACCCGCGATTCCGGGCTCATTGCTGTTCTGCATGCCCGAACTCGAGATGACCGGCAGGCTGTTCCTATATAACTCGCGCAGAGCAGCCTGATCCGTCCCGTATTTCAGCTCAAACTCTGGCTCCGGCAGAAATACCGCACGCGCCAGCAACAGCCCCGCCTCCGGCAGTTTTGCCCGCCGCACGCAGGCCGTTATCTGCACGTCACTATAGGTCTCGCCCGCGCCGTAATCCTGCACCAACAGTCCCGGTAAACGCGCGGCGTAAAGCCGGGCCAGCCGCCGCATTTTGAACTTACGGAAAAAACCGGCCGGTACCATACCATCGTCTCCCCTTGCGGTTGCTGCCCGGATGCAAACATGCTTGGTCACAGTTGAGCAAGAGAATTGCGGCGGCTTAGCCGGCGGCGCTTGACAGTGACCCAGGCTCAGCAATAGCTGCGGCGCAAATATGTCCGGTCAACAAGTGAGGAAGCATGGCGGTCTCAAAGATTTTCCCCGATGCGACGGCGGCCCTGGCCGGGCTGCTGCGCGATGACATGACGATCATGGCCGGCGGCTTCGGCCTGTGCGGTATCCCCGAAGCGCTGATCTACGCCATCCGGGAGTCCGGCGTAAAAGGCCTCACCATCATCTCCAACAATGCCGGTATCGACGGCATCGGGTTGGGCATTCTGCTGGAAACCCGGCAGGTGAAGAAAATGGTCTCCTCCTACGTGGGCGAGAACGCGACCTTCGCGAAACAATACCTGGCAGGTGAGCTGGAAATCGAATTCAACCCGCAAGGCACTTTGGCCGAGCGCATCCGCGCCGGCGGGGCGGGCATCCCCGCCTTCTTCACCGCCACCGGCTATGGCACCACCATCGCCGACGGCAAGGAGACCCGCGAATTCGCCGGCCGCCATTACGTGATGGAACAAGGCCTGTTCGCGGACCTCGCCATCATCCATGCCTGGAAGGCCGATACCGAGGGCAACCTCGTGTACCGCAAAACCGCACGCAATTTTAACCCGGTGATGGCAACCGCCGCCAAAATCACCGTGGCGCAGGTCGAGCATCTGGTGGAGCCCGGCGAGATCGACCCCGACCACGTCCACACACCCGGCGTGTTCATCAAGCGCATCGTCAAACTCGACCATGTCGAAAAACGCATCGAACAGCGCACCACACGTAAGAGGGCCGCATAATATGCCGTGGACACGCGAAGAAATGGCTATAAAAGCCGCCGCCGAGCTGGAAGACGGATGGTACGTCAACCTCGGCATCGGCATCCCCACATTGGTGGCGAATAATCTGCCCGAGGGCATCAGCATCCAGTTGCAATCTGAAAACGGCATGCTCGGCATGGGCCCCTTCCCTTACGAGGGCGAGGAAGATGCCGACCTCATCAACGCCGGCAAGCAGACGGTCACGACGTTGCCGACCACCAGCTTCTTCTCCTCCTCGGACTCTTTCGCCATGATCCGCGGCGGCCATATCGACATCTCCATCCTGGGCGCCCTGCAAGTGTCCGAGGAAGGCGACCTCGCCAATTGGTCGATCCCCGGCAAGATGGTGAAAGGCATGGGCGGGGCGATGGATCTGGTCGCGGGCGTGAAGCGCGTGGTGGTGCTGATGGAACACAGCTCCAAGAGCGGCGAGCCGAAACTGCTCAAAAAATGCAACCTGCCGCTAACCGGCAAAGGCGTCGTCAGCAAAATCATCACAGACCTCGCCATCTTCGAAGTCCGCAAGGGCGAGACCCCCGGCCTCTTGCTGGTCGATCACGCGCCGGATGTGACGATCGAGCAGATTAAGGCACAGACCGAAGCCGAATTCTCGGTCGCCTAAAGACCGTCGAGTTTTAGAACCTCACCAGCCAGATACAGGCTGCCACAGATCAGCACCCGCGTTGGGTGCTGTATCTGTTTCAGGGCGCCGTGAATGTCGGGGCCGGTCAAGGCCTTACCGCCCGAAGCCTCGATGATCTTCTCCACCGGCAGCGCCAGATGCTGGCCCGGCTCGGCCACGGCGTACACCGCCGCAGCATGGGGGAGCAGAATACGCAGAACCTCGCCCACATCCTTGCTCTGCTTCATGCCGAGGATGAGGGTCGTGGGCGTACCCCAAGCCTGTAGCTGGGCGGATATAGTTTCGGCCCCACCGGGGTTATGCGCGCCATCCAGCCAGAGTTCGGAGCCTTCGGGCAGCAGTTTTGCCAAAGCGCCACGCAGCCGCTGCAGCCGGGCCGGCCATACCGCCGCCGCCACGCCGCGCGCCAGCACATCCGCTCCCGGCCAAACACCCGCCGCGCGCAAGGCGGCCAGCGCGATACCGGCATTCTCCACCTGATGCGCGCCTTTGAGGCCTAGTTCGGGGAGAAAAACCCCATCGAACACCGCCCCCTCGCCCTGCGGCGCGATATTCCAATCCGCCCCCCTGCGCAGCAAATTCGCGCCAACCTCCACCGCCTCAGCGGCGATGCGCGCAAACACCTCGGGCGGCTGAAACCCCACCACCACCGGCACACCTGGCTTGATGATCCCAGCCTTCTCGCCCGCAATCCCGGCCAGGGAATCCCCGAAAAAATCCTGGTGATCCAGCGAGATGGAGGTAATGGCGCAGGCCACCGGGTGCACCACATTGGTCGCATCCAGCCGCCCGCCCAGCCCAACCTCGACAATGCATAAATCCGCCGGCACGCGGGCGAACAGCCAGAGTGCCGCCGCGGTGATGGCCTCGAAAATGGTAATCTGCGCCGGCCCGTTTGCCGCCTCTATGGCATCCAGCGCATCCGCCAGTTGCTCGTCACTCACCAGCGCCCCGGCCAGGCGGATACGCTCATTGAACCGCACCAGATGCGGCGAGGTGAACACATGCACGCGCAAGCCGGCCGCCTCGGCCACGGCATGGGCAAAAGCGCAAACCGAGCCCTTGCCATTGGTGCCCGCCACATGAATCACCGGCGGCAATTGCCGCTCCGGATGGCCGAGATCCGCCAAAAGCCGTTCCAGCCGTTCCAGACTGAGGTCGATCATGCGCGGATACAGGCTATGCAGCCGCGTCAGAGCCGCGCTCACCCGCACCCGGCTGGGCGAGGCATCAGGCCCGGACTGCAGCTCGTTGCTCAAGGAGCTCGCCTCCGGCTCAGGCTCAAGCCGCGCGCTTATTCGCCGTGGTCAGGGCAATCAGCCGCGCCAGCGTCGCGGTCAAATCGCCGCGCTTCACCACCATGTCGACAATGCCGTGCTCGAACAGATATTCCGCCCTCTGGAAGCCCGGCGGGAGTTTTTCGCGCAACGTATCCTCGATCACCCGCGCACCTGCAAAGGCGATGAGCGCACCCGGCTCGGCGATATGGATATCCCCCAGCATGGCGAAGGAGGCGGAAACGCCGCCCGTGGTGGGATCGGTAAGCACGACGATATAAGGCAGCCCAGCTTCCTTAACCATCTGCACGGCGATGATGGAGCGCGGCATCTGCATCAGGCTGATCGCGCCCTCCTGCATGCGCGCGCCGCCGGAAGCGGTGTACACAATCAGCGGTGCCGCCTGCAGCACGGCCAATTTGGCCGCCGCCACCAGCCCCTCGCCCACGCCGGCCCCCATGGAGCCACCCATGAACTCGAACGACATGGAAGCGACCACCGCGCGATGCCCGCCGATGGTGCCATGCGCCACCAGCAGCCCGTCATCCTGCTTGGTCTTCTCCCGCGCGTCCCGCAGGCGGTCGGTATATTTCTTGTCGTCCCGGAATTTCAGCGGGTCCACCACGCCCTTCGGCAGGTCGATGCGGGTATAGGCCCCCTCATCGAAGGTCCAGGCCAGGCGCTCGGTGGCGGTGGCGCGCATATGGTGGCCGCAATGCGGGCACACCTTCTTCGCCGCGTCCAGCTCACGGTGAAAGATCATCTGCTGGCATTGCTTGCACTGGTGCCACAGATTATCCGGCGCCTCCTTGCGGCCAAGGAGGGTGCGAATCTTGGGTCGGACGAATTCAGTAAGCCAGCTCATGGGGGCAGGGATTAACCTTTTTGGGCCCAAAAGGGAAGCAGAGCGTCATCAGACATTCATCCTGGCCGGGGGTTTCCCCGGCGCGACGGCTTTGTTACGCTCCCGCAGATGCACCGCCCCGGTGCATGTCCAGGAGCAAAAATGTCCCCCATCGTCCAGCGGCTGCGCCATGATAATGAGTCCGTCTACAAGATCTTCCTGATCGTCTTCGGCGTATTCTACTGGCTGATCCTGATCGGTATTTTCCTCGGCGCCCTGGCCACGCATAAAACCGCGATTGTGGTGGATTTTTTCCTCTACGGCATCGGCATCCCGGTCTTCTTCCTCATCTCCGCCGCTTTGTACCGGGCCCGCGCGTTCGGCAACATGCTCCTGCTGGGCCCGGCGCAATGCCCGGCACTGTACCAGGCGGTGGTGGAAGGCGCGGAAAAGCTCAGCCTGCCCACACCACAGGTGTTCCTGTACAATTCCAACGGGGTGATGAACGCCTTCGCCCGCCGGCTGCTGGGCGGGCGCTATGTGTTTCTCACCTCGGCACTGGTGGAGGTGCAGGACGACGCCCAGGTGCGCTTCGTCATCGGCCATGAGCTAGGGCACCACGCCGCCGGCCATCTGGACCCTGTGAAAAACATCATCATGCTGCCAGGGCATTTCGTGCCGTTCCTGGGCAAGGCCTATTCCCGCACGCGGGAATATACGTGCGACAGCATCGGCGCCTTTCTATGCGGCGATACCACCGCCGCCCAGACCTCGCTGCAAATGCTCGGCTGCGGCTGCCGGCGGCTGAACGCCACGCTCAATTGCGAGGCGTTTGTCGCACAGGAGCAACTGGTGCCGCCAATTGCCGGGTTTATAAGCGAGATCTTCCGCACCCATCCACGGCTGACACGCCGCGTGCTGGCGTTGCGCGACGGGCAGCGCGTGGATTAGGGGCCGAGCCGCCCCACAGCCCAGGCGCCAGCTTCCGCCACCATGTCGCTCTCATCCGCCGCCAAAATGTGTGCGGTTGGCAGCAGGCCGGGGCTGGCGCTGTTGCCTATGGCAATCGCCACATTACGCACAAACCGGTTGCGGCCGATGCGTTTGATCGGCGAGCCAGAGAATTTTGCCCGGAAACCGGCGTCATCCAGCGTAGCCAGTTCCGCAAGCAAAGGTGCTGTAAGGTCCTCGCGGTGGTGCAATTTCACCTCACGCCCGGCCTGGGCAAACTTGTTCCACGGGCACACCGCCAGGCAGTCATCACAGCCATAAATCCGGTTGCCCATGGGGATGCGGAATTCTTCCGGTATCGGCCCGTCATGCTCGATGGTGAGGTAGGAGATGCAACGCCGCGCATCGAGCTTGTAGGGCGCGGGGAAGGCGTCCGTCGGGCAGGCGTCCAGACAGGACGTGCAACTGCCGCAACTGTTTTTCGCCGGCTCGTCCGGGGGAATGTCCAGCGTGGTAAAAATCTCGCCCAGGAACAGCCAGGAGCCGTGATCGCGCGAGACCAGATTGGTGTGCTTGCCCTGCCAACCCAGCCCCGCCTGCTGCGCCAGCGGCTTTTCCATCACCGGCGCCGTATCCACAAACACTTTTACCCCCACACCCTGCGCCGCGATAAACTGCGCCAGATGTTTGAGCTTGCCCTTGATGATGTCGTGATAGTCGCGGTTGCGGGCGTAGACGGAGATATTGCCAACCTCCGGCCGCTCCAGGTTTTCCAGCGCATCATTCACAGGGGCATAGGAAAAACCCAGCGAGATGACCGAGAGCGCCTCAGGCCAGAGCATTTGCGGATCGGCCCGCTGCTCAACCCGCTCCTCCATCCAGTCCATTGTACCGTGATGCCCGGAATCCAGAAAATCCTGCAACCAGCGCCTTCGCTCCGGCGGCAGGCTCGCACGGGTAAAGCCAATGGCATCGAAGCCGCAAACCTCGGCCCGTGCAGCGATCTTTTGCCTGAGACTAACCCCGGCCACGATAAGGGGGCACGCCCTGGTCCGGAATCCACGCACCCTCTGGCGGCGCGCCGGTCTGCCAGAACACATCGATGGGAATGCCGCCACGCGGGTACCAATAGGCACCAATGCGCAGCCATTTGGGCGCCAGCAGGTCGATCAGCCTATCCGCGATCATCAAGGTACAGGCTTCATGAAACCCGCCATGATTGCGGAAGGAGTGAAAAAACAATTTCAGCGACTTGCTCTCCACCAGCCACTCATCGGGGATGTAATCGATGACGATATGCGCGAAATCCGGCTGGCCGGTCATCGGGCAGAGCGAGGTGAATTCAGGGCAGGTGAAGCGCACCACAGCGTTTTTGCCGCCGGTCTCCGCCGCCACGCGTTCCAGCACCGCCTCATCCGGATTGGTGGGGGCGGCGGTTGCAGCACCCAATTGTTTCAGCCCGGCATAGCGGTCGTCGGTCATGTTTCGGCTCCCCTGGTCCAGCCTGTCCGCACATTATCGCAATAGCCACTGTATTCGCCAGCAAGAATCGCCTGGCGGCCGCCCTGCATCAGAGATTGGTAATAGGTAAGGTTATGCGCGGTGAGCAAAATCGGCCCCAGCATCTCCTCGCAGCGGAACAGATGATGCAGATAGGCGCGGGTATGGCGCGTGCAGGCGAGGCATGGGCAGCCCTCATCCAGCGGGCGCGCATCGTCCTGGAACTTGGCATTGCGCATGTTGAAAATGCCACGTGAGGTGAAGGCGCGGGCCGTGCGCCCGGCGCGCGTCGGCATCACGCAATCGAACATGTCCACCCCGCGCGCCACCGAACCAAGCAAATCATCCGGCGTGCCCACACCCATGAGGTAGCGCGGTTTTTGCGCGGGCAGCAGGTCGGTCGCGTAATCCAGCACCTCAAACATCGCACCCTGACCTTCACCCACGGCAAGCCCGCCGAGGGCGTAGCCTTCGAACTCCAGCTCGCTAAGTGCCGCGGCCGATTCCTGGCGCAGATCCTTAAAGGTAGAGCCTTGCATGATGCCAAACTGCCCATACCCCTCCCGCCGCACAAACGCCTCGCGCGAGCGTTTGGCCCAGCGGGTAGAGAGCCGCATGGACACCGCCGCCTCATCATGCGTGGCGGGAAATTTGGTGCATTCATCCAGCACCATCGTGATGGTGGCATCGAGCTGATACTGGATTTCCATCGAACGCTCAGGCGTGAGCTGGTAGGCGGTGCCGTCGATATGCGAGCGGAACGTCACCCCCTGCTCATCCAGCTTGCGCAGTTTGGCCAGCGACATGATCTGGAACCCACCGGAATCGGTGAGGATCGGGCCAGGCCAATCCATCATCTTATGCAAACCACCCAGCCGCGCCACACGCTCCGCACCAGGGCGCAGCATCAGGTGATAGGTGTTGCCCAGCACGATATTCGCACCCGTGGCACGCACGGCATCGGCCGTCATCGCCTTCACCGTACCGGCGGTCCCAACAGCCATGAAGGTCGGGGTGGGGACATCGCCATGCGCCGTATGCAGCGTACCCGCGCGTGCGGCGCCATCCTTGGCCAACAGATCAAACGAGAAACTCATGCGCGCTCCAGCAAACAGGCATCGCCATAGGAGTAAAAACGGTATTTTGCGTCGATGGCATAAGCATAGGCGGCGCGAATGCGCGCCCGGCCCGCAAAAGCGGACACCAGCATCAGCAAAGTGGATTTCGGCAGATGGAAATTGGTGAACAGAAGATCCGCTACTTTGAAGCGGTATCCGGGCAAGATAAAAATATCGGTCTCGGCGTCAAACGCATGCACAACCCCCGCATCATCGGCCGCGGATTCAATAAGCCGCAACGCCGTGGTGCCAACAGGAATGATCCGCCCGCCGGCCTTGCGCGTGGCATTGATCTTATCCGCCACATCCTGCGTCACGAAACCGCGCTCCGCATGCATCACATGCTGCGATAAATCCTCGACCCGCACCGGCAAAAACGTGCCCGCACCCACATGCAGCGTAACACGCACAATCTCCACACCGCGCGCCTGCAACGCCGCCAGAAGCTCCGGCGTAAAATGCAGCCCCGCCGTGGGTGCCGCAACCGCCCCCTCATGCGCCGCGAACATGGTCTGGTAGTCCGACCTGTCGCGCTCGGTTATCCCCTCCGGCCGGGCAATATAAGGCGGCAAAGCCAGCGCCCCACTGCGGGCCAGCGCCGCGTAAAAATCATCCGCCGCAAACCGCAAATACGCCGCCCCACCTTCCAAAACCTCCAGCACCTCAGCCGAGAATTCCGGATCGATCACCAGCACATCACCCGCTCGCACACGCTTGGAATTGCGCAGCAAAACCCGCCACGACCCATCATCCAACCGCCGGTCCAGCGTAATCCCGATCTTCGCCGCCCCCCGCATGACGGTGAGCTGCGCAGGAATCACCTTGGTATCATTCACCACCAGCAAATCGCCGGCCCGCAACAACCCCGGCAAATCCCGCACAACATAATCCGCCAGCACATCACCAACATGCAGCAACCGCGCAGAATCCCGCGGCCGTGCCGGTCCCACCCCGATGCGGTCTGATGGAAGCTCGTAATCGAACTCGGATAAATTCATGGCGTGTATCGCAAGGGGCTATGCCCCGAGATACGATGCGAGTTCGATCAGATTTCCATCCGGATCGCGGCAATAAACCGACATGATGTCACCCAGCGCGCCGATGCGCGACACAGGGCCACGCTCGATGGACACACCGCAGGAGTGGAGCTGCGCGATCACGTCTTCCGGCCCCACGGCAACAACGAAGCAGAGGTCCAGCGTGCCGGGCTTGGCTTCACTCGCGTGCGGGATCACCTCGTGCCCGACCTCGTGCAGGTTGATCTTCTGGGCACCAAAACGCAGGGCCGTGCGGTTTTTACCGCCGTACTCCTCGCGCTCCATGCCCAGCACGCGCTGGTACCACCCTGCGGTTACCTGCAAATCGTGGCAGGTCATCACGACATGATCAATACGGTCAACGGTGAATTTCATGATACCTCAGGCAAGATCGGCAAAGAAATCATTGCCTTTGTCATCGACCACGATGAAGGCGGGAAAATCCTTCACCTCAATTTTCCACACCGCTTCCATGCCAAGTTCGGGATATTCCAAAACCTCGACTTTCGTGATGTTCTGCTCCGCCAGCACCGCCGCCGGGCCGCCGATGGAGCCGAGATAGAAGCCGCCATATTTATGGCAGGCATCACGCACGGCTTTGCTCCGGTTACCCTTGGCCAGCATCACGAGAGACCCGCCGGCCTTCTGGAATTCATCCACGTAAGAATCCATCCGCCCCGCAGTGGTCGGACCAAAACTCCCCGTGGGCAGGCCTTCAGGCGTCTTGGCAGGCCCAGCGTAATACACCGGATGATCCTTCAAATACGCAGGCAGCCCCTGCCCCGCATCGAGCCGTTCCTTCAGCTTGGCATGGGCGATATCGCGCGCCACCACGATGGTGCCCGTCAGCGCCACGCGCGTCTTAATGGGATAGGCCGAGAGTTTCGCCAGAATATCCGCCATCGGCTGGTTCAGGTCTATCGCCACCACATCGCCACCGAGATGGTCTTCGGTAATCTCGGGCAAATACTTAGCGGGGTTGGTTTCCAACTGCTCCAGAAACACGCCGTCTTTCGTGATCTTCGCCTTCACCTGGCGGTCGGCCGAGCAGGAAACACCCAGCCCAATCGGCAGCGACGCACCATGGCGCGGCAAACGGATCACCCGCACGTCATGGCAAAAATATTTACCACCAAACTGCGCGCCGATCCCGATCTTGCGCGTAATCTCGAGCACTTGTCGTTCCATCTCCAAATCACGGAACGCATGCCCCGTTACATCCCCCGTGGTCGGCAGATGGTCCAGATATTTGGTAGAGCCCAGCTTCACCGTTTTAAGGTTCAGCTCAGCCGAAGTCCCGCCAATGACGATGCAAAGATGATACGGCGGGCAAGCCGAAGTCCCCAGCGTTTTAATCTTCTGCTCCAGGAACGTATAAATCTTCTCCGGCGTCAGCACCGCCCGGGTTTCCTGGAACAAATACGTCTTATTCGCCGAGCCGCCACCCTTGGCGATAAACTGCAGATGAAACTCATCGGCATGGTAATCGCCCGGCTGCGCCATGATATCGAACTGCACCGGCAGATTATTGCCCGTGTTCTTCTCATCGAACATCGTCATCGGCGCCATCTGCGAATAGCGCAGATTGGTCTCGGTATAGGTGCGGCTCACACCCCAGGAGAACGCCTCCTCCTCATTGCCCTCAACCCACACGCGCTGGCCCTTCTTGCCGAACACCAGAGCCGTGCCCGTATCCTGGCACATCGGCAGCACACCGCGCGCGGCAATCACCGCATTCTTCAAAAACTCCCGCGCCACATAGCGGTCATTCTCGGACGCCTCGGCGTCATCGAGAATCTTCGCCAACTGCGCCAGATGCGCCGGCCGCAGCAGATGCGACACATCATGAAACGCCTCGAACGCCAGTTCAGACAGCGCATCGCCGGTCACCTTCAACACGGTCTTGCCCTCAACCTCGATGGTCGAAACACCCGCGATATCCAGCTTGCGGTACACGGTCGTGTCCTCGCCCAGCGGAAACATCGGCGAATAGGCGAAACCGGGGGTGCGTTTGCTCTCAGCGTTCATCGGCTTAATCTTTCTGTCTCTTCCGGAAAGCATCCAGGCTCACCACATCGGCAGGGCCGTCATTCGGGCGCGAGGGCACGTCATCGCCCTCAGGCTCCGGAATATCCGCCACCTTCACCGGCTCGGGCACAACCACCTCAAACTGCAGGCCAAAATGCACTTCGGGGTCAGCAAAACTGGTCACCGCGGCAATGGGGATAATCAGCGTGGAGGGCACGCCCGAAAAGCTTAAGCCCACGGCCAGCGCATAGCCCGCCTCATCCACGCTCAGCCCATGGAACTGGTGCTGCAGCACGATGGTCATCTCATCGGGGTACTGCGCGCGCATCCGGTCGGGGATCTGCACACCGGGGTAATTGGTCTTGAACGTCACATAAAAATGATGCCCGCCCGGCAGCCCCTGCACCTCCACATGGCGCAGCGCGCTCACCACCACCTGGCGCAGCGCCTCATTCGTCCATTCTTCATAGGGCAGGAGCGACTCCGGTACGCTCAGATCATCATCAGCCATCATGTCATCCTTAGCTAAACCGCATTTACCGCGCCGCGTTTAACGCGCTTCGCGCTCGTAATGCCGGTAATATTTCTCAGTGACCAGATCGGTCTGCACCACGATGGAGATATCGGTGGTGTTGAACTGCTCGTCGATCACCGCACCCTCGCCGACAAACCCACCCAGGCGCAAATAACCTTTGATGAGCGGCGGCAGGCGCAGCAGCGCCTGTTTTGGGTTCAACCCGGCCGGGTCGGTACGGCGCATCTCCACATAACGGCTGGGCAGCGCCCGCGGGCGGATCGCCGCCGGCGCCATGTGGTGCGTGGCGAGATATGTCAGCTCGGCGCCAAGCCCATCGGGGTCCGTGCCGGCCAGGCTGGCGCAGCCGAACATCAGATCCACGCCATAATGGAACACATAGGCCGCAATGCCGCGCCACAGCAGTTGCAGCACCGCGCGGCTGCGATAGGCCGCCGCGGTGCAACTGCGCCCCAGCTCCAATTTGCGCCCCGGAAAATCTCTCAACGCCGAGATGTCATACTCGCTCTCGGAGTAGAACCCCCCGTGCCTCGCCGCGGCCTCCTCGCGGATCAGCCGGTAGGTGCCGACAACACTGCCCGGCCCCTCGCCGAGGTTATGATCAACCACCAGCAAATGGTCGGCAATCGCGTCATACTCGTCGCGGTCGCGATGGCTGCTGGCAGTCTCCGCATCGGCCCGCGCACCCATTTCCTCATAGAACACCCGGTAGCGCAGCGCCTGCACCGCATCCAGCTCGTCCTGGCTCACCGCCAGCCGCACACCCAGGTTGTTGGACCGCAGCTCGGCAAAGCCGTCGGCGGCGTTCCCCACCGTGAAGCGCGGCAACACAGGTATGAGGCTCTGGTTCACTTGACGATCCGCCGGCCGTATAGCTCAATCTTGATGACATCCAGATCGAAGCCCTGCGCCACGGCAATATCACGCAGCATCGCCTCGGCCTGCGGTGCGGAAAACTCCACCACCGAGCCGCTTTCCTTATCCACCAGATGAAAATGGTGCTTATCCGCACTCGGCTCATACCGCGCCCGGCGGCTGCCGAGGTCCCGGCGCGACAAAATTCCCTTGGCTTCCAAAAGCCTGACGGTACGATACACAGTGGCGAGCGAAATCCCCGGATCGACGCGATTGGACCGCCGGTGCAGCTCATCCACATCCGGGTGGTCGGTCGCTTCGGACAACACGCGCGCAATCACCCGGCGCGGGCCTGTCATCTTCAACCCGTTCTCTATGCACAGGCGCTCGATGCTTATATCCATCGGAGAGCCTTGTGGCGCAACTTGCTGCTCCGGTCCAGCCTTATCAGAGTATGAACATGCCATTATCCACCCTCCCCACGCATGACAAAGCCATAGATATAACAGCCGAAACCTGTCCCATGACCTACGTCCGCACCCGGCTGGCGCTGGATACGATCGAGACCGGGCAGATTCTGCTGGTGCGCCTCAAAGGCGAAGACCCGTTGCGCAATGTGCCCCGGGCGGCGGCGGACCAGGGGCATGATCCGCTGGAGCTGCTGGAGCTGGAGGATGGCACTTGGCTTTTGGTGATTCAGAAAGCCTAAAACACGGCTTTGGGCAGAAAGCTCAAACGGACATTCGCTGCTGCCGTGGGTGAGCTACACAAGTTATCACTGGAGATTGTCTGCCATTTTTTGGAGCTCGATGGCGCGTTGTCTATTCATATCGGCCGTACATGAAATGATCCCGGAGTCGTACATTGTGCCTCCCGGAGAGCCGCCAGTTTCAAACCGGCATTCGGCGACCCGGTAATCCAGCCACAAACGCTGCGCTTTCTCCAATGCTGACAGTTGATCTCCCTGGAGTTTTTTGGCCAAGACCCCATAAGCGTGATTTAATTGCTTTTTGGAGCCTTCGAGATCGGAGGTACAACTCACCATCTCAACAGGCGACGTGATCTGGGGGTTTAGTGCTAAGCACTGGTCTTCGGTTCGCTCCTGAGCACTGGCGGCCGTAGAAAAAGCAAACACCACGATCAAGAGTGCCAGTCTGACGATGAATGTGAACACGCGCCTATCCAATCTTAAGTTGAACAAGGATAATCACGCGGAAAGTTAATGGGCAATGGCCACCTTACCTTGGCGCGTGCTACGCACGCCAGAACAAGCCCCCAGCCCTCCTGGAAACACAAAAAGCCGCAGATGCCATGCATCTGCGGCTCAAGCGGCCCGGTAGAGGCTTGGTGTTAGAAGCCTTCGCGCTCGATGCGCTTGCGCTCCATCTTGCGGGCGCGGCGGACAGCCTCGGCGGCTTCGCGGGCACGGCGCTCGGAGGGCTTCTCATAGTGGCGGCGGAGCTTCATCTCGCGGAACACACCTTCGCGCTGCAGCTTCTTCTTAAGGGCTTTAAGCGCCTGGTCGACATTGTTGTCACGAACGAGAACTTGCACTGGGCTATACGCTCCACAAAAAAATTAAACGGGCAAACGCGAAGCGCGGCCTATGGGGGCCGTGTCCGCGAACTGTGCCGCGCCTATAGCACAAAATTCACACTCGCCAAATCATTTCTGGCAGGGCAATCATGCGCCCATGGCGATCCTCAAAATAGCCCGCATGGGCCACCCGGTGTTGCGCGCGGTCGCAGCCCCGGTTGCCGACCCCACCGCCCCGGAGATTCAACAGCTGATCCGGGACATGACCGAGACATTGGCCGATAGCGGCGGGGTGGGACTGGCGGCGACCCAGGTGCATGTACCGCTGCGCCTGCTCATCTTCCACGTGCCGGCCAGCCGCTCCGGCACCGGGGCGGACATGCCTTTGCGTGCCCTCATCAACCCGGTGCTCACCCCCATTGGCGAGGAACAGGTAACCGGCTGGGAGGGCTGCCTTTCCGTGCCCGGCCTGCGCGGCACCGTGCCGCGCTACACCAAAATCCGGCTGACGGCGCTGGACGCCGAAGGTGCCGCGATCGACGAAATTCTGGAAGGCTTCCCCGCCCGCGTGCTGCAGCACGAAGCCGACCATCTGGACGGGCGGCTCTACCCCAGCCGCGTCGAGAATTTTTCCTCCTTCGGCTATAATGAAGAGCTGGACCGTTATCCAATGGACATCATCTGATGCAAATCGACCCCGAAACCGCGAAACTGCTGGACGCGCTGCTGCCCAACACCGGCTTCGACGGCTGGACCGGCACGGCCCTGCGCCAGGCGCTGATCAGCCTGGGGCGCGACCCGGGCGAGGCCAAACTGCTGTTCGCCGCGGATACCGACATGATCGAGGCGTATTTTGCCCTCGCCGACCAGCGCATGATCGAGGCCGCCACCGGGCTGGAAGGCGGGCTCACCGCCCGTGTGCGGCAAATCGTGACGCGCCGGCTGGAGCAAATGGCGGGCGATAAAGAGGCCATCCGCCGCGCCATCTCCCGCCTGACCCTGCCCACACAAGCGCCGCGCCTGGCCCGCATCATCGCAGCGTCCGCAGACTCCATCTGGTTCGCCGCCGGCGACACCTCGGCTGATTTTTCCTGGTACACCAAGCGCTTCAGCCTCGGCAGCATCTGGCTCGCCACCCTGCTGTTCTGGCTCAGCGACGATTCTGCCGAATCCGAAGCCACCCTCACCTTCATCGACCGGCGGCTGCAAGGCGTCGGCCGCATCGGTAAATTTCGTCGCCAGACTCAGGAGCGCGTGCGCGATCTGCTCCCTTTTCGCTTCGCAAACAGGGCTGAAAACAAAGCTCCCGAAGCACCGCCCTCAGGCGTACCAACACAAGACACAGATGGCGCCACCCGAGAAAAAGACTTCGCCGCAAAACTTAGCGCCTCCCGCGCAGCAATCGAGCGCTGGAACACTGAGCGCGCTGGGCGGCTGGGCTCAACATTGGGGGCTCTCCTGCCGGATGAGTTCGCCCTCATGCGCCTCTACCACGCCTGCTCGCCCGAGCGCCGTCGCAATCTGCTACAAACGGCTCGTGACTTCGCCGGGCAGCTGTAATGGACGTAGCACCACTTCACGGCTAATCAGCCTGTCATATTCAGAATCAGGGGCGCCTTCATCTTGCAAACCCGTCTTCGCCATATTGCCGCTATCGCCTCACTCGCACTGCTCGCCGGCTGCGGTGCCTCCCATAGCGTCGGCCACCAATTGTTCGGGCTGGGTGACGCCACCCCCAGCGGCACGCAAACCAGCTTCGGCTACGCCGTGGCCGATGAGCCGCAGGCCGCCATCGTGGCACGGCAGATCCTCAACCAGGGCGGCAATGCGGCGGATGCCGCGGCCGCCGCGGGCTTCGCCCAGGCCGTAACCCTGCCCTCACGCGGCGGCCTCGGCGGCGGCGGCGCCTGCCTCATCAAAATGCCCGGCAGCGACGGCAAAATGCAGCCGCCCGTGGCCCTGCTCTTCCCCGCCGGTTCGCCCGCGGCAGCAAATGGCGACCGCCCCGCCGCCGTGCCAACCCTGGCGCGCGGCCTGCTCGCCCTCCAGGCCCGCTACGGCCAGCTACCCTCTGCCTCCGTCATCGTACCGGCCGAGCGCCTGGCCGCTAACGCCGCGCTCTCCGCCGCGCTGGAAACCGATCTGCAAACCGTCGGCCCGGCCCTGCTGGCCGACCCCGCCGCCGCCGCCGTATTCGCCCCCACCGGCACGCTGCTCCCCACCAACGCCAGCCTGACCCAGCCGGACCTCGCCGCCACGCTGGAAGTGCTGCGCACCCAGAGCATCCAGGGTTTCTATTCCGGCAGCTTCGCCCAGACCTTCACCACCGCCGCCGACGCAGCAGGCGGCGGCCTCATCGCCAGCGACCTGCCCTCCGTCGCCCCGCAATACGCCAACCCGGTCATCGGCGCCGCCGGCAACTACGCCATCGCCAGCCTGCCCACCACCACGGCGGCAGTGGAAACCCTGCCAGCCTCCGCCGCCTTCGCCACCCTGGATAAAAACGGCGGCAGCGTCATCTGCGTCACCTCCATGAACAACCTGTTCGGCACCGGCCGCATCGCCGCCGGCACCGGCATCCTCCTCGCCGCCTCCCCCCACTCCAACCCCACCCCAGACCTCGCCGCCAGCATCGCCTACGTGTCCGGCAACCTCGCCTTCCGCGCCGCCACCACCGGCACCGGCCAAGCCGCCGCCACCCAAGCCACCACCATCGCCCTCACCAACGCCCTAACCCACGGCAACACCCCCATCCCACCCCCCGGCCGCGCCAACACCATCTCCTGCCCCAACACAGTCCCCGGCGGCGAAGCATCCTGCACCGCAACAGCGGACCCGCAGGGCCAGGGCCTGGCCATCGGTGGGCGCTAGGAAAAGGGCCAGGGCTCTGCCCTGGACCCGCCAAGGGCCTAAGGCCCTTGGATCCCACCCGGGTCTTGGAAAGGGATGCCCTCCACAGCATACTCGTGGAAAGCCCGTGCAGGGCATCCCTTTCCAAGACCCGAAGGTAGTGGGGGTCTGGGGCCTCAGGCCCCAGCGGGTCCAGGGCAGAGCCCTGGCCTTTTTTTCCAAGCCCCACCCATGAAGCCCGGCATTGGCGCGCGGGTTCCGCCGTTTCGGGTGATGGATGTCATCACGGCGGCGAATGCGCGGGCGGCGGTGTTGGGGCCTGGCGGGCCGGCCGTGTTGCGGATGGAGGTTGGGCAGCCGGGGACGGGGTTGCCTGAGGGGGCGCGGCTGGCTGTGGAGGCGGCGCTGCGGTCGGGTGATCCCATGGGGTATACCGAGGCTTTGGGGTTGCCTGGGCTTCGGGAGAAAATTTCCGCTCATGTTCTGGACTGGTATGGGGTGGAAATTCCTTCCCACCGCGTGGCTGTCACGCTGGGGGCGTCCGGGGCGTTTCCGCTGGCGTTTCTGGCGGCGTTTGAGGCGGGGGATGAAGTGGCTTTGGCCGCACCTTATTATCCGCCTTATCTGAATATTCTGGTGGCGTTGGGGTTGAAGCCGGTGGTGCTGCCTTGCGGGGTGGAGACGGGGTTTCAGCCCAATGTTGCCATGCTGGAGGCGCTGCCCGCGCGCCCGGCCGGGCTTATTGTGGCGAGTCCGGCCAATCCTACGGGGTCCATGTTATCGCCCGAGGCGTTACGGGAGCTGGCGGTTTATTGTCACGCCCAGGGCATCCGCCTCATCTCAGATGAGATTTACCATGGGCTGACCTATGGCAAGCCGGCCGCGAGTGCCGCGCAATTTTCGTCCAGCGCCGTGGTGATCAATTCTTTTTCCAAATATTTTTCAATGACCGGCTGGCGCGTCGGCTGGCTGGTGCTGCCCGAGGATCTGGTCCGGCCCGTGGAGCGTTTGGCCCAGAACCTGTTTATTTCAGCGCCTTATGCTTCCCAGGTAGCGGCCGAGGCCGCGTTTAATTGCCATGCGGAGCTGCAAGGCCACCGCACCACCTACGCCGCCTCGCGCGATGTGCTGATCGCCGGGCTGCAACGCGCTGGTTTTACATCCTTTCCGCCGCCTGACGGCGCTTTCTACATATATGTGGACATCAGCGCCCAACCCGAGGACAGCGCCGATTTCTGCACCCGGCTCCTGGCCGAGCAGAACATCGCCGCCACGCCGGGGCATGATTTCGACGCGCAAAACGGCGGCAAATACGTCCGTTTCAGCTATTGCGCACCGCTGCCGGATATTGAAGAGGCGGTGCGGCGGCTGTACGAGTTCGCGCATCCACCCCTCTAAATTGCCCTTTGGGCTTTGCAGGCGCAGAAACTTCAAATATCAAGGCCCCGCTTTGTGCAGGACGTAACCGAGGTAGAGATTAGATATGAAACTGCTGGTCGCCGTTAAGCGCGTTGTCGATTACAACGTGAAGGTCCGCGTGAAATCGGACAAAACCGGGGTTGAGACCGCCGGCGTGAAACAGTCGATGAATCCGTTTGACGAAATCGCCGTCGAGGAAGCCATCCGTCTGAAGGAAAAGGGCATCGCGACCGAGATCGTGGCCGTGTCCGTCGGCGTGACCCAGGCGCAGGAAACCATCCGCACCGCGCTCGCCATGGGTGCCGACCGCGGCATTCTCGTGGAGACCGATGTGGCCGTGGAGCCGCTCGCCGTCGCCAAGCTGTTGAAGGCAATTGCCGAGAAGGAAGGCGCTGAGCTCATCATCCTCGGCAAGCAGGCCATCGACGATGATTTCAACGCCACCGGCCAGGCGCTCGCTGCCCTGCTGGGCTGGCCGCAGGGCACGTTCGCCAGCAAGGTTGAGATTGCCGACGGCAAAGCCACCGTAACGCGCGAAGTGGATGGCGGGCTGGAGACGGTGGAGCTGAAACTCCCGGCCGTCATCACCGCTGACCTACGTTTGAACGAGCCGCGCTATGCCTCGCTGCCGAACATCATGAAGGCGCGTAAAAAGCAGATCGACATCGTCAAACCCGCCGATCTCGGCGTCGATGTCACCCCGCGCCTGACCATCGTGAGCGTTGCCGAGCCGCCGGGCCGCAAGGCCGGCATCAAAGTGCCGGATGTCGCCACACTTGTTGATAAACTGCGTAATGAAGCGAAGGTGATCTAACCATGACCTCTCTCGTTGTTCTCGATTTCGATGCCACCGGCATCAAACAGCCGGCCCGCTCGGCCATCGCCGCTGCCGCCAAGCTCGGTGAAGTGCATGTGCTGATCGCCGGCAACGCCGTGGGCGATGCCCCCGCCGCCGCCGCCAAAATCGCCGGTGTGTCCAAGGTGCTGGTCGCCGATGACGCCTCGCTGACACATGAGCTGGCCGAAACCACCGCTGCTTTGCTGGTTTCCCTCGCCCCGGCCTACAGCCACATCCTCCAGGCCGCCACCGCTGCCGGGAAAAACACCATCCCCCGCGCTGCCGCTCTGCTGGACGTGCAGGTGATCTCCGACATCTCGGACGTGATCGACGCGGATACCTTCGTCCGCCCGATCTATGCCGGTAACGCGCTGGCCACCGTGAAGTCCTCCGACTCCAAAAAGCTGATCACCGTGCGCGCCTCCAGCTTCGACCCGGCTGCGGCCGAGGGCGGTTCCGCTGCCATCGAGACCGTCGCGGTCCCGGCTGCGGGCACGTCCTCCAAATACCTCAGCTCCGAGCTTTCCAAGAGCGAGCGCCCGGAACTCACGGCGGCGAAGATCATCGTCTCCGGCGGCCGTGGCATGCAGAATGGTGAGAATTTCACCAAGCTCATCGACCCCATCGCCGACAAGCTCGGCGCCGCCGTCGGTGCCTCGCGCGCCGCTGTGGACGCCGGCTACGTGCCGAACGATTATCAGGTCGGCCAGACCGGCAAGATCGTGGCACCGCAGCTCTACATCGCCATCGGCATCTCCGGCGCCATCCAGCATCTGGCCGGCATGAAGGACAGCAAAGTCATCGTCGCCATCAACAAGGATGAAGACGCGCCGATCTTCCAGGTCGCCGATTACGGCCTCGTCGCCGACCTCTTCACCGCCCTGCCGGAGCTCGAAAAAGCCCTATGAGCATCAACAAAATCGGCGTCATCGGCGCGGGACTTATGGGTAACGGCATCGCCCATGCGGCGGTGGCCGCCGGTTTTGACGTGGTATTGGTGGACAGCTTCCCGGACGCTCTGCCGAAGGCGCTGGCCACCATCACCAAAAACATGGACCGTCAGGTGGCCAAAGGCAGCCTGACGGCCGAAGCCAAGGACGCGGCACTTGCCCGCCTGATCTCCAGCAAGGACGTCTCACCACTCACCGATGCCGACCTCGTCATCGAGGCCGTGCCCGAAATCCTGAGCATCAAAGAGGCGATCTACAAATCCCTGAAGGACGTGCTGAAGCCCGAAGCCATCCTCGCCTCCAACACCTCCTCCATCTCCATCACCAAACTCGCAGCCCTCTCCGGCCGGCCCGATAAATTCGTCGGCCTCCACTTCTTCAACCCCGTGCCGATGATGAAGCTGCTGGAAATCACCCGCGGCCTCGCCACCGCCGACACCACCTACCAGGCCGCCCTGGCCCTCGCCGGCAAACTCAACAAAACCGCCATCACCGCCAACGACGCCCCAGGCTTCATCGTCAACCGCATCCTCTGCATGCTGCTCAACGAAGCCATCGTCGCCCTGCACGAAGGCGTCGGCACGGTAGAATCCATCGACACCGGCATGAAACTAGGCGCGAACCACCCCATGGGCCCCCTGGAACTCGCCGACTTCGTAGGCCTGGAAACCCTCCTCTCCATCATGAAGGTCTTCCACGCCGAACTAGGCGACAAATACCGCCCCAGCCCCCTGCTCATAAAATACGTAGACGCCGGCTGGTACGGCCGCAAAACCGGCCGTGGCTTCTACGACTACGCCAGCAATCCGCCACGGGCTGCACTGTAAGGAAGTAAGGCCAGGGCTCCGCCTGGACCCGCTGGGGCCGTCGTGCGAAGCACGCCTTTGGCGTGACGGCCCCAGACCCCCATTAGCTTTAAGAATTAAAAAAGAGGCCTGCCTCCTCGCTGTTTCAACAGCTAGATGGCAGGCCTCTTTTTTAATTCTAAGTTATGGGATCCAAGGGCCTTTCGGCCCTTGGCGGGTCCAGGGCAGAGCCCTGGCCTTACTTCCTAACGTGCAGCCGATAGCCGATGCTGCTGCAGTCGGGGTACACGTCCGGTTTGCGGGTGTACACGGTGGTGGCTTGTACCTGGGGGTGGGCCAGGCAGAAGCTGGCTATGTCGTGGGCCAGGGTTTCTTGCAGCTCGTAATGGCGCGCGGCGAGCAGGGCTTGGGTTTTGGCCCGCAGGAAGTCGTAATTGAGGACTTCGCCTATGTCGTCCGTGTCCGGGCGGGTGGCTGTGGCCAGGTGCAGCTCTATGTCGATGAGCAGGCGCTGGGGGCCCGATTTTTCGAAGTCGTGAACGCCGATGTTGGCGTCGACTTCGAAGCCGTTCAACAGAATGCTGGCTTCAGTCGTTGGCATGCGGAGGTTCCAGGAAGGCGATATCGCGCGGCCGGCGTTGCAGCACCTGACCACCATCGATGACCATGGTCTGGCCATGATAGGAGGGCGTGGCGAGAATAAAATCTATGGCGCCCAGGATTTGCTCCGGCGTGCAGCCCTGGCCGAGCAGATTATTGTTATGGGTGCGCTGGAATTCCTGCTCGCTCTGGTTACCGCTGACCAGCGTAATGCCCGGCGCGATGCCGGCGATGCGGATGGTGGGTGCAAAAGCCATGGCGAGCATATGGGTCATGCCCTGGAGCGCCACTTTGGAGAGTGTGTAGGAAAAATAATCCGGGTTTAAGGCAAAAACCTTGTTGTCGATAAGGTTGATGATAACGCCCCGCGCGCCACGGGCTTTAACGGCGGCGTGAAACCCCTGGGACAGCAGCGTGGGCGCGTAAAGGTTTACGCGCATGTTGTGGTCGAGGGTTTCGGCCGTGGCGGTGGCGGCCGTATCATAGCTGAAATGCGAGGCGTTGTTGATGAGCAGGTCGAGCGGTTGGATCGCCTCGCAAGCGCCGATGAGCCCGGTTACAGCCTTCTCATCAGCCAGATCAGCGCCGATGGCGGTAGCCTGCCCACCAGCAGCGATAATGCCCGCGGCAACCGCCTCCGCCTCATCGCGCGAGCCATTGTAATGCACGAACACATGCCAGCCACGCCCGCCCAGATGGCTGGCAATGGCGGCACCTATGCGTTTGCCAGCACCCGTGACGAGAACAGCCGGCACAGCCCCTACTCGGACTTCAGATGCGCGATCAGCTTCTCGATGGCGGCCGGCTTTTCGAGCTGCTCCAGCGCCGCATATTCAGCCGCCAACCGGTCGAGTGCGGATTCATAAATCTGACGCTCGGAAAAACTCTGATCCGGCTGGCCGGCATTGCGGTGCAAATCGCGCACCACCTCGGCAATCGCCGCCGGGTCGCCAGAGTTGATCTTCGCCTCATACTCCTGCGCGCGGCGCGACCACATGGTGCGCTTGATGCGCGCCCGGCCTTTGAGCACGGCCAGCACATCGTCAAACTGCTTCTTCGAGGCCAGCTTGCGCAATCCGGCGGTACGGGCCTTGTTGGTCGGCACGCGCAAAGTCATGCGGTTTTCGTCAAACGTGATGCAGATAAGCTCCAGCGTATGCCCGGCGATCTCCTCCACCGCGATGCGCTCAACCTTGCCGACACCATGCGTGGGGTAGACCACATGGTCGCCAGCCACAAAATTCTCGGCCTTGGCCGGGGCGCGGGGCGGCGAGAGCGGGCGCATGGGCCCAGCCGGGATGCCGCCATGCATCACCACAGGCGGGGCCACCGGGGCGGGCGGGGGTGCGGGGGCCGGCTCGGCGGAAGCCTCGCCCTCGGCACGCTTGGGCTTGGCAGCCAACTTGGCTGCATCCGTGGCGTCTACCGTCTCAGGCTTGGCTTTTGCGGGTTTGGGCTTGGTCTCGGCCGGTGCCGTCTCAATCGCAATCTTCACGGTTTTCTTCTCCGGCGCGGTTTTCTGCTTATCGGTCATCGCCACTCCAATACAGCACAAACCGGGCGCGATCCCGCACCCGGTTCCATATCGGCCGTATTGTATCAGATTTTTGGCCGCCCGTCACGCAGGCAGCCAGACCTCAGGGTTTGCCGGGCTCCAGAGAGAGCAGCGCCTCTTTGCCAGGCTTGTCTTTCCACTCATCCGCGTCCTCAGGCGCCGTGCCCTTACGCGTGATGTTGGGCCAGATTTTGGCGAGGTCCAGGTTGCGCTCGGCCCAGGCGGAGGAACGATCGTCGCTATCCGGCAAAATGGCCTCAGCCGGGCATTCCGGCTCGCACACGCCGCAATCGATGCACTCATCCGGATGGATGACCAGCATGTTTTCCCCGACATAGAAGCAGTCCACAGGGCAGACTTCCACGCAATCCATGTATTTGCACTTGATGCAATTCTCGGTGACCACGTAGGTCATCAGACACTCCGTAAAAAGACGATGAGTAAAGGCGACGGCGATTCTGGCTACCCTATGCGCGCGGCCGGGGTTTTAGGTCAAGTTACAGGGGTGGACTGCTGCCCGGCGTTATTTGTAGGAAAGGGGCAAGGAGGCCGACCAGTCAGCTTGCGGCACGACGCCGCCCTTGCGCAGGTACGGGGCGAGTTTGGACCAGGGGATGACATCGAGACATCCTTCGCACGGGGAGCCGTAGCCTGAGAAGTCGGAATTGCTATAGGTAAAGCCCAATCCAGCAGACCCCAGAACCCAGTGGTGCCTGTCAGCGGCATCCAGCTTCACCGCCCAGGGCGCAAGGCCAAATCTTTTCCTGTCGGTATCGAGCAGGACCGTGAGCGCCTTTAGCCAGCCGGAGTTTGGGGTGAAAATATCATCTGGCTGAATGGGGCGATGCTGCGAGAGCAGCCAGTTATACCCCCAGGCGAACCCGCCATTTGCCGTGCCGCTGGCAAGCAGATCGGCATCCGCTACGCAGCTCATTGAAATGACACCGGGCAGCATCTGGTCTTCGGGCGGCTGTCCATAAGCCGCCGGCTCGCCGACCGGCACACAGTTCAGATTATAACCTGTGCCCGGATCGGCGGATTGGGAATTGTCTTTTGGTCCGCCGATGGCTTTCCACCATTGAGGAATGACCTGCCGGATGGCCGTGTTATAGTTTTTGGCCTCCGCTGTGCGAGGATCGGCTATCAAGGGAAAGAGTAAATCCAGCGTGATCTGCCCCTCGCCAAATGGATCGTCACCGGGACCAGGGGCATGCTCCTGATGCTGATGAACCATGATCATCTTGTACCCGGCACCATAATCGGTTGGCGGCAATTGGGCGTCGTCAACTTCCGCGCTGTCATCGATTTGCGCATGTGCAACGCCCGAAAAACATCCCGACAGCAGCAAAACCACCAACCCGAGCCGCACCAAACCCATTGCGCCATCCCAGTATAAAATTCCGATTTCGTATCATTATAGCGATGCAGGCCGCGCCGTCCAGAAGCCCCGTCGCCGCGGGCGTAGCGTGACGATCTATTTTATCTGGCCACGTCACGAAACATGGACCGCCACACTACGCTCGCTATGACATAAGCATCGAACTTGGCATATGCCAAGACATATGCTATCATCATCCCATGCAGATCGAACGCCACGTCAAACTCTTCAAAAACGGCCGAAATCAGGCCGTGCGCATCCCGCGTGAATTCGAACTGCCGGGCGAGGATGCGGTGATGCGCAAAGAAGGGGGGCGGCTGATCATCGAAGCTGTGCCACCTAAATCCCTGCTCGCCGTGCTGGCCTCACTGCCGGTGCTGCAAGAGGATTTCGCGTCCATCGCCGATCTGCCGCCGGATGATGTGGAATTTTGACCCGCTATCTGCTGGACACCAATATTCTCTCAGCGCTGATCCGGCAGCCGCAAGGGCCGGTCGCGGTGCGGATCGGGCAAGTGGGGGAGGCATCAGTTTGCACCAGCATCATCGCCGCGGCGGCGCTGCGTTATGGTGCTGCCAAGCGCGGCTCGGCACGGTTGACGGAGCAAATGGAAACAGTGTTGAGGGCGATTGATATTTTACCCTTCGAGACACCGGCCGATACGACTTATGGCGAGATTCGCTGCCAACTTGAACGTGCCGGAACGCCGATCGGCGGAAATGATCTGCTCATCGCAGCACAGGCCAAGGCGCTAGGGTTTACCGTGGTGACCGATAATGAGCGGGAGTTCGCAAGAGTCGAAGGTCTGGCCTGGGAGAATTGGCTACGGGACTACACGATCTCCCGGTAAAACGCCTGCGCCACCGGCGCACTCCCCCGCTGCTCCGGCAAAGCCAGCACCTCCACCACCTTCACCCCCTGCGGCAGGGCCAAAGTCAGCACATCCCCCGGCCGCAGCTTCGCGTGGGGTTTTTCCGTTGGCTGGCGGTTAATCCGCACGCCCCCCTGCTCCACCAACTCCAAGGCAACAGAGCGGGTTTTGCAGAAGCGGGTAAAAACCAGGAATTTGTCCAGACGCAGGACATCCTGGTCCTCCATTCAGCGCCGCGCCGCCAGTTTTAGCGCTGCCAGTGCCGCGAAAGGATTATCGGCATCCACCGGTTTGGGCGCAGCCGATGCCACCTGCGCCGCGGGCACAGGCCTTTGCACCACAACGGGCTGCACCACGCGCTGTTGCGGCTCCTGCTTGCGGCGGGCCAGCAAAGCGGGCGATGGCGGGCCGTAGAATTTGCCTCCCAGCGTACCGGCCGCGATAATACGGAAGCCAAGCACATGCAGAGTAGGCGCCAACTGGTCCGGCTTCAGCCCCATGCGGCTGCCGAGGTTGGGCGGCAGCAAAATAGGATGCTTGCGGAGCAAATAATGCAGCTCGCGCGCCACGCGCTCCACCACATCCAGCCGGATCATCAGCGGCCCGGCCTGGACCCAGCCCATGGCCAGCGCAAAATCCGGCCCCCAGTTGACGGGCATCGCAGCACTCACCAGCCCGGCGGTCGGCAGCGGGGGCGGGTTGCGGTCGTGCCACACGCCCCAGAACAGCGCGCGCAACCGGGCAGCACCCGGCTTCAACGCGGCGGGCAAATAGATAGCGAAACGGCCAAGATCGATACCAAACTTCTTGGCTTCCTGGCGCAAATCCTGCGCCACGGTCTCAGCCTCCAGCACGCCACCGGATTCGCTCAACCGGTGCACGATGCCGCGCAACGGCGCCGGCGGGTTCTCCATGGCCTTCAGCAGCGCGCCCAGGCGTTTCTCCGTCTCGGTAGCGAGCCAGGCGGCCAGGCGGGCGCGCAGGCGCTCACGGGCCAGCCCATCCAGAAACTCCGAGTGCAAAATCTCAATGCCGGGCTTGAGAAAAATCTCGCTCTTGCGCAGCCGGGCGATTTTCGTGCCCTCCCACTCAAGCTGCCGGTCATCGGTAAGAATAAAAGCCTCATCGGCGGCGGTTTCAGCGCGCAAAATCCGGCGCGGCATCTCCTGCGCCAGCGCCCTTCGGGCAGCGCGGAGCAGAATCTTCTGCTCCTGGCCCTGCGTGGATGGGTCCGGGTGGAAGAAAAACCCTTCTATCCGGCCGACCTCATGGCCCTCCACCAGCACAACGCCGTTGTTCGCCACCACAGCCTGCAACTCTTCCGCCGCAGTGTCTTCCAAACGTCTGGTCAAATGTGCCGCCCTCTTATCCACAAACCGCGCCATAAGCTTTACGTGCAAAGTGTCGGAAAGCCTATCCTCCACCGCGCGGGCCCGCATGGCCCAGGTATCGGCGTCCAGCATCCAATCCGCCCGCGCCGTTATATAGGCCCAAACCCGCACATCCGTCAGCCTCTGCATCAGCGTGTCGATATCGCCCTCGGTTTTATCCAGGGACTCGATCTCGGCCCTAACCCAATCCACGGGGAGTTTTTCCGAAGCACGCAGATGGCCGAAGACTTTGCCGCAGAGTTTTACGTGGCCGTCGGTGGCGAGCTTGCGGAAATCCGGGATCTGGCAGGCCTCCCACAACAGTTTTGTGGCAGCCCGCCCGGCCGATTGCCGGGCGATGTCCTTATCCTGCGCCAGCGCCGCCAGGGTCTGCACATCCGTCGCCTCATTGCCGCGCACCAGGCCAACACGGGGCGGGGCGGCGTTGAGGCTGTCCAGCAACGCCGGCACGGAGGAGAAATCCAGCCCGCTATTGCGCCAGAAGAGCTGCTCCAGCGGCTCAAACCTATGCTCCTCCACGGCTTCGATCAGCTCTTCGGTCAGCGGCGGGCAATCCCCCGTAACGCCAAAAGTGCCATCCCTCATCCCACGCCCGGCCCGCCCGGCGATCTGCGCAACCTCGGAGGCATAGAGCAAACGCGGCTTGCGCCCATCAAACTTCTGCACCCCGGCAAAGGCAACATGGTTCACATCCATGTTCAGCCCCATCCCAATCGCATCCGTGGCGACGAGGAAATCGACCTCCTTCTCCTGGTACAGCGCCACCTGCGCATTGCGGGTGCGGGGGCTCAGCCGCCCCATAACCACAGCACAACCACCCCGCCGGCGCCGCACCGCCTCCGCAATGGCGTAAACCTCCGCCGCCGAGAAAGCGACAATGGCCGAGCGCGGCGGCAGCCGCCCCAGTTTTACCGGCCCCGCATAGGTAAGCTGGGAGAGGCGCGGCCGCGTCTCGATCTCCGCATAAGGGATAAGCCGCTTGAGCAGCGGGCGAATGGTATCCGCCCCCATGAACATGGTTTCCACCAGCCCCCGGGCGTTCAGCAGACGGTCCGTAAAAACATGCCCCCGGTCAGGATCAGCACAAAGCTGGATCTCATCCACCGCCAAAAACTCCACCGGCCGGTCCAACGGCATCGCCTCCACCGTGCAGGCGAACCACCGCGCCCCAGGCGGCACAATCTTCTCCTCCCCCGTGATAAGCGCCACATTGCGGATCCCCTTGGCCGCCACCATCCGGTCATAATTCTCCCGCGCCAACAGCCGCAGCGGAAACCCGATAATCCCAGAGTGATGCGCAAGCAGCCGCTCCATGGCCAGATGCGTCTTGCCTGTATTGGTGGGCCCCAGCACGGCTTTGACGCGCGGCTGGAGGGATAGTCCGGACATAGAGGGAATTTAGGGTTTTGCACCACGGTTGCAAGCGGGGGCGGAAGAAGGGGCGTCATCGCGAGCGCAGCGTGGCGATCCATCTTTCTCGTCGGAACATGGAAGATGGATCACCAAGATGAATACCTATCCGTTCAAATACTCAAGCGAGCCTGGGGGAAATACATGGAAACAGGCGTATCTACCTCCACTCCTGCTTCCAACGCCCGCCTGGCTTGGCTAGCTATTTCAGATTTATATAACTCTACGTTGGGCAGCAACGTATATACATCACGGTTATCTATGGTAACGGTTCTCATTTGATTTATGTCAAAAGGAATTGGGTCTCCATACCTTATGATTTGAACAATTGGGAGGCGGATAGCATGTCTAAGCGCGAGCTCATAAAATACATTTGCATTCGAGAAAGACAGGTCTGCAACGACCAAACGGGAGCGGAATAGATACTCCATTATTTGTCGAGTAATCATTCCCGGCTTGTCAATTTGATCTGCTCTAACGACCGTTAAACCAACAGTTCGGATGGCAGGCTCAACAATATTTTCGAGAAAAAGATTCGAGTGCTTTCGGGCTTCTGAATTCTGTTCACCTATAGCTGTAATATAAAAGCAAGTGCTCTCAAAGACCGCTTGCTCCTGGGTCATGAGACTTTGCCCTCCGACAATAATCGGAGGCACAGTTGCCGCAGCCGCTATTGGGGTTGCCCCTGGTATACTGTCAAGAAGATGTTCAACCGTCACGACTCGATCAGCGCCAGACAGATTTTGTAACAACCCAACAAATTTCAAATTTACAATGAAGGTATCAACACCTTCTTCCAAGTGGTCTTTATTAGTTCCAGCCTCCCGCATAGAATCTATAAGAGCCGCCCTCGGCGGGAGTTTAGCATTCGTGAACTTTTCATAAAGGGTGTTAAATGGAGCAATGTCTGTAATTGCAAGCTTTGCCTTCAGGCGAGCCGTCTCTCGTGGGCTCGAATTGTCGTCGCAAGCCTTTTTTCCTTCTGGGGTCAAATCAAGCTGTTCACTCGTGTAGCTTCCTTTTAACAATCCGTATTTGCTTGCATTGGTAATCAACATTCGGCTTGTGCCACTATCCGGCGTACGCTGAAGATGATCAAACAAAGTAAGCCGCCGAACTGACGTGCCGCTGCCAAGATTATAAATCTCTTTTGCAAAGTCCAGTGCTTCTTCGAAGGGACCTGCAGGAAATGGCCTAACTGTTCGTCCGCGCCGCACACTCGTATCCTCGGCAGTAACTTTAGTAATTAATTGCCCAGCTTTATTCGGTGTCTTCTTCGCCGAGCTTGAGGTACCCTTTGCAGAGGCCGTGGAAGTCTTTCGTTTTTGAACGTTCTTCATGGCTATTCCCTCTTTGCTGTAACTCTAATCGTTTCGACAAAAGGTAGTCAATCACCTTAATGGAAAGCCGCACTTCTCACCCCAACACCACCCCCACCCCCTCATCCTCCAGCCCCCAAGCCAGCGGCCCATCAGGCTCAGCATCCGTCACCAGATGCGCCACCTGCCGCCAAGCCGCATAACGTGCCGTGAAGACTCGGTTGAATTTGGAATGGTCGGCGGTGACGATGGTCTGCGCCCCGCGGGCCGCCATGGCGGCATACACGGCCGCACTTTCGGGCAGCGCATCATTCGGCCCCTCCCCGGTAAGCCCGGAGGCACCGAGAATCGTAGCATCAGCGTAGAGGTTTTGCAGAAACGCCACCGCATGCCCCCCCAGCACCGTGCCTTCGGTGGCATTATACTCGCCGGGCAGCATCAACACTTTTATGCTCGGGTTGGCGGCCAGCGCGGTAGTGACACCAAAGGAATGGGTGACCACCATAATATCATTCATCCGCGCCGCCACCTCATGCGCCACATGCACCACCGTTGAGCCCGAGCCCAGAATAAGCACACGGCACCCCGCCAACAGCGGCATCGTAGCAGCAGCGATCCGCTGCCGTTCCGCCACGAACATCCCCTGGCGCTCAGCCACCGCTGGCTCGGACCCCAAAGGCCGCACCGCACCACCATAGGTGCGGTTAAGCAGCCCGGCCTGCGTCATAGCATCCAGGTCGCGCCGGATGGTTTCCGTGGACACACCCAAGCGCTGCGCCAGCTCCGCCACGCGCAAGCTCGGCGCGCCATCGAGTGTCGCCAATATCTGCCGCTGCCGCGCGGTTTTTTCCTGTTTCATGCTGGTCAGCCTGCTAAAACCGCTTGGAGTATGGGTGTTGGACCAGCATCATGCAAATGTAAGGAGTCGCACCATGCTAAAATCACTCGCCGGGAAAACCGTCATCGTCACCGGCGCCAGCCGGGGCATCGGGCGCGGCATTGCGCTCCGCTTCGGCCAGGCCGGCATCAACGTACTGGCCGTCTCACGCAGCCAGGCGGATGCCGATGCGGTGGCGGCACAGATAGGCACCCATGCGGCCGGATTTGCAGCCGATGTATCAACAGCCCAGGGCTGCGCCGCGATGGTGCAGGCAGCGTTACAAAAATTCGGGGGCGTAGATATCCTCTGCGCCAATGCCGGGATTTTTCCGGCGGCCAAACTCTCCGAGATGACGGTGGAAGAATTCGACCACGTCATCAACACCAACCTGCGCAGCACGTTTCTCAGCACCCAATCCGTGCTTCCGCCCATGAGCAAAGCCGGTGCGGGCCGCATCATCCTCACCTCCTCCATCACCGGCCCCATCACCGGCTACCCCGGCTGGTCGCATTACGGTGCTTCAAAGGCCGGGCAGTTGGGTTTCATGCGCACGGCGGCGTTGGAGCTGGCGCCCAAAAACATCACCGTAAACGCCGTACTCCCCGGCAATATTTTCACGGAAGGCCTGGCCGCCAACGGGCCGGAATACATCGCCGCCATGGAGGCATCCATTCCGCTAAAGCGCCTGGGCAGCGTTGAGGATATTGCGAATGCCGCGTTATTCCTCGCATCGGAGGAGGCCGCCTACATCACCGGCCAGACCATCACGGTGGACGGCGGCCAGGTTTTGCCGGAATCTTTAGGTGCTTTAGAAAGTTAAGCAGCACCTTTTTTGAAAAAAAGTAGCCAAAAAACTTTTGCTCCTGTGGGCGCAACAACGCCCACAGGAGCAAAAGTTTTTGGTCCAGCTTTTTTCAAAAAGCTGGCCTTACTTCTTAAATCTCGAGCAAAAGCCTGCGCGGATCTTCCAGGCTTTCCTTCACCCGCACCAGGAACGAAACCGCCTCGCGCCCATCGATGATACGGTGATCATAAGACACCGCCAGATACATCATCGGGCGGATCACCACCTGCCCGTTCAGCGCCACAGGGCGGTCCTGGATTTTATGCATCCCCAGAATGGCAGATTGCGGCGGGTTGATAATCGGCGTGCTCATCAGCGAGCCGTAGACGCCACCGTTGGTGATGGAGAATGTACCGCCGCCGAGCTGCTCCAGCTTCAGCGTGCCTTCCTTGGCAGCCTTGGCGAAGCCGGCGATTTCGGATTCAATCTGCGCAATGCTCTTCTGGTCCGCATCGCGGATAACCGGGACGACAAGCCCGTTGGCGCCACCAACGGCGATGCCGATATGCACAAAATGCTTGTACACGATGTCATCGCCATCGATCTCGGCATTCACCGCCGGGAATTCCTGCAACGCCGCGGTCACGGCTTTAACGAAGAAGCCGTTGAAGCCAAGGCGGATGCCCTTATGCTTCTTCTCAAACGCATCCTTGTACTCAGTGCGCAAACCGATGATCGCACTCATATCCACCTCATTAAAGGTGGTAAGCAGAGCGGCGCTGTTCTGCGCGTCTTTCAGGCGCGAGGCGATGGTCTTGCGCAGCCGCGTCATCTTCACGCGCTCTTCACGCACATCCGGCGTGCGCGCGGGCTTCACCGGCGGCGGAGCCTGCTGCACGGCGGGCTTGTTGAGGAATTCCAGAACATCGCCCTTGGAAATACGGCCATCCTTGGCGGTGCCGGTAATCCCCTCGGCGGAGAGGTGCTTCTCTTCAATCAGCCTTGCCGCGGCCGGCAGAGCGGCACCAGGGCGGGCCACCGGGCCGGGGGCAGCCTGCGGCGCCTGCACGCCGGCGGCAGGCACGATGGGGGCAGGCTCAGCGGCGGCAGCGGGGGCGGCAACACTGCCATCACCAGCGCCGATACGGCCAAGCAGGCCGCCCACCTCAACCTCGGCACCTTCCGGCGCCACAATTTCCACCAGCACGCCGGCTTGCGTCGCGTTCACTTCCACGGTCACCTTATCGGTTTCCAGCTCCACCAGCGGCTCGTCGGCAAGCACGGCCTCTCCCACTTTTTTAATCCAGCGGGCGATGGTCGCGGTGGTCACGCTCTCGCCCAGTGTGGGGACTTTGATGTCGGCGGCCATTGTGGTCTCCTGGTTTTTCGTTGCTTTTTGCGATATTACAATTAGATGCCGAGCGCCTGGTCAACCAGCGCCGCCTGCTCCGCGGCATGCACCTTGGCAAGACCGGTGGCAGGCGAAGCAGCGGGCGGACGGCCGACATAGAGCGGCCGTTTGGCGAGGTTGCCGATAAGCCCAAGCACACGCTCCAGCGGCCGGTCCAGGAACTGCCAGGCGCCCATGTTCGCCGGCTCCTCCTGGCACCATACCAGCTCGGCGCCCACATAAGGCTCCAACGCGGCTTTAAGGGCACGCACCGGGAAGGGATAGAATTGTTCCAGGCGCAGAATGGCGACATCGTTGATGCCGCGCTCACGGCGCTCGGCCAGCAGATCGTAATACACCTTGCCCGAACACAGCACGACACGGCGGATATGATCCGGCGGCAGCAGCTCATCGGTTTCAGGGATGACGAATTTGAAGCTGGAGCCTTCCGCCATCTCGCTGAGCGAGGAGACGCAGAGCTTGTGCCGCAGCAGGGATTTCGGCGTCATCAAAATCAGCGGCTTGCGGAAATTACGCTTCAACTGCCGGCGCAGGGCATGGAAGTAATTGGCCGGCGTCGAAATATTGCACACATTCATATTGTGCTCGGCGCAGAGCTGCAAATAACGCTCCAGCCGGGCGGAGCTGTGCTCGGGCCCCTGCCCCTCATGCCCATGCGGCAGCAACAGCACGAGGCCGGACATGCGCAGCCATTTGGTTTCGCCCGAGGCGATGAACTGGTCGATGATGACCTGCGCGCCATTGGCGAAATCGCCGAACTGCCCTTCCCACAACACCAGCACGTTGGGGTCCGCCAGAGTATAGCCATACTCAAACCCCAGCACGCCGGCCTCGGAGAGCAGCGAGTTGAAAATCTCGATCGGCGCCTGCGCCGGGCGGATGTTGTTCAGCGGCGTGTATTCATTCTGGTTGGTCTGGTCGATCAGCACGGCATGGCGCTGGCTGAACGTGCCGCGCTGGCAATCCTCACCGGAGAGCCGCACGCGGTGCCCATCGAGCAGCAGCGTACCAAAAGCCAAAGCCTCGCCGGTGGACCAGTCGATCCCCTCGCCAGTGTCGATCGCCTGTTTCTTGGCTTCAAGCTGGCGCGCGATTTTCGGGTTGAGGTCGAAATTCTGCGGCGGCGTGGAGAGCGCGGCACCAACCTCGCGCAACACCGCCAACGGCACGGCGGTGTCTTCGTCGCGGAAATCGGACTCGCCGCCACCCTGCTTTAAGCCCGACCAATGGCCTTCCAGCCAGTCGGCCTTGTTCACCTTATAGGCCTTCGCACCGTCAAACGCATCTTCCAGCGTCTGGTTATACTCATCCAGAATCGCCTTGGTCTCAGCGGCGTTAACCGAACCTTCCTTCTCCAGCTTCTCGGCATAGAGCGTGCGGGTCGTCTTCAGCCCACGGATGGCCTTGTACATGATCGGCTGGGTGAACGCCGGCTCGTCATTCTCATTATGGCCATGGCGGCGGTAGCACACCAGGTCGATAACCACATCCACGGCGAATTCATTGCGGAACTCGGTGGCCAGGCGCGAGACAAAGGCCACGGCTTCCGGATTATCGCCATTCACATGCAAAATCGGCGCCTGAATGGCCTTGGCCACATCCGTGCAATACATGCCAGAAAAGGCATGCGCCGGCACGGTGGTAAAGCCGATCTGGTTGTTGACGACGAGATGGATGGACCCACCGGTGCGGTAGCCGATGAGCTGGCTCATCGCCAGCGTCTCATACACCAGCCCCTGGCCGGCGAAAGCGGCATCGCCATGCATCATGATGGCCATGGCGGAGCGGCGGGTCTTATCGCCCGACATATCCAGCCGGGCGCGGATCTTGCCAATCACCACCGGATCCACCGCTTCCAGATGCGACGGGTTGGGCTGCAGCGAGAGATGGAGTTTCTTGCCGTTGATGACGAGGTCGGTCGAGGTGCCGAGATGGTATTTCACATCGCCCGAACCCTGCACATCCTCAGGCTTGGCCGAAGCGCCGCCGAATTCGGAGAACAAAGCCACAAGCGGCTTCTTCACGATATTGACCAGTGTATTGAGCCGGCCGCGATGCGGCATGCCAATGGCAATCTCGCTCACCCCGCCATTGGCGGCGGTCTCGATGATGGCATGCAGGGCCGGAATGGTGGTCTCGCCGCCCTCAAGCCCGAAACGCTTGGTGCCGACGAAGCGCTTCTGGCAGAAGGTCTCGAAACTATCAGCCTCGGTGAGCTGCTTCAGGATCTTGGCCTTGGCCTTATTGTCGAAAACGGTGAGCCAGGGCGCGCCTTCAATCCGCCGCTGGATCCAGTCCTTCTGCACCGGGTCCTGGATATGCATGAATTCCACGCCGATGGCGCCGCAATAGCTCTTGCGCAGCTCGGCGATGATCTGGCGCATCGTCGTGGTCTCGAAGCCGAGCACGCGGTCCAGGAAGATCTGGCGCTCAAAATCCGCCGGCTCGACGAAGCCGTAGGTGGCGGGATCCAGCTCGTCATGCCGCCCGGCGCGCTTCAGCCCCAGCGGGTCGAGCTGCGCTTCCAGATGCCCGCGTACGCGATAGGCGCGGATGAGCATGAGGGCGCGGATGGAATCCAGCGTGGCGGCCCGCACTTCCGCGGTGGAGAGGTTGGATTTCGGCACCGGCTTGGGGGATGCCTCGGTGGTGACGGTCTCGAAGACCGAGGGGCGCGGGGCCCAGGAGGCACCGGAGGCGTCGAGAACGGCGCGGTCCTCGTCGTCGAGTGAGGCAAATAATGCCGCGAAATCGGGATCGACCGTATCCGGGGCCTCGGCCCATTTGGCGTAAAGCTGTGCGATGAACTGGGCATTGGCGCCGTTCATGGCGGTCGCAAGTATGTCTACACCGGCCATACTGAAGCTATTCCTTCAAGCTATATCATGACCCGCCCGTCAGAGCGGCGGGCAGGACCCATTACCTACGCAACAGAACCCCACCCTTGGGCGAGGCGTATAAGCCACTCGTCTGGACAAGCCGTTACCCAGTTTGCCAGGGCAGGGTTGTTCCACATGCATGTGTTGTGAATGTGGCACCCCTGCCCTTGCCATATGTTTAACCCTGTAGCGCTTTCACCATGGTGCTGCCCAGAGCGGCCGGGCTGTCGGAGATGAAAACCCCGGCTTCCAGCAAGGCTGCGATCTTGGCCTGTGCCGTGTCCTTGCCGCCGGAGATAACCGCACCGGCATGGCCCATGCGGCGGCCCGGCGGGGCGGTTACACCGGCGATGAAGCCGACCACGGGCTTCTTGATCTTGTGGCGGAACAGGAACTCGGCCGCGTCGATCTCGGAGGGGCCGCCGATCTCGCCGATCATGATGATCGCCTGGGTTTCGGGGTCATGCAGGAACATATCCAGCACTTCGATGAAATCCGTGCCCTTCACCGGGTCACCGCCGATGCCCACGCAGGAGGACTGGCCAAGCCCGGCGGCGGTGGTCTGCGCCACGGCCTCATAGGTCAGCGTGCCGGAGCGGGACACAATGCCGATGGAGCCACGCTTATGGATATGGCCCGGCATGATGCCGATCTTGCACTCATCCGGCGTGATCACGCCCGGGCAATTCGGCCCGATGAGACGCGAACGGCTGCCCGAAAGCGCGCGCTTCACCCGGACCATGTCCAGCACCGGGATGCCCTCGGTGATGGCCACGATCAGCTCCACGCCTGCATCGATGGCTTCCAGAATGGAGTCAGCGGCGAACGGCGGCGGCACGTAGATGGCGGAGGCATTGGCGCCGGTTTTGGCGACAGCCTCTTCAACCGTGTTGTAAACCGGCAGGTCCAGATGCTTGGTGCCGCCCTTGCCGGGGGTCACACCACCCACAACCTGCGTGCCATAAGCCAAAGCCTGCTCGGAGTGGAACGTGCCCTGCGCGCCGGTAAACCCCTGCGTGATGACCTTGGTGTTTCTATTGACGAGAATGGCCATTACGCGGCTTCCTTCACGGCTTTAACGATTTTCTCGGCCGCATCGGCCAGGTTGTCGGCGGGGATGATGGCCAGGCCGGATTTGGCCATGATGTCCTTGCCGAGCTGCACGTTGGTGCCTTCGAGGCGGACGACCAGCGGAACCGAGAGGGAGACCTCGCGGGCAGCGGCGATGACGCCTTCTGCAATAACATCGCAGCGCATGATGCCGCCGAAAATATTAACGAGAATACCTTCGACATTCGGATCGGAAAGAATGATCTTGAAGGCCGCGGTCACGCGCTCCTTGGTGGCACCGCCGCCGACATCGAGGAAGTTGGCGGGTTCGGCGCCATAGAGCTTGATGATGTCCATGGTCGCCATGGCAAGCCCAGCACCATTGACCATGCAGCCGATGTTCCCATCGAGCGCCACGTAAGAGAGGGAGTGCTTATTGGCCTCCAGCTCCTTCGGGTCCTCTTCGCTCTCATCGCGCAGTTTTTCAATCTCGGGATGGCGGTAGAGGGCGTTATCGTCGAACGAAACCTTGGCATCGAGGGCGATGATCTCGCCGGCACCGCTCACGACCAGCGGGTTGATCTCGATGACCGCGACATCCAGCGCCACGAAGGCGGTGTACATGGCGGTGACGAATTTGGTGAAGGTGGCAATCTGCTTGCCTTCAAGCCCCAGGCCAAACGCCAGCTTGCGGGCGTGGAAGGAGGAAATACCGGCGGCCGGGTCAATCGGCGCGCGCAGGATTTTCTCGGGGTGCTTCTCAGCCACTTCCTCAACTTCCATGCCGCCCTCGGTCGAGGCGACGATGACGATCTCGGAGACCGAGCGGTCGATGAGGAGGGAAAGGTACAATTCGCGCTTGATATCGCAGCCAGCCTCGACATAGACACGGCGGACCAGCCGCCCGGCCGGGCCGGTCTGCTTGGTGATCAGCGTATGGCCGAGCATCGCGGCGGCGGCCTCACGGACCTCCTCCAGGCTCTTGGCCAGGCGCACACCGCCTTTACCCTCGGGCGCATCCTTGAAATGGCCGGCACCACGGCCGCCCGCATGGATCTGCGATTTCACAACATAGACGGGACCAGGCAGCTTCTTTGCCGCATCCACCGCCTCTTCGGGCGTCCAGGCGACATAGCCATCCAGAACCGTCACGCCATAGGCCTTGAGCAGTTCCTTACCCTGATATTCATGTATGTTCATTATTAAGTCAGCCTACCTGTTCTGAGGTTTAAAAGGGGCGTCGCCGGGGGTGCTACTCCCATTCTTTTGGCCCGGCAACTGCCTTGTTGCATTGCAATACGCAAGGCCCGAGCCGGGTTTGGGCAAGATCACCGGCGGATTCATCTATTCAGGTCAAATGCGTCAGAGCGAGATAGGTATCGCTCTGCATCTCTTCGAGCCGCGAGGCGGTGCGCTCGAAAATCTTGGCGCCATCGCCGGAGCGATACAGATCATCCGGATAGGCGGCGGCGGAGGCGTAGAGCTTTACCCGGTGCTCATAAAGCGCGTCAATAAGGGTCACGAAACGGCGCGCCTCGTCGAAATTATCCGGGGAAAGCCTGGGAATCCCGTCGATCAGCAGGGTATGGTAATGCGTCGCCAGAGCCAGATAATCACCGGCACCCAGGGCCACGCCGCAAAGTGCCAAGAAGTCGAACCGGGCGGTGCCGGCGGCTGACAGCGGCACGGTCAGCTTGCGCCCGGAGATGTGGAGGACGTCCTGGCGGGGCACCTCCCCCTCGGTCGCCCGCGCAAAAACATGGTCCATGGCGTCATCGGCGGCGCCATTGGCGGGCACATACCAGGCATTGAGCCCATGCACGCGGTCGCGCCGGTAGTCCTTGGCCGATTCCAGCACCAGCACGTCGAGATGCTTCTTTATCAGGTTGATAAAGGGCTGGAAGGCGTCGCGGCCGGGTTTACCCTTATACAGATCGTCCGGCACGGTGTTGGAGGTGGCCACCACCACCACCAGCCGCTCGAACAGCGCCTCAAACAGCCGGCCCAGGATCATCGCATCGACGATGTCATGCACCTGGAATTCATCGAAACACAGCAAAGCCGCCTCTTCCGCGATCATATCCGCCAGCGGCGGGATCGGGTCGGCGATATCGGGGTTATCGCGCTTGATGGCGTGGAAGCGCCGGTGCGCATCCTGCATGAACTCATGGAAATGGATGCGTTTCTTGCGCGGCACGTCGGCCGCTTCAAAAAAAAGATCCATCAGCATCGACTTGCCGCGCCCGACCTCGCCCACGATATACAGCCCGTTAGGGTGCTCGCCCGACTCATCCACCGGCTTGCGGTGCAGCAATTTGCCCAGCCAGCCATTGGGCGGGGCCTTCGGCATCGGGTTATAGCCGCGCAATTTGGCCCAGAGATGGTGCAGATGCTCGGCCGCATGCGCCTGGGCCGGGTCGGATTCAATCACCCCCGCCGCGATGAGCGCGCGATAGGCCGGGATAACGCCCGTTGCTGGAGATGAAGGCAGAATTGACGACATGCGGGGCGGATACTGCATGGTGTTGTGCGGCGCAACAAGATGAACAAACTGCATAGCAACTTGCGAAATACTCAATCGCCCTTAAGAGCAGATTAAGCTGACCTCACTCTCTGCCCCCGGATACAACCTATGGATACCCCCCAGGAGCTCGTCGATTTCGCCGCCTTGCGCGCAGCCCCGGTCTCAGCGGATCCGTTCCCGCATATTCTGCTCCCCCGTTTTATCCGCGAGGAGGCGCTGGCCGAGGTATTCGCAAGCCTGCCGCCGATGAAGGGGCGGGGATCATTTCCCATCGAGGCGGTGCGGCTGGGGGCGGCGGCGAAATCCGTAATCGCCGGGCTGCAAAGCGACGAATTCCGCGCCATTGTCGAGGAAAAATTCAGCCTGAGCCTTACGGGCGCGCCCAACATGGTAACCCTGCGCGGCAATTCCGGCCCGCAGGATGGGCAGATCCACACGGACTCATCGGCCAAGCGCGTCACCATTCTGCTTTATCTCAACCCGGCGGGCGCAAAAGACTGGGCGGAGCAAAAAGGCTGCCTGCGCCTGCTGCGCGGCCCTGCTGACCTCGACAATTTTGCGGCGGAAGTGCCCCCGGTGGATGGCACGCTGCTGGTCTTCCCCAACGGCCCCACAACCTGGCATGGGCATAAAACATTCGCCGGGCAACGCTATGTGGTGCAAATGAATTACATGACGACCAGTACCAAGGCCAAAGCCGAAATGCGCCGGCACCATCTCTCGGCGTTCATCAAACGCCTCACACGGGCGGCCTGACATGCTCGCAGGCCAACGCGTCGCCGTCATCCTCCCGGCCTATAACGCCGCCCGCACCCTGGCGCGCACCTATGCCGAAATCCCGCTGGACATCGTGGACGAGGTAATCCTCACCGACGACGCCAGCCGCGACAACACCGCCGAACTCTCGCGCGAGCTTGGCATCCATACGCTGGTGCATGAGACCAACCGGGGCTACGGCGGCAACCAGAAGACCTGCTACGCCGAGGCTTTGGCGCGCGGCGCCGATATCGTGGTGATGCTGCACCCGGATTACCAATATTCGCCCAAACTCGTGGCCGCCATGGCGGCGATGATCGCCTCGGGCCATTTCGACGTGGTGCTGGGCTCGCGGATTCTGGGCACCGGCGCGCTGAAAGGCGGCATGCCGCTCTATAAATACATCGCCAACCGCGCCCTCACCTTTGTTGAGAACCTGCTGCTGGGGCTGAAACTCTCGGAATACCATACCGGCTACCGCGCCTGGTCCGCCACCGCCCTGCGCCAGCTCGACCTCGCCCGTTGCGGCGATGATTTCATCTTCGACAACCAGATGCTGGCGCTGGCCGCCTGGGAAGGCCTCTCGATCGGCGAACTCTCCTGCCCCACGAAATATTTCGCGGAAGCCTCCTCGATCAATTTTTCGCGTTCCGTCACCTACGGGCTGGGCGTGCTGGAAACCGCCTTCACCTACCGCCTGGCCCGCTGGGGCTTTATCCGCCACGGGCTGTTCCATGGCACGCCCTAAACTGTTCGCCGCCCTCGCGGTACTGGCCGCACTCTCCCTGGGGCTGAGCGTGCTGGCCGGCCCTGTCCTGGCCGCAAAGGTTATGGCCGGCACCAACGCGCTGCGTCAGGCCGGGCTCGCCGGGCTCGCTCTGTTCACCGCCCTTTGCTTCCTCTTCGCGCTCGCCGGCATCGTGCCCGGCGCGCTGCTCGGCCTCGCCGCCGGGGCGATCTTCGGCATTACGGATGGCTTTACCGCCGCCACCCTTGGGATTCTGGCCGGGGCCGGCATCGCCTTCGGCCTCAGCCGCTCCTACCTGCGCCCGTTCATCGCCTCGGTATTAAACCGCTACGGCGCATTGTCCCGGCTGGACCAGGCCGTGTGCAGCGATGGCTGGCGGCTGGTCGCCCTTCTGCGCGTCTCCCCGGTGATGCCCTTCTCCCTCACCTCCTACGCCCTCGGCCTGTCGGGCATCGGGCTGCGCGACTACCTGCTCGGCACTCTGGCCTCATTACCGGCGCTGCTGGGCTATGTGGTGCTGGGCGCGCTCGGGGGCTACGGCGCCAGGCTGCACAGCGGCACGGACCACGACATCCATCTCGCCTTGCTCGGGCTGGGGGCGGCGGCAACCCTGGCGCTCACCGTACATCTCTCCCGCCTGCTGGCCCGCTCTCTGAAACAGCCGGCGCTGAAACAGCCGCAAAACCTGCCAACATAAATTGCCCCGCTTAAATTGCTCGTGAGCGCCGGTTTCGCTGCGCTGCAAACTCCGTTACTGTGGCCGCAATGCTGACCGATCTGCCCAATGTCCTGACGCTGTCGCGCATCGCCACCATCCCTTTGCTGGTGCTGCTGGTGGCGGTCGGCGCGCCCTGGGGTGCCTTCGGCGCGGCGCTGGTGTTCACCCTGGCCGGCATCACGGATTACTTCGACGGCCATTTTGCCCGCGAGCGCCAGCAGCTTTCCGATTTCGGCCGCATGCTCGACCCCATTGCCGACAAGCTTCTCATCGCCGCCACCTTGATGGCCCTGGTCGGCTTCGGCCATCTGCCGGGCTGGGGCATCTACCCCGCCATCGTCATCATGCTGCGCGAAATCCTGGTGTCGGGCCTGCGTGAGTACCTCGCGGAAATCCGCATCGGCCTGCCGGTGACCAAGCTCGCCAAATGGAAAACAGGTGTGCAGATGACAGCCCTCGGCCTGCTGCTGCTGGGCCATCCGGGGGCCAAATTCATGGGGCTGGGCTTTCTGCCCATGGATGCGCTGGGTGCCACCATGCTATGGACGGCGGCCTTGCTCACCATGATCACCGGCTGGGATTACCTCACCGCCGGGCTGCGCCATGCTGTTACCCCGCCGCCCGTTACCCCGCCGCCCGCCGGGTGAGCCGGACATTTCCACCGGTTGCTAACTCGGCTAAACCAAGGGTGAACGATCCCTCAGGAGTGAAGATTTTGCGTAAGACTCTCGTTCTCGGCATGGCACTTCTGCTGTCCGGCTGTGCCAGCACCCGGCAATTCGCGGAGCAGTCGCTCTGGCCCTTCGGCAACCCGAACGCGCCGGCCACCACCAGCGAGAGCGCGCAGCGTGCCCTGGGCCATGCGCCGCAGGTGGCGGTCATCCAGCCGCAGTCAGGCGATGTGTGGCCCGGCCCGGTGCAGCCGATGCCGACGCTGAGCCAGGTGGAGAAGAATTCCAACCTGCCGCTCGGCCAGGGCTATACGCCTTCGCTGCCCTCGCCCTACCCGCCCGGCCAGGCCCCGCCGGCGGATACCACCGATGACCTCGGCGGCTCGCTCTACTCCACCCAGGGCGGCACGCCGCAGGTGCCACCCGCCGTACCGGGCGATACCAGGTAGATGCGGGTTCTGTACTTTGCCTGGCTGCGCGAAAAAATCGGCCTGGGTGAAGAGGTTTTGGCGCCGCCACCAGATGTGACCACGCCGCGCGCGCTGATCGCCTGGCTGCGGCAACGCGGTTCCGGCTACGTGGCGGCCTTCGCCAGTGAAGACCTTATCCGCGCCGCCGTGGACCAGGAATTTTGCTCTCTCGACGCCCCCTTAGGTGCTGCGGCTGAAATCGCGTTTTTCCCACCGGTCACGGGCGGATGATAAGCGGGGGTCCGATGCGCCGGGTTTGCGTCCAGGAGGCGGATTTCGACGCCACCACGGAGCTCGGCCGGCTCTCCGCCGAGGCCGGCGGGGTATCCAGCTTCATCGGCGTGGTGCGCGGCCAGGCCGCCGGGCGCCAGCTCGCCGCCCTGCGCCTGGAACATTATCCAGGCATGACGGAAAAAGCGCTGACCCAGCTCGCCGATACCGCCATCACCCGCTGGGCACTCACCGGCTGCACCATCATCCACCGCGTCGGCCGCCTGGCGCCGGGGCAAAACATCGTGCTGGTGGCAACCGCCAGCCAACACCGCGCCGCCGCTCTGGCCGCCACGGCGTTTCTCATCGACCAGCTCAAAACCAACGCCCCCTTCTGGAAGGCCGAGGAGTTCGCGGATGGTACCGTGGAATGGGTGGCAGCACGCGAAAGCGACAATACCGCCGCTTCCGGCTGGTCCTAACCTTTGCCGCCCGTACTGGCTCGGCTATAGGAACCGAATCATGGACCTTAAAGATCACATTCGCGGCGTGCCCGATTTCCCCAAGCCGGGGATTCTCTTCTATGACATCAGCACCTTGCTGCGGAATGCCGATGCCTGGCAGGTGGCCATGGGCCGGCTTGCCAACAGCGTGCGGGCCTATCACCCCACCGTGCTGGCCGGGGTTGAGAGCCGTGGGTTCCTCCTCGCCGCCCCGCTGGCGCTGAAACTCGGCTGCGGCTTCGTGATGCTGCGCAAGCGCGGCAAATTGCCGGGCCCGGTCATCGGGCTGGATTATGAGCTGGAATACGGCACCGACCGGATCGAGATCCAGGCAGATGCCGTGGCACCGGGCGCACGCGTGGTGGTGGTGGATGACCTGCTGGCCACCGGCGGCACCATGGCGGCGGGCGTAAAGCTGCTGCAGAATGTCGGGGCCGAGGTTGTGGCGGTGGCGACACTGATCGAGCTGACCTTCCTGGGCGGGCGCGGCAGGCTGGACGTGCCGTTCGAGGCCCTCATCAAGTATGACGAGTGACGAAACCGGGCGGGACCATCATCTCCGCCGACCCGGAAGCCAAGAGGAAACACGGATGAAGCGCCGGCACCTTCTGGGCGGCATGCTGGGCGGTGCGGCGGTTGCGGCCGGGCCTGGTATTGCCTGGGCCGGCGGCCCGCCGTTGAATCTGCTGGTGGCCGGGCCCGATGGCGGCCAGACCAGCCGCTGGGCCAATGCCTGCGCCCTGGCCCTCTCTCCCGGCCTGCAGGGTACACCCGCCATCATGCCCCAACCCGTGGGCGGGCTGGATGGCGTGTCCGGCGCCAACCAGCTCGACGCCCTGATCATCCCAGACGGCAAGACCGCCGCGATTCTGCCCGGCGCCGCGCTCATCGCCTACCTCACCGGTGATTCGCGCGTGCATTTCGACCCCACGCGCTGGGTGCCGCTGCTGGCGGGCGTGAATTCCGGCGTGCTGATGCTGCGCGGCACCACCAAACCCGATATTGCCACACTACGTGCCGGTCCACCCCTGCGCCTGGCCGCCGACCAGCCACAAAGCCGCGACCTCGCCGGCATGCTCGGCCTGGCCCGGCTCGGCATCGCCACCGCCCCCATGTTCGGCCTGCGCGATACCGATTCCAAAACCCGCGCCTTCATCGATGGCGAGGTGGATGCGGTGTTTTTATGCGGCGAGGGTGTGCCGGAGGATGTAGCCCCGCTCACCGCCGCGGGTGCCGTGCCCTTGTTCAGCATTGGCGCGCTCGGGGCCAACGGGGTCATCGGGCCGGATGGGCTGTTCCCCGGCCTGGCCGACGCGCGCAGCCTCGGCCCCGCCATAACCCCGGAGCTGGATGCCGCCTATCAGGCCGCCGCCGCCGCCGCACAGCTCGACTTCCTGCTGGTACTGCCGAAACTGGCCGACCCGGCGGCCGTGGCAAATTGGACCCAGGCCGCCGCCCAGGCCGCCGCCAGCCCGGCGCTCGTGGCCGCGGCTTCGGCCAGCGCCATCAGCCTGCAACCGGCAGCCGCACTGGCCGGCGCGCTCGCCACTTTGGCCATCTCGCCCGCGGTGCAAAACAGCATGCTGGCGTATCTGGCCAAAAATTGCGGCTGGCAGCCGAGCTGATTTGGCCAAGCCGGCAAAAACTTTCGTCTGTTCCGCCTGCGGTAGCGTGTTTCCCAAATGGGCCGGGCGCTGCGAGGCCTGCCAGGCCTGGAACACCCTGGCCGAGCAGGAAGCCCCACGCACTTTGCCCGGCGGCATAAAGGAAACCGCGCGCCGGGCCGGCGCCAAAATCGAATTCGTCGGGCTGGAGGGGATTACCCCGCCACCGCCGCGCGTGCCCACCACCATCTCTGAATTCGACCGCGTGCTCGGCGGCGGGCTGGTGCCGGCCTCCGTGGTGCTGGTCGGCGGCGATCCGGGCATCGGCAAATCCACGCTTTTACTCCAGGCCAGCGCCGCTTTGGGCCGGGCCGGGCAAAAGGTCATCTATATTTCGGGCGAGGAATCGGTCGATCAGATCCGCCTGCGCGCCGCGCGCCTGGGCTTAAGCAAATCGCCGGTCGCCCTCGCCGCCGCGACCCAGCTCGGCGACATCCTCGCCAGCCTGGCGCAGGTACCGGATGCGGCGCTGGTGGTCATCGACTCGATCCAGACGATGTGGACCGATGGCGTTGATTCCGCACCCGGCTCGGTAACCCAGGTGCGCGCCGCCGCCTTCGAGCTGATCCGTGCCGCCAAAACCCAAGGGTTTTCACTGCTGCTGGTCGGCCATGTGACCAAGGACGGCGGGCTCGCCGGGCCCCGCGTGCTGGAACATATGGTCGATGTGGTCCTGCATTTCGAAGGCGATCGCGGGCACCAGTTCCGCATCCTGCGCGGTGTCAAAAACCGTTTCGGCGCCACCGATGAGATCGGCGTGTTCGAGATGACCGGCCAGGGGCTGTCTCAGGTCACCAACCCCTCCGCTTTGTTCCTGGCCGAGCGGCGCGGCAATGTATCCGGCAGCGCGGTGTTCGCCGGGCTGGAAGGCTCGCGCCCGGTGCTGGTGGAAATCCAATGCCTGCTCAGCGCCAACCCCAGCGGCTCGCCCCGGCGTTCGGTCATCGGCTGGGATTCCGGGCGGTTGAACATGCTGCTGGCGGTGCTGGAAGCCCGCTGCGGGCTGAAGCTGGCCATGAATGATGTGTATCTCAACGTCGCGGGCGGCTTGCGGGTAAGCGAGCCGGCGGCTGATCTGGCCGTTGCCGCAGCCCTTATTTCCGCCGCCACCGACGTGCCGACCGATCCAGAAATGATTTTTTTCGGCGAGATCGGCCTGTCCGGTGAATTGCGCCAGGTCGCACAGGCGGAATTACGGCTGAAGGAAGGCGCAAAACTCGGCTTTGCCCGCGCCGCCACGCCCAAACGCGTGGCCGGCGGGGCAGCAAAAATCGCCGTGCCGAAAACGCTGTCCCTTGTTGAAATCGGACATCTGACGGATCTTGTCGGCGTGGTCACCGCGGGTAAGAAACCAGGACAAAAAGAGGAGTAAAAATGACCTGGATCGACGGTGCCGTTCTGGCTGTTATTCTACTCTCCGCGGCCATCTCCGCCGTGCGCGGCTTTGTGCGCGAAGTTCTGGGCGTGGGCGCCTGGCTGGGTGCCGGCATCGCGGCGGTGCGGTTCTTCCCGCTCCTCCAGCCGTACATCACCTCGGTACTGCCCGACTCGATGAAGAATTTTGCCCTCTACGGCGCCATGGCGGCGGTGTTCATCGTCGTGCTCATAATCCTCAGCCTGATCAGCGCCCTCATCGGCGGGCTGGTACGCGAATCCGCACTCTCCGGGCTCGACCATTCGCTAGGGCTGGTGTTCGGCGCGGCGCGCGGCGCGGTCATCGTCTGCGCCGCCTACATCGGCCTCGGCCTGGCCGAACCCGCAGCGCAATGGCCCGCCCCAGTGGTAAATGCCCGGTTTCTCCCAGCCGCCTACAGCGGCGCCACAGTGCTGATCACCCTGGTACCCAAACAATACCAACCCAAAATAGACCCGCCACCAGGTGCCCCAGCCCCCGCCGCCGCAACGCTGATGCAACAACCCGTGGCAGGCAGCGCCCTGCAAACCCAGCCGGCCAAACCCGCCATCATCCAGCCGGGCCTCCCGTCAGGGCAAGGCGGGCAGTAGCTGGCTCGGAGGTACGGGCCGAGGGTGGGGGGGGTTTTGCAGGAAAAGGCCCCCGGGGGGGCCCGGGGGCCGGCCGGGGGGGGGGGGGGGGGCCCGGGGGGGGGACGCGGGGCGGGGGGAGCCCCGCCCGCCCCCCCCCGGCGGGGGGGCGCCCCCGGCCCCCCCGCCCCCCCCCCAGGCCGCCCGCCCGGCCCACACCCAGGCCAGGCCCCCCCCGCCCAAGCCCCCCCAGGGCGGGGACG
>JAMFRO010000036.1 GCA_026224825.1 bacterium | reverse complement strand
CGTGGTACAAATCGACGCCGAAGCCCTGGGCCCCTCCCACCTCGCCATCCACCGCCACGCCATCGTCAGCCTCGCCGGCCCGGGCACACCGCAGCCGTACGAGTTCATCGCGCTCTATTGAGGCTGGTTTCGGGGACGGGGGGTGAGAGAGGAAGGCCAGGGGTTCATCACTGAGGTCGGGTGCTTGGCGCGATGGGTCACCGGGTGAAGCTGATCCCACCGCAATACGTGAAGCCCTTCGTCAAACGCAACAAGAATGACCGCAATGATGCGGAAGCGACCTCTGAGGCGGCATCCCGGTGTCGAATTCCTTTAATTCGTAGACTCTTCTGGAATGGCAACAATTATCCCGTAATGAGTAGACTCCGGTACCTTAACCATTTCATATGTCGAAACTTTTTCCGAAGACCGAGTCTACAAATTAAGTCACCAGTCTACCGTTCAAGGGAAATTTTCAGTTGTCAAAAAGTTGATAAATCAGATGGTTATGCATTACGCGGGTCTACTAATTAAAGGAATTCGACAGCTGGCTGACAGATTCACCGTGCTAGCGAATTTTTCCGCCCATGAGGTAACGATCAATGCACCGGCGGGGGGCGAGCCGATCTTCCTGCCCGGCTATGCCTGCCTTTGGTCGACACCGGCATAAACGCAAGACGGGCGGGTTGGCGCAGTATAGCACCGCGACCAGCCTTCAGGTGACCGCCGCCGTGCTGGGAGGGGTGATCTGGGCCATGGAAAACCCGCGTGCCGGGGTGGTGGAGGCGGACTCCATGGACCATGCCGGCGCGCTGGAAATCATGCTGCCCTATCTTGGCACCATGGCTGGCGAATATTCCAGCAGGGCGCCGCTTTAAGAACGTGGCGTGCTGTTTCCCGAGGATGTCGAGACCGCCGCCTGGCAGTTCGAGAATTTTCGGATGGTGTGACGCAAAGCGGCGGGCGGCGCTATCCGTTCGCCGGTTAAGCGTGACTGTCGCCGGACCCGTTGGCTGGCACCACTTCCGCATAAACGGGGACGCCGGCGCCCTTTTTGGTCAGCACAAGCTCGTTATCCCGCTCTAACCGGGCAAGACCGGCCGCCACCAAGACCTCGGCACAGTCGGGTGTAAAGCTCCTGAGTCGGCTAAGTTCTTTAAGGGCAGCGAGAGTGCCGCGGGCTTCCGGGGATAAGGTCATGACACTCTCCGATGCCGCCGAGAGCGTGATCCTTCAGGAGCAGAATCACGGCCGAAGCGCTGCGGCGTGAACGCGCTACGCGTTCGTTTCTCGCATTTTCGGAGGTATTTGTCTAATTTTTAAGTTTCGCCAGATAGCGAAAGCCAACTGCATTCCAAACCCGGCTGGTTCCGCATAATCGTCAATCAAGCATCCCGGCAGCGCATGACGCTGCTCCCTTCCAATTGCCGGGGGCAAGTTCGCCGCGGATGGCGGCGGCAAGTTCCGGGTTGGCACGCCGTATCTGGCTGACCCGTAACGCTGCGGCAGAGCCGGGTACCGGGCAGATTTCCCAACGCTCCAGAAACAGCAGGTCACTCACCAGGCGCTCATCGCAGGGGTGCGCGAGCAAGCTCCGCACAGTTGTGCTTAGCGGAAGTGCAGACACATCAAGATCACTGGTCATCATCCTGCGTTCTCCGAACACTATACGATGCGCTTGAAACACGGCACGCGATGAAATCGGCTCCCGTCTGTATGCCCGTCACGACGTTCAAACCAGCAGCCAGGGGGGCTTTGTCTGGTATGGGTGTGCCATGTCGCACATCCGGCAGCATTCCCGGATGAAGAAAGTATTACAGTTGCGTGGCATCTGCTTCGGCGCCGCGCGCAACACCGCATGATTGATCAGAATCGGCTCGAAGTAACGGAACGCCCATTATTCCCACACAAGAGATTTTACGGAGGCGGGAACCTGATGGAAACGTCTAAGTGGCCACGCGCGGTAAGCCAATTCTTGTCCGCTACCGGTGAATCGCAAACAGGCCGGGCTTGGAGCATCTGGCATGCGGGCCCGGCCATTTATAGCGGCGCAGCTAAGGATGCCGCTCCTACACCAGGCGGCGGGATACGATCCGTACCGGCCTGGTGCCGAAAAAACGCTGCCGAGTTGCCCGCGCTCCTTCAATATGCCCCGCGGGCTTACTGGTGAACGGGATCGTCCCCGCTCGGGTCAGAGGGAATAGCCTGATCGACGAGGACCGGCAACGAAAACTCATCCTGGGTCAGCGTCACGTCACCTTGCTTGGCCAGCTCCAGACTTGCGATGAAGGTGCTGCTCCAGGCCGCTCGGCGGCGCCGTTCCGCCAGACGCAGAGATTGTGAGGCGTGGCCCTCGGTATCCTCCGGCAACAGGCGATCGAGTGTCTGCGCCGCACCGGCCGCCGCCAGCCGGCGTAGAATACGCGCCCTGGCGTGCGTAACCGAATAGGGCTCCCGGTCGCGTGGCCGGTACCGGGTTTCTGTCTGCACGGCCTCCTCGGGATCGTCGAACAGCTCCATTGCCGCCCACAGGAAACCGACAACATCGACCGCCCCTGCCGGTGCCATCACCGGGCCCGGCCATTCCGGCACACCACGCGCGAACACATCCTGGCCCAACTGCGGCCGGCGCTGCAGCCATCCCGTCAGTGCCTGTACCTGCTGCAGCGCCAGCAAGCGGTCGCGCAGCTGACCGGCCTCGGTCTCGGCCTCCTGCTGCACCTGCTGCTCCCGCGGCAGCATCAGGTTCGAGCGGAGCAGCAAAATCCAGGACGTCATGACCACCCAGTCCGCCTTCTGGCTCAGCGGCATTTTTGCTGGCGCCTGTTCCAACGCACGCGCCAGCTGCTCGACGATCGCCTGCAAGGGGAGCACCGCGAGGTTGATCTGCTGCGCGCGGGCCAAACGCAGCAAAAAATCCAACGGGCCCGCAAACCCATCGAGATCCAGCTGCGGCGTGGCGGGCGCCCCCACCTCGCCCCAGGATTCTGATCCCTCTAGCCGATCCATCGCCCGCCCGGCTCTGGCCACTGATGCCGCAAGCGCAAGGTTAATCCCGGCCAGACCGCGGCAAGCGTCGCGATCGCTGCCGCCGGCGGCCGCTCCCGGCTAAAAAACCCGTAGCCGATGACGGCATGACCGGCGGGCAACCGTTTCCCGGGGCGCGGTGTCGCCAAGGCAGCAATCTTGCGCAAGCTTTCGGGCGGCCCCCAATGCCGGCGCAGCCAAGCCAGGGCGGCCGGATGCGCCGGACCCAGGCGCAAAATTTCGGGCGGAACCGAGAGCAGGGTATGCAGGTCGAACGGGCAGGCATGACTGCTGCTACTGAGAAGTGCGACTGCCTGCCCCTGACGGGCTTCGATCCGCGCGCGGAACTGCCGTGCCAACACCCGGCAGCCGGCCACCGACAGACTGCGCTGCGCCGGCGGCTGGGCCATTGCGAGGTTAAAAATATCTTCCTCGATCACGGCAAAATCGAGCTGCCACGGCGTTACCCCAGTACCGCGCGCCACCGCCGCGAAGTTTTGCACCGTGACGGCGGGACCGGTGACAATCAGCTCGCAGTAGATAAATTCCGGCGCGGTTTCGGGCGTCGGCCAAGCGGCGCGGCGCGGCCGCCGGCCCCTCGGTTTTGGCGGCACCGGCTCATCATCGGCCTTGCGAAAATCCGGGGCGGAACCCGGGGCCGGCGGGTCGGGCTCCCAGGGCGTGCGGAATGCCGTCACAAATCGATCGCCCGGAGCGGGCTTTCATCGACCAGGCCGGCGCGCTGCACGTAGCCGCGCATGGTCCGCAAATCGCGGTGCCTGGTATGGCGCATGATGTCCTCATCGCGCACGCCTTGTGCATAGGCTTCCGAGATGAAGCCGACGCGCAACGCATGCGCGCTCATGCGGTCAAAGCCGGTCAGACGCAGCCCCGCCATCGCGACGCGGCGGCGCAAAATGCGTTGCACCGCATCTGGGTGCATCGCGGTATCGCCGATGCGATCGCCGGTGCTGATGCGCCGGAACAAAGGCCCGGCTTTGCGTTTGGCAACGGCCTGCCAGTCATGAAAGGCGCGCACCGGGCAGGTCTCCGCGTGCTTGCCGCGCGGTAGCCCGATTTCTGCACCTTGCCCCGCCTGGTCGGTTTTGGCGCGCGCAATCCGCAGCCGCAGACCGCCCGCCACCTCGGCAATATTCTCGACCTGCAAGGCGACCAGTTCGGAGCGGCGCAGCGCCGCGGCAAAGCCGATCAACAGCAGCGCGCGATCGCGCCGGCCGCGGCAGCTTAAGTCGCAGGTGGCGACCAACTCGCGCAGCATGTCCAGCGTCAGCGCCGCCGCCTTTTGCACCGGGCGGCCGTGTTCACGCAGTAACCCTTGCAGCGGCGCCTGGATGTCGCGGTGTGCGGCATTCCAAGGCAGATCATTGAACCGGTGCATTTTACCGATTGCCGCCAGGCGCCGGCGGATCGTGGTCGGCGCATGCGTTTCCGCCAGGCTGGCCAGATAAGCGCCGACCGTCGCGGGGGCCGCCGGCACCGGCACAAAGTCGGCTTCAGCGCACCAGGCAGCGTAATGCGTCCAATCGGCCTTGTAGGCCCGTAAAGTCGCCGGCGCTGATGATTTTCGAGCGTATTCCTGGGCTTGCGCCAGCGCGGCCAGGCCTGTCGCCGTCAGATTCGCAGCCGGTTGCACGCCGGTTTGCGGCGCCGGGCTGAGAAGGTCACCGGTCAGGGCAGGCGGAGGAAGGCCATCATTGGGGGTCATGCCGGGAGTCTATGCGGCGCGCGGCGCCGAAGACAAGCCGAATAATTATACTATCCATGATAAGCGGGGTTATCATGCATAGATCGCCTCTGCGACAGAATCCGAGCGTTCAGCTTGTCTTTCATATGGAACTGAGTTCTATACCGAAGCCTATGCACACCCTTCAGGGCACCGAATTCGCCGCAATCCTGGCTTCAGCCGACGTCAGTCAGGCCGGCTTTGCCCGCCTCAGCGGTGTCAGCCCCAGGCAAGTCAACAAATGGTGCCGGGGCAGGGCTGCCGTACCCCGTTGGGCCCCCTTACTGGCCCTCGCGCTGCGGGAATTGTCCGCCGAGGCGCTCACAATCCTCCTCGATGAGTTTCAGACCGCCGAGGCAAGGCCTTATTGAGAGGCGGGCGGCGCAAAATTCTGCCGTGCGCCGTGGCGGATATGCAGCACCCGGACAACCGCGCCTGACTCATCGATCGAATAGATGACCCTGTAAACGTATGGCTTGTTGCCATACAGAACTTGGCGGAGGTTACCGTCTTCCGGGGCCAATGCGCCTCTCGAAGGATGCTCTTCAAGGCTGAGAACCAATGATTGCAAGCCATTAAACCAATCCGCGGCCTGAACCGAATGATCCGCCTCGATGTCCCGATAAATCCGCCTCAGATCCCGCGCCGCGCGGGCCGTGACCTCAACGCGGTATGCCATGCGCTCCACGAATTTCATCAAAAACCTGGCGCGCCGGCAGGCTGCGGCCGGCACGGACATCCTCGAGTCCTTGCCTGATCCCTTCCGCAGCACTTGCTTCAGCCGCAAGGTCAAGGAGACGCTGATAGGCCTCGGCATCCTGGACCACGGCCGCGGCCCTGCCGTTCACGGTCAAGATGACCGGCCGCTTGGTGTCCTTCAGATGCTGCATGATTTCCGCCGAATGATTGCGAAACGTCGTCATCGGCTGAATGTCTTTGGTGATGTCCATGGCATAAGTCCGATTGAATTACCTAATAAGGTAATGCCCTCCGACCGACCTGGCAAGGATATTCTTGAGCCCGATATTAAACGCTCGAATGACGATGAGCAGTATGACGGCAGGGAAGTCTCATCATCTAGAAGGCAAAATCACGCGGTAGGGGGGACTGCGCAACGATTCGCATGAACTAGGGAACGCGACATATAACGTCAAACAAGAAGATTTAGGTCATTTGAGCCCCCTGCCCCGCCACTGTGTTTAACCTACTTCCTATAATTGGAGTTGTCGAAGGTAGCTTGCGAAACGACGCACAACGTGGAAATATGCGCTCAAGGCGGGCTTGGCCGCCGATTTCCGTCGCCAAAAGGCCCCGCAATGACCGTGCTCGACATCGATCCACCGCTCGCCGCCCTCAACCGCCTGCTCGCCATCGCCCAGTCCGATACCGGCCAAGCAAAGCGCGTCGCCGACTTCCTGCTGGCCTGGTGGAATGCCGACGACTGCGGCCGGTTTGATTTTCGCGACCTCTGGATGGTCGACAAGGCGATTTCCGACGATATTTTGGCTGTCTTGCGCCTGATCGCCCTGCGGCAAAGCTACCCTGACGCCTATGGTCTGCGCGAACAATTCGAGCAGCTCGTAAAAGACTGGCGGCCGCAGCTTGTCGCGCCGGCTGCGGATGACGATGCGTAACCGCGGCAGTCAGCCCCCTGCCCTGCTATCCTTAGCATCCTCTGTCGGCGAAAATCATTGACCGCGGACATTCAGCGCGATGCGTTCGGGCTGCCGGGCGAACCGGACGCTGAAGAGGACGGTGCGGCTTCGGGCGCGCTGCTGATCCGCACGCCGGTGCCGCTGGGTCAGGGTTCTGCCGCCGTGCAAAAATGGTTCGACGAGGTGGTCGATGTCGAGGCCCCGCTGTTCGACGGCTCGCTCGCGGCCGAGCGCGAGGCCGCCGAAATTTTTGCCCGTATGGCGAAAGCCGAGAACACCAGGCGGGCGTATCGCGCCGCTGTCCGGGCCTGGTGCGCCTGGTGCCTGAAACGCAACCTGCCCCCCTTGCCCGGCACCGGCGCCGATGTCGCTGCTTTCCTCGCCAGCGAGCGCGGCCGCGGCCTGTCGCCCGAGACGTTGAAATTGCGCCGCGCCGCGATCCGCTATCTGCATCGGGCCGCCGGCTGTGCCGTGCCGACCGACGACGTCGCTGTGTCCGAGACACTGGCCGGCATCTCTCGCCAGGCTGCCCGCCTGGGCCAGACACCGCGCAAAAAAGTGGCGGCCACTGCCGGCATTTTGCGCCAGATTCTGGCACCCATCCCCAGTGATTTACGCGGATTGCGCGATCGTGCCCTGCTCCTGACCGGTTTTGCCGGGGCGCTGCGCCGGTCGGAGCTGGCGGCGATCCGGGTCGAGCAGCTGGAGAAGACCGAACGCGGACTGCGCCTCACGCTACACCAAACGAAAGGCTCGCAGACCGACGCGGTGATCGTGCCCCTGCCCTATGGCCACACCGAATTGTGCCCCGTGCGCGCGCTGACAGCCTGGCTGGACGCGGCCGGGATCACCGCCGGGCCGGTGTTCCGGCGCATCTGGCTGCCCAAGCTAACCCGGCCGCCCGCCCCCCCCGACGGTGAGCCCCCTGCCCTGCCCCGCATCGGCACCCAGCCGATCACGCCTTGGACCGTCGCCGCGATTGTGCAGGCGCGCGCCACGGAAGCCGGTTTTGGCGGCCGGGATTTTGGTGGGCATAGCCTCAAGCGCGGCGCGCTCACCACCGGCATGGAACGCGGTGTCCATCCCGCCGATCTCAAACGGCTCGGCCGGCACAAGAGTTTTGACGTACTCGGCGAGTATCTCGAATTTGGGGATCTGTTCGAGCGGCATCCGCTCGGCGGCGTACTCTAAGACTGGTCATTGTTCCCCCGAGGCCGGTATTCGAGTGGGAGTTGCCGCGGGGCTGATTTGGCCGTTCTGCCCTTTCAGGGCAATCGTAATTTTATGAGTATGTAAATATAAAGCGGCAAAAGTTCAGGCGGAACAAAGCTGCCGATCTGTAGTTTTGAAATGCCAAAACTACAGCAGTACAAAACGATAAAATTATGCTCGGCAGAGTCAGGCCGTGCCATCCACCAATGCAGGCGGATAAAACCATGAAATTATGTAAATACGACATTATGTAATTTCATACTTATGTAAGTCAGATGGACGAGTCGGCGCCACTTCAAACTGACAAAATGATATAATTTTGTAAGTGTGAAATTATATAAATATATTCGTCCAGCACAACTGTGTTTTTGAAAGTATGAAATTATGTATTGACAGAATTGTGGCCGGACAAAACTATAGAATGATAAAACCGTGAAATTTCATCCTTTCGTATTTACATGCATACGACATTTCATCTATTCAAAACTCCGAAATTCTGAAATTCCAAAAGGGTGAAATTTCATCATGATCATCACAGTGGCGAGCTACAAAGGCGGTGTCGGCAAAACCACGACCGCGGTTCACCTCGCGGCCTTTCTCCAGGAGCTGGCGCCCACCTTGTTAATCGACGGCGACCCAAATCGGTCGGCCAGCCGCTGGGCCAGCCGAGGCTCGTTCCCCTTCAAAATCGCAGACGAGAAGGAGGGGGTCTATCAGGCTCGCAACTTCACTCACATCGTCATCGATACCGAGGCTCGCCCGGGATCAGCAGACTTTGAGGCGTTGGCAAAAGGGTGCGACCTGCTGGTCATCCCGTCAGTGCCGGCGAGCCTGGATACGGATGCGCTGATCCTCACCTTGGAGGCTGCTCGGAAACTGGCGCCGAACAAGTATCGGGTGCTGATGACGAAGGTGCCACCGGCGCCTGAGCAAGACGGACCGCAGTTGCGTGCCGTGTTGGAATCGGAGGGCATCCCAACTTTCCAGGCGGAAATTCCCCGACTGAAAAGCTTCGAGAAGGCCGCCTCTGAGGGGGTACCAGTCTTCGCCGTTCAGGGTGATCCGCGAGCCAAGCGAGCCTGGGAAGCATATGCCGCGGCAGGCAAAGAGATGATTGCCGCGGCCAAGCAGGGGACAACTGAAAATGTCGGCTAGTCCGAAGCCTTCAAAATTCCAGGGATTGTTTAAGCAGGCGGCCGAGGGCCCGTTGCCGGCAAATGAGCCCGATGACCGGATTGAGCACGAGGAGACGGCCGAGCTAGCGACAGCTCCCCAACCCGTCAGGCACGACAATCCACCGGCATCGGCGCCAATCCCCGAACCGATCCGGCCGGTCCAGGCAAGGGCAGGGCAGGGGTCAACTTTCGCTGCTGAAAAGCGGCAGCCTGGCCGGCCAGCCGGAAAGAGGACGGACAAAGACTGGAAACAGTTCTCCGTCCTGCTTCGTCATGAGGACCAGTTTCAGGCCGTGAATATCCTCCGCAGCACACGCGATAAGCGCGACTTCTCGATGCTGATGCAGGGCCTGCTTGAAGAATGGGTCAAGAAGTACAACAAAGGAAAGTAATTTCATCATTACAGAATTGCGTCATTATGAAATGACGATGCATACGGGATTTCTTGTCCGTTCCCGCATCCGTCCTGCCCCATGCGAGTATGCCTGAATGCCTTTGCCTCCGAGTTATATTCAGGCCATGGAGCTGCTTGGCCAGGTCTGCCTTGAGTATCGTCAGGCCTGCGGCGGTGACCGGGCTTGGCTTGTCGGCGGCGCGTCTGTCGTCATTCTGACGGACGGCGCCTTTCATTCCGGCGATTTCGACTTGGTCGCGGCCAATGAGACCGTTTTCCGGGAGATCCTGCTGAAGCACGGCTTCCAAGATGAAAAAGGGCAGGGGCGGGCTGGATCTATGTTGCATGTCGGCTGGATGCACGCAGATCATCCGGATCTGGGCTGGCAACTGGTCACCGGCCCGCTTTTTGATGGAAGATCCGACAAGTCGAAGGGAATTGCTCTCGAGTTGAAGCCGGATAGCGAACTTACGTTGCCGGCGTGGGAAGACCTAATTGCTGACCGCCTGAGCCAGTTCGCCGCCCAGGATGGAAAGAGCCATCACGAGCTGGTGGAGCAGGCCCGCCTTCTTTTCCAATTGGCAAGCGAGATTGATCATGACTATCTTACGCGCAGGGTCACCGAAGATGGCGGTGATCTGTCACTTCTATTTGGTTGAACGCCCCGATGGTCCGCCGGTTTAATTTGGTCGAGCTGCAGGCTACGATTCAGGAGCGCCGGAAGGTGCTCGCTGATCAGGGCGTCGCTTTGCCTACCGACGAGCAGCTACGAAACAAAGGCGGTCGCCGAACCGCGGAAAAGAAGTTCCTGCTCCAACGGATGGCGAAATCCGCTGTGACCGCCGGGACCACCCCAACCAAGCGCCACATCTGAGTCCCAGTCCGTAGCTATGTCAGGCGAGCAGGGGATGACCTTGCTCGTAATGGGTAGCTTATAATAAATCCTCTTGTTCGATCCTTCACCGGTTCGAGCTCGCCGACTAACGTCGTTTTGAGTATTCTTGGTGCTACGCTTGGTCGCAGCAGGCAAGCCGTCGGCCCGTGCCCCTTTGAAATCCGTCTGAGGTGTTTCCCGGCAGCCAGAGTCCACAGGCGGATTTCACCGGGAGGCGTTAAATGAGATTTTGCCGATTCCGCCGGGCTTTGAGGCCCTAATCGGCTGAAACTGCAATTTTTTATGCCAAAATCAGCGACCAGAGACCTTATTCAGTTGTGAGGTGAGGACTCTGGCTTCCTTATTGATGGTGAGACTCGTTTAAAATGCAGCGAGTCTCTCAAAATCGAGGACTTAGGCTTCCCTCCGGCCGACAGTGCCACAGCACCTCCAATATCGTCCGCAATCCATTGTTTTATATGTAAATCAAGCTGATTTTGCCTCGAAAATGACGGCATCTCGCCAGGCTAGCTCAGATGCCGCCGGTCGAACCGAGGACTCTGGCTTCCGAGCATGTCCCTCCGGCCGGCGGCAACAAAAAGGCCGGGGTTATCGCCCGGCCTTGGTGTGGACTCTGGCTTCCTGGTTGGCTTCTGGCCGTCAGTCAGACGCCCCGCCGATCAATGTCAGGCCACCACTGCTGCGGAAAGACGCAACGCGGTTACCGCGGATCGGCGTTTTTGGCACGGGGCTGTCGGACGGGTGGAGGAGCAGACCAGTCTCGGATATCTCGACCTTGGCTTCCGGGTAGGCCGACAGGGCCAGCGCCAGGGGCTCCTTGAAGCCATTTACGAAGACCTTCTTCTCTTTCACGCCACCACCGAACTGGGCGTACAGCGCCGCCCATGAGACTGGGGTTGGCTTTTGCAGGACGTGCAGCCGGTAAGCCAGGTAGACGTAGATATCAAGCGCCAGGGACTTGTTCGACAGCTGCCTGATGGCGGTTTCACGGAGGGGCAGGGGGTGATCCTTCAGAGAATTGAAGAAACCCTCGTCAAGTTCAACAGTGTCTTGCCAGAATGGTGTGGTCTCGTCCTGTGTGTTTCCCAGGATGGCATTCCGAACGAAGCTGCCGTTCGAAACCATTGTATTCTTCTTGCCTTCATTGAAAAACGTCAGGCGGCATAAGGCAATTCGGCGGGACTGCTCACGGACGATCTTTAGGGTCTTGCCGCCCGGGGAGATCCCCATGCGCGACAGAAAGGCTCTCATTGATGAACCAAGCTCGACGATCCGGCTGTTATTCACATAGGCTTCGCTGGACAGATGGAAAAGGATCAGGCGGGCGATTGCCCCGCTTGGGATGCCAACCAGGTCGCCATTCCGGTTTGCGCCGGACTCAATGCGGAGGGTGATTTCGCCGTTTTTGCCGCCGGAGCGTTCCCAGACCCGATCAAGGAAAGGTTTGTGGGGCAAGGCAGTGATGGCGAAGCCAGCATGCGTGATTCCGATATCGAAGTTCTCGTCAGACATGACTGAGAACGCTGCATCAACGCATTGCCTGCCGACCTTGTCGGCTGCAAGCTGCCTTGCGCCATCAACACCGATATCGAGAATTAGTTGGTGGACTTCACCCACAACCCGGACCCCTCATGAGCAATCTTTCTCTAATCAGCACAAGTCTTCGAAATAAATCAACGAGGACTTTGGCTTCCAGGCTATTAGTAGGATATTAGTTTTTTCCTTATTAGTTCTGGTCGCCCCAGAGTCCACGGGAAAACCCCGATCGACTCGGTTTTTGGCAGGCAGAGTCCTCAAAAGCGGAAGCTAAAGTCCTCAGAGTGGCTGTGGATTGAGACGAAAAATTATCCACAGAAAGCCAGAGTCCCCGGCCAATCTAGGGATAACTTGGGCCGAGTCTTATCAGACATTTTGCGCGACTCGGAAACGGCTTAGCGCCATAAATAAACGGGTTAAGGTTTTCCTGGACCCATTTATTATACCTATACGGTCTCCCGTAGGTTTTGATTATACCGCTGATTTCAAATTCGGCGCAGCCTTGAAACGCACGGTCTTGCCGGCCTTGATCTTGATGGACTCACCCGTGCGCGGGTTCACGCCCTTGCGCGCTTTGGTCTTTGCCACGGTGAACGTCCCAAAGCTTGGCAGTGTGAACTTGCCTGTCTTTTTGATTTCTTTGACGATCGCCTCGATCAGATCGGCCGCGGTTTGGGTTGCGGCAACGCCGGTAATTTCAGCGGAGCTTTGAATGGTAGCGGCGATGAAGGCTTTCGACATGACTGGGCAATCCTTTTGTTGAATTGCCAAAGAGCTACAGTATGCCTCGAATTCGCGTCAAACGCCAGTTGCTCACCAGGCCAGTTGCAACCAGCACCGCCGCGGCGACCAGGCAAAGAGCCACCGGTAGGTTCATCTTCGGCGAAACGTCAATTTTCGGAAGCATCGGTGAGAAGATGATGCCGATCACGCCGAATAGCCTACCTACTTTGAAGTTTGGCTTATCGTCCGGGTGGTCCCATGAAGCGCGGGTACAAGGCCGGTTTGGTCAGAATAGCCGCTTAGATCCATAATGCGCCGCCATTCGGAAGAAAGACGACGGTACACATCCTCTCACCCTAACCCGACGGTTCCGAGTCCCGAGTCACCCGGATGATTTTGCGCGACAAAACATCCCTGCAGCCCGCTCCTCCCGAGCGGCCAGATCGAGGGGGCTCTGCCCCCTGCCATTGGCAAGGGTGCGTCGCTTCGCTCCCGAGGCGCCGGGGTATCCCCAACCTTCCTCCACTACGCTGCGCTCCGCTCCGTGCAGGCCGGGTGATTCCCCTCCCCAGCGCTCGCCCTTGCCAATGCCTCCCCCGCCCTCGCCGGGGGGCGTTCCAAGAAAGCAGCGCGCTTTCTTGGAGGCAATTCAGGGAAGCCAGCCAGCAAAAAGGAGCGGGGCAAAATGAAATCTCAGGATATTTGCGAGCGGGTCACGCAGGCGATCATCGCCGAGTTGGAAAAGGGCACGATGCCCTGGACGAGGCCGTGGGCAGGGGCGGGCGGTCCCGTCATGCCACGACGTCATGGCGGCGCACGTTATCGCGGCATCAATATTCTTATCTTGTGGGGCAGAGCCGAGGAGGCCGGGTTTTCGTCTCCCTTTTGGATGACCTTCAAGCAGGCGCTCGAATATGGCGGCAATGTCAGCAAGGGCGAGAAGGGAACCCAGATCGTCTATACGAACCGCGTCATCAAGTCAGAAACGAACGAGGCGGGTGAAGATATCGAGCGCAGCTTCGGGTTTCTGAAATCATACACCGTCTTTAATGCCGAGCAGATCGAGAACCTTCCGGAGAAATTCGTAAAGAGAACCGCCGTACCGGCAGTCGTGACCGATGAAAAGGATTGGAACAGCCACGGCGATGCGTTGAAATGGTTCGAGGCAATCCCCGTTGAAATTCTGCATCGTGGCGACAAGGCGTTCTACAGTCCCAGCCTGGACCGGATAGAATTGCCAGACCGCGACAAGTTTCATTCCGCTCAGGCGTATCTGAGCACGAGAGCCCATGAGACATGTCACTGGACCAGCCACCCCTCGCGCCTCGCGCGCGATTTCGGGACCGTGCGCTGGGGTGATGAAGGCTACAGCATGGAGGAATTGGTCGCCGAACTTGGCGCGGCCTTCACCATGGCAGAACTCGGCCTGATCCCGGCCATCCGCGAGGATCATGCCCCCTATATTGCTCACTGGCTAACCGTTCTCAAGCGGGACAACAAGGCCATCCTCACCGCCGCTGCAAAAGCAAGCGACGCTCTGGAATTCATGAGCAAATTTCAACCGGTATCGGAAGCGCAGGCGGATGAGCCGGATTACGTGGACGCGGCATAGGGCCGCG
>JAMFRO010000035.1 GCA_026224825.1 bacterium | reverse complement strand
CGCCATCGCCGAGGTAAAGATATGCCTCGTTATAGCTCGGTTCGCCATCCGGGCGCGGCGGAAAAACATTGCTGCCGAAACCGCGGCCGCTGGGGAATAAAGCCGACTGCCAGCAATGGCCCCAGAAATCGGCAAAACGCCGTACGCCCAGGCGCCGCACGCGCAGGCCGGCACCGGTAAACTTCCGCTCCTCGCCATCTACTTTCACCCGTCCGCTCACGCGCATCAACTGCTCGAACCGGTCGCCACCCATGAACTGACCTTCGATGGAATCGGGTGCCAGAAGACGCCGCGCTTCCTCGGACATCGTGCCCTGCACCCAAGGAGGTACAGCCGTTTCGCACTCCACCTCATATTCCAGCGCTGCGCGCTTGGTATCCGCAGGCCCCCAGGCCAGTGCGTCAAAACGCGTGTCCAGCACGGTGCCGTTGAAACTGGCGCGGTAGCGCCGATAGGGTTCGATTGTTTCGAACCGTATTGGGCCTGCGCCAAAATTGCTGCCTGCGCCGTTTGGCCCCATCGTGTCATGCGCCGGGCCGTTCTCCCAATTGCGCAAGACGCGGCCATCGCCGAAGGTGAGATTCAAATTCATCTCATTGTTGTCCCAATGCTCGGCAACGGCCTCGGCAGCAACGCGGGGAAAGCCGACCTCGCCGCGATCATCCCAGATCCACATGTTGACCGCATCCCGCATCCCCGCAGTCTCGGGACGTTCGGTCAGGACGTTATCGCGCGACGCATCAAGGCCGCCACTGAAATCGATCGCCATTTTTCCTCCTTGGACTGCACAGGCACGGCCAATGCGTCATTTTTCTCTACTCAATTGGGGGATTTATCGGCGGCCACGGAACAGTGTCAATCAAGCGGTACGGCGCTCAATCGCATTATGGCAGGATTTGAAAATTCTGGCCTTTTTGCCGCGGATTCGCCAGCCAACTGGCGCGGCACCTCGCCCGGCCGCATGCCGGTGGCACGCCGGAAAGCATGAGAGAATGTGCTGGAGCTGGAGAAGCCCAGACTGAGCGCCACCTCGGCCACGCCCATGTTGCGCTCGGCCAGCAGCACCCGCGCCCGCTCCATCACGGACTGCTCCGCAAGCTTGGCCACGGTCAGGCCCGTCTCCACCTTCACCGCGCGGCATAACTGCCGCATTGAAATGCCACATAGCTCGGCAAGCTCGGCGCGATCCGGCGCCGGCTGGTCGGATTGCAGTCGCTCGTAAATGAGTTTCAAACGCCGGGGGGCAAGGCCGCCGGCATGGCGGGGTGCCGCAGCGTCCAGCCCGAAGTGGCGGATCAAGGCGATGGCAACCGCGCCAGCCAGCCGCTCAACCATCAGCCGCATTGCGAAGCCGCCATCGCGCAGTTCCCGATAGATTTTCAGCAACAGCCATTCGATCTCGGGGCAATTGAGGCTCAGCCCTTCCGCCAGCCGGGTTTCGTTCCAGGCTGGGGGGTGGCCCAATAGCCCGTCTATCATGTCCCGATCCAGCTGGCACAGCAACGCGCGGTGCCGCCCCTCGCCGCAGCCGGAACGGACCAACCGACCCGGTGGCACAAACATGATGCGCCTGAGATCCCGCCCGACGCAGGTGCCAGTGTCCAGATAAGCCGCCTGGCTGGTCCCCGGGCGCCGTGACAGCGGCAGGTCCAGCACATATTGCTCGCCTGTCCAAATATCCTGGGTCGGGCATTCCCAGTTGAACTGATGCACCTCCACGACCCCGCCGGCGAAAACAAGACTGTGTTCCACCGTGAACGTTTCGAGCGCGCTGATGGCGCCTTTTCCCGCTTCCATGTCTGCGCCTCCGTCTTATGCCAAGGTCTCATAGATCATAGACACGTGCGCAGCAGTAGAAAAATGCCTGTTTGCGGAATCCGGCCATAATCCGAGCGTCCCGGCTTGATCGCTGCGGTGGAGGGCGTCAAGTTCCATGGATAACGAAAAACTCTCAGCGAATAGTTTAATTCGTTAAAAGACGAAACAACACGGGGAACGCTCCAATGGACCATGTAGCGGCGCTTCTTGAGCGGGCGCGCGCGGCCACGTCTCTTGAAAACTTCGGCGAGGAGAGTTTCCTTGAGGGGTTGCGGATTCTGGTCGGCTCGATGAACGCACAGGGGGCTTTGAGCGAGCAAGGCCGCGCGATGTTTGAGGCACAGAT
>JAMFRO010000034.1 GCA_026224825.1 bacterium | reverse complement strand
ACACGGCGGTGAGGAACTTTGTCATGTCGCGGGCAGTTGTTCGCGAGCCGCGCTGAGGATCAAGGGCTGTGACGGCATCTACCAGCTTGGGATCAGTGCTGCGCAGCCGAGCTTGATCTCCAAACTTGCCAGATTGGGCCTCGACAAGTGTCGCGTAGGAGCTAAAGCCCAATTCAGCGGCCATTGTATCCAGCATGGCCGCAAGATCACTCTCGATGATTGTCGCGTGGCAGCCGCACGCTTTGGCGCGTGCGTTGATGCGGTTCAGGCTGGCCGCGCCAATGAGGGCGTCGGTGGCTGCGTTGTCGCTAATTGTCAGTGCCAGATAGGCGAGGTCGCGCAGAGACATCCGAACCGGATCACGGAAGTTCGAAATCCCGGTTGGGCCGGGCGTGGCCCGGCCAGGGGCGAGTTCGATTGTGCTGGTGGGATCAAGCTCGCCGGACTGGACCTGGGCATAGAATTCCAGCGCGACGATAGGCTTGAATGTCGAGGCCATGAGCACTTGCGTGTCGGAATCCACGAAAATTTCCAGGCCGGAGGACAACGCCACGGCGTGGAGTGTTCCGGTGCAACCAGCTTTTGTGAAGCCGGTGGCGATGCCGGTCGCGACCTCCGATAAGCTTTTCATAGCTAACTCCGTGAAGGCTAAATTACGTGTGTATAGGGTAGGTTCTGAAAAGCTATCAGACAATGGCGGGGGAAGTGTACCCGGCGATATATATGATAATGTCCTTTATCTTATATATAAATCACGCTAAATAGGGAGCCAGGAGGTCCCATGCCCGACGACGACATCTGGCCCGACCCAAAGACAGCCGCCGCGAACAAAGCCCAGGCCAAGAGCCTACGCGACCAGGCGCGCGCTGGCGGCCTGCGCTTTGAAGCCTATCTGCCGCCAGACCTGGCCGATTGGCTGCTCGACCATGTAGAGCGCGGGCATTTTGTTGATCCGGCCGAAGCGGTTTTCGTGATTCTCGGCGAACATCAGGAGTTGGAGCCGCACACTGATCTCCGGGACGAGCTGTTCCGCCGCCTGTGCCAGGCGGCCATGGACGATCCCAGGCCGGGTATTTCGCATGACGAGGTGGTGGAGCGTTTTCAAAAGCTGGGCACCGCGCCTCGTCCGGCTCCGGCCCTTTGGCGGAAAGTGCTGCCATGATTGTTCCGGCCATCGCGTCGCCGGGGTCGCCCCCTGCCCTGCTTGCCCTTGGTCATGCCAAGACGATTGTTCCGGCGTTGGTTGCCGATGCCGGGGATCGTGCCGCGCATCGTTTTCTGGAATTTTTTGCCGTCAATATCCGCAATCCGCACACGCGGCGGGCCTATAGTCGCGCCGTGGCGGATTTTCTGACCTGGTGTGAGCAGGCCGGCGTGGGTTCAATTATCCAGGTGCAGCCTTTGCACGTCGCGGCCTGGCTGGAGCTGCAGACCCGAGAGCATGCGGCGCCGACTGCGAAGCAGCGCCTGGCGGCCGTGCGGCATTTATTCGACTGGCTGGTGACCGGCCAGATCGTGCCGGTGAATCCGGCCGCGTCGGTACGCGGCCCGCGCCACGTCGTGAAATCCGGCAAGACCCCGGTGCTGGAGCCGGAAGAGGCGCGCGCCTTGCTGGACAGCATCGATGTGACGGTGCCGGCGGGCCTGCGCGACCGGGCGCTGATCGGGCTGATGGTTTATTCCTTCGCGCGTATCGGCGCGGCGCTGGGGATGAAGGTCGAGGACGTTTTTACGCAAAAGCGCAGGCTATGGGTGAGATTGCGGGAAAAGGGCGGCAAGCAGCATGAGATGCCCTGCCACCATAATCTGGAGACCTATTTGCACGCCTATATCGAAGGCGCTGGCCTGGCCGCCGATGCCAAGGGGCCGCTGTTCCGGACCGTCGGCCGAGGGACCGGCAAGCTGACGCGGACCACCCTGCCCCAGGCCAACGCCTACGCCATGATCGGCCGGCGTGCGGCTGCCGCCGGCATTGAGACCAAGGTGGGAAATCACAGTTTTAGGGCGACCGGGATCACCTCCTATTTGAAAAATGGTGGCACGCTGGAGAACGCCGCGGTCATGGCCAATCATGCTAGCACCCGCACCACCCAGCTCTACGACCGCCGCCATGATGAAATCAGCCTCGATGAGGTCGAGAGAATCAGGGTGTAGGGAAGCAGGGCATGCAGACGACACCACGAATCAGGATCGGCTCTCTTACATCGCACTTGCGCGGCTCTCTGTTGATCGGTTCGCCCGACCATTTTTCTGGGCGGAAGAAAAGAGAAAGCCGCTCTTCTTCTGCCTTCCGGTGCATCGTATGCGCGAGCTTCATCTCGCTCGGATGTATTTTCAGACCAGCTTCTTCGGAGGCTTCCCGTGCCATTGCTGTGGCGAATGTTTCATCACCATCGACGTGCCCGGCGACAATGCTGTAATTCCCATCTTCGTACCCGGTGTTAAATCTGCGGAGCATCAAGATTTGGTCATCCCTGATAAGCACCAAATGGACTTCGGGTATAATTTGAACCTCGGCACGGGGCCTCCAGGTGGGTGTTTTTATACCGCTTGGGGTACGTTGGCTGCGAAAGTATCCGTTCAGGTCAAACCGACGATCAGCAGTGTCCGTCGGGCGGAAGTCCACTATTAATCTCCACGATGTTACCGCTCGGATCGACAACGAGCAGTTTCCCCCGCACGCGCCCTCCATCCATTGGTTCAACACACCTTAATACCGTTTGCGAAGATGCTTGTACCCGATCTCGGACAGCGAACCATACGTCGTCCGACACTACGTGACCGAAATGCATCTCGCGGCGCTGTGGCAGTTCAATCGAGCTGTTCGGCCGGTGGTGCAACGTCAGCTGACCCCCAAACACGTATAAATTTGCAGCCTCATCGTTGAGCATGACGATGCGTGCGTCAAAACAGTCGCGGTAGAAAGCAATGCAATCCGAAAAAGCTGTTACGGGTAACGACAGATGAAACATTCAGCACTCCCATCACGATTTTGAAAAACATGCCCTGGTCTACGGCTTTCGTGCAAGAGCTGCGACCGCTTTCTCCTCGTCCTTTGTTCGGCCCGCCGGAGGCGGGCTGACATTGCGGGGCGTCCTTCGCCCCGGCAACGCCAAAAGGCCCCACAAAGCGGCGCGGTCAAACCCCTGCGAAGCGGCCCGAAGTGCGCGGAGCCACGCGCAGCCGGCGTTTCGACGGCGAGCATGGCGAGCGGGGTTGACCGCATAGCTGCGCCGTGGGGCGTATGACGACCCTGGACCTCTTCATTAATAGAGGACGCTGGACCAAATCCGTGGCTATTGGATTTTCCATTCACCATGCGCCTTAATTTCGTCGTGCATGGCGTCCGGGGCGAGATCGATTTCGCCCGGCCAAGTGACCGCCCCATACTCGATATAAACCTGAGCGAAGGCGTCTGGGTCGCGGAGCTGGGCAAACACGCCGGCCTTCGGCGAGACGACTCGGGCCGAGAGGTCCACAATCCCGGCTGTCCCATCAATGAAACGCACGGCTAAGCGGTAGCCCGGCAACGGCACGACGTCGCGCACATCCCAAGGGGCCGTTGCCTGAAACGGGGGTATCAGGGTAGGGGTGCGATCTTCTTTGGTGACTGCATCTGCACACATAACGTCCAATTCTCCACAAGCTCGGCCTGGTGCTCCGTTGCCCATTGACGCACCAGGGAAAGCGCTGTCCGGGGTAGATTACCCTCAATTATCTCCAAAGTCTGGATATTTATTTGCGCCCTGTATTCGGCGTAGCGAACGTGAAAATGCGGCGGCGCATGATCGTCAAAAAACATTTGGACGAGGATGCCGTAAAAAATGCTTATCGTTGGCATGATTTTAGCGATATCCCTCTAATTGTTGTGCGTATATCATCAATGCTCCCGCGTGATGCGGTGCTTGCCAAACTGAGCAAAAAGATTGTCGAGAGCCATTTCTAAAAGCTCTTGGCCTGGTCGGTCTTCCGTGGCGCAGAGAACCTTGAACTGTTTATGTGCTTCGGCATTAACCCAGAACGTAAGCGCCCGTTTTCCGCGCCGAATGGGGCGACGGTCCTCTTGGTCGCCCCGTACGCCTGGCCGGCTACTGGCGCCATTCGTGGGTGCTTTAGGCGTAGCGCGCTTGAGCGCTGACTGCTCCGCCGGCGGCTCACTCTCCGCCGGTAGACCGATGTTGGCTTGAGCATCTGCCGATGTATTGGTTCCCTCAAGCATCATAGGCTTGCGCTGCAGGGCCATGACATTTGAAAAACTGGGTTTTTTGGCCATGGATTAACCCCCTACCTTCATCATTTCAGGGATCGGCAAGCCGACGCGGCCTGCTAAGTCCATGAAAAGCTCTCTGATTTCCGTTGCGGCCTTACCGCGCGCCTCATATTCCTGCGCGGCTTGGCCGGTCAGTGCAGAGTTGCTGAAAGCCGCGCGCTGATGAACGATGATAGGTGAGACGTTGATGGACTGGCCTATGAGATTCGTTCGAGCGTCTTGGCCCATATCACCCTGCACCGGAGCGGCGTTAATCACCGCGACATGCTGCTTCTTTGCGATTGCCGAGAGGTCCACGCTCGCGACGATGGCAGCAAGATCGTACAGGGAGGGGCGACATGGAATGACGATTAGATCGGCAGCACGGGCGGCCGTCAGTGCGGCCTGATCGGCGTTTGGGGCGGTATCGACAATTACCAGCCCTGCCCCGGCTTTCCTTGCTTTCTCGATCAATGCCGGAAGCTGCTTAGCATGATCTGACAGGACTTCCGGCACATTTCCCCCTCTCTGTTCGGCCCACACGCGGCTAGACCCCTGCGGGTCAACGTCGATTAGAACGGTAGGGATGCCGGATTGCTCGGCAGCGACGGCCAGATGGACGGCCAAGGTAGTTTTCCCGGCCCCGCCTTTTTGGCTAATAACGGCAATTGTCTTCACGCCAGCACCTCGAAGTGTCTGAATCCAGACACATTAATGTGTCTGGATAATAAAAGGCAAGCACTTAGATAATCAAGCACTTAAATGTGTCAGCACACAAGCACATTGAAGTGTTTGTGTGCTGATTTATGTTGGGGTCATATCCCCCACATCCCCCACGGCGCCACAAAGCTGAAATTTCTGGACATTCGGGTTTAGCTGCTACGGAATGCGCCTTACCTGGGGCGGCGCGCGATTCGCGCTGCCGTCTTTGGGGCATGGCGGCGATGGTCGCTGTCGTGTGGGATCAACCTTCTGGCTTGGAGATCATAGCCCAGAAATAGCAAAACCCGCCGAGGAGGCGGGCCGTGCATACCGGCAGAGGCCGGGAAGATCAGTCTGGTAAACAGGTTTTCCCTCACCTTTCCGTCTTTTGCAAGACATTTCTTGCCACGGGCGGACTTGTGCCGATTTCCGGCCAGCTCGGCGGGTTGCTCGCAACCCGACGGAGATTTTTATGGATGGGATAGCGGCATTGCCGGCGGGTTTCCGCCGGCGGCGCGAGAAGGTTTTCGGGCATGGAGGGGGGCAACCCCTGGACCGGAACGCCAAGGCGCGGATCATGGTTTACGCCCGCGCCTGGTCGGCGCGGCACAGGCGGCCGGGCCAACACCGGGGGCCGTTGACGCGGGCCACGCTGGAGGTGCTGGAGGCGTTGCTCTGGGGCTTTCACAACAGCCGGGACGGTCGCTGCTTCCCGAGTTACGAGACCCTCGCAGCCCGTGCGCAGTGCTGCCGTGACACGGTTTATGAGGCGATCCGGGCGCTGGAGGCGGCGGAGATCCTCACCTGGGTAAACCGGCTGATCCGGGTGCAGTTCCGCGAGCTGGATCTCTTTGGAAAGATGGCGCTGCGCTCGCGGCTGATCCGCACCAGCAACGCCTATACGTTCCGCGACCCGCTCCCGTGCGCCCAGGGCCGTGGTGAAGACACCGCCGGGGCTTCTTCCTTTGGTTCATCATCTAAGTCGGAAAATCCCCCTAGAACCCAGACTCAAGATTTTTCATATCTTTCTACCGATGCGCCTCACCCCAAAGACGGTCTCGCCAGGGCTCTTTCCAAGCTGAAAACCGCCATGGAGAGCAAAGAAGACAGCAAGATGCGGTAAATCGCGCAGCGATTTCGGTTTTTGAGTGGCGGCCCTAAAGGGCCGCAGATGTGGCACGGCCAGGGGCAAAACGGCCCTTGGAAATTTGTGTCTCGATTTCACGTGTCACGGTCCTGGGCAGCGCCAGACGGCCCTTCGGGCCGCGCTACGCGGCTCCCGCTCTGCGCTCGCTCTGGCGTTCACGGCCTGGGGTGGTGGCACCACCGTAAAGAGGCTCAAGGGGAAGAAGGTCCGTCAGGGCTTCGGGCTCACCCGAAGAAATGGAGCCAGAGGAGCTGGCCGGCTTCCAGAACCACCAACCCGGCGACAAAGCCACCGACGCCCCACCAATATTTGGCGATCTCGGCATTGGCGAGCATTTGCTCGCTGTGGGTGAACGCCCCAATCGCGGTGGTGTTATCCAGGACGTATTTTTTCAGGGTTTCGAGTTGTTGCTCGGTACGGCGATCACTGGCCGCGATCTCCCGCCGCGTGGCCTTGGCCTCCGCCGTCCCTTCCTTCACGGCCTCAGCGTTTGCGCGCAGCCCCGCCGTGATGATGACGAGCGGATCAATTTCGTTGGGATCGACGCCAGGTAGGGAAGGGATGCTTTCTGCCATCTCGGTTTGCCTTGGTTGCCGCCCGTACTGTTCCGGCCCATCGCTGCCACCGCCGCCCTTGGCGCTCACCCGCGCCCAGTATTCGGACGCCTCGCGGTCCCGGCGTTGTTCATCCGTCTTAGGTTTGCCGGTTTCTTCAACCATGGCGCGGCCTCATGATCGGGGTTTTGGCGATCTACAGCAGCCGTTCGCCGCTGGCGTTTTCGGCCGGCACATCGGCATGACCATCGGCCTGGTTTACAGCCGGACCTTCCACCGGCTCACCGCCATTATGTGTAGCGCCAGCCAGATTGCCCCGCGCCACCAGGGTGGCGAAAGCAGCTTTCAAATCATCGTCCGACCAGGCGCCGAGCCCTGCCTCAACGGCCAGGCCGCCGACCCGGTATTTTTCCCGGTCCTTCATCTTGCGCTTAGCCACTTCAATTTCTGCCCGGCCCTTGGCGATCTCCGCCGCCGATTTGAGGAGCTTTAGCTCCTTCAGCTCCAGCGCCTCGACAGGTGGCAGTTTAGGTCCAGCCTTCGATTTGCTGACCAGCTCCTCTAATCGTTTGAGTGCCGACTCATCGAATCCCGCCATTTGTAACTCCTGCTTTGTCATCGACATCGCTATAGTTGCGCGTATGTTTTGCGGTTTCACGGCCCAGAAGCAAGTTAAGAAGGAGACAACTAGGCTCAATATACATTTTGCAAGAGCAAAATGTAGGTGGTAGGGAAAAGCACAGGAACAGCCGTTTTTCTGGTGCCTAAAATCACCATTACCTCGGAGACCCTCGTCCTTTGGCCAGCCGTTTCATCCGCGCCGAGATTGTAAAGGCCGGCGGTGGCAGCAGCGCCACCGGCCTGTCCGCCTACATCGCCCGTGATGCCCGGATCGACCAGAATGGCGAACGGTTCAATTTTACCCATCGCGCCGACGAGCTGGAATCCACCGGCCTCATTCTCCCGGCCGGCGCGCCGGAATGGGCAGCGGACGCGGCGCGGGTTTGGCGCGAGGCGGAGCGGGCCGAGCAGACAATAGACCGGGCGACCGGCGAGCTGCGCTGGAAGAAGGGCGGCCAGGTCGCCAAACATTTTACCATCGCCCTGCCGCGCGAGGGATCAGACGAGCAGCGCCGGGAGCTGCTGTTGGCGTTCATCGCCAAAGAGATCGACCCGCAGAAACATGGTGTGGTAGTGGAGTGGGCGATCCACCGGGAGGAGAATAACCCGCACGCGCATTTGCTCATCAGCACGCGTACGCTGGCCGGCGACGGGTTTGGGAAGAAGGCCCGCGCGATGAACCCGGATTTTGTGAGCAAGGGCGACCGGCATTTTGTCGGTGAGGCCGATAATTGGGATATCCGCTGGGCGGCTTTCCAGAAAGAATTTTGCGAGCGTCTTGGTCTGGAGGCGGATATCCGCGAGCGCCGGTTTGTGCCGGAGGACCATTACACGCGCGGCCAGCTCAAGGACGAGCAGGTGATCGGCGACCGCGTGGAGATCGCGCGGGCCAATGAGGCGGCCGAGCTGGCACGGTTGCGCGACCCCGCCGAGATTCTGGACCGGCTGACCGCGAACAAAGCGATTTTTACCGAGCGGGATTTGCGCCAGGTGCTGAACAAGTCCGGGCTTGACGGTGAGGAGCGCGCCAGGCTGGAGGCGGCGATCATCAACCATCCTGATACCATCGCGCTGGTTGTTGACCGCGGCGATGCCGTGGGCTGGACGACGCGCCAGGTCCGGGAGGAGGAGCTGGCGATCATCGGCGCGGCCGAGCGCATCGGCGCCTCGCCAGGCCGCCGCGTAGGTGCGGCAGGCAGTGCCGTTTTGGCCAAGGCCAATATTTCGGAAGAGCAGTTTCTTGCCGCCGCATATGTTACCGGCGCCCGGCAAATCGGCATTGTCATCGGCCGGGCCGGAACGGGGAAGAGCCACACGTTCAATGCCGCGCGGCATGCGTTCGAGGCGGAGGGGTTCCGGGTGATTGGCCTCGCGCCGACCAATGCCGTCGTTGCGGATTTGCGGAAGGATGGGCACAGGCATGCCGCCACGCTGCACCGCGAACTGGGGCAGGTTGAGCGCGACCCGACGCGCTGGGACCGCAAAACGGTAGTGATGGTGGACGAGGCGGCGATGATGGATAACGGCATCATGGCCAAGCTGCTCAAAGAGGCGGAGCGCAGCGGTGCCAAATTGATCCTCGCCGGCGACGACCGGCAATTTGCCTCTGTGTCCCGTGGCGGGATGTTCACCGAGCTGGTGGAATTGCACGGGGCGGCCGAGCTGAAGACGGTGCATCGGCAGCGGCAGGTGTATCAGGCCAAAGCCAGCGAGGATTTTGCGCGGGGCGATATTCGCGCGGCTCTGCAAGCCTATGACGAGCGGGGGCAGATTGTCTGGTGCGACAGTCTGGCCGATGCCCGCGCGCGGGCCGTGGCGGCGCAGGCGTCGGTCAGCGGGCCGAGTTTTTTGTATGCCAGCACGAACAAGGAAGTCGAGGAGCTGAACCGGGCCGAGCAGCTGCGCCGGCGGGCCAGCATCGAGGAGGTCGAAGGGCCGATCCGGGCTTACAAATTCAAGACGGTGCGCGGCGAGGTGTCGATCGCCGCCGGGGAGCGGGTACAATTCTACGAGACCGACCGGAAACTTGGGGTGGCGACCTCGGAGTTCGGGACGGTCAAAGCCGTCTCGCTGGCGCGCATGGAGATCGTGAAGGATGACGGGGCGACCGTGGCCTTCGATCCTGTGAAATACGATCAATGGGGGCTGGGCTATAGCGGCACTGGCTATAAGGGCCAGGGCAAGACCCAGGTGAAGACCGCCGCCGTCTATGACAACCCCTATGCCTGGGACATGCGCGCCGCCTATGTCATCGGTACCCGGCATAAAGAGGATTACCAGCTCTTCGTGCCGCGCGAGCTGGCGCCGGACCTGGCGGCGCTGACCGGGCAGATTGCCCGGCAGCGGGAGGATAAAGGGTCATCGCTGCGGTTCGAGACGGCCGAGACGTACTATGTGCGCCACGGCCTGGCGGCCGATGCCGCCAGCCAGAAGATGCGCGCGGCGCTGGACAAGGGTCGCGAGGCGCTGATCGCCGCCCAGGTCGAGCGGGCTAGGCGGCAGCAGGTCGAGGAGCTGCGGAAGGCTCAGGAGTTGAAGCACACGCTCAGGCCGCGAGGGCCGAGGCTGTGAGTGAAACACAGGTTATAAAAAGATATTTAAAGTAGCGCCTTTTAAATACTTTATTGACAACAGTTATCGACATAACGCATACTTGTTGCGGTAGAAGCCACAACAAGGAGTCGTCAGCATGATAGCCCAAGCGTCGCGAGAGAATCTAACCAGCGGCAATTTAGCCGACAATCTTCGTATCTTACGCGAGGAGCGCAGCTGGACGAAGGTCGAATTGGCCGGTCGTGCCGGCATTTCGGTCGTCATGATCGGGCGATATGAATCTGGTAAAGCGCATCCGACCCCGTCAACAGTTGGGAAGCTGCTTGCCGCTCTCAACGGTCAGGAAGTCGTTGGGGACGAATCCGACGCAACCCCGTTCTTGGAAAGCTTGACCGAGGGCATGCGGTCCCTGGGCATTCGGCGGCTTGAGATCGAACTTGCCTAACCGGTTTACGACAGCTGGCGGGGGGGATGGGATTCGAACCCATGAAACCCTTTCGGGTTGACGGATTTTGAGTCCGCTGCCTTCGGCCGCTCGGCCACCCCCATACGTCCAAAAAGGATTAGCGGGGGCTGCGCATGCACCCCCGCGTCCTCCCATAGTCACCGAATAAACAGTTCGGCCCCCTGCCTACGCCTTCGCCCCGTAGGGGCATAGGCATGTCGGGATTGTGCTTGTAGCACCATTGCCGGGGGTATGTCAAACTGTTAAAACCAATCTATTTATGCCGCTTCAAGAGGCCATAATGTCTGGGATTAAGGGGCGAGGAGTATATATCACCTGAGTATATACTCATGTGTATATTCACATGAGTATATATAATGTTATATATATATACAGACATTATGTCATCATGGTATAGACATAGTGTCATGTACTTACTATAGAGAAATTGTGCTCTTTTGTCACTTAGGAAAGCAACATGTCGGATGTAGTGGAAAAATGGGGGAAGCTGGTTGCGGAACGTGGTTTTGCCCAAATTCCGACCTACCTCCTGAATTTGAATAGATTTCTCGATGCAGAACACCAGCTCACCCCCATTGAACTTCTGGTGCTGTTTCAGCTTGTCGGAAATTGGTGGAAAAAAGGAGAAGACCCTTTCCCGTCAATGGCAACGCTTGCCGGGCGATGCGGTGTTTCCACCCGACAGGTTCAAAGAGCCATCAATAACCTTGATTCCGTCAAGCTCATCATGCGCGTGAAACGCCAAAAGCGGCGCATGATAACATCAAATGCTTATAGCCTACAGCCGCTTGTCGAGTTTCTTGAGGAAATTGCAAAGACGTTTCCGAATGAATACCCACGCCGCGTCACCAGAGAAGATCGTATTGGCATTAGCAGGCACATCGGCAATGTTTTAAAAACGGTTGCGACGGAAGATGAGGACGACGAGTAATTGCTTTGCATCGAAATTTAGACACCTTTACCGAGAACCCCCGCTGTCGATGGGAGGCGCATAAATCAAGAATTTCGTTCCAAGACCATCCGTTGATAAAGGAGGCCAACCCTAACCCTGCCGCAACGAGAAAATTTTTGGGAAGTCAGGCTCTCCCTCCATATAAGGTTGTTCACCCAGCACACCCGCTTTATGCAGACTACGTACCATGATCTTGCCTGTATCCGGATAAACCGCGACCTCGTTCTGGTCGTTCATCCCAATAGAAAGGTAGACCAAATCCTCGTCAAACGGATTAGCGATCTGATGCGCCACCCCTGTCCCCGCAGGGCAGGAGATGCAGTCACCAGCGCGTATTTCCTGAATTTCCTCCCCATAGCGGAAGACGCCGCGCCCGGAGAGGACGAAGAAAGCCTCATCCTCGATTTGATGCGCGTGGAACGGGCACGCTGACATGCCGGGCTTTACCCGTGTCGCCACCACGCCGAGATGCCCCATCTTTGGCTCCAGCATTGGTGTCAGCGGCTTGTCAAAACTTCCCCAATGCGCGCCATGGCTCCATGCGGTTTCGGCAATGTCCGCAATATTCACGATATTTTTCATGCACAAATCTCTCGCATCAGGTTTATCGGGGCAAGCTTTTTTTGGTTCAGCGGCACGCTTCGGATAGTGGCCCATCCACAGCCGGATCACGACTGGACTAAAAATCAAGATTTTCCGAAACCAGGCCTGGGTCAGTCTTATCAATGGGTTGTGGTTATCCAAAAGATATGATCGAAAAAGGCTCCCTTCCCGGTCGCCCCGGCCAGGGCTACCGATGGATTACCGCATCGCCGCTTGAATCGGATTGGCTGGGGCCGGTCTATCGCGGAGCGTGGAAATCGCTAGCGCTGTCGCCCGCGCCATTTCTGCCTCAATGCCGGTGTGACCCTTAAAAAACGTATGGGCGCGTGTAAAGACAGCGACCGCGAAGGCTCGGCCATCGGCGTGTGTGATAACGCCGATTTCATTACGGATACATCCAGTAAAAGTGCCCGTTTTGGCCGCAAGGGTCGCACCATCAGGTAAACCCCGCCCCAACCGCGTGTTCACTTGCTGCCCCATTACAGCGCGTACTTTTGCGCAGCTAGCTGGTGAGGCTGCCTCGCCTTTCCAAATAGAGACAAGGAGGCGCGTCATGTCCCTAGGTGTGGATCGATTCGTTCGTGTCGTCGGGTCAAGCGCCGTACAGGCTGCGACCCAAGCGGGATCGATGCTCTTACGCCGCGCGTCTGGGCCAAGTGAGCCGGATCGGGCAGCAGCAAGCTGGGCGTAGCCCAAAAACCCAAGGTCCGTAGCGATACCGTCAAACAGGGTCTTTAAATCGCTTTCCACCACCGTGGACGTACAGCCGCAAGAACGAGCCCTCGCATTGATCCGATTGAGGCCGATCGTACGGACAAGAATATCGGTCGCGGTGTTATCGCTGATACTCATCATCAACTGGCAAAGGTCGCGGAGTGAAATCCGCACCGGGTCTTTAAATGTTGAAATTCCAGTCGGACCTGCTGTGTACGTGATGGGGTCCAATTCAATGATTTGAGTCGGATCGAGTTCTCCCGAATCGGCCTGGGCATAAAATTCAAGCGCAACAAGGACTTTAAATACCGACGCTAGAACAACTGGCGCGTCGGGGTGTACACCAAGCTCTTCACCCGTCCCAAGATCCACCGCATGAAACGCCACGCTACAGTCCGCGCGTTCGAAGTCTTCTTCAATCTTCGAAGGAACATCCATCAAGAGGTCTCCTGGCCCGCTTTCTGCCTGGCCGCTTTCCACTCTATTGAGACATTGCTGTCGCGTAAATTGTAAAACCAGTGACACCCCTCCCCGGCCTCGTCCCGTCTGGGTTTTCTTGTCGCATATCTTTGTCGCAGGGTCGCGAGCTGCCCGCCTTCCCGTAGTCAAGGATGTGGAACAGTTGGCGGGGTTTCTCACCCTCGGTCATCACATACTACCGAGTTCTTGCAGTGCTCGGATTGCTGTATCAGCGGCATGGCCGATCTCGATATTGATGGCTGCGGTGCCGACAAGCGGCTGATGGGCTCGCGTGAAAACGGCAACAGCGTATCGTTCGCCCTGGGGGTCCGTGATGATACCGATCTCATTGCGTATGCGGCGGAACAGTCCGCCGCTTTTGGCGGCGAGGTGTCCGCCATCGGGGGTCGCTACCTCAAACCGGCGCGTGACCTGCTGGGCCATGACTTCACGCAAATTCTGGCAAGCCTCTGGATCGGCGGCGGTGTCGGCCCACACGGCGGTGAGGAACTTTGTCATGTCGCGGGCAGTTGTTCGCGAGCCGCGCTGAGGATCAAGGGCTGTGACGGCATCTACCAGCTTGGGATCAGTGCTGCGCAGCCGAGCTTGATCTCCAAACTT
>JAMFRO010000033.1 GCA_026224825.1 bacterium | reverse complement strand
TACGCTCAATAACGCCATGTCGATCACTCCTGGGTCCCCCGACCAAAGCCAGGGGGAGGTCAAAACATGGGTCACTTCTCAATGAAAATTTCAGCTCCAGAGGGTCAATTCTCAGTGGAACTCAACACGGCGTGACCATGAGCCTGAAACGCCGCCTGTTTGGCCGGCTTCTTTGACGCACCGGACGGCTTCGCGGTGATCCCGCATCGATCCAAGCCGCTAAGCATATTGACCCTATTCCTATAGTATTGGTAATCTGATTTGTAATCGGTAGTTACGTCATGCGTCGGCTTCCTCACGCGTGGGATACATCAAACGGAAAGCGACATGAGTTTGCGGGGACAGACGCGATGAGAGGCTTCTTGGCTTATGCCTTGCTCGGTGCGCTGGCGCTTGCAGCCTGGCTGCTGCCGCATGGCGCCGCCGCGCCTGTAGCGCATGCCGCCCCGGTCCCTGTTGTTATCGGCCTAGCCGGCCAGGCCGATGTGCCGGTGGTTCTCCGCGGCATCGGCACAATCCAGGCCGGCAACACCATCACCATCGAATCGCGCGTGGATGGCGAGGTCATGGTGGCGAATTTTGCCGAAGGCCAACTGGTACACAAGGGCGATATCCTGTTCCAGATCGACCCGCGACCCTATCAGGCAGCTCTCGATGCGGCAACCGCGGCGCAGGCGCGCGATGCAGCACCTCTTGCCCTGGCGCAACTCGACCTTGCGCGCTATCGCATACTCCAGAAAAGCGGTTTTCAGACACAGCAGGGGCTCGACCAGCAGAACGCGCAGGTGGCGGGACTACAGGCCGCAATGGCGATGGACCAGGCCGCGGTCTCCGAAGCGGGGCTTAATCTCGGCTTCACCTCGATACGAGCACCCATTGATGGCCGGGTCGGCGAGCGGCTGGTCGACATTGGGAATATGGTGCATTCGGCGGCGGCCACACCACTGACAACGCTGGTGTCAGTTCGGCCAGTCTATGCAAGTTTTACGCTGCCGGAGAAATATGTGGAGACGATCCTACAGCAGCAGGCATCGGCGCCACTGGTGACAGCGCTGTACAGCGAGGACGACCAGACAAAGCTGGCCAGCGGGGTGCTAACGGTAATTGACAATCAGGTCGATCAGGCAACGGGAACGATCCATCTGAAAGCATGCTTCAGCAATGAGAACGGGCTGCTGTGGCCCGGCGCCAGCATCTCCGCGCATCTGCTGGTGAATGTGCTGCACGGCGCCACCACGGTGCCGGCACGCGCCGTGCTGCCCGGGCTGCACGGCGACATTGTTTATGTCGTGGATGCGCGCGGGCGTACGCAGCATCGCTTGGTCAAGGATTTCGACGCCGGGAACGGGATTTACGTGATCGAGGAGGGATTGCAGCCCGGCGAACGCGTGGTGATCGACGGCCAATACAGGGTGACGGATGGCACGCTGGTATCCGCGATGCCGGCTGGGGTAGCGGCCAGATGAACATCGCAGCAGCGTTCATACGCCGCCCGGTGGCGGCCATCCTCCTTATGGGCGGCATTCTTGCCGTAGGGCTCGGTGCCTTCAGGCAATTGCCGGTCGCGGCCTTGCCGCGCGTGGATTTCCCGACGATTTCAGTATCCGCGGCGCTGCCCGGCGCCAGCCCGGAAACGATGGCGGCCTCCGTGGCAACGCCACTGGAACAGCAGTTCGCTGGCATACCCGGGCTAACGCAGATGACATCCTCCAGCGGGGTAGGGGTGACGAGCATAAGTCTTCAATTCGCGCTGAACCGGAACATCGATGGTGCTGCCAGCGATGTTCAGGCGGCCATCACGCAAGCGAGTTCGCAGCTACCGAAGGACCTGCCGAGCCCCCCGAGCTTCTACAAAACCAATCCCACGGATCGCGCGGTGATCATCCTCACCGTCGCTTCCGATGTATTGCCCACTTACAAGGTGGATGAGGCAGCGACACTGATCGCGCAACGTATTTCAGCGGTACCGGGTGTGGCGCAAGCCTATATTTCGGGCTCGCAGCCTTATTCGCCACGGATCGAGGTGGATCCGGCAGCTTTGGCGGCTCGGCATATCAGCCTGGAGGATGTGCGCGCAGGGGTAAGCGCGCAGACGCAAGATCTACCGAAAGGCACGCTGGAAGGGAATTATCAATCCCTGACGCTGGATACCAGCGACCAGCTGTTCGATGCCGCCGCCTTCAGCGACATCATCGTCGCCTGGCGCAATGGCGCGCCGGTGCGGCTGGGGGATGTCTCCAGGGTGGTGGATGGCGTGCAGGATGCACGCGTGGCAGGGTTCGACGGCCTGCACCCCGCGGAATTTTTGCAGATCTATCCACAAGCTCAGGCGAACATCGTTCAGATCGTCGACCAGATCAACGCCATGCTGCCCGCACTTCAGTCAGCATTGCCGCCTGCCATTACGGTGCGGGACGTCTCGGACCGTTCGGAGACGATACGCGGCTCCATTGGGGAAGCCGAGCGCACGCTGTTGCTTTCGATCCTGCTTGTGGTGGCCGTTATCTATGTGTTTCTACGCAAGCCCAGCGTCACGCTGATCCCCAGCATCACAGTGCCGCTCTCGCTGGCTGGCACGTTCGGGGCGATGCTCCTGCTGGGCTACAGTCTGGATAATCTCTCGCTGATGGCACTCACCATCGCTGTCGGGTTCGTGGTGGATGATGCGATCGTGATGGTGGAGAACATTACCCGCTATATTGAGATGGGCCTTTCTCCACGCGAGGCGGCGCTGAAAGGCTCGGGGCAGATCGGCTTCACCATTGTCTCCATCACGTTGTCGCTAGTCGCGGTGTTCATTCCACTGCTCTTCATGGGTGGCATTACCGGCAGGCTGTTTCGCGAGTTTTCGGTGACAGTGGCGATTGCGGTCGGCATTTCCGCCCTCATTGCGCTCACGCTGACACCGGCATTATGCGCGCTGCTCCTCCGCCCCGAACGGCCTCCGGAACGGCCACCAGGATTTGCCGTGCGAGGGCTGGAACGCGGCTATGCGGCATTGCTCCATGGCTATGAGCTCGGGCTGGTCTGGGTGTTTGCCCATCGGCGCACGATGCTAGCCTCGATCCTGCTGCTGATCGGTGCCACGGCCTGGCTCTATCTTCGCATCCCAAAAGGGTTCTTCCCCGATCAGGATAATGGCTATGTGACCACCACGATCGAGGCACGGCCGGATATCTCCTTTACCCAAATGGTGGCGATCGAAAACCGTATCACCGCGATCATCCAATCCGACCCCGCCGTGGCGACCGTTGTGGGCGTTGTAGGTGCCGGCGGCTATAATTCCGCTGAGAATACCGCGCGGGTCTATATCCAACTGAAGCCGTTCAGAAAACGTACCGTATCCGTGCAGCAATTCGTGCAGCGCCTGCGTCCGCGCCTGGCCGCAGTGCCGAGCATGCTGGCCTATATGCAGTCCAGTCAGGACGTAACGCTTGGCGCACGCGTTTCGAAAGATGCGTATCAGTACACGGTGACGGATAGTGATCCAGATGAACTGAACGATTGGGCATCGCGCATTCTCGGCGCGATGAAGCGCCTGCCGCAATTGCAGGATGTGACCAGCGATCAGGAACCGGGCGCGCCGCACCTGGCCGTGCAGATCAACCGCGACAAGGCCGCGCGCTACGGGCTCTCATCAAATTATATCGACCAGACCCTCTACGATGCGTTCGGCCAGCGCCAAGTCGGAACGATCTACACCGCCGCGACGACGCAAAAAATTATATTGGAAGCCAATCCCGCAGTACAGCAGGATAAATATGCGCTGGATAGGATTTTTCTGCCCGGCGCCGGCGGACAGGAAATTCCGCTTTCCACCGTCACCAGCCTGGTGCAGCGGCTGGAGCCGCTCACAGTGAATCACCAGGGGCAATATCCGGCAGTCACATTGTCCTTCAACCTTGCGCCCGGCATGGCGCTGAGCGATGCAGTGAGCGCCATCCAGGCGATGCAGGGCAGACTCAATGCGCCGCCCGGCTTGCAGAGTTCCTTCCAGGGCACGGCGCAGGCGTTCCAGGATTCGCTCAAAACCATGCCCCTGCTTATCGCCGCCGCCATCCTTGCGGTTTATATCGTGCTCGGCGTGCTCTACGAGAGTTTCGTGCACCCGCTGACCATACTTTCTTCCCTCCCGTCCGCCGGGGTGGGCGCGCTGCTGCTTCTCATGGTAACGGGGTATGAGCTCGACCTGATTTCGCTGATCGGCATCATCTTGCTTGTTGGCATCGTCAAAAAGAACGCGATCATGATGATCGATTTTGCTCTTGATGCAGAACGAAACCATGGCATGACCGCCGAGCGCGCAATATTTCAGGCCTGCCTGCTGCGTTTCCGGCCGATCATGATGACCACCATGGCGGCATTGCTGGGCAGTCTGCCGCTGGCATTGGGCGCCGGGCCCGGCGCGGAATTGAGGCGCCCGCTGGGCATTGCCATCGTCGGCGGCTTGCTGCTCTCGCAGCTGCTCACCCTCTACAGCACACCGATCATCTATCTGTACCTCGACCGGCTGGCCCGGGAGGTCAACGCGCTTCGGTATGGCTGGCGCGAAAGGCGTGCATGAGCCCATGCCAGTAGCTGGTGGCCTCGCAAAATCATTATCACATTACACTTTTTTGAAACCGATCACCCCCAAACTCGGAATGACATAAAAATGTCCGTGCCTGGCATCCTGCCCGCAGGGAACTGGCCAGAAGCTTACCCCCGCCGGCTCACTTTCAGCATCGTGTTGCCACCGCACATAAATTCATAAGCTACCGTCTGCTGTTCGACAATATACCCTTCATCGGACAGCCACCTGCAAACTGGAGCTATAAAGGGAGATATCCCCCCAGAAAGGCTGAGCAGCGGAAAAATCCTCACCTCGCGGGCGACCCGCAGCAATTCGCGAACGGCCGCGATATGCTCATCCCGCGACAGATGCTCTGAATACAGAAACAAAAGATGCGAGCAAAGCCCCAGATCGAAGGCTCCCTCCGCAAAAGGTAGACCGGGCAACGAAGCCTGAATATAACGGCCGGCCTTTTGGCCCATTTCGTAGTCGAGCAGAAAGCGCCGCATTGCATCCAGGCGTGCGCAGCCGAGCGCGTCGGCGTCGGCGAAGCGGTTCCAGACAAAGCGATCCGCTTGCGCCCGCGTTTGAGACACGACGGTCTCGAATATTTCATTTATCCGGCTCTCTATTTCCGAAGCCGTAAAAGCATAAATAGGGTCTACAGAAACAACTCGCGCACCAAGTACGGTCGCTTCGGCATTAAAGCTCGCTGGTCCGTCACCACAGCCGAGCACGCGTCCTTGTAAATCCTCACCAGACAATGCGAACATGTCCCGGTACTCTTCAAAGCTGCGCCCCCAAGGCACGATATTAGATAATTTCAGGTCATTCTCCTATTTTGACGCCCCCGTCATGCCCCACTTTCTCCAACGCAACTTTGATTTTCCTGGCTAGAATCAAACGACCTTGAAAAACCATTGCTTCGGGGCATCGGTTCGGAAATTGATCATCTTTGAATCGCGGAATAACATGTAAATGCATGTGCCAGACTTCCTGCTCGGCAACGGCCACGTTGTTTTTCCGAATATTGATACCACAGGCACCGAACGCATGTTGTAAAGCGAGTGCCAAAAGCTGGGCGGCCGGCATGAGTCTGGCGGCGAGTTCCACCGGCAGGCTGTAAAGCGTGGCGTGATGTGTATGCGCAATGATGACGACAGCGCCCTAATTCCCTGCCGTCTGAGGCAGCGTGACCACCGCCAGCACATGTCGATCATCATACACAACAGCTTCTACCTCACCTCCAGCGGCGATGCGGCAAAAGGGGCAAACATAATTTGTAGATGCGACCGCAGGAACTAGCGTCTTCATTCTACGACGGCAGAAAACGCGATGGATAATCCGTGATGACTCCATCGACGAGTGGGTTCAACCGGTTGAAATCAGCGGTCTCATTGACGAAACAGGCAAAAACCTCAAGCCCCAGCGCATGTGCCCGGGCGATCTCCGCTGCGCTCCACATCGCATGAAACGCACCCCGGCTTTGCACGCCATGTGCCGCTAGGCCATGCGCAATATCCTCACCGGCAAATGCCGGCCCGAGCCAGCGGTCGCGTTCGGCCTCGATATCCGTCCGGTTGCCCGTAAAGCAACCTCGTCGTAAACCTGGGGCCTGCTTGCCGACCTCGTGCAGAACCTCCCAATTAAACGCCCAAATCCGAAGCCGTGACCAATCCATCTCCGTCAATTCGGCCAACACGCGCGTTACAATTAGCGCTGGCGGATGTGTCTGCTCGGGTTTCGCGGGGTCGGATTTGACTTCGAGTAGCCATTCAAGATCCGGGAGCTCACGCAACACCTCTGCAAGGATGGGAATGTGTTCTGGCAACTCAGATGCCTTCATGGATTTGATGCAGCGGCCGTCGGGCAAGATAGCATCATGATGTAAAACAGGGACAAGATCTTGGGTCATCACGACATCCGTCTCGATGCCCGTGACACCGAGGGATCGCGCATGGATAAAGCCGGCCAAGGTATTTTCTGGCCGCTCACCCATGGCACCGCGATGCCCGTATATTTTCGCTGTCATGGTTGAACGCATCTCTGGGCTGAAATCACAAAAATCAAGAACTAGAACTCCCTGGGCAAGACATTCTCTTTTGGCGAACCTCTCGCGGATCGCATGTATAATATATATACTATAGTGAATATAGACATTATGCATCCACCTGTGTCACCTGTGTAGAAACATAGCTGATTAATTTATCGGCGTGTCAGATGAGGATTCCCCGGGGATCAGCTGACGCTTACGACAATCTCGGCAGCCATAAAAGCCCAGCCGTACGGAATGCCCTGCGTGAAGCTGGCGCCAAACTACTGTTCCTGCCGCCCTACAGCCCAGACTTGAACCCCATCGAGCAAGTCTTCGCAAAACTCAAAACCCTGCTCCGCAAGGCTGCCGAACGCACCGTCGAGGCAACCTGGAAACGCATTGGCACGTTGCTTAACGAGTTCAAACCCCCGGATTGCGCAAACTACCTCAGAAACTCAGGATATGCGTCAAATTAGGTGAAAGAGACTTTAGAGCATCCGACCTTCCTCCAGAACTCAACGACCAAACTCCGACAGCAACGCCGGCACAAGATCGGTCTTCTCCCAGGTGAATGTGCCGAGATCGATATCTGGTTCTCGGCCGAAATGCCCGTAAGCCGAGGTAACGGCATAGATTGGTCGGTTGAGCTGCAGATGTTCCCGAATGCCGCGTGGGGAGAGATTCACGAGTTGCCGCAGGACGCGACCTAGCCTGGCTTCATCAACATCATTGCCTGTGCCGTGCAGATCAACATAGAGCGAAAGTGGCTGGCTCACGCCGATCGCATAACTTAGCTGCAGCGTGCAGCGCGCCGCCAACCCCGCTGCGACAACATTTTTGGCCAGATAGCGGCTCACATAAGCCGCCGAGCGATCAACCTTAGTAGGATCTTTACCGGAAAATGCGCCGCCGCCATGCGGGCAGGTGCCACCGTAGGTATCGACGATGATCTTCCGCCCGGTAAGCCCCGTATCGCCATCCGGGCCACCGATGACAAATTTTCCCGTAGGATTAATGTAAAGCTCTTTTTCGGGCGGCATCCAACCTTCGGGGAGTGCAGCTCTGATAATCGGCCGCAGGTTTTCGCGTATTTCGCTTTGGCTAAGCTCTTCATCATGTTGAATGGAAACCACTACAGAGGTGGCACCGACAGGTTCGCCATCGACGTATTTTAGCGTTACCTGGCTCTTTGCATCCGGTTGCAGGCCGGCGACCAGTTTGTCACCCGCGCGGCGCAGTTCGGAAATGCGACGCAGGATCAGATGAGAATAGTAGATCGGGGCGGGCATCAACGCTTCGGTCTCTGTGCAGGCATAACCAAACATAATTCCTTGGTCACCTGCTCCTTCGTCCTTATCGTTCCCGGCATCCACACCCACCGCAATATCGGCCGACTGGGCATGTAGGTGCACGGCGATCTCGGCATTGCGCCAAGAGAAGCCAGCCTGATCATACCCGATGTCGCGGACCGCCTGCCTGGCTAGATGCGCGAGATGATCCCTGGTGATGGTTTCCGGACCACGCGTTTCACCGGCTAGGATAATGCGGTTTGTTGTTACAAGGGTTTCGCAGGCGACGCGCGCATAAGGGTCAACGGAAAGATAAGCATCAACTACCGTATCGGAAATCCGGTCCGCGACCTTGTCCGGATGGCCTTCTGAAACAGACTCCGACGTAAAGAGAAACTCACCTTTATTGCGCATGACCGATTTCCTCAAAGCGAATACAGACCCATCCGATTCGGCATGGCTGAATCGCTACAAGCGGTCAAGTGCGCGCTAGGTGAACGCTGACAATCAGAAGATTCAATCGGATGTTTGTCGATTTTTACCTTTACTAAAGCGCTAAGCCATCGTTTAAATCACCCAGAATACTGGACGGACCGCACAAAAATGCGTATTTTGCAGAGCTGCATGTTCGGTAAGGCACTCCATTGAGCGGCCGTGATAAGACGCCCGCGTCGCAGCATTACGGCCGGGCGCAATTTCTTAATGATGTTGCCTGGATGGGCCTGGATTTGGAGCAGGCGTTTTCACGCGCAAATCTAAGACGTCAGCGAGACCAGCTGATGCATATCCATCACCCTGATCGCGGTGGTTCGGAAGACATGGCCGCACGGATCAACATCACCTATTCCAGAATGCTAGTCTGGTTAGACAGTCATTTAGAACGCCGCGGCAACCTGCACACCCGGCGTGAGCGCGCATTTGCGCAGGAGGTTTTCAGGGCTTCCCAGAAGCCACCGGCGTCCGCAAAGCAAATTGCCGAGTCAATGCGAATTTACGCCACGGTTCTGGGCGCCGCTGCAACGATCATGAGCATCGGTGTTAGCAGCTTTATCCGCCGCCGGCGTTAATGAAGCCCGCCGCCAATAGGACCTCCTGGATCCGCTGCTGCAGCTCTTTCTTCCGTGCAGCGGTGAACAAAAGGCGTGCCCACGTCGGTGCCGCGCCAAAAAGCTCTACGCGATCGTCATGAAATACGATCTCAATCGTCACAGGTTCGGCCAGAATGCGGAGAAATTTTTCTTCGCCACGCTTCAGCCATTTATACGCCACCTTCTGCTCGAAGAGTTGGGCATTTTCGTTGATCTGCGCCTCGACGATTTTGCGCTTTTGCGCATTCAGGCCAGATTGAATCGGAAATACATAAAATTGCTCTAGGTTCATGCAATTAAATTAGCATGTGGATTCATTTAAGCCAGTGCAATCATCGCCCGTTGTGCCCGTTGTTTCAGCCTGCCGGCCTCAGCGATACGAGGCTGCACCATACTTGATTCACCAGGGGTCACCAAAAGCAAAAGCACCCCCCCCCAGCGAATGCGCATCAGATCTCCCAGCCCATCGCAAATACTATCCAACAAACGCGCCAGGATATTCAGATGCAACCGGCGCACGCAACGAACGAGCCAGGCCTTGACCCGGCTCCACAGCTTGCGGCCGGTGATGACGCTGAAAATCGCAAAGGCGATTGACGCCATACCGGCAATGGCGCCGATCATCACAGCAAGCCCGTCACGCTCGGCCATGCCGATACCGATGAGAAACGCCGAGGCCGCATGCTGAATTCCGCCACCGATCACCGGCGCCATGCTGACGATACCAAGCAGAAACAACATCACGCCCAGCGCCGTGCTCATGGCCGGGTGAAACACCCAGCTCCAGCGTTCCCGCAACTTGCCGCCGGCCGTATCCAGGGCCGAGACAATGCCCTGGATGAGGATCGACATGGCATTGCGCGGGATTTTCCGCCGCAGCAGCCGGCGCGGCAGGTTGACACTGCGCCGGCCCAGCGCCAGTCCGGCACCCAGCGCTGTTATCATGCGGCCTGATGCGCTGGCAGCCTCAGGAACCTCGAAAACCCCGGCCGCCGAAAACATCACCAAAGTCGATGGGGTGACATCAATTTTCAGCGCATTGATCACTTCTTGAATTGAAAACTCTCTCGTATTAGGGTGATCGGTTAACACCCTACGCAACCTCGTAGCGAGCGTTACTTTGGCCTGTATAGGGCTTTCCCAAGAAAACACTGAGGAATCAAGCGAAAATGAGGCGGTGCGACCGAGTGAATCAATGCTTCCAATTCGCTGTACCGGCATATACATTGTCATGTAATTGACATAAAGCCTTTACTCTATAAAACTAGTGGGTATACTATAGTTTATCGGCTTATCTGTCAATTTCGGTGAATTGCGCGACAAGTGGGCTAACCAGGAGAAGTGAATGGCGCCTCCGAGTGAAGTGGTCTACGCGGAGACACCAGTTGCCGGCTTGCAGGCCGAGTGCCTGAGTTACCCGGAAGTCCTGGCTCAATCGGTAGCGGTCATTGCACCATCCACCGTGCCGGCGGCCGTTCTCGGCCTGATTTTTGCGTCTGCGGGGAATGGCACCTGGCTCAGCTTTCTGTTCGGCATGCTCGGGCTTACATTGGTCAGTCTGAACATTAACCAGTTCGCCCGCCACTCCTCGTCTTCCGGTTCGCTCTACAGCTATATCGTCACAGGGCTTGGGCCGACGGTCGGGCTGGTTGGCGGCTGTGCACTGTTGTTCGGCTATATGGTCACCGGCATGTCCACTTTATGCGGCTTTGCCCTCGCCATGAACAACCTTCTCGCAAGCGCGGGGCTGAATGTGCCCCCTTTGCTGCTGTCAACATCCGCCGTCGTTCTGGTGTTCATCTTCGGCGCCGGAGATATACGGCTCTCGAGCAAAACGATGCTGCTGCTCGAAGGCGCCGCCATCGCCGCGATATTGGCCCTCGGCATCGTGGTTCTACGGCATAAGGGGCTGATGATCGATCACGCGCAGCTCAGCCTCTCCGGTGTTACCCCCGGCGGCGTATTGATCGGCGTAGTGTTGGTCGTCTTCGGATTTTCCGGCTTCGAGAGCTCCACCTCGCTCGGCGATGAAGCCAAGGACCCGCTTCGTTCGATTCCACGCTCGATCACCCAAAGCGTACTGCTGTCAGGCGGTGTGTTCATTTTCATGGCCTACGTCGTGGTGCTGGGGTTCCAGGATCTGCCGATCGACCTCGCCACGACCGAATTGCCGCTTTCCGTCCTCGCCAATCATTATCACCTGCCCTGGCTAGGCGAGTTCATCAGCATTGGCGTGCTGCTGAGTTTTTTCTCCTGCACGCTCGGCTCCATCAATGCCACCGGCCGGATCATTTTTTCCCTGGCCAGGCATAATCTGCTTCCCAGGGCGTTGGGCACGGTGCATCACCGCACCAAATCTCCTTACGTCGCCATCGGCTTTGCCGCATTGCTCACATTGCTGATCACCCTCAGCCTGTCGCTGTTTGGTGTCTCCGATTACGATGCGCAGGGCTATTTCGGCACTTTGTGCAGTTTCGGCTTCCTTGTCGTCTATATGCTCATCTCTCTGGCCGCCCCGCTTTACCTGCGCAAGCGCGGAAAACTCACCAAACGCGCCCTGCTGATCTCGGCCCTCTCTGTGCTGTTCATGGTCATCCCCATACTGGGGACAATCGGCATACCCGGCTCCTTCATGTTTCCGCCGCCGGCATACCCGTCCAACATACTGGTTTGGGTGTTCGCCGGCTTCATGCTCCTCAGCGCCGGCTGGCTGACTGTGGCGCAAAAATCCCGTGCAAAGGATATCATCGATGTGTTCAAGGAGAATTGAAACGGGCCCGCGGCTGCCCATATCGACAAACTTGCGACACCAGAATAAGTTCATTAAACAAGGAGATTCAAATCTATGAGCGCTCAAGCAACGAAAACGCACGCCGATCCGCTGAACAGTCTGGGCGAAGCCATCGAGGCGGCCGCGGGATCGCTGGGCGATGCCGCCGGCAATGCCAAGGCCTCCGCCAAGGCCGCGGCGAAGCGGGTGAAGAAGACCGCACATTCCGGCGCCTATCATGCTACTTATGGCCTGGCGTTCGGTGTTGTCTTCGGCGCAGTTTTTCTGGTCGAGTTACTGCCGGAAGGCAATGTCTTCCGCCGCGGTTTTGAGGATGGCGCTGACGAAGGGTTTGACGCAGCCATCGCAAAAACGGCAGCGCGCAAGGCCAAGCGCCGTGAACTGATCGATTCAGCCGAGGAGCTGGAGCTGGATGAGGAAGACGCCGAGGAGCCCGCGCCGCCCGTGCGCGCACCCCGTAAAGCGCCCGTGAAAGCCAAGGCCACACGCACCACCAAGCGCTGAATCCGTCTGCTATTTTCTTATGCCGGCCACCGCGAAAACGCAGTGGCCGGCATTTTACGTTTCAGCGCCGTCCAAACATCAACCTCTATGGCAATTGCGCCGCGAGCAGCGCCGTCAGCTCATCCTTCTGCCGCTGCAGGGCCGAGGCCTTGCGCAACGGAATTAGCCCGTTGGCCACGGCCGCCATTCCGCCGATCTGGTTGAACACCATCGAATGCATGACGCCGAAATTACCGAACAGCGCGCCGCCGATGCAAAGCGCATTGGCGCCCACGATCATCCGCCAGCTGCGTTTGATATTCCGCTGCAGATCCCTGGAGATATCATGAATCTGTAGCAGCTTCTCCAGGCTCTCCTCCATGAACACGATCTCCGCCGTATCGGTGGCGATGCTGGAAGCGCCGCGCAGCGAGATCGAGACATTCGCCTGTTTCAGGGCAATCGAATCATTGATGCCATCGCCGATGAAGCAGACCTTGCGGCCTTCCTTCTGCAGCGTCTCCACATAGCGCGCCTTGTCCTGCGGCAGCACCTCGGCGAAATAGCGGTCCATGCCGAGGCGTTTGGCCAGATTGCGCGTCGGACGGTCATGGTCGCCTGAGATAATGGCCAGATGCTTGGCGCCGCGCGCACGCAGCCCCGTAATCACCAGCTGCGCCTCATTACGCTCCGCCGCGCGCAGCTCCAGCGCGCCACCGAGTTCGCCATCCACGCCGATCATGATCAACGAATGGCCTTCGTCATGCACCTGCTCAATCTCCCGGTCGAGCGACGCAGGAAGTTTGATGCCCTCATGCGCCATAAAGCGCGCGCTGCCGACCCGCACGGTATGGCCGTCCACGCCCACCGTCACACCATAGCCAACCGCATATTTGGTCTCATCGGTCTGCGGCATCGGCAGGTCGAGCGTGTGGAACTTGTCCAATATGGCTTTTGCAATGGGATGGCTGAAACGGTTCTCGGCCGCGGCGGCCCAGCTCAATATCGTATTTTCATCATGCCGGCCGAAGGTCAAAACCCGGCCCACCTCGGGCCGTTCGCGCGTCAGCGTGCCGGTCTTGTCGAACAGAAACGTATCGACCTCAGCCATGGCTTCCAGGGCACGCCCGGATTTTACCAGCACGCCCTGCTGCGCCGCCAGCGTCAGCGAGGACAGCATCGCAATCGGTGCAGCCATGCGGATGCCCGTGCCGAGATCACAATTGACCACCGCGACCGCGCTGGCGGTGCCGCGCACGGCCAGGCTGAAAGCACCCAGCGCCAGCGTAGGCACCACGGCACGATCCGCCAGAAGCTGGCCGCTGGACTGCGCCTTCAGCGTATGGCCGGAGGTCTCGTTCAAAATCTGCGCCAGCCGGGCGGCGGTTGTTTCGGCACCGGCACTGGTCACGGACACGCGGATCTTGCCGGCAATCACCGTGGTTCCGGCAAACACCTCATCGCCCGCGGTTTTTTCGACAGGGGCGGATTCCCCCGTCAGCGCGTGCTGGTCGATCATCGCCATGCCGTCGAAAACTTTTCCGTCAACCGGGGCTGATTCCCCGGTATGCACGATGATGATGTCGCCTGGTTTGATCTTCTCAAGCGGCGTTTCCACCGCCGTGCCATCGGCATCCAGCCAGACGAAACGCGGCTGCTTGCCGAATACATTCAGCAACATGCGTTTGGATTTACGCTCGGTCCGCTCCACCAGCTTGCGCGACGCGCTCAATGTCAGCGCCAGCACGGAGCCGGCCAGAATCTGCCCCGTCGCGAGGCAGGCTGCGACCACGATCGCGTCCAGCACATCCACGCCGAGCCGCTTTTCCTTGACCAGCAGATCATAAGCGCCCTTAAAACTCGGAATCACCGAATACATGAACAGCACAGCACTCAGCGGCGTCAACCAGGGGAAGGCAATCCGGCTCAGCCCGGCAATCGTCACGGTCGCCAGCGCCACCGGCAGATCGTAGTCGATCGGCGTGACCGCAAAATCTTCGGTGTTCTCGAGCGCCGTTTCCAGCAGGGCGATGATCTGGTGCTTCTGGATCTGCCGTGTGTTGTAATGCACCAGCACCGTGCCGGTGAATTCCTGTACGGAAAACCGGTCGATGCCGAAGGCGTTCACCAGCTCACCCTCAATCGCCTGCCGCAAGGCGCCGCGGCGGATCAGAATGGGATTTTCGAACCGGATGCGACCGGCGATCTCGTGCTTGACCTTCCAGCCGGATAATTGATTGCCATAACGTTGCAGATAGATCCGCCCATTGGCGCCTTGGCCGTAGCTGGCCGGCAGCCTGCGCTGCACGGAAACCTCCCCAGCACCGCTGATGATTTTGGAAATATTCTGGATTTCATCCAGCGGCCCGTCTTCGCCGAAACGGTAATAAATCTCGGCTCTCCGGCTGGGGCCGTCGATGCTGACGCTGCGCACCGAATCCGCGGAAAATGCACGCTCGACGAACAGTCTGGCCGTATCACCCGTCGGGTCGGACAGAAAAGCCGCGCCGAAAATCTGGATTTTGCCCGGCTCGGCGGCATCGACGAAGGCGCCGGTTTGCAGCGCCGGTTTGCGGGGGGCACGCCGCCGCGCCGGCGCCAAGGGTTGCGGCAATGCTTGCTGTACCGTGCCGGGCCGTTTGCGCTGCGCCGCCAGGCGGGTTTTCAATGATGACATGGGAATTCAGCTCCTCGGCCGGGGCGCTTTGACGCCGCTGATATTTTGTTGCCGTGCGGCCGCAAGATTGAGCCGCCGCAACCTGCGCGCCGCCGCGACGTCCGAGAGATCCTCAACCTCGCCGATCAGCAGCCGCGCGATGCCGGCATAGGCGGCGGAGAGGCCGGTGACGGCAGCAGCGCCAAGCCACAACAGCTGCCCGGCGGCTAGCCTCGTCCCGTATCCGCCATCCGTCCGGGAAACCACCTTGCGCGCCATTTGCAAACCTTTGGAAAAGGTCGAATAATCTATGACAATTTAATGACAACGCCCCAGTAGTCAACTATAATAATAGAGATAATAGATTTTCAGGACCAACGATGCCGCCTGCACCTTCGAATCCGCCGCTCGTCGCGAACGCAAGGCCGCCGTCGGTCCGCATCATTGGTGATCAGCTGGTCCTGCAGAATGACGCTTTATTCGCCGGTGAAACATCCGCCACGCGCCGTCTGCTCGAACTCGCTTTCTCACTTCCAGAGATCAAATCAGCGATCATCAGGAGCGACAGAGGGTTGATCACCTTCATTATCTCCGGCACTGCCGCGCCAACCCAGATTTGGCAACGCCTGGGCGCGCTGCTGCGGCAAACGCAAACGCCTGATCCTTCGCGCCAAATCCAAGCGGACCGGCTGCCGCTGCAACCTCCGGCCCCGGGTCTGCCGGTGCGCATCAGCCGCTTCGGGCAGACATTGACGACCTTCCGCGTTCGTACCCTCGCTTCGGAACGCATGCGCATCGCCCATCCGCTGCTGCGCGACCCGGATATCAAAGCCCGCGCCTTAGAGAGCTTACGGGCCGTACACGGCGTGGTTTCCGTGCGCGGCGTGCGGCTTTGGGGCAGTGTGATCATCAGCTACGATCCCCAATCCATCTCTCCCGAAACTTTGCTGCGGTATCTGGACGATTCCTGGGCCAGCTTGCTGCAAGGCCCGCCCACACCGCCACTGCCGCGCAAACTCGCCGTTGCCGGGTCTTTACTCGCCATGTCCTTCACGGCGCAGTTTTTCCGCCGCGCATTCCTACCTTGGGCCACCGCCGCAGTGGCGCTCTACAACCTCCCTAACGTCATCGCCGCGATGCGTGACCTGCGCCGCCGCCATGTCGGCCTGCCGGCCATGTATACACTGGGCTTTGGTTTCCTGCTGTGGTTCCGCCTGCCCTTCGCCTCCAGCCTGTTCTCCACCATCACCCAGACCTGGCCGGCGCTCAGCACCCGCCTCGCCATGGATAGCGAAGCAAAACTATTCGCACCGCAACGCCGCCGCCAGATCTGGGCCCGGCTGGCGGAGGGGCAAGCCGGTGAGGTCGAAATCGACATCGCCGCTTTGCGTCCCGGCATGCTCATCACCGCACGCAAGGGCGACTACCTGCCAGCCGACGGCATAATCGTCGAAGGCCTGGCCTCGGTCCACGAAACCTTCCTTACCGGCGGGCGCGCTGCGGCCGACCGCCAAGCCGGCGACATCGTCCATGCCGGCGCCCTTATCGGCGATGGCAGTATCACCATCCGCGTGACACGCGCCGGCAACGCCACCGCGGCTGCGGCCCTGGCACGCGCGTTGCCAAGCCGCCCCATCGGCAACCTGCCCTCCTCGCAGGAGGTTGAACGGATTGGCCAGCGCAACGCGCGCCCGGCACTGCTCGCCGCCATCGTCATGCTGCTGGCAACGCGCATGCCGCGCTATTCGCAGGTCATCATCCGGCCGGATTATCTCTCAGCCCCGCGCCTCAGCGCGCATCTTTCGGCGCTGACAGCCGTCGCCGAAGCCCTGGCGGGCGGCGCGCTCATCCGCAACCCTGCCGCATTGGACCGTCTGCTCACCGCCGATATCATCGTGCTCGATGACGGGGTGAATTTTTCCACGCGCCGGGTGCAACTGCATGAGGTGTTGAGCCAGAACCGCGCCGCCGGGGCCGAGGCGCTGGGCTTTGCCGCCGCGGCGCTGGCCGGGGAGGATGATCCGCGCGCGGCCGCGCTGAAGCGGGAAGCAAAACGCCGGCGCATCTTCACACCCGAAACCAGCGATGTCCGCCGCCAGGCCGGAGCAATCCTGTTCAGGGATGAAACAGGGTCGGAAATTCATGTCCTGGCGCCGGCGGCAGCCCTGCAACGCGGGCTCTATGCGCCGGGCGCCACACTCGCCGCGGCATTGCAAGCCGAGGCCGCAGCGCCGCAGACCGACCCGGCCACGCGCAGCTTCGTCGTCGCCCGCGGGCGCAACATTCTCGGTCTGGTCCGCTTTTACCGCAGCGGCCCGCTGGAGGCTGCGGATGCTATCGCGGCACTGCGGCTGGAAACGCCCGATACGCGCTTCGTTCATCTTTCCGCGGCACCGCAGGAAGAGGCCGAGGTGCGTGCCTCAGAACTTGGCCTGGACGCGGTTTTCGGCGGGCTGACGGCGGATGCGAAAACCGATGTCATGCGGTCGCTTAGCGCCCGCGCCGTGTGGATCGGCAATGGCGCCGACCCCGCAACATCTTCCATAAAGGCCGCCGCCGCGGTCAGCGTATCAATCGCAGGCTTCGAGAGGCTGGCGCATGATATGGCCGACATCCTGCTCCTCAAGGGCGATCTGCGTGCCCTGTCGCCGGCACGCCTCGCCGCAATGAAGCGCGCCGGCCAGCTCAAGGCCGATTACCGCACCGTCTATTTCGCCAACCTCGCCGCCGTGGCCGGCGGGTTCCTGGCTGGGTTCGGCGGCCTCCAGGCCGGACTCACCTCCAACCTCGGCACCGCTGCGGTATTCCTCACCCGCTGGCGCGCCCTCAACAAACTTGCTTTGGCCAATGAGGCCGCAAAAACCAGGATATGAGACTTACCGACTCGCTCACGTAATTCGATCCGGCCCGTGCCGCGCGATTAGCCCGCCGAAGCATGCCAGCGCTTCACCGCGACACGCGCTTATCCGCGCAAGGCAATCGTTGTCAGCCGCAGCGGATGCGTCGCGACCAGGCAATTATAGCGCCCGTTCTGCAGATATTTGAAACGTACGATGAGTTCAGGGTCACTGCGGCTAAACAATGTTGCCCTGTCAACAGGGGACAAGACCACTTCCGTCAAACTTTCAATGCGAAACCCACCACTTGTTCTGATGACCTCCAACTCCTGCCCATCCTTGGCCCGAAAGCTACCGGTCAGACGGTCAATATCACGCTCGGCCAAAACAACCTGTTCCGGGCCGGCAAGCCATCCATTGGCAATGTTTGAGAATTTTCGAAGCCCTGCGGCGACACTTCCTAAAATCGCTTCCATTCCCAATTCCTTTGCACCTCATGCGTTCCACGCCTCGTTACGCCCGCGTCAAGCCGTCAACATCTTCAGGCCGACAATCGTGAGAATCAGGCCAAGAGAAGGTTTCAGAACCCATTCGGGCGCGTGCCGTGCCGCAAGGCTGCCGACGATGATGCCGGGGATGGAACCAACCAGCAGTGACCCGAGCAGATGGAAGTTTACGGAGCCCGAAGACTTCCTGGGCAAGAGCCACTTCTAATTTTGTCAAACGCCGTCGCATGGTCCATTTGTCCATAAACAATGTTGTTGGTTTAACTCTAAGCTTATTTCAAATAGAACACGCTGAAGCGCAGGCATGCTGCGGATCGGATGGTTATTGAGAAGCGGAAATAACGGTCAGACCAGATAATAGAGCTCCTCGGCGCCCAGCTCATATGTTTGGCCGGATGATCCGCTACTTTCCTTAACGGCCCTCTCGCGCTTGGCATAGGCATAGCGTACGGCTTTCAATGTTGCGGAATACTCCCTGTCCTCCTCGGGGAAGATTTGAGACTCGGGGAACCATTCCTGCAATCCGACATTTTGTAAGCCGCGAAGCGTATCAGCGCGGACGCCGGCGAGAAGTATTGTCACGCCTCTCTTGCTTTCTGCATCAAGGAAATGTTCGAGACGTTCAATGCAAACCACATCCGGGTTCCGGACACGCTTCAATCTCAAAATGAGGAATTGAACACCATCAGTTTCAATTCGAGTTTTTAGCGTCTCCAGGTAGCGGTCGAGATCCGGAGCTGCGCCGAAGAACAACTCACCTTCAAGATCGTAGATGATAATTGATGGATCGGTAACGTCGGATGTTAGCCTTTCGCGCACCACGCGCTCCGGCGCGACGATTAGCTCTGATCCTTTTAGCTTCGCGGCACGCGGAACAAAGAGCAGAATGGACAAAGCCACGCCTGTAAGCACTGCAGTGTCAAGATTGAGAATGATCCCTACGCCAGCTGTAACAACGACAAGAAGCGTATCGTAGTTCGACGCTCGCAGCGTGTAGCGTAAGCGGGCGAAGTCGACCAGTCTCACGGCGATTACAAGCAGGATGCCGGCTAGCGCCGGCGTGGGAATGTAGTGGAGCAGCGGGGCAAAGAGAAGGAGGGCGACGGTTATAGCTGCCGCCGAAATGATTCCGGTAAACCTGGTTGCAGCGCCGGCTTGAAAATTGACCGCCGACCGTGTCAGTGAACCGGAGCCCGGAATGCACTGGAAAAAGCCACCGACCAGATTACCGAGTCCTTCGGCAAGGATCTGGCGATTATAATCGAGTTTCTGCTTGCTTTGATTGGCGATCGCCTTGGCGATGGAAAGCGCTTCTATCAGGCCGATAAATGCAATCGCCAGCGCGCCTTGCGATAGGTTTGCCAAGCTTGACAGATCGACGATAGGGATATGAAAGCTCGGCAGACTGGCGGGAACTTTGGCGGCGACCGCAACGGCGGTGTGGCCGCCTAAATGCGGGATCGACCATCCGGCGAAATAGCCGATCAGGCTTGTTATCACTAAGACCAAAAGCATATCGATCTGCGGTAGCCGGTATTTTTTCACGATCTTTCGAAGGACGATCGCAAGAACGATTGCCGTCACACTTAGTGTCACCGCGCGCCAATTGACATGGTCGCCATGAAACAAGGTAAGCCACAGACCGCGCAGGAACTCGATATGTGCATTGGCTTTGCTATGAAGCCCGAGTGCGTTCGGTATCTGCCCGACGCCAAGTTGAAAGCAGGCCGCGACCAGGAAGCCTATAATAACCGATTCCGAAATGTAGCGGGTTAAATCACCAAGCCGGAATATAGCAATCAGGATCTGAAAGGTTCCAGCCAGTGCAGTCAACAGGAACAAAGCTTCCGCAACGCCGAGGCGGTTTTCCGGATCCATGAAGGCAAGAGCGCTGAAGACCAGAAGTGATATCGCGCTTGTAGGGCCGTTGATTAAGTGGGAGGAGGAGCCAAAAATAGCCGCGACCGTGGACACGATGATTGCCGAGTACAAGCCGTACCGGGGATCGACACCGGCGATCAGCGCGTAAGCAACACTTTGCGGCAGCGAGATCGCAGCCACCGTCAGTCCCGCGATAAGATCGCGACGGCCTTTGGTCAAATCGTATGAAAACGCCAAACCCATAACTTCCCCCTCGGCTGATACGGCCAAATGCCGGCTGATAGCTAATTCGTCTTGGCAGGCCAAACGACGGAAACGATGCCGTCCGGGCCAAAAAACTTAGTCTGTGCGTCCACCCAATCTCTGGCGACGGCGGTTACAGGAAACAGCTTGATATCCGGAAAAGCGCCAACATATTCCGCCTGAACTTTCGGATCGATCGGCCGGTAGCCGGACCTGGCGATGATCTCTTGCGCCGGGTCGGTAAAGAGGTATTGCAGATAGGCCTGGGAATAGGCTGCCTTGCGGCTATTGCTAAGATTGGCGTCCACCCAGGCAACGGCGGGTTGAGCCAGAATACTGACCGGCGGATAAACAATTTGAAAATCGGCTTTATCCGCCTCGACCTCTTGCAAGGCTTCGTTTTCCCAGGCCAGCTGGACATCGCCGGTGTTGGCGACGGTAAATGTGGTTGCGGCGCCGCTCGCCCCGACATCGAAAACGAGCACATGCTGCAGAAGCGCTTTCAAATAGGCAGTGGCGTCGGCATCGCTGCCGCCACGGGTGGTAACCGCGCCCCAGGCGGCCAGCACGGCCAGTTTTCCGTTGCCGGACGTGGCTGGATTCGGCAGGATAATCGAAACACCGTTTTTGATCAGATCCGGCCAGTCACGAATATTTTTTGGATTGCCTTTGCGGACGACAAAAACGATCGTCGAAGTATAGGGAATGGCATTGTTGGGCAAACGGCTTTGCCAATTCGCTGCTATAAGACCGCGATCTGCGATACTGTTTACATCCAATGCCAGACCAAGAGTCACGACATCGGCCTTCTGCTCGCCGCTGATCACGCTCCTGGCCTGACGCGAAGAGCCTCCATGCGACACAAGAATACGAAGTTTTTTACCGGTCTGCTTTTGGTACTGCGTGATGAATTGCTGATCCAAAGCGGTGTAAAGCGGCGCCGTGACATCGTAGGAGACATTCACGATATCCGGCGTCGCGCTTGCTTGCCAATTTTTACCAATGATCAACACGGCTGCCAGAAGCACGGCTGCACCGCCGAGTAGGTTCAGCCACGAGATGCGTTGAGCAAAACGTTGAATAGATGGTCGATTCGGCGGAGACACTTCAGCAACTCCTTTTTCGGTTTATTTCCAGCAGATATGACTGACTTGCATCAGCCGGCGGCGAGATCGCCGGCGGGGCGCCGCGAAACGTACTTGACCCGGCGTCCGCACGGATCGGACGGCCGGACAATGCATTAATGTCGAAAATGAATCGTCTACCAGGTTTTTAGCGTTCAAGCGTTTTGCTTGCGCTCAGCCCCGGTACGGCTTCCCTCTGCAACAACATCGCATGATCAGCACTCCGGCCCCTGATTGTTTACGCTGCTTTTTCATCATGGGTACTTCCAACAACTGGAAGCTAATCACCGTTGCAATATGAAGTCAACACACCAGATTTTCTCTATAGAGTTAGTTTGCATATTCATATTCGAGGTGCTTATACCAGATCCGCGAAGCTGTGCACGCTTTGGGGCGCCCGGTGAAACCGTTTAATCGAAGGAAGATTATCATGATGTTGATTTTCACTGAGAACTGACCCTGGATTTTCATCGAGAATTGTTGGGGTGGAACGGCCCACGGCATCGAATGTGCCAAGATGAGGTCGCGCAACTGACCATCATGAAAGGGCCGTCCCAATGGAATTTAAACGTATATCGATCGATACGTCGAAGCATATTTTCAC
>JAMFRO010000032.1 GCA_026224825.1 bacterium | reverse complement strand
GCTCCCAAAGTATGTCGTCGTTGCGCGGGTCGATGGCGAACAGCGGGCCGTAATGGTCGGGCCGTTCGGCTAAGAGCCTGGCGGTGCCATTGTAATGCTGCATGACCAGGCCGATGAGTTTGTTGAGATGCGCGAGGCTGTCGAAGGCCGGCTCGCCGCCGCCCTCGCTGTCCCAGACCCAGCGCAGCCATTCGCTGGGCATGATCAGTTCCGGGCAGACGAGCAGACCTGCGATGAACCCGTCCAGCACTTCCAGCAGCATTGCTTCCTCGTCGAGGGCCAGCAATTCCTGTTCAAGCTGTTTCAGGTGACGGGGCAGGTCCGGCATGGTGCTTCCAGTTCCAAGGCAGTAATTCGGTGAGCCTGTTGGCTGGGTGCCCTTTTGCCATGCGGTCGATGATGTTGGCGAGATAGGCTTCCGGATCGAGGCCGTTGAGCTTTGCGGTTTCCAGCATGGTGTAGATGATGGCGGCGCGATCGCCGCCGGCTTCTGAGCCGAGGAACAAATAGTTTTTGCGGGTGATGGCGATGCTTCGCAGGGCGCGTTCAGCGGGGTTGTTGTCGATGCCGATGCGGCCGTCTGTGGTGTAGAGAGACAGATCTTCCCAGCGGCCGAGGGCGTAGTTGATGGCCTTGGCGAGATTGGTCTTGGCAGAGAGGCGCCGGCGCTGTTCCTGGAGGTAGCGCTTGAGCTCGGCCAGCAGTAGGCGGGATTGTTCCTGGCGGGCCAAAGCCCGGCGTTCGGCGTTCTCGCCATTGATCTGGGCCTCGATGGCATACAGTTCGCCAATCCGGCGCAGTGCTTCTTGAGCGATGGGGGATTTGGTGCGCTCGAATTCTTCGAACAGTTTGCGGCGCGCGTGGGCCCAGCATGCGGCGTGCTGGATGCGCGGCGCGTTACGGCCCGGCCCACCGCTCTCACGGGTCAGTGCCGTATAGCCTGTGTAGGCATCGGCCTGGATGGTGCCCCCGAATCCCGCCAGATGATCACGCGGCCTCTCACCTTTGCGGTCGGGGCTGAACCGGTACCAGGTAGCGGCGGCGCGCGGCCCCTGCCAACTTCGCTCGTCCGTCAGATACACCCAGAGCCGCCCGGTTCTGGTGCGGCCAAGGCCAGGGCTGAGCAGCGGTACCGGCGTATCGTCGGTATGGATTACCGGGGCCGTCCTCACATGGGCGCCGATCATGGCTGCGAGCGGGGCCAGCCACCAGGCCGTGTGCCCCACCCAATCAGCCAGTGTGGCCCGCTCGATCTCCACACCTTCGCGCGCCAGTATGGCGGATTGGCGGTAAAGCGGCAGACCGTCGAGGTATTTGCTCACCACGACATGGGCGAGCAGGCCGGGACCGGGGCGGCCCTTCTCGATCGGCAGGTCGGGCGATGGCGCCTGGGTGATTGTCTCGCAAGCCCGGCAGGAGAATTTGGGCCGCACATGGCGGATCACCTTCAGCCGTGCCGGGATTTTCTCCAGCACCTCGGTGACGTCCTCGCCGAGCTTGACCAGATGCGTGCCGCCGCAAGCGGGGCAGACTTCGGCGGCCGGGTACAGCACATCTTCACGCGGCAGATGTGCCGGCAATGGTTTGCGTACCGCCGGTGACCGGGCCGGGCGCGGGCGCGGTATTGCCGCCACCCGCGCGGCCTCGGCTTCCTCAAGGTCTTCGAGCCGCAGTTCCAACTGCTCGATTTGCGCATCCAGCACTTCGGACGAGCGCCCAAACTGCATGCGCCGCAGCTTGTGCAATTGCGCCCTGTACTGCTCGATGAGCAGGTTCGCGGCCACCAGTTCCGCCTCGCGTTCAGCGAGCCGGGCACGCAGATGAATGATCTCGGCGGTCGTATCCATCAGCATGAAGTATAGCGATATTCGAAACAAATATCACGTGTTTTTGCGAATCAGCAGGCCGCTTCCGGCGTAAAACTGCGTAACGGCGCACGCCAGTCGATCCCCTCCAGCAGCATGGATAATTGCGCCGTGCTCAGCAGCACAGAGCCATCCCGCGCCTGCGGCCAGAGGAATTTGCCGCGCTCCAGTCTTTTGCAGAACAGGCACAGCCCCTGGCCATCCCACCACAATATCTTCACCAGATCGCCGCGCTTACCGCGGAACGCATAGAGCGCGCCGTTATGCGGATCGAGGCTCAGCATGGTCTGCACCTGTGCGGCCAGCGTATCGAACCCTTTGCGCATGTCCGTCGTCCCGCACGCCAGGTAGATGCGGACATTCCCAGGAAAGGTCCCCGGACTTGATCCGGGGATCAACGCAGCGCCGAGAGAATACGCCGCAGCGCCACTGTCTCGACCTCGCCGCTGATCCGAAGCCGGACACCGCTCGGTAGCTCAACCTCAACAAGGCCAGGTGCCGGCGTGGGGGCTGGTTCCTCCTTCGTGAGAACAGGGGCCGGAATCGATGGCGGCTCTGCCACCACCGACACCGGTACGAACCCTGTCAGCTCACCACTGCGGAACTGCTTGCGCCAAGTATAGAACCGCCCGCTGCTGACCCCATGTGCCTGACAAGCCAGCTTGACCGACGATCCGGGCGCCGCAGCCTGTGCCAAGATCCGGAGCTTCTCCTCCGCAGTCCAGCTCCGACGCTTCGAAACACCAGAGAGAACCTCGTAACCCAACTCCGGAGCCCTCCGGAGTATAGTCTCAACTTCAACACCATCCTCCAACGCCAATCCTCCGCCAATAAGCAGAAGATCAGAGGCAGAGTACGCAAAATGCTACAAGGCGGGATTCAGCTGACGGTTACG
>JAMFRO010000031.1 GCA_026224825.1 bacterium | reverse complement strand
CAGGGTGCTGCGTTCTACAGGCTGTCTACTAGTTGAGGGGGTTCGAAATGAACGCACTTGCCCGACTGGGGATGGTCTCGGACTCTCCGAGCGAAAACCCGGCGATGTCCACGGTCTCCCAGGAGCCGCAGAAAGACTATTATGTCGAGAAAGATGGCGTGAAATACGCCGGGATGCACCTGATCATCGATCTATGGGGCGCCTCCAACCTCGACCAGCCCGAACTGATCGACCAGACCCTGTGCGAAGGCGCCATCGCCGCCGGTGCAACAATCCTGCACCACCACTTCCACCATTTTGAACCAAATGGCGGCGTGTCAGGCGTGATCGTGCTCTCCGAAAGCCACATCTCCATCCATAGCTGGCCGGAACGCAACTTCGCCGCACTGGACGTGTTCATGTGCGGCTGCGCCGACCCCTACAAAATCATCCCCTTCCTCAAAGCCGCCTTCACCCCGTCCCATATCCAGGTGAACGAACAGAAGCGCGGGCTCGTACTGTAAGGAAGAAAGGCCAGGGCTCTGCCCTGGACCCGCTGGGGCCTGAGGCCCCAGACCCCCGCTACTTAGGTTATGGGAGGGAGAGGTAACTCGCCCTCCCGGAACTATGATAGATGCCTTAGATTTTGCCGGGCGAGTTACCTCTCCCTCCCATAACCTTAACTAATGGGGTCTGGGCCTCAGGCCCAGCGGGGTCGAGGGGCGGAGCCCTCGCCTTTTTTCTTACACTACGGAGTCCATGCTTATGACCGACACCTGGTTTAATGAGACGTTGTATGCGGATTGGGGGCAGCGGTTTCGGTTTGTTCGCCAGTTGGCGCGGGTGAAGAGTGAGTTTCAGGACATTGGTGTGTTTGAGACGGAGAGCCATGGGCGGGTGCTGACGCTGGATGGTGTGGTGCAGATTACTGAGCGCGATGAGTTTGTGTATCAGGAGATGCTGACGCATGTGCCGTTGCTGGCGCATGGTGCGGCCAAGAATGTGCTGATTATTGGTGCGGGTGATGGCGGGGTGTTGCGCCATGTGTTGCAGCATAAGGGTGTTGAGCGCGCGGTGATGGTGGAGATCGACGGTGAGGTTATTCGCCTGTCGAAAGAGTTTCTGCCGGGGATTGGCGGCGATGCCTGGAGCGATCCGCGCGCGGATGTGATTGTGGGCGATGGGATTGATTACGTGAAGAAGGCGCCGGATGGCTCGTTCGACGTGATCATCGTGGATTCCACGGACCCGATCGGCGTGGGCGAGGTGTTGTTCACGGATGAGTTCTATAAGAATGCCGCGCGCATTCTTACGCCGAGCGGTCTCATCGTGAATCAGTGTGGCGTGCCGTTCATGCAGGCCGATGAGCTGTACGAGACCTCGGTGCGCCGCAAGCAGTTCTTCCCGCATGTCACGGCCTATATCGCCGCGGTGCCCACCTATGTTGGCGGCTATATGACGCTAGGCTGGGCCGGTAAGGATGCCTCGCTGACGCAGCAGCCGGTGGAAGTGATTGCCGCGCGCGCTGAGGCAGCGGGCATCACGGGCGAATATTGGAGCCCGCATGTGCATGTGGCGAGCTTCTGGCTGCCGCCTTACATCGCCAAGCATCTGCCGAAGTAGAGACTGTTTCGGACGTGTGGGTTCTGAGGGAGGGGTATTCCACGAAAAAGGCTGGGGCTCCGCCCCTGACCCCCACTACTTGGCAATTATATACTTGACACCACAAGCCGCAACATGTAGGATTTACCTACATTCAGAGGCTTTCCACCATGTCGAAACTCTCCGCACCGCATTTCACGAACGAGGACGCTGCCAGGGAATACCTGGAGAACCTGCGCTGGCCGCATGGTCCCGTCTGCGCTCACTGCGGTTCGGTCGGTAAAGCCTATACGACCAAGCGCCCAGGCAAGTATCGCTGTGCTGAGAAAGAGTGCCGCAAGGATTTCTCGGTCAAGGTGGGCACCGTGTTCGAGGATAGCAAAATCCCCCTGCACAAGTGGCTGCTGGCAGCCTACCTGCTTTGCTCTTCCAAGAAGGGCATGAGCAGCCACCAGCTTCACCGCACCCTTGAGATCACCTATAAATCGGCTTGGTTCATGACCCATCGCATCCGTGAAGCAATGCGCACCGGCACGTTCTCGCCCATCGGCGGGTCCGGCAAAACGGTGGAAGTCGATGAGACCTTTATCGGCCGTAAAGCTGGCCGTAAGAAGGACCAGGGCTACGAACACAAGCGCGCCGTCCTATCTCTGGTTGAGCGCAACGGCGAGGTCCGCAGCTTCCACATTGACCGCGCGACCGTAGCCAATGTCACCCCGATCATCCGCAAGAACGTAAGCCGCGAAAGCACCATGATGACCGACGAGAGCGGCATCTACATCAAGCTGGGACGTGAGTTTGCCGCCCATGGCACCGTGAACCATCGCCAGGACGAATATGTGAACGGCGATGCCTACACGAACACGGTTGAGGGCTTCTTCTCCATCTTCAAACGCGGCTTCAAGGGTGTGTATCAGCACTGCGGCGAGAGCCATCTGCACCGCTATCTGGCAGAATATGACTTCCGTTATAACAACCGTGAGCGCCTGGGCGTTGACGATGCCCGCCGTGCTGACATTGCTTTGCTTGGCATTGAAGGCAAGCGTCTGACATATCGGCGGATTAACGGGTAAGAAGAAAACACCCAAGCAACTGGCAAAGGCTTTTATCAGGTGGCGGAAGAAAATCTCTTAACAAAATCAGATAGAAACAATAACGCCTTAACCTATTTGAGACCGGAAGAAGATGAACCGTACTTCGCGGCTATTGGTAAGTTCATCGTAGAGTACGCAAGAGCGGAAGCTGCTTTTCATGTACTTGCCCATAAACTCCTGGGGGTTGAATCAAGAAAATCAACGGCAATCCTGTCAGGAATGCGATTCCCCGATCTGGTTGACCGAATAAAGGCGATGCTCCCGCTAGAAAAAGTATCTGAAAAAGACACAGGGGTAATACTTGGTTGCCTGACTCAGATAAACGCCGTTGGCACGCGGCGTCATCACCTAGTGCATCGCTGGGTAACTTATGAAAACCAAAAAATCTTAGTCACAAATCTGTTCATCGCAAAATCACCTGAATTAGTGCATGATTCCGAAATGTCTTTAGACGATCTAAAGATGTTGAGAGACGACTGTCTCAAAATCTACTTTAGGGTTATTCGGATTGCGCGTCCTGCGCCGAAGAACGACTCCGCTCAGTTTCTAGATTGGCTGCGGTCTGCATGGCAATATACACCTGAGCAGCCAAATAATCCCGCGTCCAAACCTCCGAAAACTCAGAAATCAAAGCAGCGCCAGCCTCGGCCATTAAAGGCGTTACCTCAAGACAAACGGAACGACTCATGACAAAACCCCAAAAACCAGACCTAGCCGAACACGAGGAAGAAGGAATCCCGTTTCATGAGGTCATGCAAAAACTTGTGAAAGCCAAACCGGCGCCGAAGAAGGTAGAGCCGAAACCAGATCACGAGCCCAAGCCGTGAGTACGAGCCTCGCAATGGCCATGGGCGCCTTCAAGTCCCTGATGGATTCCGCGAAGGCTCTGAAGGACATGAACGACGCCCATGTGCGACACGGGGCGGTCATAGAACTTCAGGAAAAAATCTTCGCTGCACAGGCTACGCAGACGGCGCTGCTGGAGCAGGTAGGCGAGCTTGAAAAAGAAGTGGCTGACTTTGAAGCATGGGAAGCTGATAAGCAGCGCTATGAAATGAGCACCACGAAAGGCGGTTCTATCGTCTACCGCCTGAAGCCAGGAGTGCAGCCGGCCGAACCGACGCATGACATATGCGCTACCTGCTACCAGCGCAGGAGAAAATCTATTCTCCAGCCTATGCAAACAAACGCGGTAACCTCCACGTTGGCCAAGCCAAATAGGGTTCGATGTTTCGAATGCAAAGCTGAGCTTGTCGCGTAGACCCGACGACATTTTTCAATAATCCAGAAAATGGGCGATCACACACTTGTTGACTACATGTAGTTTTTGTGGTCTAAAGTATATAATCGCCCACTACTTCGGGTTATAAAAAGAGGGCCATTCCCTGCTCGTAGAACACACGCGCTGGAATGGCCCTCTTTTTATAACCCGGATGGGATCCAAGGGCCTTTCGGCCCTTGGCGGGTCCAGGGCAGAGCCCTGGCCTTTTTCGCGGAACAACCATGCCTCAGAACCCACACGTCCGAAACAATCTCTATCCCGACAGGCGGAGGCTATGCCCAGGTCATCCAGGGTGCCTGGCCCGATTGGGCCAGCGCGTCCAGTCCTATGCGGTCACGTAGCGTGTCCATTGGTTGCCAGAAACCGGCGTGGCGGAAGGCTTGCAGTTCGCCTTGCGCCGCCAGTGTTTCCATAGGCGCGCCTTCCCAGGACATCTCGTCGCCTGCGATCAGCTCCAGCGCTTTTGGGTTCACCACGAAAAACCCGCCGGAGATCAGCCCGGCCTCACCCGGCGGTTTTTCCTCGAACCGGTCCACCGTATCGCCTTCGATATGCAGTGCGCCGAAGCGGGCCAGCGGCCGCACCGCCGCCACGGTTGCCAGTTTGCCGTGGGCCTGGTGGAATGCCAGCTCGGCGGTGATGTCGATATCCGCCACGGCGTCGCCATAGGTCATGCAGAACATCTCGTCCTGCTCTATGTATTTTTTAATCCGCTTCAGCCGGCCGCCGGTCTGCGTGTCCAGCCCGGTTTCCACCAGGGTTACGCGCCAGTCCTCGGCCTGGGTCTCGTGGATGGTGATGCCGGAGCGCAGTTCGACCGTAATGTCGGCGGAATAAAGATTGTAATTGTAGAAATAATCTTTGATTTTATCGCCTTTGTAGCCGAGGCAGATGATGAAATCCGTGATGCCGGCTTGCGCATATATCTTCATGATATGCCAGATGATCGGCCGGCCGCCGATCTCGACCATCGGTTTCGGCTTGGTATCGGTTTCCTCGGCGATGCGCGTGCCGCGCCCGCCTGCCAGGATAACCGCTTTCACGCCGCGCTTGTTATCGATCATTTTTGCACCCGCCATTTTTGCACTCGCATTGGCTCATTGTTACTTATGGGTTCGGCCCGGCAGCGTCAATTTCAACCGCTGCAGTTCTGTGCCGGCGAAAGCCAGCGCCAGGCCCAAAAACTCCACCACCAGCCACCACCAAAAGCCCTCCCGCAGCAGCCAGAAGCCGAAAGCGGCCGGGTGCGGCAGGTAAGGCTGGGCGAGGCCGGAGAGCATGGCGCGCGGTACTGCCTCCCACAGGAGCAAAACCACCACCCAGGGCAGCAACCGGCCAAACCGGACCAGCCCCGGCAGGGCCAGGAGAAGAAAAATAGCTCGGTACTCGATATTCTGTGCCGCCATGAAGCAGAGTATTGTGACGACTGCGCCCGCCACCAGGAACCCGGCTTCATCCACCCCAAGCCTGGCCAGGCGGCGTGCCCATAGCGGCCGCCGCCACACCGCCAGCGCCACAGCGCCCAGCGCCAGCATCCAAGAGCAAGTTTGGGCCGTGCCATGCGGCAGTCGATGCAGCATCACGAGCCCGCGCGTAAGATCGATCCGCCCGAAACTCGCCCGGAACGGTGTGCCCGATGGAATGCTGCTGACCGCCGCCACCAGCCCCGGCCCGTAAAGCACCAGCGCCAGCAGGCTCAGCCCCAGCCCCGCCACGGAAAGGCGCAAAAACACCCGGCGGCTCTCACGCAGCCCCAAAGCGAACAGCGCCACGGGATAAAATTTGGCACCCGCTCCCAGCGCGAACACGGCATAGGCCCAGCCGCGCCAATGCCAGCCAAGCCGCAGCACCAGCACCACGGCGGCAAAGATCAGCGTGTCGAGATTGCCCTGCTCCAAGGCATAATACCCCGCCGGCGAAAAAGCCGCCGCGGCGCGCAGCCAGAACTCACGCCAATGGGCGGGGCGGGGGAGCAGGCACAGTGCCCCGGCATAGGCACCGCAAAACAGCAGCCCGCCCGCCAGCGCATCCCCAGGCCCGATTGGCAGCAATGCCGCCCGCAGCAGCAGCGGCGAATAATTGAATGTGCCGCCCCCCAGGCAGGCGCTGGGCGCATAAACGTCCACCCCCTGCCGCCAGCATGCGCCGCCCTGCAATATCGCGCGCAGATCCACGAACGGATGCCACTTGCCCGCCCCATCCGGAATGCGCGTGAAAAACACATACACATGGGGTGCGACCGCATGCAGCAGCGCAAACGCCAGCACGAGCCCGAGGCACAACAGCCCCAGCCCGTATTGCAGCAGCCAGTCTCCCTTTATGCGCAAGCCCGCCATGGGGCTCTCATAAACTGAAACGGGGCCCGGCGTCAGCCGGACCCCGCCCCGCTAACCCTGCTGCTGCAACGCTATAATATCAGCAGCACCAGCACGATGATGAGCAGCAGCCCGAGCCCGCCGCCGTAATAAATCCCGCCCGAGCCCACGAATAGCCCGCCATGAAAGCCGAGCCCGCCGCCGAACAGCAGGAGGACGAGCAGAACGATGAGGAGAAGACGCATGATATGCTCCTGAAGACCATGAAGATGCATCTATAATTAGGGTGTCCGGCACGTCATATCCGGCGTCTGACGGATTATTCACGCCAGCGTAAGAAGCTTACCCCAGCAATCTCCCGATCACCCGGGCTGTATAATCCACCACCGGGATGATCCGCCCGTAATTGATCCGCGTCGGCCCGATTACCCCGATCGCGCCCACAATCCGGTCCTGCGCATTGCGTGCCGGTGCCACGATCATCGATACCCCGGCCGTGCCGAACAGGCCGGATTCAGCGCCTATGAAGATCCGCACGCCGTCGGAGGTCTCGGCCAGCTCCAGCAGTTTCAGCATGGTTTCCTCCGCCTCCAGCCGCTCGAACAGGGCTTGGATTGCCCCCAGTTTTTCGAGCTGGTCCACATCCTCCAGCAGCCGCCCCTGGCCGCGTAGGATCAGCGCCCCGGCCCGTCCCTCATGGCCCCAGCTCGCCAGCCCGGCCTCGATCACGGCATTGGTCAGCTCATCCAGTGCCGTCTTATTCGCGGCAATCTCCACCCCCACGGTGCGCCGCAATTCCGCCAGCGACAGTCCCGAGAGCTGGGCATTGAGATAATTCCCCGCCTGCTGCAGCGCGCTTGGCGGCAGGCCGAGTGGCGTTTCCATAATCCGGTTCTCCACCTGGCCATCGGCCGAGACCAGCACCACAAGGGCGCGGCCCGGCGAGAGCGGCACGAACTCGATATGCTTCAGCGGTCCATCGCCTTTGGGGGCCAGCACCATGCCGGCGGCGGCCGAGAGGCCGGAGAGCATGGAGGAGGCCTGGGCCAAAGTGTCCTGCAGGGAGCGCCCGGATTGCGCCAGGGCCAGGTTGATGTTGGTGCGCTCCTCCTCGGATAATTCGCCAAATTGCAGCAGCCCGTCCACGAACAGCCGCAACCCACGGTCTGTTGGCAGGCGGCCGGCGGAGGTGTGGGGGGCGAACAGCAGCCCGGCGTCGGTGAGGTCCGCCATTACATTGCGGATGGTGGCGGGTGAGAGTTTTTGCGGCAGCAGGCGGGAGAGCGTGCGGCTACCCACCGGCTCGCCGGTTTCCACATATTGCTCCACAATCTCGCGCAGCACCGCGGCGGAGCGTATATCGAGCCCGGGCGGCAGGCGCGGCGGGGTTTTGCTCCTATGGTCCATCTCCCCACTCTCGGCTATGAGCGCCCGCAAATCCATAGGAGTTTTTCATGCGCCCCTCCGGCCGCGTTTTCAACGAGCTGCGCCAGGTCACCATCGAGACCGGCTTCTCCCACCATGCCGAGGGGTCTGCGCTTATCCGCTGTGGCGGGACGGAGGTGCTGTGTACGGCCAGCGTGGAGGGGCGGGTGCCGTCTTTCATGCGCGGCCAGGGGGAGGGGTGGGTGACGGCGGAATATGGGATGCTGCCGCGCGCTACCCATACCAGGGGGGACCGTGAGGCGGCGCGGGGGAAGCAATCTGGGCGGACCCAGGAAATTCAACGGCTTATCGGGCGTTCGCTGCGCGCGATTGTGGACCGCAAGGCGATGGGGGAGATTACCATCACGCTGGATTGCGATGTGCTGAATGCCGATGGCGGGACGCGCTGTGCTTCCATTACCGGGGCTTATGTGGCGCTGGTGCTGGCTTTGCGGAAGTTGCGGGCCAATAATGTGATTAAGGTGATGCCGCTTATTGGCCAGGTTGCTGCTGTTTCGTGCGGTATTTACAAGGGTACTTCTGTGCTGGATCTGGACTATGCGGAAGATTCCGCAGCCGATGCTGATGCGAATTTTATTCTGACGGCTGCCGGTGGGATTGTGGAGATTCAGGCGACGGCGGAGAAATCCACTTTTGATGATAAGGCGTTTGCGGAGCTGCTGGCCTTGGCGCGGAAGGGTACGGCGGAGCTGTTTGCGGCGCAGAAGGCGATTCTGGGGTAAAACCAGCCCGGCGGGGTTTGACGAAGATTAGATGTTTGCGCGACGTAGATTAGATGTTTGCGTGACGGGAATGGGTTGATGGACGTTATCAGTCTGGGGGAGCTTAGGGCGTCGTTTCGGACCGGGGGTTTGCGCACGGTGGGGGTGACGGCTGGGGGCGGGTTGTTTTTTGTGACCGTGCAACCGCGCAGCGGCGAGTGGATGGTTCTGGTGACGACGAGGGGAAAACAGGCGCGCGGGTTCCGGGACCCGGGCAAGGCGTTTTTGCTCCTGCATGAGATTGGTGTGCGGAAGATTTCGGTGGATATTTCTGCCTGGGAGCCGGGGCGGGCGGCGGAGGAAGGGTGGCGGCGGCCGGATGTTTCTGTGCGGCAGCGGCGGGTGCATGGGGTGGCGGCGCGTTTGGCGGCGTTTCGCGCTGAGGCGGGGGTGGCGGAAGCTGAGGCGGATGACCCGGCGGCTGGCTGACGGCGACCTGCCTGGACAAAAAAAAGCCCCAACAATGTTTCTTTGTTCGATCAAATGCGCCTGTTTCTCCGTCCCGACCTGACGCCAGAATGCCGCCGCGCGGAGATGTTGTCAGGGATGGCCGCCTCTTGCGGCCACCGCGTCAGCGGCGCGTCCTTGACGACATCGAGCACGGTGGCAGGCTGGTGTTAGGTCGAGGCAAGTGAATTTTTAGTCTGATTCTGCCGGCATTTGTACTCCCCATTGCATGTTGGGAGAAGGGACCGGCCGGGTTGTGTCACATACAGCGATGAGCCTGTCAGATGAAGGCTGGAGCTTCGTTATTTCTTTTTTGGCGCCTCGAATATACCTGCCTCTTGAACGCGCCGCAGAGCGTCGCGACGAACTGATAGAGTGTTTGCGTCGACAAAATTGGCTACAGTCGATCGAGCAAGCGACTGGTCTCGAATCTCTCGATGGGGAGTTATAAGGTTCAGCGACATTTGATCTCTTTTTTTATCTAGATCAGGGGCCATTCCTATTCTCCTAATTGAGTACGTCGATCGGAGTTTGCTCCTTTTCGGCAAGATCAGCAATAACTTTTGCTTCATAGTCTGCCCCGGCATCTAAGGACACTGTAAAGATTGGATAAGAGAACTTTTTTGGCGTTCTGGAAAGCTTGCCACCCGCTTTACGTTCAGTTGTCGGCCTGAAAAATTTAAGATAGTTGCGCGGTGCGACCCCATCATACTGCCTAAAGACTACCCTGGTTTTGTCGTTTATGTCTTCAGTGATGGCGTCGGGATGTAAATCGATTGCCAAGCTTTTCAGATATGGCTCGATATAGATTACTTGTGCGATTCCGGATGCAACTATGTGTCGGGCGCAATTATGGCAAGGGTAAGTGCTCGTATATAGGGTGGCCGCAGCCAAGGAATTCCTGCCCTCCCGGGCGACTGATAGAATAGCCTCCATTTCAGCATGGATCGATCGCGAAAATTCAGTCAGATTGTCTATTTCCGTGCCCTCAAGAAGCTTTTCAACGTCACTGATATTCATGCCCTTCTTCAGAATATTTCCTCCCGCAATTTTCCGGGCAATTTTTTCGATAATCTTTTCGCGTTTTGTTTCGTTATGACAAATATTTCCCCCCCACTTAAAACACCGGTTGTCACGGTCTACGATTCCCTGACCTTCAACAAAAATCGATTGGTCATCTTCTCGGTATAATCCGCCTCCAAAACGTGGGACATCGTTCCAACCGACGGCAATCAACTCGCCCCCCGAAGAAACGATTGCCGCGCCCACTTGGCGAGACATGCATGCTGAATTTGCTGAGGCAGACAAGGCTTCATACATTGCTGATTCGGCGCGAGTTGGCGTATGGATTCCAGTGTCAAACATTATATCGAGAAATCTCAGTAATTTGGCTCTCAACTCCTCCTTTTTGAGATCGTTGCAAACAAAAAAATCAGACTGAACAAAAACTTTTCTTGTTTTCTGACCAAACTCTTGAGCTTCTGCCTGATCGCGATCCATAACGTTATCGACCAAATTCCTTGGCACCCCATTGCTGACTAGTCGATCCGTTCGTTTTAAATCGGGAGCAAAAATCCCCACGACGCACAGTGAGTCACCATAAATCGATCGCAGTAAATTCAATTCTTCAGTGTTCTTAATAGAGTCAATTATATACGCGCGTCTACCGGGAATATGCACACCCGCCTCAGACTGTCCTCCTCGTTCTTTTCGAAACAGGACAATCTTTTCAACAACTTTTTCGGCCAAATAGTTGGCCCCAAACTCTTCTCGAAGTAGGTTTCCGATCGTTTGCATTTCTGTGATATAGGCATCCAGCGGATCTCGTGGAGGCGGCGCCTTTCCGACCCGATGTGCTTGATTTCGAATGATATCGCTCGGTTTTATGGTGGGACAAACCTCATATCCAAATTCGCGGGCTAGAATATCGTTTAAATATTCGGCTGCGGTTGACACACCAGATGCCACCGGGCCAACGAGCGCAATGATTAGCTCTCGTGAAATTCGTTCTGAAATAGAGCTGGCGATACCGGCGGCCTTACGTGGCGAGACAGACAACAAGTCTTCTTTTACCTTAGTACCCACCACTTTGTGCTCCCAACGACGATTCTAGCTCACGTGCGCGTTCAATCTACACTAAATCGATATCATTTAAAGATGAAGTTTCGTGAGGTGTTTAGCACTCAAACTTGCGAATACCTTTTCTGACTGGATATGCCTGTGGGTTTGGGAGCGGGAGATCCCCTGCTTTCGAGGGGATGACGGGAGGGGGCGGGAAGCTGTCCATTTTTCTGGTTGCGGTACGGAAGATGGGTTGCTTCGCTGCGCTCGCAATGACGGCTGGGGTGGTCGCGATGGTGGCTGGGGGGCGCGATGACGTTGTTAGGCTAGGGCGGCGAGGGCTTGGCTGTGGAGGCTGGGGTTGGCGGAGGCGACGACGTCGCCTTCGGTTAGGCCGAGTTTTAGCGGGCGGCCGGACCAGTCTGTTACCACGCCGCCGGCGGCTTGCACCACGGGGGCCAGGGCGGCCCAGTCCCAGGGTTTTAGGCTGCATTCGGCGACGATGTCGATTTGGCCGAGGGCGAGGAGGCCGTAGGCGTAGGCGTCGCCGCCCCAGTAGACGCGTTTGGCGGCACTCTTGAGCCGGTCCAGGCGGGTTAGTTGTTCGGGGTTGAACATTTCGGGGGCTGTGGCGGAGAATTCCGCGCCGGCCAGGGTTATGTTTTGGCGCGTGCCCATGACGCCGCCGAATGGGCCGGTGAAGCTGGCTGCGACGCCGTGGCCGCCCCACCAGCGCTCGCGGGTTATGGGTTGGTCGATGAAGCCTAGGACGGGGATGCCGTCTTCCAGCAGGCCTAGCAGGGTGCAGAAGCTGGTGCGGCCGGTGATGAAGGCGCGGGTGCCGTCGATGGGGTCTATGACCCAGGTGTATTTTTGCTCTGGGCGGTGCGGGGGGAATTCTTCGCCGATGATGCCGCAATCGGGGAAGGCGGCCAGCAGGGCTGTGCGCAAGACCTGTTCGGCCTTGCGGTCGGCTATTGTTACCGGGCTTTCGTCGGATTTGTCATCCGCCAAGGTTCCGGCGCGGAAATAGGGGCGGATGGCGGCGCCGCTGGCATCTAGTGCTGCCTGTGCGCCTGCTACCCAGTTTTGCATGCTCAGGGTGTTTTCGCGGGCGCTGGGGCGGGTGCTGCGGCGGGCGCTGCAGCAGGCGCTGCGGGGCTTGCGGCCTTTACCTCATCGGGCGTGGGCAGGGGCAGGGGGCTTGCGGAGAGGGTGCGCAGATAGGCCACGACATCGGCGCGGGTCTGCGTGTTTTTGATGCCGGCGTAGGACATGGCGGTGCCGGGGTCGAAATGCGCTGGTGAGGCCAGCCATTCGTTCATGTTGGCATAATCCCATTTGCCGCCGGCTTTGCCCTTGGCGGCGTCTGAATAGGTGAAGCCGGCATGGGAGAACAGAGATCCGCCGAGTACGCCGTACAGGTTGGGGCCGACGCCATCGGCGCCGCCGGAGGTGACGGTGTGGCAGGAGGAGCATTGCTGGGAGACGAAATCCGACCCCTTGCTCACATCGGCCGTGGCCAGGAGCGGGATGATCGACTCGAGCCCGGCCGCGGCCGCCAGCACGGGGGCGGCGCTGGGCAGTGCTGTGAGGGTTATGGCGGGTGTCTTTGGTGCTTCGCCGGAGACGAAAACCTCGGCGAGGCGGTTGGCGCCCCAAAGCACCAGCCCTGCCGTCAGCACGCCAGCGGCGATCTTGTTGCCGAGCAGGCTGTCTTTGTCCGTATTACTCATCGCTCTCCCCGAAACTCTTGCATGGCCGAGATTGGGCCAAGATTGCGCTTGACCCTATAGCGATTTAGGCAGACGCGACAAGCAGCAGAGAGGCCAACAGCGCGTGACGCCGATCATTCTTATTCCCGCGAGGCTGGGTTCTACCCGTCTGCCCGGCAAGGTTCTGGCTGATATCGCCGGGCTGCCGATGATTGTGCATGTGCTGCGGCGCGGGCAGGAGGCGGGGCTGGGGCCGGTGGCGGTGGCGTGTGGCGAGGCCGAAGTGGCTGATGTGGTTGAGAAAAATGGCGGTATTGCGGTGTTGACGGACCCTGCGCTGGCGTCTGGGTCTGACCGTATTCATGCGGCGCTGGATGTGCTGGACCCCAATGGGCGGCATGATGCGATCATCAATCTGCAAGGCGATTTGCCGGCGATTGATCCGGCCTATCTGGCCCTGGTGCTGCGGCCGCTGGCTTTGGGGTATGATATTGGGACTTTGGTGGCGCCGATTACCAGCGCGGAGGAGGCGGCCAGCCCTTCCGTGGTGAAAGCCGTGTGCGGGTTTGCGGAAGGGGCGGCGGTGGCGCCGGCGCTGTATTTTTCGCGCAATCCGGTGCCCTCGGGTGAGGGGCCGTTGTGGCACCATATTGGGATTTATGCGTACCGGCGGGAGGCTTTGGGGCGGTTTGTGGAGCTGGCGCCCTCGCCGCTGGAGAGACGTGAGAAATTGGAGCAGTTGCGGGCGCTGGAGGCCGGGATGCGGATTGGTGCCGCGCATGTGCCGCACGCGCCGTTTGGTGTGGATACGCCGGCTGACCTTGAACACGCGCGCATTTTGCTTGGAGCTAAAAATTGACGCTGATTTCCTTTCAGGGCCAGGCTGGGGCGTATTCCGACCTCGCTTGCCATATGGCCTATCCTGGTGCGCAGACGCTGCCTTGTGAGACGTTCCGGGCGGCTATTGAGGCTGTGCATGATGGGCGGGCGGAGCTGGCCATGCTGCCGCCGGAGAATTCCATCGCGGGGCGGGTGCCGGATATGCATGCGCTGCTGCCGGAAAGCGGGCTTTCCATTATTGGGGAGAAATTCCTGCGCATCGAGCACTGCCTGCTGGCACCTCCGGGTGCCACGCTTGCCAGCATCAAGCGCATCCATTCCCACCCCGTCGCTCTGGGCCAGGTACGCAACCTCATCGCCGAGCTGGGTGCCGCCGTGGTGGCGGAATACGACACCGCCGGAGCCGCCGAAATCGTCGCCGGCATCAACAACATCGAAGACGCGGCCATCGCCTCATCCCTGGCCGGCGAGATGCATGGGTTGCAGATCCTGCGCCGCAATGTGGAGGATGCCGCGCATAACACCACGCGGTTTTACGTGATGGCGCGCGAACCGCTGGCCGTTGAACCGGACGCGCCGGACCTGATGACGACGTTTGTCTTTAATGTCCGCAACGTGCCCGCGGCTTTGTACAAGGCGCTCGGCGGTTTCGCCACCAACAGCGTGAACATGACCAAGCTGGAAAGCTACATGGTCAACGGCAGTTTCACCGCCACGCAATTCCTCGCCGAGGTCGATGGCCACCCCGACCAGCAGGCGCTGAAATTCGCCTTCGAGGAGCTGAAATTCTTCTCAACCGAGATCAAAATCCTCGGCACATATCCGGCCGACCTGTTCCGCCTCAAGCAGCGCGCGGCGGCCGGCTAGAGCATGATCGCTTCAAATGCGATCATGCTCTAGCTATTTTTGAGAGGGCGATTCACGGTTTCGGCCGCTCAAGATGAGCGGACCTCAACCGATCGCGCTCTAAGCGCCGCCGAAATGAAAAAGGCCGATCACACATTCGTGATCCCGCAAAGCAACGCAATGTAACCACACTTGATATCCAAAAAAATTCCCATCGTTTACACCTGCAAGTAGACAAGAGATCGGGCGCAATTTCATCCTGAACCTGCGGATTTTTTGGTTCAGGAGGGTACGGCCATGACCGGCACGACGACGGAAACCTACACCGGAACTATTGTTTACGAAACCATAACAAATACCGGAAACTACGTCATCACGGCTGATGGTGCGACCGGCGGTAGCTCGAGAGGGAATCCGTCCGGCCTGCAGGCCGGCGGGGCTGGGGAGGATGTGTCTGCCACATTCTTCTTGCAGGCGGGAGATGTGCTGGAGATCGTCGTTGGCGGCGCCGGCAAGAATGCTCTTAACGGCTTTAACGTCGGCGGCGGCGGCGGCGGCGGCAGCTTCGTCTATGATAAAACAACGGGTATTCTGCTGGAAGCCGCCGGCGGCGGTGGCGGCGCTACCGGCGCCGATACTACGGGCAGTGGCGGCAGTGGTGTGACGCTCCCCGGCAACGGCAGCGGCGGCCAAAGCAGCGTTTACTACGGTAGCCTCGGCTATCTCGACTCTAGCAGCGGCGGCGGTGGCGGCGGCATTAACGGTAACGGCGCCGCGAATGCGGATCGCGCGGGCGGCGGCGCGGGCGGCATACTCCCCACTACGGGCGGGGCGGGCTATGCTTCCTTCGCTGGCGCGGGCGGGTTTGGCGGCGGCGGCGGCGGCGGGGAAGGCGGCGGCGGCGGCGGCGGCTTTACTGGCGGCAATGGCGGCGATGCCTATAACTACGACGTTACTGGCGGCGGCGGGGGCAGTTCCTATGTCAATCCTATCGGCACCAACGCGAGCTACGTGGCCTCCAACACCTCCGGCAATGGCAGCGTCGGCATCAGCCTCACCCTCGCCTGCTTCGCTTCCGGCACAGCCATACGCACGCCCTCCGGCGACGTGCCTATCGAGACGCTCGCCCCCGGCGACCTCGTCACCCAGACCGACGGCACCACCGCCCCGGTCGTTTGGCTCGGCATCCAGACCGTCTCCACCGTATTCGGCGACCGCTTGCGCGTGCTGCCCATCCGCATCACCGCCGGCGCGCTGGGCGAGAACATCCCGCAGCGGGATATGCTGATCTCGCCGGATCATGCTCTGTTCATAGATAACATATTGGTGCAGGCCGGCGCGCTGGTGAATGGCGAAACGATTTTCCGGGAAACCAATGTCCCCGAGATTTTCACCTATTACCATGTCGAATTGCCCACCCATGCGCTGATGCTGGCGGAAAACACCCCGGTGGAAAGCTTCATCGATAATGTGGACCGTCTGGCCTTCGACAACTGGGCCGAGCATGAAGAGAAAGGCGCCCTGCAGCCGCTGCAGGAGATGGCATATCCGCGCGTAAAATCCGCCCGCCAGCTCCCGGCGGCATTGCGGCACAGGTTCAACCGGCCCGCCGCCGCCTGAGCATAAAAAAGGCCGGGGAAATTCCCGGCCTTTTGCGTCTCAGGTGTTCATCGCCTCGAAGAAATCATTATTCGTCAGCCAGCCAGCCAGCGAGCGGCCTCAGGCTGACGCCTTCCACTGTGTGAGACGGGCATGTGCCGTCTGGGCGCCGGCATGGTCGCCCGCCGCTTTGCAATAGGTCGCCAAGTCACGCCAGCCTAACATGCTCGAAGGTTCGACTTGTAGGCCGCTCTGGGCGGCCGCCTGTGCCTCCGCCGCTCGCCCGGCGGAAAACAGGATTCGGGCGAGAATTCTGTAGCAGTTGCCCCTGCCGGGAGCATTCTCTATGGCCCGGCGCGCCTGTTCTTCTGCCTGGTCCAGTTGTCCGAGCCGGTGCAGGCATTCGGCATTCAACACCAGCAGGACTGCCTGTAGCGGCCGGTGCAGGGCAATATGCGCGCAAACCGCCTGCGCAACACTTGGTGCCCCCGCGTCGGAAACGGGTTTAAGAATGCGAAACAAGGTTTCATCGTTGTAAGGGAGCAGAACATCCCGGATGGCGGGCTCGGCGAGCAGGTGCCATGCCTTCGCTGCGCACAGCAGCGCCGTGAAATCTGCCGCACGGTTCGGGTGGGGAAACTTGAATGTCAGCATCCGCCGCAGGCAGGTTTCGACCACTTTCGGAGAGCGGGATTTCATCCCCATTCCATAGAGATAATGCGATATCCTGCGACGCTGCCGCGCAAGACGGTTGCATTCGGCCTGCGACAAGCTGCCGGCCAGCGCGCCGTCCAGAAATGGCTTCAGGATGCCGGCCTCCTGCATCCACCCCGAGACCACATGCTGCACCAGTGGCATTTTCAGCGCGATGACATTGGCCTGGTCGAGGCGTTCCACGTGCAGCCGGTCTGGCGCGAAGAGCGGGTCATAGGCCAGATAGACGGTCCCGGCCCGTGCCGCGCCGATGCGGGCATCGGCGAAATCACCCGTCCAGTCCTGGGCCCGCCCCTCGGGGTAGCGCGTCTCCCAAGGCACCAGCGCGCTATCCAGTGTGGCTTGAGGGTTATAGGCGATCACCGTCGCCCCCCCCCCCCCCGGACACGCGCCGGCAAAGGTCAGGGCGGCATAGCCACCCATCGAAGAGCCATAGAGAAAAATCTTCTGGAAGCTGCGCAAAAAAAGCTGCAGTGCCGCGGAGCGGAAGAACTCATGCAGATCGGCGCCGCGATACCAGTCCGCCGCCTTGGGCTTGATGCCCAATACGCTATAGCCCTTTTTATGTAGCATGAGGCCGCCCCAGGGCTCGCGCAGACCATCGAGACGCGGCCGCTTCGGCCGGTCCGCATTCTCGAAGGTGATGACCAGATGGTTCATCGGTCCGGGAATATAATCGATGAAATAATGCGGCAGCTCATGCGCCAGAAAGGTTACGCCATTGGCATAGCTTCGCGTGCTTGTGAACATATCCCGTCCATTGTTACTCGCCAGAGGTGGCACGGCCCCAGGCCCCGCGGGTCGAGTTTGCATGGCAAGACCGGGTTTGCCAAGCCATATCGCGCAACGCCGAGTGCGTAACCTACCGGACCAGCCTGGCGCGGCAGGGTCAGGACAACATAAAAAAGGCCGGGAAAATTCCCGGCCTTTTTTGTCTCAAGTATTCATCGCCTCGAAGAAATCATTATTCGTCTTCGAGTATTTCAGCTTGTCGAGCAGGAACTCCATGGCGTCGATGGTGCCCATGGGGTTGAGGATGCGGCGTAGGACCCACATTTTTGAGAGCACGCCTTTCTCGACCAGGAGTTCTTCCTTGCGGGTGCCGGATTTGGTGATGTCGATGGCGGGGAAGGTGCGTTTGTCGGAGAGTTTGCGGTCCAGGATCAGCTCGGAATTGCCGGTGCCTTTGAACTCTTCGAAGATCACTTCGTCCATGCGGCTGCCGGTGTCGATCAGCGCGGTGGCGATGATGGTCAGCGAGCCGCCTTCCTCGATGTTGCGGGCGGCGCCGAAGAAGCGTTTGGGGCGCTGCAGGGCGTTGGCGTCCACACCGCCGGTGAGGACCTTGCCGGACGAGGGGACGACGGTGTTGTAGGCGCGGGCGAGGCGGGTGATGGAATCCAGGAGGATGACCACGTCGCGCTTGTGTTCGACCAGGCGTTTGGCTTTTTCCAGCACCATTTCCGTTACCTGGACGTGGCGGGTTGCCGGCTCGTCGAAGGTGGAGGCGACGACCTCGCCTTTTACGGAGCGGGACATGTCGGTGACTTCCTCCGGCCGCTCGTCGATGAGCAGGACGATGAGGAAGACTTCCGGGTGGTTGGCGGAAATGGAGGCGGCGATGTTTTGCAGCATGACCGTTTTACCGGTGCGCGGCGGGGCGACCACGAGGGCGCGCTGGCCTTTGCCGATGGGGGAGACCAGGTCGATGACGCGGGAGGTGTTATCCTTCTGCTGGCCTTTGACCGTTGGCTCCGAGGACTCGATTTCCATTTTCAGGCGCGAGGTGGGGTAGAGCGGGGTGAGGTTGTCGAAGTTGATGCGGTGCTTGACGGCGTCCGGGTGTTCGAAATTGATTTTATCGACTTTTACCAAAGCGAAATAGCGCTCGCCTTCTTTCGGGGCGCGGATTTCGCCGTCCACGGTGTCCCCCGTGCGGAGCGAGAAGCGGCGGACCTGGGCGGGGGAGACGTAGATGTCTTCCGGGCCGGGGAGGTAATTGGCCTCCGGGTTGCGCAGGAAGCCGAAGCCGTCGGGCAGGATTTCCAGCGTGCCATCGCCATGGATGGACTGGTCGTTTTCCGCATGGGCTTTGAGGATGGCGAACATCATGTCCTGCTTGCGCAGTGACGATGCGTTCTCGATTTCCAGCTCTTCCGCGAGATTTAGGAGGTCGGTGGGGGATTTTGCCTTGAGTTCGGCGAGATGCATGGGGATCCAGACGTATGGCCACGAATGAAGAACGCGGCACGAATATGGGATAAATAGGATCCGAAGGACTCGGATCGCAGGCGCGAATGGCCTGGGGCTTTAATGGTGATTTATTGGGGCGAGGTCAAGTGGGGCTGACTGTGGGAGTGGGGAGGGAGAGATCCCCGCCTTCGCGGGGATGACGAGGGGGCGGGGATGGCGGATAAATCGGCGGTCTTAGCCGATCCGGAACTTCAGCGCATCCGCGGGCATTTCTACGCCGGGCAAATTCCCGGGGTTGGCCTCGGGGGTACCTATCTCGTAACGCACTGGAATCACGCCGGTCCACACCGGAAAATCCGCGTCGTCTTCATCATCCGTGTGGCCGGCGCGCAGCTTGGCGGAAGCCTCGGTGAGCTGCATGGATAAGACCGTGGTCGCCTTCAGCTCTTTCGGCAGCACTGGGCGCAGCCGCTCCCATTGGCCGGGGATGGTCTTGTTCACGAAATTGCGCAGTTGCGCCTCTTTCTCCGCCGGGTCTTCCAGTTTCTCGGGTTTGCCGAACACCATCACCGAGCGGTGGTTGATGTTGTAATTATAGGCCGAGCGCGCCATCACCAGCCCGTCGTACAGGCTCACCGTCAGGCATACATCCTGGGTCTCGGCACTCTCCAGCATGCGGCTGGCGGAAGAGCCGTGCCAGAAGATCCTGTCGCCATCGCGCCATTGCAGGGTCGGCGTCACATAGGGGCTGCCGTTGAAGACGTAGCCGACGTGGCAGAGCGGCATGGCATCGAGGATGGAATGGATGGTCTGCGCATCGTAAGCGGCGATATGGTTGTAACGCTTGACCCTGGCGCGATCGCTTGGGGCGGACATGTCTTCTCCTGTGGTTGGAACAGGAGGCCAGATGACCAAGCCGCAACGTGATTGTCAAGAAAACTTGTTTATTTATAAGATAATTATGTGGCCCAGAAATATGGCGATTGAACGGCAATAAAAAAGGCCGGACCCGAAGGTCCGGCCTCGTTTTCACAGGGTAGACAAGTCCTAGAACAGCAGGCCGCCTTCGAGCGTGCCGGCGAACTGGAACTTGCTGCCGCCGGTACCGTAGGTATAGGCGGTGCCCGGGCCGGAAGCGGAATTGTTCAGCAGATACAGCGCGCCGACGTTGGCGCGGCCGAACAGATCCTTGTACTGCCAGGTCGGGGACACGGCCAGGCCGACGGCCTCGGAGTGCGGGCCGACGAACCAGTTGGCGTTGCCCTGGCTATTCTCATACTCAACCCAACCGCCGAGCGAGTACGGGGTGTTGGCGAAGGAATAGGTACCGAACACGGCGGCACCCAGGTTGGCGGTGGATTTGTCGATACCGGCCTGATGATCAACCTTGGCGAACACATACTGCACTTCCGGCACAATGTTCAGGTTGCCGACGGTGTAGCTGTAGAAGCCGCCGATCATGTCGCTGTTGATGTAGTAGCTGCCGTAGCTGCCGACGGTCGAGCCGCTGCCATAGGTATGGGCGTTCAGGCCGGTGCGGCCGACATTGGCGGCGCCGTAGACGTTGAGGACGTTGTTGGCGTCGATCGTGTAGGTCACCAACGCCTGGGCGAAGTTCCACACGCCGGTGTCGAAGCCGTCGCCGAACTGCACGGAGGCGCTGACCGGGCCTTCGGTGATGTTCGCCTGCACGCCGGTCGCATTGCTGTTCTGGACGTAGAAGATCGCCGTGGAAAGCTGCGAGGGGTTGTTCCAGTCGACGGTGGCTTCATAGCCTTCGAGCGAGCCGAGATGGCCGGCGCTGAGGGTTACCGGAGAGTTCGGCGGCGCGATGGTGATGGAGCCGAGGAACAGCGGGCCGGTGGCGAAGGTGTTCACCGAGGTGCCGGGGAGATGGCCGTGGCCGTCTTCGCCGAACGCGCCCAGGGTGACGCTGGAGGTGGAGCCGACCTCGATGTTGAACTGCAGCACGCCGCTGGTCTTCTGCAAATCGATCAGGGCGTTGGCGATGTTCACGCCGACAGTCTGCTGACCGGGGGCTGCATCGGTTACGCCATAGGCGTAGCCATCAGCGCCGCCGCTGAGGGAGAGGGAGCCGATCGGGCCACCATCGATCGTGATCGCCGTGGGGCCAGTCAAGGCCTGCGCGGAATGCAGGGCAAGGAGAGAGGACGCGGCCATGAAGCCCAGTCCCAAAAGTTGCCGACGAATGGTAATCATTATGCCTCCTGATTGTGCAATAAATTGCACGTAATGCCTAAAACGTAACCGGACACGAACTTTAGCAGAGGTGAATTTTCTGCTTTCGTGCCATCTGACGGTGACGATTTGGCAATCTACATGCCAAGGGCTGACACACACCAGCCGAAATGGCGCAATCTATCGCTTTGCAGCGTGGCTGTGGCGCAAATGACACAAAAACGTCATCCGAGCTGCCGATTTAGTTTAATAAACCGAGATTTTTGATTGATATTCAACAGATTTTATTTGCGGCTCGGGGCGTGAGACCGGCGATTCGGGACTCTAACCCTGGCGCGGCGCGTTAATGGCGGCGGCCCAGGCATAGCCGAGCGCGCAGGCCATGATGCATAAAGCAGCAGAGGCTGCCACATAAAGCGCCGCCCGCATCGGATGGCCATTGCGGGCCAATTCCACCGTCTGAATGCTGAAGGCGGAGAAGGTGGTGAAGCCGCCGCATAGCCCCACGGTGACGAAAATCCGCGCCTCGGCCGGCAGCGGAAAGCGCGCGTTCATGCCCGTGAGGACACTGAAAAAACCGATGACGAAGGAGCCGAGCACGTTGATGAGCAAAGTGCCCCAGGGGAAGCTGGTGCCCACGGCCAGCATCATGGCATTGCCCAAGGCAAAGCGCGCCACGCTGCCGATGGCACCGCCGACCGCTACCCAGAGATAGATAGCGAAATCGCCCATTCAGCTCAGCTCGGCGAGCAGGCTGAGCTGGTTATCCCTGTGTTCGCTGTTGTCGATCAGCGGGATGGGGTACTCGCCCGTAAAACACGCATCGCAGAAAGCCGGCTGGGCGGCATCGCGCCCCGGCTTGCCAAGGGCGCGGTACAGGCCGTCGATGGAGATGAAGGCCAGGCTGTCCACGCCGATGAGCTTGGCCATCTCCTCGATGGAATTGCGCGCGGCCAGCAATTTACCGCGCTCGGGTGTGTCTATGCCGTAGAAGCAGGAATGGGTGGTGGGGGGACCGGCGATGCGCATATGCACCTCGGAGGCGCCGGCGGCGCGCACCATCTCCACGATCTTCTGGCTGGTGGTGCCGCGCACGATGGAGTCGTCCACCAGGATCACGCGCTTGCCCTGGATCATCGCCCGGTTGGCGGAGTGTTTGAGGCGCACACCGAGATGGCGGATCTGGTCCGTGGGCTCGATGAAGGTGCGGCCGACATAATGGTTGCGGATGATGCCAAGCTCGAAGGCAATGCCCGAGGCCTCGGCATAGCCCATGGCCGCCGGCACGCCGGAATCGGGCACCGGCACCACCACATCGGCATCCACCGGGGCTTCATTGGCGAGCTGCGCGCCGATGAGTTTGCGCGCGGCGTATACGGAGGTACCCTCCATCACCGAATCGGGACGGGCGAAATAGATGTATTCGAACACGCAGAAACGCGGTTTTTGCGGCGCGAACGGCTTGATGCTCTGCACGCCCTTGTCGCTGATCAGCACGATCTCGCCGGGCTCCACATCGCGCACGAATTCGGCGCTGACGATGTCCAGAGCGCAGGTCTCGGAGGCCAGCACATAGCCGATTTTGCCATCGGCGCCATGCGTGCGGCCGAGGATGAGCGGGCGCACGCCCAGGGGGTCGCGCACGCCGATGAGATGCTCATTGGTCAGGGCCACCAGCGAATACGCGCCCACCACTTGTTTGATGGCGTCGATCAGGCGGTCCACCACCGTGGTGTAGAGCGAGATGGCGATGAGGTGGACGAAGACTTCCGAATCCATGGTGGATTGGAACAGGCAGCCGCGCCGCACCAGCGCCTTGCGCAATGTATGCGCGTTGGTGAGGTTGCCGTTATGGCCCACGGCAAAGCCGCCGAATTCGAATTCCGCGAAGAGCGGCTGCACATTGCGCAGCACCGTCTCGCCGGTGGTGGCGTAGCGGTTATGGCCGATGGCGCGGGTGCCGGGCAGGCCCGCCATGGTTTTCGCATCGCCATAATTATCACCGACCAGGCCGAGGCCCTTATGCGAATGGAAGCGCACGCCGTCGTGTGTGACGATGCCGGTGGCCTCCTGGCCGCGATGCTGCAACGCATGCAGCCCGAGTGCGGTGATGGCCGCCGCATCGGTGACATTCCAGGCGCCAAAGACGCCGCATTCCTCATGCGGCTTGTCATCGTCGATCATGAATCTCATCTCCAGTCTGCGCGCCCGCTTAGTCGTGCGTCCACTACCCGTGTGACAGAGCGATGTCGAGGCGGGAACACGCATAGTTGGGCTGTGGGCGTGTAAGGTTTTATTTATACTGTGCCGGCACAGTACGCCTGTGTGCGTTGGGGCGATTCCCAAGCGGGACGCTAGACTAATATTTCTACTTAAAATATAGCTTTGGTCGACAATTAAAAGAGACCAAGGCAGGCTGCCCGCCGGGCGCCTGCTGGATGTGATAGAGGTGGAGTATGGTGGATCAGCAGGGCGATAATGGCGCTATTGCGGTAGTCGGTGCGGGGTTTTCCGGCACCATCGCCGCCATTCAGTTGCGCCGCCGCCTGCCCGCGGCACTTGCCGTGTATCTCCTGGAGCGCAGCGGCCAGTTTGCCCGTGGTATTGCCTACGCCAACAGCAAGGTGGCGCATCTGCTGAATGTGCGGGCCGCCAATATGAGCGCCTTTCCCGATGACCCCACGCATTTCGAGCGCTGGCTGGAGACCCATGCGGCGCGCTGGCCGGGTGAGCTGATCCGCACGTCCGCCGGTGGTTTTGCGACGAGGCGGCTGTACGGGCTCTATCTCGAATCCACGCTGCATAGCGAGATCGCTTCCTCCGGCGGCACGGTGCGGCTGCTGACCGAGGAGGTGTACGGGCTGGAGCAGACGCCGGAGGGTGGCCGGTTGGTCTGCCGGGACGGCAAGAGCATCGCGGTGCGCGGCGTGGTGCTGGCCACCGGCAGCCTGCCCGCCAACAGGCCGTGCGATGGCGTGGAATTCCGCGACCCCTGGACGCCCGAGGCTCTGGCCGGGCTCGACCCCCTGGCCCCGGTGCTCATCGTCGGCACCGGGCTCACCATGGTCGATCTGGTTCTGGCGCTGGATGCCCAAGGCTTTCGCGGGCCCATCATCGCATTGTCCCGTCGCGGGCTGGTGCCGCAGGCGCATGAGGCGATAGGCCAGGGTTGGCCGGCGCCGGAATTTACCGAGCAGGTCCGTGGCTCGGCATTATTGCTGTTCCAGGCCGTACGCGCTGAATTACGCGCGGCGGCGGCGCAAAACATCGGGTGGCGCGCGGTTATCGACAGCCTGCGGCCGCAGACCGCTGCCCTGTGGCGTGGCTTGGCCGGGGCCGAGCGGGGGCGCTTTCTGCGCCATATCCGCCCTTATTGGGATATCCACCGCCACCGCATGGCCCCGCCGGCGGCCGAGCTGGTGAACCGGCTGCGTGCCGAGGGTGTTTTGCGGGTGCTGCGCGGCCGGGTGCGCGCGGTGCAGCCGGGCACGGGGCTGGCTGCGGTGCAGTACGATGCCTGTCCCACGGGTGCGTGTAAAACCCTGGCGGTGCAGCGGGTGATTTATGCCACCGGCCTGCAGGGCGTGCGCGCCAGCGGCGGGCTGGTGGCGGCTTTGCTTGCCAGCGGCCAGGCCAGGCTGGATGGGCAGGAGCTGGGGCTGGATGTGACCCAGGGGCTCAACATCATCGACGGCGATGGCAAGGTGGCGCGTAACCTTTGGGCGCTGGGGCCGATCGTGCGCGGCACATTCTGGGAATGCCTGGCGGTGCCCGATATCCGCCAGCAGGCCGACCAGTTGGCGCGCGAGGTTGTGAGCGCTTTGGCCCCCGCTTCGGTCGAGGTATCGGTTTAGGAGATTTTTGCTCCTGCGGTGCATAAGGGCGCCGTGAATACGCAAAATTTTTCCGTTGCCGTTATCGGCGGTGGCCCGGCCGGGCTGATGGCCGCTGAGACCATAGCCGCAGCCGGGCTGGCGGTGACGATCTTCGAGCGCATGCCGAGCCTGGGCCGCAAATTTCTCATGGCCGGGCGTGGCGGGCTCAACATCACCCATGCCGAGCCGGCTGAGCGGTTTTTGTCCCGCTACGGCGAGGCTGCCGGCTGGATGGCGCCTTATATCGAGGAATTTTCCCCCGAAACCCTGCGCGCATGGTGCGACGGGCTTGGGCAATCCACTTACGTTGGCAGCAGCGGCCGGGTGTTTCCCACCGCCATGAAGGCGAGCCCGCTATTGCGCGCCTGGCTCAAACGGCTGGAAGGGCAGGGGGTAAAATTCGTCACCCGCGCGCACTGGACCGGCTGGGATGAGCAAGGCCAGTTGCGTTTTGCCGATGGCAGCGTTTTTGCCGCCGACGCCACGGTGCTGGCGCTGGGCGGCGCCTCCTGGCCCCGGCTCGGCGCCGATGGCGGCTGGGCGGCACTGCTGCCGGATGTCGCCATCACCCCGCTGCGTCCCGCCAATTGCGGTTTCGTCTCCACCTGGTCCCCGCATTTCGCGGCGCGTTTCGCCGGCCAGCCGCTCAAGCGGATTTCGCTCTCCTGTGCCGGGCAAACCGTGCTGGGCGAGCTGATGATTACGGCGCAAGGGGTTGAGGGCGGTGCTGTTTACGCCCTCTCGGCTCTGGCGCGGGAGCTGATCGCGCGGGACGGTGTGGCCGAACTGCACATTGATTTGCGCCCGGATATGAGTGCGGAGGCGCTTGCCGTGCGGCTGGCTGGTGGCGGGCGCGAATCGTTGAGCAATATTTTACGCAAACGCGCCGGGCTCTCACCTGTGGCCATCGGCCTGGTGCAGGAAGCCAAACACACAGGCTCGGCACTGCCGCTGGCCACGCTCATCAAAGCGCTGCCTTTACGTTTGACTGCAACCGCCGGTCTGGCGCGCGCCATTTCCACAGCCGGTGGCATCGCCCTTGGCGAGACTGATAAACATCTCATGCTGCACCGCCATCCTGGTGTTTTTGTAGCGGGCGAGATGCTGGATTGGGAGGCGCCGACGGGCGGCTATCTGCTCCAGGCCTGCTTGGCCACCGGCCGTGCGGCGGGGCAGGGCGTGGTAGCCTGGTTCGGAGGCAGGGGTTGAGGGTGGGGGTGTTTCCACGGAAAAGGCCAGGGCTCCGCCCCTCGACCCCGCTGCGCACGACGGCAGAGCCCTGGCCTTTTACGTGGAAACACCCCCACCCACGGCCCGTACCTCCGAGCCAGCTACTGCCCGCCATGCCCTGACGGGAGGCCCGGCTG
>JAMFRO010000030.1 GCA_026224825.1 bacterium | reverse complement strand
GCGCGCGACCCGACACAATTGAGGTTGTTTTGACACATTCCCACGACAGCGATTCGCCCGAATCCGAGCGCCCCGTTCGTGCCGATGAAGCACATGGCCAGGCCGATGCAGGCGAACGCACACGCAATGACGAACCCGCCGAGGGCGAAGACCGTCCGCGTCGCGGCTTGCGGCGCGGGCCTCGCAGCCTGATCGCCCGCCGCCGCGCCGTTGCCAAGACGAAGGGCGCCGACGGCGCATCGTCAGCGGCGCCGGCTGGCGTAATCGCTGAGACACCCCCGGATGGCGTGGTCGCGGCGCAAGTACGCATGCCGCGCAAGGATGCAGGCTCACGTGGACCGCGCAACGGCGCGAGCAGTGCGGGTGGTGCGGGTGGTGGAGATGGCGCACGGGCCGCGTCGGGCGGTAAGCCCCGCGTTCCGCGTGAAGGTTCGGCTGACGGCGCTCGCGAAGGTCAGGCGCCGCGTGAAGGCGGCCGGCGCCCGGCACGGCAGGCTCAACAACCCGGACAAGCTCAAAAGCGCGGTCGCCGCGATGACTCGGCAACACCGGCAATGCCGGCAACAGCAACCGCCGCGGCAGGTACCGAGGACGACGTTTTCGCGTATGTTACATCGCCTGCATTCGACGCCGACAACACCTCGGGCAGCGTGGCTCCCATGTTGCGTCGTGGCCGTAGCGCCCCGCAAAAACGCGTGCTCGAAGCGGACGACGACACGCCGAAGCTGCACAAGGTGCTCGCCGAGGCGGGCATGGGCTCGCGTCGCGACATGGAAGAACTGATCGTGGCCGGCCGGGTATCGGTGAATGGTGAGCCTGCGCATATCGGCCAGCGCATCATGCCGACCGACCAGGTCCGCATCAACGGCAAGCCGGTCAAGCGCAAGCTCGCGAGCAAACCGCCGCGCATCCTGCTGTATCACAAACCGACGGGCGAGATCGTCAGTCACGCCGATCCGGAAGGCCGTCCTTCGGTCTTCGACAACCTCCCGCCAATGAAAACGGCCAAATGGCTTGCGGTCGGACGGCTCGACTTCAACACCGAAGGGTTATTGCTGCTGACCACATCGGGTGATCTGGCCAACCGGTTCATGCATCCGCGTTACAGCGTCGAGCGTGAATACGCGGTGCGGGTGGTGGGCGAATTGTCGGAAGGCATGCGTCAGAAGTTGCTGCACGGCGTGGAGCTGGAAGACGGCCCGGCGAACTTCCTTCGAATCCGCGATGGCGGCGGCGAAGGCACGAATCATTGGTATCACGTAGCACTGGCTGAAGGCCGGAACCGCGAAGTGCGCCGCATGTTCGAAGCTGCCGGCCTGATGGTGAGCCGGCTGATTCGTACCCGGCACGGCCCGATCGCGTTGCCCAAGGGACTCAAGCGTGGCCGTTGGGAAGAACTCGAAGACAACGAAGTGCGCGGTCTCCTGGCATCGGTCGGACTCAAGGCCCCGGCCGAAGAGCGGGGCGCACGCAGCGCCGCACCTCGTATTCAGCCTGATCCGCTGCAAACGTCGATGGGCATCATCACGCGTGAGCCAGTGCTAAGTTCGCATGGCCGATTCGCCCAGACAACGCCTACACGCGGCGGCCCAGGCGGCCCAGGCGGACGGCGCGGCGCACCCGGCGGTTTCGGCGCCGGTTCGGGTTCTGGCGGCGGTTATGCGGGCAACGGCGGCAGCGGCGGCGGTGGATATGGCGCGCGTGGCAGCAGTGGCGGCCGGGAAGTAAACGGCAATCGTGCGGGCGGCGAAGCGAATGGCAACCGGGCGATCCCGCGTCCAGGCGGCTCCGCCGGCGGCCCGCGCGGCAGTCGTCCGCCCGGTTCACCTGCCATGGGTAGCGGCAATGGCGCAGGCGGACGCTCGGCAAACGGCGGCGGCAAGCGCCCCGGCCAGGGTGGCCGTCAAGGTCCGGCCGGCGCCGGTGCGCAAGGTAATGGCGGTAACGTAGGCGGCGCAGGCCGCGGCGGCGCTCGCCCGGCACCGCGCAACCGGACGCGCGGACGCTAAGGGTCCGGTGCCGCGCCTGACACGAACGCTAGCGTGTTCGAATAGGCGCGACACGTGACTCGGACGCAGTGGGGGCATGCGGACAATCGGTTCGCTCGCTTACTCACTCGTCCGTTAAATTCAGCACGATGACTTTAGCCTCGGGGAAAGTCCGACAAAAGCGTGATGAATGCCTTCGATTTGCCTTGTAAATGGCCGTCAAATGGCTATATACAGGGCGCATTGGTTGCGTTTATCCCGAAAAATGGCTAAAATCACGAAGTCGCTGGGCATGGTGTTTATTTCGCCGCCCGGATGTGATCTCGGTACAGAAGGATGGGCGTTGCGCCCATTTTTTTTTGGCCGTTCGGTTCAGCATCTTGGGGCAACGAAAGTGCGCCAGCTCAAGGCGCGGTCCGCAGGTGTTCGGCGTGGAGCGCGCGAACATCTTGGAG
>JAMFRO010000029.1 GCA_026224825.1 bacterium | reverse complement strand
ATTATATCAACACCACCTATATTGCGCTGATGCATGCCGGCCCGACCGTGGCGGCGCGTGGCACGGATGGGCAGAAGTCGTTTCATCTGCCGCGTATTCTTTCCGGTGAGGCGCTGTGGTGCCAGGGTTTTTCCGAACCCAACGCTGGCTCCGATCTTGCCTCGTTGAAGACGCGCGGCCGGGTCGAGGGTGATGCGATCGTCGTCAACGGCTCCAAAATGTGGACCACGGACGCGATGTATGCGGATTACCAGGAGTTGCTGATCCGCACCGACCCGGCGTCCGAACGGCATAAAGGGCTGACCTGGCTGATCTGCGACATGAAACTGCCGGGGATCGAGATCAAACCGATCCGCACCATGCTGCAGGACGAGCATGTGAACATGGTGTTTTACGATGAGGTCCGCATTCCGCGCGCCAATGTCGTGGGTGAGATCAACGGCGGCTGGTCCACGGCACTTTCGACGCTTTCCTTCGAGCGCGGGCTTGGTTTTATTGGCGACCAGCTCGAGCTTTACGAGCGCGTGAACCGTGCCATTGATCTGGCCGGCAAGACCAGGCTGGAAGATGGCAGGCTCGCCATCGAGGATGACGGCATTGCGCAGAAGCTGGCATCGCTGAAGGCCGATGCGCTGGCCATACGGGCGATGACTTTGGCGCATATAACTGAAAGCGACCGCACCGGCGAGCCCGGGCCGAAAGGCTCGCTGATGAAATTGATTGTGACCGCGACGCATAAGGCGTTGAGCGAAACCGTGGGCGAGATCATCGGTTGGGATTTTCTCGAATTCAACGGCGACCGTGCGGCCCATCCCTGGACCTATGATTATCTCTGGAGCTGGGTGTTTACCATTTCGGGCGGCACCAGCGAGATCCAGCGCGAGATTACCGCCGACCGCCTGCTCGGCCTGCCGAGGGCAAGGTGAGGGCAGGAGTTCTCCGCATCGGTTTTGCCGGCGCCAATGCGGAACGCGGCTGGGCGCTGGTTGCGCATCTGCCGGCCATACGCGCGCTGCCGGGGCTGGCAATTCATGCCGTGCTTAACCGCACGCAGCTGACGGCCGAGGCCGCGGCGGCGGCGTTCGGTGCGGAAAAAGCCTATACGGATGCTGCGGCTTTTGTATCCAACCCGGATATAGACATCGTGGCCGTGACCGTGCGCGTGCCCGAGCATCGCGCGCTCGTGCTGGCGGCACTCGCGGCGGGTAAACATGTGTATTGCGAATGGCCGCTGGGGCGCGACCTCGCCGAAGCGGAAGAGATGGCGCAGGCGGCGAAAGATTCCGGGCTGCATGTGGCCATCGGCACGCAGGGTGTGCTGGCGCCCGCGATGCGCCATGCCGCCGCTCTGATGCGTGATGGGGCGATAGGCCGCGCACTTAATCTGCGCGTCGTTTCATCCACGGTGGGATGGAGCCGGCGTATTATGCCGTTCTATACCTATCTTGAAGACAAAACGACCGGCGCCACCCTTTCCACCATTGCCGGTGGCCACACGCTTGCTGCTGTAGAGGCGGTCATCGGCCCTTATATCGAGATCGATGCCCGGAATACCACGACGCGGCAGAATGTGCGCATCCACGGTACAGACGACCCGGTTGCGGAACTTTGCACCGACCATGTGCTGGCCATCGGCCGCCATGCCTCCGGCTGTGTGTCCTCGGTGGAAATCATCGGCGGCACGGCGGATACGCCGTTTTGTTTTGAATTGCGTGGTACCAAGGGCACGCTGGCCGTCACGAGCGATCACCTTGGCGGCTATCAATGCGGGCAGCTCATCGTGACGACCAACCCGGCATCCATCCCGCAGCCGGAGGCGGAGGTGCCTGACCTTAAGGCTGATCCCGGCAATGTCGCCGAACTCTGGTCGAGCTTTGCCTCTGACATACGAAACAATACGCGTTACACGCCGGATTTCGAGGCTGCCGTGAGGCTGCACCGGGTCCTTGCCGCTATCGACAGTGCTGCGGAAACCGGCCGGCGCGTCATCTTGCAGGAAGCAAAATAATGTCGAATGCCCTACAGCTAGTCCTTTCCAACCCCAACCCGGGCATGGAGGCGGAATTTAACGAATGGTACGCCGGCAGCCATATGCAGCACGGCGTTGAAACGCCCGGCGTGCTTTCGGGGCAACGGTTCAGGCGCGTGCCGGGGCCGTGGCCGGCGGGCAAGCATGATTATATGATCATCTGGGAGTTGGACGACCCGGCCTACACACTTGCCGAGCTGGCCAAGGTGAAAGGCACGGATGAGATGCCGATCAGCCCCGCCATCAACATGGATACGGTACAGCCGCCCACCATGTGGCACCGGGCCGAGGTGCGAAGTGCGGCGCGCATCGTGTCTGACAGCACCTCGCGGCGCACGCTGGTGTTTGGCCTTTACAATGCTGCGGCTGGTGAGGATGAGGCGTTCGCCGGATTCTTTCTCAACGGCGGGCTCGTGAAACTTGCCGATCTGCCGGGCGTGCTTTCCGCGCAATATCTGACCCTGGCGGATGAGCAGATTCGCGGCAATTGCCGCAAGTACCCGCATGGGTTGCTGCTGGAGCTGCATGACGAGGCGCAGGCGCTGGCTGCACTTACGGAAGTGCTCGCCAATCTGCCGCATGCCGATGCTGAGCGTTGGATGGCGATCGTGTTTCGTCCGCTTGGGCGCCGCATCACCAGACTCGATTTTGGAGGCCACGCATGAGAATGAAGACAGATCCCAGCGGATGGAGCATTCGCTGGTCCGACGAGCTTGCCGAACGCTACCGTGCCGAAGGCCATTGGCGCAATGACACGCTGGTGGATGCCGCCCGCGCTGCTGTGGCAGAGGATCCTGCGCGCATTTTGCTGATCGAGGGTGATAATAAACTGAGCCGTGGGGACGCCTGGGAGAAGGCCTTGCGCCTTGCCGGATTCTTTCTTGAAAGCGGGCTCAAGCCGGGCGACGTCGTCGCCTTCCAGTTACCCAACTGGACTGAAAGCGCCATACTAGCTTTGGCCACGCGCATGACCGGCATCGTCATCAACCCAATTCCGCCGATCTACCGGGAGTCGGAGCTTGGCTATATTCTGGCCGATTGCGGTGCCAAAATGATCTTTGTGCCGCAGGTTTTCCGCAAGCATGATCACACCGCGATGATGGAAGGCTTGCGTGCCCAATTGCCAGCGCTGCGGCATATCGTGACGGTTCGCGGCAGTGGCGCGATCACCTGGGATGAGGTTTTGTCCGCCGCCCCGGTAAAATCCTTGCCGGAGGTAGATCCCGCCGCGGTGATGATGGTGATGTACACTTCCGGCACCACCGGCAAGCCCAAGGGCGTGATGCACACGCATTACGGGTTCGACCATCGCGTGCGCAGCATGGGCGAGGCCTGGGGCATTGGCCCCGATGATGTGGTGTTCATGCCATCGCCGGTCAGTCATATCACCGGCGCCTTCTGGGCGTTCGACATGCCCTGGGTGCGGGGCAACCGCAGCGTACTCATAGATGTGTGGGCGGCCGAGGATGGCATACGCTGCATTGAGGAAAATCGCTGCACCGTAAGTGGCGGGGCCACGCCCTTTCTGCAACAATTGCTGGATATGGCGCGCGGCAAACCCGGCATGCTGGCCTCGCTTCGCTTGTTCTTCTGCGGCGGCACAACCGTCTCGCCGGACCTGATCCGCCTAGCCAGCGCCACGTTCCCCAACGGGCTATTTTTCCGCGCCTATGGCTCCACGGAGATGACCTGCGCCACGCTTGGAATCAGCGGCCGTGCAGAAACGCAATATGGTGCGGAAACGGATGGCGCGATTCGTTACCCGACCGAAGTGCGCATTGTTGACCCCGCGGGTGATGCGCCAATTTCCGATGGTGAGGAGGGAGAGATTTTGGCGCGGGGGCCTGGCCTGTTCGTTGGCTATCTGCACGCGGCCGATAATGCAGGCAATTTCGAGCCCGATGGTTTTTTCCGCATGGGCGATCTCGGTTGCCGTGTGCATGGCGATTACCTGGTTATCACCGGGCGCAAAAAGGACATCATCATCCGCTCGGGTGAGAATATCAGCCCGAAGGAAGTTGAAGACCTGCTCTACAACCACCCCGCCGTGGCGGAAGTGGCAATCGTCGCCATGCCAAGCAGCTTGACCGGCGAAAAAGGCTGCGCCTTCATCATTCCGCGCCCAGGGCAAAACATCGACCTTGCCGAAATCCGCCGTTTTCTCGATGGTGAGGGGCTTGCGAGGCAAAAATACCCGGAGCATGTCGTTCTGGTTGACGACCTGCCGCGTGTCCCGTCCGGCAAGGTGAAGAAGGACGTTCTGCGCCTGCGTGCGCGTAAAATAGCCGAGGAACAAGCCGTATGACCGCATTGATCCGCTACGAGGAACCCGCCCCGCATGTCGCCCGCATCGTGCTGGCGCGTGTGGAAAAACATAATTCGATCAATCCGCAGATGATCTTTGAAGTGAATGATGCGTTTAGCCGCGCTTTGTACGACGACCAGATAAAGGTCATCATTCTCGCCGCCGACGGCAAGCATTTTTCCGCCGGGCATGATATCGCAGATTCCGTCGAGGATTATCAGACCCGCGTGCAGGCCGAAGAACGCAAAGTGGGGCATTGGAGCGGCTTCCAAGAGCCTGGCACGCATGGCTGGTACGCCGCCGAGAAAGAAGCCTATCTCGAAACCGCCCGGCGCTGGCGCAATATTTCCAAACCCACCATCTGCGCCGTGCAAGGTAAATGCATTGCTGGCGCGCTGATCTTTGCCTGGGTCTGCGATATTATTATTGCCTCCAGGGAAGCGACCTTCTCCGATCCGGTCGTTACCTTCGGTGTCTCGGGTATCGAATGGCTTGGCCACCCCTGGGAACTTGGCGCGCGCAAGGCAAAGGAGTTTTTGTTCACCTCGGATAGTTGGACCGCCGAAGAAGCCTGGCGTCTCGGCATGGTCAATCATGTTGTGGAGAAGGACAATCTCGCTGATTTCACTTTGGAGATGGCGAAGAAGATTGCGGCCAAGCCGAGCTTCGCGTTGAAACTGGCGAAGGAGGCGGTGAACAAGACGCTGGATATCCAGGGGCAAGCCAACGCCATCGATGCGGCTTTCTCGTTGCATCACCTTTGCCATTCGCAGAATTTCCGTGTTTACGGCTGGGGCATGGACCCCACCAACGTGCCAAGCCTCGCCAACGTGCCGAAAAAGCCGGGCTAGGATTTCAGCCGCATCATCGCGGCAAACCCGCCGTCAACGGCAAGGTCAACGCCGTTGATGTAGCTGGCGGCGTCGCTGTTCAGCATTGCCAATGCGGCGGCCTGTTCCTCGGGGGAGGAGCGGCGGCCGATTGGTTGGGCCACGGCGTCCACCGCGGCACGCGGTACCTTGGTTTCAATCTCATCCAGCATTGGCGTTTGTACGGCGCCGGGGCTGGTGCAGTTGATGCGGATGCCGCGTTGGATCAGTGCCGCGGATTGCTGCATCGTCCACACAATAATCGCTTCCTTGGCGTAGCTATAGGCGTTGCTGATCCCGCTTATGCGTTGCTCCAGCCATGCCTGGCCGCCGGCGAAGTCGGTTTGCATCAGTTCCAGCAATTCCGGCAGATGTTTCGGCCAGCCCATGCCGCCATTGGAGGAGGTGCTCACAACAGTCCCCCCTTTGTCCATGCGGTCAAGCACGCGCTCAGCAAAATACCGCGTGCCGAGAAAATTCACCTTCAGCACATTTAGGGCTGGGCGGGTTGGCGGCAGCCCGGCGCAATTGAATAACGCGTCTACGCGCCCGTTGAGTTGTGCCGCGGCGGCATCGATGGTGGCAGGTACGGCAAGGTCGAGTTCGGTAAAATTTGCCAGGCCGGGGCTGCCCGACTGAATGTCGAACCCATGCACATGGGCACCGTATTCGCTTAATAACGCCGCGGTGGCGCGGCCGATGCCTGAGGCGCAGCCCGTGACCACGACATGTTTGCCGGCATAGGAATGCATGTGCGTTTCCTCCCTTTTTAATGTGTTAGTGCAGACTTCGCCCCAGGCTTTATCCCGCGCGAAATAATCACCCGGGCGATCAAGCCCTGCTTTGCTTGAAGCTGATCGCCATCGCGCGCCAGTAATATGGACTTGCAGGTGAGACTTGCGGACAACAAGGGGGAATTTTGGACAAGATACGGGACACTCTGGTGACCGGCCGGCCGAGTTTCGGCAGCTGGATCGCGATTGCGGATTCTGTCGCCGCCGAAGTGCTGGGTAAGGCTGGGTATGACTGGGCGATACTCGATACCCAGCATGGCGGCATAGGCTGGGATGATCTGCTGCCAGTGCTCCAGGCGCTGGATATCGGGGGCACGGCGGGGCTGGTGCGCACCGGTTGGAACGATCCCGCCCAGATCATGCGTGCGTTGGACCTTGGTGCCGCCGGCGTTATCGTGCCCATGGTCTCCACCGCGGAACAGGCGCTGGCCGCGGCGCAGGCTGTACGCTACCCGCCGCATGGTATCCGTTCCTACGGGCCGGTGCGGAATTACTACGCAGCCGCAGGTGCCGTGCCGCGCGAGCCTTTGTGTTTTGTTAT
>JAMFRO010000028.1 GCA_026224825.1 bacterium | reverse complement strand
TACTTTTGCCCTACGAGCTACTTGCGACCCCCATACAAACTGTATACGTTTCGTTTGTACTGGACCGGTGGTCCATCATGTTGATGGACCACTTTCTGATTCGCTCTTTACGCGAACCTCACGTGCTCTTTCTGCATACGTCCACGTGAGTCCTTCTACGTAAGTCCTTCTACGTAAACCCGTAGATGTTAAGCGGGGTAGGCTTACCACATTGGGCGGGCAGCCCATCTATATAATGGGGCGGGCGCCCACATTTCTTTTTGCATGGCTTTCCGATTCACTTTGCATTCATTCTTGCAATCCTTTTGGTATTGGGATGCGCAGGGTTTCATTTGAATTGTTTAAATATTCGGTGGAATAAGCAGAACCTCTTGGAAGGAGAGGTGGGTAGGGGTTTTGTATTAATTTTATATACTGTTGGTATAGGTAAGTGTAGCCATTTGAAGGGAGTGTTGATGTTGACGAGAGTGCTGTTCTAGTGGAACATATTTTGGAAGAGAGAGAAGGATGACGGTGAATCTGTTGGGAGTGCTAGGCGCGTCAGCGCCGGCGGAGTTGACGACGTTGATAGTGCGGTACTTGACGTTGGGAGAGTGCAGTGTGTTGTCGAGGGTGTCTCGGCAGATGTGGAATGTATTCGACGAGGAAGTGAGACGGCGACGCGATGGCGCGTTGCGGGAGTTTGTAGGTTGTGGTAATGTTGTTGAGTTTGGGAAGACTCTGGAGAGCGAAGCGGCGGTGGTGGCGTATGAGCGCAGCCGAGGAATAGGAGTAAATATGGAAGGATTCGGGAAGAAGAAGGATAAGGTGCGGAGGATGATGATCTATGTAAGGGATGGAGTGTCGTTGGGTAGGTTGAGTACGGCGTTGGAGACGGTAGGATATGTGGATGCGGTTAAGATTGAGCGACGGCGGTCGGCGCGTCGGTGTCGCTGGAGGCGGATGTGGAAGGTTGTGGATGATGAGAAGACGAAGTGGGTAGTGTTGAGTCGGCAGAGTGGGATAATGGGGAAGGGGGGAGTGGGTGTGCGGAGTGGTTTTGGTGGAAAAGTAGGGTTGGAGGTGGATTTGTTGAGGTGAGTGTAAGCGAGATGGGGAATAGCTGAGGAAAGAAGATGAGGATGGAGGTGAAGATGATGTGTTGCGGAGGCAAGCGAGGAGGTAGAGCTTAGATATTGTAGGAGTAGATGGAGGAAGTGTGTGGGGATATGATGGTGTGGAAAGCTAATAGAATTCGGGAGATATAAGTATGAGGATATATAGAAGTGGTATATATGAACAAGAGTGGATGTTGATTAAAAGCTTGAAATGAGTATGGGTTTGTGAAAGGAAAAAGTTGTGTATGTTAAAAAAGTGAGGATATATTCGGGGAATGAGGATATAATTCAAGGTGAAGGAGAAGTTGTGAATAAATAGGGGACCCAACGAAGTTGGGGGGCGGTACTCGCCCATTAAACAGCGAACGGAGTGAGCGCCGCAGAGAGGGAGGGAGGCAGCCTGGAATGTGAGGCGGGAAGAAGAGAAGACGACGGGCGAGCGTGAGCTCGCGGGGAGTCGGTTAATTGACCATTCACAGAGGTGGGACATCAACTACATTATATTTTCCTTGTAGTTGATGTCCCAGTTACTTTTGCCCTACGAGCTACTTGCGACCCCCATACAAACTGTATACGTTTCGTTTGTACTGGACCGGTGGTCC
>JAMFRO010000027.1 GCA_026224825.1 bacterium | reverse complement strand
CACAGCCGACACAGCCGGAGCTGCATATAAGGCCGGATAAACTCACCGATTATAAATACGTGGCCGAGGTGCTCGCGACAGCACAGAGGCTGGGGGTTAAGAAAATCGGTATCGTGGGATATGAACAATTCGCACAATAAAAAAGCCGGGCTTTCGCCCGGCTTTTTTAATTTACCAGCGGTACTGGCTGGGTCCGAAGCGTGCCTCGTAGAATGGCGAGACATGGGTGCCGGGCGGAATGATCGCATCGATGCGCTGCAGATCTTCCGCCGTTAGCGTAATATCCGCCGCTTTCAGCGCGTCTTCCAACTGCTCTTCCGTGCGCGGCCCGATGATCGGCGCGGTCACGCCAGGCTGCTGAATGGCCCAGGCCGTGGCGAGCTGCGACAAGGGGATGCCTTTATCCGCGGCGAGCAATGTGAGTGGTTCGATGACATCGTAAATACGGTCGACCAACCGGCGTGCATTCGGCCGGCCGGCATTGTTCGCATAACGCGAATCCGTAGGCAAAGCCTCGCCGCGCTTGTACTTGCCGGTGAGCAGCCCGCCGCCGAGCGGGCTCCAGGGAATCACACCAAGCCCGAAGGTCTGGGCGGCGGGGATCAGCTCGCGCTCGATGCGCCGGTCCAGCAGATTATACGGCGGCTGCTCGGAGATGAAACGGCTGAGGCCAAGTTCCTTGGCAGCCCAAAGCGATTCGACCAACTGCCAGCCGGCGAAAGTGGAAGAGCCGATGTAGCGGACCTTGCCGGAGCGCACGAGATCGTCGAGTGCGCGCAATGTCTCGTCGATGGCGGTGTCCGGTTCCGGGCGGTGGATCTGGTAGAGATCGACATGATCCACGCCGAGCCGTTTCAGGCTGGCTTCGGCCGAGGCGATGATATGCCGGCGCGAGCTGCCGCGCAGGTTCGGGTTGGTGTCATGCATCGGCAGATGCACTTTCGTCGCCAGGAAGATCTCGTTGCGCTTGCCGTTGCGCTTGAGCGCCTCACCGGTCACCTCCTCGCTGCGGCCGCGTGAATACACATTGGCCGTATCGAGAAAATTGATCCCCGCTTCCAGCGCGCGGTCGATGATGCGCACCGAGGTTTCGAGATCCGTGCGCCCGCCGAACATCATCGTGCCGAGAATGAGCGGCGAGATTTTCACGCCGGTACGGCCGAAGGGGCGATAGTCTGATAATGCCATGCGTAGTCTCCAGTTTTTTGATTAAATGGTCGTCTGTAATATGTCGGGGGCGAGCTGCAGCGCCGCTTTGGCCTGCTGCAGCAGCCGTGCGATGCCCGATTGCGGCTGATAGGCGGCATCGGCCAGGCTGAAACGCTCCGCGATGCGGCCGTTCTCCATTACCGCGACATTATGGCAGATGCTGCTGACGACATGCATCTCATGCGTGACGATGACGATCGTCGTGCCGAAATTCTCGTTCACGCTCTTAAGGAACCCCAGAATCGAACTCGTTGTCTGCGGGTCGAGTGAGGAGGTGGGCTCATCGCAAAGGAGAATTTTCGGCGAGGTGGTGAGGGCGCGGGCGATGGCGACGCGCTGTTTCTGGCCCCCTGAGAGTTTTGCCGGATAGGTTTTTTCCTTGGCGGCAAGCCCGACGATATCCAGGCATTCAAGAATCCGTGCCCGCCTTTGCGCGCGCGGCACGCCGGCGATTTCCAGCGGCAGGGAGACGTTTTCGAACACGGTACGATTGGCCAGCAGGTTGAAATGCTGGAAGATCATGCCGATGGAATGCCTGGCGAGATTGAGCTCGCGGCGGCTGAGGGCGGTGAGGTTCTGGCCGTCGGCGAACACCTCGCCGCCGGGATCGGGACGCTCCAGAAGATTGATCATCCGCAGCAAAGTGGATTTGCCGGCGCCGCTGAAACCGACGATGCCGTAGATATCGCCTTTGTTGACATGCAGCGAGGCGTCGGCAACCGCGTGCAATATGCCTTCCGGTGTCTGGAAGGTTTTGCTGACATTGTTGAGCTGGATCATGACGCCGAGGTGGCGCGGAATTTGCGCAATGGCTTGCCGGGGAGCTTGTCGTTAAGCAGGTAATCGCCGGCGATATGGTAGCGCCAATGGTTGGCGTCATGCACGGAATGGGTGCGGATATTGCGCCAGTGGCGGTCCAGGTTGCGGTTGCGTTCCGTGGCACTGGTACCGGCGAGGGAGAAGATGTCCGAGGCAATGGCCAGAGCCACATCCTCGGCATAGGCTTTGGCCTCCGCCACGGCCACGGCGCCAATGGCGACGGTCCGCTCATTCAGCGTTGCGGTTGCCTCGTCCAGCGCCTGGCCGGCGCGGCGCAGCAGCAGCTCGGCTGCATGCAATTGCGTGGAGAGCTGGCCGAAGCGCAAAATCACATGCGGGTCCTCGGTGGCTTTGGCCACGGGGGCGCCCAAACGCGGCCGGTTGCGGGCACGTACCGTGGCCACCGCATCCGCCAGCGCATTCTGCGCGATGCCGACATCGATGGCGGTATGCAGCAATTGCGCATAGGGGTGGAAAATGCTGATACGGTCGAATAACCGCCAATGCGGGATGACATGTTCGGCCGGGACCGCGACATTATCGAAGACCGCGGTGCCGCTGAAGGCGACGCGCTGGCCCATGGAATCCCAATCATCCTGCACGGTCACGCCCTCTGCCGTGCGCGGCACGAAGGCCAGCACGAAGCGCTCCTGCTCATCGAACGCGGCGACGGGAATCCAATGCGCCAGCAGCGCGCCGGTGCAGTAATATTTTATGCCGTTCAGGCGCAGCGTGCCGTCCTCATCCGGCAGCAGGCGGGTGGCGAGGTCCAACGCCGAGCCGGTTATTTTTTCCGCCTGCGCATTGCCGAGCCGCGCCCCTTTGAGCACTTCACCAAAGAAGAATGCCTGCTGCCCATGCGTGCCGTCCTCGCGCAGGGCATCGAGGAACAGATAATGGCTCTGCGTCATCTGGGCCACGGCGGGGTCGCCCGCGGAGAGGGTCTGGAACACCCGGGCGACGGTCTCGAAGGAGACATCCGCCCCGCCATGCGCGTGCGGCACGGTAATGCCGAGAATGCCGCTGGCGGAGAGCCAGTCCAGCTCCGCCAGTGGCGGTTTAGGCGTACGGTCCCGCCCGGCGGCGCCGGCTTCGAGAAACTGCCGTAGATCTTCGGCAACGGCGAGCGCCTCCTGTTCGGAGGCGATGATATGCGCGGTCATTCTGACTACCTGTAAATGGTGTTACGCGCGGGCGCCGGCATTGGCCGCGGCGCGCTCGCGTTGCTCATGCATCGACAATGGCTGCTCCCCGCTGGTCTGGCCGGGGATGTTCAGCGGTTCGGTGGGCAACTGGAAATTCGCCCGGTCGCGGAAGCGGGCACCGTAGTGATTGGCGGGCAGCCGGGCCAGGCCAGGCCCCAGCAGGCGCTCGCGCAGGGTCTCGCCATCGTTATAGCGCTCGCGGAAGCGCCCGCGCCGGCGCAATTCGGGCACCACCAGCTCGATGAAATCCCGCGCCGTGCCGAAGCTGAGATATTGCACCAGGTTGATGCCGTCGATGCCATCCTCGTCGAGCCATTTCTCGATCTCGTCGGCGACGATCTCAGGTGTACCGACGGCGAAATAGCGCCCGTAATTGACCGCGCGCATCTGTGCCAGAATCTCCCCCACGGTCTGCTCTGGGCGGAAGCGCGGCGGGATATGCTCATAGCCGCTCACCTGGCGGGTGATAAGCTCGGCCACGGTCACATGTTCCGGGAAAGCGGTGTAGTCGATCTTCGATTGTGAATGCGCCATGCGCCCTTCGGCGCTGATCAGGCGGCGGTAGTCATCGAGCTTGGCGGAAACCTCGTCCGAGGTACGGCCGACGATGATGCCGGCACCGGAGATGAATTTGATATGCGACGGATCCCGCCCATAGGCTGTGGCGCGCGCCCGCATATCGGCGATGTTCGCGCGCACGGAGCGTGTGTCGTTACCGCCGGTGAACACCACCTCGGCATGGCGCCCGGCGAATTCCTTGCCGGCATTGGAGCCCGTGGCCTGGAACAGCACCGGCGTGCGCTGGCGCGAGGGCTGGCTGAGATGCGGGCCTTTAACCTTGAAGTGCTGGCCCACATGGTTGATGTAATGCACTTTGGAAGGGTCGGTATAGACGCGGTTCTCGCGGTCCTGGATGACGGCGTCATCCTCCCACGAGCCTTCCCAGAGCTTGTACAGCACATCCACATACTCATTGGCGATATGATAGCGCTCATCATGCGGCACCTCGCCGCTCAGGCCGAAATTCTCCGCGGCATTCGGCAGGTATGAGGTGACGATGTTCCAGCCGACACGGCCTTTTGTTAAATGGTCTAACGTGCTGATGCGCCGGGCGAAAGAGAAGGGCGGCTCGTAGGTGGTGGAGAAGGTGGCACCGAAGCCGAGATTCTTCGTCACCTGCGCCATGGCGGGGATGAGAAGGAAGGGATCGTTGTTGGGGATCTGTACAGATTCTTCCAGCGCCGCGCCGTAGCCGCCGCGGTACTGGTCGTATGCGCCCACGACATCGGCCAGGAAAATGCCATCGAACGTGCCGTATTCCACAAGCTGTGCCAGCTCGGTCCAGAACTCGATGTCATTGAATCTATGGCGGTTGTTATCGGGATGCACCCACATGCCATGGATGATGTGACTGACGCAGTTCATCTCGAACAGATTGACGTGCAGTTGCTTCTTCTGTGTGTCCGCCATTCTATATTCCTATTTAAGAGTAGGTTAATCTCCCAGGAGACCGCCGCACTCCAAAAAACTTTTCCTGACGGCACGCATATGATGGTTTCCTATCACGCTGCGCCGGCATCCGATCACCGATGACATACAAACAATAATCTCTATAGACAAGATGGTAAGAGACCACTATTACGGCTTTGTGCAAAATTTGCTCAGGCCAGGGTGAATGCTGTCCGCAAAGAATGTAATTTCTACTTTTTGGTGTGTCTTGGAATGAATGTCGATTTTAACGCGAACACGGCAGTTGCGAGCACGGGTGAAGCACCCGCGTACGAGGCGCTGGCGGCGCGCTTCCGCCCCATCTTTGAGCGTATCGCCGAAGGTGCCGTGGCACGCGAGATAAAGCGTGAGTTGGCCTATGAAGCCATCGGCTGGCTGCGTGAGGCCGGCTTCAGCAAGGTGAGAATTCCGCTGAGCCATGGCGGGCTTGGTGCGACAATACCGCAATTCTTCCGTCTGCTCGCGGAGCTGGCGGCGGCGGATTCAAATATAGCACATGCCTTCCGCGGGCATTTCGCGTTCCTGGAAGAGCGCCTCAACCAGCGCGACGACGCCGCGATCGATTTCTGGTTTCCCAAGGTCGTAGATGGAAAAATCATCGGCTATGCGATGGCCGAGCGGACCGAGGAGACCGGCAATTCCACGCTTCTAACGGCGGAGGGCGAAGCCTGGCGCCTGAATGGCGTGAAATATTATAGTACGGGTACGATCTATGCCGATTGGATCGTCGCGGCGGCGCGCGATGGCGAGGATTTCCTCAGCGTGGCGGTGCCGGCGGAGGCCGAAGGTGTGGTCAGGATCGACGATTGGGATGGGTTTGGCCAGCGGCTGACCGGCAGCGGCACCACAAAATTCGAGAATGTCGCCATCGCACCGGCGCAGATCATCCGCCGCTTCAAGCCGGATGAAAAACGCGAGGAAACCTACGCTCTATCTTTCCTGCAGATGATCCTGCTGACATCGCTGGCCGGTGTTGGGCGCGCGGCACTGCGCGATGTGGTCGCCTTCGTGCAGCCGCGCAAGCGCGCTTTCGGTGTTCCCGGGCAGTCGTTGCCGCGTGAGGATCCGCTGGTGCAGCGCGTCGTCGGCCGGGTTTCCAGCCTGTCCTTCGCGATTGATTCACTGGTTGAAAACAATGCCAGGCATCTTGAGGATTTGTACCAGGCGCGGCAGGCCGGCACGGCGAAGCCGGAGGATTATGTCGCCGCCAATATCCGCACCTTCCAGGCGCAGCAGGTCGTCATCGATCTGGTGTTGCAGGAAACCAGCCTGTTGTTCGAGGTGGGTGGTGCGTCAGCCACGAGTGTTACCCGGCAGATGGACCGGCACTGGCGTAATGCCCGCACCGCGGCCTCGCATAATCCGGCGATTTTCCGTGAGCGGGCCATTGGCGATTATCTGTTGAACGGCACGGCGCCGGTAACGCGCTGGGGGCTGCAGAAACAGAAAAAAGCCCTTGAGGGCGAGGCTGGGGCGCAAGCCGAAGCAGAAGCCGCAAGCGGCCGGGAAGTTGAAGAACCCGCTTTGTGAGTTGATCCATATTTTCGGGGATAGATCCGATGTCGCAGAAGAAGCAGATGAGTATCGGTATGAATATCCTGGGGCTGGGCGGGCATAGCGCCGCCTGGCGTACGGGTGAGGTGCCGGCACAAGCGATCAGCGATCCGGATTATTACATCAACGTCGCCAAAATTTCCGAACGCGGCACGCTGGATGCGATCTTTCTTGCTGACGGCCCGGCGCTTAACGGCAATGTGGGCAAGCAGCCGGCGGGGCGGTTGGAGCCGACGATACTGCTTACCGCGGTGGCGCTGGCAACGACGCATATCGGCGTTATTTCCACCGCATCTTCCACCTATAACCAGCCCTATAATCTGGCGCGCCGGCTTGCCTCGGTGGACCAGTTGAGCAAGGGCCGGGCGGCGTGGAATCTGGTGACCAATGCCGGTGATGGTGCCGCGCAGAATTTCGGCCTCACCGGTGCGCCTCTGCATGTGGACCGCTATGCGCGCGGTGCCGAATTTGCCGAGGTTGTCATCAAGCTTTGGGATAGCTGGGAAGATGACGCGATCATCGGCGACCATGAAAACGGCGTTTTCGCTGATCCCGCCAAGGTGCATGAGATCAACCATGTCGGCCCGTATTTCAGCGTCAAGGGGCCGCTCAATGTCTCGCGCAGCCCGCAGGGGCGTCCGGTCATCTTCCAGGCCGGCAGTTCGGAAGGCGGCAAATCCGTAGGCTCGCGCTATGCCGATGCTATTTTCACCACGCAGACGACGCTGGAAGGCGGCGTCGAGTTCTACAATGAAATGAGAACGCGCGCCCGTGCCTGGGGGCGCAATCCGGATCATCTCAAGATCATGCCTGGTATTTCAACAGTCATCGGCAGCACCGAGGAAGAAGCCAATCGCCGGCGCGACCATCTGGACTCCTTCGAGGGCAACAATGGCCTGATCCAGCAGATCGCCGGGCGCATCGGCATTCCCGCCAATGAGCTGGATATCGACGCGCCGCTGCCCTGGCACCGGATGGGCGATCTGACGCCGCCGGAATCCGGATCGCACGGATTTTTCGAGGCACAGATACGCCTCGCCAAGACTGAAAACCTCACGGTGCGGGAGCTGTCGCGGCGCATCCGCAGCGGGCATCGCCTGGTTGTGGGTGCACCCGAGCAGATTTCCGATACGATGGAAGAATGGTTCCTCTCAGGTGCCGCCGACGGTTTCAACCTGATGCCCGATGGCTTCCCCTCCGGTGCGCAGATTTTCGTGGATGAGGTGGTGCCCATTCTGCGCAAGCGCGGCATCTTCCGCCATGAATATACCGGCACCACACTGCGGCATCATCTTGGCCTGCCCAAGCCGGTGAGCCAGTACGCTAAATCCGCCGTAGCGGACAATGTTGCGATTCGCGCCTGATGTTTGCGCCAAGCCTGAGCCGCGCGAATTTTCTGCGCGGCAGCGCCGGCCTGCTTGTGGCACAGGCCATGGGCGGGGCCGCGCGCGCGCAGGCTGTATCGGCAGCCGCTGTGCTTTATGCGCCCACGGATTACCGCGCGCGCGAGCCGGGAAAATCCGGTGGTACACTGAGAGTATCGGTCGCAACCGATACCGGCATATTGGACCCGCATGCTTTGGCGGCGACGAATGTGCAGTGGATCGGGCGCATCCTGTTCGATAATCTCGTCTATCTCGACGAATCCGGAAACATCACGCCCTGGCTCGCCAAGGACTGGACCATTTCGCCTGACGGGAAAACCTATACGTTTGCCTTGCGCGATGATGTGACGTTCAGCGATGGCTCGAAGTTCAACGCCGAGGCGGTGCTGCTGAACCTGCAGCACATGCGCGACCCGAAAACTAAATCGCCGCTCGCGGGCACCTATATCCAGCCTTACGCAAGCGGCCGGATCGTCGACGAATATATTTTCGAGGCCACGCTGCACCAGGCCTATTCCCCCTTCCTCAATGTGCTGGCGCAATCCTGGCTCGCCATGGAATCGCCGAAGGTGATTCGCGAGCATCCCGCTTCGCTGCTCTATCATCCGGTTGGCTCTGGCCCGTTCGTCCTGGAGAATTATGCACCGCAGCAGGGTATGAGTTTCGTTCGCCGACCGGATTATAACTGGTCGCCATCGTTGATCGGGCATCAGGGGCCAGCCTATCTGGACAGGTTGGAATTCGAGTTCGTTCCCGATGCCTCGGTGCGCTATTTCTCTTTGGCATCGGGAGAGTATCATTTCACCACCGACGTGCCGCCCCAGGCCGCCGCCGCGATTGATGCGCAGCCTGATCTGGTGATGACGGACCGTATCCGCATGGGCGCGCCTTTCCGGCCCATCGCTTTCAATGTCACCAAGCCGCCCTTCGATGATATCCGCGTGCGCCGTGCCGTTGCCAGGGCGCTCAACCGCGACGGCATGACGCAGATCGCGGGTTTTGGACTGTTTCGCCCGGTCAGTAATTTTCTCTCGGAAACAACGCAATATTTCGATGATAAATCGTCCGCGCAGCTCTCCTACGATACCAACGCCGCCGCGGCATTATTGGACGAGGCAGGCTGGACCGGGCGCGATGCCGATGGTTACCGCACGAAAAACGGCACCCGCCTGGGCGCCAGGATTGCGATGACGACGGCGGCGGCCTCTGTGCCGGTTCTGGTGCAGGTCCAGGCGGATCTGCGCACGGCTGGTTTCGAGCTGACGCTGGATGCGGTACCGATAGGGACCGCACAGCTTATGCGCAATAACGGCGATTACCAGGCGATGAGCGGCGGCGTGTGGCACACGAATACGCCTGATGCGCTCTACATCAATTATCACGGCAGCCAGATCCCCAATGCCACGCATGCGGGGCAGAATGTCAGCCAGTTGAATGACCCGCAGCTCAACGCGTTGCTGGACCAGGCGCGCCTGAGCCATGACCCTGAAGTGCTGAAGCCGCTTTATGCGGCGGCACAGGCAAGGCTGATCGAGCTGGTGCCGGCCGTGCCGATTTATGAGAACCAAACGGTCGTCGCGTATCACAAAACATTGCAAGGCGTCATCTACGATACCTCGCATGAGACGCCACATTTCGAGACAATCTGGTTCGGGGAGCGTACGGCGTGAAGCATTTGAAATATCTTGCCTGGCGCCTGGCCGCCGGGGCTTTCGTGCTATGGGCCACGGCGACAATCATCTTCGTGGCGATCAACCTGACCCCGGGCGATCCGGCGATCACCGTGCTCGGCAGCCCGGAAGCCTTGCCGACACCGGCGGTGCTGGCGTTGATCCGCAGTGAATACGGCTTCAATGAGCCGATGCATACGCAATATTTTCATTATCTCCTGCGCCTGCTGCACGGTAATTTCGGAGAGTCCTACAGGCTGCACGCGCCGGTGGCGCATCTTATCGGCCAGCAGATCGGTGCCAGCGCGAAACTCATTCTGGGGGCGATACCGCTGGCGCTTGGCGTCGCCCTTGTCCTGGCGGTGAGTACGGCAAAGCGCGCGCGCTGGCTCACCGGATGGTTCGATTTCATCGAGGTGACGCTGGCCTCCATACCTGATTTCATCCTGGGCCTGTTGTTGCTGCTGGCCTTCTCCTTCAGCCTGCATCTTTTCCCCTCCTCCAGCACGCAAGGCTGGACCTCCATCATCCTGCCCATCCTCACACTGGCGCTGCCCATTGCCGCCAGGCTCAGCCAGGTGCTGCGCCGTGAGCTTGAAGAGATCCTTGAACAGCCCTTCATCGTTACCGCCCGCACGCGCGGTCTGTCCGATAGCGCGGTGCGGCTCGGCCATGCGCTGCGTCATGCGCTCATCCCCACACTCACCATCGCCGGCGTGCTCTTCGCCGGGCTGCTGTCTCAGGCGGTGGTTGTGGAAACGGTGTTCAACCGCCAGGGGCTCGGGCGCCTTATGTCCGATTCGGCAACAAATAGAGACGTGCCGCTGGTGCTGGGCATCGCCTTGCTCGCCACGCTCGTCAATGTCGTTGTGAATATCATCATCGATCTTACTTATGTCATCATCGATCCAAGGGTAGAGAAGTAATGAGCGCCACAGATCACAGCATCTCCGCCGGCGGGCTGCCGCCGGCGCGTCTCCTGCCGGGGCATGCGGCGCTGCGCCGCGTTATCGCCGCGGATATCAGGCCAGGGCTGGCAATCTCGGCGATATTCCTGGCTGTCCTGGTGTTTGCCGGTATATTTCCGAATATCCTGGCGCCCACTGACCCGTTGGCCACGGACCCAAGTCATATTTTCGCGGCACCTAGTCTGGACCATATTCTGGGCACCGATGAAAACGGCCGGGACGTGTTTTCGCGCCTGGTGCATGCCACGCGCTCATCGCTCCTGCTCGGCCTCGGTGCCGCCTTGCTGACAACCAGCGTGGGCAGCCTGCTCGGCCTGCTCGCCGGGCTGGGCCCGCGCTGGATCGACAATATCGTCATGCGCATTTCGGATATTTTGCAATCCGTTCCGGAAATCCTGCTTATACTGGTCATCATCGCCTTCTGGGGGGCCAGCATGTCGACGTTGCTGTTCGGCCTCGGTTTTGCGGGCCTGTCGAACTGCGTGCGCCAGGTGCGTGCCCAGTCGCTTGTCCTGCGCCGTGCGCCGTTTGTGGAGGCCGCCCTCACGCTCGGTTTGCGGCGCTGGCATGTCGTGCTGCGCCATGTGCTGCCGAATGCGATCAAGCCGGTGCTGGTGCTGTTGCCGCTTCAAATCGGCATCAAGATTTCAGCCGTTGCGACGTTGAGCTTTCTCGGCCTTGGCGCGCCGCCACCGGCGCCCAATTGGGGCGGCATGCTGGCGATTGACCGTGACTATGTGCTGAATGCCTGGTGGGTTGCGGCGGCTGCGGCGGGTGTCATTACGCTCACGGTGCTCTCCATCGCCACACTCGGCCGCGATCTTATTCGCCGCAGCGAAGGCCGCCGCTGATGCCCGCATCTTTGGCGCCGCTTCTGGCGGTTGAAGACCTGCGCGTCGATTTTCCCGGCGGGCGTGAACAGGTGGTGCGTGGCATCTCCTTTACGGTCGCGCGCGGCGAATGCCTGGCGCTCATCGGCGAATCCGGCTGCGGCAAGAGCGTTACCTTGCGCACCGTGGTTGGGCTCGCAGGCGGTGTGGTCAACGCATCGCGGCTGGAATTCGATGGCGCCGATATAAGGCGTTTCGGCGAGGCGCAATGGCGCCAGATCCGTGGCGGGCGCATCGGCTTCGTGCTGCAGGACGCGCTGGGCTCGCTCGACCCGCTGCGCACCGTCGGGCGTGAGATCGACGAACCCTTGCGCCTGCACAAGAGGCTTACGCGGGCGGCGCGGCAGGCGCGTGTCATCGAGTTGTTGCGCGATGTTGGCGTGCCGGAACCGGAGCTGCGCGCGGCACAACACCCGTACGAGCTCTCAGGGGGCTTGCGCCAACGCGCGCTCATCGCCTCCGCCATTGCCTGCGACCCGGAATTGCTCATCGCCGATGAGCCGACCACGGCGTTGGATGCCGTGGTGCAGACGCAGGTGCTGGACCTGCTGGCGCAACTGCGCGCGCGCAATACCGCAATCCTCATCGTCAGCCACGATCTCGCGGTGGCGGCCCGGCTGGCGGACCGCGTTGCGGTGATGGAGAGCGGCCGGATTGTTGAAACCGGGCCGACACAGCAGATCCTGCGCAACCCGCAGCACCCTTATACGCGCTCCCTCATCGCCGCCGCCGCAACAGTGCATGCGCATGACAAGATCGTGGTTTCCACGGCCGCGCGCGCGCCTGCGGAAATTGAAATCGAAGTGCGCGGCGTTTCGAAATCCTTCAAGGGGCCGGATGGTCAATTGCGTAGCGCCGTGGCAAATGCCTCGCTCGCTTTGCGTGCCGGGCAGACGCTCGGCATCGTCGGCAGCTCCGGCTCCGGCAAGACCACGCTCACACGAATCATATTGGGGTTGGAACAAGCTGACGCAGGCGAAGTCCTGTTCCAGGGCCGGCCCTGGCAGACGCTCTCGTCAGCAGATCGCCGTGCCGCGCGCCGGCGCGTGCAGGTTGTGTTTCAGGACCCGCTGAGCTCGTTCGATCCGCGTTATACCGTTGAGTCCGTATTGGGCGAGGCGCTTGCGGTTGCCGGCTATAAAAATGCGCCGCAGCGCCGCGCGCGCGCCATAGAACTGCTGGAACTCGTGCGCCTGGGCGAAGAGCATCTCAAGCGCCGGCCGCTTGAACTCTCCGGCGGCCAACGCCAGCGCGTGGCCATTGCACGGGCCTTGGCACCCAACCCCGCCGTGCTGGTTTGCGATGAACCGGTCTCCGCACTCGACGTCTCGGTGCAAGCACAAATTCTCGATCTCTTGCGTGAAATCAAGCAGAAGTTGAATATCGCCTGTCTCTTCATCTCGCATGATCTCGGCGTTATTCGCCGTATGAGCGATGAGGTTGTGGTGATGAACCAAGGTGAGATCGTTGAAAGCGGCAAAGCCGAAACGATTTTTTCCGCACCCCGGCATGAATACACCAAACTGCTGCTGGAGGCGATTCCGGTGCTTGATGTTTCGGCGGTGGCCGCGGCGTAGGTAAATCTGGGATGCGGACGTAAAATTTTTTTGCGGCGAAAATGCCACATAAGCCACCGCGGCAATGATGGTTTTGCTGTACCGGCGCTGGCGGGCACAAAATTTTTTACGGTAGAGATGTTACAAAGCATGTTCTTCGCTTTTCTATCCTCCCAGGCATCCCCAGCCTCACTTTAAAAAATATTATCTTAATAGGAATACTATTGATAATTGGGCGGCGATCACATAGGACACCGTGATTGCATGTCTGGGTCATGAACAAAGGAATAACATGTCACGCTTACATCTTCTTTCAGTGCCTGGTGCTTCAGCCGCACGAGCATCGCGGCTTAAGGCCAAATGGCTGAATCTTCCCTTGGCGCTCAGCACCATCGGTCTGGTGTTGGCTGGTGCCGCTGCGCGTGCGCAGCAGGTGGCCCCAACATCCGCCACGCCGCAATTGCAGGAGGTGATCGTGAAAGGTCATTCCGGCGCAGCCGCAGCAAAGGCCAAGCTCAGCAAACTTCCAGGCGGTTTCAGCGTGGTTGACAGTGCGGTGGTCGCCAAAGGCCGCGTGCAGACCAATGCGGATCTGCTCAAGCTACAGCCGGGTGTCATCGCCGCCGCAACTGGTGCTGCCGGCTTCGACTCCATCAAGGTCTCCATTCGCGGCTCCGGTGTAAACAACGGCGTCGGCTATTTCCGCAACGGTATCAAGTACGAGTTCGACGATCTGCCGGTGACCACACCTTCAGGCACACCCTACGAGCTTTTTGACCCGCAGGGGTTGAGCTTCACCGAGATTCTGCGCAGCGATAACGCCTTCACCACCGGTGATCTGGCGCTCGGCGGCACCATCGACTACCACACCAACACCGGCCGCACCGCGCCCTATACCGAGGTTCGCGCGGAAATTGGCTCTTATGGCTACATCAAGGGCTCTGCTGCTACTGGCGGCGTGGTTGGCAACTGGGATTATTATGTCAACGTGATCGGCGAAAGCCAGAACGGCTGGCAGGATCATTCCTCTGCCTCGGCGCAGCATTTCATTGCCAATCTCGGCTACCAGTTCACGCCGGATGTTGAGACGCGCGTGTACTTCCGTTACGGTAAAGAGCTGTTCTACGGCCCGGGTGCGCTGTCACTTCAGCAGATCGAAAGCGACAAGCCGAACCAGGCCAACCCGACGGCTGTTGAAGCCAATTACAAGCGCGTCCAGCCGGGCTCCTATCTCATCGGTGATGTCACCAAGATCCGCGTCGGCGATTCGCAGAATATCGAGATTGGCCTCGCCTATCAGGATTTCCCGATCATCATCGGCCCGGGTACTGGAACCTCAGGCTTTCCGCTCCTCGCGAAATGGGATTATGGCAATATCGCCGCGCAGATCAAATACGACAACACGGCTGATGTCTTTGGCTTTGGCAATGAGTTTACGGCTGCGGCCTATTGGTCTGACGATATTTATGGCGATGTGAAGGAAGAGGCCTATGCGAATGCCAATTCGCCATGGGGCACGGCGGGTACGGTTGCCAATTATCTTGGTAATACCAAGGTAACCGCAGGTCAGGTTCTGTACCAGAACAAGTTCAACGGCTCCACGGACCAGACGGCACTGATCACCGATAATTTTGAAGCCGTTAAAAATGTCTGGCTGACTCTTGGCGGTGCCATCGTCAATACGCCGCGCAATTTCAACACCCAGGCCATCACCTATAACGGCACTGGCTGGGGAGAGACCACCGCGAGATTCAAGAGCTCCGAGACGAATCTCATTCCGCGTGTCGGCGTGCGTTGGGATGTGGACCCTGATCTGCAGGTCTTCGCCTCCTACGGTGGCAATATTGAGCCGCGCGAGGATTGGGCCGGCGGTGTCAATGACTGGACGGTTGGCGCAGTGAGGGCGAACGGAAACCTCATCCCGGACCAGGTACTTCCTCTGAAGAATCAGCAGGCGGATACCGCGGAAATCGGATTGCGTGGCCATTACGGCATATTCGAGGGCAGCGCGGATTTCTTCTACTCCAGCGTCTCTGACGAATTGCTCACCATTTACGATCCGGCTCTCGCCGCCTCGACCACGATCAACGCCCCAAGTGCGACTCATGAAGGCGTGGAAGCGGATTTGGATACCGTGCTGTGGCAGAGCGGCGGCAGCGGGGATTATTTCGGCAACACGAATGGCGTCAATCGCCTGCATTTCGTGCAGGTATTCGATTGGTATAAGTTCAAATTCGGCAACAAAGGTCTGCTTAGCACCACCCCGTACTATAACCTGAGCAACCAGACAGAGCCCGGTATACCGGAGGAATATTACCAGGCCGAACTGGCGTTCGACGCCGCCAATGGTGCCTTCGCCAATGTCGATGCCACCGTGTCCTCGGGTACATATACCTCCTACGTAAACTCCGTCCGGACCGCGCCTTATGTGGTTTATGGGCTGACCGCGGGCTGGCAGCAGCAGCGTGCGGATAAGAAGGGCTGGCTGGTCTCGGGTAGCATCACCAACCTCACCAACACCAAATACACGGCGGTTGTTCAACCATCGCTCACGGCCAACGCCACCACGGCCAACGTCTACCCTGGCCAGGGTTTCGGTCTGTACGCCACCGTCGACTATAAGTTCTAGTCAAAAGGAAGCCCCATGTTAACGAGACGCAATGCTCTATGCGCGGGGCTTCCCTTTCTTGCCCTCGGCGGCTGCAAAAAACATGCAGCCGCCGCGGATACCACGCTGAAATTCATCATGAGCGACATCGGCTTCAACGGAGAGTTGGAGCCGATCCTCAAGGCTGAACTCGCCGCCCAGGGGTTCACGCTGCAATGGGTGGATATCAACGATATCGTCCAGCCCAATGAAATGGTGGATTCCGGCCAGGCCGACGCCAATGCCTTCCAACACGAAGCCTATTTCGACCAGTTCGTGCTCGATCACGGTTTGAAAAATATCGTGCGCGCCTTCTACACAATCTACACACCTTCGGGCCTGTACTCAAAAAAATACAAATCCCTGACGCAGGTGCCGGACGGCGCCTTGTTCGGCATTCCGGTCGACCCCGCCAATAACGGCCGCGCCTTGTTCATGTTGCAGGAGCATGGCCTGCTCAGCCTGCGCCCCGGCATTGATGTCATCCATGCGAGTGTCGATGATATTGCAGCCAACCCGCATCATTTCAGGTTCGTGCAGGTCGACCAGCAGATGCTGCAGCAGACCTATCAGGATGTCGACGTCGCCTTCCTGTTCTCCCTCTACGCCATGCAGGTCGGGCTGGACCCGGTGAAGGATGCGCTCGCGGTGGATTCGCTGGATGTTGCCAACAGCCCTTATAAAGGCATCGTCGCGGTCACGCGCGGCCTCGAAAACACACCAAAGATCAAGGCGCTGCAAAACGCCTATGCCAGCGATGCGATCAAGAATTTCTACCGTTCCAAATATGGTGGCGCGGTGATCTTCCTCGATAAATTCAACAGCTAGAGCCCGAATATGTGGAATGACATCGCCAACGCCTGGCCGGACATCGTGCAGGCGCTCGGCCAGAGCCTGTTCATGCTGGTTATCACCATCCCCTGTGCGGTGCTGTTCGGCACGCCGCTCGGCACATTGCTGTTCCTCACCCGGTCCGGCTCCTTCGCATCAGCGCCACGGACCTATTTCTTTATCAACGCCAGCGTCAACCTGGTCCGCTCCTTTCCCTTTCTCATTCTCATGATCGCGATGATACCGGTCACCCGGCTCATCGTCGGCACGGCACTCGGCACCACCGCCGCCACGGTGCCCATGGTCGTCAACTCCGTGCCGTATTTCGCACGTTTCGTTGAGCAGACCTTGCTCGATGTAAATCGCGGCGTGGTGGAGGCGGCACAATCCATGGGTGCCTCGCGGCGGCAGATCGTGTGGAAAGTGCTGTACCGGGAAGCCCGCTCGGGCCTCGCCAATGCGATCACCATCCTCACCGTCAGTTTTTTCTCCTACTCCACCGTGGCGGGTCTGGTGGGTGGCGGCGGCATCGGCGACTTCGCCATCCGCTATGGATATTACAGATACGAAACGGATGTGATGGTTTTCACCATCGTGCTGATCGTCATCTTCGTGCAACTCGTGCAATTCACCGGCAATTTCGTCGTCCGCCGGCTGGACAAGCGGATTTAAGGATGTGCCCCCTGGCCTGAGATGACGACGACATAGCCATCGGGATCCCGTATCCAGCTTTCCACATGCCGGGCATTGGCGTTGAACCGGCGCTCATCGATGAAATCGACGCCAAGGCCGCGCGCCCGCTCGATATCGGCATCGAACGTGTCGGTGCTGAACCACAGGATGATGCCACGGCCGGGTTGCGTGTCATCCGGCGTATCAAGCCCGTGCTCCCGCATATCGCGATGATGCAGTTGCAGGATCGTTTGCCCGTCTTTTTCCAGCCGGTCATAAGCAGCACCCCCGTGCCGGCTTTGGCAGCCGAGCAATTTCTGATACCATAGGCTGCTGGCCTCGACATCTCGTACCGTAATCAAAGGCTGCGGCCGCATTGTCTCTCTCCGTGTGGCATTTCTAATGCCGCTACTATCCACATATTGTCTATGTTGTTAACATTGATTTCTGATCATTCTCAGCCCCGGTGCGGCGGCAGGTTTCAGTCTCATGTTCATGGAGGATCGAGAAAATGAGTGAAGCACAGGTAACGAGTTCCGCCGTTGAAATTGCCACGGCGGCGGGCGTCATCGATGCCCAATTGTTTCACCCGGCGGCGGGTAGCTGGCCCGGCCTGCTGCTGCTCACGGATATTCGCGGCGCGCGCCCGGCTTTCGATGAGATGGGCCGGCACCTCGCGGCGCATGGCTATACCGTGCTATTGCCCAATCTGTATTATCGCGGCGGCCACGCCTCTGCCATTGGTCCAGCCCTGTCCACCAATGACGACGCCGCAAAAACCCGCCGCGCTGCATTGCGGGCGGCGCTGACGCCGTCGGCCTGGCACGACGATCTCACCGGCTTGCTGGCGTTTCTGGATGCGCATGAGCGCGTCCGGGGCCGGCAATACGGCATCGTGGGCTATTGCATGAGCGGCGGTTTCGCCCTGCGCGGTGCAGCGGATTTCCCGGACAGGATCGCCGCCGCTGCCTCCTTCCACGGCGGCGGATTGGCAACCGACGCAGAGGACAGCCCGCATCTGCGCGCCGCCGAGATCAAGGCGCGGCTCTATTTCGGCCATGCGGATGCCGATGCCTCGATGCCGCCGGAGGCAATCGCACGGCTGGATGCCGCCTTGAGCGCGGCCGGTGTGGATTCCACCAGCGAGACCTATACCGGCGCCCGGCACGGCTTCGCGGTGTCCGACGGCCAGGCCTATAATGCCGAGGCCGCCGCGCGGCATTGGCGCAGCCTGTTGAGGTTGTTCGACAGCAGCCTCGCCCTCGGCTGAGCCGCGCCGCATGGATGCAACGCCGCTCACGGATGTAACCGGCCAGAAACGCTTCGAGGCCCGGCCGAAGGTGCTGCGCCGGCTGTACGCCTATGTGCTGGCGTACCGGCTGCGTCTGGCGGTGGCGGTCGCCGTCACCGTGGGCTCGGCCATGCTCAACCTGCTCACACCGCATTTTCTCGGCGTCGCGGTGGATCAGGCGCATGCCCTGCTGCTTGCCGGTCCGGCCGCCGGGGCACAGCGCGCGTTAAAAATCACAGCCCTCATCGTCGTCACCATCTCGCTGGTGCGCGGTCTGCTCACCGGCTACCAGGGCTATATCCAGGAATATCTGGCGCAGCGCGTCGGTGCCGATCTGCGCCTGGCCTATTTCGCCAAATTGCAGCGCCTCAGCTTCTCCTTCCACGATGCCGTGCATTCCGGCGATCTCATCACCCGTGGCATGCTCGACATCGAGGGCGTGCGCGGCTTCCTCGAAACCGGCTTCCTGCGCACCATCAACGTCACACTACTGGTCGCCATCGGCACGGCAGGCCTGCTCACGGCGGATTGGCGCACCGGGCTCTGCGCCCTCAGCTTCGTGCCCTTCGTCGCCTGGCGCGCCGTGCGCATGGGGGTGGCGCTGCGCATCACCTGGCAGCGCGTGCAGGCGCTCAACGCCGTCATCACCCGCCGCATGGAGGAAAACCTGCGCGGCATGCGGGTGGTGCGCGCCTTTGCCGCCCATGCGCATGAGCTGGCCAAGTTCAACCATGCCGCCGCTGAGGCCGTGCGTCTCTCGGCCTTGCGCATCAGCCAGCGCAGCCGCTCCGTCCGCACCATGAACCTCGCCTATTACCTCGCCATGGCGCTGGTGCTGCTGGTCGGCGGGCAGCGCGTGCACCACCATCTCATCACAATCGGCACGCTCACGGAAATGCTCACCTTCATGACCGTGCTGCAGCCGCCGCTCCGGCAGATCGGCTTCATCGTCAACGCCGGCGCCCGCGCCAGCTCCGCCGGGGCACGGCTGTTCGAAGTGCTGGATTTCGACCCGGTGATCGCGAACGCGCCGGACGCGGTGGACCTGCCGCACGCCCCGGCGGCGTTACAATTCTCGGATGTCAGCTTCCGCTACCCTGCCGCGGCACCTGGGCGCTACGCGCTTTCGGACATCTCCTTCACCGTTGCCCCCGGCCAGGTGCTCGGCATCGCCGGCCCGCCGGGCAGCGGCAAATCCACCATCGCCCAGCTCATCCCGCGCTTTTACGACGCCGGTTCCGGCAGCATCACCGTGGGTGGTATCGATGTCCGCGACCTCACTCTGGCCTCGCTGCGCGAAGCCGTCGGGCTGGTGCAGCAGGATGTGTTTCTGTTCGACACCTCGGTGCATGACAACATCGCCTATGCCGATCCGCTGACCGAGGAGGAAGAGGTTTTCGGCGCGGCGCAGACGGCGCAAATTCACGAGCATATCGCCCAGTTGCCGCAGCATTACCAAAGCCGCGTCGGCGAGCGCGGCGTCGGGCTCTCGGGCGGCCAGCGCCAGCGCCTGGCCATCGCCCGTGGCCTGCTGGCCGACCCGCAAATCATCATCTTCGACGATTCAAGTTCGGCCATCGACGCCGCGACGGAGGTGGAATTGCGCGCCGCGCTGGACCATAAACTGCAAGGCAAAACAATCATCGTCATCGCGCACCGGCTCAACGTGCTGCGCAATGCCGATGAAATTCTGGTGCTGGACCAGGGGCGCATCGCCGAACGCGGCACCCATGCGGCTTTGCTGGCAGGGCAGGGGCTGTATGCGGACCTCTGGCGCCTGCAGAACCAGGGGGCGGCATGAGCGGGTCACACGGCGGCCGCAACCTGCTGGCGGGGCAAGCCACGCATGAGGATGAGCGGATCTTCGAAAAGCCTGGCGCCAAGGGCGGGGTGAAGCGGGGGCTCGGCCGGTTCTTCGCTTACCTGCGCCCGTACCGCCGCCGGGCATGTCTCATCAGCCTCACCATCATCGCCGCCACCCTCGGCCAGGTGGCTTTGCCCATGGCCATCCGCCAGGCGGTGAACAGCGCCATCGGCCAGTCCAGCATGCCGCTCTCGCACGGCATATTGCTGTTCATAGCGCTTGCCGGCAGCAACGCGCTGTTCGGCTATCTGCAGGAATACCACGCCACCCAGCTCGCGCAGCGCGTAGTGCTGGACCTGCGCAGCGCCATGTTCGCGCATCTACAGCGCGTCTCGCTCTCCTTTCTGGACCGCACGCAAACCGGGCGGCTGATGTCGCGTCTGCAAGGTGATGTCGGCACGCTGCAAGAGTTTCTCGAACAATCCATCTCCTCGCTGGGCGATGTCCTGCTCCTGCTCGGCATCATCATCGTGCTGCTGGTGATGAACTGGCGCATCGGCGCCATAACCCTGCTGGTGCTGCCGGTGCTGTTCATCGCCAGGCTGGTCTGGCAGCCCTGGGCACAACGCCGCTTCCGCCGCGCGCGCGATGCCTCATCCACCGTGAACGCCGCACTGGCGGAAAACATCAACGGCATCCGCACCGTGCAGGAGAGCCGGCGCGAGGACCACAACTTCACCCAATACGCGCGCAAGGCGGAGGATAATTTCCAGGCCGCGATGAGCTCCTCGCGCGCCGCCCAATCCATCGTCCCGGCGGTGGATATTTTAACCGGCATCGCCATGGCCACGGTCATTCTGGCCAGCGCCGGCGCGGTGCTGCATGGAAAACTCGGCGCCGGCGAGATGGTGGCGTATTTCTTCTACGTGCAGCGCTTCTTCGATCCCATCCGCAGCCTCTCGATGCAATACACCATCGCCTCGCGCGCCGCCGTGGCGGCACAGCGCATTTTCGAAATCCTCGACGTCGGCATCGACGTGCAGGACAAGCCAGATGCCCTGCCTCTGCCCGCAGCCCCCTGCGCGATCAGCTTCCGCGATGTCAGTTTCGGCTACGTCCCCGGCCGGCAAGTGCTGCATAACGTCAGCTTCGAGGTCGCCGCCAACCAGACAATCGCACTGGTCGGCCCCACCGGCTCAGGTAAAAGCTCCATCGCCGCCTTGCTGCACCGGTTCTACGATGCCTGGAGCGGCGAGATCAGCATTGCCGGCGTAAATGTGCGGGATGTAACGCAGGACAGCCTGGGCCAGAATATCGCCATGGTGCTGCAGGAGCCGTTCCTGTTCTCAGCATCGGTGATGGAGAATATCCGCTACAACACGGCGGCTGCCACGGATGAGCGGATCATCGCCGCGGCGCGCACCGTGCGGGCGCATGATTTCATCATGGATCTGCCGCATGGCTACAACACCATGCTGGGCCAGGCCGGGCGCAATCTCTCCATCGGCCAGCGGCAGTTGATCAGTTTTGCCCGCGCGCTGGTGGCGGACCCGAAAATCCTCATTCTGGACGAGGCCACGGCGAGCATCGACAGTTTCACCGAGCTGGAAATCCAGGAGGCGCTTGCCGTGCTGCGCCAGGGCCGCACCAGCGTCGTCATCGCCCACCGCCTCGCCACCATCCGCGATGCCGATCTCATCCTGGTGCTGCACGGCGGGCGCATCGTGGAGCGCGGCGACCACGGCCAGCTCCTGGCCCAGAACGGGCTCTACGCCAAACTGCACCGCAGCTCACGCACCTCTTTCGACGACCTGCTGACCGCGCAATAACGCGTCGCGAGTCAGCCTGTCTTTTTGTAAGCGAACATGCTGGTCTCATAGGGGAAAGCCACCTCGGACCCGCCAGCGAGTTCAGCCGTACCGCCGATCAGCGCCCGGACGCGCTGTGCCACCTCCAGCCGCTGCGTGTCGGGCAAGGCTGCGATAAAGCTCACGGAGAGTGTACGCTCGACGATCACGCTTTCAGCACTGCCAACATGGGTGTTGCGGGCGTTGCGCTCGCCAAGGGCGGTAAACCCCGCCGCCGGAAAAACATGGCGCCATTCACCGCTCCGGTAGCGCGGCGTACCGGCCTCAAACTGGTTGGTAATCGCCGAGAGGGCGGCGACCCAGGGGATGCTTTCATCGCGGACATTCCAGATCAGCCCCAGCACACCGCCGGGAACCAGCACGCGCCGGATTTCGGCCAAAGCCTCTTTGGTGGCGAACCAGTGGAATGCCTGGGCGCAGACAACGGCATCGAGCGAGGCATCCGGCAGCGGGATGCTCTCCGCCGTTCCGGCAAGCACCTCGACATCCTGGTTGGTGCGCAGGAGCTGCGCGCGCATCTCCGCCACGGGTTCGAGCGCCAGCAAACGGGCACCGGTCTCGCGCAGCAGGGGGAGAAACTTGCCGGTGCCGGCCCCCAGATCGAGCACGGATTTGCCCGCGCCCGCCCCCATTGTTTCCCGCAGCCATTGCAGCGCTTGCGGCGGATAATCGGGCCGCCCGCGAACATAGGTCTCGGCGGCGGCGGTGTAGCCCTGGGATGCGCTCCGATGGATGCCGGGAACTGTTTTCACCATAAAAACCCCTTTTTGTGGAAGACTATGCCGCATTTACCCGTTACGAGAAGAAGAACCCCAGGTTTTGTCATGTTAATATGTTTATTATTTATATAAACTATATATGGATTGATTTGCTGGCAACTATGGCAGTATTTAGCGCGGCAATGACCCAGCAAAGCCTCTCCGACCCCGCCCCGCCCCTCCTGGCCGCAAATCTCCCGGCCGAAAATCTGACAGCGGCTTTGAACCTGGCGGGCGCCCCGCGCATTCTCGGCCGCGTACTGGGCTTCGCCATACACTACCGCTGGCGCTTTGCCGTGGCCGCCGGCACCAGCCTCGCCGCAACCTTGTTCAACCTCGCCATTCCGCGCCTGCTCGGCTGGTCCGTGGACCAGTCGCTCACGCTGCTGCACCATGCCGATGGCACGCCGCAAGGGGCGGTGCTGACCAGGCTTGCGTATATCGGCGCATTGCTGGTGGCCGTCGCCGCGGCGCGCGGCTTCGCGCAGATGGTGGCGGGCTATCAGAGCCAGTATATCGCGCAAGGCGTTGGGCGCGATCTGCGGCTGCTGTTCTTCGAGAAGCTGCAGCGGCTGGGTTTTTCGTTCCATGACAGAATTCATTCGGGCGATCTCATCACCCGCGGCATGCTCGATCTTGAGGGCGTGCGCGGGTTTATCGAGAGCGCCTTGCAGGCCGTGGTTTCGCTGGTGCTGCTGGTCGTCATCGGCACGGTCATGCTGGTGCTGCAGAACCCGCTGATGGCGCTGCTGGCCATGAGCTTCGTGCCCTTCGCCGTCTGGCGCGCCGGGCGCATGGGGCTGCTGCTGCGCCTGGCCTGGACCCGGCTGCAGGAAAAAATGTCCGTGCTGACGCGCGTGATGGAAGAAAATCTGCAAGGCATGCGCGTGGTCCGTGCCTTCGCCGCGAAACACTTCGAGATCAGCAAATTCGACGAAGCCGGGGACGAAGCCCTGCGCCTGTCCAACCGCCGCATCTTCATCCGTTCCGCCTCCATGGTGTTCATCAATTCCAGCTATTTCCTGGCCATGGGGCTGGTGGTGTGGGTCGGCGGGCGCGAGGTGCAGGCGCATCGTTTCACCATCGGCGAGCTCACGGAATTTCTCACGCTGATGACCATATTGCAGCAGCCGGTGCGGCAGATGGGCATGATCATGAATGCCTCGGCGCGCGCTGTATCCTCCGGCAAACGCCTGTTCGAAATCCTCGACATGGTGCCCAACATCCGCGACAGCGCCGGCGCACAGCCGCTGCGCTTGAACGAAGGCGTGCTGCGCTTCGAGAATGTCAGCTTCTCTTTTGATGGCAGCAGTGACGGCGGCAACAACGTGCTGGAGGATATTTCCTTCACCGTGCGCCCGGGCAAAACCCTCGGCATCGTCGGCCCGTCGGGTGCCGGCAAATCCACCCTCGCGCAATTGATCCCGCGTTTCTACGATGTCAGCGCCGGGCGCATCACCATCGACGGCCAGGATGTGCGCGAGGTGACACTCGACTCCTTACGCAACGCCGTGGGCCTGGTGCAGCAGGATGTGTTCTTGTTCGATGACGGCATCGACGACAACATCGCCTATGCCGATCCCGAGGCCGAGATCCACGAGCTGATCGACGCCGCGCGCACCGCGCAGATCCACGATTTCGCCGCCAGCCTGCCGGCCGCCTACGCCACGCGCATCGGCGAACGCGGCATGGGGCTCTCCGGCGGGCAGCGCCAGCGCCTCTCCATCGCGCGCGGCATGGTGCCGGACCCGGCGGTGGTGGTGTTCGATGACGCGACTTCGGCTGTTGATGCCGCGACGGAGCATCAATTGCGCCATGCCCTGCGCGCCGCCACCGGCAAGCAGAGCACCATCATCATCTCGCACCGCCTCGGCTCGCTGCTGCATGCGGACGAAATCATCGTGCTGGCGGCAGGCCGCATCATCGAGCGCGGCACGCATGAGCGGCTGATCACAGCCGGCGGTTATTACGCGGCACTGTACCGCGCCCAGAGCCAGAGCGTGGCAGGAGAAGCGGCATGAGTGGTTTTGCATTGGGCGGCGGCCCGGGCGGCGGTGGCGGCCAGGGTGGCGAGGTTGACGAGGAGATCTATGCCCCGTTCGACGCTTCGGTGCTGGACCGCATCACCGGCTTCGTCAAACCCTATAAGCTCTCCTTCTTCGCCGCCTTCGGCGCGGTGCTCACCTTCGTCGCGGCCCAGCTCGCCATCCCCTATGTCATCCGCGCCGCCGTCAACGCCGCCGTGCACAAGCCGGGCGCGCTGCCCATCGACACGGTGGGCATCATTTTCCTCGGTGTCATCCTCTTCAACGCGGTGGCCTCCTATTCGCAGGAGGTGCTCTCCGCCCGCCTCGCCCAGCGCGTTATCTTCGACATGCGCCGCGAGATGTTCACCCATCTGCAGGATGTGGCACTCACCTTTCTGGACAAGACGCATGTCGGGCGCATCATGTCGCGGCTACAGGGCGATGTGAACGCGCTGCAGGAGTTTTTTGAAACCTCGATCCAGGCGGTCGGCGATCTGGTGCTGCTGGTCGGCATTATTTTCGTGCTGCTGGCCATGGAATGGCGCCTCGCCCTCGTCACCCTCACCGTGCTGCCGGTGATGATCTTCATCCGCGCCCTCTGGCTACCGGCGGCCAAGATAAAATTCCGCCGGGCGCGCGATGCCTCCTCCATCGTCAACGGCGCGCTGGCGGAGAACATCGGCGGCGTGCGCGTGGTCCAGGGCTCCCGGCGCGAGCGCGTCAACCTGGCCGATTTCGCGGTAAAGGCGAATGAGAATTTCGCGGCCCAGGTGGATGTGTCCTGGACCTCGCAGATCATGGTGCCCACGGTCGATATTCTCACCGGCCTCGCCATGGCCGCCGTGGTGCTGCTGGGCGGGCATTTCGTGCTGCACCGGGCCATGGATCTCGGCGTGATGGTCGCGTTCATCTTCTACGTGCAGCGCTTCTTCGACCCCATCCGCACGCTGAGCCAGCAATACACCATGCTGCAACGCGCCACCGCCGCCAGCCACCGGATTCTCGAAGTCATAGACGTGCCCTTGCAAATCGAGGACGCACCCGGCGCCGAGCCGCTTGAGACGAAGGATTTCTCCATCGAATTCCGCAACGTCACCTTCGGCTACAAACCCGGCCAGATTGTGCTGAACAATCTCAGCTTCACGGTGCCCGCACGTAAAACCACAGCACTCGTCGGCCCCACCGGCTCGGGCAAAACCAGCATCTCCGCCCTCATCCACCGCTTTTACGATGCCGATGCCGGCGAGGTGCTGGTCGGCGGCAAAAACGTGCGCGATGTCACCCTGGCCTCGCTCGGCCGCAACATCGCCATCGTGTTGCAGGAGCCGTTTCTGTTCACCGGCACGGTGCTGGAGAATATCCGCTATTCCTCGGATTGGGCCAGCCGTGAGGATATCATCGCTGCGGCGAAAGCTACCCAGGCGCATGAGTTCATCTCGCGCCTGCCGCTGGGCTACGACACGATGCTGGAGCAGCGCGGGCAGAATCTCGCCATCGGCCAGCGCCAGCTCCTGAGCTTCGCCCGCGCCCTGGTGGCCGACCCGCAAATCCTCATCCTAGACGAAGCCACAGCCAGCATCGACAGTTTTGTCGAGGCGCAGATCCAGCAGGCGCTGCGCGTGCTGCAGGCCGGGCGCACCAGCATCGTCATCGCCCACCGTCTGGCCACCGTGCGCGATGCCGATGACATCATCGTGCTGCGCCAGGGCGAGATATTGGAACAGGGCAACCACGAACATCTGCTGGCGCATAACGGCCTCTACGCCAGCCTCTACAAGCGCAATTTCTCGTCCTTCGACGAAGCCGCGTAAGAGATGCCAGTACCGGGGCGTGACGACGCCGAAACACAATCCGCCATGGCATTCCTGGCTTCCCTGGGCCAGCTCGATTTCGAAGCGGCGAGCGCGTATCTCGACGCGGACGCGGTGCTCGACCTACCCTATGCAGGGGCCGGACACATCGTCACGGGCGCACCCCAGGTCATCGCGTTCTTCCAAAACACGATGATCGGCAAAGTCGCCCGCATCACCTACCAACTTGACCACGCCTATCCCAGCCGCGAGCCAGGCGTGACCGTACTGGAGATATCCACCAAGGTGGAAACGGCGCTGGGGGAAACGGCCTTCAATCGCCTGGTCGGTATATTCCGGTTCCACGGTGAAAAGATCGTCCTCTTTCGCGAGTACTTCAATCCCGCCCCTATCGCGGCCTTACCGCGTTAGTATCGGCCGGGTTTTCCAGATCGTCATATAAAGCCGGCGCGTTCACGCGTGTTTACCGCGCCAGCCATGCCGGAGCGCATTCACCTCACGGGCCAGCCTATCGAGGTACAGATAGATGATCGGCGTGCTGTAGAGCGTCAGCAGTTGCGACAGCAGCAGCCCGCCCACGATGGCAATCCCCAACGGCCGGCGCAGCTCCGCCCCCGCACCAATCCCCAAAGCCAGCGGCAGGCTCCCCAGCAGCGCCGCCATGGTGGTCATCATGATCGGCCGGAACCGCAGCAGGCAGGCCTGGTATATCGCCTGCTCAGGCGTCATGCCCTGGTTGCGCTCCGCATCCAGCGCGAAATCGATCATCATGATCGCGTTCTTTTTCACAATGCCGACAAGCAGGATGATCCCGATCAGCGAAATCAGATCGAGCTGATACCCCGTGAGCAGCAACAGCAGCAGCGCCCCCACCCCGGCGGAGGGCAGCGAGGAGAGAATCGTCAGCGGGTGCACAAAACTCTCGTAGAGCACGCCTAGCACGATATAAACCGCGAGGATCGCCGCGAAGATGAGCAGCGGCATGGTTTTAAGCGAATCCTGGAACGCCTGCGCCGTACCCTGGAACGAGCTTTGCAAGCCCGGCGGCGTGCCGAGCCGGAGCTGCATGGCCTGAATGGCACTCACCGCATCGCTCAGCGCCTTGCCCGGGGCCAGGTTGAAGGACAATGTCACCGCCGGATACTGGCCCTGGTGATTCACCGTAAGCGGCTCCAGCAACTGCGTCAGGCTGGTGACGGTGGACAGCGGAATTTCCTGCCCCCCGGAGCCCGGCAGAAAAATCCGGTCCAGCGCGTATCTATTCTCCTGCACATCCGGATCAACTTCCATCACAATCTTCTGCGTCGTCGCGGCGGTATAAATCGTCCCCACCTGGCGCTGCCCAAAAGCATCATACAGCGTCTGGTCGATATCATTCGACGACAGCCCATAGCGTGCCGCCTCGTCGCGGTTGATCTGCACGGCCAGATGCGGCGCGCCCGGCTCCGCATCGGTGGTCACATCCTGCAATTGCGGCAGGCGCTGCATCTCGGCCTGAATGCGCGTGGCCCAATCGCTCAGCTCCACAGGGTCGTTATCGGTCAGCGTGTACTGGTACGTGTCCTTGGACACACGCGCGCCCAACGTAACATCCTGATAGGCCTGCAGATACGCCTGCACACCCGGCACAGCGGCCAAACGCGGCCGCAAACGCTGCACGAATTGCTGGATGCTGACATCACGCTGGCCAAACGGCTTGAGCTGGATAAAGGTTTTGCCGGTATTCTCCGTGGCATTATAACCGCCGGCACCCACAGCACCCACAGCGGTCGCCACCGCCGGGTCCGCCTGGATAATCGCCATCACGCGGCTTTGCAGAGCAGCCATCTGCGTGAAGGAAATATCCGGCCGCGCCTCGATTGTCGCGGTCACAAACCCGCTGTCCTGATCAGGGAAAAACCCTTTTGGAATGGCGACGTAAAGCCAGCCCGTGGCGGCAATGAGCAGCAGGATGGAGCCCAGCATCACGCGCCGGTGCGCAAACACCCAGACCAACCCGCGCTCATAGCCACGCAGCAGCGCATCGTATCCCCGCTCCAGCCATTGCAGGGCCACCGCCGGCTTTGTCTCATGCGTTTCCGGGCGCAATAGCAAGGCGCACAAGGCCGGCGTCAGCGTCAGCGCGATGAGCGCGGAAATCCCCACCGCCACCGCCACGGTGACGGAAAATTCGCGGAACAACCTGCCGGTGATGCCGCCCATGAACAGTAGCGGAATGAACACCGCAACCAGCGACACCGTGATGGAAACGATGGTGAAGCCGATCTGCGCCGAACCCTTCAGCGCCGCCTCACGCGGGCTCAGCCCCATCTCCATGTAGCGGATGATGTTCTCCACCATCACGATCGCATCATCCACGACAAACCCCACCGCAATGGTGAGCGCCATGAGCGAAAGATTATCCAAACTATAGCCCAGCAGCGCCATCACCCCAAACGTGCCGGCGAGCGAGAGCGGCACCGCGATGCTGGGAATGAGTGCCACGCGCGGGCTGCGCAGAAACACATAGATGACGGCCACCACGAGAACGATGGAAAGGAGCAACGTCCGCTCGGCCTCCTGAATGGAGCCACGGATCGTCTCCGAACGGTCCGAGGTGACATGCAGCTTGATGGCCGGCGGCAGCACCGCCTGCAGCAGCGGCAGCATGGCGTGCACCTGATCGACGATCTGTATAATATTCGCCCCAGGCTGGCGCGACACCTGCAAAAACTCGGCCGGGTGCCCGCCATCATACCCCGCCACGCGCATATTCTGCACGCCATCCACCACCCTGGCCACATCGCGCAGCCGCACCGGCGCGCCCTGGCGCCAGGCGACGATGATATTGCCGAAGGCGGCGGCATCGAAAAGCTGATCGCTGGTATCCAGCGTGAGGGATTGATACGCACCCTCCAGCGTACCCTTCGGCAAATCCTGAGTCTGCAACCCCACCGCCGCCCGCACATCCTCCAGGCTCACATTGCGCGCCGCCAAAGCCGCCGGGTTCACCTCTATCCGCGGCGAATAAGGTTGCGAGGCAGAAATATTAACCTCGGCCACGCCCGGTATCGCGGAAAGGCGCTGCGACACCAGCGTCGCCGCTGCATCCACCTCGTAGGTTGGCAATATGCCGGAGGAGACGCTGAGGATGATCACCGAACGATCCGTGGGATTGGTTTTCCAGAATTCCGGCGGGCTCGGCAGATCCTTCGGCAATTGCGCGCTGGCCTGCGTGATCGCGGCCTGAACATCGTTGGCGGCGCTGTCGATATTCCGGTTCAGCGCGAATTGCAGGCTGATGCTGGTCCCCCCCACACCGCTGGAGGAGGTCATCTGCGTCAGCCCGGGAATACCGGAGAATTGCTGCTCAAGCGGTGTGGCCACGGAGGCCGCCATCGTCTCCGGGCTGGCACCGGGCAGTACGGCGGATACAGCAATGGTCGGGAAATCCACGCGCGGCAAAGCGGCCACGGGCAATTGCCCGAATGAGGCATAGCCCACGGCGAGAATCCCCACCATGAGCAATATGGCCGCCACCGGGCGGCGAATGAACGGGGCGGCGATGTTCATTGCGTGGTCGTCTCAGTCACCAGCGTACCATCCGTCACCCGGTACTGCCCGTCGATCACCACGCGCTCGCCAGGCTTCAACCCGTCCTCGATCACGGCGATGCCGTTGCCGGCGTCGAAATCCTTGACCCAGCGATGCTGCGTGCGCCCGCGCGCATCCACCACATACACAAAATCCCCCTGCAACCCCGGCAGCACGGCGCGGGTGGGCAAAGTGGTGGCACCATGCAGCACATTCACCAGCAGATGCGCGGAGATGCTCGCACCAGGCCAGAGCACACCATCCTCATTGCCGAAAATGGCCTTCAGATGAATCGTGCCCGTTGCCTGATCCACCTGGTTATCCACCACCGCCAATGTCCCGCTGGCCAGCTCCGCCTGATCGTCCTCGCTGTAAAGCTGCGTCACCAGCGGCGCTGCCACCTGCTGCCGCACAATCGTCTCCAGATATTTCTCCGGCAAAGTGAACCGCGCATACATCGGCTGCACCGAAACCAATGTCGTCAGCGGCAGAGACGCCGCCGCATGCACCATATTCCCGGCATCGACCAGCCGCTCCCCCACACGCCCGTCAATCGGCGCGCGGATGGTGGTAAAACCAAGATTAAGCGCGGCCGTGGCCACCGCTGCCTGGTCCATCGCCAGTGCCGCCTGCAACCCCGCCACCTGCGCGTTCTGCTGGTCCAGCCCCTGCTGCGTCTGGTAGCCGCTTTTCTGCAAGGCCAGGTAACGCGCGAGGTCGAGCCTGGCCAAAACCAGAGGTGCCGCATCGCGCGCCTGCGCCGCCGTCGCGGCATCCAGTGCCGCCTGGTAGGGGCGCGGGTCTATCTGGAACAGAATATCGCCCTTATGCACCAACTGGCCTTCGGCGAAATCCGCCGTCATCACCTCGCCATCCACGCGCGACTCGATGGTGATGGTGTTGCCGGCCTGGATCGTGCCGATGCCGCGCAAAATAACCGGCACATCGGCCTGGGCCGCCAAGCCGATGACAACCGGCACCGGGGCGGCATGCGGCACCGGTGCCGCGGCGCCATGCGGCAGCAGCCACACACCACCAAGCACAGCCCCGCCGAGCAGGGCAAAAGCCAACAAGCCTCTCATCGCCTTTGATCCGGCAAAACCCATGCGCCTTCCGTTTGTTCCATGCCATGGCGCGCAATTATTCCGGCGCATGAAGCCATTCCAATATAGTACAAAATACTAATATTATAGGATTAGTGTCAATAACACGGAGGCCGCAAGTGTATCGTCGGACGAGATAACTGCTCAAAAGAAACGTATTGCCAGGTGTTTAAATATCCTATATTCCTATAGGAATGGTTCTATCACACATCTCCATCCAACCGGCCTATGCCGTTTCCGGCCTTCTCGTTGGCCTCCTCGTCGGTCTCACCGGCGTCGGCGGCGGGTCTCTCATGACACCGCTGCTCGTTCTGCTCTTCGGCTTCCACCCCTCCACCGCCGTGGGCACAGACCTGCTGTTCGCCTCCGTCACCAAAACAGTCGGCACCAGCATACATAACGCCGGCAAAAGCGTGGATTGGAGCATCGTCGGCAGGCTCGCCCTGGGCTCGCTTCCCGCCACGGCCCTCACCCTGCTGGTCATCGCCCATTACGGCACCACCAGCAAAACCATCACCGAGGCCATCTCACTCACCCTCGGCGTCGCTTTGATCATCAGCGCGCTATCCCTGCTGGTAAAAGACCGCATCATCGCCATCGCCGTCAAACGCAACCCGGATTTCGGCCTGCACACATCCTTCTGGCTCACCGTCGCCGTCGGCTTCGTGGTCGGCGTGCTGGTATCGCTCTCCTCGGTCGGCGCCGGGGCGCTCGGCACCATCGCCCTGTTCTTCCTCTACCCGCGCCTCCCCGTCATCAAAATCGTCGGCTCAGACATCGCCCACGCCGTGCCCCTCACCCTGCTGGCCGGGCTAGGCCACTGGTACCTCGGCTCAGTAAACTTCCCCCTCCTGGGCTCCCTCCTGGTCGGCTCCATCCCAGGCATCATCATCGGCAGCTTCGGCGCCCGCTACACCCCCGAATTCCTGCTAAAACCCTCGCTCGGCATCGTCCTAACCCTGGTCGGCATCAAACTGCTGGCGTAGGGGCGGGGCGTTTCCACGGAAAAGGCCAGGGCTCTGCCGTCGTGCGAAGCACGCCTCCGGCGTGACGACCCGCCAAGGGCCGAAAGGCCCTTGGATCCCACCCGGGTCTTGGAAAGGGATGCCCTCGAGATCACGTAGTTTGAGAGCCCGTGCAGGGCATCCCTTTCCAAGACCCGAAGGTAGTGGGGGTCTGGGGCCGTCACGCCGAAGGCGTGCTGCGCACGACGGCCCCAGCGGGTCCAGGGCAGAGCCCTGGCCTTTTTTTCCGTGCAAACACCCCCGCCCTCAGGCCTAGTTTCGGCGCGCCCGGATCAGGGCGGCGAATGCGGGGCCGTGGCCGGGGGTGTGGTGGAGTTCCCAGGCGTTGCCGGCGGCTAGGTTCAGGCCGTCTGTGTCTGTGAGGAGTTTCTTTATTTCCTTGTTGGAGCGTGGGCTGTTGGCGATGATGTCGGCGCAGAATTCGTTCACTTTGGCATCCAGCTCGGCTTCGGGCACGGCGAAATTGGCGAGGCCCATGCTGGCGGCTTCGATGCCTGAGTAGGTACGGCAGGCGAACATCATCTCCTTGGCTTTGGCCATGCCTACGCGGCGCGGCAGCCGCTGGGTCAGGCCCCAGATCGGCACCAGATCGAATTTCGCGTGCGTATCGGCAAAGCGCGCGGTCTCCGCGGCGATGATGATATCCGCGGCCAGCACCAGTTCCAGCCCGCCAGTGTAGCAATGCCCGCGTATGCTGGCGACCACGGGGAAGGGCAGGGTGGCGAGGCGCTCGACCAGCCTGTTTTCAATGCGCTCGGCGCGCCCGCTTTCATCACCGGAGGCAAGGTCGTCGAGATCATGCCCGGCGCAGAAGCTACGCCCGGCGCCGCTGAGGATCAGGCAATTTATGGCGCTGTAATCGAGCCGGTCGAGATGTGCTGCGATCTCCTCGAACATCGCGACGTTCAGCGCGTTGAGTTTTTCCGGCCGGTTGAGGGTAAGGCGGCAGAGCCGGTCTTCGACGGTACAGATTATGGCATCGCTCGTCATTTTTGTGCTCCCGTCAATGGATCGCGCCGGTTTGCGCCAGCCGCTCCTGCTCGGCCGTGGCCAGCCCCAAAATCTCGCCGAACACGTAAGTATTATGCTCGCCCAGGCGCGGCGCGCCATCGGTTATCGCTGCACCATCGGTGAGCTGCCATGCCGGCCCGAGCGTGGCTTTGCTCTCACCGGCACCATCGGTAACGTAACGGTAAAAGCCGCGCGCCCAGAGATGGTCATCGGCAACCAGATCGATGGAATTCGCACTTTTGGCGGCGGCAATGCCGAGCGATTGCAGCGTGGCGGCGAGGCTGGCCGCGTCGCGGCCGCGCGTCCAATCACTCAGCAAAACATCAAGCGCCGCCTCATTGGTTTTGCGATCCGCGAGGGTGCGAAACAGCGGATCATCCGGCAGCCCCATCGCGGTGCGAAGTGCCGCCCAACCGGAATCGGACGACACCGCGATGCTGATCCAATCATCCCCGCCGCAAGGGTACAGCGCATGCGGCGCCATATCCGGATGGCGGTTACCATCACATTGCGCGATCTTGCCGTTAAGGCTGTAATCCATGAACACATCGCCGATCATGCTGGTCATGGTCTCCACGGCGGAGAGGTCGATGAACTGCCCCTCGCCCGTGCGCTGCCGGTGCAGCAAGGCCACGAGCGCGGCATAGGCAGCGGCGGTACCGAAACTGGAATCCGCGTAACGAATATTCATGCCGCGCGGCGTCTCGCCTTCATACCCCACCAGCGCACTGAGCCCGCTCAGCGCCACAAAGCAGGGCGCATAGCCCGTTTGATACGCCAACGGCCCGTCATTGCCATACATGCCCATCGAGACATAGATGATGCCGGGATGCGCGGCCTTCACGGCCGCATACCCAAGCCCAAGCCGGCCGATGGCGCCGGGCCGCAGATTCTCCACCACGATATCGCATTGCCCGATCAGCTCCTTCAGCAGCGCAATACCCTCCTTCGATTTCATATCGATCTGCGCGCTGAGCTTTTGCGGGTTGACCGCCTGGAACCCCGGCGCCTTGTCGATATCATCCACACCATAACTGCGGGTAACATCGATGGAGCCCAGACTCTCGATGCGAATAACCTCCGCGCCCAGATAAGCAAGCTGCTTACCCACACACGGCCCGGCCCAGACCTTCGTCAGCTCCAGCACCCGCACGCCCTCCAAAGCCCCGCCACGGCGCTTGATGGTTTTATGCGGGTTAGTTTCTTGCAACGCCGTCGCGGGCCGCAGCGGTGCCGCATCATGTTGCCCCAGCAGCGGGGCCGCGCGCTCAATACGCGCCGGTGTAACGCTGAGCTTATACGGCACGGTGGGATACACCGCACGCCCCTGCACAGGATGTTCCACCTCCGCAAAAAACCCACGATGCCGCAACTGTTCCGAACGCGGCAGATCGCTGACATCATTCACCGGCGCCAGCGTAAGCCCGGCACCTTGCGCCACGGCGGCCGCATCATCCTTGCCCAAACCGCTCAGCCAGGCGGTGATGCGCGCGCGGCAAATGGCAATGCGCTCAGGCGTCAGCCCCCGCTCCATCCAATTCTCCGGAAATTCATCCATCCACGCCGTATCATCGAGCAACCGCCGGATGGCCTCCCAATGCGAAGGCGCGGACATCCAGATATACACGAACCCATCGCGGCAAGGAAAAATCCCGGAAGGACCGCCAAGGTCGAACAGCGTACGGCCGGTTCCCACCTCAAGATCGCCGGCCACCATCTGGGCCAGCACGTAGTCAACCCGCGAGGCCATCACCTCCTGTTTGGAGATGTCGATAAAGCGGCCACGCTTCCCATACAAACATGCGGCGATGCACATGGCCGCATCCAGCCCGGCCTCATAACTCACCTGAAACCGCCCGGCCCCCTTCAGCGGCGGGCGCGTATTCTCACCCGCACTCGGCGTGTGGTACCCCCAGCCGCTCGCATGCAGCACGGTGAGGTCCTCGGCATGTCTGCGCTCCTCGGGCGCGTCCTGCCCGAACGGGGTGATGCTGCACAGGCTGAGGTGCGGGTAGCGTTCCAGATAATCCGTCGGATCAAGCCCGATACCAGCCAGCCAGCCGGGCGGATGATCGTCGATCACCACATCGGCGCTCCGCAGCAGCGCGGCCAGGGTTTCGCGCCCCGCCGCAGTGCCGAGATCCAGCATGCGCGAGGCCTTATTGGTATTGAGATACGCAAACAGCCCGCTGTTCTCCGGCGGCGCGCCCTGCGGCGCAAAAGGGCCAAGCCGGCGCGTCGGGCTGCCGCCGGGCCGCTCGATCTTGATCACTTCTGCCCCGAAATCAGACAGCAGCTTGCCGCAATACTCGCCGGCAACGCCCTCGGACAGCTCGATGATCGTATAATGGCGCAGCGCGGACAATTTTTTCTCCCCGATTTCAGGTTTCATAGTTCACGAGACCCGCCTGACCTACCACAGCCCCGCTTGTCTCAGTTGGCAGTGTGACCAGCCCGGCGTGGCATTCCGGCCTTGCCGCCAAAGTCAAAACTGGTTAAACATAAATTGTGGAACAATCCTATAAAACCATCCCGGCCGAAGCGATAGAGCTAAAAACCGATTCCGGGGCATCACGCCGGGTGTCGCGCGGCATCATGCAGGCGCTGGAACAAAACCGGCTAACCCCGGGGCAGCGGCTGGTCGAGACCAGCCTGGCGGCGGAATATCGCGTCGGCCGCAATGCGGTGCGCGAGGCGGTGCAATGGCTGGCAGCGCACGGGGTCATCGATGTCACGCGCCACCGCTCGGCCTCGCTGCGCTATCTGGACGCTGCGGAAACACTGGATGTGCTGGAGGTGGCGGAAGCCATCATCGGCCTGCTGGTGAAGGCGGCGGCGCGGAGTTGCGAGCCAGGATCTCACGAAAACCAGCTTACCCAGGCGCTGGCCGTCGTAGAACAGGCCGATGACACGGCGTTTGCCCGCGCCCGCCGGCATTTATATGGCGCGCTGCTGCAAATCGGCGGCAATCGCGAATTGCAGCGGCTGTTTCCAGCGGTCGGCTTGCATATCCTCCTCGCCCAATACCGCGCGGTGGTGGACAGGCGCCAGAGCCTGGACGACTTCCGCGCCATGGTGGTGGCGGTAACGCAGCATGATGTCGAGCACGCCCATGCGCTGGGCCGCGCGCACATCGCGCATCTCCGCCGGGCCATCCTGAGCCAAAGCGAAAATTGACAATATTGTTCTACAATTTCCATAAAAAGATGGGAAGTTCAACAGAAAAGGGAAACAACCATGAAAAAAGATGACATTCGCCCCCCGCCGGAAGAGATCATCCTGTACGAGAAAGACCCGAAAACCAAAATCGCAACCATCACCCTCAGCCGGCCGGATGCGCTGAACGCGCCGACCATCGCCGCCCGGCTGCGCTATGCCAAATTAATCCACCGCGCCAATGTCGATGACGATGTGAAAGTGCTGGTCATTCGCGGCGTCGGCAACAACCTCGGCGGCGGGGCGGATCTGGCCGAACAGGCGGATATGCTGGGCGACAACCCGGATTTCTCGCTCCTGCATGAATTCGAGATCGGGCCGGACGAGGATGTTAAATATCCGCCGAAAGGCAGCTACCGCTACCTCGCGCAGTTGACCCAACTCTACGCCAATTCAAATTTCGGCTGCCGCAGCCTGCAGGATTTCAAGAAGATCAGCATCCTGGAAGTCAAAGGCTATTGCTACGGCTGGCATTTCTACCAGGCCGCCGATGCGGATATGATCATCTCTTCCGATGATGCGTTATTCGGCCATCCCTCCTTCCGCTATGTCGGCTGGGGCCCGCGCATGTGGCAATGGGCCGAGACCATGGGCCTGCGCAAATTCATGGAGATGGTGTTCACTGGCCGCCCGTTCACCGCCAAGGAAATGTACGACTGCAATTTCGTCAACAGCGTCGTCCCGCGCGACAAGCTTGAAGACGAGGTGAAGAAATACGCCAATGCCTGCGCCATCAACCGGCCGACGGATACGGTGTACATGCTCAAAACCTTGTTCGAGACCTTCAAGCAGCAGAAGGGCGAATATATGGGCAGCGTACTGACCGGCTGGCTGGAATCGATGCTGCCGATTGTGAAAAATGACGGCAACGAACTGAAACTCGACGATGAAACCTTCGACAAAGGCGTCAACAACGCGGTCAAGGATAATGACGATCTGTATCCCCCCGAATGGCGCCTGAGCAAATCCGGCCGCCGCAAACCCTGACATGCAATATACGCTGCTCGGCAACACCGGCCTGCCCGTCTCGCGCCTTGGCTTTGGTGCCGCGACATTCACCCAGGGCAACCAGACGCTCAGCACCCTCTACAAAGTGGGCGCGGCGCTGGCGGACCAACTGGTAGGCCGGTGCATCGATGCCGGGGTGACCCTGTTCGATACATCTGATGTCTATGCCGATGGTGAATCCGAAACATTGCTGGGCGCGGCGCTGAAGCCGCATCGCGACAAAGTCGTGATCACCACAAAAACCGGCAATCGCGGCACGACGGACCGCGATCTGCTGCGCGGCAATCTGTCGCGCCGGCATATTCTATGGTCGGTGGACCAAAGCCTGAAGCGCCTCGGCACGGATTGGATCGATGTCTACGTCGCCCACCGCGAGGATAGTTTCACACCGCTGGAGGAAACGCTCGAAGCGTTCGATACGGTCGTGCGCGCCGGCAAGGTGCGCTACATCGGCTTCTCCAACTGGTCCGCCTGGAAGGCCGCGGCGGCGATGGAGATTCAGAAGGCAAATCACCTGACCCCCTTCACCCATGGCCAGATGTATTATTCGCTGCTGGGCCGCGATGTGGAGCGGGACATATTGCCAATGATGCAGCATTACAGGCTGGGCATGACGGTATGGGGGCCGCTGGCCTTCGGTTTCCTCTCCGGCGCATACACCAGAGAGGATTTATCCAGACCGGACAACCGCTTTTCCAATTTCGACATGCTGAAATTCGACCGCGAAAAAGCCTTCGCGCTGCTCCCCGTGCTACGCGCATTGGCCGAGGCGCGCGGCATCAGCGTGGCGCAACTCTCGCTGGCCTGGCTGCTGGGCCGCCAGGGTGTTTCCAGCGTGCTGCTGGGGGCAACAAAACTGCACCAGTTGGAGGATAATCTAGGGGCGGCGGACATCGTGCTAAGCGCGGAAGACATGCGCAAGCTAGACGACGCCACAGCGATAAAACCGCTCTACCCAAGCTCGAACTGGATAGAACCCGACCGCCGCCTAACCAAGGCCTTGGACCGCCAAAAAAAGCCGTAGTCCACACCCAATTTATAAAAGTTTTTTGCGGCGCTTTTTTACAAAAAAGCGACTACTTTTTTTTACCCAATCGTACGGATAAAACTAGGCGTACTATCAAACTTAGCAATCAACCACTCGCCATCGGCCCCCCGCCGCACCTCCATCCGCACATCGGCGGTAGAAGCCGGGTCGGCATGCTTGGTGCCGGCTTTCACCCCGGCGGTGGAGAAATAGATCAGCGAGAAGCCAATTGAGGCTTCGTTGGTGCTGTTGAATTTGACACGCAGATTGGCCAGCATATGGCGGTGCACCGGCACGCCTTCCGGCGTTGCGGCGAGCGTCTCCAGCCGTTCCTTGTAGAACTGCGCCACCGCCGCACGGCCTATGCGCGCACCGCCGCGCACCAGATAGCTGCAATCCTCGGTGATCACGCTGCCGATGTTGGCACCGTTATCGACATCGAGCTCAAACGACCATTCATTGATCAGTTGTTGGATCTCGGCGACCGCAACGGCCTGCTCCGGCGTGAACTTGGCCATTATATTGCTCCCCTTATATCTGGCACAAAATGCCCGCCTAACTAGGCGCGCACATGGTGGGCGGTCAACTACAGCCCCTTGTTCTCAGCCCCCATGCCGGAGAAGCCGATGCAATAGCCGCCATCCACCGGCAAGACCACGCCGGTAATGTAGGAAGACTCATCACTGGCCAGGAAAAGTGCGGCGGCGGCGATCTCGCTGGCCAGGCCCCAGCGGTTCAGGGGAATTCCCGCCAGCGTCGGCGCGCCGGGCGGCGGGGTGGGGAATTTTTTGGAGGCCGGCACCAGCCCGGTCCAGATCGTGCCCGGTGCTACCGCATTCACGCGGATATTCTGCCCGGCGTAGTCCAGTGCAGCGGTTTTGGTGAGCTGATTCACCCCGGCCTTGGAGGCACCATAGATGCTATGGTGCTTCCACCCCACCACGCCGGAAGCCGAGGTGGTGTTGACGATGGCGCCGCCGCCGGTCTTCAGCATCGAGATCACGCCGTGCTTCATGCCGAAGAACACGCCGCGCAAATTCACGCTGTGCACCAGGTCCCAGGCCTCGGTGGTCTGCTCATGCAGCGCCTTCATGCCGCCGCCGAATCCGGCATTGTTGCAGAGAATATCGATGCGCCCGTAGGCCTTCTCCGCCGCCGCGATCATGCCCTGCACATCCGCCTCTTCCGCCACATTGCAATGCACGGCAATCGCGGCATCGCCCAGTTCAGCCGCCACCTCATCCTGCTGCCCGCTGATATCGGCCAGCACCAGCCTTGCTCCCTCGGCCGCGAAAAGCTGCGCCATGGCCTTGCCCATGCCCGAACCAGCGCCCGTGATCACCGCGATCTTGCCTTCAAGTCTCGTCCCCATTTTCATCCCCAGCGTCCTTTTTCCTTGGTCATTCCGCAGGTGGTTGCGTCGCCCCCCGCGCATGCGATATGTCTCATGCTAATAAACTGTTCAGGGGAGAGCAATGCCACATATCACCAAGCGTGCGTTTCTCGCGGGCCTAGCCGCCAGCGCTTCCATCTCAACCGCCTTCATCCCAAGCTTAGGGCGCGCCGCCACGCCGCCGGTATTCGCCCCGCGCCCAGCCGGCTGGAAGCGCTATGAGGTCACCACCAGCCTGAACCTGACCACACCGGGCAGCTTGGCCCAGGCCTGGCTGCCGCTCCCCTCCGTAGCCGATGCCGCCTGGGTAACCCCGCTCGGCAGCGACTGGAGCGGCGAAGGCTTTACCGCACAAGAGGTCACAGCCAACGGCGCCCGGCTGCTGCATGTAACCTGGACCAAGAACACCGCCGCCCCGGCCATCGTGCTGCGCAGCCGCTTCGCCACGCGCGACCGTGCCGTGGATTGGAACAGCACCGCCAAGCCCGCGCCGCTCAGCGCGGCTGACCGCCTGCACTACACCTCGGCCACGCAATACATCCCCGTCACCGGGCCCATCAAACAGCTCAGCGACAAGATCACCACGGGTACCACCGGCGATCACGCCCAGGTGGCGGCGATTTACGACTGGATGGTCTGCAACACCTATCGCGACGGCAAGGTCAAAGGCTGCGGCACCGGCAATGTCGCGGCCATGCTTAAATTCGCCAATTTCGGCGGCAAATGCGCGGATCTGAACGGGCTGTTCGTCGGGCTGGTGCGCGCCGCCGGCATCCCCGCGCGCGACATCTACGGCATTCGCGTCGCCCCCTCGGCCTTCGGCTATCACAGCCTGGGCGCCAACACGCCGGATATCACCAAATCGCAGCATTGCCGCGCCGAGGTATACCTCGCGGACTATGGCTGGGTGGCCATGGACCCGGCGGATGTGCGCAAGGTGATGCTAGAGGAGCAAAAGACCGGCCTGCCGCTGACGGACCCGAAAGTGGCGGCGGCGCGCCAAGGCCTGTTCGGCGGATGGGAAGGCAATTGGCTGCCCTATAACCATGCCAATGATGTCGCTCTGCCCGGCGGAGACAAAACTCTGCCCTTCCTTATGTATCCACAGGCGCAGGTGGACGGCAATTGGGCGGACCCGCTCTCGCCCACGACGCTGCAATACACCATCCACGCCCAGGCGATTTAGCAGATTACGCCCCAGGGTTGCGCCGCGCCCCTGAGATATGATCCAACCCACAGGGGCATGCGTAAAAGCCCCTGTGAGTCGGTATGATGCAAAGCGTAGCGCGGCCCGCGTTCCCCTGTCCCGCGTTCCCCTGTACTGGGCGGCGCTGTTGAGCCCGGTGGACATAACGGCACCGCTGGATGCAGCGGCGCAGGTACGCCTCATCGGGCTGGTGGCGGAAGCACAGGACCGCCAGGCCTTCGCGCTGCTGTTCAAGCATTTCGCCCCCCGTCTGAAGGCGTTCCACCTGCGCGCCGGCCTGGCCGATGGCGCGGCCGAAGAACTGGCGCAGGAGACCATGCTGCTGCTGTGGCGCAAGGCGGCCGGGTTCGACCCCGCCCGCGCCGGCGCCGCCACCTGGGTCTTCACCATCACCCGCAACCTGCGCATCGATGCCGCCCGGCGCCGCCAGAGCCCCTTGCCCGGCCAATTGCCGGCTTGGCCAGAAGCCGACCCATCGCCCTCAGCCGAAGCACTGATCCTGGAAAACGAGCGCGCCATACGGATGCGCGGGGCCCTGGACACGCTTACGGCGGCGCAGCGCCACGTCATCGAGCTTTCGTTCTTCGCCGATACGCCGCATAGCTCCATCGCCACCTCCCTGAAACTACCGCTAGGCACGGTAAAATCCCGCATCCGTCAGGCCCTGACCCGGCTGCGCGAGCAACTCGGAGGTGAAGCGTGAGCCCCCGGCACCACCCCACCCACCACCCCGCGGACGCCACGCTGCTCCGCCTCGCCGCCGGCACGCTCAACGCCGGGCTGGCCTTCGTCGCCCAGGCGCATATGCATGGCTGCGCGCAATGCCGCACCCGCATCGCGGCGTTCGAGGCCGTGGGCGGCGCCCTGCTGGACTCCCAGCCGCCGGCAACCCTAGCCCCCACCGCCTTCGCCGCCGTGCTGGCAAGGCTCGATGAAACCCCGGCCCCCGCCCCAGCCCCCCGCCAGGCCAAACTCAACCTCCCGCCCGATACGGTTCTGCCCCCCATACTCGCCACCTGCGACATCGGCCCCAGCCTATGGCTCGGCCGCGGCGTCCGCTTCAACAAGCTGCGCCTACCCGGAACTGCTCAAGCCGGCGCCCCTCAAACCAATGTCATCCTGGTACGCGCGGCAGCCAACCGCCCCATTTTCCGCCACACCCACACCGCCCAAGAACTCACATTAATTTTGCGTGGCGGTTACACCGACATCACCGGCCAATACGCAACCGGCGACACCGCCGAAAGCGACGCCACCCTACTCCACCAACCCCGCGCCGACGCCGAAGGCTGCATCTGCCTCCTAGCCTTCGAAGGCCGCCTACTCCTCACCGGCTGGCTAGGCTGGTGCCAGCGCCGGCTGGGGGGATGAGGACGGGGCCTTTTCCGTGGAAACGCCCCCGTCCTCACCCCCCAGCCGGTTCAGGCCCCGGCTTGCCCGACGGCGGGGTTTGCCGCATAGGAGCGCAAATTCTTGAAGGAAGGTCCCGCCTCATGCGCTTGTCGCTCTCCGCTCTTGCTATTGCTGCCGTGCTTGCCGCCCCCGCCGCTTTTGCGCAGACGGCTCCTGCCGCCGCCCCTGCCGCAACGCCCGCCGCCGCGCCCAAGAATGGCGATCCGGTGGTTGCCATCGTGGGTAAATACGACGTTCACATGAGCGATCTTCAGGCGGATCTGCAGAGCATCCCGGCGCAGGCGCAGCAGCTCCCGCCCGACCAGCTCTACCAGATGTTGCTGAGCCAGGAGGTGGACCGCAAGGCCGTTCTGGCCGCGGCGCTCAAGGAGGGCCTGCAGAAGGACCCGGCCGTGGCGAAGCAGATGGCGGATGCCGCCAACGTCAAGCTGGAAAACGCCTATGTGCAGAAAAAGGTGCTGGGCCAGGTGACCGATGCCGCGGTGCAGGCCGAGTACAACAAGGACTACGCCAACAAGCCCGGTGCCGAGCAGGTACAGGCGCGCCAGATTCTGGTGCAGACGCAGGCGCAGGCCCAGGACATCATCACCCAGCTCAACCAGGGCGCGGATTTCGCGACTCTGGCGCAGAAGGACAGCATCGACCCCGGCGCCAAGAATGGCGGCGAGCTCGGCTGGTTCGCCCAGACCGAGATGGTTCCGGCCTTCGCCAGCGCCGCTTTCGCGCTGAAGACGGGCCAATACACCAAAACCCCGGTGCAGACGCAGTTCGGCTGGCATGTGATTCTGAGCGAGGGCAAGCGCACCGCGCCGACCCCCAAGCTGGCTGACGTGCAGGCCCAGATCAAGCAGCAGCTCGGCGATGCCGCGGTGCAGGCCACGCTTGATTCGGTGCGCGGCGATGTGAAGATCCAGCTCTTCAACCCAGATGGCACGCCCGCCGCTGTGGCGCCTGCCGCCGCCCCCGCCGCCGCTCCGTAATGGCGCCGCTCCCCGTTTCGCCGCTGGCGCGTCCTCTCCCCATATTGCCGCCATTGGCCGGGGTGAGGCTGGCCACGGCGGAGGCGGGGATACGCTACAAAGGCCGTACCGATGTGCTCCTGGCCGAACTGGCCGAGGGCACCACGGTAGCCGGCGTGTTCACCAAAAACCTCTGCCCCGGCGCGCCGGTTACCTATTGCCGCGAGGTGCTGCAAGGCGGGCTCGCGCGCGGGCTGGTGGTGAATGCGGGCAATGCCAATGTGTTCAACGGCGTGGCCGGCATGCGCGCGGTGGAAGCCACAGCGTCCGCCGCGGCAAAAACCCTGGCCACCACGGCGGACCATATCTTCCTGGCCTCGACCGGCGTCATCGGCGAACCATTACCGGCGCATAAAATTGTCGCGGTGATGGACGAACTGCACGGCAAGCTCGCAGCGGACCGCTTCGCTGAAGCCGCCAGCGCCATCATGACCACCGATACCTTCCCCAAGGGCTCAACCCGCAAGGCAAAAATCGGCGGCACAGACGTCACGATCAACGGCATCGCCAAAGGCAGCGGCATGATCGCGCCCGACATGGCCACCATGCTGTGCTTCATCTTCACCGACGCCGCCATCCCCGCCGCCGCTTTGCAGACAATGCTGGCCAAAAGCGTGGAGAGCACCTTCAACAGCATCACCATCGACAGCGACACCTCAACCTCGGACACAGTGCTGCTGTTCGCCACAGGCCAGGCCGGCAATAAACCAACCGACGACCCCGCCCACCTCGCCGACTTCCGCCGCGCCCTGCATGAAATCCTGCACGAGCTCGCCCTGCTGGTGGTGCGCGACGGCGAAGGCGCGCAAAAACTGGTGACCATCAACGTCCAGGGCGCCGTCAGCCACGCCTCAGCCAAACGCATCGGCCTCTCCATCGCCAACTCGCCTCTGGTAAAAACCGCTATCGCCGGTGAGGACGCCAACTGGGGCCGTATCGTCATGGCCGTAGGCAAAGCCGGCGAACCAGCCGACCGCGACCGCCTCGGCGTCGCCGTAGGCGGCACATGGATGGCCCAAGCCGGCGGCGTCGTACCGGGCTACGACGAAACCCCGGTCGTCCAACACATGAAAGGCCAGGAAATCGAAATCACAGTAGATATCGGCCTAGCCGACGGCCGCGCCACAGTCTGGACCTGCGACCTAACCCACGGCTACATCGACATCAACGGCTCCTACCGCAGTTAGAGATTGTTTCGGTGGGCAGGCCCTGAGGGCGGGGGTGTTCCACGAAAAAAGGCCAGGGCTCTGCCCTGGACCCGCCAAGGGCCGAAAGGCCCTTGGATCCCACCCGGGTCTTGGTAAGGGATGCCATCGAGATCACGCTTGTGGAAAGCCCGTGCAGGGCATCCCTTTCCAAGACCCGAAGTCGTGGGGGTCTGGGGCCTCAGGCCCCAGCGGGGTCAGGGGCGGAGCCCCAGCCTTTTTTCGCGGAACACCCCGTCCTCAGAACCGACCCACCGAAACAATCTCTAATGCGCGTGGCGTAGGACGTTGCAGGCGAGTGCGACCATGGCCAAGGCGAGGCCGCCGAGGATGCCTAGCACCAGCAGTTGCACCCGCACGTGCGGGGGCATTACGGGGGTTGGCGTCTGCGTCAGGGCGATGGTTGTGCCGGCGCTGGTTTGCCCGCGGGTTTGAATATAGCTGGCGAGTGCGGCGGGGCTGACACCGAAGATCGGCTCCAGGATCAGCCGCTCGCCACCGCCCCCGCCACCACCAATGACGAGGCAGCGGGTGCGGTTTGTCACGCCACCATAACGGTCGCGTATGGTGCGCAGCTGCAGGCTGACCTCATTGAGATCGCCCCAGCCGATGGTCTGGGTGATGCCACGGCGGCGCAGGCTCACCCCGGCATAATTGATGATGACGCGCGGCGGGGAGAGCAGCTCGGCGAAACGGGAGGGCAGGGCCAGCACGGCAACGGCGCCGCATTTGAGGATGACGGCCAGCACGTCGTTCGGCACCGGGGGCAAGTTTCCGGTTTCGAAATATTCAAGCCAGTAGAGCATGCTCACCAGCGTGGCGGCGGAGAGCAGAAACGCGGCGAAGGCGGAGAGGGCGATCGTGCTTTTGGCTTCGTTAAGCACGACCCGGCCGATGTTGTCCGCCGGGGGCACGGGGCCATCCGGGTCGGTATTGGTGGCCTTGGCTTCCCGAATGGACATAACCCGCCAGGGTAACGATGCTGATTTGCCCTGTCGAGTGCTAAATAATTCGAATCAGGTGATTCACCGGCCCGTGTCCGGCGCCGAAGCCGGGTGCGGTGCGGATCGCCTCCTGCAGATAGTTTCGCGCCCGGCGCACGGCATCCAGCATGCTCATGCCCTGTGCCAGCCCGGTGGCGATGGCGGAGGCCATGGTGCAGCCGGTACCATGTGTGTTGCGGGTCTCAATCCGGGGGAGGGATATGGCCTCCAGCGTATCGGCGGTGACGAGGTAATCGGTGAGGATTTTCTCGCCGCCATGCCCGCCTTTCACCAGCGCCGCGCGCGCCCCCATGCCGATCAAGGCGCGCCCGGCGGCGATGCGCTCTGCCTCCGTGTCCACGGGCAGGCCGGTGAGTTTCTGCGTCTCCGGCAGGTTGGGTGTTATCAGCGTCGCGCGCGGCACCAGCAATTGCCGCATGGCGTCGATCGCCCCTTCCTCCAGCAGCACGGCACCGGAGGTGGCAACCATCACCGGGTCCAGCACCAAGGGCACATCCCCCGGCAGCGCCGCCGCAACCGCACGGATGATAGCCTCATTGGCCAGCATGCCGAGTTTTACCGCGTCCACGCCGATATCATCCAGCACCATCTTTATCGCAAGTGCCACGAATTCCGCCGGCAGCGTATGCACCCCGGCAACGCCCAGCGTGTTCTGCGCCGTCACCGCCGTAATCGCGGTACAGCCATAACCACCCAGAGCCGAAATGGTTTTCAAATCCGCCTCGATGCCCGCCCCGCCGCCGGAATCCGACCCGGCAATCGTCAATACTCTCTTCATGCGCGTGGCCGCCCCACCATCCCCACGCGTGGTCACTCGGCAGCTTCAGCGGTGGCAACAGCAATTTTCTGGCACAGCCCATCCACGATATCATGGATCAGCGCGGCATCCTCGCCCTCCGCCATCACGCGGATTAGCGGCTCGGTACCGGAGGGGCGGATAAGCACGCGGCCCAGCGCGCCCAGCCGTACCGTGGCGGCCTCGATGGCGGCGGCGATATGCGGCAGCGCCAACGGCGAGGCGCCGGCATAGCGCACATTGCGCAAAAGCTGCGGCAGCGGCGCAAAAACGCGGCAGGCCTCGGAGGCCCGTCTGCCCGAACGCACCAGCACGGAAAGCACCTGCAACGCCGCCACCAGCCCGTCGCCTGTGGTGGCATAATCGGAGAGGATAACATGGCCCGACTGCTCGCCGCCCAGATTTTTTCGCTCCTCCCGCATCGCCTCGGCAACATAACGGTCGCCGACCTTGGTGCGGGTCAGGGTCAGGCCGAGCCCGCCCAAAAACCGTTCCAAGCCGAGGTTGGACATGACCGTGGCGACGATGCCGCCGCCGGCCAGCTTGCCCTGCTCCAGCATGTCGCGGGCAATCAGGCCAAGAATCTGGTCGCCATCGATAATCTCGCCGCGCTCGTCGGCCAATATCACCCGGTCGGCATCGCCATCGAGCGCAATACCTATATCCGCACCATGCTCCAGCACCGCCTCGCAAAGCTTCTTCGGCGCGGTCGAGCCCGCCTCGCGGTTGATATTAAAACCATCCGGGGAGACGCCAAGCGGGATAATCTCCGCGCCCAGCTCGAACAAAGCCGCCGGGGCCACCTTATAGGCGGCGCCATGCGCGCAATCGAGCACGATGCGCAACCCATCCAGCCGCAACCCGCGTGGCAACGAGAATTTGGCAGCCTCGACATAGCGCCCGGCGGCATCCACGAGCCGCGAGGCACGGCCGAGATGCTCAGGTCCGGCGAGGCGGGATGACAGATCCTGGCCCATCAGCGCCTCGATCTCTGCCTCGGTCTCATCGGAAAGCTTGGCGCCATCCGGCCCAAAAAGCTTAATCCCATTATCCTCGAACGGGTTATGCGAGGCGGAGATCACCACGCCAAGGTCGAGCCGCAGCGAGCGGGTGAGCATGGCAATGGCCGGTGTGGGCAGCGGGCCCGCCAGGGTGACATTCATGCCGGCGGAGATGAAACCAGCCGTCAGCGCCGGTTCCAGCATATAGCCCGAGAGCCGCGTGTCCTTGCCGATGATAACGCGGTGCCGGTGGCTGCCACGGGTGAACAGCAGCCCGGCGGCCTGGCCCAATTTAAGCGCCATTTCCGGCGTCATCGGCGCCGTATTGGCCGTACCCCTGATCCCATCCGTGCCGAAAAGCCGGCGTTTACCCGTGTCAGCCATCATCTCTCACTATCAAGTTCCGCTCGTCTCTCGCATTCAAAATTTGCCAGACGCGCAAGGCCCGCACTGTCCCGCCCACGTCATGGACCCGGAGTATATGCGCGCCAAGCCCCACGGCAAACAGGGCGGCTGCCAGGGATTCGGGGTCTCGCCGCGCCGGGTCCGCCTCGCCGGAGATTTCGCCGAGAAACCGCTTGCGGGAGAGGCCGATGAGCAGAGGATGGCCAAGGGCGGCGAATTGCCCCGTGGCGCGCAGCAAAGCGGTGTTTTGGGCGCCGCGCTTGGCAAAGCCGAAGCCGGGGTCGAGGGCGATATTTTCCGGCCTTATCCCGGCCGCCACGGCGCGGTCACGCGCGGCGGCAAGCTCGGCCAGCACCTCAGTAACCACATTTTCATACACGGCGTGGTCGTTCATCGTGCCCGGTGTGCCGCGCATATGCATCAGCACCACCGGGCAACCGCGCGCCGCCACCAGCGCCAGCGCCGCCGGGTCATGCGCCAAAGCCGATACATCGTTGATAATGCGTGCCCCGGCATCGAGGGCGGCTGCCATGGTCGCGGCATGGCGCGTATCCACCGAGATGACCGCCCCATGTGCCGCCAAAGCGTTGATAACGGGCAATATGCGCGCCTGCTCCTGATCGGGCGATACCAAGGCAGCGCCGGGGCGCGTACTCTCGCCGCCGATATCGAGAATATCCGCCCCCTCGGCCAGCATTTTCACCCCCGCCGCGATGGCGGTATCCGCTGCGGCGTGGCTTGCGCCATCGGAGAAGGAATCCGGGGTGACGTTGAGTATGCCCATAACCAGCGGGCGGGTCAGCGCCAATCCGGCCCAGATATGGGGGTGGGTGAGCATGCGCCCCGCTAGCACATCGCCGCGTGCCCCCCAAATTTTGGTGTGCCAGCCGGGCCGTGCTAGGCGGGGGCAGCTATATGGAGGCTCTCATGGGTGCAAAACTCTATCTCGGCACGGCGCGTTATTCCTCCTGGTCGCTGCGCGGCTGGCTGATGGTCCGCCTCGCCGGGTTGCATGTGGAGGATGTTTTTGTCCCCCTCGCCGGTGGCAACTCCTCCGCGGTTAAGGCCGTCTCCCCCAGCGGGCTGGTGCCGTTTCTCGACCATGAGGGGGCCCGCATCTGGGAGAGCCTGGCCATTGCCGAATATTGCGCCGAGCATAATCCGGTGCTCTGGCCGCAAGACCGCATCGCCCGCGCCCACGCCCGCGCCATCGCCGCCGAGATGCATGCCGGCTTCCGCGCCTTGCGCATCGCCATGCCCATGAACCTCGGCCGCGACGATTACGCAGGGCTAGGCCAAAACCCGGAGAGCCTGGCGGATCTGGCGCGGATTGAAATGATCTGGGCGGAAACCCGCGCCGTGTTCGGCCAGGGCGGCCCGTATCTGTTCGGCGAAATTTTCAACGCCGCCGATGCCATGTTCGCCCCCATCGCCGCCCGCCTCCTCACCTACGCCCCGCCGCTCTCCGCCGGCGCCAAGGCCTATTGCGATGCCGTGCGTGCCCACCCGCTGGTTGCCAACTGGTATGGATTGGCGGAAAACGAACCTGTCTCCTGGCACCTCGAGAAATATGAAAGTCTTGCATGAAGCTCCGCCCGCTCGTCCTCGCCCTCGCTTTTGCCGCCCCAGCCTGCCCGGCCCTGGCCGATTCCGTGCTGGCGCTCGACCACGGCAGCGTCTGGCTGACCCAGAAAAACGGGCAGAACACGCAAGCGTTCGTGCAGATCCACAATACCGGCGATGCGCCGGACACGCTGACCGCGGTGAAATGCACCATCGCCGACAGCACGGTTCTGGTGGATGCCAAAGGCAACCCACTGCCGAGCCTGGACATCGCCGCCGGCCAGACCGTGACCCTGTCCAGCACCGGGCCGCATCTGCTGCTCAGCAACGCACGCTACAAAATATTAAAAGACGGCATCTTGCCCTGCGCCTTCACCTTTACGCAGTCGGGCGATCTGATCGGCTATCTCAACGCCGTGCCGCAGCCGCACACCTGACCCCGCCGGGAGAACACCATGAGCAGAGGATCGCCCCGCAAGCCCCCCGATCCAGCCTCCCCCGCTCCGGCCGCCCACAATCCGGCCGCCATGGCGCCGCTGCACCCGCCTGCCCCGGCAGGGGTTCACCCCCCCGCCGGAGGTCCGTTCCCCGCCGGAGGCCCGTTTAATGAGGAGCTGTATCTGCGCCTCAACCCGGATGTGCTGGTGGCGGTGAGTTCCGGCGCCTTCCGCTCCGGGCGCGAGCATTACGAGCGCTTCGGCCGGGCCGAGGGCCGCCCCACCATGGTCCCGTCCAGCCTGGTGCGCGACCGTGTGGTGATCATGGCGGACCCCGACCGCATCGCGGACAAGCCCCGCGCCCCCGCCGGCAATATCGACCATATTAAAATCTCACCGGCCGGCGGCATCTATGTGGTCGGCTGGGTTAACGACAGCCAGGACCGGCTGGAGAGCGTGGATCTGTATTTCACGGGCTGGTCCATCTCCTTCAGCGCCGCCAACATCGCCCGGGTGCGCCGGCCGGATGCGGAGGCCTCCGTCGGCCTGCTGACGCCGCAGAGCAGCGGTTACTGGGGCTTCCTCTACGCCGCGCGGCGGCTCCCGGCCACAATCTGCAACGCCATCGTGCGGCTGAAATCGGGCGCGGAACTGCACGCCCTCGTCACCGTGGATACGGTCGAGGATGAGGAGCTGCGCAACATCACCCTCTCCGGCCTGGCGCTGGCCAAATACGTCGGCGACCCCTATTTCGCCGCGGTGCAGAGCATCGATGCCGCGATCGCCGCCCAGCTTATCGACTTCAACCAGATGCTGACACGCCGTGCCGTGAACGCGCCCTATATCGAGCGCTTCGGCCGCACGGATGTGCAATACAAAGGCTCGATCATCGTCTGCCTGTTCGGCAAGACCGATTATATGGCCGTGCAGCAGGCCATATTCGCGCGCCAGCCGGGCATCGGCGATTATGAATTCATCTATGTGTGCAACAGCCCGGATGTGACCGAGGTGCTGCTGCGCGAGGCGCGGCTGTGTTCGATGATCTACGGGCTCGATGTCACGGTCATCATTCTCAACGCCAATGCCGGTTTTGCCGCGGCCAATAACCTCGCCGCCAAGCACGCGCGCAGTGAGCGGCTGCTGTTCACCAACCCGGATGTATTCCCGCGCGATGCGGATTGGGCGCAAAAACATACCGCGATCGTGCAGGATCTGCCGGCCGACCAGACCGCATTGTTCGGCGCCCCGCTGTATTACGATGACGGCTCGCTGATGCACGGCGGCATGTATTTCGAGCTGGACAGATCCCCCCGCTTCCACCAGGGAAAGCGCCAGGACACCGCCATTCTGCGCGTGGAACATTACGGCAAGGGCGCCCCGCCGGACACGGCGGATTATCTGCGCCCGCGCCCGGTGCCGGCCGTCACGGGCGCGTTCATCTCCACGGCGCGCGGCTGGTTCGAGACGCTGGAAGGGTTTTCCGAGGATTACATCTTCGGCCATTACGAAGATGCGGATCTATGCATGAAAAGCCTGGAAGCCGGGCGCCCGGCCTGGCTGCATGATGCAAAGCTCTGGCATCTGGAGGGCAAAGGCTCCACCCGCCAGCCGCAGCATGACGGCGGCTCCGCCGTCAATCGCTGGCTGTTCACCAGGCACTGGCAGGAGGCCGTGGCGCGCGACATTCTGGGCCCGGCCCCTCAACACGCGAGTCTGAAATGAAAATCCTGCTCGTCAGCCTGTATCACCCAGACCTCGTGCATGGCGGCTCGCAGCAGATCGCCTATGAGCTGTTCAAGGGGCTGAAGCAGGTAGAGGGCGTGGAGCCCTTCCTGCTCGCCTCGGCCGACCATCACACCCCGGCCATGTTCAAGAGCGGCGCGCGCATCACCGGGTTCGACGGGCGGGAAAACGAGTTCTTATTCCTCAGCCAAGGCTATGACTACCTCTGGCATAAAACCCCGAGCGTGAATCTCGCTGAATCCTTCAAGGAATTTCTGGAGCTGCTGCGCCCGGATGTGGTGCATTTCCACCATTTCATGACCTACGGCATCGACTATCTCACGCTGACGCGCAAAGTGCTGCCGGATGCGAAAATCGTTTTCACAGCGCATGAATTCCTCTCGATCTGCGCCGCCTACGGGCATATGCGGCGGCTTACCGATGGCTCACTCTGCAACCGCGCCTCCGCCGTGCGCTGCCATCAATGCATCCCGGCCCTGCCGCCGGAACATTATTTCATGCGCGAAATATGGATGAAGACGCATCTCGCCGTGGCCGATGTCATCACCACGCCGAGCCGTTTCATGATCGCGCATTACGTCAACTGGGGGCTGGATCCCGCAAAATTCCGGCATGTGACCAATGGCATGCGGATGAACGTCAAACCCTTCCGCGCCAGCACGGCCGGGCGGCACAACCGCTTCGGCTTCTTCGGCCAGATGGTGGATGTGAAGGGGCTGCAGGTTCTGCTCCGCGCCGTGGCCTTGCTGCGCGCGCAAGGGTTCACGGATTTCACCGTCGAGGTGAATGGCGACAACATCCATTTCGCCACCGAGGAATGCCGCGCCGAGATCGAGGCGTTCTTCGCCGCCGAAGCCGAACTGCCGGCGGCAAGCCGCAATGTCATCGTCAACGGCGCCTATCATCACGACCAGTTGCGGGCCCGCATGGCGCGGGTGGATTGGGTGGTGGTGCCCTCCATCTGGTGGGAGATCTTCTGCCTGGTCATTTCGGAAGCATGGAGCTTCGGCCGCCCGGTGATCGCCTCCAACGCCGGCGGCCCGGCTGAGCGCATCACCGATGGCAAGGACGGGCTGCTGTTCGAACTGGGCGATGCCCGCGCCCTGGCCGATACGATTTACCGCGCCTGCACCGAAGAGGGTTTGTGGGCCAGCCTGGCGCAGGGCATTACGCCGCCGCCCACCCGCGAGGAGATGGTGGCCGGCTTTCTGGAAGTCTATGCCGAGACGGCGCAGCCTGCCAGCAGTGCTGCCTGATCGATGAAAAAAACCGCGGTGATTGCCGATGCGGTTTCGCCTGGATTTTTTTTCCCCGCCTGGCATCGCTATTACGGCGGCCTGTTCGGGACGGAAAATCTGCATGTCGTCACCTATCAGGGTTTAAAGCCATCCTTCGCCGGCATCGCGCTCGGCTATCTCTGGGGGGTGGATGCCGCCTACGACGATACACTGCGGGCCAGTGTCATCGCCGATCTCGTCGCGGTGCTGCTGCGCAGCCATGATGTGGTGATACGGTGCGATATCGACGAGTTCCTGCTCCCCGACCCGCGGCATTATACCGATCTGGCGGATTTCATCGCGCGAAACGAGCATGCGTACGTCACCGCCCAGGGGATCGACGTGATCGAGCTGGCGGAGGATGCACCGCTCGACCTGGACCGCCCGATTTTCGGTGTGCAGAGGCGCTACGGCATGCGCAGCGCGGCGCTGAACAAGACCTGTGTTACAACCACCCCTCTGCGCTGGGCGGAAGGTTTTCACGGCGCCAGCGTGCCGCCTCGTTTTGCCGGGCTGTATAATCTGCATCTGAGATTTGCGGACCTCAATACGCGCGCCGCCTGGGACCAGACGATGCTGCAGGGGCTGGTGCCCGGCAGTAAAGCGCATCAGTATTTCAACAAAGGCATTGATCACCATACGGCCGTGCAGAAATTCATGGCGAGCAGGCCCAGGGGTGGTGCAGAGACGCAAGCAGAATTTGATGCGCGATTTTTGGCCACGGTCTGTCACAGGCAGGATACGGGCATTCATCAGGGTGAGTTCATCCGGCAGGATTTTTTGGTGCCCCTGAGCGATCTGGGTATCACCGCACCGGTGACGTAGATTTGCTTTGTTTTCGTAACAAAATCATGCCGGGTGATGCCCCACGGCGTCCAGCGCATCGGCCAGTTGGCCGGGCGATAATGTAAATGGTGCCGTCATCATATCCGTATGGCCATCGGCCGGGGTGCCGCGCAAATCCGCGTAGACTCCCTGTTGACCCTGCAGCAGACCGTGAAAAAAGCAATCTCCCCAATCGCCTGGCGCCGCGGAAACGGTCCGCACACCCTGTGGGGAATAAATCAGCCCGGTGAGATTTGAGCCGAGCACGCCGAACAATGTCCGCGCCTCCCGGAACAGCGCCACCTGTTCGATAAACGGCAGCGTTGCCACAGGGAATGGGGTGATGCCCTTGATACTCAAAATGGCGAGAGTCTCATCGAGATTCCTGATGTACCGGCCGGCCTCTTCCTTTGGGCGGAGCAAGGCGGCCGCGCGCGCACCTTGCGGGGCGGGAGGAATGTTCTGCTTCAACCCAACCCTCAACAACGCGAGCGCCGCGGGGTGGATGGCATAAGGATAGACCCACATGGAGCTGACACTGGCCAGCCTCTCAAATTTGTAGCGGTGCTGGCCGAGATAGATCAGCCGGTCTTCACCAATGCCATAGGCGCGTAGCGATGCAAGGTGATTGGGGTTGACCCATTCGCGGTAGACTGCCGGCACGGCAAAACGATATTTGCCGGGTGCCACGAGTTCCGCCGCAACGGCGCGCGGGAGTATTTCACCAAGCCAATGCCCCCATGTCAGCGCCCCAAAGCGCGCCAGCAGGAGCACATCTCCCGCCACCTCCATAATGGGGGTGGTGGACGCCATCACACGCGGCAATATCGGTGCGTGCAAATCCTGGTGCAACTGCTCTTTGAGGAAGATGCCGTCAATTGTGGTAAGATGGTCCGCATCACCATGCACGATGGTACCGGCCGGCATCGTTACGAGATCGACGCGATCGAACGTCACGGCGCGCGCGATGTAGATGTCGCGCAGCAGATGCGCGGCGAAACGCTGGTTAAACTCACGCACATTCTCATAGACGCACACGCGCGGTAAATTGACGCGCATGGCGTTAAAAACCGGCACTTCATGCCGCGCCAAGGAATGCAGCGGCATCGATTCACAGATTGCGGTGCGGGGCTCTGCCATGTAATGCGCAGCCAGTCTTATGCCGTTCGGGACGGCAACGCCGTTGAGCCGTCGCGCATCTTTCTCTCCCCGGCGTGCTGGCACCGTGCCATTCGCATATCAGCAAGTCCAATGCCGTTCAAGGCTGATCAGCTTGAACCCGCGCGGCGCCACTGGCTTCCAGCACGCGCAATTGGTATTCCAGTTGCACCGTGCCCCATGGCGCCCCGCTAACAGGACGTCGCATTGAATGCAAAACTATTACCACGCCACCCGCAATGTCGATTTCACCGCATCCACCCTGGCGGAGGACATCACCACGGATGTCGCCATCATCGGCGGCGGCATCACCGGCGTGTCGGCAGCACTCCACCTGGCCGAGCGCGGCTATAAAGTCGCGCTGCTGGAAGCACAGCACATCGGCTGGGGCGCCTCCGGGCGCAATGGCGGCCAGGCGCTGCCGGGCTTCGGCTGCTCACTGCACAAACTCCGCCAGCTCACAGGCGGGCAAGCCACCAAAAAACTATGGGACATGTCGGTCGAGGCGGTCGATCTGCTGCACAGCCAGATCGCGCGCTTCGCCATTCCGGCCAGCCCGGTGCTTGGCTATCTGCACGCCGCCATCAAACCCCGGCAGGTACGGGATCTGCATGAGGAGCAGGAGGCGCTGGCCGCTCTGGGCGCGCCCGTGGGCCGGTTGCTGCAAGGTGCTGAATTGCAATCCCGCCTGGCCAGCCCGCGCTATATCGCAGCCCTGGAGGATCACATCGCCGGGCATATCCACCCGTATAATTACACCCTCGGCCTGGCCAAAGCAGCCCAGGCGGCGGGCGCAAAACTCTACGCCCAGGCGGCGGTGACGCAAATCGAGCCCGGTGCCAAAATCATTCTGCATACGGGCCGGCATCGTGTCACCGCCTCCTACCTGCTGGTCGCCGGCGGTGCCTATCTCGGCGGGCTGGAGCGAAACCTCACCGGCTACATCATGCCCGTCGGCACCTACATCATGGCCACCGAGCCGCGCGACGACGTGCCCAGCCTGATCCCCGGCAACGAAGCGGTAGCGGATCAAAACTTCGTGCTCGATTATTTCCGCCGCTCGCCCGATAACCGCATGCTGTTCGGCGGCCGCGTCTCCTATTCCACCCTTCCGCCGCCCAGCCTTGGCGCCTCCATGCTGCGCCGCGCCACTGCCGTGTTCCCCCAGTTGAAGGATGCGCGGGTGGAATATCTATGGGGCGGCAATGTCGACATCACCGTCAACCGCGCCCCGCATTTCGGCCGGCTGGCGGATAACATATTGTTCGCCCATGGCTTCTCCGGCCATGGCGTGGCGCTCACGGGCCTCGCCGGCAAACTCGCGGCCGAGACCATCGCCGGCCAGGCGGAGCGGTTCGATCTCTTCGCCGGCATCCCGCACGCAAAATTCCCCGGTGGCCGCGCCCTCCGCACCCCCGCCCTCCTGCTGGCCACCTCCTGGTTCCGCCTGCGAGACCTGCTGTAGTCTTTTCCCGGCAATGTCATATAGTCGCAAAGAACGAACAATAAGGGGCACCAATGTCTGTCCGCAAATTTCTGCTCCCGGTCAGCAGCACCGCATCCGCCGCGGCCGCGCTGCAAACCGGGTTAACCCTGGCCAAGCGCTGGCACGCGCATCTGCAGGTGCTGCACATCCGCACCGCCCAGGAGTTCGCCCCCTTTGTGGGCGAGGGCATGACCGGGGCGATGATCGAGGACATGATGACCGCCACCGAGCGCGCCACGGGCGCCCGCGCCCGCAGCCTGGAAGAGCTGTTCGCTTTGGCCGCGGAAGAGGCAGGGGTGCCGGTCGGCGAGGCGATGCGTGGGCAGGACGAGCCCAGCGCCAGTTTCACCACCCTGTCCGGGCGCGAGGACGAGGTGGTCGCACACAAGGCCCGGCTCGCGGACCTCACCATCGTGGCCCATCCCCAGGCCGGCGAGGATGTAGCGGCGGCCGATGTGCTGCATACGGTGCTGTTCGATTCCGGCCGCCCCGTGCTGCTCGCCCCCGTGGCGCTGCCGCCGACCATCGGCAAGCGCATCGCCATCGCCTGGAACGGCACCTCCAACGCGGCCTCGGCGCTGGCCTCGGTCATGCCCTTCGTGCGCCAGGCGGAGGCCGTGCGGATTCTGGTATCCGATGACTACCGCCGCCCCGGCCCCTCGGGCGCGGAAGTGGCGGAATACATCTCACACCACGGCGTCACCGCCGATGTGGTGCAGTTCTACCCCCGCAAAGGCGTCACCGGCGCCGGGCTGCTGGCCGCCGCCACGGATTTCCAGGCGGATCTGATGTCCATGGGCGCCTATTCCACCGCCTCGCGCCTGCGCGAGCTCATCCTGGGCGGCATCACCCGGCATGTGCTGGAAAATGCGCAACTGCCGGTGCTTATGAATCGCTAGAATTTCTTATTCTCGCCCCCATCTGGGATAATAACATGCCGGCAACCGCCGGAATGCCAATTTTGCAGGGGTGAAGAAGTGTAACCTTTTTTGTAACACGGTTCACAATGCCGCTTTGCTGTGGCATTTAAGTAACAGTCATACGACAATCTTCCCAAGGTAATCTTCCCAGGAGTATTCCCCTAAATGCGTCACTCTATCCCCCGTGCCGCCGTGCTCTCGCTGGCTTTGCTCGGGAGCACCGCCCTCATCTGCCCCCCGGCCCGCGCCCAGGTCATTGCCGGGGCCCCGGCGGCGTCTTTGGACGCCTCCGCCGCCGTGGCGCGCAATTTCGCCCCCGTCCCGGATTTCTCCGGCCTGGTGAAGGCAGTGGCGCCGGCCGTGGTGTCGGTGGACGTGCATCTTAAACTCAGCCAGACCGCCGACGACCAGAGCGGCAACAGCCAGAACGGCCTGCCGCCCGGCTTCCCGCAAATCCCCGGCCTGCCCTTCGGCTTCGGCGGCCCGCAGCAGCAGCCGCAGGCGGTGGAGGCCAAGGGCTCGGGCTTCGTCATCGACAGCTCAGGCATCATCGTCACCAATAATCATGTGGTGAAAGACGCAAAAACCGTCACCGTCACTTTGTCGGACGGCAATACCTATCCGGCGAAAATCCTCGGCACCGACCCCAAGACGGACCTTGCCGTCCTCAAGATCACCGCCGGCCACCCGCTGCCTTATCTTGAGCTGGGGGATTCCTCCAAAGTGGTGCCCGGCGAATGGGTGATCGCCACCGGCAACCCCTTCGGGCTGGACGGCACGGTCACCGCCGGCATCGTCTCGGCTCTGGGCCGCGATATCGGCGACGGCCCCTACGACAAATTCATCCAGATCGACGCCCCGATCAACGAAGGCAATTCCGGCGGCCCGCTGTTCGACCAGCGCGGCCAGGTGATCGGCGTGAACACCGCCATCCTCAGCCCCTCCGGCGGCTCGGTCGGCATCGGCTTCGCCATCCCCTCCAACACCATCAAGCGGATCACCACCCAGCTCATCGCCAGCGGCAAGGTGGTGCGCGGCTATCTCGGCGTCGCCGCACAGGAAATCTCGCCGCAAATGGCCCAGGCCCTCAACCTGCCCGCCGCCAACCCGGCAAAGGACGGCGCACTCATCGCCGCCATCTCCACCGGCAGCCCGGCTGAACATGCGGGGCTGAAACCAGGCGATGTGATCACCGCCGTGAATGGTGAGCCCGTCACCAACCCCGGCGACCTCGCCGCCGACATCGCCGATGTCGATCCCAACCACAAGGCCGACATCACCTATCTGCGCAACGGCAAACAGCAGGATATCGGCGTGGCCGTCACCACCATGCCGGCCAATCCGGATGCCGCCTTCCAGCAGAATGGCGGCAACGGGCCGCAAAGCCAGACCTCGCAAGGCGTGCTGGGCCTCACCCTGGCCCCGCTCACCCCGGATGCGCGCAACCAGCTCAGCCTGCCCGCCGGCGCCAGCGGTGCCGTGGTCACGGCGATAACCCCGAACTCCCCCGCCGATGTAGCCGGGCTGCAACCAGGCGACCTGCTCGTGGGCATCGGCCCGGTGGACGTCACCAACCCGTCCGACGCCGTGAACGCCCTCACCGCCGCCCGCAAAGCCGGCGCCGGCGCCGTAGCCCTGCGCATCGTCCGCCAAGGCCAAGCCCTGTTCGTAGGTATCGACCTAAGCGGCGGCAACCAGGCCCCGGACCAGAACGGGCCCTGAGAGCGCGGTGTAGTTAAGGAAAAAGGCCAGGGCTCTGCCCTGGACCCGCCAAGGGCCGAAAGGCCCTTGGATCCCGCTACTTAAGACTTAAAAAAGAGGCCTGCCTCCCCGGTGTTTCAAACACCGAAGTGGCAGGCCTCTTTTTTAAGTCTTCAACTAATGGGGGTCT
>JAMFRO010000026.1 GCA_026224825.1 bacterium | reverse complement strand
TCTGGCTCATCCACCAATGGGCGAATTCCGCCAGCATCAGCGCCTAACCCAGTTCATTCCGGATGGCGACAAATTCATGGTGGGGGCCTGATTAACCTTTTCGACAGGGCCAAGATAATGAAGCTTTCGGGTCATGTGGGCGGCGCCTTCCCCTCGTCCGGGTCGTCATCCACCGGGGCGGCGATGAGGTCCGGCCAGTCTCGGCCGTCGGCGAAACGCATATGGATGCGGATCAGCAGCGGCATGGTCTTGCCTGTCCAAGTAGAGGCCCATACCGGCCCGCCTTTCTGCGGCGTGAGATAGGAGATGGTGAGGCCCGTGATGCCCGGCACCAGCGGCTCGGTCTTCGGCCGCGGCATGGCGCCTAGAACGACGCCGGCCGGATGCGGGCCGTAGCGCAGGACCAGCGTGCCGCCCGAGGGGATGATTGCGACATCAGCCAGGTGGTCCGGCAGGCCCGCGCCCGGCGGCAGGCGGGTGGTGAAGACCATGCCGCCCGGCCCGCCGGTCATGCTGCCAGGCAGGGCCTGGCCGATCATGCGTGTGAGCGCGGCATCGACGGCTGCGAGGTTCTCCGGCCCCGTGATTGTGCGGGGCACTGCCGACCAGGCGGAGAGGCCGAACTGGAAACTTTGCGCGATGCCGGCCATGACGAGGCCGAACACCACCAGCGCCACCATCATCTCCAGCAGCGTATAGCCCGCGTCCCTCATGGCGTCGGCCCCAGCCGCTGCGTCGTCAGCGTCACGTGCCGGTTGCCGAAAATCTCCGTCACCTGCGCGTCGTAGAGCGTCAGATTGCCGGCGGCCTGGTTGGCCGCGATATTCAGCCGCCAGCGGAATCCGCCGCCATCGTCGCCCGCCAGTTGCTCAGGCTGCATCCTGGTCAGCGTGCCGATGGAGGCCAGCCGCGACTGTGCCCGCACCACCGCCTCCTGCGTGCGCGCGGCGGTCGCCGCCGCGGCCGCGGCGCTGAAACCAGCTTGGTACAGCACGAGCGTCGCGAGCGAGGCGATGACGAATGCCGCCATCACCTCCAGCAGCGTGAAGCCGGACTCGTCAGTTCGCATCAATGCGCGCCTGCCCGGTCAGCCAGCCGGCGCTGACGGTATAATCCGGCCCGTCGCCATCCAGCCGCACCGCACCGCCGCTGGAACTGCCGTCCGGCGCGAACAGGAAGCCACCCGGCGGTGCCTGGATAGGGGCGGCAAGCCAGCCGGGCAGGCGCGGCAGCGTAAGTGTCACAGGCTGGTCTTGCGCAATGGCGCGCCCGCGTGCCGCGCGCATCGCATCCATCAGCTCGCCGCGCCGCAAACTTCCACCTCCGCTCAGCTCCAGCGCCTGCAGTCCGGCCCCGCGCCCGGCCGGACGCACGTTCAGCACCATTGCCCCCGTCTTTTGTAGAAAAGCCGCGACCTCGGCTGAACTTGCCCCCTCGCGCTCCCCGCGCTGCAGCTCGCCCCCCTGGTTCATCGCGGGATAACGAAACCGCATCACTCCTCCGCCCGCACGGCGCGCAGAATTTCCTCGATGGTCGTCTCGCCCCGTGCCACCGCCTCCATGCCGGTGGTCAGCATTGTCTTCATCCCCCCCGCCACGGCGGCGCGCTCGATCGCCGCCTGGTCCGCACCCGTGACGATCAGCCGCTCGATCTCGGCATCGGGGAGCAGAAACTCCGCAATCGCCTGGCGCCCGCGATAGCCGGTATTGCGGCATCCCGCGCACCCGCGCGCATGCCATAGAGTGCCGGAGACAAACCCGTACCGCCGCGCCAGCTCGGGCGGGGCCGGGGCGGGCGCCTTGCACGCATCGCACAGCCGCCGCACCAGCCGCTGCGCCAGCACGCCGCGCAGCACGGCCGACAGCAGATAATCCTCGAGCCCCATGTCCCGCAGCCGCGTGATGGCCGCCGCCGCCGAATTGGTGTGGAGTGTGGACAGCACCAGATGCCCCGTCAGCGCCGCGCGCGCAGATATCTCGGCCGTCTCCAGGTCGCGGATTTCGCCCACCATGATGACATTCGGATCGAGCCGTACGATGGAGCGCAGCAGCGTCGCGAAGCCAAGGCCGATTTGCGGCTTCACCTGGATCTGATTGACGCCGGACAGCTGATACTCGATGGGGTCCTCAACCGTAATGATCTTGACGCCTTCGGCATTCAGCGAGAGCAGTGCAGTATATAGAGTGGTGGTCTTACCCGAGCCGGTGGGCCCCGTGACCAGCATGATGCCGTTGGGTGCGGCGAGTGCCTTCCGCAGCCGCGCGATCACCTGTTCATCATGCCCCTGCGCCGCATAGTCGAAAGACACGGCACTGCGGTCCAGCACGCGCAGTACGATGATCTCGCCGTGCAGCCCGGGGGCGGTGGCGATTCGGAACACCACATCCTGCCCACGCACCGCGATCCGTATGCGCCCGTCTTGCGGCAACCGGCGCTCGGCAATGTCCAGCTTTGCCAGGATTTTCAGGCGCGAGATGAGGGCGGGTGCCAATCTTGCAGGCTGCGTCTCGGCATCCTGCAGATCGCCGTCATAGCGGTACCGTATGCGCACCCGGTCCTCGAACGGCTCTATATGGATGTCGGAGGCCGCCGTCTCCACCGCCTTGGCGATGATCTGATTGACCAGCCGGATCACCGGCGCCTCGCTCGCCAGATCCTTCAGCCGCTCCGCATCATCCTCATTGGCATCACCATGCGCCTCTGCCTCCGGCGGCGCCTCTTCCTCCGGATACAGCCGGTCCAATGCCGCTTCCAGCTCGATCGGCACCGCCACCTCGATTTGCACCGCGAGCCCGGTGGCAAGCCCGATGGCGGTTGGGGCAAAACGGTCGAACGGATCGGCCATGGCGATGGTGAGACCACTGCCCGGCAAAACTGCTACCGGCAGCACACGCTGCGCGCGCAGAAAACGAGGCCGCAGACGCTCCGGTAAAATTGGCTCGGAAGGGTAATCAGCCACTGCTGTCATCGACATGCCAAACATCGCAGCCCAGCTTTCAGCCAGCGTACGCTCCGAAACCAGCCCGAGCTGCACCAGCGCCTGGGCGCTGGCGATGCCGCTTTCGCGCGCAACCGCCCGCGCGCGTTCGAGTGATAGCGTATCGCACAGGCCGGCATCCGTCAGCCGGTCGAGCGCCTCTTCCGGCGTCATCGAAAACTCTGTGTCGTGGCGTCGAGATCCGTCGGCAAATGATCGATGACACGCTCTTTCATGTCAGAGATGGGCGTTGGCAGAATGATGTTGCGCGGCGGCGGCGCCGCCATGCATTCGCACAAGTGGAATGGTAGCAGGCCGCACGCTTTGTTATTATGAAATTTTCGAGGAAGTATCTAAACATTAAAAAACAGAAATAAACTCGTTGCAGCCTATAGGCGCGTCGATAATACGGATAATATTTATTATCGATTCAAATCGATCTGATTATCGACCTTAAGAAAGATCGTTTTTATGGCCGCGCCGATGCGGAATCGTCAGCATAGCGTGGTCACAGCGGAAAATAATCAGTAGGCAAATCGATCGGCGAAGTGCCGGCGCATGTCACAATTGACGCGAACCGCCCGGTGATGATTCAAATGTTGGCGGATTTATTTCTGATTCTGATGTGGGTCATCTAACAGGAGGCGCCGCCGTCTCGTATGCTTGGCTTCAGTCTAATGAATACGAATTCGCACCAAAAACGGATGGCGTAAATTTGAAAAAATGGGCATAAATGCTTGATTTTTTGAATCTTTGTCTAGCGCTGCGGCAAGCTCATCATTGCGTAATATTACAGTCATACGATGCGGATTCGTCGAAAAAATGCTCGCTTTGATGAAATGTTACTGTCTGAAAAGTTTCGCAACCTTGACACGTAATCGCCCCAAAATGTTCTTAACCTAAAGTTATATTCTCGCCGCGGTCCCTGCTATAAAGCTGCCGCCTCGTTCGAAGGCAGAGTGACTATCGTTTGTTAAATTACTCACAGCACAAAGGGATATACCATGATACGCACACGTTTGGCCTCCTTGGTCATGGCGGCGGCACTGTCGTTCGGTGCCGCGCATGCTGCCCCGACCCTTAACGGTGGTGGCTCCAGCCTTGCCTATCCGACCTATGCCGCCTGGTTTAAGGCCTACACCACGGCCCATCCGGCGGATCTGTTCAGCTATGCCGCGGCCGGCAGCGGCGCCGGGCAGAACGGGTTTCTGACCAACAACATCGGCTATTTCGAGCCGGTTTCCGGCACCAACACCGTGGGTTATGCCAGCGGCACGCTTACCTATGGCACGATCGTTGGTACGCAGGTCGATTTCGGTGCCAGCGATGCCCCGCTCGTTGCTTCGCAGTTCACCACCGCGGTGAACGGCAGCTATGACGCCTATGGCACGTCCACCAACGGCTCGGCTGTCTATGGCCCGGCGATCCAGATCCCGACCCTGGGCGTGCCGGTTACCATCGCTTATAACCAGAGCTCGGTGACTCCCCCCCTGCAGCTGACCGACGCGCAAGTCTGCAGCATCTTCTCCGGCGCCTACACCACCTGGAACCAGGTGCTCTCCACCCTGCCGTCCACAACCATCAACGTGGTCTATCGTTCGGACAGCAGCGGCACGACCTACCTGCTCACGCAGCATCTGGCCGCGACCTGCAACTCGACCGACGACAATGGCGTGACCTTTACGGCCCAGAAGGTTTTCGCGTCGGAGTTTACGAGCGGCGTGCCGTCCAACTTCGTCGGTGAAAGCGGCAGCGGCGGCGTTGCTAGTGAGCTGGTCGCGACTTCCGCCAGCATCGGCTATCTGAGCCCGGACTACACCTCGATCGCGCCGCTCTCGGCGAACACGACCACCCTCAAAGTTGCCAGCCTGTATAACGCGACCACCGCCACCTACTACCAACCGAGCGTCGCGAACACGGAGCTGGGCCTGGAACACGCCGGTTCCACCTCGACCAACCTGACCGCGCCCTCGACCAATGCGACGGCCCAGAATCCGCTGAACTGGGTGCCGCTTATCCCGACGACCACCTCGGGCTATCCCATCGTCGGCTATACCACGGTTGACCTCAGCAGCTGCTACTCTGCTGCGGCCCGCGGCACGCTGCTCATCAACTTCATGACGGCGACCGCCTCGACCGCCTACAACACGACCGCCACCAACAACGGCTTCGCGCCGCTCTCCGGCATCACCGGCGGTTCGTCCTTCGTCTCGGCGATTGCGAGCACGTTCCTGAGCAATTCCGCCGGTTATACCAACCCGCTGAACATCGACGGCACGGAATGCTCCGGCCTCACCGGCCGCTGAGCTTTCATTTTTACGCCTGACGAAGAGAGCGGCCATCGTAGGATGGCCGCTTTTTACTAATGTTTGGTGGCAGCTTTGTTCGGTATCGCGGCTGGCGCTCCGGCTTTCGCGTAATTTTTGTGACAATGAAAAAACCCGCTTCGGCACCGGCATGTTTCATGTGTCTTAGCATGAGCGCCTTTCTCGTCCCGTATGCACGGGATGTCTACTTGTCTGTCATTCGCAACCCAGGGGGAGTTTTCAATGTCCGCACCGAGCTCGACGATCACGGAAAACGGTACGATCACGTCAGGCATTGTGCTGACATCCTCCAGCTACACCAACCCGGTCACCATTGCTGCGAGTGCCCATATTACGCTGATGACGCAAGCCTCTTACCAATATTATGCGGTCAGCGCGGCAACTTCCTGGACGGTCCAGAACGACGGTACGCTTGATGCCAGTGGTGATGGCCATTACAACAAAGCGGGATACCCATATGGCGGCGGCGGCATCGCGCTGACCAATGGCGGCGTTGTCGTCAATGCGGCATCCAGTCAGATCGACGCTTACTACGCAGCGGTTAAAATCAGTGGCGTCGCGGGTACGGTCCTTAATCAGGGGGTGATCGATTCCCACGGGTATGGGATCAGGTTGCTGGCCGGAGGCAGCATCGATAACGCGGCCGGCGCGACAGTTTCAAGCCGGTTGGGAAATTATATTGAAGGTGCCCATGATGTTGTGACGAATGAGGGCAGCATTATTGCCAGCGCATCTGATGCGTTTGTTATCACCGATACGGGTACATATGCCCTGGTCGTCAATGGCACCGGCGGTTTCATCGATGCTGCCGCCGGATATGGGATTATTATGGCAGGTGCCGGAATCGTGACCAACCAGGGCACAGTGCTGGCAGGTTCTGATGCGATCGAATTCAGTGATACCGGTACGCTCAATAACAACGGGTTTATTTATGGCCTTGCGGGAATCGAGGGCGCGCCGAACAGCGATACTGATGGACCGGATATCATCAACAACGCCGCTGGTGGGATGATCGGGGGTAGTGGAGATGGGGTTTATATCAAAGACTCGCTGACCTTAAGCAACCAGGGTATCATCATTGGTAAAACCGGTGTCGGTATCAGGCTGTCGACGAATTCTGGCCAGACGGCAACAGTGATCAATGCCGGTTATCTTGGCGGCGCTGACAACGCCCTTTATGTCAGGCCAGGCAGCAACGGCAATCTGTTGTTCGAAGTCGCGCAGGGCTCGACGATCAGCGGAGATGTGGTCGCATTTTCTGGTGCCGGGGTTACTACAACCAATATCCTAGATCTCGCTGCCTCCTCCGGCACGGCCGTACTCGGCACCTCCTTCCAGAATTTCAACACCATCGAGATCGCGCCGGGCACGGCCTGGCTGCTCGAAGGCGACAGCGCCGCGGTGGCGGGCGGGCAGACATTTGCTGGGTTTGCCGCAAGCGACACGCTCGATCTGACCGGGGTGACCTTCACCGCCGGCGAAACCTCGGCCTATACCGAGCTTTCCCTCAACGGCCCGAGTTATGGCTATCTGGCCATCACCAATGCGTCCGGAACCTATGACATCAATTTCTCCGGCCTCGGCGGCACCCCGACTTTCGCATTGTCCAGCGACGGGCATGGCGGCACGGATATCGTGGTGGGGGCGGTGACATGTTTCTGCAGGGGTACGCTGATCCGCACGGCGCGCGGCGAGGTGGCGGTCGAGGCGCTGGCGATCGGCGATCTGGTGGCAACGCTTTCGGGCGCGATGAAGCCGGTTAAATGGATCGGCCGGCGTGCCTATGACGGGCGGATGATCGCCAAGAACCATCTGGCGCTGCCGGTCTGCATCAAGGCGGGCGCGATCATCCCTGGCAGCCCCGCCCGCGATCTCCATGTCTCGCCTGGCCACGGCATTTTCGTCAACGGCATCCTCGTGCCAGCCTGGCGGCTCGTCAACGGCGTGTCGGTCACCCAGGCGGCGGCGGTCGAGCAGGTGGAATATTTCCATGTCGAGCTGGAGCGGCATGAGGTGATTCTGGCGGAGAATTGCGCGGTGGAAAGTTTTCTAGAGCAGGAGGAATACGGCCTGCGCGCGCTGTTCCAGAATGCGGCGGAATTCCATGCGCTTTATCCCGGCGCCGCGCCGGACCAGCCGGCTCTGCCGCGCGCCGACCACGGGTGGCAGCTGCAGATGGCTTACCGGCTTCTGGCCGCACGTGCGGGCGTGGCGGCACCTGCGGCGCCGCAGGGCCCGCTGCGGGGCTTTGTGGACCAGGATGGGCCGCATATCGTCTCCGGCTGGGCGCAGGATTGTGATGCGCCGGAAGAGCCGGTCGCGCTGGATATTCTGCTGAACGGGGCGCGCATTGCCAATGTGCTGGCCGATATCTACCGCCCCGACCTGCGCGCGGCCGGGCTGGGCAGCGGATGTCATGGGTTTGTGTTTGCCTGTGCCGCGGATGTCGCGGGAGATATCGCGGTCCGGCGCAGTAGCGACGGCGCGGTGCTTGCGGTTCCCGGCGCGCTGGCCCGCACCCGGCAGGCACAGGCGGCGTAAGGATGGTGGATGGAAGCCTCGTTGCAGAAAGAGGGGCTCACGCGCCTGAGTGAGTTCCGCCGGCCCGGCGAAGACGCTCAGACGGTGGTCGAAACCATTGAGCATCTGGTGCTGACGGCGTTGCCGGAATGGCTCTCGGAGGAGACGCTGACGGGTTACGCCAGGGTGGATATCAAGGAGCTGAACAGGCTGTTCGTCATCGCCCGCGGCGTTGGTCTGCAGGCCGGGCTGCGGAATCTGCGGCTGGATGAATTGAAGCGGCGTCTGGAGGCGGATGCGTCGCTGTCGCCCAGAGCGGCGGCGCTGCAATGCGGGTTCGGCTCCCTCAATGTTGCGCAACGGTTTTTTAAGATGCGCTTCGGGATGTGGCTGACCGATATGAACGCGCCGCCCAGCTTGCAGTCGCGGGACAAGCCCGGCGGGAACCATGATTGAGCTGCGGCAGAGAAATGCCGGATGATCCTGATGCAGGCCGGCCGGGCGCAAAAATCTCATCATCACACGGCATTCACCTTGTGGCTTCATATGCGAAAGCATTATGTGTGCTGTACACCGGTGCCGCCGGTTGCCGCCGCATGATAGGAGCGCTGCCGTCGTTATCTGGCGTATTTCAGTTTTGCGCAGTGCCAAACGGCGCTTGGGGCGGCAGGCAAGGTGTTTAAATCAGCTGCTGCGTAACGGGCTGATGTTTTGTGTCATTTTCGTGACGTTGTTACTGCCCGGGGGGACGGCATACCGGGCGCATGCGCAGCAGCCCGCCGCCGAAATGCGGTTCGACATTCCCTCCGAGGCCCTCGTCAAGGCTTTGGAGACATTCGCCATGGAGACAGGCTGCCATTTATATTACGACAGCAGCCTGGCGGCAAACCGGCGTTCAGCCTCCGTCGCGGGGCAGTTCTCGCCGCGTGCCGCCTTGCAGGCCCTCCTGGCTGGCACGGGTTATGTCGTCACGCCCCTTGTGGATCAGAATGCGTTCACCATCACCTATCCCGTGCAGCAAAGCGCAGGCCAGACGCCGCCGGCGCAAAACCTCATGGCAAGCTTCGGTCCGTTTCTTGCCGTCATGCAGTCCGCGATCAGCCGGAAACTCTGTGCCGATACGGCCTTGCAGGCCGAGCCGGAGGATATTTTCCTCAGCTTCTGGATCGATGATTCCGGCGCAATATCGGATGTGCAAATTCTGGAGCCGGATAATGATCCGGCCCTGAATGCCGAAATCGGCACGGACATCATCGGGCTTTCATTCGGCCAGCGGCCTCCGGCAGGAATGCCCCAACCCGTAACGATGGCGATCTTCACCGCCGCGGCCGATTGAATTGCCTATTCAACTGATAATGCTTGTCATCAAAATGATCCCTGGGTAAACTCGCAATTAGTGTTTGAACCGCGAGCTGGATGCCCTTTTTAGACAAATTTGCTCTGATGCAGTCTTTTTTGGCCCAGTATGACGATTTGAAGCGTCGGCTGTCCAATCGTCTGGGCTCGACGGACCTTGCCAATGAGGCGCTTCAGGATACCTGGCTGAGGTTGGAAATGGGGCCGCCGATCGGTCCGGTCCAACAGGCGAAACCCTATCTGCTGAGCATGGCATATCGCATTGCCCTGAACCGCGTGCGGCGCGACCGGGGGACTGTAAGCATCGAGGAATTTGAGGAGTTTTTTGAAATCCAGGACGATAGGCCGAACCAGGAACGCATTCTGATCGCGCGCGATGAGATAGAGCAGGTGAAAGCCGCGATTGCTCAACTCACCCCGCGCCAAGGACGCGTATTGATTGGATCTCGGTATGAAGGGATTCCCCTTAAAATTCTGGCACGGGAGTTTGGCGTAACACAGCGCACGATCGAAACGGATCTGCAGCGTGCCATCTTCTATTGCGCTCAGGTGCTTGAAAGACAGTCGCTCGAAAAACAGGTGCTCGAAAAAAAAATGCCGCAGCACTTCGGTTCTGCGCTTCCAAATGTGTCTAAGGTCAAGGGGTGCGGATGATTTGGTCAAACTGCTCAAAAGGGTCGGTATGATTTTTGCGTCGCCTGACAATACGCATGCAGACAAAGCCAGGTCGAGGATCGAGCGCGATGCTCTGACATGGGTTTTGCGTCTTGCTGCGGGAGCGGCTTCGGGAAAGGCCGGTGCCTGTGATCTTGAAAAGGCCATGCGCTGGGCGTCACGCAGCAAGGCGCGCAAGGTTGCGTTTGCCGATGCGTACAGAGTATGGAAGATATTGGGAGAAATCGAGCCGGACTCCCTGCGGCAGCACATCTCATCGTTCCATGGCACATCGAATTTCAGCCGGATAAATATGGGCCACCGGCCCAGGCTGATCACGGAGACTTTGGGCCGGCGCCGGCTGATCGGTGGCGTGCTGGCGGCATCGGCTGCGGCCGTTGCCGTTTCAGCCGTCAATCCGCCATTCGGCCTCTGGCCATCCTGGAGCGAGGTTCAGGCGGATTACCGGACCAGGACGGGACAGCAACGGCAGATATTTCTGTCAGACAATGTTAAAATTGAGATGAACACGCGAACCAGTCTCGATATATCGTCGCAAGGCAGCCAGCTGGAACTGATCTCGGGTGAAATCATGGTTTCGGCATCACGACAAATGGACGAGCCCTTTGTCGTGATGGCGGCGGGCGGCCGCATTGTTACGAATAATGCGACGTTCAACGCGAGATATACCGAGGACAAGGTTTGCGTCACTTGTGTGACGGGAACGATCCGCATTCACAACCGCGATGCCGTATTGGCGGTGCCCCAGGGCTACCAGGCCGCCTATGCGCATGCCGGCGGCGCATCCGTTTCGGCAGCGAATACCGCAATCGTGACGGCCTGGCAGGATAGGGAGGTCGTTTTTGAATCGACGCCGATTTCCGACGTTGTCGAAGAGATCAACCGCTATCGTCCTGGCCGCGTGATCATCGCGAGCGAGGCTCTGGGGCGCCGGCGGCTGAATGCCAGCTTTCCCATAGGCAGCATGGATGAGGCGCTCGAAGCCATCCAGCAGATTTATGGAGCCCACGCCGTCAAATTGCCGGGCGGTATCATCGTCCTGAGCTGAGCCGCCGCCGGCCTTTTCCGTATCACGATTGCGTAAGAGATTACGGAACGGGCCGACCAGGCCGCCCTTGTGCGCGCAAACAGCATGCCGCCATCCGGCACCGTCATAAACTTGTCACTAATTTTCTGGTTCTTTTCACTTCGGCTTCGGCCTCCGTTGCGTGTCTAGTGCATGTGAAGTGCACGGCGCGGTCAGAATTGCAGCCTATCCGGAGTGGAGTTTGAATGCTTGCCCGCGAAGACATGTTGAGGACAGATAGAGGCATCCGGCCGGCAGTGGATACGGGCCGGTGATCATCAGCGGACTTACGAAAATGGCGCGCGGGGCGGCGTGCTGGGGTGTCGTTGCGAGCCTGGCGCTATGTGCGGGCGCACCCGCGTTGGCGGGTGGGCTGACGGCCAGCAGTCTCGCCACGTTGGCCAATCCGGTCGCCGCCGCGACCAGCACCGCCACCGGCGCCTCGGCCCTCACAAGCTCGTCTGCGGTCTCGACGGGGCAGACGACGCAGGTTCAGGCGGTGCAGACCGCGAATGATCTGGCGGCCGCTGCGCGCGCCATCACGGCGATGCAGGCAGCCCAGGCGACGGCCCAGTCCGCAGCCGTTTCGGGTGCGAACAATCTCGGCCTCGACCCGGCCCATCCGGGGCAGACCCTGCCGAATGTGGCGGACGGGCTGCAGGCCGGTGGCCTCGTGCCCGACAGCGGCCTGGAGGCCTCCGGTGTCGCCAATCCCGTCACCAGTTGGACCGGCGCCAGTACGCCGGTACAGATCGTGAGAGCCGGCAAGACCGCAGTGACCATCCAGCAGACGGCGACGGATGCGGTTCTGAACTGGACCACGTTCAATATCGGAAAGAACACCACGCTGACATTCGATCAGAGCGCTGGCGACGTGGCGCTGAACCGGGTCGAAGACCCTTCCGGCTCGCCCAGCCAGATCCTCGGTGCGCTCTCGGGCGCCGGACAGGTCTATGTGATCAATCATAACGGCATCATTTTCGGCGGCGCGTCGCAGGTCAATGTCGGCGCGCTGATCGCCTCCTCGGCGGACATCAGCGATGCGCAATTCACCGCCAACGGCATCTACAGCACGCAGTCGGGGAATAGTTACAACCCGAGCTTCACGGATGCCGGCGGGGCGGTGACAGTGCAGGCGGGCGCGCAGATCGCCACCGTCGCGCCGGGCTCGGTCACGGCCGGCGGCGGCTTCGTGCTGCTGATGGGAACGGATGTCAGCAATGCCGGCACGATCAGCACGCCGGACGGCCAGGCAGAGCTTGCCGCCGGCGATGCTTTTCTGCTCCGCCCCGGCTACAGCACCACCGCGAACGAGGCCTCTACCACCCGCGGCAATGAGGTGTCGGCACAGCTGAACAGCCAGGGCAGCAGCCTGGCCGGCGGAAGCGGCACGGTGAGCAACAGCGGCATGATCACGGCCGATACCGGCGACATCACTTTGGATGGCGAGAGTGTGGCGCAGACCGGTGTGCTGCTTTCCACCACCTCGGTCTCGGTACGTGGCACGATCCATCTGCTGACCTCGGCGTCGGACCCCTACGGCAATGTCACGCTGGGCGGCGGCAGCCTGACCATGATCGAGCCTGAGCTGGATAGCAGTGCGACGGCGCTCGACAGCCAGCGCGCCGCACTGGTCGCCCAGTCGGCGGCGGAAACCCCCATCGCCTCACCGGGCTTCGACGATCTCAGTCTGCTGTCCGACCAGGAGGAGAATTCCCGGGTGGAAATCGTCTCCGGCAATTCGGTCGAATTCCAAGATGGCTCGCTGGCCATGGTGCAGGGCGGCCAGGTCGCCATCAGCGCGATCAGCCGCATCCAGACCGACAGCGGCGCGGTCATCGATGTCGCTGGCACCGACGTGGCCTTGCCGGTCTCCGCCAACGACATTGCCGTCAACATTCAGGGGTTCGAACAGCGGGATGACCCGCAGAACCGCCTGACCGCGAATTTGAACAGTAACACGGTCTATGTCGACGACCGCGATTTGAGCATGGTGGCGGCCGGCACCGGGGGCTATCCCACCGCGCGCGACTATACCGATGGCGGCGTGCTGGAAGTGTCCGGTTATCTCGCCACCACTGGCCATGAAATCGGCGAATGGACCGCGGTCGGCGGAGCCATCACGCTGCAGACCGGGTCGGCGGGTGCAATCGTGGCGCAGACCGGTTCGGTCTTCAACATTGATGGCGGCGCCATTCAGTACCAGGCCGGGATGGTCAACCAGAGCTATCTGCTGGGCGAGGACGGGCAGGTCTACAACGTCAACACGGCACCCGCCTATATCACCTATGCCGGTGTCTATGACGGCTTCCTGGACGATCACGCGACCTGGGGCGTGGGCGAAGTCTACACCAACGCGCTGGTAGATCCGTCAGCCGTCGAGGAGGCCGGCTACACCGAAGGCCGCGATGCCGGCACGCTGACGTTGGACTCGCCGACCAGCCTGTTCACTGGCACCATCGACGCCAGCGTGGTGAACGGCTCCGAACAGACCAGCGCTGCGCCGAGCGGCGTGACCGATCCTTATCTGCTGGCACAGGATGTTGTCGCCGAGCCCGGTGCGCTGGTGATCGGCAATGTGAGCAAGAGCGACGGCGCGATTGCGACGGATGTGAATTTTACCGGCGACACGGGCGAGGCGGAGATTGCCGACAGCCTGGCGGTGGGCAGCAGCATCCCCGGCGACCTCACGGGAACCAGCGATTTCAATGCCGCCGCGATCAGCCAAGCGAATCTCGGCGGGCTGGAGGTGCTGACCAACGGGGAGGTGGGGGTGACGGCACCGCTCACCTTGGCCGACGGCGCAACCGTCAGCCTGTACGGTTCGGCGGTGACGATCTCGGCCGACCTCACAGAACCTTCCGGCAGCGTCAGTGCCGGTAATGTCGACCAAGCCACGCAAACCGCGCTGGCAGACCCGGTGACGGCGGTGACCGGCGACGTCGTGCTGGCGGACGGTGCCGCGATCGACACCGCGGGCGTATGGACCAATATGGTGGCGGACCCGGCGGGGCCGGACGATGCTGCCTTCGCCAATGGCGGCGCTGTGTTGTTGGTTTCGGCCACCAATCTGCAGCTTGATACGGGCAGCGTGATCGATGCGTCAGCGGGTGCCGTGATCGCGCAAAACGGTGCGCGTACCGGCGGGGCAGGGGGCAATGTGACATTGTCCCTGGTCAATCTGGACAGCGCCTTGCCCGAGACCGGCGATCTGCTGCTGGACGGAGCACTGGAGAGCACCGGTTTTTCCGCCGGCGGCGCCCTCACCCTCGATGCGCCGAACATACAGATCGGCGCGCTCCCGGCCTCGGTCGATCCCGCGACCGTCACGCTGCAGCCGGAGTTCTTCGATGCCGGTTTCTCATCCTATACGCTGAACGGCCAGATTAGCATCGCCCCGGATACGTCCATCGATGTGCTGGAGCCGACCGAGCAGTTTACCGGCACCAGCGCCCTGGTTCCGACGGGCGGCGATACGGTGGCAGGGGCGACGCTGACGCTGCTGCCGCTCTATACCGCCAACACGCAGCTGACCAGCATCAGCCAGCGCCCCGGCGCCAGCCTGACCCTTAATTCGACGGGGTCTCTCGACCTCCCGGCAGGCTCCTCCATCACGGTCGATCCGAAACAGGCGATTACCCTGACCGGCGACGGCCAGATGACCATCGACGGCGATCTGACGGCTCCAGGCGGCACGATCGATATCACCGACAATGACACGATTACCAGCGTCACCCCGGTCACCACCTATGCGGACGGGCAGATTCTGTCGGTCTGGCTCGGCAGCACCAGCCAGATCAGCACGGCGGCAGCATCATTCACCGCCAGCAACGCCGCTGGGGACAGCATCGCCATCGCCCCCTCCGGCGGCACGATCGACATCACAGGCAATCAGGCGGCGATCATCACCGAGACCGGCGCGGTGCTCGATGCTGCGGGGTCCTCCGCCGTGGAGCTGCCGCCGCCGCTGGCCAATCCTGCGCCGGCGCGGGCTGAGGGCACGGCGGCAGAACAGCCGATCCAGTTTGCCGGTGCAGGCGGCAGCATCGCGTTGGAATCCCAGAACGGGCTGTTCCTGTACGGCGGCATGCTGGCGCCCGCGGGCGGCGCCGGGGCCGCCGGCGGTTCATTGTTCCTCACTTTGGACACGGACGGGCTTCTTAATGCGCAGAACCTGCCCGATGCGGCGCGCATCCTCACCATCACTCAGGATGGCACAGCGGCTGCATTGCCCGCCTACCTGACGCCGGGCGTTGCCGATGCATCACTCGTTCAGGGCACAGGCCAGATCAGCGTGGCGCAGATCGATACCGGCGACTTCGGCACGCTCTCCTTCTCGGCCAATGATGCCTTGATGTTCCAGGGCGACGTGACGCTGACGGTGGCGCAATCCATCACCCTTGCCCAGGGCCGAATTGCGGACAGCACCGGCGATGGATCGGTCGTACTGGCGGCCCCGCATGTCGTGCTGACCGGCAATGAGGTCAACACCACCAACGGCGGCCAGACCTCGCTGCAGACCGTCTCTGGCTATTCACCGGTGAATTCCAGCGGTTCGTTCACCGTGCAGGCCGGGCTGATCGATCTTTCGGATGCGGTCAGTTTTGGCGGTATCGAGACCGAAACGGCAGGCACAGGCACGGTCACCCAGGATCTGAACGGTTTTGCCACCGTCAATCTCGACAGCACTGGCGATATGCGCTTCCTCGCGGGGAGCGTACCGGGCGGCACGCCGGCGCCAACGACGCTGACCAGCACGGGCAATGTCAATCTCAGCGCCAGCGTCATCTATTCCACCGCCGCGAACGGCGATACGGCCTCCGTCCTCGCCGGCTACGATCCAGCACTAACCGGCGCCACCGGCACATTCATGCCCAGCGGTGTGCTCACCATCAGCCAGCCGACGGGCAATGACCCGGTGGCGCCCGACGATATTCAGGGGGCTCTCGCCTTCTACGCAGCCACCATCGAGGATAGCGGGGTGGTCTGGAATCCGCTCGGCAGCATCACTTTTGGTTCGCTGACGAGTATCAACAATGTGCTTCCGGATCACACATTCGGGGTCTCCATCAATGGCGATCCACAGGCGGTGGTCGAGCTGCTGCCGGGCAGCCTCACCTCGGTCAGCGCCGCCGGGCTGACCATTCCCTATGGCGGCACGACGGATGGCGTCACCTATGACGTCAATGGCGGGGCGGCCACGATCGGCAACAGTACGATTTACGGGTTGAATGCCGTTACGCTGGCGAGCGGCCCGGCTGTCCAGCCCGGAACGATCACGCTCAGCGCGCAACAGATCAACGTCTCGCAAGGTGCGACGCTCGATCTCAACGGCGGCGGCAACCTCACCGGCGAGGGTTTCATCAGCGGCGAGGGCGGCTCGACCGATGTGCTGGTCTCGCCGCTGTTGCAGGTCGGTGCGTCCGGCGGCGTCACCCAGCCGACGCTGAGCACGAACCAAGTCTATGCTATTGTCGCCGGGGTACAGCCGGAAGTGGCGTCGGCGCAGGGTAATACGCAGACCGGTATCACCGGCTCGCCGCCGGCAGTGGGCGAGCAGATCATCATTCCTGCCGGTGTGCCCGGCCTACCCGCCGGGCGCTATACTCTGCTGCCGGCATCCTATGCGCTGAGCCAGGACGGCTACCGCGTGGAATTCGACGGCGCGGCCAATCTCGCCGCCGCATCGGTCGTGGCTCTGCCGAACGGCTCCTATGTGGTCGCAGGCCAGACGGGCGTGGTCAACACCAATGTCGAAAGCAGCCTGCCCAGCGGCTTCACCATCACCCCGGCTGCGACCGTGCAGAATTACGCCGATTACGACACCGAGAGCTACAGCGACTTCCTGGTGGCCGATGCCGCGCAGTTCGGTGCCAATCGCCCGCAACTGCCAGAAGATGCCGGCCGTTTGGTGCTGAACATTCCAGCGCTCGGCTCGGCTGAACTCAGTGATGCCGGTGTCACCTCCTTCGTGCCGGCCAGTGGCGGCGTCGGCGGCACCGTGCAGATCAACAGTAACGGCGATCTCTCGATCGATGGTGCCACGGCGGCGGCCCCAGTGGCTGGTGTGGCGGCCCTGAGCGCCGAGGCAATCGACGCTTTCGATCCGCAGATTCTGGAAATCAAAGCCGCGGGCATCACGCTGGACTCGGGCGCCACCGTGACGGCGGCGCGCGTGATCCTGACCTCGACCAGCACCAGCGGCGGCATCACGCTGGAGGATGGGTCAGAGATCGATACGCTGGGCCAGGGCAGCCTGCCGATCGATTCCAGCAACGCCGGACCATATACGAACGGGGGCAGTAGCATATTAGATGTCGGCAACGGCTATATCACCTATACAAACACCAGCGGCGCGAGTGGTGGCCCGATCACCATCGCCGACGGTGCGACGGTCTATTCGGACGGGTCGATTACCCTCTCCACCGGCGCTGCCGTGAACATCGGCCTGAATGCGAATTATGGCGCCGCCTATCTCGACCTCTCCGTGCCGGAGATCAATGTCGGCGATCCGGATTCGGTCGGGGCAGCTTCGGTGGCGGGGCTGACACTGACACCGGCCGTGCTGCAACGGCTGACCGCGGGCGTGCCTGCGGCCGGCGTGCCCGCCACGCAGATATTGGTTCTTTCGGCATCGCAATCGCTGAATTTCTTCGGCACGACCGCGCTCGATCTCAGCGGCAGCAACGTCCAGCTGGTGATCGACAGCCCGGCGATCTACGGCTTCGGTTCGGCAGGCGATGTCGCGACGATCAGCGCCGGCACCATCGTCTGGAATGGCGAGCTGGCCTCCGGCGCATCCGCCGTGCCGGGTGCCGTGCTGGCGAACGGGGCCGGCACCGGCGCCGGCACGCTCGATTTCGATGCCAATACGATCATCTTCGGCTATTCCGATCTGGACGAGCCCACCCGCGACGTGCCGCTCGACCGGCTCACGCTTGGTTTCGCCACCGTCAACCTGAATGCTGCGACCGAGATCACCGCCAACAACCAGGGCACGCTGGCCGTGTACCAGAGCCAGGCGCAATACGGCACGGCGGGGGCGGGCGGGGTGCTGAACCTGAATACGCCGCTGCTGACCGGCGCGGATGAGGCGAGCATGGGTTTTACCACGGGCGGCGCGCTGAACCTCGCCGTCCCGGCCGGTGCGGCACCGGCAACATCGCTTACCGCCAACGCGGCCGGTGCAGAAATCGACCTGACCGCCGCGTCGGAAAATATCGGCAGCACGGTGATCCTGCCCGGCGGCAAGCTCGACATGCAGGCCACTGGTGACATCACACTCGGCGCCGCTTCGAACTTCGATCTCGCGGGCGATGTCAGCGATGTTCTCGGCACCACCACCTATGGCGCCGGCGGCAGCCTGGTGGCCGAGAGTGCCGGCGGCAACATCACCCAGGCGGCCGGGTCGGTCATCGACGTCTCGGCCGCGGGCAGCAATGCGGGTTCGGTTACGCTGACGGCGCAAGGCGGCACGGTAGCGCTTAACGGTACGCTGAACGGCAGCGCCCCCGGCACCAATACATCCGGCTCATTCACGCTGCGCGCGCAAACACTCCCAGATTTCACGGCACTGAACAATGCCCTCGACAATGGCGGTTTTTTCGATGCGCGATCCTTCGAGATCGAGCAGGGCGACCTTACCATCGGCAATGGCGTCGAGGCGCAGAGCGTCAGCGTCTCGGTCGATAACGGTAGCCTGACCGTCGACGGCACGATCGATGCCAGTTTTGGCGGCGCCGGCAGCATCAGCCTGGCGGCGGGAGACGATCTGACATTGGCCCCCGGCGCCGTGCTGGCGGCCGAGGGCCAAAAGCTGCAGACCGACAGCTACGGCCAGGTCATCGCGGCGGCGAACACGCCCGAGGTCAGCCTGACCACCACGAACGGCGAGCTGACGCTGCAGTCCGGTGCCACCATAGACATGGCCTCCGCCGACGGGATGGCGCGCGGCGATCTGGAGCTGAACGTGCCGCGGCTCGGCGGCAACACCGCGGGCGATGCCGATATCGACACTGCCACCAGGCTGAACATCAGCGGGGCGGCCACCATCGCGGTCAATGCCTTCGCCACCTATCACGGCCTGCCGGATACCACCGGCACGGCCTCGGGCGCGCCGGATGCGCTGATCACCCAGGCCTATCTGGACCAGATCAACAGCAGCGACACGCTGCCCTACATGGCGGCCGCTGCCACCAACACCGACCTTGCCGGCCGGCTGAGTGGGCTGGCCGCCTATGACTCCGTTCTCCACTTCCGCCCGGGCGTGCAGATCACCAGCGCCACCGCGGATGGCGATCTCACCGTGCAGGGCGATCTCGACCTGTCCGGCTACCGCTATTCCGATCCCGTGGGCTATGGCCAGCAGGTGGACCCGGCTGTCAACGGCTCCGGCGAGCCCGGGGTGGTGGTTCTGCGCGTCGGCGGCAATCTGAATGTCTATGGCAGCATCACCGACGGTTTTGGCCAGCCGGTCAGCGATGCCGGCACCAGCTACGCCAGTGGCTGGGTGCTGTATGCGGGTGCTGCGCCCAACGGCGAGAGCACGGTCGTACCCACGAGCGTCACGCTGGCCGCCGGCTCCGCCATCGCCAACGAGGGCAGCAGCCTCAATTATGCCGTGCCGGTCAGCGCCGGCGTGTTCGAGAGCGGTGCCGTGGCGCCGGTTGCCCTGACCCTTGCCGGTGCCGCCCAGACCACCAGCACTGCCTTCATCGCCACCAGCAATATTTCTCGCGCCGGCGTCACTTTGTTTACCGCCGGCGAACTCGTCCCCGCAGGAACGAAACTGCTGAGCGGCACCATCATCGGGGCCGGCGGCATCTTCCCCTTTACGCTGAACGTCGCCGCAGTAATCTGGCCAGCCAGCACGCCCATCACCATCGCCTCGGGCAACAACAGAACCCCGCTGACAGGCGCGGTGGTAGTGTTATCGCAGAATCTGACGCTGCTGCCGGGTTCCGTTATCCCGGGCAACAGCTACATCAGCTTCGCCAACGGCGCCGCCAGCGTTTCTACGCGCACGGCGGCAAGCGGCACCCAGGGGCAGATCTACCCGCTCGGGCAATTGCTGCCGGCGGGCGATCTCTCCTGGTCCATCCATCTGGTAAGCGGCGCCAACACGGCGGCCGCCGATATCAATGCCGTGCAGGCGGCAAGCGCGCTGGCGGCGGCGGGCGATGCCGGCAATCTGACACTGGAGGATGCGCATTACGGGCCGGGAGAGGTCCCCGCCTTCAGCGTCATCCGCACCGGCACGGGGGCACTCAGCCTGGTCTCCGGTGGCAGCATCGTGGAAGATTCCGACTACGGCATCTACACCGCCGGCGCGCAATCCCCTGGCGTCACCAGCCCGTATGAGCTGCCGCAAGGGCTGGACGCGGCGGACGGCACGCTGCTCGGCAGTTCCTATGCCAGCCTCGCGGCGCTGGCGGCGGATTACCAGGCGAATTACCCGGAAGGCGGCGGCAATGTGCTGGTCAGCGCCCAGGGCGATCTGAACGGTTATGTCGGCACCAGCCAGGTGCTGACCGCGACGGACGCGCTGGGCTCCTGGTTGTGGCTGCAGGGCGGAGCGGGGCAGGCGGCGGCCTGGTGGGTAGAGTTTGGTGCGCTCGAACCCTCGTCCGGTGGCTCGCCGCAATTGGACGGCTTCCAGGGCATCGGCACGCTCGGCGGCGGCAATCTCACGGTCAGCGCCGGCGGTGATGCCTCCGGCCTCAATCTCGCCGTCGCCTCCACCGGCCGTGTGCTGGCGGACGGCACGCTGCTGCAGACCGGCGGCGGCAATCTGACCGCCGATATCGGCGAAGCCGTCAATCGCAGCACGATAACCGCCTCCAGCGGGCTGATCACGGATCTGCGCGGTGATACCACGCTGACGGCCGGTTCGATCGGCACGATCGTGCCGGACTATCAGGGCGATGACGCGCCGGGGGATGATCCGCGCGCCGTGGCGGTCCTGGAGACGGAGCTGGCCACCGTAAGTGGTGGCATCGATCTGGCGCCCGGCGACGGCACGGTCACGGTCGATACGCGGGGTGATCTGGTGGTCGGCGATGTCGAGAATCCCGGCATACAGTCGACACAGACCAGCAGCACCGCGCAGGTCGATACCACACCGGTCGATTTCACTGCGGATGGGCAAACCATCGACGCCTCCAGCGGCGGCGATACGGTCTTCTCGCTTTGGTCGTCCGCCACCGCCGTCGCGCTGAATTCCGCCGGCGGCGACATAACCCCCTATCAGAATACGGCGAACAACGTGCTCACGACCTTCTACCCTCCGCACCTCTCGGTGGTGGCGCAAAACGGCAATATCGATTTTCTCGGCGGCACCGTCGAACTGGCGCCGGCGGCGAATGGCCAGCTCGATCTGCTGGCCGCAGACACCATTTACGGTTTCGCCGCCCCTTTCTCGACTAATCCTGACCCCAGCACCACAATCGCCATGTCGGGTGCCGATCCGGATGTGGAGGCGACACCGTTCGATCCGCTGATCAGCGTGACGGACCCCAGCACCGGCGCGCTCGAATATACCAATAGCACGCAGGGCGGAGGGCTTGCGCTCATCGCCTTCGGTGCCGATACGCCGACCGCCGGTCTGCACCAGGACGGGCAGGCCCCCGCGGCCATTCTGGCCGGCAACGACATCGTCGGGCTGAACATCGGTCAGGAGGTAGGCGGCCAGGACTACATCGCCGCGATGCCCTTCGATGTCGCCGCCGGGCGCGATATCGTCGGCAGCGGCTCGCTGTCGACGCCGGACCTGTTTCTCAATCTCGGCCAGAATGATGTGACCAGCGTCACGGCGGGCCGGGACATATTGGAAAGCAGTTTTGACATTGCAGGCCCCGGCACAATGCTGGTGCAGGCCGGGCGAAATATCTACGAGCCGGGCACTGTGGTGGCCGGTACGGCCGGTACGGGCAGCGTGTTCGAGAGCGTGGGGCCGCTGTTCGGCATCAACCCGGATAACCGGGACGGCGGTGCGAACATCAGCGTGATTGCCGGCACCGGCACCACCGGCCCGGATTATACCGCGTTTGAAAATCTCTATCTCAACCCGGACAGCACGCTCGGCCTGCAGGACGCCGCCGCGATCATCGGTGAAAATGACGCGGCGCTGCTGAGCTATCTGCAGAAGAATTATGGCTATACCGGCGGTGCCGCCGGTGCTTACGCCCGTTTCAGGCAGCTTCCGGCCGATCAGCAGGAGCTGTTCCTGCTGACCATCTATTTTGACATGCTGAACCAGTCCGGTCTGGAATTCAACGAACCCGGCAGCGTGCGCGACAAGAGCTATACGCTTGGCCGCGACGCCATTGCCGCACTCTTTCCCACCACCACCGCCAATGGCCAGTCGATCACCTATGCCGGCAATATCACTTTGTTCGGCGCTTCCGGCATCCATACGGATTTCGGCGGCGCCATCCAGACGCTGACGCCGGGCGGCGAGACCATCGTCGGCGTGGAAGGGGCGACGCCGCCAGGTTCCGCCGGTTTCATCACTCAGGGGACCGGCGATATCGATATCTACGCGCAGGACAGTGTGCTGCTGGGCGAAAGCCGTGTGCTCACCACGTTCGGCGGCAATGTTATGGTCTGGTCCGCCACGGGCGATGTTAATGCCGGGCGCGGTGCCAAGACCACTGTCGTCTATGCCCCGGTGCAGCGGGTCTACGATATTTACGGCAATGTTTCCCTCTCGCCGAGCGTGCCTTCCACCGGGGCCGGAATTGGCACGTTGAATCCGATACCGCAGGTGCCGCCGGGCGATATCAATCTGGTGGCGCCGGTCGGCACGGTCGATGCCGGCGAGGCAGGTATCCGCGTGTCCGGCAATCTGAACATCGCCGCCGCGCATGTGCTGAATACGGCGAATATCGAGGTGCAGGGAACGACGACCGGCGTGCCGACCGTGGCCGCCCCCGATATCGGCGGGCTGTCCTCCGCCAATAATGCCGCCGGTGCGGCGGCAGCAGCGGCGGCGGCGGCGCATCCGGCCCCGTCGGATCAGCCCTCCATCTTCCTCGTCGAGGTCCTGGGTTATGGTGGCGGCAGCGACACCAATGCACCGGAACAAGAGCCGCGCGAGCGCAAAAAACCTACAACTCAAACCCGTTATGATTACGGCAGCCCATTCCAGGTGCTGGGGCTGGGGCCGATGTCGACGACGCAGATACGGCAGGTCGCGGATGCCATGAGGCCGGAACGAAAATGATGCATAATCGTTTTAATTAAGGTTGCCGACACGCGGAAGTGTTACATAAACGGTCACATTTGTGGCCTGTTCAAAAACAACAATCGAAGCGTAAAGCCTGGAGTTCGCGAATGAGTGTTACAGCATGCTGGTATCAGACGGCAGAGAATGAGCGGGGTTGATGTAAATTGTGTTAGCTTTCTGCAAAGGTGGAATGGACTGCGCCGCGCCGCAGGAGCATCCGGAACGTATGATGCGTATGCGGGCTGCCGGCCATCGGCGGTTCAGCCATGGCGTGATTGCCGTTCTGAACATGCTTTTTGCTGCCGGGTCCATTTCGCAAGCGCATGCCGCCAATCCGGCCCCGGCGGCGGTGGCTGGTGGCCAGACGCTAGAGATTGACGAATATGCCGTGCGGGGCAATCACCTGCTATCCGAGGATGAGGCCTATGCGGCGGTCGCGCCGTATCTCGGACCGGGGCAGACAGTCGCCAGCGTCAATGCGGCGCGCGCGGCCTTACAGAAGGCCTTCATCCAGAAGGGCTATCAGACGGTCGCGGTGGAAATCCCGCCGCAGCATGTGACCGGTGGGGTGGTGATCCTACAGGTGGTGGAAGAGCCGATCGGGCGGCTCCACGTCAAAGGCTCGCGCTATTTCTCCCTGGCGAAGATCAAAGAGCAGGCGCCATCCCTGGCGCCTGGCCAGGTGCCGAATTTCAAGAAGATTCCGCATGATCTCGTGGTTCTGAACAGCTGGCCGGACCGGCAGGTGATACCCGCGCTGCGCGCCGGTGCCGTACCGCGCACGGTGGATGTGGACCTGAACGTGAAGGATCAGCTGCCGCTGCATGCCACGCTGGAAATAGACAATCGCTACAGCCAGAGCACCACGCCGCTGCGCATCAACGGTTCGTTGACATACGATAATCTCTGGCAGCGCGGCGACACGATCAGCTTTAATTTCCAGACGGCACCGCAGAACCCGAGTAACGCCTTGGTGTTTTCAGGTTCCTATCTGGCGCGGGTACCGGATGCGGACTGGCTGACGCTGCTGCTCTACGGGCTGGTTTCGAACAGCAACGTGTCCACCGTCGGCGCCATCAATGTGGTCGGTAAGGGACAGGTGGTGGGCGTGCGCGGTATCGCGACCCTGCCAGGTGCCGCCGGATTTTACGATACGCTGAGCGCCGGCGTCGATTACAAGCATTTCGACCAGGACGTCACACTGAGCGGCAGCACAGGTGCAACACCGATCACCTATTACCCCATCTCGGCGACCTACAGTGCCTCCTGGCAGGGCGACAATGCGCAGACGCATCTCGACCTGACGCCGACCTTCTCCATACGTGGTCTTGGGAGCAATCCCAATGCGTTCGATGCGAAACGCTACGATGCGGAAAGTAGTTTTTTCTATCTGCGCATGAATCTGACACGCACGCAGGAACTGCCGAAGGGATTTGAATTGTTTGGCAGGGTGCAGGGGCAGGTGGCCAACGAGCCGCTGGTCAATAGCGAGGAATTTTCCGGCGGCGGCCAGGATACGGTGCGCGGCTATCTTGAATCCGAAGTGCTGGGCGACGATGCGATCCTTGGCTCCGTCGAACTGCGCACGCCCTCGCTGGACCATCTGCTGGGCCCGAAGGTCGACAACTGGCGTTTCTTCATGTTCGGCGAAGGCGGAGAACTGACGACATTGGATCCGCTGCCCGAGCAGCAGGCGATCTTCAACCTGGCGAGCACGGGCATCGGCACGACGATCGAGCTGGTGGATCATCTGAATGGGCAGGTCGACGTGGCACTGCCCTTGGTGATCTCGGTGGTCACCAAGGCCTATCAGGCACGCGTGGAATTCCGCGTCTGGGTGGAATTCTGATGCGGACCGGCAATCGAAATTTACGCAACACATGTCTGGGGTCTCCAATGCATCTCGCTTCAACCCGCCGCCGGGCGGCAAAATTTCTGGCACTGCTGCTGCTTGGTGTCTTCGTTGGTACGGTTTTCAAGCCGGATGCTGCCTATGCCTGGTGGAACGGCGACTGGTCGGCGCGCAAAACCATCACCATCGACACTGGCAGCGCCGGCGCCGATATTTCTGACCAGATCGGTACCATACCGGTTCTCATCCGGCTCGATGTCAGCAATTTCACCTTCGATAGCGCCAATCCGGACGGCAGCGATCTGCGCTTCGTGGCGGCCGACGATAAAACGCCGCTCGCCCATCACATCGAGAAATACGATCATCTGCTGGGCCAAGCATTCATCTGGGTGAGCGTGCCGGCGTTGAAGGCCGAAGCGCAGACAATCATCTATCTTTATTACGGCAACAGCAAGGCCAGTGTCGGCGATAATGCCCAGGGCACATACGATGCGAATATGGCCGCGGTCTATCATTTTGGCGAGCATAATCAGCCCGCGCGCGATTGGACGGGCCATGGCAATAATACGCTCAATCCCAGCCAGGCGGATGATTTCGCGCTGATCGGCCCGGGTGCGCGGCTCGATGGTCAGACCCCGCTCCAGCTTCCCGGCTCATCTTCTCTGGCCTGGACGGCAGGGCAGGGTATCACCTGGTCGGCCTGGGTGAATGAAGCGTCGCTGCAGCCCGATGCTGTGCTCTACAGCCGCACGGACGGCACCAGCACGGTGCAGATCGGCATCGATAACGGCGTGCCGTTCGTGGCCGTCACCACCCCGTCCGGCACGCAGCGCAGCATCGCCGGCGCCGCCCTTACGGCCGCGAGCTGGCATCAGCTCACAATGGTGAGCGGCAGCAGCATCACGCTCTATGTCGATGGCGCCGTCTACGGCACGTTGGCCGCACCGCTGCCGACGCTGAATGGCATCGCCTATCTCGGTGGGGATGCCACCACGGGCACCGCGCCTGCCGCCGTGCCGGCAGCCCCCGCCGCGCCGGGTGCAGCACCCACGTCCCCGGCAGCACCTACGGCGGTGGCAACCACCGGCTTCATCGGTGAGATCGACGAGCTGGAAATCTCCAGCATTGCACGCCCGGCCGGCTTCATCAAATTCGCGGCGATCGGCCAGGGCAACAACCCGCTCGCTGGACGTCTATTGAGCTACGGGCAGGAACAGAAACCCGCAAGCTGGTTCAGCGGCTATTTTGCCGTCATCCTCGGCTCGGTCACCGTCGACGGCTGGGTCATCATCGGCATTCTCATGATCATGGCGATCGTCAGCTGGGTCGTCATGGCGGATAAGATTTCCTACGTGAACCGCATCACCAAGGCGAACGAGGCCTTCGTCGATCAGTTCAGCCATGCCTCCCTGGATCTGATGTCGCTCGATACTGAGCGCGAGCAGAAACTGATCGAACAGGCGCCGCTCTACCATATTTACCATATCGGCGCCGAGCAGATCAGGTCGCGCTTCGCAGGGCAGGAGGGATACAGGCAGAAACTATTGTCGGCGAGTTCGATCGCCGCGATCCGCTCCTCGCTGGATGCCGGGCTGGTCCGCGAAATCCAGCGGCTGAACAAATCGATGGTGTTGCTGACGATTGCCATTTCCGGCGGCCCGTTTCTAGGACTGCTCGGCACGGTCGTCGGTGTGATGATCACTTTCGCCTCGATCGCGGCGGCCGGCAACGTCAATGTCAACGCCATCGCACCGGGCATCTCGGCAGCCCTCGTGGCAACCGTCGCCGGCCTTGTGGTCGCGATCCCGGCGCTGTTCGGCTATAATTATCTGAATTCGCGTATCCGCGATGGGATCGCCGACATGCAGGTGTTCGTCGACGAATTCGTTACTAGAATGGCGGAAGTCTACAGCCCGCGCGTGGTTGAACCCCAGAATGCGGCGGAGTAGAAACCATGCAGCTCCAACCCGATGGCAACAAGCCCTATGACGATATCAACATCACCCCGATGCTCGATCTCGCCTATGTGCTCTTGATCATCTTCATCATCATGACGACAGCTGCCGTTCAGGGCATGAAGGTCAATCTGCCGCAGGCCAGCGCCCAGCAGAGCCTTGCCAAGCCGATGACGAAAGGGATCACCATCACCAGCGACGGCCGGCTCTTTCTCGATACCGTGCCGGTCAGCATGGCGGAACTGCAATCGCGATTGATGGCGGCTGAAGCTCAGACGCCTGATTTCCCCGTGGTCGTGAGCGGCGACGGCCAGGCGCAGTATCAGGCGGTTATGAACGTGCTTGACCTGCTCGGGCGGCTCAACATCACCCAGGTCGGGCTGGCAACCAAGCCGGCAGGTCAGCAGTAGCGGCGGACGGGCAGGAGCATGGCCAATCCCACGATGAAGCACGGCGCGCCGCGCGGTCTCTTCGGCAAAGCGAGAGCGCTTGCCAGGCAGCATGCGATGTCGTTGCGCGTCGGCATCGGCGGTTTCGTGATGCTCGCACTCGTTGCCTTTCTGATGCTGCACACGGCCGGGACCCCGCCTGCGCATCAGGCCCCACCCATCACCATGATCATGATCCAGCCGCAAAAGCCGCCGCCGCCGCCACCTTTGCCGCAGCCGAAAATGATCGTGCAGCCGAAAATGACCGTGCCCGTGCAGAAGCCGCTGGTGCAGAACCAGCCGCCGAGCAAGGCCCCGCCCAAGCCTGCGGGCCCGGCCGCACCGGCGCTCGGCACGAGCATCAAAAGCAACGGCTCCACCAACGCTTTCGACCTCAGCGGCAATGCCGGCGGCGGGCTGATCGGTGGCGGCGGTGGCGGCGGTGGCGATGCGCAGGGCTATTATGCCGAGCAGGTGCAGGACAAGATCTCGCAGGCCCTGACCAAAAACCCGAAAACCAAATGGGCCAACATTACGATGGATGTGCGCATCTGGCTCGACACCAGCGGCGCCGTCAACCACGTGAGTGTCAAGACATCGTCCGGGGATCCGGCGCTTGATGATACCGTTATGAATGACGTTCTGATGGCGTTGCCATTGGGTTTACCGCCGGCCGGCACGCCGATGCCGGTGGTCATCCATATTACCACGCAGGCAGCATTCCAATGAAAAACACAACTCTTGGCCGTGGCACGGCAGAACAATTTGCAGCGAAGGCAGGAAGACAAAATCCAATGTTTCATACCCGGAAGCTCGCCCGATACGGCTTGACCGCCATCCTGCTTTCAACCACCCCGATGGCGGCCTGGGCGCAGACCGACCCGCTGGCTCTGCTGGTGAAAGACCTGGTCAAGCGCGGCGAGCTTTCCCCAGCAGATGCACAGGAGATCATCGCCGTATCGAAGTCGGAACATGGCGCGCAGCCGGCACAGCTAGCCCCCGCCGCCCCGCCGCCGGCGCCCGCGGTACCTCAGTCCGCCGGCACCATCGTCTCGACCGCCTCGACACCCGCCGGCACGATGCACCTGACCTATGTACCAAAATATGTGCGCGACCAGATCGCGACTCAGGTGCAGCAGCAGGTCGTGGCGCAGGAGCATGCGCAAGGCAATGCAGCCCCGTTCGAGGTGCCGGACTGGGTGAACAGGCTGCATTTCTACGGCGATGTCCGAGCCCGCTATCAGATGGATAATTTCCCGCACGGCAATGATGATTCGGGCGATCTCATCAATTACGACGCCATCAACACCGGCAGCCCGCTCGATGTTTCGCAGGCAGGCCTGGCCACCACCAAACCGCCCTCGCTCAATGTGAATGAGGACAGAGCCGTTTTTGAACTCCGGGCGCGTCTGGGTGTCGATGCCGATCTTGGGGATGGTTTTGCGACGGGCTTCAGGATTGCCACCGGGAGCAGTGATTCGCCCGTCTCGGAGAACCAGGTTCTCGGTGCTGCGCCAAGCGGCACCCAGGGCGGCGGTTTCTCGAAATATGCCATCTGGCTGGATCGCGCCTATATCGCTTACCAGCCCGATATAGACGAGGATGCGAAGGTGAAGTTCGAGGTCGGACGGTTCGAGAATCCGTTCTTCGCCACCAATCTGATCTGGGCCGACGATCTGAATTTCGATGGCGTGGCCGTTCAGGGGTCTTACGATTTCGAAAACGGTGTCGTGCCGTTCCTCACACTCGGCGCCTTCCCAGTCTACAACACGGATTTTAATTTTGGCTCGACGAATTCGGCTAAATTTCCAAGCCATGACAAATGGCTCTACGCGGTGCAGGCCGGCACGGATTATAAGATCGACGATAATTTCGCGCTGAAATTCGGCGCCGCTTATTATTATTTCACGAACATGGAAGGCCAGCTTTCAAGCCCGTGCACGGTGCTGAGCGCTTCGACCAGCTGTGATACGGATGACGATCGTCCGCAATTTGCGCAGAACGGCAATACCTATATGTTGTTGCGCAATATCGTATCCACGGCGGCGAATGCCGAGGGGACCACGACCCAATACCAATATTTCGGTCTGGCCTCGCCCTTCCAGGAGCTGGCGCTCACGGGACGGTTCGATGTCACCGGCCTTACCCCGACCGATGGCTGGATCATTGCCGAATATGTGCGGAATCTCGCGTTCAATAAAAACAGCGTCGCATCGAGAGCCTTCAATAATTTCGGCGGCGTGGCCGCAGATGCGCCGTCCGGCACGGTGGCGCCATATGAAGGCGGCAACCAGGGGTTCTTCATAACCGTATCGGTCGGCGACAAGGAGCTCAAAAAGCGATGGGACTGGAATGGCTTCCTTGGCTATAAATATCTGGAATCCGATGCCGTGGTGGATGGGCTGACTGATTCCGATTTCGGCCTCGGCGGCACCAATCTGAAAGGCTATATCGCCGGTGGCGATGTGGCGCTCAGTCCAAAAGTCTGGGTGCGTCTGCGTTATCTCAGCGCCGATGAAATCGTCGGGCCGCCCTATAAGAGCGACGTCTTTCAATTCGACCTCAATGCGAAGTTTTGAGCCATGCAGAAGATCAGCAAAGCAGATGGGTCATTCCTGGAAAGAAGTTGCAAAAAACCGCAGCCGCACAGCGGCCAAGCGCCTCCAACCTGCTTGCGAAAGCAAATGCTTTTGCTGCTCCTGCTGGTGACCATGCCCCGGCATGCAGCACTTGCCGATGCCACAACCGAAGCGCAATTGCGCACTGCTCTGCAGCAGGCAACGGGGCAGAACGCGCAGCTCGAAGACCAGCTCGCCAATCTGCAGGCAAGCCAGGCGCCGAGTGCCGCGCTGATCGATACGCTGCAGGCCGAGCTGCAGAGGCTGAAACAGCAGGGCGTACAGTCCTCTCCACCCGCGGCGGCGGCGTCAACCGCCCAGGCCACGGCGGAAAAACGGCAATTGGCAGCAGAGACCGCGGAACTCGGCAAAACCAGGGCAGCCTATGCCCAGGCCGCCGGTGCCGCGCAGGCGGCCGCTGCGGCGAATGCGCAGTTGACAACACAACTCGCGGCGGAAAAGGCGAAGAACAGCAGCTGCGATGCCAAAAACGCCGCATTATACGCGCTCGGCAATCAGATTCTCGATGCCTATGCGCATAAGGATGACGGTCTCGGCCTCTTTGTGAATCACGAGCCCTTCATCGGCTTCGCGCGTGTAAAACTGCAGAACATTGTTCAGGATGACCAGGACAAATTATTTGAAAATCAGGTCAACCCGTGATAGGAAAACCAGCCGCTCAACTGCCGCTGCCGGGCCGGCTGCTCGCCATTGTTCTAGGGGCATGTTTAGGGATCATGCCAGTCGCGGCGCAAAACGCGCCCGCCACCGCACCGGCCGGCCAGACCTGCGTGCAGGCCGTCATCGCCGGCCATCAGCCATTGCCCTATAATTGTCTCAATCAGGAATTGCAGCAGCAGGTGCAAGGCACAGGCCAGACGGCCCCCGCGATTCCCCTCGGCGCGATGTCGCCGTCCAACGCCACCGGCACGTTCAACGAGCAAAGCCTGAAGCAGCAATACGGACAGAATTACGGCAAGTCCGTAACGCCTTACCGGCCCCCGGCGCCGGTTTTCAACAGCCCGGCGCATTCACCTTGATATTTGTCCCCCGAAACGATTGGAACTGGAACATGACGACAAGACATCCCTCCCTCTCAGCTTTTCGCCGCGGCACCCTGCTGGCCACTGCAGCGGCACTGGCGCTGTGCATCGGTGGTGGCGTTGCGGCGAAAGCTGCAGCGGATTCCAGCAAAACCTCAAACACCGCTCAACCAGAGATGGAAAATGCCGGGCCATCCATTACCGGCTTCAGGGGCGCGGATTTCGGCATGACGCAAGCGCAGGTCCGCCAGGTCATCGAAAGCGAATTCAAACTCCCGGCCAGCGCCATTACCGCCACGACCAATGATATTCAGCATACGGAGGTGCTGAACGTGCAGGTGCCCGAATTGATCCCAGGCGGCGGTGCGGCGAATGTCTCCTATATTTTCGGCTATCAGAGCCATCAACTGATCCAGGTCAGCGTCCTCTGGTCGAAACAGAGCGACCCCGGCATGACGCCGCAGATGCTGTACCAGAATGGTGAAAGCCTGCAGCAATATTTCGTCGGTGAAGGATTTCCGCCGGACCGCAGCGGCGGCGACATCGCGACGGGCAGTGGCATCATCCTGTTCCGTGCCTCCGATCCCGCTCTGAACGCCGTTCTGCTGGTGTTGTCCGGTACCCTCGCCAAAGATGCCAAGACGCCGAACAAAACCGTGCTTACACCGGCCGCTCTCACCCTGGTATATGCCGCCACCCCGCAGAATCCGGATATCTTTCGGCTGCCTAAAGGGGCCTTCTAAGGCATAAACCGGCGCTATATTAATGGTGGGCCGGTCATCGGGGGCTTGCTAGAGAATCAATCTGCTAGCCCCCGACAACGGCGCCTTGCACGCGCTACTCTGGTAATGGAATATCCTGGTCAGTGCTTCAGCTTCACGTTCGGGCCGTCATTCTGCGCAGAACCGGATGGCCGCGGTGAATATGCCAAGCGATTGCTGCCAGATGTAGGCAGACCAGAGCCAGGAGTGAGAGACAGAGATTCTCGTGCAGTACAAACAACGTCGACAAAGTTGCTTTCTCGTGAAAGAATACCGGCATCGTCAGCAGGCCGAGCAATTTCCAGGGCTTGGGCATCATCAGCAATCCGGAAGCCAGCACGGTAGTGATCATGCAGGGGAGTGGAAAAAAGCTGGTCAGAATATTGGCGTCCGTTGATGCTGGCGCTTATCGGCATCGGAGGGCGGTCATGGAATGGGTGGTGAAGTTAGAGGCTAAAAGTGGCTGGGGTGAGGTCGAGACCATTGAGGTGGGTAAGATTGAACGACGAGTGGTTGGGCTGACGGCAGACGAGGTCGGCCTCACGCTTGCGGAAGGGAAAGAACTGCTGGGCGAGCTCGGCCGGCTTGTTCTCCAAACGCAGATGGAGGAGTACACCACATGTGCCCGGGTCTGCCCGGAATGCATGAAGATGCGCAAGCAGCGGGATTGCCGGACACGCAAGGTCCAGACGCTTTTCGGGACGATCACTGTCGATGCTCCTCGTATCAGCGTATGCCCGTGCATGAACACCTGGGGTTTCCTGGACGTTTCCACGTCACCGCTGGCTGAGTTGTTGCCAGACCGCTGCACGCCGGAAATGCGGCGGCTTCAGGCTGAGCTCAGTGCCAAACATTCATACCGCGAGACGGCCAGGCTATTGGCCATGCTTTTGCCCTGCGAACCACCTAATCATGCGACGATGCGCAATCGCACGCATCGGGTTGCCGCTGAATTGGAGAGCCAAGCTGCAGCCCAGCCAAACGTTGATGCTGGACCCAATCGTGACGCCGAGATGATCGTTTTCATCGACGGTGCGCACATTCGTGCGGCGCCGGGGTATCAGACGCGACATATCGACGTGACGGTCGGCAAAGTAGAAGTGTCCGGTCGCCCGCCTCGGCGCTTCGCCTTTGCCGCCAAGGGCGCAGTATCGCCACTGGCAGGGATACGCCAGGCTCTGCAAGAGCGAGGGTGGCAGCCGGGCAGTTCAGTCACTGTCCTGAGTGACGGGGAAGCGGCACTACCCGGCTTGATCCGTGCCGCGGTCCGTGAACCCGTCACTTGTATACTGGACTGGTGGCACATTTCGATGCGCGTTCAACATATCGAACAAGCGCTGCGGGGCGTATATGCGCTTGAACCACGACACCAAGCGGGATTGGATATGGTTGCATACAGGATCGGTCGCCTCAGACACCTCATCTGGAATGGCTACCACTCGGAGGCTCACGACGAACTGATTGGCCTGCGCCACATGACGTCTGAGGTGGCGCATTTGAACGGAGAAAAATTCCGTCCGAAGGTTGCACGGCTGCTCTGGAATTGTGACGACCTGCGCCGTTATCTCGCAAACAGCACCGCGTCGCTCATCGACTACGGCGCGCGCTACAGATCCAAGCTTCCTATTTCAACTTCGCGGGCGGAAGGATGCGTGGACGAGATAGCCAACACGCGTATGGCCAAGAAGCAGCGGATGAGGTGGTCGCCACAGGGGGCACATCGCATATCCGTCGTCCGTGCTGCCGTGCTGGACGGTCGACTGAAGGTGTCGGCAGAACTCGCGTGCGCAGCCTAACCGACCAGAGTTTTTCCACTCCCGGTTTGATCTCCCGGGCGCCCAACCCAAGCTGCGGCGCGGGCGCAGATGATAGAGTTGTCCCCTCCGTCACGCCGCGGCGGGCCGCTACTGGCAGACCCGGATTTGCTGGCATCACATGCGCGCGCCGCCGCTAATATTGCCCGGCTCGACCAGGCGCTGGAGCATCATCCCCTCCTGCCGGCCTTTTTGCACCGCGCCCGGCTCGATGCCGTGCGCCGCCAAGCCGCGGTCGACGGCCAGCAGATCGACCCTTGGCATCTGGCCGCTGTGCTTGAAGGGCTGCGCCTGCGCATGGAAGGCGAGCTGCGGATCATTGATCGCGGTCAAATTTTTGAAGCGGCTCGGGCAGCGCTAAACCTGCATCAGTGGATCACAGATCCTGATTTTGATCAGGAAGGTGAGGTGCAGCAGGCCGAGCAGCATCTGACGGCGGTTTTGCCCGGCGGCCTCCTTGCCGCCGCGCAAGGGGTGTGGTCCTGGCTGGATCGCGGCGGCACCCGGCCGCCATTGCGTGCCGCCCTCATACGCTACTGGCGGCGGGCCGGTCTATTGCGTGCGCCGGTGCCGCTGACCGGAGCCTTTGCCCTGCGTGCCGATGCACCGGACACCTACTCGGAATGGGTGGGAGCGTTCTTTGACGCTGTCGCGGAAGAGGCCGCTGACCAGCTGGAGATGTTGCGGACTCTGCAGCGTGGGTGGGTAGCGGCGCGCGGCAAGACCAGCCAGCGGCGGCGCAATTCACGGGCGGCGCAGGCGATCGATCTGCTCGCGGCGGCGCCGCTGCTTTCGGCGACGAGTTTGGCGCGGGCGCTCGGCATGTCGATCAAATGCGCCGGCGAGCTGCTGGACCGATTTGTCATTGGTCCAACCCCCTAGAACTGATCCACCATTGATGTAGTTTTTGTGTGGAGGTGGGCGATGCCGCGGAAGATTTACAAGCCTGAGGAGATCATCGCGAAGCTTCGTCAGGTCGAGGTTTTGACGTCGCAGGGCAAGTCGGCTGTTGATGCGATCCGGTCGATTGGTGTGACCGACGCGACGTATTACCGGTGGCGCCAGGAGTATGGTGGGCTGAAGGTCGACCAGGTGAAGCGCATGAAGGAACTGGAGGCTGAGAACGCCCGGCTGCGGCGTGCGGTGTCGGATTTGACGCTGGAGAAGCTGGTGCTGAAGGAAGTGGCTTCGGGAAAGTTTTGAGCCCGGCGCGGCGCCGGGCTGGCATCAAGCATGTTGTAGAGGCGCTTGGCGTGTCGGAGCGATTTGCCTGCCGCGTAATTGGGCAGCATCGCACCACACAACGCTTGGTTCCCAAGACTGCCGATGACGAAGCTGCGCTGACAGCGGACATCATCGAGCTGGCGCGGCAGTATGGCCGCTACGGCTATCGGCGCATCACGGCGCTGCTGCATCAGGCTGGCTGGGCCGTTAACAAGAAACGCGTGGCTCGCATTTGGCGCAGAGAAGGGCTTAAGGTTCCGCAACGGCAGCCAAAGCGGGCACGGCTTTGGCTGAACGAGGCTTCGTGCATGCGGCTCCGTGCTGAGCGCCCCAACCATGTTTGGTCGTATGACTTTGTCGAGGACCGCACGCATGACGGGCGTAAGATCCGGATGCTGAACATCGTCGACGAATTTACCCGCGAGGCACTGGCGATCCGCGTCGCCCGGCGGCTGAATTCGAACGATGTCATCGATGTCCTCTCCGACTTGTTCATGCTGCGCGGTGTGCCGGGGCATATCCGCTCAGACAACGGGCCCGAGTTCATCGCTAAAGCCGTGCAGGGTTGGATCGCCGCTGTTGGCGCCCAGACCGCTTATATCACGCCAGGAAGCCCGTGGGAGAACGGCTATATCGAGAGCTTCAATGCCCGGCTGCGCGACGAATTCCTCAACGGAGAAATCTTCTACACGTTGCAGGAGGCCCGGATTTTGATCGAAGCCTGGCGCCGGCAATATAACACGATCCGGCCGCACTCATCGCTCGGCTACAGGCCGCCGGCACCAGAGGTATTGCTGTGGCCGGCGCCGCAACCGGGGCTTAAAGACGCGGCCTCCTTCAAATTAACCACCGTCCAAAAACACCAGATTAACTACACATGAAGTGGACCAGTCATCGGGGGCTTGCCACCGGCCGGCAGTGGCAACCGCAAGTCACCGCGCGCCGCCTTCTGTCGCTCACCTTGGTGCAGGCGCATCCGGATCTGGTGCAGTTCCGCCTCACTCATAATGCCCGAGAGGCCCAAAAGCAGGCGGTCATGGTAGACGCCCGGATCGTAGAGCCGCTCACCATCGGCAATCAAAACACCGAAGACCGAGCATAATTCAAGGAGTTGATGCCAGTCACGATTATTGCGGGCCAGCCGCGACGCGTCCAGGCTGATCACCAGCCCGGCCTTGTTCAACCCTACTTCCGCGATCAACCGCTGGAAGCCAAAACGCTCATCGCTCGAAGCACCGGACTTGCGGAGATCATCATCGATGACCTGCACACGTTCTCTCGGCCAGCCAAGCAGGACGACCCGCTCGACAAGACGATACTGCAACTCAGTGCTTTCCTGATGATGCCGGACCTGCCCCGGAGACGACTGCCGTACATATACATAGGCCAGCTTGGCCCGGTGCGCGGTCGTGATCCGCTCCTCAACCGCCAGTGAGGTGTTTAACATCAGGCCCCTCCTCGCACGGGCCGGCAGACAATCGCAGGCGCTGGACCAGTTGTGCCACCTGCTGTGCCAACTGTTGTTGTGTCGTCACTGGAAGTTGGCACCACAACCGTGGCACCAATTCCGGCGGCTGGATCTGTTCCGTTGCATGCTGAGGGTGCAGGCCATCGACCTGGCAGCGCTTCACCACCACAGTCTTCATCTTGGCAGCGAAGCATAATTCGAAGGTGATTCGCCAATGGCAAAAGGCTCCGCATGGAAATTTGGGCTTGTCGGTGGATGCTTGAATGTAGAATCGGATCGTCAGCTAAATCCGTTGCAGCACGCGGAACCGATCGCTCCCGCCCATCGGCCAAAATAAGCACGACCACAGCCTCTCCACGGCAAGAATGGCGTTCAGAAATCCGTAAACGGGTCCCAAAAAGCGGGTGATGGGGGTCAACAACCGAAACATGAGTGACTCGCCGATCAAGATCAGCGGCATCATGAGGTGTTCGGTGATCAAGCCATGACGCTCGCCGCCGTCGACCGCCTCGTGCATCACTCAACCATTCTAGAAATGAACGTGGAAAGCTACCGGCGCCGCGCCGCACTCGACCGCAAACAAACCGTCGGCCGGCCAGCAGCACGACAAACACAAAAGACAATCACGGAAACTGAGCCAGCTGATTGACGCCGCCTGATTGCCGCGCTGCGACAATCAACCGCCAAGAGCACTTGCATTCAACCGCAAACACGATACCCTCAACCACATCGCGGCCAGATTCTTCTCATCCAGATCGCCGCTCCTTCTCATCCAGATTGTCGCGCTACAAACCCAGCGCTTTCGTTAGTGCAGTTAGCATTGAAGGCGTGATGTTCCCCTCGGCGGGAAACACCCTATAGCGCGTTTCCCGCGTAAGGCCGGCATAATACTTCTATAAACAAGCTTTGCGGAAGTCATTAACAGAGAAAGTTATTCTACGTTACCTGGGGTTGATGCGAAGGACCTTTTCAAAGGGTAGCATGAACGAGATGATCCATCTGCTGGTGTGATTTATGCAGGATAGTTGTGGTTTTCATGTTTATGCGGATAATAGACGGAGTTAGGCGCGATTTAGGCCATAAACCCGCATGTCTTGATGATATTTGTCACATAAAAAAGGCTCCGCAGAGATGTGCGGGCGCCGTGATGTGTGAAGATAGTTGTGAGCGACAAAACACCCCTTGCCTATTGACTTTATAGTTATTAGAAGATTTTCCTAATGCCTGGGTGGAGCCTTGTCTGCGTTCGGGCTGGTTCCGGGTTTCGTTCAAACGCCGAGGGTTATTGCCATGTCCGCCGCTGTCAAAACACAAACGACGATACAAATCGCCCCCGCCACGCCGGTAATCGGCGCTGAGGTTACGGGTCTTGATCTGCGCCAGCCGCTTAAGCCCGAGACCGTGGCGGAGATTCGGCAGGCGTTGAACGATTGGAAGGTGCTTGTATTCCGCGATCAGGAGATCAGCGATGAGGACCAGCTGCGCTTCGGCCGGTATCTGGGGCCGCTTACCCCGGCGCATCCCATTGCCGAGGGCCTTCCCGATCATCCGGAAATTTGGGAGCGCCATGCTTCGGACTATGTCGAGCGGAACCGCGTTGACCTCAATATTCCCACTGCCCGGGGCCCGCGCGATAGTAATGGCTGGCATATCGATATTACCTTCGTCGCCAATCCGAGCAGCTATTCAATTTTACGCGGCGTCGAGATCCCGCCCTATGGAGGGGACACGTTGTTTACGAATTTGCAGGCGGCGTATGAGAATCTTTCGCCGCAGATCAAAGCCCTGATCGATGGGCTGCAATATGTGAACGGCGCCAGCGCCTATGATATGCAAGGCCCGCCTCGCCGCGATGGACGCAAGGCTGGGCCGTTTGTTTCGGTGCATCCGCTTGTGCGTGTCCATCCCATGACGGGCAAGAAGTCTCTGTTCATCAGCCCTGGCGGGCGCAGTGGGCATATTGTCGGGATGAAACAGCGCGAGAGCGAGGCGATTTTGGACCTTGTGCGCGGCGAATCCATCCGGCCGGAATATGGCTTCCGTGTGCATTGGGCGCCGGGCACGCTGGTGATCTGGGATAATCAGGCGACCGCCCATGCCGGGCCGATTGATTATGCGCATTTCTCGGCCAAGCGTGTTGTGCGTCGGATCACCGTGGCCGGTGAACTGCCGCAGGGACCAGATGGCTTCCGTAGCCACCCGCTCGAAGGCGAGCTGTTCGACGTGATCGGGTGACAAGGGATATGGATCGCAGTGCAAAGAATTTCCGTTTGTCTCGCCGGGCGCTGGTGGCAGGGGCGGTCTGTGCGCCGTTTGCCGCCGGGTTGAGCCTGCGGGTGGCAAGGGCTGACGCCAGCGCCCTGACGCCGCAGACGAGGCTTGTGGTGGGTGCCGCGACCGATCTGGCGCTACGCCTCTCCGGCGAGCTGGATAAATTGCCTTTCCAACTTGAAACGGTAAACATCACCGGCGGCCCGAGCTCGATCGCGGCGTTTCATGCCAATGCACTCGACCTGGCGGCGGGGAATGATATTCCGCCGATTGAGTGCCAATTCATCGGGCTCAATCCACGTATTGTCGCGGTGACATTGCGAAAAGACACCGATCCGCCGGAAGTCGTCTATGGCATTGCGCCGAAAGCGCAGATCAAGACCCTCGCCGATTTGCGCGGCAAAAAGATCGCCTATAGCCCCGGACAGATGCAGGGCTCCGTGGTGCTGCGCACACTGGTGCTGGCCGGGCTCAAGCAATCGGACGTGACGCTGGTGGAGCTTCCTTCCACCGGACAGGTGTATTTTAATGCACTGGTCTCCAATCTGGTCGATGCGGCACCGATCGGCGGCATTACCGTAAAGCGTTATCTCGATGAATATCGCAAGGATGGCGCGAGGATTCTGACGCCGCATGGGCTCCCGCAAAATCCGGTCAATCTGTGGGCACGGGCGGAAACTTTACAGGACCCTGCGAAGGTGGCGGCACTCCAGCTTTATTTGTTTGCCTGGGGCCGGGCGCAGCGCTGGATTCAGCTCAACCGGCAGCAATGGATCAATGCCTATTATATCGACACGCTCGGCCTCTCGCCGGACGACGCAGCCTATATCGTAAGGTGGACAGGCAACCCGGTTATCCCGACGAATTGGGATACGATTATCAAGAGCTATCAGCAAACCGCGGATTTCATGGCCGACCAGACCAGCCATCCGCGGTTTGACGCCGCGACGATTTTCGACCGCCGCTTCGAGGCGACCGCGGGTAATGGATTTAACAGTCTTCCCGGATAGCACTGGATTTTTCTTAACAGACAGGATGTCATCATCGTGACCTTTATCGCTCCCATTCCTCCTGTTGTTGCCAAGCTGGCTATCGCCACGGATACCGCGGCACCCTCGCGCCAGCGCAGCCAGCGGCGCTTGAGTGTCGGCAAGAGTCATCCCTATGGGCTGATGCTCGGGCCGGTGCTGCTGCTGATCTTCTGGAGCTGGGGGGCGCAGAGCGGTTTCATTGACCCGCGCATATTGCCTGGCCCCTGGGTGGCCGTGACAACATCCTGGCAATTACTCCAGGAAGGCCGGCTGCAGGCCAATCTATTGGTTTCGGCGGAGCGTGCCTTCTCTGGCCTGGCCTTTGGTACGGCGGCCGGGGTCCTGGCCGCGCTGATCACGGGGCTGTCGAAATTCGGTGGCTATTTGCTGGATGGCGTGGTGCAGGTGAAACGTTCCATTCCACTTTATGCGATCCTGCCGTTTTTCATGCTGTGGTTCGGGATTGGTGAGTCTGAAAAAATCATCATTATCGCCGTGGCCAGCTTCATGCCGATCTATCTGCAGATGCATACAGCGCTGCGCAATATCGACCGGCGCTATGTCGAGCTGGCGGAAAGCCTGCGGGTTTCCTATGGCGATTTCCTGATCAATGTGATTCTGCCTGGCGCCTTGCCCGGGTTTCTGCTTGGCTTACGCTTTGCGTCCATGGGCAGCTGGATGGCGCTGGTGGTGGTCGAGCAGGTCAATGCCACATCAGGTATCGGCTATATGATCAACCTAGCGACCAGCTACGCGCAGACCGATGTCATGCTTGTTGGGCTGGTGGTTTATGCCGTGCTGGGTGTCACCACGGATGTCATCATCCGCACGGTGCAGAAACTGGTGCTGTCCTGGCAGCCGGCATTGGGGGCGTGATGAGCAGCTATCCGGTTTATGTCCGCAATCTGGCACGTAATTTTGGCGACCGGCCGGCGATACGCGGGGTTGATCTTGAAATCGCGCAGGGTGAGTTTGTGGCCCTGATCGGGCGCAGCGGTTCGGGCAAAAGCACGCTGATCCGCGCTTTGGCTGATTTGGACCATGACGTGGCGGGAAGCGGCACGCTGGTGGTGCCGCAGAACTTCGCGCTGGTGTTTCAGGATGCGCGGTTGCTGCCGTGGAAACGCGTGCTGGGCAATGTGACCTTCGGATTGCATGGGCCGAATATCGCGGCGCGAGGGCTGGCGGCGCTGGCGGAGGTGGAGCTGGCAGAACGCGCCCGGGCCTGGCCCTATGAGCTTTCGGGCGGCGAGCAGCAGCGTGTGGCGCTGGCGCGTGCCATCGTGCGAGAGCCGGCATTTCTCCTGGCCGACGAACCTTTTGGCGCGCTTGATGCCTTAACCCGCATCCGCATGCATCATCTGCTGCGCAAAATCTCGGCCAAGCATGGCCCCGCCGTGCTGATGGTGACGCATGACGTGGATGAAGCCATAGAGCTGGCCGAGCGGGTTGTGGTACTGGAACAGGGGCGGATTATCGCCAATGTAGAGATCAATCTGCCCGTGGATAATATTCATCTGGGAGATACGTTCGCCGCGTACCGTACGCAATTGCTCGAATTGCTAGGCGTCGAGGACAGTCGGAAAATACGCGCAGCCTGATGTTTAAGGAGTGGTCATGAATGCGGGGCAACGCGCCGCGCCGACAATATCTCTATAATTTCGATTGAAATTATATTTTAGTAGCGCCCGCGACGATTGGACGAAGAACCAAGACGAAGAACCATCATGAAGAGGAGAGACCGCAATGTCAGTCGCACTGAAATCCACCACTGAATCGCTCGCCCAAGGTGAGCTCCGTTTTTCGCCGAGCACGCTGGTGATCGGCGCCGAGGTCAGCGGCATCGACCTGCGCGAAGAGCTCGACGCACCGACCGTTGCCGCGCTGCATGATGCGATCCATGAATACAAGGTGCTGATTTTCCGCGATCAGGACATCACCGATGAGCAGCAGGTTCGTTATACCCGCTACTTCGGCGGCGTGACGCCCGGCCATCCGATCAGCGATGACGGGCTGGAGCTGCATGAGATCAAGAGCAACGTGCATTCGATACAAAGTGCAAATAGTGAATATGATTCGCGCGGCCCGACTCTGGAGCAGCCGCTGCGTCCAGTTGGCCGCTATCGTCCGGGGCGCGGCTGGCATACGGATATCACTTTCGTTGCTAATCCGGCGGCCTATAGTTTCCTGCGCGGTATTGAGATTCCCCCGGTCGGCGGCGATACGCTCTGGGTTAATACCGAGGCGCTGTACGAGAGTCTCTCGCCATCGTTTCAGAAATTTCTTGATGGGCTACAGGCGATTCATACGGCCAATGGCAACCGCGAGGGCCGTGAGCGCGCGCCGCGGCGTGACAACCGGGAGCAAGGGCCCTTTGCCTCGTTGCATCCACTGGTGCGGGTGCATCCCGTCACAGGCCGCAAAGCACTGCTGCTGGGGCATTTCGTGCAGGCGATTCACGGTGTATCGGCGGGAGAAAGTGACGCGATTTTGAGCTATCTCGAAACCGAGCTGGCGTCGCGGCAGGAATTCCATGTGCGGCTGCGCTGGCAGAAAAATACCCTGGTGCAATGGGATAATCGCGCGACCTCGCATGTCGGCCCCATCGACAGGAAGCTGCTGAAGGATGAGCGCATTGTTCATCGCACCACGGCGGGCGGTGAGCTGCCGGTGGGGCCGGATGGGTTTACGTCGCGCCAGCTTGCCGGCGAATTATTCAACGTGATCAGTTGAACGTCGTTTTCTACACCGCGAGGCCCGGAGTATGCTGGTGCGTGTTCCGAGATCTTGCCGGTGCTTTGAAGAGGGATAAGGAATACTTATGAGTTTTCGTACATTGGGGCGCTCGGGGTTGAAGGTTTCCGTCGCGGGGCTGGGCACCAATAATTTCGGCCAGCGTATACCGCTGGAAAAGGCGCGGGAGGTGATCGATGCGGCGCTCGATCATGGCATTAATTTGTTCGATACGGCGGATGTCTATGGCGGACGCGGTGGTTCGGAAACTGCGATTGGGGAAGTGCTGGGCGCGCGTCGTAACCGCGTCGTGCTGGCGACGAAATTCGGGAATAAATTCGATGTCGAGGCGCAGAAATTCGGCGCATCGCGCAGCTATGTCATCGAGGCGGTGGAAGGCAGTTTGAAGCGGCTGCGGACGGATTGGATCGATCTGTATCAGATCCACCGGCCTGATCCGCAGACGCCGATTGAGGAGACGCTGCGGGCGTTGGATCATCTGGTGACGAGCGGCAAGGTCCGGTATATCGGCCTGTCGAATTATGCCGCCTGGCAGGTAACGGATGCGCAATGGGTTACCCGCTATCTGGGCCTGACCAGGCTGATTTCAGCGCAGGATGAATACAGCCTGGTCAACCGCAAGGCCGAGACGGAGCTGCTGCCGGCGCTGGAGGCGGCCGGACTTGGGCTGCTGCCCTATTTGCCGTTAGCCGGCGGGTTGCTTACTGGTAAATACCAGCGCGGCGCGGCACCGCCGGCGGGGACACGGTTCGCGCAGGGCGGCCCGCGCGCGGAACGGTTTTTTACCGATGCGAATTTCACGCTTGTTGAGAAACTTACGCTGTTTGCGCAGGAGCGGGACCATAGCTTGGCGGATTTGGCACTGGCGTGGCTGGCGGCGCAGCGGCTGGTTGGCAGTGTCATCGCTGGGGCGACCAGCGCTGCGCAGGTGGCGGCCAATGTTAAATCGCTGGAATGGCGGCTGAGTGCAGAAGAGCTGGCCGCGATAGACGCTTTTTAGATCGTTCGAGATACCAATGTAGATGAGGACAAGTCATGCCTGATGTCAGCCTGGAACTGGATACGCCGGAACTTGCGCAACGCTATGAACAGATCAGTCAGAACCGCCAGTTCAAGGCGGGACAGGCGCTGATCGCGACGCTGGGCCCGACCGCGGGCGTGCAGGTGCTAGATATTGGTGCCGGCACTGGCCTGCTGGCGGAATATGTGGCCGGGTTGGTTGGGGCTGATGGACATGTAACGGGCATTGATCCTTTGCCTTTGCGGATTGAATTGGCCAAGCGCAAGGCGAGGGCAAATCTTACTTTCGTTGTTGGCGATGCGCTTGATCTAGGCATTTTTGCCGAGGCGCAGTTCGATATCGTCTATCTGAATGCGGTGTTTCATTGGATTTCGGATAAGCCTGAGGCATTGAGGCAGATATTCCGCGTGCTGAAGCGCGGCGGGCGGCTTGGCATTTCTACGGGCTCCAAGGATCATCCGAATCTTATCCAGGCCATCAAGGCCAAGGTGCTGGCACGCGCGCCGTTTTCCGCGCATCCCGAAGGGCGCAGCGGTGGCCCGGGCCATGTAAGTGCTGATGAACTCGAAAATCTGTTCACCGGTGCCGGATTCACTGTTGAGCAGGTTGATGTGATTCCAAATCTTCATTTTCACCCGAGTGCAGCGGCGGCGATTGAATTCTCACAAGCCAGCTCCTTTGGTAATTTTCTGGGCCATCTGCCGGAGGATTTGCGGAGCCAGGCACGGCAAGAAATAGAGGCAGAACTTGACGTGCTGAAAACGCCGGAGGGGATTCGCTTCGAGCGAGCCCGACTTGTGGCTGTTGCCGTTAAACCATGATGTTGGATACGATAAAGACACGCAAAATGGAGCAAATATATGAACGAAATTTTTAGGCCGGCACGGGTTAGTACGGCCGAGCGGCTGCGCCAGCGCTATCGTGGCGATATGCCGGATGTTGCCGCGGTAAACGAGACGCTGGACGGGCTGCTCGCTCACCGCTCCGTGCGCGCCTATTTGCCAGACAGGCTGCCCGATGGCACGTTAGAGATTCTGGTGGCGGCAGCGCAATCGGCCTCTTCCTCCTCCAATCTGCAGGTATGGAGTGTTGTTGCGGTTGAGAACACTGAACGCAAGGCGCGGCTGGCAGCCTTCGCAGGTAACCAGCAGCATATTCTTGAAGCACCCTTGTTCCTGCTCTGGCTTGTTGATTTGCACCGGCTGACGGCGCTGGGCGAGACGCGCGGTGAACCGGCCGAAGCGCTTACCTATCTCGAAAGTTTCTTGCTTGGCGCTGTCGATACCTCAATCGCAGCACAAAATGCGGTGGTCGCGCTGGAGTCGCTGGGGCTTGGTGCGGTGTATATCGGCGGAATCCGCAACCGCCCGGTGGAGGTCGCGGCCGAACTTGGTCTGCCGCCGCATGTCTTCGCGCTGTTTGGCCTCGCTATAGGGCACCCTGATCCGGCGCGCCCGGCAGATGTGAAGCCGCGCCTGCCACAGGATGCTGTGCTGTTCAAGGAACAATATGAATGGGGTGAACGGCAGCGTGCCGGAATCGCCGCCTATGACGAGCATCTTCGCAGCTTCCAGCGTGAGCAGAATCTGCCGGAGCGCGACTGGACGGAGCAGGCGGGAACGCGTGTGCGCGGTGCGGGGAGTTTGAGTGGACGCGATGTGTTGCGTGATGTGCTGCACCATCTTGGCTTCGCTTTGCGCTGATAACGCCCGCATAGATTTTCTGCTGCCTCGCGTAAGGGCGGCAGAAAATTTTGTTTCAATAATCGTTTGCAGAAAATCTGTGCTTTTTGTGATTGAGGGCCGTTTTTTTATATTGCCTAGATTGTCTATTGTATTTATATGTATAATATCAGAGACCACAGCGCGGCCGCATCTGGCTGCTCCAACCGTGCATCAATATGAGGCTCCCTTGGCCGCCGCAATACACTTCCGCATGCCGCAACGCTTCGCTTCACGGCGGTGTTGTTGTTCGCGCGCCATAAACAACAAGTGAGCCTAAACTAACACGGCGCAACTGGGACGACATTTAGCAACGAAGGACGAGATGATGACGAAACTGGACTTGCCCGCGCGCGGGCGTGCCGCGCTTTTGCTGGCGGGTACGGCGCTGGCGGCGTTGCCTGCTACAGCCTGGGCGCAGGCCAGCACGCAACAAACACCACTGGCCGCTACGGCGAGTACGCAGCAGGCACCGCAGGTTGGGCAACTGAAGGAAATCGTGGTGACGGCACGGCATCGGCGTGAGAATGTACAGAAAATTCCGCTTGCCATCTCGGTACTCAATGGGCAGCAACTGCAAGAGAGAGGCATTACCTCTCTGGCACAGGTGCAGCATAACACCCCGAATCTCGTGAGCTATGCCGCCAACGGGCGCAACTCATCCATCGCTATTCGCGGCATTGGCGTCGATTCGGCTTCGGATGGTCTGGATACGACCGTCGGCGTGTATGTCGACGGTGTTTATCTCGGCCGTCCCGGCATGGCGCTGGCGGATCTGATCGACATTCAGCAGATCGAGGTGTTGCGGGGTCCGCAAGGTACCTTATGGGGTCAGAATACTGCGGCTGGCGCCCTGAACATCACCACCGAGCCCCCGAGCTTTACGCCTGGTGCTTCGCTTGAGGTATCGGCAGGAAATCACGGCTATACCCAGGAACGCGCCACGGTAACGGGTCCCGTAAATGACAAAATCGCCGTGCGATTGACGCTGTATAATACCGACCGCGATGGGACGCTGAATAACAACGGCTCCACAGCCCAGGGTACGGTGAACAACCTCAACCATCTTGGCGGGCGCTTCGATGTTTTGTTGACGCCGACTCCGGATCTTACCATCACGCTGCGTTCGGATTATTGGCAGGAGCGGGATAGCCAGAATACCTCCGTTATCACCGGCGACGTTAATACCCCCGCCGCACAGAAAGAGCTCGCCGCACTGGAGACGGTGGCCAAAGCGGACCATATCAACTGGTCGCCGACCGCGAGCAAGAATGCCGCATCCATCAACTCCGCGCAGAACCAGAGGAATTCGACCTATGGTACGTCTGCTCAGGTGGATTATTCGTTCGATGATTTGAAACTCACCTCCATCTCCGCGCTGCGGGCCTATAACTTCAACCCGCTGCAGGATAGTGACGGCACGCCGCTGGATATTCTGCAGGTGAACGTGGCGGAGACGCATGACACCCAGTTGAGTCAGGAATTCCGGCTGGCCGGACCCACCGGCACGCCGCTGGATTGGCAGGTAGGCACCTTCCTGTTCCATCAGCGCCTGCATGATAATTATATTCTCAATCAGTACGGATCGGATGCCGCGGCCTATTTCAATGCGCTGAGCGGCAAGACACTCGACAAAATCGGCACCGGCTCTCAGTATGACGAAAAGGTTGACACCACGGAGGATAGTGCCGCCCTGTTTGGCCAAGGCACCTGGCATGCGACCGACAAACTGGATGCCACGCTAGGCTTGCGATTCACCGAGGACCGGCGTTACGGTACGGCGAATTCTACCGTGAATGGCACGATCACCAACGATTATCCGGCAGTGCCTGTTTCGGACGACAACCTTCTCGCTGTTGCACCACATACTGCCGGCAATCCAACCAGCGTAGCAATCCCGGCCTCGCTTACGCCGCTCATCAACGTTGACGCTGAATTCCGCGGGGTCAACACTTCTGGCACGGCAGGGTTGAGCTACAAGATCACGCCGGATACGCTGGTCTATGGTAATTTCTCCGATGGCTATCAGTCTGGTGGTATCAATCTGAATTCTGCGGTGCTGCCGGGGAACGAGAAAATTGCCCCGGTGGTGGATGACGATTGGGAAGTGGGCTTGAAAGCGGCTCTGTTCAACCATAGCTTGATCGTCAATGCGGACGCTTATTTCGACAATATCTACAACTACCAGGCTAATATTGCTCCGCTCAACGGTGCCAAATCCTACCTGGCGAATATCAAAGGTATCCGTGCCGAAGGTGTCGAAGGTGAAGTGGATTGGCTGCCGGTTGATGGACTGCTGCTGACAGCCAATGGGGACTATAACAACGCCTATTATACGTCGTATGACGACGGCCAATGCCCTGTCGAATATACCGGTACTGCGACGTCGTGCAACGAAACCGGCCGCCCGGTCTATTTCGCGCCGAAATGGAATGGCAATTTTACCGGAGAATATTCATATCCCATCAATGAGAAGTATGAGGCTTACAGCATAGCACAGTATTCCTACACTTCCGGTTTCTACGAGGCAGCCAACGATTCACAATACTCCTGGCAGAACGGCTATGGCATTACCAACCTGCGCGTTGGCGTGAAGGTTGACGGTGGCAAATATGACCTTTCCGTCTGGGCGAATAACGTGTTCAACGTCAGGTACTACACGACACTCGGTGCATCGAGCTACGGTTTTGTATCGGGCACGCCAAGTGACCCGCTGACGGCTGGCTTAACTCTCCGCGCCAATTTCTAAGCCAAAGGCGGCTTGTCCCTCGTGGACAGGCCGCCTTCTTCAACACTGCCTAAAGGAGTAATCACAATGAACGAGATCACACCGCAAAATCTCGTGCCGCTGGGTAATCTGCGCGTTAGCCGCCAGGGCTACGGCGCCATGGGGCTCTCCAGCTCTTATGGCAAGGCCGAGGACGCCGAATCCATCAAGACGGTGCATCGTGCCATCGAGCTGGGGATTAACTTCTTCGATACCGCCGAGGGATATGGCCAGGGGCATAACGAAACGCTGCTCGGCCAGGCGATTGCGGGCAAGCGTAATGGTCTGACGATTGCCACGAAATTCGGCGGCACGCTGCCGGATGGCGATGTCGCCGCCGCGACCAAGGCGGTTGATGCCAGCCTGAAGCGGCTGAACATCGAGGTCATCGATTTGTATTATCTGCATCGTTACGATGCGCGCTATCCCATTGAGGATGTTGTCGGCGCGCTGGGGCGGTTGGTTGAGGCCGGGAAGATCCGCACCGTTGGCCTATCGGAAGTGTCCGATGTGTCATTGCGCCGCGCGCATGCAACCTACCCCATCACCGCCGTGCAGTCGGAATATTCGCTCTGGACGCGGGATTTCGAGGCCGATGTGCTGCCTACCACGCGTGAGCTGGGCATCGGCTACGTCGCCTATTCGCCGCTCGGGCGCGGGTTTCTCGCCGGGCAGGAGAGCAGCGGCGAAGGCGACCGCCGCTCCATCCATCCGCGCTACAAGCCCGAGGCGGTGGCAGCCAACAAATTGCGCCGTCAGGCCATCGAGGCGGTCGCGGCACGGCATAATGTGACCATCGGTCAGGTGTCGCTGGCCTGGGTGCTGAGCAAGGGCGTGGTGCCGATCCCCGGCACACGGCACATCTCGCATCTGGAGCAGAACTGGGCGGCGAATAACATCGTGCTCAGCGCCGAGGATTTCACTGCGCTGGAAGAAGCTTTTCCGCCCGGTGCCACGGCCGGCGACCGTTACCCGGCGGAGCAGTTGGCGAAAGTGAACGCCTAAAAACAATCGGCCGGCGGAGGTTGCCTCGCCGCCGCTGGCCTAGATATTCTATAAACTCTATGGTATTTGTGTTGAGCTGAGGAGAATGGTGATGGCAGAGCAAAAACGGCGGCTTCGTTTAGGCGTGTTCCTGCAGGCTAATGGTCACCATATCGCCGCCTGGCGCCACCCCGGCGCCAATGCGGACCTTGGCGTGAGTTTCGCCCAGTACAAGGAACTTGCGCAGAAGGCCGAGGCCGCGAAGTTCGACATGATTTTTCTCGCCGACGGTGTGGCGGTGCGCGAGAATGCCGATAATACCGAATCGATGAGCCGCTCCGGCCGGGCCGTGACCTTCGAGCCGTTGACCCTGTATTCGGCGTTGGCGGCCGTGACCGAACATATTGGCTTCGTTGCCACTGCCTCGACCACCTATAACGAGCCGTACCACGTCGCGCGCAAATTCGCCTCGCTCGACCATATTAGCGGTGGCCGCTCCGGCTGGAATGTTGTGACCTCCGCGAGCGATGCGGAAGCCAGGAATTTTAGCCTGGAGAAACATGTCGAGCACGGCAAACGCTACCAGCGCGCCGAAGAATTCGTCGATGTCGTGACCAAACTTTGGGACAGCTGGGAGGATGACTCCTTCCTGCGCGACAAGGCGAGCGGCCAGTTTTTTGATCCCGAAAAACTGCACGAAACCAACCACAAAGGCGAGTTTTTTTCCGTGCGCGGGCCGCTCAACGTGGCGCGTTCGCCGCAGGGCTGGCCGGTGGTGGTACAGGCCGGCGCGTCCGAGCCCGGGCAGGAGCTGGCGGCGCGCACTGGTGAGGTGATTTTCACGGCCCAACAGACGCTGGAAGACGCGCAGAAGTTCTATGCCAGTGTGAAAGGCCGCATGCCCAAATATGGCCGGCGCCCAGAGCAGCTTCTGGTCATGCCAGGCATTTTTCCGGTCATCGGCGCCACTCAGGCGGAGGCGGAAGCGAAATACAAGCAGCTGCAGGATCTGGTGCATCCCGCGCAGGGCTTGCAGATGCTGCGCAACATTGCGCCCGGCGTGGATCTGTCCAAGATCGACCTCGATGGGCCGCTACCCGATGATCTGCCCGAGACCAATGGCGGCAAGAGCCGACAGGCGTTGCTGCGCGGCATGGCGGCGCGGGATAATCTCACCATCCGCCAGCTTTTCCTCAAAGTAGCGGGCGCGCGCGGGCATTTTACAATCGTCGGAACGCCGAAGAGCATTGTGGACACGTTGGAACAATGGTTCGTTGAAGGCGGTGCCGATGGGTTCAACATCATGCCACCCTATCTGCCCGGCGGGCTCGATGAGTTCATCGAACTCGTGTTGCCGGAGCTACGCCGCCGCGGCCTGTTCCGCAGCGAATATGAGGGGCGCACCTTGCGTGAGAATCTCGGCCTGGCGCGGCCGGAGAACCAGTTTGCCATGGCGCGCGGCGCGGCCTTACGGGCATGAGGCGGCGTATTTTCCTGGCGGGTGCGGCATCTTTCGTGCCGGCTATGGCGCTGGCCGATGGCTCGCTGGTCGACGGCTTCGGCCCGATCCCAGCGGGCACCAGCCTGACCATTGGCGATCCGGCGATTCAGGCGGCGCTCACCCTCTCCGGCCAGCTCAGTGCTTTGCCGTTTCCGGTGACATGGGCGAACATCGAGGGCGGGCCGCATGTCAACGAGGCGATCCGCGCCCATGCAGTCGATCTCGGCTCCGGCGCCAACGTGCCGCCGCTCTGGGCGCATTGGACCGGGCTGGATGTGAAGATCGCCGCGGTATGGGGGCGGCAGGATCCGCTGCATCATCCAATATACAGGCTTGGCATTGCCCCTGGCGCCAATGTGAAGACCCTTGCCGATCTGCGCGGCAAGCGCATCGCCTACGCGCCCGGCCAGGCACAGGGGCTTATCGTCATCCGTGCTCTGGCCGCCGCCGGGCTCAAGCCCGGCGATGCGCAGCTCATCCAGATGCCTTCCACCACCAATGTGTTCGTCAACGCCCTGGCCAGCCGACAGGTCGATGTGGCGCCGCTGGGCGAGGTGTTCGTGAAGCGCTATCTAGCCGGCTATGGGCGCGATGGCGCCACCGCCATAGATCATGGGCTGCGCGACGATATTAACGTGCTGTACGGCCCCACGAGCACGCTGCAGGACCCGGCTAAGGCGGCGGCGGCGGCGGCCTATGTGCAGCTCTGGGCGCGTGCTCTGGCCTGGATCAACGCCAATCCGGCGGCCTGGACGCAGGGCTATTACGTGCAGCAGCAGGGGCTGGCGCCAGCGGATGCGCGGGATTTGGTGCAGGAAAGCGGCAAGGCCCTCGTGCCCGCCTCCTGGGACGAGGCCATTGCCCAGGAGCAGCAGATTGTGCAGCTGCTGGCCCCGGTCTCGGGCCAGCCGGTGTTTGATGCTTCCACCTTGTTCGACCGGCGCTTCGAGCCGCTGGCTGCGGCCGCCTTTGCCAAGGCGTCCGGGAGCATCGCATGAGTTCCGTCCTCCTCAAGCCTGCCGCACATCCCGCAGCCCCGTCTCCGGGGCCCGCGCCAGCCCCCGAGTCAAAAACCATCCGCATCGGCCCGCGCGCCCATATCCCGCGCCGCCGCTTCGCTCTGGCAAAGCCGGTGCCGGGCGGCATCTTGCTCGGCCCGGCATTGCTGCTGCTGGGCTGGGTTATCGGCGCCTGGGCTAATTGGATAGATCCGCGCGTGCTGCCGGCGCCCTGGACCGTGGCGCAGACCTTCTGGCAGCTCGCCAGCGATGGCCGGCTGGAGAGCAATTTTACCACCTCCGCTGTGCGCGCCGGCGAAGGGCTGGCGTTTGGCACCGTGGCGGGTGTGGTGGTGGCGCTGCTCTCCGGCCTGACGCGCACGGGCGAATATCTGCTGGACGGGCTGGTGCAGGTCAAACGCGCCGTGCCGGTGCTGGCGCTCATTCCGCTGCTGGTGATGTGGCTGGGCATTGGCGAGCCGATGAAGGTGGCGATCATCGCCATCTCGGTGTTCATCCCCATCTACATGCAGCTGCATTTTGCCCTGCGCGGCATTGAGGCGCGCTATATCGAGCTGGCCTGCGTGCTGCGCCTGAATTACCTGCAATTCCTGCGCTGGATCGTGCTGCCTGGGGCGTTGGCGGGGTTTCTGCTGGGCTTGCGCCTGGCCGTGGCGGCGGCCTGGATCGCTCTGGTTGTGGTCGAGCAGATCAATGCTACATCCGGCATCGGCTATATGATCAGCCTGGCCGGGACCTATGGGCAGACGGATGTCATCATCGCCGGGCTTGTGGTCTATGCCATTCTTGGCCTCACCGCTGAGGTTCTGGTCCGGCTGCTGGCGAAAGCATTGCTCCCCTGGCAAAGGACATTTGCCGGATGAAGCCTGTGGTGTGCGTGCGCGGCTTGGAGCGCGGTTATGAAGGCAAGGCTGTCCTCGACAATCTCAACTTGGACATCGCGCCGGGCGAGTTTGTTGCTTTGCTCGGCCGTTCCGGCTCGGGCAAATCCACTTTTCTGCGGGCACTGGCCGATATCGACACGGAGGTGAGCGGCTCGGGCATGGTTGTGGTGCCCGAGGGCCTTGCCGTGGTGTTCCAAGATGCGCGGCTACTGCCCTGGGCGCGGGTGCTGGATAATGTGGTGCTCGGCCTGGCCGGTGGCGATGCGCGGGCGCGCGGGCGCACGGCTTTGGCCGAGGTGGAGCTGGCGGGGCGCGAGCGCGCTTGGCCCGGTGAGTTGTCTGGCGGTGAGCAGCAGCGGGTGGCTTTGGCCCGTGCTCTGGTGCGCAAACCGCAATTGCTGCTGGCTGATGAGCCATTCGGCGCGCTCGACGCGCTGACGCGGCTCAAGATGCATGCGCTGTTGCGCCGCCTCTGTGCGGCCCATCAGCCCGCCGTGCTGCTGGTGACGCATGATGTGGACGAGGCGATTGCCCTGGCCGACCGCGTGCTGGTGCTGGAGCAAGGCCGCATCGCCGCTGATATTGTGACCCGTGGCACTGCCGCGGCGGCACTGCGCCACACATTGCTGGGATTGCTCGGCGCCACGCAAGAGCTTGCGGGCACTAGCTAGCCCCCCTATTTGGGGTCACTACACGAAAGTGCATTTTATGTACGCTAAGGGGATATCAGACACGGAGGCGGGCATTCTGTTACGTTCCGGGGAGGAAGCGCGCGGCGATTGCCCTTGCGATATCGGGCGGCGGCGCGGCCGAGAACACGATCAAATCGCCTAGGCTGGCATAGACCGGGTAGCGTTCGCGGATTCTCGCTTCCTCACGTGATCGACCGCTGGTGAAGGGGCGACTGATCTGTCGCTCCACGACGATGTGGACTGCTTTCTCCAAATCGCGCGATGGCAATAAGCAAACGGAGTACGACGATACCAGAATAGATTTATTCGCGCTAAGGGCCGATTCCGGATTGTCGTTTGCCAGAAACCCTGAAGACGCAACCAGCACAAACTCTTCTGTCGTTTCCGATACGATATTCTTGGCGAGAAGGGAATTTTGCGCCTTATAGGCTGGATATCCTGATTGCCGAATGAACTCGCCGATATTACCCACCAACCGCAAGAATTCCTGATCGAGATCGATCAGGCGTCGATCAAGCAGTGGTGCCAACTCTGACCCCACCGTGGACTTCCCAGCACCGCCTGGGCCGATCAAAAGGATGGTCTTGGTAGGGCTCCAACGCCTACGCTCTTCCAGATCGATCATACCGATTGTTGTTCCAATGCTTTGTAAAGGGCGGTCTTCCCGATTTTCAGGCGAGCGGCAGCCTCGCGCACAGTGAGGCCCGCTGCGATGTGCGCCCGCGCCTTGCGCAGCTTGTCGGGGGTGACGACGGGGCGGCGACCGCCCTTGCTGCCGCGCTCGCGCGCAGCGCGCAGGCCCGCCTGGGTGCGCTCGCGGATCAGATCGCGTTCGAACTGCGCGAGGGAGCCGAATATGTTGAAAACCAGCATACCTCCCGGCGTGGTGGTGTCGATGTTTTCGGTGAGCGAACGGAACCCGATGCCTCGCGCCGCCAGCTCGCCGATCTTCTCAATCAGGTGGCCCATCGAGCGGCCGAGCCGATCGAGCTTCCACACAACCAGCGTGTCGCCGGTGCGCAGATAGGCCAGCGCTTCGGCAAGACCGGGCCTGTCGGTTCTGGCACCCGACGCCTGATCGTCGAAAACACGTTCGCACCCCGCCCGCTCCAGCGCGTCATGCTGGAGCGAGAGCTTCTGGTCGGGCGTGGAGACCCGCGCATAGCCGATCAGCGCCACGGGCCGCCCCATCGTGTCCGTTTTCCCATCATCATGCGATCTTGTCCGAATCGCCATCGAAGGTCCAGAGTTGACGGACACATTCCCGGTGACCGTCCAACGGACGTCTGACGGACAGCGACATGGAGGGGTTCGACCTTGGCCAGAAGACACCTGCTGACCCGCGAGATGCTTGCGGGCCATTATGATCCTTCGCTTGATGAACGCGAGATCGCGCGCCACTTCACCTTGACTCGTGACGGCCTCGAACTGATCGCATCCCGGCGTGGTGACGCCACCAGCCTCGGCTATGCAATGCTGATGCTGTATCTGCGCTGGCCGGGGCGTGTGCTGGAAGCCGGCGAAGCGCCGCCCATGCCGATCCTCGCGTTCGTGGCCCGTCAGTTGGATGTGTTGCCCGCATCATGGCGCGACTACGCCCGTCGCGACGAGACGCGGCGGACGCACCTCGCCGACCTGTCGCGGCGCTTCGGTCATCTCGTTTTCAGTCGAGCGGATTTCCACGCACTGGTCGCGTTCGCCATGCCGATCGCGCAGACCGTGATCCAGCCCTCGCGGCTTGCCGGCATCGTCATCGACGAGATGCGACGCCGGCGATTGCTGCTGCCACCCGTGACGGTGATCGAGGCGATCGTGCGACGGGCGCGGCAGCAGGCCGGGAATCTGGTCCATGATGTGCTCGCCGGGGATCTCGGCCAATCCGAACGCGCACAGCTTGACGCCCTGTTGTCGCGGCGCGACGACAAGAGCGCGACCTGGCTCTCATGGCTGCGCAACCCGCCCCTGTCGCCGGCGCCGCGCAATATCCTGCGCCTGATCGAACGGCTCGACCATGTTCGCGCGTTGGGAATTGGGGCCTCGCGTGCCGCGACGATCCCGCAGGCGGCGTTCAACCGGATCGCAGACGAGGCGGCGCGCATCACGCCGCAGCATCTGGCGGAACTTCCCGACAGGCGCCGTCATGCGATCCTTGCCGCTGCCGGCATCCGACTTGAGGAAAGCCTGACCGATGCCGTGCTAACGATGATGGACAAGCTCCTGGGGAGCATGATGCGCCGGGCCGAGAACCGGACCAAAGACAAGGCCATCGGTACGATCCGTTCGCTTCAGGCGCAGCTTCGCCTATCCGCGCGCCATCGAGACGGTCAGGCCGTTGGCTGCCGCGCTGGGGTTGAGCATCGAGACCAGGCATGATCTGCGCGAGCGGCGCCTAGCCGCAGTGGATGTTGATAACTGGCGGGAGGAGTTGGCGAAAACCTGGGTGGATTTCGATTATGCGCTGCCCGGCGGCGAATCCAGCCATGTCTGCCAGCAGCGTGTCAGGGCCTGTGTGCTCGGTATTTTGAATGAGAATGACGCCGCGCGGATTGCCATCTGCTCACATGGCAATGCCATCGCTCTGCTGTTAAATTCCGTAGACCCATCCATCCACTTTGCCGACTGGGCCGCCATGGGCAATCCCCATCTCTATCATCTCAGCTTGGAATCCGGCCTGCTGCGGTTGCGCCGCTGAAGCGGTTCAGAGCTGTTTTTCCATGAGGTAATGATGGATCGGCACGCCGCGTAGGGCGAAATCCCGCCGGCTTAGTTCGGTGAAGTCTTTGCGGTGAAACAGCCGGCGCGCCGCCTCGCTGGCCTCGACGAAGAGCTTTGGCATTTTATGCGCGCGGGCCTGTTGTTCCAGCGCATCGTAAAGCGCGTTGCCCAGCCCGGTGCCGATGGCTTCAGGGCGGCAATAGAGATGGTCGATATGCCCGTCCGCCTCCAACTCGGTATAGGCCAGTGGCGTGTCATTTTCGGCCACCGCAACCAGGGTCAGACATGTACCGTACCGCGCTGGATCGGGCGGCGCGGGGGCCCAGGCCGCGACCTGCGCCGGGCTGTAATCGCGCAAACCGGCTTGGCGTACGGAATCGAAAAACACCGCGGCCAGTGCTGCGGCGTCGTCCGGCGTGTAGGTACGGATTCGGGGCGGATCGTGGCTCACGGCAATGACAGGTCCAAGCTGCGTTGATCAAACGGGTTTTTCTGCTTTGACCAGGAGAAAGGGCGGGCGGCGCCGCTGATCGGCCAGGCGGGGCCATCTCGCGATCGCTTCCTCGCTGGGGCCGGGTTCAAGAAGGCGATTCAACACCAAGCCGGCATCGAGCAGGGTGTTCACGTAACCGGCGATCGTCCGGTGGTGCCGGGGGACAGTTTCGGAACCCATCCAGCGTATAGCGCGAGGTCCTTCATCGAGATAATGATCCACCGGCCAGCTGGAGCGTGCGCCATCCTTGCCCAGAAGCCACTCGCGGCGGTTACAGGTGACGACGGGATGCTCGACTGAGAAGATGAAGCATCCGCCCGGTTTGAGGGCGGCAGTGACGCGTTGCGCCACAGCTGTGAAATCGACGACGTAATGCAGCGCCAGGCTACTGAGGATCAGATCGAGGCTGTTTGGCGGAAGGTGTAGAACCTCCAGGTCGGCCTGCACGTAATGGAGGTTATGTGTGCTGGGACTTTGTGCGCGGGCCCGGGATAGCATGCGCTCTGATGCGTCAAATCCTGTTACGGACGCCGCACCTTGCTCAAACAGCCTACGGCACATCGCCCCCGTGCCGCAGCCCAGATCGGCAGCGGCAATGCCCGCAAGCTCTGGCATGAGCGAAACGAGTACCGGTATTTCGACAACCTCATTAAGGGTGCCATCCTGCATGCGCATCGCGTCATATGCCAAAAACAATTCGAGATCGTCATATAAAGCCGGGGTGTTGCCTGGTTTGGTACTCATGCTTCTCCCTTTGCTTTACGTAGATACCTTAAGACTTCTCCGGCTTCAGCGTCGCGCCGAACAATACGGTCAGGCTCTGCCAGTGCTTTTCGGCTGCTGTTGCATTATAGGCCGGGCCATCGGCTACCGCAAAACCATGGCGCGCGGCGTAGATCTCGCTGGTGAATTTTACACCGCCTTGCGTCAATGCTGAGTCCAGCCGTGCGATGGCTTCCGGTGGCATTGAGGCATCCGCCTCGGCATGGCCGAAATAGAGCTGCGCCTTGATGCGCTCGACGTTGAGATGCGGGCTATCCGGTGCTTCCGTGGCCAGGCCGCCGCCATGGAATGAAGCAGCGGCGGCGATGCGGTCCGGGAAATCGGCGGCGGCGCGCAAGGCGAAGGAGCCGCTCATGCAATAGCCGATCACCCCGGTTTGCAGGCCGCGCACGTAAGGCTGCGCTGCCAGGTAATCAAGCAGCACGGCGATATCCGCTCGTAGGGCCTCCGGTGTTAGCGCCGCACGCAAAGCGGCGCGGCGGCCCTTGGCGGCCTCATCCGCTACCGGCAGTGTTGGATCGACCACAGGGGCGCGCCCTCCGCGGTAGTAGGTGTTGGGCAGCAGCACGGCATAGCCGAGGGCGGCCAGGCGCTGCCCCATGGCCTCGAATACTGGGCGCACGCCACGGATGTCGGTGAAGAGAAGCACCGCGGGCCAGGCACCTGGCCCGGCCGGATGATAGGTATGGGCGTCGATCACCCCGTCGGCGGTCGGAATGTTCACTTGTGCCGTTATGATATCGCTCATGCTATCTCCTAGCGTGTGGAATCGCCGCGCCGGAATTCCAGCGTCAGTTCATCGAGTTTTTGTTTCATGTCCGGGTCGAGTGTCAGATCCGCCGCGGCCAGAGTATCGGCGAGTTGCTCCGGCCGGCTGGCGCCGATGATGGGGGCGGTGATGGCCGGGTTGGCCAGCACCCAGGCGATGGCCGCTGTAGTGAGCCCGATGCCGGCCTCCGCAGCGGCCTGGCGCAACGCCTCGACCGCCTTGAATTGCGCCTCATGCCAATAGCGATCCTGATAGCGCGCGGCTGCCGTGCCCAGAGTGAAGCGTGTGCCGGGCACCGGTGCCGAGCCCGGTTGGTATTTGCCCGTGAGCAGCCCGCCGGCCAGAGGGTTGTAGGGGATCACGCCTAGCCCTTCCTCCTGCGCCAAAGGCAGAAGCTCGCGCTCGGTTTCGCGGTAAAGCAGGCTGTAGCGCGGCTGCAGTGATACGAAGCGGGTTTTGCCTTTCACATCGGCACGGCCGAGTGCGCGGGCGAGGCGATAGGCCAGAAAATTGGAGACGCCGACATAGCGCGCCTTGCCGCTACGCACCACGTCATCAAGTGCCGCGATGGTTTCGTCCAGCGGGGTGGAAGGGTCATCCGAATGCAGCTGATAGAGATCGACATAATCCGTGCCGAGGCGGCGCAGGGAGGCGTCGATGGCATCGAAAATATGTTTGCGCGAGGCGCCCTGGTCCCAGGCGGATTCGCCCACTTTGCCGACGACCTTGGTCGCGACGATGAACTGATGCCGCTTGCCCTGCAGCCATCGGCCGAGAATTTCCTCGGTGCGGCCGGCGGTTTTGATGTCGCCGCCGAGTGGATAGACGTCGGCTGAATCGATGAAGGTGACCCCGGCCTGTGCGGCGGTGTCGAGAATGGTGTGCGAGGCCGCTTCGTCGCTTTGCAGGCCGAAGGTCATGGTGCCGAGGCAGAGCCGGGACACGGTGAGGCCGGTACCGCCAAGTTTTGTATATTGCATGGTGTTTCCTTGGATGAGTTAAATTTTACGATCGTATCGATCTGTGCGTTCCTGCAGCGACACGGCATTGAAATGTCATGCCTAAAATAACAATACTTGTATTATAGAAAATATATGCTTTAAGCTCAACCCATAACGCAAACTCTTGGTTCATCTCTCTCATGGCAGACCCGAAATATGAGACCCAGGCTGTGACTGGCGGTGATGATACGCCATCGCCCAGGCGTAGCGGGCGTCGCAACTTCGTCAGTACGGCCGCGGCCCTGGGCGCTGCTGCGCTGGCATTGCCATCTCGGGCCAAAGCGGATGCACTGAATGTAGCGGTGCTGCCGCCCGATATACCGCCCTGGACCACGCAGCAAGGTACCCCGATTCTGACCCCACCTTATGGCGTTCCCTCGGCATTTGAGAAAAAAGTGGTTCGCCACCCGCATAGCCGCGGCGTGTTCCGTAGCGAGGCCTCCAGCGTTACGCCGTTGCAGGATCTGCACGGCGTAATCACACCGGCCGGGCTGCATTTCGAGCGCTACCATGCCGGCGTGCCGCAAATCGACCCAACTTTGCACCGGCTCATCGTGCATGGGCAGGTCGAGCGGCCGCTGGTGTTCACCATGCAGGATCTGCTGCGCTTTCCTTCTGTCTCTCGCACGTATTTTCTGGAATGCTCGGGCAATACACCAGGCTGGACCAAGGGCAATCCAAATGCCACCGTGGCGGATACGCATGGACTGCTGAGCTGTTCGGAATGGACCGGAATTCCGCTTGCCGCCTTGCTGACCGAGGTGGGGGTGCTGAGCAGCGCGCACTGGGTACTGGCCGAAGGTGCCGATGCCGCGGCGATGACACGCAGCTTCCCCATCGAAAAAGCCTTCGATGACGCGCTGCTGGCTTATGCGCAGAATGGCGAAATGCTGCGGCCGGAGCAGGGCTATCCGCTGCGGCTGTTCCTACCTGGTTTCGAAGGCAATATGAGCGTGAAATGGCTGCGCCGGCTCAAGCTTGGCGATGAACCGTTTGAGTCGCGCGAAGAGACCTCGAAATATACCGATCTGATGCAAGATGGCCGGGCGCGCCAGTTTACCTTCGTCATGGAGGCGAAATCGGTGATCACCTCTCCCTCCGGCGGGCAGCATCTCGACGGTCCGGGGTTTTACGAAATTCGCGGCATCGCCTGGTCCGGGCGCGGGCGGATCACCCATGCTGAGATTTCCACAGATGGCGGCAGAAGCTGGAAGAATGCTCAGTTGCAGGAGCCGGTGCTGGCAAAATGCCTGACACGTTTTACTTTGCCATGGCATTGGGACGGAAAGCCTGCCGTGCTGCAAAGCCGCGTGCGCGACGAGACCGGCTATTGGCAGCCTACCCATGCCGAGCTGGTGGCGGCGCGCGGGTTGAACTCGGGGTATCACTATAACGGCATTCACAGCTGGAACGTGGGTGCGGATGGGGCGGTGACGAATGATGGTTGAGGCAAAGAGGGTGTTTGCCGGCATCATCGTCGCGCTTTTGGCTGGCGGTGTCCATGCGCAACAGCCGCGCCCCTATGATCTGGGACAGCCTGCATCACCAGCGCAGATCAAAGGATGGGATATCGATGTACGCCCCGATGGCGCAGGGCTGCCGCCGGGGCAGGGCAGCGCGGTGCAGGGGCAGGTGGTGTTTGCGGCCGAATGTGCCGCCTGCCATGGCGCACAAGGGCACGGGGGATTGGCCGACACTCTGGTGGGCGGTTTCGGTACGCTCGCTTCGGCCAAGCCCATACGTACCGTGGGCAGCTACTGGCCTTACGCCACCACGCTGTATGATTACATCCACCGGGCAATGCCCTTCAACGTGCCGCAATCGCTTTCGCCAGATCAGGTCTACGCCGTCTCGGCCTATATTTTATACCTCAACCATATCATTCCGCAAAATGAAGTGTTGGATAAGACAACTCTGCCGGCCGTGAAAATGCCGAACCGTAACGGCTTCATCACCAGAGATCCGCGGCCGGATGTGCCGTGAAGCGGGTGGTCAGCGGGCGAAGCTCGATACGCGCAGAACGGGAATACCATGACCGTATTGGGCCAGGCGCTCTTCGAGTTTCTGCCACCCAGAATGGTCGAAATTCCAGATAAAACCCATCAGCTCGCGGTCGAAGCGCTCGGGGCAACCGGGGCCCATATCGGCACGCGATCTTCCCCAATGCGTCACCGGCCGCCATAGCACGCGGGCCGCGCATAGCCAGCGCGGGTCTCGACCCAGAGGACCAGCTCGGCCGATGGTAGAACCAGATCCGCGACTCTGCCATCGGTGATCCAGCTGTTCGGCTGTACTGCAGGGCGACACGGTCGCGGAAGGTAGCGGTGGAGGCCTCTTTCCATCCCGGCTCCCAGAACAGGCTGTCGAGATGGATCACATCGCGGCCGAGCCGTGCGCCCAAGCGTTTGGCAAGTGTCGATTTGCCTGCGCCGCTGCATCCGACAATCGCGATGCGTTGTATGCCCTGCAGATCAGGAAGGCGATGGCTCAGTCCCGGATGTTTTGCATCTCCAGGATGCGCCGCCGCCTCACTTGTGGACATTACTTGCCGGCGAGGGCCAACTCACTCGGTGCGGTTTTTTGCGGTACAAGGGCGGGCGTTTGATCAAGGCCGCGCAGCAGCGGCAGCAACTGATTGCCTTGCCGCTCGATCTCACGCAGATACGGCGTGTCGGAGAGCACGAAATGGGTGATGCCCAGATCTTCGTACTTGCGCAGAGAATTGGCGACATCCGCAGCCGAGCCGACCAGCCATGTGGTGCCGGCGCCGCCGCCGCCGAACTTGCCTGGTGCTGTGTAAAGGTTGTCATCGAGCACCTCGCCGCGCGTGTGCAGATCGAGCAACCGCTGCTGCCCCACCGCAACCTGCCGCCTCCTGTGGTCGTCCAAGCCCTGGCTTTGCGCCATCTCGGCGACCTTCGCCTCGGCATCGGCCCAGGCCTGTTCGGTGGTGTCGCGGACGAAGGTGGTGACGCGCAGACCGAATTCCAGCGGGGGCAGATCGCGGTCCAGCCTCTTGCTTAGCGCTTTCAGCCGTTCGATTCTCTCCCGTACACCCTCGAGCGGTTCACCCCAGAAGAGCTGGATGTCGGCCTCGGTGGCAGATACCCGCTCGGCTGCTTCCGAGGCACCCCCGAAATAGAGTTTCGGATGCAGCCGCTCACCGCGGGGCTCGAGGCGCGGCACCACGGTGGAGTCGGTGACCTGGAAATGCTCGCCGGCGTAAGTGACGTTCTCTTCGGTCCATAGTTTACGCACCAGCCGCATGAATTCCTTGGTGCGCCCGTAGCGATGCGCCTGGTCGCCCTCGCTATCGCCATAGGCGGCAAGATTGTCCTTGCCGGACACGATGTTGATTCGCACGCGGCCGCCGGTGAGATGGTCCAGCGTGGCGGCCGCGGAGGCGAAATGCGCTGGCCGCCAGTAGCCCGGGCGGATGGCGATGAGTGGCTCGAACGTGCTGGTGCGTGCGGTTAGCGCGGCTGCGACGGTAAGAGTATCAGGTCGGCCCCAGCCGGTGCCGAGCAGGGCGCCCTTCCATCCATGGTCTTCCAGCGCCTTGGCGTGGCTGGTCAGCACGTCCAAGCTGTTGGTGCTGACAACACTGGTATCGCCACGATGGCCGGATTTGATTTGATTGGGAATATACCAAAGGAATTCTGAAGTCTTGCTCATGCGATGGACCTACGGTTCTGAGTGGCCGGGATGGGAAAATCTGGTGATGCAGTAGACATTGAACGGTTCCGTTGTATTGTTTCCAAGAAGCGAAGACCACCACGCGGCGACGCACCCAATCCCGGTGTTGAGGGACGATTTTTATAGTCTATAAAAACTATAGTCAATATAGTAAAATAATTCTATTTTTGCCCCTCGCTATGGAATTCCATTTTCCGGTCAGAGCGTCGAAAGGTTTAATCGAGCCCACTGTCATCGTGGCTGATGCCGACATCGTAAATCCCGTTGATATCGCTCAAGGCGGCGATGAGGTGAGAGATTAGGCGGCACCATCGAATTGGTTGCCGACCGGAAAGCCAATGATTTTTGTGGTGAATTGGGCAACGTGGAGAGCCAGGATTAAGGCTGATGCCGCTATAGCCCTCTCGCAGCACGGGACCGTCGCGCCGACTATCGTTCACCATCGCGTGGATTTTGCGAACAGTATGATCAATCCGCGGGTCCGGCCTGCGCAGCGACGCATAATTTTGCCCGATATTGTCGTAGAGTGTCATGATGTCTTACCTTGCCGCCGTGCCGAGTGCTAGGAATTCAGATCGTCTCTGGTAAGGCCTACGAACACCGGAAAATCTGGAAAAGAAACGATGTGTGGCGCAACATTGCCTCGCCAGATGGCGCAAACAACCGCGAGACTCTCGCCTCCAGCCGTGCGAACCAGCCGAACGGCGTCAGCAACGGCCCCGCCCGTCGTTATAACATCTTCGACGAGAACGATCCGTCGATGGGCAATGTCTCTTCCTTCTATCGCCTGGCAGGTGCCATATTCTTTGGCGGCTTTACGTACGAATACAACCGGCAAGCCGCTCTCAAGGGACATTGCCGTGGCGATCGGTACGCCGCCGAGTTCAAGCCCCGCAAGAATTTCTGTCCCACGCGGAAGCAATTGCGACATCTCTTAGGCGATGCGTTTGAGAAGTGATGGATCGGATTCAAAGCGGTATTTATCAAAATACTCATTTGAAATCTGACCTGAACGCAACTTGAACACGCCGTGGAGGCGGGCGACCGCGTTGATGTCTTTTGCCAAATTGGCCTTAGTCAATTTGTCCTCCATAT
>JAMFRO010000003.1 GCA_026224825.1 bacterium | reverse complement strand
GGCCGACGATCTCCATTGGGTGTTCGGTCGGTGCCAGGAATTCGTGCACCAGTTGCCGGAACTCTGCTGAGCGCCCCAGCGGCAGCCCCATCATTTTCAAAAACACCTGCACGGGCAGCGGTTCGGCAATGTCAGAGATGAAGTCGCAATGTCCCTGCTCGATCACGGCATCGATGAGCTCGTTGGCCAGCGCACGCACATCTTCCTTGCGCGCCAGCATTGCTTTCGGCGAGAAAGCGGCCTGCAAAGGCGCCCGATAGATGGTGTGTGCCGGCGGATCGAGATTGATCGGTGTGGGCTGCGGCAGACGGCCCATGCCCGGCGGCAGCATCGACATCATGGCGGCGACATGCGCCTGCGGTATCAGCTCGCTGGAGAAGGCTTCGGTATCGCGCGAGACCAGGTAGTTTTCCTGATGCCCGATCACGATCCAATGGCCGCCATTGCGTGGCGTCCAGAAAACAGGGGGCGCCTCGCGCAAGAGCTGGCGCACACGCTCATGCGGATCCTTCACCAGTGCCGGATCGAGGAACATATCGAAATCATAGACGGCCGATGCGGGCACATGATCGGGCGTAGGGACGCCAGCGCTGAGGTCGTTCATGTAAAAATTCCTTTTCTTAGCAGTCGTTTTGGTCAATCGGGCGTTTTTATCGCTCAGCTGGTCACCCGCGAGGGTGGTTACGCAGAATAAAATCCGCCGCCCGCAGCCCGATCATCATTGCCGGTCCGTTGGTGTTCCCAGAGACGAGCGTAGGCATGATCGAGGTGTCGGCCACGCGTAATCCTTCAACGCCGCAAACACGCAATTGCGGATCGACCACGGCGCGGTCATCCTTGCCCATGCGCGCCGTGCCGGCTGTATGGAAACAGGATCCACTCAGGCTCATGGCATTAGTGAGGATGTCGTCATCGCTCTGTAGGGCATTGCTCGGCGAACACTCCTCCACTACCCAGTCCTTGAGGGCTGGTTGTTGTGCCAGCCGGCGGTTCCAGCGGAACGCCGCGACAAAACGCTGACGGTCAATTTCAGCGGAAAGATGATTGACATTGATATAGGGCGAGCTGCCGGGCTCGGCCGAGGTAAGCCGAACCTCGCCCTGGCTTTCCGGCCGTGTGAAATAGGTGACGAAGGTGATGCCGGGAAACGGATCGAGCGCAATCTTGCCGTCTTTGCCGGTGCTGCTGGCCGAAACACTCAGCAGGCCGAATTGCAAGTCAGCATGATCCAGCGCCGGATCGGATTTGGCAAAACCACCGATTTCATGCGCGGAATGGGTCATTGGCCCGGTGCGTCCGAGTATGTAGCGCAGCATCGAATATCCCGCGCGCAGGCCGCCCAGGTCGCGGTTCTGGCTATGGCCGCGCACTTGCAGCCGAAGGTCGGCGTGGCGATGCTCGCGCAGGTTCCGGCCAACATCAGGGGAGTCGACGATAACCGGAATGCCGAGTAACTGAAGCAATGCTGCGGGGCCGATCCCCGATTGTTGCAACAGTAGCGGAGTCTGGATCGCGCCCGCCGAAATGATGACTTCGCGTCTGGCGGCAATGCTGCGCTCGCCTGCCTTGTTGCGAACACGGATGCCGCTTGCGCGTTTGGCGGTAAACTCCACCCGCAGCACGTCGGTTTCCGTCACGATGTCAAGGTTCGGGCGGTTGCGCGCTCCTTCCAGAAAGGCGCGGGCGGCGCTGAAGCGCTTACCGTGCCAGCGTGTCGAGGGCTGATAGCCCATGCCGCCCTCACACACCGGGGCGAGCCCGTTCACGTCAGCCACGCGATTAATGCCCATTTCCTGCGCGGCAGTGAGGATCGCCTCGCAGAGTGGGTCGCCCTTTGGATGAGTTGTGATGTGCTGCGGTCCGCCGGCGCCCCGTTCCGGCCCGGGGCCAAGGTCATGATCCTCAAGGGCGACGAAGGCTGGGGCGACGTCGCTCCAACTCCAGCCATCGCAGCCCATCGCCGCCCAGCCATCGTAATCAAGCGGTGCGCCGCGCATATAGATCATGCCGTTGACCGAGCTGGAGCCACCCAGCGTCCGCCCGCGAAACCAGCGTTCCGCGGGCTGGTTTCCGCCGGTCTGCACCTGGTAGTCCCAGATGTATTTATTTCCCGGGTTAAGAATGACGCCAAGGCCGCGCGGCATGTGCAAGAAAGGGCTTTTGTCGGGTGGTCCGCTTTCCACCAGAAGCACGGAGTGCGACGGATCAGCCGAAAGCCGCTCGGCAATCGGGCATCCCGCCGAGCCGGCGCCCACTATGATATAGTCGTACTGTGCCTTCACAACTTCCCCAGACTGTTCAAATCGGCAGCGGTGCCACCGCCTGTCTACCTTGCGGAGCCAATGCTCTCAGCCTGCATCGTCCGTGATAAAAATGATGCGTTTCAGGGCATGCCTTGGTGCCGCGGCGCGCGAGCAATTCCTCACCAGGCGGCACCTCGAAAGTTTCGATAGCGATGTAGCCGTCATCGTCCAGCGGATAGAGATGCTCTGCGACCGCATGACAGCGGGCATTACCCACGCACTGCCGCTTTTCGATCCGGACCGTCAGTCTTGCCAAGGTCATGCTCCGCGTTTCTGAACTGAGGTGCGTGGACCGCCGAACCAATTTGCTCACATGGTGATAGCATCGAGCGGAGGCTGGCGTCAATTGTCCTGATGGGGCTGGTGCAATTCAGGCCACGGCATTGAGCTTCTGAAGCCAGCCGCGCAGCGTTGCTTCAGCTTCACCATGGCCGAGGGACAAGTCCAAGCTGGCTTCGATTGCCAGGGTGCATGCCATGGATTGAAGAATGAGCGCCGTGGCCGTGGCTGAACTGGGCAGCGTCAGACCTCGGGACTCGGCATATCGCCCTAGAATTTCTGCCATAACGCGGCGAAACCGCTCCGAATAAATTTTGAATTCTGTGGCAATGGCGGGGTGGCGAATGGCCATGTTTGTCAGTTCAAGAATGATCGTTGCTGACTGTCGGCTGATTTCCCACAAAAGATCGAATGGATCGCCGGTAGAGACGGCAGAAGCTTTCAGCCACTCTTCGGTCCCTTCGCCTTCTTCGCGAATCACCGCCACGAACAGCTCGTCCATGGTTCCAAAATAATAATGGACGATATGCCGGCGCAGCCCGATCTGCTCTGCGAGCCGGCGCGCCGTCACCGCAGCGGCTCC
>JAMFRO010000002.1 GCA_026224825.1 bacterium | reverse complement strand
TATCAAGGGAAACATCGAGGCCGACATAATGTTGCTGGTCCATGAAAAATCTCCGGGTGATGGTGACACGCGGAGACTATCCGAGAAGCACCCCAGAACGCCCGTCGCGATTACGCCATGTCCCGACCTACGTTTGTGCATGCCATCGCGCGGAGATGTTGTCAGGGATGGCCGAAGGCCGCCGCCTCTTGGCGGCGCGTCACGCCGGAGGCGTGCATTCGCACGACGTGTGCTTGACGACATTGAGCACGGTGGCAGGCTGACGGAGGTTGAGGTGAAGCTTACACGTCTTAGGTGTCGAAAAGCGTTGGATTTCGCTGTGCTCATCCGCCCTGTGCTGGCTTAGGTCTTTAGATCACCGAGCCCCAAATTTTGCGCTAAAGTACAGATATTTTCGAGCTGGCTGGCCTTGGTGGTGCTTGTGAGAGCGAGATGCTCCTTGAAGAGCCGAGTGGCTTCATCCATCTCACCACGTTTGGCGAGGATGATAGCGACATCCAGCCGCGCTCGATGATGAATGAACTTGCTTTTGCTTAAGTCATGATGTCGGCAGTCAGCAGCACTAATGTGAGATGCGATAATTGCATCGCGCGTCTTGAACTGATCGAGAAAATCAATTCCATTTTGCATCAATGCTGGGGTCAGGTCGTCTAGAATGATGGTGAATGTTTCATCGAGCTCCCACCAAAAATCTCCTCTTCCCAACAGATGACCAAGACGTGTTGCGATTTGGCCTGCATACTCGGGAATCGTCTTTGGTGCTGGTTGTGAGAAATAAGCTGTGAAAGCCTCTTCAATAAATACGCTTAGATTTACAGTAAATCTGCCGCCCCACTGGGACATTTGAAGATTGATGAGCTGCACGACACCGGGTTCGAACGAACGCCTGAAGGTACGGCCACCTTTTTTAAAACCGAGTGGTTTGAGCAATAGTGCTAGGCTGGCCTGAATTTCGTCCAGCTTTTGCGCGGTGGGTGTTTTAGCCATAGCCGAATATCCTTTCGGTATCGCGTTAAGATGGTTTGCTTTGCTGCGCTCGCAATGACGGGGGTTAGGAAAAGACGTGGATGCCTGCGCCGGCATGACGGGGTTTTGGGGCTGGTGGCCGGGGATTAGGTATTGTTTTGATTAGATATCGTTGATCCCGGCGCGTGATGCTTGCCAGCGCCAGGAGTCGCGGCACATGTCTTCTACGTTTAGTTTGGCGCGCCAGCCGAATGTCTGCTCCGCCAGGGCGGGGTTGGCGTAGTAGGAGGAGACGTCTCCGGGGCGGCGGGGGGCGATTACGATGGGGATGGTGCGGCCGGTGGCGGTTTCGAAGGCGGTTACGAGTTGGAGGACGGAGGTGCCTTCGCCGGTGCCTAGGTTTACGGTGATTGAAACGTCGTTTGTTACGATGTGTTCTAGGGCTAGGGCGTGGGCTTCGGCTAGGTCTACGACGTGGATGTAGTCGCGGACACCGGTGCCGTCGGGGGTGTCGTAGTCGTTGCCGAATACGCGCAAATGCGGGCGTTCGCCGGTGGCGACTTGGCTTACGTAGGGCATGAGATTGTTGGGGACGCCGCGCGGGGTCTCGCCTATTTGGCCGGAAGGGTGGGCGCCGACGGGATTAAAATAGCGGAGGTTGGCGGCGGCTTTTAGCTTCTTTGTGCGGGCCAGGTCGCGGATTAGGTCTTCCATGACGAGTTTGGTGCGGCCGTAGATGTTTTCGACTCTTGTTGGGAAATCCTCGAGGATTGGGGAGGAGTCTGGTTGGCCGTAGACGGTGGCGGAGGAGGAGAAGACGATGCGGGTGACGTTGGCTTCCTGCATGGCTTGCAGCAATCTTATTGTGCCGATGATGTTCATATCGTAATAGAGTAGCGGGTCGGCTTCGCTTTCGCCTACGGCTTTCAGGGCGGCGAAATGGATTACGGCGTCTACCGGATGTTCGCGTAGGGCTGCGACCACGGCGGGGACGTCGCGGATGTCGGCTTCGATGATGGGGATTTTTTTGCCGGTGAGACGTTCAAGGCGGGCGGGGACGTCGCGTTCGGCGTTGGCGAAATTGTCGAGGATGACAATCTCGTGGCCGCGCTCTGCAAGAGCTGCGGCGGTGTGTGATCCGATATAGCCTGCTCCGCCGGTCAGCAGTACGCGCATGTTACACCCTCGTTATGGTCCATTTGATGTGTTGCGGGCCGTCCTGATGGCCGGGGAGCACGATCTGCTCGGCGCGGCGGGGTTCGCTTTGGCCGAAGTACACGCTCTCTTCCACGCGGGGGGCGGTGCCTTCGGCGTGCAGGCGGAAGCCGAGGCCTGAGGGGGTGCGGAGGAGCACGGTTTCGCCGTCCTGTTGCAGGCTGGCGGTGACGTTGGGGTGGAGGTGGAAGCGGATGGCGAAGGGTTGGGGGGTGGCGGATTCTATGAGGTCTTCGCCTTGGAGTTCTTCGCCGTTGTCTGACAGGCCGAGGCGGCGGTGGTGGATGGCGCCGAAGAGTTTTTCCCAGCCGTTGTGATTGGCTTCCAGCCAGTGGACGCCGCCGATGTATTGGCGGTGGGCGTTTACATGGGTGGGGCGGCGGCCCAGGCCGTCCGCCGGGAGGCGGCCCAGTTCAGAGTCGCGGATTTCCGAGGAGGAGACATCGGCGATGGTGAGGGTGGAGTGGGCGGCGGTGGCGCGCAAAGCGTTGGACCAGGAGCCGGCGAGGGCCGGGGCGGCGCCGCAGTTTACGATGAGGCGGTCTTTGCCGAAGGAATATTCGAAACCCAGAGTGCCGGCGTGGGCGAAGCGGTCCAGGCCTGGGCCGGGGGGGATTCCGGCATCGAGGAACAATACGGCTTTGGCGGCGGCGAGGCGGTGCAGGCCGCAGCTTGTGAGGGCGGAGAGTGTGCCGCGGGCGCGGCCGGCTTGGGCCAGGACGAGGTCTATGAGGCTGGGGAGGTCTTCCTTGGTGCCGTTGAACAGGGCGAGGCCGCCGTCGCCATGGCGTAGGGCCCGTAATGCTGCCGCGGCGCGCTCTATGGTGAGGAGGAGGTCTTCGGGTGGGGGGGCGCCGGCGGCTTGGAGGAGGGCGCGGAATTCTGTGAGGTCTTGCAGGGCGGCCAGATGGGCGGCGGGGCTGCGCTCGGCGTGGCAGCCATCGGGGTAGAATTGGCGTTTTAGCTCGGGGGCCAGGAATTTCAGGGTGCGCGTCAGGTAGGGCGCGTGTTCCGGCATGGCGATGGCGGCGGCGGCGAGGCCTTTGAGGGCGGTGAGGGCGCGTTGGTCCAGCAGCTCGGGGGGCATGCTGGCTGCGAGGTTGCGGGCGTCGCGGGCCAGGCGGGACATTAGCTCCTGGCGGAAGCCGTCGTCGGCGGAGGCCGCGAAGAAGTCGTAATGGCCGAGCCAGGCGGTGAGCCTTGCACCAGTCACGTCCGGGGTGGTGGCGATGGGGTCTGGTTTTTCGGTGTCCATGAAGTCGGAGACGAGCGCGCGGGCGCGGGTGCGGGCGGCGTCCGTGCCCAAAGCGCGGAGGTCGCGCAGCCAACTGAAGCCGTGGAGATGGGCGCGCATCAGGCTTGTGGCGTTGGTGGGGGCGAAGATGTCGGGCGGCATGGCGAGGACGGCGCCGGCGAATTCCAGCTCGGCTTTGACCAGGCGGGCGCCGCGGCTGGGGTCGCCGGGCCAGGGGTCGCGCAAGGATAGGGCCGGGGCGTCGGGGCCTTGGGCGCCGCGCAGGTTGTCGAGCCTGTTGAGCAAGCCGCGTAGGCGGCGTGTCAGGCTGGGCTTTTGCGCTTGTGTCATCCGCTGCTCTTGTGTCATCCGCCGCCGGGGCCGAATTCAGGCGGCTGCGGCAGGCGGGGGCGGAGGGCCTCGATGGCGGCGGCGTAGTCCGGGGCGCCGTAGACGGCGGTGCCGGCGATGAGGCAGGTGGCGCCGGCTTCCAGCACTGCGGGGGCGGTTTTTGGGGTGATGCCGCCGTCCACCTGGAGGATGATGTTGTGGCCGGAATCGTCGATGAGGCGGCGGAGGGCCGCGATTTTGGAGAGTTGGGAGGCGATGAAGGCCTGGCCGCCGAAGCCGGGGTTTACGGTCATGACCATGATGATGTCGGTGATGTCGAGTACGTTGACGACCGCCTCGATGGAGGTGGCGGGGTTGAGGACGACGCCGGATTTTTTGCCCAGAGAGCGGATGAGCTGGAGGGTGCGGTGGAGGTGGGGCCCGGATTCGGGGTGGACGGAGATGTGGTCGGCCCCGGCTTCCGCGAAGGCGGCGATGTAGGGGTCGGCTGGGGCGATCATGAGATGCGCGTCCAGGGGGAGGGAGGTGTGTTTGCGGATGGCTTTGACCACCAGGGGGCCGAAGGTGATGTTGGGGACGAAATGGCCGTCCATGATGTCCAGATGCAGCCAGTCGGCGCCGGCGCGCTCAACGGCGATGGCCTCCTGCGCCAGATGCGCGAAATCGGCGGCGAGGAGGGAAGGGGCGATGAGCGGGCGATTCGGGGTGGTGAGCATGGTGGGTGTTTGTAGACGTGCGGGGGGGGGAACCACAAGCCGGGCATTTGAATGCGGCCGGGGAATGGATAAGAAACGTCCATGTTAGCCCCCGCCCGCCGGCCGCGAGTCGGTTTCATCCTCATCACGGCGATGCTCATCGTGTTTTATGCGGCGTTTTCGCTCAGCAACGCGCGGCTCATGCTGATTGCTTACGGCCAGCATGCCGGGGCGATGGACCGGGAGGTGCTGCTGGCGCAATCGGATTATGCCCGCTTCTGGTATGCGGGGCGCCAGCTTCTGGCGGGGCATGGGCTGGCGGCGGCGCCATCGGCCAGGGTGTTTCCGGTGGATATCACGGCACCTGATGCGGCGGCGGCCACTGCCTGGCTGTACCCGCCGACGATGGATCTGCTGGCCATGGGCTTTGCCTGGATGAAGCTGCCGCTCTCGTTCTGGGTCTGGCGGGCGGTCTCGCTGTTGCTGGGGGCTGTTGTGCTGCGCTGGGCCGGGCTCTCGGGCGGGGTGATCCTGGCCGGGCTGGCCAGCCTGGCGGCGCAGCATGATATGCAGGGCGGGCAGAACGGCACGTTGCTGGGGGCGGTGCTGGTGGCGGCACTGCTGCTGGCCGGGCGGCGGCCGGTGCTGGCTGGTATTCTGGGCGGGCTGCTCTGCGTTAAACCGCAAATCGCGCTGGTGCTGCCGGCCGCTTTGCTGCGCCTGCGCTATGCGAGGGTGATATTGGCGGCCGTGTTGATGGTGGCGGTACTCGTGGTGGCCTCGCTGGCGGTGGAGGGGGCAAAGGGCTGGTGGCATTTCCTCATGGTGCAGCCGCGTGACTCCCATATTGTCACCAGCCAGGCGTTCAGCGTGTTTTTCCCGGCCGCCGGGATTACGCCGTTTTACATGCTGCGCAGCTTAGGGGCCGGTGTGCCTTTGGCGGAGGCGGTGCAGGCGGCTGTGAGCCTGGTGGCGCTGGTGCTGGTTTGGTTGGCCTGGCGGCCGGGGGTGATGCGTGATGTGCCGCGCATGGCGTTGAGCTGCAGCCTTGGCGTACTCGCGGCACCTTACGGGTTTTCCTACGATCTCGTCGCCTTCTCCATTGCCATGGCGGCGCTGTTCCGCCTGGCCGGGGAATGGCAGCGGCTGATCCTGGCGTTTCTCTGGTTGATGGGTGGCTATACCATCACCGTGGCGGGCGATACCGGGTTGCTGCTGTTCCCGCTCTGCGCCGTTTGCGGTGCTGCCATTGCCTGGCGGTTGAGAGAGGCCGGCTAGCTGGGAAATTCGCCCAGAAGGCAGGGTGGGGAGGCGGATTCTACTTCCGCGCCGTCTTCCTGCGGGTAGGGTTTTACCAGGCGGGCGATGAAGAAGCCGTCCATGCCGCCGCGTTCGGGCCATAGGCCGGGGTGGGTGGTTATGTCGCCTTGGGGGGTTAGGGCTTCGGGGATTTCCGGGAGGTATAGGGGGGCGCGGGTGAGGTTGAGACGGGTGCAGGCGGCGTCTATGCGGGCGGCACCTTCCTCGGGTTGCAGGGAGCAGACGGCGTAGATGAGGCGGCCGCCGGGGGCGAGCATTTCGGCGGCGGCGTCCAGGAGTTTGTCTTGCAGGGCTGTTATCTGGGTGACATCGCGCGGTTTGCGCAGGTGCAGGAGCTCGGGGTGGCGGCGGGCGGTGCCGGTGGCGCTGCAGGGGGCGTCCAGCAAGATGGCGGAGAATTTTTGGGCTGGGCGCCAGGTGGTGGCGTCGGCCAGGATGAGTTCGGCGGTTAGGTTGAGGCGGGCGAGATTGCCTTGGAGGGTGGCCATGCGGGATTTGTCGCGCTCTATGGCGGTGACGATGGCGCCCATGGCGGCGAGCTGGGCGGTTTTGCCGCCGGGGGCGGCGCAGAGGTCCAGCACGGCTTCGCCGGGGGCGGGGGCGAGCAGGCGGGCGGAGAGGGCGGCGGCGGCGTCCTGTACCCAGACCTGGCCTTCGGCGAAGCCGGGTATTTCGTGCACCGAGGTGCCGGCGGGGAAGCGGTAGGAGCCGGTGGGTAGCAGCTCGCCTGCTGGGAGAAGCAAGCCGGGGGGGACGGAAATGTCCAGCGGGGCTTCATGGGCGTGGGCGGTGGCGATGGCGCGGGCGTTGGCGCCCCAGCTTGTCCAGGCCCAGGCGGGGGTGTCCAGGCGGGGCATGTCCAGCTCCTCCAGCACGGCGGGGCCTTGGGTGACGAGTTTGCGTAAGACGGCGTTTACCAGGCCGGAGAAGGGGGCCAGTTTTTGGCTGCGGGTGAGGTCTACCGCTGTGGCGACGGCGGCGTGGGCCGGGGCTTCCAGGAACAGGAAGGCGGCGGCGCCGAGGCGGAGGATGTTGCGGATTTGGTCGGGCGGGCTGCGGCGGAGGAAGGGTTCCAGGACCTGGTCCAGCGTGCCGGCGTGGCGCAGGACGCAGGCGGCGAGGCGGTGGGCCGCGGCGCGGTCGCGCGGTTCCAGTTTGGGGAGGCGATCCATGGCTGCGTCCAGCGCTGTGCCTTTGACCAGGACAGCGTGCAGGAGCGAATAGGCGGCGTCTCTGGTGGGATCGGACATTGTGTTAGGAACCTGGGTGTTAGGAACCTGGTGGAGCTGTGGGGAATCGAACCCCAGACCTCGTCATTGCGAACGACGCGCTCTACCAACTGAGCTACAGCCCCGGCCGGAACAAGGTTCAGGGTCCAGTGGGGGCGCCGTTTCGCGCATTCGAGGGGATAAGTCAACCGCGTATCGGCTGACATTGCTTTCGGCGGCCCGGCCCTCTAACGGTGGGGCGCATAAATCTGGGGGTTATCATGGTGGGCGCGATTTTCTGGCTGGCCGGCGAAGTCATTCATCTGCTGATCCTCGCCGTGATCGCCGCGGCGATTGTGAACACGCTGATCGCGTTCGGCGTGGTGAATGGGCGCAGCCAGATCGTTTATTCCATCGCGGATTTTCTCAACAAGGTTACCGACCCGATTCTGCGCCCCATCCGCCGGTATCTGCCGGTGTTCGGCAATGTGGATATCTCGCCGATCGTCGCCATATTGCTGCTGGAAGCGCTGCAGATGGTGCTGGCCGATGTGTATACCCATCTCCTCCTGGCGGGCTGGGCCTTTTAACGCGCCGCATTGAGGTGAGGGTTTGAGGTTTTGAAGGTTATTATCGCCATTGTCGCGGCGGCGCGCAGCCATGCGGCGCTGTGCATTATTGGGTTTTTGCTGCTGGCGGGGCTGGGGATGCGTTATACCGCGTCGCATCTCTCCATCGACACCGATACTGAGCATCTGTTCGCCTCCAGCCTGCCGTGGCGCCAGGCGGAGATACAGGAAGACCGCAATTTTCCGCAGTTCAGCGATGTGACCGTGGCGGTGGTGCGCGCGGCCTCGACGGAAGAGGCGCAGGAGACGGCGGTGGCGCTGAATGCGGCGCTGAATGCGGATACGGCGAATTTCCACGGCGCCACTTATGAGAGCGGGGATGCGTTTTATACCTCGGAGGGGTTGCTGCTGCTGCCCCCGGATGGGTTGGCGGAGAAACTGGGCAAGATTGTCGCGGCGCAGCCGTTTCTGGGGCAGTTGGCGGCGGATCCCTCGGCGCGCGGGCTGTTCACCGGGCTGGGGCTGATTGCCCAGGGGGTGCAGGCGGGCACGGATATTTCCGCCTATAACGCGGCCATTACCGGGGTTGAGCATAATTTGCAGGCGGCGGCGGCGGGGCATCCGGAGCCGCTCTCCTGGCAATCCCTGCTGCTGGGTAATCCGGGCGGGGCGGAGTTTGTGATTGCCCACCCAGCACTCAACCAGGGTAGTTTGCAGCCGGGCGGCGTGGCTACGGCGGCGCTGGTGCGGGTTGCCCATGGCCTGCCGGATGTGCGGGCGGGACGGGCTACGGTGGATTATACCGGGCAGATCCCGCTCTCGGACGAGCAATTTGCCTCGCTGACGCATGGGCTGGTGCTGGGCGGGATTATTTCGGTGCTGCTCATCGCACTCTGGCTGTTTCTGGCGTTGCGGAGCTGGCGGCTGATTGTGCCGATTCTGCTGACTTTGCTGCTCGGGCTTGTGCTCACCGTAAGCTTTGCCGCCGTGACGGTGAAGGTGATGAACCTCATTTCGGTTGCTTTCGCGATTCTCTTTGTGGGGCTGGCGGTGGATTTCGCCATCCAATATTGCGTGCGGCTGCGCGATGTGCGGCATCATCTGCCGGAGCTGGGGGCGGCGCTGGTGGAAACCGGGCGCCAGGCGGGGGGGCAGATCGCGCTGGCGGCCACGGCCACGGCCTGTGGGTTTCTGGCCTTCGCGCCCACACCGTTCATAGGCGTGGCGGAGCTGGGTGAGATTGCGGGCGCGGGGATGTTCATCGCGTTTTTATGCACCATCTCGTTTTTGCCGGCGCTGCTGGTGGTGTTCCGGCCGCGGGCGGAAAACATCCCCGTGGGGCTGCCGGGCGGGGATTTGGCCGATGGCTGGCTGCGCCGGCACCGCCGGGCGGTGCTGGGTGGTTTTGGCGTGCTGGCTTTGGCCGGGGTGTTTGCCGTGGCGCATATTAATTTTGACGCCAATCCGCTGGATACCAAGGACCCGAATACCGAGTCTATGAAGACGATCCGCTCGCTGCTGGCTGATCCTTCCACCAATCCGTTTTATGCCGATGCGCTGGTACCGGATCTTGATTCCGCCCGTGCGCTCTCGGCCAAGTTGTCGGCTTTGCCGCAGGTCTCTGAAGTGCTGTCGGGCGCTACTTTTGTGCCTGAGCAGCAGGATGTGAAATTGGCCATGCTGGCGCAGGCGCGCGAGCTGCTGGCGCCGACGCTGCAGGCTGCCGCCAACCCGCCCGCCCAGGCTGTGAGTGCCGCGGATATACGTGCCGCCATGGCAAAGACGCAGATTGCGATTTTGAAGGTGCGGGCGCAGTTGCCGAAGGACTCGCCGCTGCTGGGTATTGCTACGGCTTTGGCCACGTTACAGGGGCAGAGCGATGCCCAGGTGCTGGCGATGAATGCGGGGATTACGCGGTTTCTGCCGCAGGCTTTGGGGCAGCTCGTCACCAGTTTGAATGCCGGGCCGATCACGCGGGAAAGCCTGCCGCAATCGGTGGCGCAGAACTGGTTTTTGCCCTCGGGCCAGGTGCGGGTGGAGGCTTTGCCCACGGCGGAGGCGCAGAGCACGGCGGGGTTGCGGGAATTCTCGCAGGCCGTGCTGAAGGTGGCGCCCAATGCGGGCGGGCCGGCGATTTCCACCATTGCCACGGCGGGGACGATATTGAACGCGTTTCGCGAGGCGGCGATTTTGGCTTTTGTGGCGATTGCGGTGATTCTGCTGGCGGTGTTCCGGACGTTGCGGGAATCCCTGCTGGTGCTGGCCACTTTGGCACTCTCGGCGCTGCTGACGGCGTTGTTTGCCTGGGGGGCGGGCATGTCCATCAACTATGCCAATATTATTGCGCTGCCGCTGCTGCTGGGGGTGGGGGTGTCGTTCAACGTGTATTTCGTGATGAATTTCCGCGCCGGGATGCGGCGGTTTCTGGGGTCGGCCACGGCGCATGCGGTGCTGTTCTCGGCGCTTACCACGGCCACGGCGTTCGGCACTTTGGCGGCCAGCGCGGACCGGGGTACGGCGAGCATGGGCAAGCTGCTGTTTTTGAGCCTGGGGGCGGTGCTGATTGCGACTTTCGTGTTTCTGCCGGCCCTGCTGTATGTGATTGACGCCCGGAATGCTGGAAAAGCGTAGTTTTTCCCTCTCCGGGCACCGGACCTCGGTGGCGCTGGAGCCCGATTTCTGGGAAGTGCTGCATAATATCGCGCAGGAGGAGGGGTTGGCCCTCTCGGCGCTGGTAACGCGCATCGATGCCGCGCGAATCCAGGCGCAGCCTTTGGCCTCGGCGCTGCGGGTGTTTGCGCTGAAGGCGAAATAGCCTCTTGCGTCATCGCGGATTCGCGGCCAAAACCCCGCTCCCTGCGCGCGAAGGTCCCGGATGACACAGATTGTTGGCATTGATTTTGGCACCACCAATACCGTGGTGGCCGTGTTGCAGCCTGATGGCAGCGTGCGGACGCAGCGGTTTGAGGTGGGCACCGAGGTGTTTGACGTGTTCCGCACGGTGCTGTGCTTCTGGCGCGAGCATGGCGGGGCGCGGGCGCTGGAACATGCCGGCGGCCCGCATGGCATTGCCGCTTATCTGGATGATCCGATCGACAGCCGGTTGATCATGTCGATGAAGACCTATCTGGCGCAGCGTAGTTTTACCCAGACCAATATTTTCGGGCGGATTTTTACGCTGGAACAGATGGTGGGGGTGTTTTTGCGGGCACTTCTGGGTGGGGCGCATGCGGGGGCGCGGATTATCGCGGGAAGGCCGGTGCGGTTTGCGGGCGAGTTCGCCGATGATGATTTTGGCGAGACGCGGTTGCGGGCGGGTTATGCCGATGCGGGGTTTGGCGAGATTGGCACGGCACTTGAGCCTGAGGCGGCGGGGTACCGGTTTACGCGTACGCTTGACCAGCCCGCGACTGTGCTGGTGGGGGATTTTGGTGGCGGCACCAGCGATTTTTCCGTGCTGCGGTTTACGCCGGGGAATGCGCATCCGGTGGAGTCTCTGGCGCATGGGGGTGTGGGGATCGCGGGGGATAGTTTTGATTACCGGATTATCGACCATGCGGTGTCGCCGCGTTTGGGCAAGGGTGGGGTGTATAAGACCATGGGGTCGGATATGCCGGTGCCGATTGAGTATTATGCCGGGTTTGCGCGGTGGCACCGGTTGTCTTTGATGCGGACGCCGAAGATGCTGCGCGATATTGAGGAGGTGGCGCGGGCTTGTGTTGATCCGGCGCCGTTGCGTAGTCTGGCGACGCTTATTCGCGAGGAGTTGGGGTATCAGTTGTACCAGACCGTTAGTGCGGTGAAGGCGGCACTTTCGCAAGCTGATAGTGCCCGGCTGCAGTTTTCCTTTGATGGGGTTAGTCTCGATGAGGAGATTACGCGCGAAAAATTTGAAGCCTGGATTGCGCCGGATGTGGCGAAATTGGGGGCTACGGTGGACCAGGTGCTGGAGCGGTCAGGGGTTAAGGCGGAGGAGATCGACCGCGTGTTCCTTACGGGCGGGACCTCCTTCGTGCCTGCGGTGCGGCGGATTTTTGAGGGGCGTTTTGGTGGGGAAAAGATTTCCGCCGGCGGGGAGTTTGTTTCCGTGGCGGAAGGGCTGGCGTTGATTGGTCAGGATAGGCTTACTCGGCCTTCTCGATCTTAGCTTCCACGCGCCGGTCTGGGATGACCCACATTAGCGCTACGATGGCATAGGTGAGCTCGGCGGCGCGGGGGAGCCAGAAGGCGAGGATGATGCCGGTGAGGTAGAGTACCGGCGAGGCTTTGCCCTTGAAATCCGCGCCCAGCACGCGGCCCAGCGCTGACTCCGGCCCCTGGGTGCGGATGATGGCTTCCTGCATGATGAACCAGGCGATGGCAGTCATCAGCAGTACGAAGCCGTAAAGGGCTACTGGCCAGGGGGCGGAATTGTTCTCGCCGAGCCAGCTTGTGGCGAAGGGGATGAGCGAGAGCCAGAACAATAGGTGCATGTTGGCCCAGAGGACGGCGCCTTTTACCTGGCCTACCAGTTGGTAGAAATGGTGGTGGTTGTTCCAGTAGATGGCGACGTAGACGAAGCTCAGCACGTAGACTGTGAAGGTGGGTAGGACGCTGCGCAGGCCGGCCAGCGTGACATCATGCGGGGTGCGCAGGTCCAGCACCATGATGGTGATGATGACCGCGATCACCCCGTCCGAAAATGCCGCCAGCCGGTCTTTTTCCATGCGGCTTATCCCCTGAGAGTGGCTCCGGTTTTCTTGGCCACATCGGCTACGATTTTGGCGCATACGGCTTCGATTTCCGCATCCGTCAGGCTCTTCTGCTCCGGCTGGATCGTGACTGCGATAGCCAAGGATACTTGGCCCTCCGGCACGCCCTTGCCCTGGTAGCGGTCGAACAGGGCTACGTTGGTGATGAGTTTGCGGTCGGCGGCTTTGGCGGCGCGCAGCACGGACTCGGCGCCGGTGAATGCGCTGACGAGGAAGGCGAAGTCGCGGCGTAGGGGTTGGAAGGGCGGTAGGGACGGTGCGGATTTTTTGCGTTTTTTGGGTTCGGCTATGGCGTCGAGGAAGATTTCGAACGCTACGCTGCCGGTGGGTAGGCCGAGTTTGGCGCAGAGGGCGGGGTGGAGCGTGCCGAAGCTGGCGAGGGTGGTCTGGGGGCCTTGCATCAACTCGCCGCTTTGGCCGGGGTGGTAGTGGTCGGGGCCGCCTTGGGAGGTGGTTACGGCCTCCTGGGGGACGCCCAAAGCTGTGAGTACGGCTACGGCGTCGGCTTTGGCGTCCAGCGCGTCGTATGCGCGGGCGGGGCTGACGGCGGAGAGCGGGGTGCTGCCGCAGCGGATGCCGCCGGCGACCAGGGCTTGGGTTTTGTCTTCATTATAGGCTGGCCCGATTTCGAACAGGCCGAAATCGGCGAAGCCACGGGCGATGTTGCGGGCGGCGGCCTGGGCCAGGGTGACCAGCGGGGTTGGGCGCATCTGGTTGAGGTCGGCGGCGATGGGGTTGGCCAGGCGCAGGGTTTCTGCGTTGCCGCCGAACAAGGCGGAGGTTGCGTCGTCGGTGAAGCTGAAGGTTACGCAGTCGAACAGGCCGCGTGAGGCCAGGGTGCGCCGGGCCAGGGAGGTGCGGACCTGTTTTTGGGTGAGGATGGGGGCGGAGATGAGACGCGCTACCGGCAGGGAGACCGGGGTGATGGCGTCCAAGCCGCGCAAGCGCAAGACTTCCTCGATGAGGTCTACTTCGGGCTCGATTTCGCCGGCACCTTGGGCTGCTGCCGCGGCTTGGGCGTCGGGCAGGTCGGGCCATTGGTCGAGGGAGGGGGGTTGGGCGATGTCGTTGCGCCAGCTTGGTACGGCGACGGTGACGGCGGTGGCGTTTTCCTCCACCGGGATGAAGCCGAGCCGCCGCAGGGACTCCACGGCCTCGGGGCCGGAAATGTCGGAGCCGCCGAAGGTTTTCAGGCGCTCGAAGCATAGGGTGGCGTAACGGTTCCAGGGTGGGGGGGTGCCTGCGGCGATGACATCGCTGGCGTCGCCACGGCATAGGCCGTGCACCATGGCGGTGGCGGCTTCCAGCGCGTCCTGCATTAAGTACATGTCGATGCCGCGTTCGAAGCGCTGGCGGGCGTCTGAGAAGATGCCGTGGCGCTGGCCGGTTTGGGCGATTTTTACGCGGTCGAACAAAGCGCATTCGATGAAGACGTCGGTGGTGTTGGCGTCGCAGCCGGTGGCCTCGCCGCCGATGATGCCGGCGAGGGATTGGGGGCCGGCGGCGTCGGCGATGACGCAGTCTTCGGCGGTGGGTTTTATTTCTTTGCCGTTCAGGCCGATGAAGGATTCGCCTGGGATGCCTCGGCGGAGGGTGAGGATGTTGCCGCTGATTTTATTAACGTCGAAGACGTGCAGCGGGCGGCCGAGGTCGAAGGTGAAGAAATTGGTGATGTCGACCAGCGCGTTGATGGGGCGCAGGCCGATGCTTTCCAGGCGCTTTTTTAACCAATCCGGGCTCTCGCCGTTTTTGATGTTGCGGATGGTGCGGCCGAAGATGAGGGGGCAGGCTTCGGGGTAGTCGATCTGCCAGAAGATGGCGGAGCGGTCTCTGCTGCGCACGGTGGGTACGGTGAAGGGGCGCAGCTCGCCCAGGCCGGCGGCGGCGAGGTCGCGGGCGATGCCGCGTACGGAGAGGGCGTCGCCACGGTTGGGGGTGACGGCGATTTCGATGATCGGTTCGTCGAGCCCGGCCCATTGCGCGTAATTCGCGCCCACAGGGGCATCGGCGGGGAGTTCGATGATGCCTTCGTGGTCTTCGCCCAGGCCGAGTTCGCGGAAACTGGTGAGCATGCCTTCGGATTTTACGCCGCGGATCTCGCCGGCTTTGAGCACCAGCCCGCTGGTGGGGATGAGCGCGCCGACGGGGGCGAGGACGACTTTTAGGCCGGTGCGGGCGTTGGGGGCGCCGCAGACGACTGACAGCTCCTCACCCCCGGCTGAGACGCGGCAGGATTGCAGCTTGTCGGCATTGGGGTGGCGGGTGGCTTCCAGGATTTCGGCGATGACGAAGGGGCGCAGTGTGTCGGCCTGGTTGGTGACGCTTTCTACCTCCAGCCCGATGGCGGAGAGGGTGTTAAGGATTTCATTCAGTGAGGCATCGGTTTGCAGCCAGGTGTGCAGCCAGGAGAGGGAGAATTTCATGTGTTAGAGGCCCTCGTGCAGGGAGGCGGGGGTGAGGGGGGAGGTGCCGTAATGGCGCAGCCAGCGGATGTCGCTCTCGTAGAAGGGGCGCAGGTCCGGCATGCCGTGTTTGAGCATGGTGATGCGCTCCAGCCCGACGCCGAAGGCGAAGCCCTGGTATTTGCGCGGGTCTATGCCGCAATTGGCCAGCACGTTGGGGTGGACCATGCCGGAGCCGCCGATTTCCAGCCAGTCCGTGCCGCCGCCGATCTCGCCGGTTTTGCGGTTCCAGCCGATATCGACCTCCATCGAGGGTTCGGTGAAGGGGAAGTAGGACGAGCGCAGGCGGACGGGGAGGTTGGGGATTTCGAAGAAGGCGGAGAGGAAATCGATGAGGCAGCCTTTGAGATGGCCCAAGGTGATGCCTTCGCCGATGACCAGGCCTTCGCATTGGTGGAACATGGGGGAGTGGGTGGCGTCGTGGTCTGAGCGGAAGGTGCGGCCGGGGACGATGATGCGGATGGGCGGGGTCTGGTTGAGCATGGTGCGGATCTGCACGGGGGAGGTGTGGGTGCGCAGCACGGCCGGGCGGTTGCCGAAGGTGGCGTTGAGATAGAATGTGTCCATCATGGCGCGGGCCGGATGGTGTTCGGGGATGTTCAGGGCTGAGAAATTATTCCAGTCGTTTTCGATGTCCGGGCCGTCCTTGATGGAAAAACCCATGGCGGAGAAAATCGCGGCGATCTCTTCCGTGGTGCGCGAGAGCGGGTGGATGGCGCCGGTGGGGTCGGGGCGGGGCGGCTGGGTCACGTCGAGTCGCTCGGCGGCGAGTTTTGCTTCCAGGGCGGCGGCGTCCAGTAGGGTGCGGCGGGCGGTGAGGGCCTCGGTGATCTCGGTTTTGAGCAGGTTGATTTCGGCGCCGGCGGCCTTGCGGGCTTCCGCCTCCATGCCGCCGAGCGATTTTAACAATGCTGTCACACTGCCGGATTTGCCCATGAGGGCGACGCGCAGTTCCTCTAACGCCGCCGCATCCGCGACCTTTATGGCGGGCAGCGCGGTTTGCCGAAGATTATTCAGCTCATTGTCCAGCATGGTGTCCCTGATTCAGCCTTGTTTCGAGCGGCCAGGGCAGACATGGCCTGGGGCCAAATGTCAAGCGGCTGTGGCCAAGCTTAAGGTGTCGGTTTTATGACCGTTTATGCTTGGGGGTGTTACAAATTATCAACATGCAAAAAGAAAATCGCGCCATGCTGGAAAAGCGTATGGTATTGCACAATTTGTATATATCAGGCGCTTGACCCTCGGCCATACGGAAGAGTAGAGCCCGATATGTGGGCATAATCATCGTGATTGTGCAACCAAGACTTTTACGCTTACCCATTTTTATAGGACAGGGATCGGTTTAATCATGAAATTCAAAGCTCTGGGCGCTTTCGCCGGCCTTGCCCTGCTGGCAGCTTGCTCCAACACCCCGACGGCTTCCACCGGCAACACTGGCGGCACTGGCACGGAAGCCAGCACCGGCGGCACCGAGCAGGATCTGGCCAACGTCGGCGACCGCGTGTTCTACGACCTCGCCAAGTCCAACCTGAGCAGCGACGCCGATGCGACGCTGGGCAAGCAGGCCTCCTGGCTGGCCAAGTACCCCTCCGTGAACGTGCTGGTGGCGGGTAACGCCGACGAGCGCGGCACCGAGACCTACAACCTGGCGCTCGGCAACAGCCGTGCGGACGCTGCCCGTGACTACCTGGTTGCCCAGGGCGTTGCCGCCAGCCGCGTCTCCACCATCTCCTACGGCAAAGACAAGCCGATTGCCCCGGGGCATGACGAAGCCTCCTGGCAGCAGAACCGTAACGCGATCACCTCCGTGGTTGGGTTCAACCCTCAGGGTAACTAATTTGTTCCGGCCTGAGGGCTGGGCAGGTTGAGTGATTGAGCCGGCGGCAGTGTGAACTGCCGCCGGTTTTGTTTTGGGGGCTTGTTGTTGCCGTTATGCTCGCGAAGGCGGGCGTCTCTGCGCCTGGGACGCGGGAGTGAGAGATGCCCGCTTTCGCGGGTATGACGGTGTTGGTGAGGGCGTGGGTTAGGCGGGGCGTGACGGTGTTAGGCGGGGTGGGGTTAGGCGGCCTGCACGGGGGATGACGGTGTGGGGCGGGCGGATTGCCCGGCAGATTTTGTTGACGAAGCCTTACTAAAAAACCTGTCAGAAGTGGCGGGTGGGGCTAAAAACTTCGTAATCTCGCCATGTTTTGTCTTTACGCGGGGAGGTGATTATAGCGGGAGTTAGTTCCTGCCCCGCTTCCAGCCATGACCGGATTCGTGATGCGTAAAAGCCTGTTTATATCAGCCGTGTTTTTAGCCGCTTTGTTCGTGATGCCTGTAACAGCGTTTGCCCAGCCTCTGGTGCAGAGCCAGGAGGGGATCGCGCTGCAGAATCAGATAGACCAACTGCAGCAGCAGGTGCAGCAGTTGCAGAGCGGGGGGCAGAATAGTGGCGGCTCGTCGCTGGGCGGATCCGCGCCGCCGCCGGTGCAGCCGCCTTCCGGGGGCGATGGTACGCCTGTGGCGGGTGGCGTGGTGGCTGGGCTGTTGACCCAGGTGCAGCAGTTGCAGAGCCAGGTGCAGGCGCTCAACGGCAAGGTGGATGAGCTGCAAAACCAGGTGGACACGCAGAATGCGCAGACACAGAAGCAGATCGGGGATTTGAATTTCCGGGTGACTGGGTCGGCTACGCCTGGTGCTGCGCCGCCGCCGGGTGCCGCGCCTGCTGGCGCGCCCGGCCAGCCCCAAGCTTTGACTCAGCCGCCTTTGACGCAACCGCCTTTGACGCCGCCAACGGCCGCCCCGCCGGCAGCACCTCCCGTGGCTGACAGCGGGGATGCCAAGACGCAATTGCATAATGCGGTGGCGGCTTATGGCGCCAAAAATTATACGACCTCCGCCGCTCTGGCCGCGGCGCTGGTGAAGGGCAATCCGCGGGCGCCGGAGGCTTACCGGGCGCAATATCTTGTGGCGCAATCCTATGCTGCCTCGGGGCGCAGCCAGGATGCGGCGATTGCTTATGACAATACGTATAATATGAACCGTAGCGGGGCTTATGCGCCGCAATCACTGCTGGGGCTGGCCAGTTCGTTGCAGGCCATCGGGGCTAATGATGAGGCTTGCTCGACGCTGAGCTCGCTCGATAGCCAGTTTCCCACGCCGCCGGCTGGGTTGCAGCCGCGTATTGATGCGCTGAGCAAGCGGGCGAGCTGCAAATAGAGTTTTTTGCGCCCGCGCTGGAGCGGTTGGGGCCATTTGGGGCAACGCCGCGATTGGCGGTGGCGGCTTCGGGGGGGGCGGATAGCACTGCGCTGGTTTTGCTGGCGCGGGAATATTGCGCGGCGCGTGGCGGGATGGTGCGGGCTTATATCGTGGATCATGGGCTGCGTGACGGCTCGGATGGTGAGGCGGAACTTACGGCGCGGCGGCTGGGCGAGCGGGGGATTGCGGCGCGGGTGCTGACCTTGCGGGGGCTGCCGCGTGGTGCGGGGTTGCAGGAGGCGGCGCGGGATGCCCGTTACGAGGCTTTGGCCGAGGCGGTGGCGACGGATGGGTTTTTGCATTTGCTGCTTGGGCATCATGCCGCTGATCAGGCGGAGACGGTGGCGATGCGGGCTGCGCGTGGTCCTGGCGGGGCGGAGGGGATTGCTGCCTGGAGCGCGCGGGGTAAAATTTTGCTGCTGCGGCCGTTGCTGGGGGCGAGGCCTGAGGTGTTGCGTGATTATTTGCGCGGGCGGGGCATGGAATGGGTCGAGGATCCGTCTAATCAGGCGCCGAAATTCGAGCGGGTGCGGTGGCGGCTTGCGGGTGTGTCGGCGGGGCCTGTGGGTGCGGCTGAGCGTGTGGCGCGGGAGTTGGAGGTGGCGGCGTTTCTCGCTGCCCATGCTCAGTTTTGCGCCGAGGGGTTTGCGCTGCTCGATGCCGCGACAGTGCCGCCGGCTGCGTTGGGGGTGCTTATCCGCACGATCGGGGGGGCTGCCTACAAGCCGCGCCAGGAGGCGCTGGCGCGGCTGGGGGTAAAATTGCGGCCGGCGACGTTGGGCGGGGTGAGATTATTGCCGGCGGGCAGGCTGGGGCCGGGCTGGCTGCTGGTGCGCGAGCCCGCCGCCTGTGCCGCGCCCATTCCCGCTTTGCCCGGTGTGCGCTGGGATGGGCGGTTTCGGCTGGAGGGCGCGGCCCCGGCGCAGAGCTTTGGCGCGCTTGGGGTGGATGCGCAGAAGTTCAGGAAATTCAAGGGGCTGCCGAGCATCGTGCTGCGTGGTCTGCCCGCACTTCGCGGCGCTGATGGCGCGCTTAGTTTCCCCGTTAATGCCCGATTTACCCCGGCTGCTCCCGCCACATCCCACCCATTCGTGGTTTGAGCCGCAAAATATTTGTGCTGATCTGGGAAATCGGTGCAGAATGGCCACATGCAAGCTTCGTCGCTGCCTAATGCGGGGCGAAAGAATGCTAAAAACGAGGAATTGGATAGCTAGATGAATAATCTGGGTCGAAACATCGCACTTTGGGTCGTGGTAGCCTTGTTCCTGGTGCTGCTGTTCAATGTGTTCCAGCCTACCAGCTCACCGGCCGGGGCGTCGCAGATCGCCTATTCGAGCTTCCTGGACCAGGTGAACAACAACCAGGTGCAGAATGTTACCATCACGGGGCAGGACATCACCGGTAGCACCAAGGATGGCAAGAGCTTTGAAACCTACGCGCCGGAGGACCCGAATCTCGTGTCCAAGCTGGAAGCGGCGGATGTGAATGTGACGGCTAAGCCGGAAGGGGATACGATGAACCCCTTCGTGCGCGCGCTGATCTCATGGGCGCCGATGCTGCTTATTCTGGGTGTGTGGATCTTCTTTATGCGCCAGATGCAGGGCGGCGGCGGGCGCGCCATGGGCTTTGGCAAGAGCCGGGCGCGGTTGCTGACCGAGAAGTCTGGGCGGGTGACGTTTGAGGATGTCGCCGGGATTGACGAGGCCAAGAGCGAGCTGCAGGAGATTGTGGAATTTTTGCGCGATCCGCAGAAGTTTCAGCGCCTGGGCGGTAAGATCCCCAAGGGCTGCTTGCTGGTTGGGCCGCCGGGTACGGGTAAGACGCTGCTGGCGCGTGCCATCGCGGGTGAGGCCAATGTGCCGTTCTTTACGATTTCCGGTTCGGATTTTGTGGAGATGTTCGTGGGCGTTGGTGCGAGCCGCGTGCGTGATATGTTTGAGCAGGGCAAGAAGAATGCGCCTTGCATCATCTTCATCGATGAAATTGACGCGGTTGGGCGGCATCGTGGTGCTGGGCTTGGCGGTGGTAATGATGAGCGTGAGCAGACGTTGAACCAGATGCTCGTTGAGATGGACGGGTTTGAGTCCAATGAGGGGGTCATCCTGATCGCCGCGACCAACCGGCCGGATGTGCTGGATCCGGCGCTGCTGCGGCCGGGCCGGTTTGACCGTCAGGTGGTGGTGCCGAACCCGGATGTGGTTGGGCGTGAGAAAATCCTTAAGGTGCATATGCGTAAGGTGCCTTTGGCTTCCGATGTGGATCCGAAGGTTATCGCGCGCGGTACGCCTGGCTTCTCTGGTGCGGATTTGTCGAACCTTGTTAACGAGGCCGCTTTGCTTGCCGCGCGGATTGGCAAGCGTGTGGTTGCCATGGCGGAATTCGAACACGCTAAGGATAAGGTGATGATGGGGGCGGAACGCCGCTCGCTCGTTATGTCCGATGATGAGAAGCGTATGACGGCTTACCATGAAGGTGGGCATGCGCTCTGCTCGATCACGCTGCCTGAGTGCGATCCGGTGCATAAGGCCACCATTATCCCGCGTGGCCGGGCGCTGGGTATGGTGATGAGCTTGCCTGAGGGCGACCGTTACTCCGTGAGCAAGATCAAACTGCTGCAGCAGTTGGTGATGGCCATGGGCGGGCGCGCCGCCGAGGAGCTGGTGTTCGGGGCCGATAAGGTCTCCAACGGTGCCTCCGGCGATATTAAAATGGCCACCGACTCGGCCCGCCGTATGATCACCGAATGGGGTATGTCCGAGAAACTCGGGATGGTCTCCTATGGCGATAATGGGCAGGAAGTGTTCCTCGGCCACTCGGTGACGCAGAACAAGAGCGTCTCCGAAGCCACGGCACGCGAGATCGACAACGAGGTTCGCGCCTTCGTCGACCACGCCTATGCCGAGGCCAAGCGTATACTCACCGAGCGCCGCGACGATTTGGAAGCCCTGGCGCAAGGCCTGCTGGAATACGAAACCCTATCGGGCGACGAAATCAACCAGGTCCTGCGCGGCGAACGCATCATCCGCAAAGTCGTGGACGAACCCATGCGCGACAACCGCCGCTCGTCAGTGCCCACCTCTACGCCCAAACCGGACTTCCCGGGGGCAGCACTTCCGGCTTAGGGTTCGGGGTGGGGTTAGGAAAAAGGCCAGGGCTCTGCCCTGGACCCGCTGGGGCCACAGGCCCCAGACCCCTAGACTTAAGGAAATGAGAGAGGGGGGCATTCGCCTCATGGACCGTGGAAAAACCCACCGGTCCATGAGGCGAATGCCCCCCTCTCTCATTTCCTTTAAAAGCTAATGGGGGTCCGGGGCCGTCACGCCTAAGGCGTGCTGCGCACGACGGCCCCGGCGGGTCCAGGGCGGAGCCTTGGCCTTTTTCCTAACCCCACCCCGAACCCTATGTCGGGAAGTGCCCCTCGCGGATGTCGGTGGCGTATTGGGTTAGGGCGGTGGTGATGAGGGAGGCGCCGTTGAGGTATTGTTTGGCGAAGCCTGGGGCTTTGTTGGGGTAGAGGCCTAGGACGTCGTGGAAGACTAGGACTTGGGCGTCTGTGTTGGGTCCGGCGCCTATGCCTATGGTGGGGATTTCCAGGCGTTTGGTGATTTGGGTGGCGAGGTCTGATGGGACGGCTTCCATGAGGACGATGCGGGCGCCGGCGGCCTGGAGGGTGATGGCGTCGTCGAAGATGATTTGGGCGGCTTCCTGGGTTTTGCCTTGGCGTTTGAAGCCGCCGAATTGGCGGACGTGTTGGGGGGTGAGGCCGATATGGGCGCAGACGGGGATGGCGCGTTTGGAGAGGAAGGCGATGGTTTCGGCCATGATGGCGCCGCCTTCCAGTTTGACGATATCGGCGCCGGCTTTGAGGAGGCGGGCGGATGAGGCGAAGGCTTGTTCGGGGGATTCCTCGAAGCTGCCGAAGGGCAGGTCGGCCATGATGAGGGGTTTTGTGGTGGCTTTGGCGACGAGGCTGGTGTGGTATTCCATTTGTTCCAGGCTTACGCGCAAAGTATCGGCATCGCCGGCGATGACCATGCCGAGGGAATCACCTACGAGGAGGCAGTCCAGCCCTGCTTGTTCGGCGAGGGTGGCGGAGCAGAAGTCGTAGGCGGTGAGGACGGTCATACGGCGTCCTTCGCGCTTGGCTTTTTCCCAGACGGCTAGGTTTTTGCTCATGGTTTTGCTCCTTCCTGTAGCAGAGCCAGTTCCTGTAGCAGAGCCAGGGCGTAATCGACGCTGGCATTGCGTATGTCGTCCCGGTTGCCGGGGAAGATGCGGTGATATGTGGTGACGCTGTGGGGTGTGGCGAGGCCGAACCATACGGTGCCGACGGGTTTTTGGGCCGTGCCGCCATCCGGGCCGGCGATTCCGGTGGTGGAGATGGCGAGGTCGGCGCCGGAAATTTGTTTCGCACCTGACGCCATGGCGGCGGCAACTTCGCAGGATACGGCGCCGTGTTCGGCCAGCAGCGCTTCGGCTACGCCGAGCATCTGGGTTTTGGCTTCGTTGGCATAGGTGACGAAGCCGTGGGTGAAGACGGCGGAGCTGCCGGGGATGGCGGTGAGGGCGGCGGCGATGAGGCCGCCGGTGCAGCTTTCGGCCGTGGCGACGCGTAAGGACCGTGCTTTGCAGAGAGCGACGAGGGCGGCGGCACTCATAGGGGGGAGACCAGGTGCAGGGCCAGGACGATGATCCAGGCGAGCGCGCCTGCGATGAGGTCGTCGCCCATGACGCCGTATTCGTCGTGGCGTTTGTCGGCCCAGCTTACGGGCCAGGGTTTCCAGATATCGAAGAGGCGGAACAAAGCGAAGGACAGTAGCGCGCCGGTGAGGCTGAGCTGGGTGAGGGCGAGGAGGGGGATCATCTGGCCGGCGACCTCGTCGATGACGATCCAGCCGGGGTCGGCCGCGGCGTGGGCGGGCAGGCGGGAGATGGCGAAGATGCCGATGCCGGAGACCAGGACGATGCCGAACAGCAGCGGCAGGTGGCCGATGGCCAGTAGGGCGGCGCCGAGGGCCAGGCCGAGGATTGAGCCGAAGGTGCCGGGGGCTTTGGGCGCGTAGCCGACGCCGAAGCCGCTGGCCAGGAGGGCGTAAAAATTCATTTATGAAGGCTCATTTGTTCAGCCAGGGGGTGATGGGGGAGTTGGCGGTGCCGTTGAGTTTGGCGCTGTAGATGGTGATGTTTTCGCTCACCCGCTGCACGTAATTGCGCGTTTCCGAGTAGGGGATCAGCTCTACCCAGTCGATGATGTCCGCGCCGCCGGCCTGGTGGCCCAGCTCGGGGTCGCCGTATTGGCCGAGCCAGCGGGCGACGGCGCTGGGGCCGGCGTTGTAGGCGGCGATGGCGAGGGGAAGGCAGTTGCCGAAGTTTTGCAGCTCGGTGGCGAGGTAGGTGGTGCCGAGGGCCATGTTTTGGTCTGGGTCGAAGAGGTTGGTGTCGGGAAGGCCGGCTTTGCGGGCGGTCATGCGGGCGGTGGCGGGGAGGAGCTGCATCAGGCCGAGGGCGTTGGAGGGGGAGGTGGCGGTGGGGTCGAAGCTGCTTTCCTGGCGCATGATGCCGTCGGCCGCCGCGGGGTCCAGGGAGGCTGCGGGCGGGTTGTAGGGGATGGGCCAGCCTTCTACCGGGAGCATCTGCCCGGCGGTGCCGGCGCTGCGGGCGATGGCGACGGCGGCTTGGGGGAGGCCCAGGCCGAGGGCGAGTTTGGCGTCCATGACGCGGGTGCGGCCGTCTATGGCTTCCTGGGCGGCGCGGTTGAGGAAATTGGCGGCGTCCTTGGGGTCGTTCATCTGCACCAGGAGTACGGCGGCATGGGGGAGTTCGGTGAGGGCGAAATACAGGGCGTCGGTGGAGGAGTAGGCGGGCTCCGATGCGGCGTTGATGCGGGCGGCGAGGGTTTGGGGGGGCTCGCCTAAAGCTACCGAGGCGAGCTGGCCGTAATAGGTGGTGGGGTAGGCGGCGGCGCGCTGGTAATCGGCGGTGGCGGCGGGGCCGTTCTCCGAGCGGGCGAGCCAGTAATAGGCGCGGGCCTGGGTGATGACGGCGGGGGAGGCGGCGGCGAGGTCGCGGAAGCGTTGGGCTGCCTGGGACGGGTGGTTGAGGTAGCGCAGGGCGATGAAGCCGGCGAGGAAGTCGCGGTCTGTGACCTGCTCGGGGGCGAGCTGGCTGCCGAGGCTGGGGTCTACCGCTGTCACGACGTTGTAGGCGTTTTGGGGGTCGTTGGCTGCGAGCAGGGCGCGGGCGAGGGTGCTTTGCGAGGGCCAGAAGAGCTGCTGCTGGTCCGGGCTGGCGGCGGCGAAGGCGGCGGGGCCTTGGGTGGTGTAGAGGGCGGCGGCGGCGGTGTCCTGGCCGGAAGCGTGCAGGGTGGCGATTTGGGTGAGGAAGTCTGGTTGGGTGAGGAAGTCTGGGGTGATGGTGGGGGACGACCCGCTGCTGATGCCGTTGGCTTGGGCCAGGCGTAGGGCGAGGAGTTTTTGTTGCGGCCAGTCGGGGTTGTTGGTGATGAAGGCCTGGAGTTCGTCGGCTGAGCCGGCGCCGGCGGTGAGGCGGAAGAAGGTGACCAGTTTTTCGACCAGGGGGTCGTTGGTTTGGGCGGCCAGGATGGCGGCGTCTGAGAAATTATTGTTGTGGATGTCCACCATGATTTGCGGCGGCGCGGGGGTTTGCGCGGCGGCGAGGGTGGGGGCGAGCAGGAGCGGCAGGGCGGCGGCGCGGAACTTCATGAATGGTTTATTAGCAGCGGGGAGCCGTTGGGCAAAACCGGGGGAAGCTAAGACGGACGGAGCCCATCCATGATGAGCGATAATGCCTGTTGGGAGTGCAGCCGCACCTCCTCATCGCTCATTGCGGGGGCAAGCAGGCTGCCGATCATCCGCACCACCATGAGCAGATCGCGCGGGCCGATATTATGCCGCAAGCGCCCCTGGCGATGCGCCTGCGCCACGATGGGCGCCAGAAAGGCTTCGGCGCGGTTGCTGAGGGCGATGAAACCAGGAGCGACGGTTTCGCCGCCGGCCAGCTCTGTGGCGGCGCGGCTGTAGAATGCCGTCATGCGCGCCGCCTGCGTGATGACGATGGGGAGGATGTCCGCCGATGCCTCGAGGGTGGCAATGGTTTCTCCGACCTGGTCCATTTCGCGTTCAATGACGGCGATGATGAGCGCGGTGCGATCCGCGAAGCAGCGGTACAGCGTGCCGCGCCCGACATTGGCGCGCCGGGCGACCTCCTCCAACGGCACCCAGTAGCCGGAGTCGTGGAAACATTCGGCCGCGGCCTGGAGCAGCGCGGTACGGCGCTGGAGGGCGTCACGGCGCATCTGGCGCTGGGGTGGGGGCTGCATGACATGCCCAGCCTACAGGTGGTGCGGACTTGTGGAAAGGCGACGGCGGCGCTAAACCGGACATACTGTCCGGTTACAAGGGCGAGAAGGAGAAGGGACGATGTCTCATTTGCTGCTGACTTCCATCCCGATGCCCTGGCTGGTCTCGGATCTGGTCATCAATGCCCTGGCCCTTTGGGGGCTGCTGTTCCTTGTTGCCCGCAGCGACCGGCCTGTGCCGCTGCTGCTGGAGGTGGCGGCGTTGACGCTGCTCTACGCGGCGGTATTCGAGAATGCGGCGGTGGCACGCGGCAATTATATTTATGGCCGCTCGCTCTTCATGTTCGGCGATGTGCCGGCTTCGGTGCCGTTCGAGGAGATCATAATCCTGGTGATGGGGCTCGCGATGCTGGGCAAGGCCGGCATGCCGGTGTGGACGCGGCCGCTGGTGACCGGGCTGTTCGGGATTTTGCAGGATTTCACCCTCGATCCCATCGCCACACGGCAGGTATTCACGGTGAACGGGCTGACGAGCGGGCGCTGGACCTGGCTGCCGGATGGTGGCCCGGTGAACATACTGCACATACCGGTGTATAATTTTTCCGGCTGGCAGATGATCATGACCTATGGCGGGCTTTGCCTGCTTGTGGGCCGCGCGGTTTACCGGCGCTCCGGTTATGCCCGCTGTACGGGGCTGGTTTATCCGTTTCTGGCGGCATTGGCGGCGGTGGTGCTGATTCACACCCCGCTTTCAACATTCGCGCTCTGGCTCTGGCCATTTTTCGACAAGGGGCATGACAGCGAATGGGTGATGCTGGGATTCTGGGTCGCGCTGTCGCTCGTGCTGATTATCTGGGCTTGGCGGCGGCGTGAGGGGGCGGGGCTGGACTGGGCCGAGGATTGGCCATTTTTCGCCATTCCGGGGCTGTGGCACCTGTTTGATATTGTGAGCGCGGTTGTTGCGGGGATTAGCGGTATCCTGCCGTTGATGCTGGCGGCGAGTGTGGCGCATATGCTGTTGCTGGCCGCGTTCTTCCGGCCGGTGCGGGCGGAAAATAGTGCCATTCCAAAACCGTCCTAAGAGTCTGTTTCAGAAGGGGAGCCGTCGATTTATTCGTCATCCCCGCGCAGGCGGGAATCTGTGACACCCATGGCCTTGGGAGGAAGAGATCCCCGCTTTCGCGGGGATGACGGGAGCGTACATGCGTTTTGGAACGGTCTCTAACTTGCTTCCCTAACTTGCTTCTGGGGCCTCGGCGGATTAGGTGGAGGGCCGGATATCTGAACTTTAGGACGCAAAATGTTTCACGGCTCGCTTACCGCGCTGATCACCCCGATGGCTGAGGATGGCAGTGTCGATTTTGGTGCTTATGCGCGGTTTATCGATTGGCAGATTGCTGAGGGCACGTCTGGACTGGTGCCGGTGGGGACCACGGGCGAGTCGCCGGTGTTGAGCCATGAGGAGCATAAGGCCGTGGTGGAAGCTGCCGTGGCTGCCGCGCGGGGCCGTGTGCCGGTGATGGCGGGGGCGGGGTCGAACTCGACCGCCGAGGCGATACATCTGGCGCAGCATGCGCAAGCTGCTGGGGCGGATGCGGTGCTGGTGGTGACGCCTTATTATAATAAGCCGTCGCAGGAAGGGCTGTTCCGCCATTACAAGGCGATTGCCGAGGCGGTGAAGCTGCCGATTTTCATCTATAATATTCCGGGGCGCTCGGTGATTGATATGAGCGTGGAGACGATGGCGCGGCTGGCGCAGTTGCCGAATATCGCGGGGGTGAAGGATGCGACGGCGAATTTGACGCGCCCGCTGCATACGCTGCGGGCTTGCGGGGCGGATTTTATCCAGCTTTCGGGTGAGGATCATACGGTGCTGTCTTATCTCGCGGCCGGCGGGCATGGCTGTATTTCCGTGAGTGCCAATGTGGCGCCGCGCTTGTGTGCGGAGATGCATGCGGCCTGGGGGCGTGGCGATGTGCAGGTGGCGATGGCGATTCAGATGCGGCTGCTGCCGTTGCATGATGCGATGTTCTGCGAGAGCAATCCGGGGCCGGTTAAATATGCGGCGTCCTTGCTCGGCTTTGGGGCGAATGCCGTGCGGCTGCCGCTGGTGACCGTGGCGGAGGCCGGTGCGGCGCGGGTGAAGGCGGCGATGTTGGAAGCTGGTTTGCTGCATTGAGCAAGGAGCCCAAAAAAGCGACGATGATCTCGCACGGCATTGCGGCGCAGAACCGTAAGGCGCGGTTTGATTATAAGATACTTGAGACCATCGAGGCCGGGATTGTGCTGAAGGGGGTGGAGGTGAAATCTCTCCGCCTTGGGCGCGCCACGATTAATGAGGCCTGGGCTGGTGAGCGCCATGGCGAGTTGTGCCTGTTCAATATGTATATTCCTGAATATCAGGGCGGGGTGCTGTCTCGGTTTGATACGCGCGGGTTGCGCAAATTGCTGGTGAAGAAGAAGCAGCGCGAGCAGTTGTTTTCCGCGATCGGGCGGGACCGCAATACGGTGGTGCCGCTGGATATTCATTTCAATGAGCGTGGGTTGGCGAAGGTGACTCTGGGCATCGCTGAGGGCAAGCAGAAGGCGGATAAGAGGCAGGCTGTGGCGGCGCGGGATTGGCAGCGGGATAAGGCGCGGTTGTTGAAGAATAGGTAGGGCCGACAATGCTGGTGTGCCAATTGATCCACGCGCTGACGGTCATACAGCGCGACCCCGACGCTCAAGGTACGGATTGGTGGGATACAAAGATATTCCGGCTGATCCATTGGCTCAGCGCGTGGGGCGCCCAAGGTATTGGTGATGATGATGTTCTGGAGCGCCTACAGAGCCATACGGTAGGCGATGACGCCATGCGTAAGCTGGCTATGGCAGCAGTCGCGATGACGGCAAGAGATCGCGGATCCGCTCCACCACTTCAGTAAACATCGCGGCCGTGATCCGGCCGGTGTTTACGTTGTATTGGGAGGTGTGGAAGCTGTCCGCCAGTACAAGGCCGTTGGGGAGGGTGTGCAGGGCGCCGTGGGCGAATTTGTGGGTGGTGGATTTCAGGCTGAAGACGCGGAGAATCTCTTCATGCGGTTTTTGGCCGATGGAGAGGAGGATGCGCAGTTTTTTCATGGCGGCGATTTCTTCGGCGAGGTAGGGGCGGCAGTTACGGATTTCGGATGTTTCGAGCTTGTGCTGGGGCGGGGCGCAGCGGACGGCGTTGGTTACGCGGCAGTCGATGAGTTTTAGGCCGTCATCGGCGCGTTCATCGAAGACACCCTTGGCGAAGCCGGTGGCGATGAGGGTGGGGTAGAGCAGGCGGCCGGCGACGTCGCCCGTGAAGGGGCGGCCGGTGGTGTTGGCGCCGTTTACCCCGGGGGCCTGGCCGACGACCAGCAGCCGGGCGGTGATTGGGCCGAAGCTGGGGACGGGGTTGTTGAAGCCGTGCGGGATGGCGATGCGGTTGGCCTGGCGGTAGGCCACCAGGCGGGGGCAGAGCGGGCAGTCGGACGCCGGCATCATGCGAAATCGTCGTCACGATTCGGGCTGCGCGGGCGCGATTCGGTGGGTTTGCGGGTGAATTCCACCGCTATGTCCGCCAGTTCGATGAATTGATCGGCCTGGCGGCGCAATTCATCGGCGATCATCGGTGGGCTTGTCTTAATTGTCGAGACAACGGAAACGCGTACACCCTTGCGTTGTACGGCCTCCGCCAGCCGGCGGAAATCGGAATCGCCCGAGAACAATATGGCATGGTCCATGTGCGGGGCGAGTTCCAGCATATCGATGGCCAGCTCAATATCCATATTACCCTTAATACGGCGGCGGCCCATCGCATCTGTAAATTCCTTGGCTGGCTTTGTTACAAGGGAATAACCGTTATAGGCGAGCCAGTCTGTTAGTGGTTTCAGGGGCGAATAGTCTTCGGTTTCGAGCAGCGCGGAATAATAGTAAGCGCGCAGCAGGTTTGTTTTGGCGCCGAAGAATTCAAGCAACCTGCGGTAGTCTATATCGAAGGAAAGACTGCGTGTGGCGGCGTAGAGATTGGCGCCATCGATGAATAAGGCGGTGCGTTCCTGGGTTGAAAGACGGATCATGGGGGTTGGTTCCCGCTATTCAAAAAGTTAATAATGATATACAAGAATGGACAAAATGTTAGAAGCTTGCGATGCGGTATCCTGAAGCGAATTGAGACGAGGAATTGTGGTTAGGCGTAGCAGTAAATGATCCTTGTTGCCATTGGTGCCAATTTGCCGCGGGTGGAGGGTGCCACCGCGCTCGACTCCTGCGTGGCGGCGGCCGAGGCTGTACGCGGCATTGCCGGGCTGGCGTTTGTGGCCCTCTCGCCCTGGTACCGCACCGCCCCCATACCGCGTGACGGCCAGCCCGATTACTGCAACGGCATGATCCGGCTGGAGGGCGAGATTTCGCCCGAGGCGCTGCTGACCGCGCTGCAGGCGATAGAGCGGGCGTTTGGCCGGGTGCGCGGCGCGCGCAATGCCGCGCGGACGCTGGACCTTGATATCATTGACCTTAATGGTGCCATCCGCGCCGTGCCGGACCCGATATTGCCGCACCCGAGGGCGCATCTGCGCGCCTTTGTGTTGCGCCCGCTGCTGGATGTGGCCCCGGCCTGGCGCCACCCTGTGCTGCGCCAAAGCGTTGCCACCATCCTGGCCGAACTGCCGCCCCAGGCGCTCCAGCCTTGGGCCGAGGAAGGTTGAAAAAGGCCAGGGCTCTGCCCTGGACCCGCCGGGGCCGTCGTGCGCAGCACGCCTTAGGCGTGACGGCCCCAGCGGGGTCAGGGGCGGAGCCCCAGCCTTTTTCAACCCTCCTCCGCTCATGTCTGGGCTTGCATCTGGCCAGCCCGCGGGGTAAGCCAACCCTTCAATTTTTGCCTCTGGAGCATGCCGTATGGCTCGCGTTACCGTTGAAGACTGCGTTTTGAAGGTGCCGAACCGCTTTGAGCTGGTTCTGTTGGCCGCTCAGCGCGCCCGGAACATCAGCCGTGGTGAGCAACTGACCATTGACCGCGACAATGACAAGAATCCTGTCGTGGCGCTGCGTGAGATTGCCGATGAGACCGTGGGCCTGCCGGAGCTGGAAGCTGATCTGGTTAAATCCCTCTCGCGCGTGCCGGAGCCGGAGCCGATCGACGAGGAAGTGATCGATTTGATCCCGACCGAGCAGAATATTTTTGGGCTGCAGGATGTCTCCGCCGAGGAGGAAGCTGCTGCCATGGCCGCCGAGGCCGAGGAAATGTCGCCTGAGGATATCCAGGCGGCGATCGAGGCTGAGCTCGGCGGCAAGTCCCGCAGGTAAATAACATGTGGACAGGCGGCCGTGGGTTGAGCCTGTCCTACGCACCCGAAGGGGTGGGCACGGGTGCTGCTAAGTTCCACCCTGAGCTGGCCCCGCTGCTGAGCCGCATCGCCAGCTACGACCCCAAAGCCGACTTGGCCGTTATCGACGATGCCTATGCCGCTGCGTTGCAGGCGCATGAGGGGCAGAAGCGGGATAATGGCGAGCCTTATATTACGCATCCGCTGGAGGTGGCCAATATATTGGCTGGCTACCGGTTGGATGCGGCTAGCATCATTACCGCCATATTACATGATACGGTCGAGGATACCTCGATAACGCTGAATGAGGTGCGTGCGCGGTTTGGCCCTGAGGTGGCCGGGCTGGTGGATGGCGTTACCAAGCTGACGCGGCTGGAGCTGCAATCTGACCGTACCAAGCAGGCGGAGAATTTCCGTAAGCTCGTGCTGGCGATGAGCAAGGATATTCGCGTGCTCATCGTGAAGCTCGCTGACCGAACGCATAATATGCGTACCATTGGGGCGATTTCCGCGGCGCATAAGCGCCAGCGTATCGCGCGCGAAACGATGGATATTTATGCGCCTCTGGCTGAGCGCATTGGCATGGAGTCGGTGAAGACTGAGCTGCAGACCAGGTCTTTCGCGGAGATTGATCCTGAGGCTTATGAATCTATCCAGGCGCGGTTGAACTTTTTGCGCGGGCAGGGGGCTGATGTCATCGAGGAGGTGCGTCAGGAGCTGACGCGGGTTTGTATTGAGGCTGGGGTGTCTTCGGTGGATATCGTGGGGCGCGAGAAATCGCCTTATTCCATCTGGCAGAAGATGCAAAGACGGAACGTTGCTTTCGAGCAGCTTTCTGACATTATGGCGTTTCGGATCCTCGTGCCGACGCGGGCGGATTGCTATGTGGCGCTGGGGGGGATTCATGCCGCCTATCCGGTGATTGCGGGGCGGTTTAAGGATTATATTTCTACGCCTAAGGCTAACGGTTATCAGTCGTTGCATACGGGTGTGACGTTACGGCAGCCGCGCAATCAGAAGATTGAAATTCAGATACGCACGCCGGAGATGCAGGCGGTGGCGGAAAACGGTGTGGCGGCGCATTGGTTTTATAAGCAGGGTGATGCTTCCTCATCCGATGTGCAGAAATTCCGCTGGGTGCAGGATTTGCTGGAGATTCTTGAAAACTCGGCGGCGCCCGATGAGTTTTTGGAAAATACCAAGCTTGAGCTTTATCAGGACCAGGTGTTCTGCTTCACGCCCAAGGGGCAGCTTATTCAGTTGCCGCGTGGGGCTACCTCGGTGGATTTTGCCTATGCTGTGCATAGCCAGATTGGCGATACCTGTGTGGGCGCGCGCATCAATGGGCGGTTGATGCCGCTGCGTTACGAGTTGCAGAACGGCGACCAGGTGGAAATTTTGACCGCGCGTGGCGGTACGCCTTCCCCCGCCTGGGAACGTTTTGTTGTTACGGGGAAAGCGCGGGCAAGAATTCGCCGCTTTCTGGCGCAGCAGATGCGCGACCAGCATCGTGACGCCGGCAAGTCGTTACTGGCGAAGGCCTTCCGCCAGGATGGTGTGGATGGTTCTGAAAAAGTGCTGGAGCCTGTTGCTAAAACCTTGAAACAGGCGAGCGTGGAGGATCTCTACGTCGCTGTTGCCACCGGTATCATCGGGCCGAAGGACGTGGTGTACGCGGCTTACCCGGAGCTGCGTGGTGGTGGTGCGCCGCGCATGATGCCGGCTTTTATGGGGGCTGGCACTACCGCGCGCTCGCCGCGTAGCACCATATTGCGGGCTGAGAGCAATATGCCCGTTACCGGGCTCGTTGCCGGGATGGATGTGCATTACGCCGGCTGCTGCCATCCGCTGCCGGGCGATAAGATCGTCGGCATCGTCACCACCGGCAAGGGTGTGACGATTCACATAAAAGACTGCACCACGCTCGATACTTTCGCGGCAACGCCGGAACGCTTTATCGATGTGGATTGGGACATAGGTGCCATTGGCCGGATGGACCCTAAGAACGCGAAATTTACAGGCCGTGTCAGCGTCATCGCCAACAACAGCCCGCAGGCGCTGGCCAGCCTCACCAACGCCATCTCGCAACAAGGCGGCGCCATCGCCAATTTGAAAATCACCCACCGCCAACAAGATTTTTTCGAAGCCATCGTCGACATAGAAATCCGCGACACCCGACACCTAAACCAAGTCATCGCCGGCCTGCGCGGTGCGGCGAATATCGCGCAGGTCGAACGGGCCAAGACGTGATGGGGCCTGAAAAAAGGCCAGGGCTCTGCCCTGGACCCGCCAAGGGCCGAAAGGCCCTTGGATCCCACCCGGGTCTTGGAAAGGGATGCCCTGCGCGGGCTTTCCCACTACGTGATCTCGAGGGCATCCCTTTCCAAGACCCGAAGGTAGTGGGGGTCTGGGGTCTCAGGCCCCAGCGGGTCCAGGGCAGAGCCCTGGCCTTTTTTCAGGCCCCATCATGATCCTTGGGCTCGGTTCCGACATTTGCGATATTCGCCGTGTTGAGGCGGTGTTGGCGCGGCATGGGGGGCGGTTTACGGAGCGGGTGTTTTCGGAGGGGGAGCGGGCGCGGGCGGAGCGTAGGGTGGGGCAGGAGGCTTCCAGTTATGCCAAGCGTTTTGCGGCTAAGGAGGCTTGTGCGAAGGCGTTGGGCACGGGGTTTCGGGATGGGGTGTTTTTGTCGGATTTGCGGGTGACGAATTTGCCCAGCGGGCAGCCGACGTTGTCTCTGCATGGGGGGGCGTTGGCGCGGTTGGAGGCCATTACGCCTGCGGGGCATGTGGCGCGGGTGTTTTTATCGCTGACTGATGAATATCCGTATGCTTATGCGCAGGTGATCATTTCCGCGGAGCCGTTAAGCCAGACTTAACTTTGTTCCCGCATCATAAGAAGGAAACCGGCGGTTAAGTTTTCGCCTGTTAAATTTTCTTCTGTGTGTGGGGCGAGATGATTACCAATGCTTTGATGGCGATTGGCTTTTTGGCCATTGCGTTTGCGGTGAATGATTTGTTTGCCGCGACGGAGACCAGCGTGTTGCGGCACCGGCGCGGCGGGTTGATGCTGGTGGCGCTGACGGGTGCGCTGACGCAAACCGCGTTGATGGTGGTGGCGCCGTATAATATCGCGGCGCTGGATCAGGCGTTGGGTGTTGTGTCCATGCTGTCGTTTTTGGCACTGCCCGCGCTGTTCTGGCCGAGTATCCGGCGCATTAAGCAGGGGCATATGAAAATTGTCAGCCGGCGGCTGCTTACCCGGGCGCGGCGGGCGGAGGAGGCGGTGCGGGCGGCGCGGAACTGGCTTAATATGGCGGAGCAGGCGGGGCATGTGGGGCATTGGCAGCTTACCGTGCCGGATAACCGGCTTATCTGGTCGGATGAGATGTTTCGCATCCACGGGCTGTGGAAGGAGCATTACAGCCCGAATGTGGAGACGGCTTTGGCCGCGTTTCATCCGCTGGATGGTAAGCGTTTGGCGGGGCTGTTGCAGGATGCGGCGGGGAATGGCGGGGATTTTGATGTGGCGGTGAAGTTGCGCCGGCCGGATGGCGAGATCCGCCAGGTGATTATGCGTGGCCAGGCGGTGCAGAATTGGATTGGCACGGTGGAGCTGGTGAATGGGGTGATGGTGGATGTGACCGAGCCCAAGCGGCTGGAGAGCCGCCCGCCGGCGCATGCCGGGGCGCTGGACGGCACGGCCACGGAAGACCCGCTGACGGGCCTGGCCGACCGGCTGCAGTTCGACGCCAGCCTGGGCTATGAATTCAAGCGCGCGGTGCGGAGCAAGAAGCCGCTCGGGCTGGTGCTGATAGAGATTGACCAGTTTTACCGATACGCCGCGCATTATGGCGCGCGCCAGGCGGATATATGCCTGCGCAACGTGGCGCAGGCCGTGCAGGGCGTGCCGCGCCGTACGGGGGACATTGTGGCGCGCTATGGCGAGACCGAGATTGCCGTGCTGCTGCCTTTGGCCGATGGCGCCGGGGCGCTGCGCGTGGCCTCGCAGATTATGGAGGCGGTGCGCGCTTTGGGGCTGATTGATGCCGGGCGCGATGATGGCGTGCTGTCGGTGAGTGCTGGGGTGGCGGCCTTTACCATGGATGATTTGTATAACCCGCTGGAGTTGAGCAGGCGGGCCACACGCGCGCTGGCTGATGCGCGGCTGTATGGCGGGGACCGTGTGGTGGGGTATCGGGAGCCCGAGTTTGCTGAGGCGCTGGCAACGCGGGAGTAAACTCATTCTGGCGGCCATTTGGCGGCGTTTTTATTCGCTCCGGTGCTCACGTGCTTCAGCACGCTCCGCTCCGGTGCTCGAAAAACACCGCCAACTGACTCACCAGAATGAGTTTACAAGAGGGTTAAGCTGCCTATGTTGGTGGGATGGAGCCGTATTTTTACGAACCCGCGCGCGGGCATGGGCTGAGGCACGATCCGTTCAACGCCATTGTGGGGCCGCGGCCGATTGGTTGGGTGTCTACGCGTGGCAGTGACGGGAGCGTTAATCTGGCGCCGTATAGTTTTTTTAATGCGTTCAATTATACGCCGCCGATTATTGGGTTTTCATCGAATGGTGCCAAAAATTCTCTGCGCAATGTGCGGGAGACGGGCGAGTTCGTGTGGAATCTGGTGACGCGGGAGTTGGGGGCGGCGATGAATGAGACATCTGCGCCGGCGGCTTATGGGGTGGATGAGTTTGTGCTGGCCGGGCTGGAAAAAGTCCCTTCGCGGCTTGTGGCTCCGCCGCGTGTGGCGGCAGCAAAGGTTAATTTCGAGTGCAAGGTGGCGGACATCGTGCAGTTGAAATCCGCCGCCGGTGTGTTGGCGAGCGCCTGGCTGGTGCTGGGCGAGGTGGTGGGCGTGCATATTGCGCCTGAACTGCTGAAGGATGGGGTGTTCGATACGTTCGGGGCGGGGATTTTGCTCCGCGCTGGGGGGCCGAGTGCTTATGCCGAGGTGCGGCCGGAGAATAGGCTGGATATGCGGCGGCCGGGGTAGGATATACGCTTTCTCCAATAATGCTATGCTGGAAGCATCACCACAGGAACGGCCATGGGCTGAACAGCCCGGCGGGACCAGGGATGGAGGGAAACGGACTTGGAACAGTTCAAGACATTGCAGGATCTGCGCGATTATCTGGCCACGCTGGAGAAATGGTTTGCCCGGCCGATCGCGCAAGGTGAGCACCCCACGCTTTATACCGAAGCTTCGAACAGCAAGCTGCTTATTTGTGGCATTCAGCGTGACGATTATATGTTTTCGGCCGATGGCAATTGGATATTACCGTCACGTGTGCATGGCCTGTCCTTCTCGGCGCATTGGCAGCATCTGAAGGGAATCCATAAGATGAAATCCAAGCGCAATCTGGGCAAGCAGATCCAGGTTTATTGGATACTATCCGCCGCTGATATTCCGCCGGGGCTGGAATTCGTGGCCGACCCCAAGGATCCGCAGCATTATCTGCTGTGCGCCGTGACCGGGATGAAGGTGCAGGATTTGCGGGCGAAACTGCAATGGGTGGCGGATAGAATGTCCGTGATTAAAGATGCGCAGGTCGCATTTTGATCCCATTCAGGTTCAAGGCCGACCGGCAGTTGGCGCTGGATTACGCGCAGGAGCTGGGTGAGGTGGAAGCGGCGGCCATTATCGAAAGTGGTGTGATCGGCAGCGTGGATCAGGCCCGGATTTTGGCCCGGTTCTACTGGCGCATGGTGGATGCCAGCGTTGCGGAAGATGTCGAGAGTGAGATGGAGAATTTGCATAATGCTTTTTCGGCTGCCTGCTACCAGGCGGGGTTTATAAAAATGTGGCATGACGCAATCCCTGAGGATTGAGCAAAGCAGGAGGGTTAGCCGGTGGGGAGCGTCTGGCCGTGATTAAGGGCGCACGGGTTACGCTTTGATCCCGTTCAGACTCAAGGCTGACCGCGCACTGGCGCTGGCATACGCGCAGGAGCTGGGGGATGCCGCCGCGGTCGCGATTATCGAGACTGGTGTGATCGGCAACGAGGATCAGGCCCGGATTCTGGCGCGGTTCTTTTGGCGTATGGTGGGTGCCAGCGTCGAGGACAATGTGGTGAGCGAAATGGAGGATTGCTCAATGCGTTTTCGGCGGGCTGCTACTAGGCGGGGTTAATCGATGTGTGGCATAGCGAAACGCCGGAGGATTGAGAGACCGTTTGAGAAGCCACTCTGGCGGCCGTCCAGCGGCGATTAGCCCGGCGGTGGCCGATAGGCTTTTAGCATGCGGATCGCACATGGATCTCTAAGCCAGGGCTGTCAGGCCGTGGCGAGCGGCGTTTGCGGGTGGCGCCGTTTGCCGATGGTGCGCATCGTGGCGAAGGAAATTACAAACAGGCTGGCTTTTGTGATGAGGGCGAAGGCCGGCATGATATGTGACCATTCGCGCAGGCCAAAATTCCAGGCCACATAGACATTGAGTATGGCGCTGGTGAACATCAGCCCGGCCCAGATGAAGCCGAAGATGGTTGCGATGTCCGGCACCGATTGTTTCCCAGACGGTGGCAGATAGCGGATCATCCAACCTGGCTTCAACATCACAGTCCCGGCCACCAGGTAGATCAGGCTGGGCTTGAGCATCACGAACCGGGGATCGTGCGTTATGAGGGTGGCGGCACCCGAGCCGAGCACGGTAAAAAAGCTGAGCCATTGCAATGCGCCGGCGGGTTGCTTTTGCACATAGGTTAGGGCGATCTGCGCGGCGCCCAGAAGCATTCCCAGAACGACCGCCAGGGGCAGATTGCCGGTGAGCAGAAACACGCCCAGAAAAACCAGGGTGGAGGCGAGGTCCAGGAGCAAGGGTTTTGCTGCTGAGAGGAACAATCCCATGCTGCCAACCGTTTCAGCCGTGCCGCGAAACCATGCTGATTACGCCTCCGCGTCACCCTTGAAATAGGGCTCGACCTTGCCCTTGAGCTTCATCGTCAGGGGCTTGCCGTGGCGGTCCACCGTTTTGCCGAGGGAGACTTTTACCCAGCCTTCGGTGACGGAGTATTCTTCGATATTTGTTTTCTCGACGCCGTTGAATCGGATGCCGATGCCGCGATTCAAAATTTCCTCGTTGAAGAATTTGCTGTCGGGGTCGATGGACAGGTGGTCCGGGGGGGTGTCGCTCATAGCCAGCTCCGCAGTTTTGCTTTTAGTTTTGTTGTAAAGCTGGCGGGGGGGGCGTCCGCCAGTGCTACCACCGGGACGGTGGTGATGATTTTGCCGCCGGCGCTGTAGCTCACGCTGCCCAGGACTTCGCCTTTGGTGACACCTTGGGTGAGGTCGGCATTATAGGCGATGCTGTGGGTGATGCCACTTGCCGCATCCACCGGCAGCGTCAGGGATACGTCCTGGGCTGCACCCACTTGTACTGAACCGCCGTCCAGATCGTTGCTCTTCAGCGTATCGATCGTAGCGCCTGCCGTGGCGATGGTGGTATCGGTGAAGAATTTCTGGCCGTAGGCGAGCAGGGTTTCGATGGCCGCTGTGCTCTCATGCCAGGTGGGGCCGCCGGTTACCACGGCGATCATGCGCAGATTGCCGCGCAGGGCTGTGGCATCGATGCAATGGCCGCTTTCCTTGGTGAGGCCGGTTTTCAGCCCGTCCACGGTGGGGTCCACCTTGAGAACCGGGTTCCAGCTCTGTTGGGTGATGTTGTTCCAGGTGAAGCTGGGCTGTTTGGAGATGTCGAGGATCTCGGGCTCGTCCTGCAATATGGCGCGGCTGAGCAGGGCCACGTCCATGGCCGAGGTATGCAAAGCTGGGTCCGGCAGGCCGGTGACGTTGACGTAGTTGGTGTCCGTCAGCCCGAGCTGGGCGGCGGTTTTGTTCATTATTTGCACGAAGGCGTCGGTGCTGCCCGCGACCTGTTCGGCCAGGGCCACGGCGGCGTCGTTGCCGGAATCGATGATCAGCCCGTGCAGGAGCTGGTCCACGTTCACCACGGAGGTGGTGTCGATGGACATGAATGAGCCTTGCTGGTGCCAGGCGTTGACCGAGACGGTTACGGTCTGGTCAGGTTTTAGGCCGCCGGTGTGTAGGGCCTGGTAGACGAGATGGGCGGTCATCAGCTTGGTCAGGCTGGCGGGGGGGAGCGAGAGATGCGGGGCGGCCTCGGCCAGGATGGCGCCGGTGGCGGAATCCATCAGCACGTAGGCTGTCATGTCCGGCAGGGTGGGCGGGACGGGGGTGGATTTGTCACCGGCCGGGCTGTCGGGCACCGGGGCGGGGCCGGTGGGTGCTGCTGTGGCACCGATTTTATCGGTGGCACCGGCGCTGGGGGCGGGGCCGGCGGCATGGTGGTGCGTTTTGGCTAAAGCCGGGGCGGAGCAGGTTAGGGCTGCGGCCAGCGCCAAGCATGACGCGGTGGAATGGTTGAACATGTGCCGAATCGGTCTCCCTGGCAGGTCGGGCAAATCGGGCTCTCTCTGCACCCATTTATTGACAAGCCGCAAGCCGCGCGTAGTAACCCCGACATTAAGGACGGGCAATATTGATGAAACAGAGCGTTATCGAGACCGTGAAAACAATTGTGGTGGCGCTGGTGGTGGCTATGGGCATCCATAGTTTTCTGTTCGAGCCGTTCTGGATTCCCTCCGGCTCCATGGTGCCGAGCCTGCTGGTGGGTGATTATCTGTTTGTGAACAAGTTTGCCTATGGGTTTTCGCGCTATTCGCTGCCGTTCGCCCCGGATTTGTTCGCGGGGCGGATTCTGGGCCACGCGCCCAGGCGGGGTGATGTGGTGGTGTTCGTGCCGCCCAATGATCGCAGTGAGGTCTACGTCAAACGCCTGATCGGCCTGCCGGGCGACACGCTCCAGGTGACCGGCGGGCAGCTTTATATCAACGGCCAGCAGGTGCCGCGGGTGGAGCAGGGCACTTATGTGGATGATAGCGGCGGCGGGCCGGTGGTGGCGGAGAAATTCTCCGAGACCCTGCCGGGCGGCAAGGTGCATGCCATTTTGAAGCTCACCGACCAGGGGTTTGCCAATAATACCCAGGTGTATACCGTGCCGGCCGGGGATTACTTCCTGATGGGCGATAACCGCGACAATTCCGAGGATTCGCGCTTTTTGGACGGGCCGGTGGGCTATGTGCCGGCGGCGAATCTGCTTGGGCCGGCGGTGTTCATCCTGGGTTCGGCGGATTTGCGGGCGCCAGGTTGGGAATTCTGGCAATGGCCCGGCGAATTGCGCTGGGGGCGGTTCTTCCACTTGGTGCATTAGAGCGCGATCGGTTGAGGTCCGCTCATCTTGAGCGGCCGCAACCGTGAATCGCCCTTGAAGCGATCTTGCTCTAGCGGCCGTTTCCTTGACAAGCTGATGCGGCGGCGTTTGATGCGGCACTCTATAATGAGGTTAAGTCTATATGGCGCGTAACAACCGGAAACAGGATGACGGGCTCGGCGGGTCCTTTGTCGAATTTGTAAAGACCATCCTCTCGGCCGGGCTGATCGCGGTGCTGATCCATACTTTCTGGTTTGAGCCCTTCTATATCCCCTCCGGTTCCATGGTGCCGACGCTGCTGGTGGGCGATTATCTGGTGGTGAACAAATTCGCCTATGGTTATTCGCATTTCTCCTTCCCCTTTTCGCCGGATTTGTTCTCTGGCCGCTGGCCCGCGCGCGGGCCCAAGCGCGGCGATGTGGTGGTGTTCCGCCCGCCCGGCGCGCTGGATGTGGATTTCATCAAGCGCGTCATCGGCCTGCCGGGTGATACCATCCAGGTGACGGCCGGGCAGCTCTACATCAACGGTGCGATCGTGCCGCGCCAGGACCAGGGTACTTATAGCGACGATAGCGACAGGTTCGGCGATGGTGCGAGCTATTATACCGGCCCGGTGCTGGCGCGCGATTATGCCGAGACCCTGCCCAATGGGCGTGTGCATTCCATCCTCAAGCGTACCGACGGCCCGGGCCAGGATGGTGTTTTCGACCAGAACAACACGCCCGTGTACACAGTGCCGGCGGGCGATCTGTTCATGATGGGCGACAACCGCGATGATTCCGAGGATTCGCGCTTTCTCGACGGGCCGGTCGGCTATGTGCCGTTTGAAAATCTCGTCGGCCCGGCCAGCATGATCTTCTTCTCCATCGATCTGACGCACCCGTTCTGGGAAATCTGGTACTGGCCGTTCGAGATCCGCTGGGGCCGGATGTTCAAGGAAATTTCGTGAGCGGTTCATGAGCCGCAAGGCCCCGGCCCCGGTTGCCAGCGCGGAGGTGCAGGCGCAGGCGCAGGCGCTGCTGGGCCATGAATTCGCGCAAGCAGAGCTGCTTAATGAGGCGCTGACGCATCGCTCCGCCGCCGGGGCCAAGGGCGTGGGCTCCAACGAGCGGTTGGAGTTTATCGGCGACCGGGTGCTGGGGCTGATCATCGCGGAATGGCTGATCGAGCGGTTTCCCAATGAGCAGGAGGGCAAATTGGGCCCGCGGCTGGCCGCACTCGTGTCCAAACCAGCACTTGCGGCGGTGGCCGAGGCGCATGGGTTGGCGGAGATGATCAGCGTGGCGCCGGGCGAGGCCAGGCGCGGGGTTTCGGGCCAGGCCAATGTGCTGGCCGATGCGCTGGAGGCGCTGATCGGGGCGCTATATCTGGATGCCGGGCTGCCGGCGGCGCGGGATTTTGTCCGGCGCATGATGGAGAGCGTGGTGGGCGCGCAAGCTGCACCGCCGAAGGACCCGAAGACGGCGTTGCAGGAATGGGCGCTGAAACGCGCGCTGGCGCTGCCGGCCTATACGGTGGTTGAACAATCAGGCCCCTCACACGCGCCGTCTTTCGTGATACGTGTTGCCGTAGGTAAGAATACCGCCGAGGCCAGAGCTGGGGCCAAACGCGCCGCCGAACAAGAGGCGGCCAGAATGCTTTTAGGAATGTTACCACCATGACCCGTTGCGGTTTTATTGCTCTCATTGGCGCCCCGAATGCGGGTAAATCCACTTTGCTCAACCGGCTGACGGGGGCGAAAATCTCCATTGTCACGCCCAAGGCCCAGACCACCCGCGCCCGGGTGCTGGGGCTGCTGGTGCGTGGCGAGGCGCAGATTATATTTGTGGATACGCCGGGTATTTTTGCGCCCAAGCGCCGGCTGGACCGCGCCATGGTGGCGGCGGCTTGGGATGGCGCAAGTGAGGCGGATTACGTGCTGCTGCTGGTGGATGCCAAGGCCGGGCTGACCAATGCGGTGCGCGAGATCATCGCCCAGGTTGCCACTGCGGGACGCAAATTGGGGCTGGTGCTGAACAAGATCGACCTCATCGACCGGCAGAAACTGCTGCCGCTGACGCAGGAGCTGGCGACGCTGGCGGATTTCGAACAGGTCTTCATGATCTCCGCCAACAAGGGCGATGGCATCGAGGTGCTGCTGGATTTCTGCACCGCCAAACTGCCCGAAAGCCCATACCTCTACCCGGAGGACGACCTTACCGATCTGCCGGACCGGCTGCTCGCCGCTGAGATTGTGCGGGAGCAGATTTTTTTGCAGACGCGCGATGAGGTGCCGTATGGCGCCACGGTGGAGACGGAAAGTTTCAAGGAGCAGGGGAAGAAGATCCGTATCGATGCGGTGATCTATGTTTCGCGGGCCGGGCATAAGGGGATTCTCATCGGGGCGAAGGGGGCGCGCATCCGTGAGATTGGCGCCAGGGCGCGGGCCGAGCTGAGTAAGTTGCTGGAGAAGAAGGTTGATTTGTTCCTGCGCGTGGTCGAGCGCGCTGGATGGGATGAAGAGGCCGCCCGCATCCGCGCCACCGGGCTGACGGACCCGAAGGTCTGAATGCGGCGCATGGTTACGCCGGGCGGTTGGCTTTACCGTGTCGCGCCCAGCGCCGTGGCGGCGGTGGGCTTTCTTGGTTTTGCGCTGCTCTGGATCGAGGCGCCGGCCATTTATTTCGCCGTGATGTCGCACTTCGGTTTCCCGCTGTTGTCGCCGCCCATGGCTGATACGTATAGCGTGATCCAGGCGATATCCTGCTGGCAGGCGGGGGTGAATGTTTATGCGCCGAGCCCCTGTATGGGGGGCGGGGTGTATAATTATTCGCCGTTTCTGCTGCATTTAGGCGTGCTGTTTCCGCTGCCGCGCAATGGCTTCACGGTGGGAGCTGTGCTGGACATATTGTTCATTGCCTCGCTCTGCTGGCTGCCGCCGGCGCAAACACGTGCCGAGCTTCTCCTGCGCATCGCCGCCATCTGTTCTAGCAGCATGCTGTTCGTGCTGGAGCCAGCCAATATCGATGCGGCGATGTTCGTTCTGGCCGTGCTGGGCATCATGCTGATCCGCATCAACACTGTCATCGGCGTTGTTGGCTACGCGGTGTTTGCGTTTGGCGCCGCCTGCAAATTCTATCCCGTGGCGCTGCTACTGCTGGTCTGGCGGGAGCGGCCGCGCCGGCTGCTGCTGCTGGCCGTGCCGGGGCTGCTGGCGCTGACAATCTATATCTCGAAATTTGGCGGCGGGTCATTGGTGGCCCTGCGCATTCTGCCGTGCGGCCTGCCGTATGCGGATCTGTTCGGTGCGTTGAATCTGCCTTTCGGCACCTGGCTGCTGGTTGCCACGCATACGCTGTCGCCCAATCTGGCCCAGTACACGGCGGCGATTTCACACCCCAGCCTGGGGATTGGGATACAGATCTTCGTTGAGCTGTCGGCACTCGTTCTGCTGATCGTGGCGCTGCGCATGGCGCCGCGCTGGGACCGTGCCTTCGCCGAGCTGGAGGAGGAGCACCGCCTGTTTTTAACCGGCGGGGCTGCGGTCATGCTGATCTGTTTTTTCCTGGCGCAGAATCTTTCGCATCGCGCCATTTTCCTGTTGCTGGTGCTCCCCGGCCTGTGCCGCATGGCCGCCGCCGGCGCGCCTTGGATGCGCAGTGCCTGTGCCGCCATATTGTACCTGCTCTGGCAGGACGCCTTTCAGGGGGGCTTGCGCAGCCTGACGTCAGCCTGGCCGGCCCATTTGGCAGTGGCGGCCAACTTCCTGTTATGGTTTATGAACCAGCTCATCTGGTGGGGCTGTGTATTTCTGCTCATGAGCATGATCGTTTGTTTCCTGAAACTGCAGCTACGGGCGTGGCGCCAACCCGCGATGGCCGGGGCATAGTGCGGCATCCGCTCCAGAGTGGTGCGGCACTCGTCCTTTACGCGGTCATCGCCGCCATCGTGATGGTGCATGGCGCCTCGCTGACGCATGAGCTCTCCGGTGCTGGTTCCGACCCGTATGATTCCCCCTGGTTCCTGGCCTGGTGGCCCTATGCGCTGACGCATCATATCGATCCGTTTTTCACCCGGCTGATCTGGTATCCCAGCGGCGCGTCGCTACTCTGGGTCACTGCCGTGCCGCTGCTCTCGCTGCTCGGCTGGCCCATCACCGCCGCTTATGGCCCGGCGCTGACCTACAATTTGCTCATCGTTACGTCCCCGGTATTCTGCGCATGGTCCGCTTTTTTCCTCTGCCGCCATGTCACGCGCAATTTCACGTGCAATTTTGCCGCGGCACTCATCGGCGGTTTCATTTTCGGTTTTTCCACATACGAGACCTCGCAGAGTTTTGGCGCGCTCAACCTCACCATTGTCTATCTGGTACCTTTGTTGCTGCTGGTGGTGCTGAAGCGGCTCGATGATGAATTATCCCGTGCGCAGGCCGTGGCGCTGGCGGCCGTGCTGCTGCTGGCGCAGTTTCTGATTTGCATCGAAATTTTTGCCACCATCTTTGTCTTCGGCGGGCTCGCCTGGGCGCTGGCCTTGGCCTATCTGCCGGCGCGCCGGCCGGTATTGCAGCGGCTGCTGGCCGATGGGTTGTATACCGCCCCTTTCGTGGCGCTGCCGCTGGTTCCGCTGTTTGTTGCCATGGCGCCGCATTACGCGCTCATCAACCACCCCGCCGTCTGGCCGTATTTTTGGGTGACGGATCTGACGAGTGTTTTGCTCCCTTCGCAGCTCAATCTGTTCGGTCATCCGTTCCACTGGCTGGCGCGTTCCATCAGTGGCAGCTCGCAGGAGAATGGCGCCTATTTCGGCCTGCCGCTGCTGCTCATTCTGGCTTTGTTTGCCTGGGGCCAGCGCCACACCCAGCGCGGGCGTTATTGCAGTGTGGTGTTCCTGCTGTACCTGGTGTGCAGCCTCGGGCCGTATCTCTGGGTGGCGGGGCGTTGCACCGGCATCACCATGCCCTGGGTGGCGGCGGTGCATCTGCCTTTGCTGAGCAGCGCCTTGCCGGCGCGCTTCACCATGTTTGCCTCGCTGGCCGCTGCCATCATCGCCGCCCTCTGGCTGGCGCAGCCTGGGCGCCGGGGGCTGCGTCTGGGGCTCGGCCTGCTGGCCTGTATTGCGCTCTTGCCGCATCCGCATCCGTGGCAGCCCATACCCGAAACAAAATTCTTCGCACCCGGCCGGGTGGAGCAGGTACTGGGGCCAAATCCGCGTCTGCTGCTGCTGCCCTTCGCCATCAACGGCCCTTCCTCCTACTGGCAGATGCAGAATCAATTCGGCTTTACCCAGGTGGGCGGCTATCTCGGTTTTCCGCCTAAGCCGGCGCAGGACTATAAGGCGGTGATGGAGTTGTTCGGCGATAAAATGGGGCTGTCGCTCAAGCCCCAGGATTTTGTCGCCTATGCGCGCGCTGCGGGAGCGCAATATGTCGTGGCCGGGCCGGGCGCGGATCCGGTGGAGCTTGCCGTCATCGGCACGTTGGGCTGGCCCACGCGGCAGGTGGATGATGTGGTCATATTCACCGTACCCGGGGCGGCGCCATGACGCTACGCGCACATGCCCTGGCCGCTTTGCTGCTCTATAGCCTGCTCGCTTCCGTGCTGATGCTGCATGGCGCCTCGCTGACGCATGAGCTCTCCGGTGCCGGTTCGGACCCGTATGAATCCGCCTGGTTCCTGGCCTGGTGGCCTTATGCGCTGACGCATCATATTGATCCGTTCTTCACGAGGCTGATCTGGTACCCCATCGGCGCGTCGCTACTCTGGGTCACCTCCGTGCCGCTGCTGGCCCTGCTGGGCTGGCCGCTTACATCTGCGTTTGGTCCGGTACTCACCTACAACCTTCTTATTGTTACGTCTCCTGTGTTTTGCGCCTGGTCCGCCTATTTTCTCTGCCGCCACATGACACGCAATTTTGCCGCGGCACTGATCGGCGGTTTCGTCTTCGGCTTTTCCACCTATGAGACCTCGCAGAGTTTTGGCGCGCTCAATCTCGCTGCTGTCTATCTGGTGCCCTTGCTGTTGCTGGTCATACTCAAACGGCTCGATGATGAACTCTCCCGCGCCCAGGCAGTGGCGCTGGCCGCTTTGCTACTGCTGGCGCAGTTCCTCATCTGCATCGAAATTTTTGCCACGCTCTTCGTCTTTGGTGGTCTCGCCTGGGCGCTGGCCTGGGCCTGTCTGCCGGCGCGCCGGCTGGTTTTGCGGCGGCTGTTTGCCGATGGGCTGTATACCGCCCCTTTCGTAGCGCTGCCGCTGCTACCGCTCTTCATCGCCATGGTGCCCTATTACGCGCTCATCAACCACCCTGGCATCTGGCCCTATATCTGGGTCACGGATCTGACGAGCATAGTGCTCCCCTCGCAGCGCAACCTGTTCAGCTATATGTTTGGATTTTTTAACGATCACCGTGGTGGTTCGCAGGAGAATGGCGCCTATCTCGGCCTGCCGCTGCTGCTCATTCTGGCCATGTTCGTTTGGGGCCAGCGCCACACCCCGCGCGGGCGTTATTGCAGCGTGGTGTTCCTGCTGTGCCTGGTGTGCAGCCTCGGGCCGTATCTCTGGGTGGCGGGGCGTTGTACCGGCATCGTGATGCCCTGGATGGCCATGGTGCATCTGCCGCTGCTGGCAGGCGCCTTGCCGGCACGCTTCACCATGTTCGCCTCGCTTGCCGCCGCCGTCATCACGGCGTTCTGGCTGGCGCAGCCGGGGCGCCGGGTAGCGCGGCTGGCACTTGGCCTGCTCGCTTGCGTGGCACTCCTGCCGCAGCCGCACCCGTGGCGGAAGCTGCCGGACGCAAAATTCTTCGCACCCGGCCGGGTGGAGCAGGTGCTGGGGCCTAACCCGCGCCTGTTGCTGCTGCCTTTCGCCATCAATGGTCCCTCCTCCTACTGGCAGATGCAGAATCAATTCGGCTTTACCCAGGTGGGCGGTTATCTCGGTTTTCCGCCCAAGCCGGCGCAGGGCTATAAGGCGGTGATGGAGTTGTTCGGCGATAAAATGGGGCTGTCGCTCAAGCCCGAGGATTTTGCCGCCTATGCGCGCGCTGCCGGAACGCAATATGTCGTGGCTGGGCCGGGTGCGGATCCCGTGGAGCTGGCTGTCATCGGCACATTGGGCTGGCCGGTGCGCCAGGTGGATGATGTGACGATATTTACGGTGCCGCCGCAATGACCCGCCGTCCGCTCTGGGCTGCCGCCGCGCTGGCGCTTTACAGTGTCACCGCGTGGCTGCTGCTTGCCCATGGCGCCTCACTCACCGGCGATATACTCGGCATGCAGGCCGATCCGGATCAGTTCATCTGGTTCCTGTACTATGTGCCCTGGGCCATTGAGCATCACCAATTGGCGCCGGTCACGCATCTGCTCTGGCAGCCCCATGGGGTGAACCTGGCCTGGGAGACGCTCGTGCCATTGCTCGGCCTGCTTATGACCCCGGTTACCTTGGCTGCCGGACCGGTGCTCAGTTTCAACCTGCTCACCTTGGCAGCGCCGGCATTGGGCGGCTGGGCGGCGTATTTCCTCTGCCTGGAATTATGCGAGTTGCCACTGGCGGCGGCAGTGGGCGGTTTCATCTACGGCTTCTCATCCTACGAGGCGGCGGAGAGTTTTGACCATCTCAATCTCGATTTTACAGCATTGGTGCCATTGATACTGCTGGTGGTGATGCGCCGTGTGCGGGGCCGGGCGAAGCGGGGTGCAACTGCATTATGGCTTGGCCTGTTGCTGGGCGGCGAATTCCTCATCTCGGTGGAGATATTGGCAACGCTTTGCTTCTTCGGTGCCATTGCTTTTGTGTTGGCCTATGCCGTGGAGCGCCGAAGCCGCCCGGTTTTACGTGCCCTGGCGCTTGATATTGCGCTCGCCGCCCCGTTGGCGCTGTTGTTGGCTTCGCCCATACTGCTGCCCATGCTAAGGGACTTGCAGGATCTGGCGCATCCGCATGGCTGGTCTATATTTTTCTCGATCGATGTGCTGAATATTCTGGTCCCCACGGAAAGCAGCCTGATCGGCGGGCGGTTTTTCGCCCCGCTCTCGCAGCATTTCACCGGTGCGCTGGACGAGCAGGGGGGCTATCTCGGCCTGCCAGCCTTGCTGCTTCTCATTGTGGTTTTATGCGATGCGCAGATGCGGCGCAGGCTGTGGCTGCCGCTGACCATGCTGGGGCTGGCGCTCCTCGCCGCCCTGGGGCCCGTGCTGCAATACGGCGGGCATAAAACCGGCCTCCTCCTGCCCGGGGCGCTTATCGCGCGCTTGCCGCTGCTGGCGGCGGCGCTGCCAGCGCGCTTTATGCTTTATGTGTTTCTGACCTTGGCGATCATCGTTAGCCTGTGGCTGGCGGCAAGGCCGGGACGGTATTTGCGGGCATATTGCATTTGCCTTTCCTTGCTGCCGGCTTTCCATCCGGCCCCGCCGGTGCCCTATGCCGTCTTCTTCCGCCCCGGCCGGGTACAACAAATCCTCGGGCCTAACCCAAGACTGCTCATCCTGCCCTTCAGCATCACGGGTCATTCCACCTTCTGGCAGGTGGAAAACGAGTTTGGTTTCAACACGGTCGGAGGTTATCTCGGTTACCCGCCCGGCTGGGCGCAGCATGATCCGGGCTTGATGCATATGTACCTCGGTGAACACTGGTCAGGGCTGGCGGCGGATCTGGCCCGGCTCTGCGCCTTGCGCGGGGCGCAATATGTGGTGGCCGGGCCTGGCACCCGACCCGAGGATTTCGCCGCCCTTGCCAGCCTGGGCTGGAGCGCGCAGAAAATCGATGATGTGATTATCTATACCGTGCCCCCACCCGTAGCCGGGACTCAATGAGCCAGCTCCTCACCCTTGCCGTGCCGTTTTATAACGAGGCGGCCACGATTCAGGCTTTTGCGGATGCGATTCTGCCGGTGCTTGATGCCGTTCCTGATACGCAATGGGAGATTGTGTGTGTGGATGATGGCAGCAGCGATGGTACGCTGTTGAAACTCGTGGCTTTGGCGCAGGCTGACCCGCGTTTCCGGGTGCTGGAATTTTCGCGGAATTTTGGGAAAGAGGCGGCGTTGACCGCGGCCATTGATGTCGCGCGTGGGGAGGCTGTTATCCCTATCGATGCCGATTTGCAGGACCCGCCGGCGTTGATCGGCCGGATGGTGCAGGCGTGGCGCGATGGGGCGGAGGTGGTGCTGGCGCGGCGTTCCGACCGGTCCTCTGACGGGATGATGAAACGCCAGACGGCGGCTTGGTTCTATAAATTGCACAACAGGCTTTCCAACACCAAGATACCGGAGAATGTCGGGGATTTCCGGCTGATGGATCGCATTGTGGTGGACGCGTTGAAGCAATTGCCGGAGCGCCAGCGCTTTATGAAAGGCCTGTTCGCCTGGGTTGGTTTTCGTACCGTAACGCTGGATTATGTGCGCGCGCCGCGTTTGGCGGGGAACACGAAATTCTCCGGTTTTGCGCTTTGGAATTTCGCGTTGGAAGGGGTTACGGGATTTTCCACAGCACCTTTGAAAATCTGGACTTATGTAGGCGCGCTCTGCGCTTTGGGGACGGTGCTCTATGCGATTTATATTGTCGTGCTGACGGCGATGTACGGCAATAAAGTTCCAGGTTATGCCTCGCTGTTTGTCGCCATTACGTTTTTCGGCTCGGTGCAGCTCATCTCCATCGGCCTGCTTGGCGAATATATTGGGCGCATTTATTTGGAGACGAAACAGCGCCCGTCCTACCTCATCCGTAAAACCTATGGCGGTACCGATGCAACCTAGTGCTTATCTCGACATGGCGGCGGTGGAAGAGAGGCATTGGTGGTTCGAGGGGCGTAGGCGTGTGCTGGCTTATTGCATTGGCCGGCTTAAGCTCAAGCCGGGTGCCAGGATTTTGGAACTGGGCTCGGGCACCGGCGGTAATCTGCCGCTGCTGCAAAGTTTTGGTATTGTTACGGCTGTGGAGATGAACCAGGAAGCGCGGGACATCGCGCTGGCCCGGCATGCGGGGGCGGATGTGCGCCCCGGCATGTTGCCGCATGATCTGCCGCTGGAGGGGCAAACATTCGATCTGGTGTGCATGTTCGATGTGCTGGAGCATGTCGAGAATGATGCCGGGGCTTTGGCGGCGGCGCGCGCGCATCTCGCACCCGGCGGGGCTTTGCTCATCACCGTGCCGGCTTACAAGGCGTTGTTCGGCCCGCATGATGAGGAGTTGCACCATAAGCGCCGCTATGAGCGGGATGAATTACGGGCAAAACTCAGCGCCGCCGGGTTCAAAATCGACAAACTCAGTTTCATCAATGCGGTCCTGCTGCCTCTGGCCTGGGCCCTGCGCATGCTGGACAAGGCCCTGCGCCGCCCGCACGCCACCGGTACGGCTTTGCCGCCGGGCCCGCTCAATGCCGTTTTCGCCGGTATCTTCGGGGCTGAGGCTTTGCTCCTGCCGTATATGGACCTGCCGTTCGGCCTGTCGTTGCTGGCCTTGGCCAGGGCGGATGATTGACGTTATGCTGCGCCGGTAGCCCGCTTCCCGGCTTCAAGGAATTTATATGCGCGTCGCCGTTATCCAGATGTCCCCCAATGCCGAGAAGGCGCAAAACATCGCGCAGGCGCGCGGGCTCATCGAGAGTCTGGTGGCGGCGCAGAAGCTCGACCTGATCGCGCTGCCGGAGATATGGACCTGCCTGGGCGGTACGCGGGCGCAGAAGTTTGCGCAGGCCGAGGTGCTGCCGAAACCTAATGGCAAGGCGCCTCTGGCGCCGGGAGGGCAGGGCGGGGAGGCTTATGAGTTCCTGCGCGGCATCGCCATGAAGCACAATATTCACGTGCATGGCGGCAGCATCGGCGAGCTGGATGGCGAAAAACTCTACAACACCTCGCTGGTGTTTTCGCCGGCCGGGGAAGAGCTGGCGCGGTACCGCAAAATCCATCTGTTCGACATCACCACACCGGACGGCACGGGCTATAAGGAGAGTGCTACCTATGGCGCGGGGGATCAGGTCGTCACCTGCCTGATCGGTGAGACCCGCATCGGCTTGGCTATATGCTACGATCTGCGCTTCCCCGAATTGTTCCTGGCCTTGCGCCGCGCCGGCGCGGAGCTGATCATACTTCCCGCCGCCTTTACGCTGCAAACCGGCAAGGACCATTGGGAGGTGCTGCTGCGCGCCCGCGCCATCGAGACGCAATGCTGGGTCGCAGCCCCGGCCTGCACCGGGTCGCATCATGAGGGGGTGAGCGGGGAGACCCGTTACACCTATGGGCATTCGCTCATCGCCGACCCCTGGGGCCATGTGGTGGCCAAAGCCTCGGATGGGCCGGGCTGGGCCGTGGCGAGCGTGGATAAGACCTATATGGCCCGGCTGCGTGCCAATATGCCAGTGCTGGAGCATAGGGTGCTGGAGCATAGAAAGCTCACATGAAACTGGCTTTCACCGCCGCCCGCGCGCAGGGGCCGGAAGAGGCGCTGGCCCGCCTGGTTGCCCTTTACGGCGACGTGCCCGCCAAGGAGGCCGATGTTATCGTGGCACTCGGCGGCGATGGGCTGATGCTGGAAGCGCTGCACCGCGTGCTCGGCACGGACATGCCGGTGTATGGCATGAACTGCGGCTCGGTCGGCTTCATGATGAACGAATATAATGAGGATGATCTGCCCGGCCGTATCGCCCGTGCCCAGTCCTCCATGCTGCATCCGTTGCGCATGCATGCCATCACCGCCTCGGGCGTGGTGGAGGAGGCCATGGCCCTTAACGAGGTTTCGCTCCTGCGCCAGGGCCGCCAGGCCGCCAAGATCCGCATCTCGATCGACCACACCGAACGCCTCGCCGAGCTGAGCTGCGACGGTGTGCTGATTTCTACGCCCGCCGGCTCCACCGCCTATAATCTCTCGGCGCATGGGCCGATCATCCCGTTGTCGGCAAACCTCCTGCCGCTCACCCCCATCTCCGCCTTTCGCCCCCGGCGCTGGCGTGGCGCACTGCTGCCCTCCACCGTGGAAGTGCTGTTTGAAGTGCTGGAACCCGAGAAGCGCCCGGTGGCGGCGGTGGCGGATTTTACGGAAGTGCGCGATGTTGTGTCCGTGGCGGTGAGTGAGGACCGGAGCCTCGGCGCTACCGTGCTGTTCGACCCCGACCGGGCGTTGAGTGAGCGGATCATCACGGAGCAGTTTACCGTCTAACGCGCGTCTCCCTTGCAAATCCCGGCCTGTCTGCCTTGTTAGCTCTGTGCGAGGTTTTGCCCGAGCGGAACGGGGGAGCAAAAATGTCAGAGCAATTGCCGGCGCGGGTAAAAATCTCGCCATTGGCGCGCATCACCGGCGCGTTCGTGTACATGTTCGAGCGGCTCCTGCCGGAGCCCTTTGTTTTCGCGGTGCTGCTCACCATCCTTACCGCCGTGCTGGCGCTTATTTTTGCGCCGAAAAACACGGCGCCGGAGGTGCTCACCGGCTGGTACGGCGGTATTTTCCAGATTTTCCCCTTTGCCTTCCAGATGGTTTTAATCCTGGTCACAGGCTATGCGCTGACCAGCTCCAAACCGGTCTCAGCCGCCCTGCGCGCTTTGGCCGCGGTGCCGAAAACCCCGCGCCAGGCGGTGGCGCTCACGGTGTTGGTGGCGCTGGCTACGGTTACGCTCAACTGGGGTTTTGGCCTCATCGCCTCGGCCATGTTCGCGCGTGAGATTGCCAAGCGCCACCGGCTGGACTTCGCCTGGCTGCTGGCCGGGGCCTATTCCGGATTCGTGATGTTCCCGCCGGGCCTGTCCAGCTCCATCGCTCTGGCCCAGGCGACGCCGGGCTCGGCTTTGAATATTGTGCAGAAGCTTACCGGGCAGATTATTCCGCTGGGCCAGAGCCTGCTGGTGCCGTTCAACTACATCCCTGTGTTGATCCTGTTCATCGTGCTGCCCTGGCTGTTCAGCCGCATGGAGCCGCCCGAGGCCGATATGCAGCCGGCCGACCAGGCACGGTTGATCGCGGAAGATGAGGTGAAACCGCGCGTAAAAGCCAGCGGCCTGGCTGGGCTGCTGGACAATGCCTGGATTCTTAATTTGCTCCTGGTGGCGGCTGCGTTCGGCTATATCGGCATGCAGATCGCGGCGCATAAATTCAGCCTTGATGTTAATTCGCTGATTCTGATTTTCCTGGCGCTCGGGCTGCTGCTGCATTGGACGCCGATTGCCTATGTGGAAGCGGTTAATGGTGCGGCGCGCATTACCGGCTCGCTGCTGCTGCAATATCCCATCTATGGCGGCATCATGGGGATGATGACGGCGACGGGGCTGGCGGGGGTCATCGCCAAATGGTTCATTGCCTTCTCCACCACGCGCACGCTGCCGTTCTGGGGCTATATCTCGTCGATCATCATCAGCCTGTTCGTGCCCTCCGGCGGCGGGCATTGGGCGGTGCAGGGGCCGTTTATTGTGCCGGCGGCGGTGGCTTTGCACGTTAACCTCGCGGCAGCGGCGCAGGGTGTGGGTTATGGTGAGGCCGTGGCCAATATGATCCAGCCGTTCTGGGCGTTGCCGCTGCTGGCTATCGCCGGCATCGGTATGCGCCGGGTGATGGGGTTTACGGTGATCACCTTCTTTGTAACTTTAGTGGTGTTTGGGGCTTCGTTGCTGCTGCTGGTTTAGGATTGCGGGGCCGTGGCGCGTTCGTTATGCGTTTTCCATGACCCAACGCTATTTCACCGTTACCTGGGACCAGTTGCACCGTGATGCCAAAGCGCTGGCCTGGCGGCTGCATGCGCTGGGCCCGTGGACGGGCATTGTCGCCATCACGCGCGGCGGGCTGATCCCGGCCGCTATTGTTGCGCGTGAGCTGGAATGCCGGTTGATCGAGAGCGTGTGCGTTGCCACCTATGACGACGAGCGGCGCGGCGAGCCGCAGGTGACTAAACCTGCTCCCGCCGCCGGGGATGGCACCGGCTGGTTGATTATCGATGATCTGGTGGATACGGGGACCACGGCGAAAGTGGTGCGCGGGCTGATGCCGAAAGCGCATTTTGCTACCGTGTATGCCAAGGAGGCCGGCAAGCCGGTGGTGGATACGTTTATTACTGAGGTGAGCCAGGATACGTGGATATTGTTTCCGTGGGATACTGAGCCGCAGTTCATCGCGCCTTTGGCGCGTCAAGGTTTGTAATGCCTTTGACGCGTCAAGGTTTGTAATGCCTTTGGCGCGTCAAGGTTTGTAATGTCTTTGGCGCGCCAGAGTTCATAATGCCGCTGGCCCGGCAGCACTAGGGCGGCGGTAAGTCATGGGGCGCCGGTTGGCCCGCCGCAACCAGGAAACCGCCCATGTCCCCATTGGTCCAAAAGCTCACCGCCTATGCCGCCTATCACCGCAACCCGCGCAATGTCTCCGCGCATTTGCTGGGCATTCCCCTCATCGTCGTCGCCGTGGAAGTGCTGCTTTCCCGCCCCGTCATCGCGGGCGTGTTGACCCCGGCCATGCTGGCGTCTGTTCTGGCGGTAATTTATTATTTCACGCTCGATACCGGGCTTGGCCTGGCGCTGGCTGTGTTCATGGGGCTTGCCGCCTGGGCCGGGCTGGTGCTCGGCCATCTGCCCATTGCCCTCTGGCTCGCCAGCGGCATTGGGCTCTTCGTTATCGGCTGGGTCATTCAGTTCATCGGCCATGGTTTTGAGGGCCGCAAACCTGCCTTTTTCGATGACCTGGGGAGCTTGCTCATTGGCCCGCTCTTCATCGCCGCTGAGGTTTTGCTCCTGCTCCGGCTGCGCCCGGACCTGAAACAGGCGCTCCAGCCCCCGTGCTAGCCATGCAACCCCAAATCGGCTACATAGCCGCCAGCGCGCCATGTCGGCGCGTGTTATAACCAGCATGCCGCTACAAAAATGGCGCATGTAACAAAGCGGCAAACCGGGGCGTAGAGCAACCGGATGATCCGCGCCGCCGCCGGTTTTTGTCCCGCGGCGTTTCCGGCCACATGGTCCGTGGTGGTGGGGTGACCCATCTCCAGACCCATGCCGCCCGAGGCGCCGCCCCGACCCCGGCACCAGCGCTTCATCCCCTGCTTTATCCGCTCCGCGCGCGCCGCAGGAGTATGCTTATGTTCGACAAATTCTTCCGTAAAGAGCTGGAATGGGGTGGCAAAACCCTCATCATCGAGACCGGCAAGGTTGCCCGTCAGGCCGATGGCGCCGTGGTGGTGTCCTATGGCGATACCGTGGTGCTTGCCGCCGTTGTGGGTGCGAAATCCGCCAAGCCGGGGCAGGATTTCTTCCCGCTTACCGTGAATTATCAGGAAAAATTCTACGCTGCCGGGCGTATCCCCGGTGGCTTCTTCAAGCGTGAAGGCCGCCCGACCGAGAAGGAGACATTGGTCTCCCGCCTGATCGACCGCCCGATTCGCCCGCTGTTCCCGCATGGGTTCCGCAATGAGGTCCAGGTGACCGTGAACGTGCTGAGCCATGACCTTGAGAACGACCCGGATGTGGTTGGCCTCATCGCCGCCTCCGCTGCTCTTACCCTGTCCGGCATCCCCTTCTTCGGCCCCGTGGGCGCTGCCCGCGTCGGCATGGTGGATGGCGCTTATGTGCTGAACCCCACCACCAGCGAGCGTGAAGGCAGCGTGCTGGACCTCGTTCTCGCCGGCACCACCGAAGGCGTGTTGATGGTCGAGTCCGAAGCCTCCGAGCTCTCGGAAGAGGTTATGCTTGGCGCCGTGACGTTTGGGCATGCTGGCTTCCAGCCGGTGATCCAGGCGATTATCGAACTTGCCGAAGCCGCCGCCAAGGAGCCGTGGAACCTTCCGGAAGAATCCGAAGAGACCAAGGTGCTCACCGCCCGCGTTGACGCGCTGGCCCGTGAGCCCCTGCGTGAGGCTTACACGCATACCGTGAAGCAGATCCGTCACGAGAAGATTTCCGCTGCCAAGAAGGCCGCTCAGGCTGTGCTGGCTGCTGAAGGCCTGAACGTGGAAGCATCCAAGGGCCTGTTCAAGGAGCTGGAAGCTAACATCGTCCGCAACAACATCCTCGACACCGGCCTGCGCATCGACGGCCGCGACACCAAGACGGTTCGCCCGATTGTGGCCGAAGTCGGCGTGTTGCCGCGTACCCATGGGTCCGCGCTGTTCACGCGTGGTGAGACCCAGGCGCTGGTTGTTGCCACCTTGGGCACCGCTCAGGATGAGCAGTTGATCGACGCCATTGAGGGCGAGTTCAAGGAGCATTTCATGCTCCATTACAACTTCCCGCACTTCTCGGTTGGTGAGACCGGCCGTTCAGGCTCACCCGGCCGCCGCGAAATCGGCCATGGCAAGCTCGCCTGGCGCGCCGTGCACCCGCTGCTGCCGACCAAGGAGCAGTTCCCGTACACGCTGCGTGTTGTCTCCGAGATCACCGAGTCCAATGGTTCGTCCTCGATGGCGACCGTTTGCGGCACTTCGCTGGCGCTGATGGATGCCGGCGTGCCGTTGAAGCACCCGGTGGCCGGCATCGCCATGGGCCTCATCAAAGAGGACAAGGGCTTCGCCGTGCTCTCCGATATTCTCGGCGACGAAGACAGCCTTGGCGACATGGATTTCAAGGTCGCCGGCACTGAAAACGGCGTGACCTCGCTGCAGATGGACATCAAGATCACGTCCATCACGCCGGAGATCATGAAGATTGCTTTGGAGCAGGCCAAGGATGGGCGTTTGCACATTCTCGGCGAAATGGCCAAGGCGCTGACCGGTAACCGTGAAGGCGTGTCCGCCAACGCGCCGAAGATCGTCACCATCCAGGTGCCGAAGGATAAGATCCGCGACGTGATCGGCACCGGCGGCAAGGTGATCCGTGACATTGTCGAGAAGACCGGTGCGAAGATCGACATCGACGACAGCGGCGCCGTGAAGGTGTCTGCTTCCGACGACAAGAAGATCCAGGCCGCGATCGAGATGATCAAGGGCATCACCTCCGAGGCGGAAATCGGCGCGATCTACAATGGCAAGGTCGTGAAGACCGCCGATTTCGGCGCCTTCGTGAACTTCCTCGGCGCCAAGGACGGCCTCGTTCACATCTCCGAGCTGGCGCAGGGCCGCGTTGCCAAAACCACCGATGTGGTCAAGCAGGGCGACTCCGTGAAAGTCAAAGTCATCGGCTTCGATGACCGCGGCAAGGTGAAGCTCTCCATGCGCGTTGTGGACCAGGAAACCGGCGCCGACATCTCCGACCAGGTCGGCGGCAAGAGCCGCGCGCGCGAAGACGCTGAGGGCTGAAAAAGGCGAGGGGCGCTGCCCCTCGACCCCGCTGGGGCCTGAGGCCCCAGACCCCCATTAGCTTTAAGAAATAAAAAGGGCCTGCCTCCACGCTGTTGAAACAGCTAGGTGGCAGGCCCTTTTTATTTCTTAAGTTATGGGATCCAAGGGCCTTTCGGCCCTTGGCGGGTCGTCACGCCGGAGGCGTGCTGCGCACGGCGGCAGAGCCCTGGCCTTTTTAAGCCGCCAGCGTCTGTGCCGCGGCGTCGCCCAGGCGGCGCAGTGTGATGGTGCCTGGCAGGGGTGGGAGTTGCAGGTTGAAGGCGTGGCAGCCGGAGCCTAGCCCGGCTTTGCGTAGGTCTGGGCGGTAGTGGTTGGCGATGAGCGTGCCGATGCTTGTGCCGTTGTGCAGGATTTCCAGTAGTACGGGGGTTTCGGGCGCGGTTGCATCCTGCGCCCAGCCGCGCAGGCGGGGGGAGGTTTCATCGATACATCCGCGTAATGGGCCGAATGTTTGCGTGGCGGGGGGCAGGCCGGCGCGGGCGTTGATGCGCTCACCTATGCGCTGGAGTAGAAAACCGTCTTCAATGCGCGGGCGCGCGTGTTGTTGTGGGGGCGTCGGCTCCGGATAGAGCAAGTCATATTCAGATGCATTCTGAAACCGCTGGCGGCAATCCGCATCGACAAAGCTTTCCACCGGCATGTTTTCGGCAAAAATTACCGCCGGTTTTTCCAGTTCGATATGGAAATATTCGACCCGCTCGACGCTCGCCGCCTGGGTTATGGACACGCCATTCACCAGCCGCCATGCGGGGACGAACACACGGCCCTCGCATACACCATGGTCGGGGGATAAAAACACATCGCGCGAGGGCACATTGAACGACAGCGCATGGCGGCGGATGCGGATGGGCAAGGCCAGATGATTGCCGGCGATAAAATTACCCTGGTAGGCCCGCCGCCCGATCCATTTTATCGTGGCGGGGCCTAAATCAGTGACCACCACATCGCCAATGGACAGCCTCTCCACCGCCAGCTTGCCCCTCGGCGTGGCAATGCGCGTACCCCGGCAGAAACAGGCGGCGGTGATCTCGATTTCATCTCCTGAATCCTGGATCGCAAATGCGAAGCCACCTGCGGGTGGCCCACCGTTAATGGCCAGCGTGGTGCTCACATCATCCGTGGTGGTGGCCACGATTCCTGTGCCGGTCACGTAACTGGCGCTTGAAAAAATGAGATAGCTGCCGGACAGGTTGCTGCTCAGGCGCAGCGTATCGCCGCTGCCAAAACCATCCAGCGTCACCCCATTGCTGACATCGCCGAGCGATACGGAGAGGTCATGCTGGCCACTCGCGAAGCTGATCTGGCTGATCCCCACAAGCCCGCGGTCGGCTGGCCCGCCAAAAAAGATCGTATTGGGGTCGTTCCCGTCCAGAACCAAAGTGCCGTCGCCGCCAGCATCATCGATTGCGCCTAAAATGGCCGCGCCAGGCTCCAGGATCACGGTCAGGCTGGATTGGGCGCTGATGGCATTCGAAAGATCGGGAGCCGCCGATATCTGGCCCGCATCCACCACCACGCCGCTACCCAGGTATACGGGCTTATCGATGAAGCCCGTATTGATGACCGTGCCGATGCCCAGCCCCACCCCGCCATCGATCGTCCCAGCATTGGTGACAGTACCGTTATTGCCCCGGATTCCTGCCCCAAACAGATCATGGGTCACAAGCGAGCCCGTATTCGTGATGGTAAGGTTGGTATCGTAGCCGCCGCTACCCAGTGTGAGATAGCGATCGCCAAGGTAAACATAGGTGGAAATCGTCGAGATCAGCGCCGTGATGGTGGTGTCGCCATTAGCCTCGGTCGCGGTGAAGGCGTTTGTGCCAAAGCTGCCGGTAATGTTCAGCGTCTCGGCTGCCGTGGCATTGCTCAGCACCAGTCCGGTGCCGGAGATGTAGCTGCTGCCGGTGGCGGAAAACCCGTCCAGCACAAGCGTATCGCCCAGCGTGAAACCACCGATGCTTTCGCCCGCCGCGAGCTGGTTGGTGCCACCCTCCAGCGTCCACGCCGCGCCGGGGGTGAAATCGATCCCGGCTAGCCCCGTAAAACCAGAGATATCCAGGCTGCTCTGGCCGGTGCCGCCCAGCGCCAGCGTGGTGTCGTTGTCACTGTTTTTGACGCTGCCGTCGAACACGGCACCTGGCAGCACGGTGAGCAGCAACTGGCCATAGGCGTTGACGGCTGTTCCGCTGGTGCCCTCGATGGTGCCGCTGGTGATGAGTGTGGCGGTGACGATGCTGCGCGTGTCGCCGAAGGCGATGCCGTAGACGCCGGTGATGTCGCCGCTGTTGTCCACCAGCCCGGTTCTCAGAAACACGCCCTCGCTGTAACTCCCGGTGGCGCGCAGAACCCCGGCATTGATCAGTGTCGCTTCGTTGTAGACAAAGACCCCTTCATATTTGCCGGTGATGTTGCCGAGATTGTCGAGTGTTGTAGCACTCGATGACAGCCCGGCGCCGAAAAATCCGGCGATGCTGCCGGTGTTCGTCAACACGCCCTGCACGACCGACACGCCGTAGGCGGCATCATTGGTGGCCTCGATATAGCCGCTGTTTGTTACTACCCCGCCGTCCAGCTCGAGGGGCTGGAATGCGGCGATGATGCTGCCGCTGTTGCTGAATGTATCGGTGGCGTTTTCGAGATGAACGCCGCCAAAGCTCGCCGTGATGAAACCGGCATTGCTGATGTAGATGTCCCCCTGATCCAGCGGCGTGGAGACGCCATAAACCCCGGAGCCGGTGGTGCTGATGGCGCCGTTGCTGGTGATGATGAGCGTGCCGGTGCCGGCATAGGCGCCGGTGCCGATGGTGACGCCGGCCGTGATGGCCGTGCTGATGGTTGTTGTGACCACGGACGAGCCCCCAGGCTACTTGATTGCGATGTAGCATAGGCCTGCTTTTTTGAATGTGAAACAGCTATGTTGGCTGCCTCGGCCTGGGCGGCAAATAAGTCTCACGCCACCTTCGTCGCGGAATCCGTCAGTGGTAGAACCGTGTCATCGCGATGCGCGTCATCGTAATTTCTCCCTCGCCGGGCGGGAGCGGAAACCGGAACGCATGGCAGCCGGAGCCGCGCTCGGCGCTCCGTAGATCCGCGCGGTAGCGGTTGGCCAGCACCCGGCCGATGCGCAGGCCGGTGCGCGCGGCCACCTGGCTGGTTAAAGTACCGCTTATGGCGGCAATCGTCATTACACCGATCCCGCTTAGGTAGCGGGATAAGTGGTTAACAGCCTAGGTGCAACCGGTTAGGTTTAGCGTTTCGCAGCCTTCGTGGGAGCGGATTTCTTCGCAGTCTTCACGGGCTTCGCCGCCGTTTTCACGGGCGCCTTGGACTTCGCGGGTTTTGTTGCCGTTTTTGTTGGGGGCTTCGCTGCGGGCTTCGCCGCTTTTGCCGCTGGCACCGGCTTCGCGGGCGCTTTGGCCTTCGCGGTCTTTACCTCGGGCGGTGGGCCGGGCGGCAGCAGTTTCTTGCCGGTCACCTCCTCGATATAGGCGCGGTAGCGGTTGATATAATCGGGCATGCCGAGCTTCTTCTCGGCAAACTCCCTGGCATTCACCCGTAACTTCGCTGCCAGCCTGGTATCGCCCAGCGCCCGCAGCACGGAGTCCGCCAGTGCGCTAGGGTCGAGCGTCGGGGTGGTCAGCCCGGTCACCTCATGCTGCACGAATTCCGTTACCGTCGGCGTGTCCGCCCCCACCACCACGCAGCCGCATGCCAGCGCCTCGCGCAGGCTCCAGGAGGCCACGAACGGGTAGGTGAGATACACATGGGCATCGGAGCGCTGCAGCAGCGCCAGATGCTCCTCATATGTCACCTTGCCCATGAAATGCACGCGGCTGACGTCGATGCCGTCACCCACCTCCTTCATCAGCAGGTTGCGCCAGTTGCCGCCCTGGCGCGGCAGCACGCCGTAACTCACGCCATCGCCGCCCACCAGCGAGACCACCACATCCGGCCGCTCGCGCAATATGCGCGGGAGGGCCCGCATGATTGTATGGAAGCCGCGATACGGCTCCAGATTGCGCGCCACATAGGTGATGAGTTTCTGCTTCGGCGTCACGGTGAGCTTGCCCACAGTGAGGGTTTTTTTGCGCGCCGCGGGGTCGGGTTTGCAGATCTCCAGATCCACCCCTTCCTCGATGATGGTGATCTGCTTTTTGGCCCATTCCGGATAGGTGCTGTGCTGCCATTTCGTCGGTGTCTGGCCGTATTGTTCTAGGTTCAGCGCCAGCAGATTGGTGGAATTCTTGCCGCGCACACCGCCGAACGTCGCCGTATCCATCGGGAATTCCGGGTCGAAATTCACATCGGTGCCGAGGATGCGGTAGAAGAATTCGAAATAGCCGATCACCGGCACGCCGGGAAAGGCATCGACCAGGTTGAGCAACTCGCCCCAGCCGTGATGGCCGATGATGACATCCGGCTGGAAGCCGAGCGCCTTGATCTGTAGCGCGCCGCGATACGCCGCCTGGGCCCGCCTGGAGGAGGTCTCGTACTCGCGCGTATCCCAGGCCAGGGTGGGCGATAATGCCGGCGGCTTGGCGTAGGTTACCTTGCGCACGCCGTCTATCTGGTTCTGGTTCGGCTCCGTCATGAAAACGATTTGATGCGTGCCCGGCCGCACCTCGTTATCAGCCAGCAGGCTGCGCACGATATGCAGATACTGGCCGGGGAAGTTCTGGTGGACGAAGAGGAAGTTCACGTCTGGTCCAGCTCCCGCTTACTTCCTGCCCCGCGCACCCTTGCGCCCGCGCGGGGTGAGGACGATCTGGATCGCTTCCAGCGGTGCCAGCGTATCGGCCTCGCAGGTCTCGTCATTGCCCACGGGCCCGGCCGTGGCACCACCCACGAAGCTGGCGGAATAGGAAATCTCATATTGCTCGGCAGCCTCGCCGCCTAAGCGGATGCGCAGGCCCAGCAAGGGCAGCGCCATGCCGCGCGAGCCGCAATACTGCCCGGCTTCCACCCAAGGCGAGAGCCAGCCGCGGCCCAGCACGGCCTGGTAGGTGAAGTTGGCAGGCGAAACACCTTCCGGCGGGTTGACGGCGAAGCCCTCGATCCAGTTGTTGCTGCCACGCTCGCCGAGATATTCGCCGAACGCCGCCCCCACATCGCCGCGCGACTGGATATGCGCCATCAGGTTGACCTGCGCCGGTGCGGGCGTGGCCGGTGCGGCGGCTGCGGCCGGGGCGTTATCCGCCGGCAATTCATTGGCGCCCAATAGTTGGCGCACCTGCAGGCGCGGCGCTGCATCGGCCTCGTGCGGCAGTTGGTAGATGGTCACCAGGATCTGGCTCGGCTTTTTGCGGATGCGCACCAGCGTGGCATCGCCATCGGCGCTCAGCCAGCCATCGCCGCGGAAGCCCGAGATCTCGACATTGGCCGAGCCCGCCGGCGGTGGCGAGATGCGCACGCCGGGCATGCCGTTATTGCGCGCGGCCCCCGGGTTGGTCTCGTTGATGATGCAGAACAGCCCCGGCGGCAGGGTCATCAGATGGCCGGTGACCTTCAGCTCGTCGACCTGCGCCCCGCCGTTGCCGCCTTGTCCGGCTCCGGAGCCGGCTTGCGGCCCGGGCTGAACGGAGGCGGGGGCAGGTACGGGTGCGGCCATGTCAATTCCTAATAAGCTGTTAGTAAGCTGTTATCACGCAGTATCCGGGCGCAAACGCGTCACTTCCGGGACGAAAAATCTGTAACAGGGTTAGTTTAAAGCCGGGTATTTATCCAGCCCCTTGGGCAGTAAATTCATCTCGTTCGTATCAAAAAACGTCAGGCCAGGGCGGTTTGGATAACAAATCGTTTATACGTTGCGGCGGCAGACCGAGTGGCAGCGCCAGCCCGCGCCCAACCGCCTGCATGCGTTCTCCCTGTGCGCCAAGCCCGAACACCACGGCCCGCAATCCCGCTTGCCAGGCCTCGCCCAAGGCAAAGCACCAGGTCTCCGGCCAGATTGAGGGCAGGAAGGCAAAATCCGGCTGTAGTGTGGCGATGAGCCCGGCCACCTCGCCCTCACGATACGGGCCGGTCACGAAAATCCCGGCATCCAGCAGGGTTTTATCATCGGCACTCCCGCCGATGACGATGAACTCCAGGGGCAGATTACGGGCTTTGGCATCGGCGGCGCAGTCCAGCAGCAGGTCGAACCCTTTCGCCGGGCCGATACCGCCGATTACCGCCACGCGTTTCACCGCCACGCGTTGCCGCTGGCCGTGCCGGGGGGGGCTAAGGGGTGGCAGCAGCGCATCATCCTCCCACGGGCGGATCTCCGGCTGGAGCGTGGGAAAATGCCGGCGCAGGCGCCGCGCCATATCCGCCGAGGGTACGATGACGCGCGCGGCGGCGACGAATTCAGCCGCCGAACGGGCCCGCAATTGCGGCACGGGCAGGCGTTCATGCACCCCGCCGTCGCGGATCTTGCAGCAGGCGATGCAGCCGGCCTCGGCTGGCTCGCCGCAATAGCGCAAGGGCGAAATTCTGTCCGGCCGGTTGAGCAGATTAACTCTTGGACAGAAACTGGCATAATCATGCACAACGATATCCTGCGGCACGCCAAGCGCTGCGGCCAGGCCGCGCACCGCCTCATGATGCCCGAGCGTGTGGTGCAGCACCACCCTTTCCACCCGCAAGCGCCGCAGCAGCGCCAGCAGTTTTGGCAATGCCCCCGGCAGAGGAAAGGCGAGGTTGGGATAGGTTTTTGCGTCTCCCTCGCAGAGCAGGGCTGGCCAGGGGTAGGGGGTTTTACGCGGGTTGGCGGGGAATTGCGTGGTCAGCAGCAGCGGTTGCAGCCCTTGCGCCCGTAGTTGCGCCATATCCGCCGCCACCTGCCGCGCGACGCCCCCGCCATGGGCATGCGAAATCAGCAGCACCGCACCGGCGCGTTTTGCCCCGGCCAGCAGCCTGGCCTCATCCAGCCGGGTGCGGTGCGGTGCCAGCGGGTCTGCCGCGCCATGCGCCAGCACCATCTCGTGGTAGCCGGGGAACAGGTCGTTCAAAATGCGCAGGTTGCGCGCCATCAGCCCGCGCGCGGCAGCCCGGAAGGAGACCCCGCCCTCATGCGCCACGAAGGCCCCGGTAGCGGCCATATGCCGGAAGCCGAGATGCCGGGCGCGGAGCGAAAAATCGTTTTCCTCGCCATAGCCTTGCGCGAAAATCTCGCCCCGCAGCCCGCCGGTTAAGCGCAGGCAGTCATGGCGGATGAACATGCAGAAGCCGACGGCGCTTGGGATTTCCACGGCTGCCAGCCCATTTGCGGCATGCGCCAATTTGTTCAGCCGCGCGGTCTCGCGGGCATCGGGCATCGGGTTGCCGTTCACATCGGGGTAGCTGCAGATCGAGGCCTCATTGGACAGCGGCGTCACCGTGCCCGTCGCGGCATTGGTATATGCCACGGCGGCCAGCGTCTCCATGGCGCCGGGGGGGAGCAGAATATCGGCATTGAGGAGCAGGATATCGCGGTTTTTGGCGGCTTTCAGCCCAGTATTCACGGCCGCGCAGAAGCCGAGATTTTGCTCGTGGCGGAGGAGCTGAATACGGCCAGCCGCCGCCAGCCCGTCCAGCCAGCGCGCCAGTGCCGGCTCGGGCGTGCAGTCATCCACCACGATTACGGATGCGCCGTTTGGTGCCGCCGCCAGCACGGAGATCAGCGCCGCCTTGGTCTGGGCCAGGCCCCGGTACACCGGCATCACCAGCGCCAGCTTGGCCCGCCGGGGTGGGCGGGCAGGGGGCTTGCCGCGCTTTTTCGCGGGCACGGGTTTCTGCCGCAGTACCTCAGGGTTCACCGGGCTGCCGAATATTTGCGGGCTTGCTTCGCCGCCCAGAGTGAAAGGCGGCGTCAGCCCGCGCAATTGCGCGGGGCCGAGGCGGAAACGGTAGCGCGGCAGGAACGGGGCGGTATCATCGGGTGCCAACGGCTTGCCGAATTTAACCTGCCGCCGCACGCCCGCCGCATCCGTTAACCACAGTATCGGCGGTGCCTCGGGTGCTGCCGGCCGCGCTGCCCAGCCGGTCAGGCCCTCGGCCTCCCAGGCCACCAGCCCTTCCACCCGTGCCAGCGCGGCGGGGTCCGGCTTCGCGCCCAGAAATTTTTGCGCCCCCAGGCGACAAATGCCGCCATCCGGTGCCACCCGCTGAAATCCGCCGTAACCGGTCGCCTTGGCGGTATGCAGCGCAAAGGCGGCAAAGCCGGGGTCATCGATGAGACAATGCCGCGTCAGCAGCACCTCCAGCGCCCGTGCTGCCCCCGGCATATCGCCCAGTTGCGCGCGGGCCAGGGCCAGCCCCATCCAGGCCGGTGCTAATTCATGGCGTTGCGCCAGCCGGGCAAACCCCTCGGCGGCCGCTTGGACGTCATTCTGCCGTAGTAGCTGCTCCTGGGCCAGCTCCAGCGCGATGCGCGGATCCTCCGGCGCCAGCCGCGCCGCCCGCATCAGCCAGAGCAGGCTGTCGGCGCCCTCCCGGGCTTTCACCCAGGCGGCGGCGGCCTCGTCATGCTGTTGCTGCGTCAGGCCGCGGCTTCCGGCGGGGATTGCAGGCTGGCCAGCTCGTCCGCCGCCTCCTGCACGCCGGCTTTTGCCGCCAGCCCCAGCCAGTGCCGCGCTTCATCGCTATCCACCGGCGTGGCGATGCCATGGCGCAGATATTTGCCCAGCATCAGCGCCCCCCCGGCATGGCCGGCCTCGGCCGCCTTGCGGTACCAGCCCAGCGAGGCGGCGCGATCGGTCGGGATTTCGTGCCCGCCGCCATACAGCGCACCGAGCGCGAACATCGCCTGCGTCAGCCCGGCGTTCGCGGCTTGCTCGAAGCAGTCCCGTGCCTGCGCGTCATCGCGCAGACCGCCGACGCCGTGGTTCAGCATCCGGCCGTAATTCAGTAGCGCCAGCGGCAGTTTGGCCCCCGCCGCCTTGGCCATCCATTCGCGCGCGGCGGCCTCGTCCCGCGCCACGCCGCGCCCTTGTTCCAGCACCAGTGCGTAGGCATAGGCGGCATCCACCAGCGTCTCGGCCGCCTTGGCGAACCAGATGGCGGCGCGCGCGTCGTCCTTTTCCAGGTTCACACCCTCGGCCAGGCACACGGCAAAATTATAGGCGGACAGGGCATCGCCTGCCTCGGCGGCCTTCTCGAACCAGTCATGCACCGGTGCGGCCTCGGTAAAGCGCGGGTTGGTGCGCCCGCCCCGGATCAGCTCGGCCAGATCCGCCGCCGCCTGGGTATCACCCGCCTCGGCGGCCTTGCGGAACCATTTCGCCGCCTCATCGGCATCGCGCGGCACGCCGGCGCCGGTTAGATGCAAAACCGCCAGCGCCCGCGCGGCGGCCTTGTTGCCGGCCTCGGCGGCCAGTGTGTACCATTGCGCGGCCTCGGAAAAATTCGGCGGCAGCTCGCTCTCGCCAGTGGCATAGATATCGGCGACAACCGCTGCCGCCTCGCCATCGCCGGCCAGAGCGGCGCGGCGCAGCCAGGTTTCGCCCTCCACCTTGTTCTGCCTGGTGCCGATGCCGTGCAGCAGCATGAAGCCATATTTGGCGCGCGCGTTGTTCACCCCGCCCTGGGCCGACTTGCCATAGAACTCGACTGCCTTGGGGAGATCCTGGTAGGTGCCGATGCCCAGCTCATAAATGCTCGCCATATAATAATGCGCATCCGGCAGCTCGCCCTCGGCCGCTTTGCGGATATGGTCCACCCCGGCCCAGGTCAGCTCCTCGGTGGTGGCGGTTTTGAGGATGGCGATGCCGAGGCCAAGATGCGCCTGGGGCGAGCCGGCGTCCGCCGCTAGCTTGTACCAATGCATGGCCTTGGCCTCATCGCGCAACTGCGGCGGGCCGGAGGTGTATATGAAGCCGGCCAGCGCCTGCGCCTCGGAACTTCCCGCCGCCGCCGCGCGCATGGTCCAGTGCAGTGCCGTGTCGAAATCGATGAACGTCAGCCCGTTCTCGGCGAACAGCCCGGCTTCCAGTTGCTTCTTCTGGAACCCGCCCAGATACAGCCCGGCCAGGGTGGTCTGGGCCAGTACATCGTCTTTCTCGCCGGCCCGGGTCAGCCAGCGAACGGCCTCGGCCGGGTTGAACAGCCCGTTGCCCTTGCCGTTCAAGTAATAATACCCGAGCTCGCGCTCCGCCTCGGTCAGCCCGGCCTGCGCCGCCACCACGAAGAGTTTGAAGGCGCGCGGGTGCGCCTCCTCCTCCTTCAGTGCCACGGCGCGCGTCAGCGCCTTTTTCGGGCTCCGCGCCGCAAGATTATCGGCGATGCTCGCTTTTAGCGTAGGTTTCGTACTCATAGGGCTCAGGGCTCGTGGAACGCGTTCGACACGATCGATGAATAGCGTGAGAACAGCCATTGCATGAAGGTCTGGTGGCCGACGATGATATAGGCGTTGACCGGCATGCCCGGCATCAGCCGGAAACCATCCGGCACGTTATGCAGGTTGAGCTGGTCCAGCGAGATGCTGGCCTTGTAGTAAAGGCTAATCTGCGATGTGCCCGGCAACGGCGTGCCGATGCTGGCGCTGGCCTGCTGGTCCTGAGGGTTGAAGCTGTTGGCGCTGATCGCCGTGACCGTGCCGGTGGCCCCGCCATACGTGGTCTGCGGCAGGGTCTGGAATTCGATATCCACCCTGTCGCCGATCCGCACATAGCCGGATTCCGTGGCGTCGATCTCGGCATCGACCGTGAACGGCGCGTTGACCGGCGAGAGGGTGAGCAAAGACTGGCCCGGCTGCAGCACAGCCCCGATGACGGCCTGCGCGGTGGAGGCCACCACCGCATCCTGCGGTGCGGTGAGATCGATCTGCGTGCTGTTCAGCCTGGCCTTGGTCAGATTCTGCTGTGCCTGCGACAGCGAGGCCAGCGCGGTGGCGAGCTGGGTCGAGGCCTGCGCCTTGAACTGCTGCGAGAAGCTGTTCATCTGCGCCGTTACCGCGGCGAGCTGCTTCTCATTCGCCAGGGATGAAGAGACGGCCGAGGACAGGGCGGCCTGCTGGGTGACGAGATTATCCTGGGCGCTGTTCAGATCCACCATGTTGCCGACCTGAAGATCCCTGAGCTTCTGGTACATGGCGAGTTCTTTGTTCGCGATGGTGATATGCTGCCGGGCATCGACGGCCTGCTCGTTATAGCCGTTGATCTGGGTCTGCAACTGGTTGATCTGCTGCTGGTAGTTCTGCATCGTGAAATTATACTGGCCCATCTGCTGGGTATAGGTCTGCAACAGCAGGGCGCCGTAGGGATTGCTCGGGTCCGGCGTGTAGGGCTGGTCGGCTTCCTGGGCCTGCAATTGCGCCACCTGGGCGGCGTAATTCTGCTCCTGCTGCACCGTGCTGGTCAGGTCGGCGCTGGCATAGGTCGGGTCCAGCACGGCCACCACATCGCCCTTATGCACGAGCTGGCCGGGGTGCACCGGCACGCTGCGCAGGATCGAGCTGCTGTTGAAGGCCTGGATGCCGAAATCCGGACTGCTCGAATTGAGCACGGCCGTGCCGATCACATGCCTGTCGAACTTCATCGTCGATGCGATGACCACAATAACCGCCACCATCAATGCCAGCACATGGCTGGTGGAACGCGCGATGGGCGGCAGCGGTGTGGCGATGACGGCAGCAGTCGGCGACTGGAATTCCAGCACCGCGAGCGGCATAGGCTCGTCCGCTGCTGCCGCCAGGCTGCCTTGGCTGTTGGCCTTAGGTAAGATCTGCCGCAATTTTAGCATTATTAGCATAGCCTTCGGGATCGAGGTGGCGGTTCTGCTGGAACCAGAGGTGGCGGTAGATGGCGCAGCGTTCGACGAGCTCGTGATGCGTGCCGATATCGACCGTGCGGCCGCGTTCGAGCACCATGATCAGGTCGCAATCCAGCAGCGAGGACAAGCGGTGCGAGACGATGACCATCGTCCGCCCCTTGGCGATGCGCTGAATATTGGCATTCACCAGCGCTTCCGATTCCGGATCGAGCGCCGAGGTCGCCTCGTCCAGGATCAGCACCTTCGGGTCGGACACCAGCGCGCGGGCAATGGCGAGGCGCTGTTTCTGGCCGCCCGAGAGGTTGGGCGAGCCTTCCTGGATGAAGGTGTCATAGCCATTGGGCAGGCGCTCGATGAACTCTTCCGCCCCCGCCAGACGCGCCGCCCGCACCGCATCCTCGAAGGACAGGCCGGGCCGGCCGGAGAGGATATTGTCGCGCACCGAACCGCGGAACAGGAAATTGTCCTGCAGCACCATGCCGAAATTCTTGCGCAGATGGCGCAGGTTGATCTCGCGCATATCCGTGCCGTCGACCTTGATGGCGCCGCTATAGTCGCGGTTGATGCCCTGCAGCAGCCGGGTGACGGTGGATTTGCCCGAGCCCGAGCGCCCCACCAGCCCGAGCATGGTGCCGGCCGGGATCTTGAAGCTCATCTTGTCCAGCGCCGGGGATTTCGTGCCCTCATATTTGAAGGTCACATCGTCGAACTCGATATTGCCCTCGAAGCGCGGCCGCAGCCCATGCGTCAGCGCATGCCGCTCATTCGGGCGGTTCAGCACCCAGCCCACCTGGCCGATCGCCGCCTGGGCCTTCTGCACATCCTCCATCACGCTGGCCAGGCTGACCAGCGGCCCGGCCACGCGCCCGCCCAGCATCAGGAAGCCGGTGATGCTGCCGGCATCGAAAGCCGCATTGCTGCTGTGCAGTGCGATAAAGGCGCCCAGCGTGACCGCGCCATAGGTGCAATAGCGCTGCAGCGGCAAAGTGAGCGCTGTCGGCCAGTTGGCCATGCTGCCCAGCTCGATGTTCAGCTCCGCCACCTCGGCCACGCGCCGGTCCCAATCGGCTGAACGGCTGGATTCCAGCGCCAGCGCCTTTACCGTTTTGATGCCCTGGATGGATTCCACCAGCACCGAACCCTTGCCGGATTCCGCTGAGATGACCCTGCCGGTGAGCGTGCCGAGCGGGCGCAGGAAGATGGCGATGATGACGGCGATCAGCGCGGCCGCGATCAGCACGGTCCAGGCCAGGGTGGCGTTGATGAAGAACACGATGGGCAGCAGGATGGTGAGCATCATCACATCGATGAAGGTGTTCATCAATTTGCCGGTGAGGAATTCGCGGACCAGATTCACCTGCTGTATCTTGTAGGTCAGCTCACCCGCGCGCTGGCGTTCGAAAAACTCGATGGGCAGCGCCATCAGCCGGTCGAAGATGATCAGATTGAGGCGCGAATCAAGCTTGGCGGCGAGAATCACCTCCATCATCTTGCGCCCCCAGGTCAGCAATGCCTCGAAGGTGACGACGGTGATCAGGATCACGATGATCATGTCGAGCGTCGCCGTACTCTTGTACTGCAGCACGGCGGAAATCTCGCGCATCACCAGCAGGATCGGCACGAGCGACAACATGGTGATGGTGATGGAGGAGATGGCGATGTCGCGCAGGATCGCCTTGTCGCTCCAGATCAGCTTGGCCAGCAGTGCGATGTTCATCGGCGGGTCGCCCTCGACACCTGCCCGGCTGGCGCGGATCAGGATCGCCCCGCCGCTCCATACCTGCTTCAGCCGCAGCTCATCCACCGCCACCATGGGGTCGCTGGCACTGCCACGCGGGTCGCGCAGCAGCAAAATCTGTTTCTCGCGGTTGCGGCCCACCACCATGGCGGCGCCGCCGTCATCCAGCAGCAGCACGATGGGCGCCGGATCGTCGATCCGCATCAACTGGCGGAAATTCATCGGCGTGCCGCGGGCCCAGAGCCCGGCCTCGCGCAGCCACTCCACCAGCACCGGCGGGGAGGGGGCGGGCTCGTCCGGGCGCAGCCGCAGGCTCTCCACATTCAGCTCCACGCCATGATAGCGCGCCGTGAACATCACCGAGGCCAGCCTGGCCTGCACCTGCGGGCTGGTGCCGATGCCGGAATCGTTCAGCGCGGCAATGTCCGGATTCGCGGCACTTTGGCCGGAGGTCTCGCCCGGACCGGGGCTGTGCGGCGTGTCGTTCATACAGTCTCAACCCTCTTCACAAGCTGTACCCCTGCCTATAAGCGCGCGCGGATAACGCACCATTCTGATAGCGGCACAAGGCGTATCGACAGCCCCGCCCGGTCTCCCGGCCAGGGCTCCCCGCCTTATGCCTGAAAACCGCGCCCAAGCACAACGCCAATCCTCCGGCCCGCCGGACACGATCCTGGTAGCAGAAAAATGATACAAAATTATGAAGTTCCACGCCGTTCATGCGGTATCTTTCCGCCCACTTCCCCGGCCCGCCGCAATTTGTCATGTTGCAGCGAACAATGAGGATTCCCGCCATGGACATCATGGACGCGCAAGAGGCCGACCTGCCGAGCATCCAATCCATCTACGCCCATCACGTGCTCACCGGTACCGGCACCTTTGAAGATGTGCCGCCCTCGCTCGAGGAAATAGAGGCCCGCTTCACCGCTAAACGCCAGGCCGGGTTCGCCTGGCTCGTCGCGCGCGATGCCTCCGGCGTGCTCGGCTTCGGTTATTACGGCCCGTTCCGCGACCGCTCCGCCTATCGCTTCACCGTGGAAGACAGCGTGTATGTGCGCGACGGTGTGCGTGGGCAGGGGGTGGGCAAGGCTTTGGTCGCGGCACTGCTGGAGCGCGCCAAAGAGGCAGGTTTCAAACAGATGCTGGCCCTTATCGGCGATTCAGAAAATACCGCCTCGATCGGCATGCATGCCTCACTGGGGTTCCAGCACTCAGGAACCATGCGCAAAACCGGCTATAAATTCGACCGCTGGCTTGATGTGGTGATCATGCAGAAGGGGCTGTAGTGGATTGAGGTTTAAGTAAAATCGCCGCGCGCCCTACCAACAAGGCCAGGCTGCCCAGGTAGAGGATCTGGCCGCCGGTGTTGCCGCCGGTGGCCAGGCAGGCAAGGCCGAGAAGCAAAGTGAGGTGCTGGACTGGCTTGCTGGTGTTCTGGGCCAGCAGGCCCATGCCGAGAGGTAGGGTTAGTTGCTCGTAGGGCATGAGGCGGGGGTAGAGCAGGATGCAGACGGCGATGCCGAGGATCAGGCGTTGGGTGGGGGCGTTTGTGGTTTTGGCGATGGTGAGGCCGCAGGCCAGGAGCAGGGCGGCGTAGGCGGCGTAGAGCAGGTAGATGGCAGTGAGATTGGTCAGGCCGGCGAAGGCGATGAGGTTGAGGAAGCCGTGGCCATGGGCCAGCCGGAAGCCCCAGAGACGGGTGACGGTGAGGAAGTCGGTGAAGAGGTGGGGGGTGGTGCTGTGAAAATAGATGAAATAGCCGGCGGCGGGCAGGAGTGAGGCGGCGGCGTAGGCGAGGCGGCGCCACCAGGGGCCGGTGGTGAACAGGAAGAGGGCGGCGTAGACGGCGAAGGTGGGTTTGAGCACGCAGGCCAAAGCGATGGGCGGCAATAACAGCCACGGCTTGGCGGCGAAGCGCCAGGCGGTGAACAGGATGCCGGCGTGCAGCAGAACGGAGAGATTGCCTGGCCGTACCCCGCTGACCGTCAGCCCTGCGAGGAATGGGGCGCGGGCCCGGAGGCCGGGGGCACGCAGCAGCAGGGCCAGCACGCCGAGCAAAGTGGTTATATAGACCACGGCGTAGAGGGCGGTTTCGCCGCGCAGGCCGAGCAGGCGCTGTGCCCAGGCGCAGGTCTGGGCCACGATGGGGGCGTAAACGAACGCCGTGCCGAAATCCGGGCAGGCGGGTTTCGGCGGGTAGATCGGCATCTGGTGCACCAGCGCATCGCCGGCGCAGGCCACCGCATAAAAATCGGTAAACCAAGGCTTTGGCCGAAGCAGTTGATGCAATGCCTCGAACAGAAAAGGTGTCAGAAACAGGAGGGCGGTCAGGCGTGGCGGCAGTCCATCGACCCATGCCTCTAGTTTTTGTGCCCAGCGCGCCATGGCAAAGCAGTAACAGCCCGTTGCGCGCGCCGGAAAGGCGCGCGCGGGGAGATGCTCAATCGCCTAAGCCCGTGAGCGTACCGGCCATGGCGGCCTGGAGGATGCGGAGCATGTCGGCCTGGGTGGCGGGGCGGGGGTTGTCCGGAGTGTTGGGGTCGGCCACGGCTTCGGCGGCGAGGTCTTCCAGGGCGTCTGGCGTTACCTTCAGTGCGTCGATGGTGTGGGGGATTTTAAGGGCCGTGCGCAGCTCCAGGATCCAATTCAGGAAACCGTCGAAGCCGCCTTCGATGCCCAGGGCCTGGGCGGCGTAGGCGATTTTGTCTTCGATGAAGGGGCGGTTGTATGCCAGCACATAGGGCATGAGCACGGCGTTGGTGAGGCCGTGATGGGCGTGGAAGCGGGCACCGATGGGGTGGGAGAGGGAGTGGATGGCACCCAGTGCTTTCTGGAAGGCGGTGGCGCCCATGCTGGCCGCGGCCTGCATGTTCATCCGGGCGGCGGTATTTTTTGGTTCATTTACAGCCAGTTGCAGGTTATTCTTTACAAGCCGCATGCCTTCGATGGCGATGCCGTCGGCGATGGGGTGGTAAAAGGGCCCGTAGAAGGCTTCCAGGCAATGGGCGAGGGCGTCCATGCCTGTCCAGGCGGTGATGAAGGGCGGCAGGCCATAGGTCAACTCGGGGTCGAGGATGACCAGGCGGGGCAGCATCTGTGCGTGTAAGAGGATGTATTTGCGGCGCTTTTCGGTGTCGATGACCACCGTGGCGCGGCCGACCTCCGAGCCGGTGCCGGCGGTGGTGGGCACGGCGAAGATGGGCGGGATGGGGCGGTCCAGCGCCGGGCCGGTGAGGGTGATCTCGAAATCCCATAGCGGGCGGGAGGTAGAGACGGCGAGGCCGATGCTTTTGCCGCAATCCAGCCCGGAGCCGCCGCCGATGGCGATGATGCTGTCCGCGTTGTGGGCTTTATAGGCGGCGGCACCGGCCAGTATGTCCTGGTACTGCGGGTCTGGGTGCAGGTCCTTGAATACGGCGGTGGCGATGCCGGCGGCTTCCAGCGATGCCAGGATGCCGGCGAAGAAGGGCAGGCCGGCGACGCCGGGGTCTGTAACCACGAGGGCGCGTTTGAGGCCGAGGGCGGTTACCCGTTCGGGCAGCTCCGCGATGCGGCCGGCACCCGCCAGAATATCCGTCGGGATACGCCAGTTTCCACGCAATTCCATTGTCTTACATCCTCTCGAAAGATCTGAAGCGTTCCCAGTCGGTCACGGTCGCGTTGAACGCGTCCATCTCCACTTTGGCCATGTTGGTGTAGTGTTTTACGACATCGGCGCCGAACACGGTGTGGGTGAACTCGCTCTCGCTGAAGAGCTTGGCGGCTTCCGCCATGGTGCTGGGGACGCGGGGAAGGTTGGCGGTGTAGGCATTGCCGGTGAAGAGCGGCACGGGGGCGAGATCGCTTTCGATGCCGTCCAGCCCGGCCGCGATCATGGCGGCGAGCACGAGATAGGGGTTCACATCGCCGCCGGGCAGGCGGTTTTCCACGCGGATGGATTTGCCGTGGCCCAGCACACGGAAGGCGCAGGTGCGGTTGTCCATGCCCCAGGCCAGCGCCGTGGGGGCGAAACTGCCGAGGGCGAAGCGCTTGTAGCTGTTGATGTTGGGGGCGAAGAAAAGTGCGATTTCCGGCGCGCGGTGCAGGAGCCCGGCCATGAATTGCTTGAAGAGTTTGGAGGGGCTGTGGCCATCGGCATCGAGGAACACCGCGTCCCCGGCCTCGTTGCGGAGCGAGAGATGGGTGTGGCAGGAGTTGCCCTCGCGCTCGTTGAACTTGGCCATAAAGGTCAGGGCCACGTTTTCCTGTGCCGCGATTTCCTTGGCGGCTTCCTTATATATCACATGCTTATCGCAGGTGCTTACAGCGGGGCCGTAGCGGAAATTGATTTCGTGCTGGCCGAGATTGCACTCGCCTTTGGAATTTTCGACCTGGATGCCGGCCGCTTCCATGGCGTTGCGGATGCGGCGGATGATCGGCTCCACACGCGCGGTGCCGAGGATGGAATAGTCGTTATTGTACTGGTTGGCGGGGGTGAGGCCGCGATAGGCCTTGTTCCAGGCGTCTTCGTAGGTGTTGCGGAACAGGATGAATTCCAGCTCGGTCGCCGCCCAGGCGGTCAGCCCGTGGGATTTAAGCCTATCCAGTTGTTTTTTCAGCATTGTGCGGGGGGAAACATCCGCGGGCTTGTGGCCGTGCAGCTCGATGTCGCACAGGATGATGGCGGTTTTGTCCTGCCAGGGGGCCAGGCGCAAAGTGGCGAGGTCTGGCGCGAACACGAAATCGCCATAGCCCTTGTCCCAGCTTGTCAGCTCATAGCCAGGCACGGTGCCGCATTCGATGTCCGTGGCCAGGAGATAGGAACAGCCCTCGGCGGCCTCGGAGGTGACAGACTCGAAGAAGAATTTGGGCATCACCCGTTTGCCCTGGAGCCTTCCCTGCATGTCGCAGGCGGCGACGATGATGGTGTCGATTTCGCCGCGATCGGTCAGCGCCTTCAATTCGGCCAAAGTGAGCTGCGGGGTCTCGGACATTGGTATCTCCCGATAGGTTTATTTGTCGATTATAATCATATTTTGTGTCACACCAAATCCACTTTGGTGTAAGTTTGTGTTGGCGGATCAACATGCCGAGGTATCGTCTTCGTTTATAAAATCAAACACAATCAACGAGGGGCTGAAAAAAATGTCGATAGAAAGCGAAAAAGCGACTCTTGAACGCGATATTCTGGCAGCGGATGCCGCCACGCTGCATAAAATGGGTTACGCGCAGGAACTTTCCCGGCGAATGCATGGGTTTTCCAACTTTGCCGTGTCATTTTCGATCATCTGCATCCTGGCCGGCGGTATTACCTCGTTCCAGGTGGGTTTCAGCACCGGCGGCGGCTTTACCACCATCGTGGGCTGGATCGCCGGGTCCATTTTCGCTCTCATCGTCGGCTCCTCCATGGCGCAGATCGCCTCGGCCTACCCCACGGCGGGCGGGCTGTACCATTGGTCGTCCATTCTCGGCGGGCGGGCATGGGGCTGGGTGACGGCATGGTTCAACCTGCTGGGGCTCATCTTCGTGATCGCCTCGGTCAATGTCGGTGTGTATAACCTCGCCGTTGGCCTGGTGCTGGACAATATTCTGGGCTGGAACACCGCGGCCTGGGGTTACGAGCAGCAGACCATCGCCGTGGTGGTGATCACCGTGCTGCAGGGGCTGTTGAACCATTTCGGCATTCGCACCACCACCAAGCTGATCGATTTTTCGGGCATACTGATCCTCGTGGTGGCCGTGCTGCTCACCGGGGCTATGCTTGTGGGCATACACCATTTCGATCTGACCCGGCTGGTCGCCTTCACCAATTTCTCAGGCGATCCCGGCGGCGGCATCGTGCCGCAGAGCAACAGCCATTTCTACCTCTTCCTGCTGGCGCTGCTCTACCCGCTCTATACCATCACCGGGTTCGATGGTTCCGCCCATACCTCGGAAGAAACCGTGGATGCCCGCCGCAACGTGCCGCGCGGCATTCTCAACTCCATTTTCTGGTCGGCTGTGTTTGGCCTGGCCATGGCGGGGGCCTTTATCCTGGCCATGCCCGATGAGACGAAGGCGGCCGCCGCCGGCGGTAACGTGATCTTCAACCTGATGGCCGCTCTGACCATCCCGGCCTGGTTCAAGGATTTGCTTTACGTCGGCATCGTGCTGGCCAATTTCCTCTGCGCTTTGGCCGGTGTCACCTCCACCTCGCGCATGGTCTATGCCTTCTCGCGCGATGGCGGCCTGCCGGGCAGCAAATGGCTGAAACAGGTTGACCATAAACACCGCTCACCCGTTTACGCCATCTGGTTCACGGTGGCCCTCTCCATCGCCGCCACGCTGTACTCCCCGGCCTTCGCGGCGCTGGCGGCAGGCTGCGCGATGTTCCTGTACATCTCCTACGCCATGCCGGTTCTGGCCGGGCTGCTGGCGGAAGGGAAAAGCTGGACGGAATTTGGGCCGTTCCGCCTGGGGGCTTTCTCCAAGCTGTTCGCCGTCATCTCCGTGCTGGGCGGTGTGGTGATCATCTATATCGGCACCCGCCCGCCTAACGACATCCTCGATAGCTACTTCATCGGCCTGCTCGTGCTGCTGGCGGTCTTTTGGTTTGCCGTCGCCCGCAAGCACTTCCCCGGCCCGCCCATCGGCGCCGCCGCCATCGCCGCCCGCACCGCCGAGATCGCGGCCGAGGAACATGCGCTGGCGAGATGAAGGGAAAAAGACCAGGGGCTCTGCCCCTGGACCCCGCTGGGGCCTGAGGCCCCAGACCCCCGCTACTTAAGACTTAAAAAAGAGGCCTGCTTCCGTGCTGTTTGAAACAGCGAGGTAGCAGGCCTCTTTTTTAAGTCTTCAACTAATGGGGTCTGGGCCTCAGGCCCAGTGGGGGGGCCAGGGGGCAAAGCCCCTGGCCTTCTTCCCTTCACCTCGGCTGGGCTGATGTGATTGGGCCCTGCGTTTCAGGAGATGGTTAATGTATTGACCGTAAGTCTCATTACACGCGAATGTACATTGCCGTGCGCCAGGCGCGGTTTTGGGGCCGGGCTGGCGTGGATAAAGGATACACAAGGATGGCGCCGCTTAACGAGACTTCGGCGCCGCCAGCAGCCGAGGTGGTGAGCGTGTTCTCCACCGATGCCGTGCCGCCTGGTCAGCGCGCCGCATATTGGACTGAATCCGTGCTGCGCCGGCTCGATGCCAAACAGCGGCATGAGGATAAAAAACCCTTCCAGGCCCGGTTGATACGCCTGAGCGGCGATGGGGCGGAGCTGCTGCAGCACAGCGCCGATTCCCTCCTGGCCACGCGTGACGCCCAGCGCTGCCGGCGCGATGATTACGACGCCATCGCCATCGATTTCATCGCCGCCTCCACACGCGCCAGCCTGACCCATGCCGGCACGAAACGCCTGCACACCGGTGATATGGTGGTGGTGGATTGCGCCCAGCCGCTCGAACTTAACCGCGCGAAACATAAAGTCATCAGCCTGTTCATCCCGCGCGCCCGTGTGCGCAATGCCGTTGGCAATCCGGCGGCACTGGCGGGGCGGTTATTGCCCCGGCAAGGGCTGGCGGCACTGCTGCGCCAGCATATGCTCACCACCATGGAACAGGCCGCTCATCTGTTCCCGGCGCAGCGCGCCATGGCCATCGGCGCCGCCGCGGATATGGCGCTGTCCATCCTGCAGATGCAGGCCGGGGGCGGGCTCGATGCGGGCCAGTTCACCACCGGCACCTACCACGCCGCCCTCGCCCTCATCGCGCGTGACTGCATCAACCCCGAACTGACGCCGCAGCACCTCGCCACCAGCCTGGGCTGCTCGCGCGCCGCTTTGTACCGCGCCTTTGCCGGGCAAGGGGAAACCGTCGCCACCGCCATCTGGACCGCACGCCTGGCCCACGCCGCACGCCTGCTGCAATCCACCGCCTGCGCCAATTTGCTGATCAGCGAAATCGCCTTCCGCAGCGGCTTCGCAGACCACTCCACCTTCGACCGCATGTTCAAACGCACGTACGACATGACACCCGGCGACATGCGGAACGGCGCCGTGGCGCGTTAAAAGGAAAAAGGCTGGGGCTCCGCCCCTGACCCCGCTGGGGCCTGGAGGCCCCAGCCCCCCATTAGTTGAAGACTTAAAAAAGAGGCCTGCCTCCCCGGTGTTTGAAACACCGAAGTGGCAGGCCTCTTTTTTAAGTCTTAAGTAGCGGGATCCAAGGGCCTTTCGGCCCTTGGCGGGTCCAGGGCAGAGCCCTGGCCTTTTTCCTTTTAGCTCGCCTCGAACGCCGTTTCCGTAGGCGCCAGGGATTTCATGAGGTCGAACATGCGTTTGCGCATGGCGGGGTCGGTGATGCGGTAGTAGGCGCGGACGAGTTCGAGTGTTTCGCGTTTGGTGAGTTGGTCGTCTACGCCGGCGTTGAAGGGTTCCTGGTGTTCGGCGAAGCCGTACACACGGCCGCGGGGGCCGGAGATGGGTGTTTCGGACAAGCCTTCGGGCATATCGTCGAAGAAGTACGAGATGGGGACGTCCAGCACGCGCGAGATATCGAACAGGCGGGAGGCGCCGACGCGATTGACGCCGCGTTCGTATTTTTGCACTTGCTGGAAGGTCAGGCCCAGGGCGTCGCCGAGGCGTTCCTGGGACATGCCGAGCAGTGTGCGGCGGAGGCGGATGCGGGATCCGACGTGGATATCGATGGGGCTTGGGCGGCTTTCACGCGGCGGAAGCTCGGCGGTCTCATCAGCCATAACTACTCAACTACTCCAACTTGCGGTGGCGGGCACCGCGTGAATCTGAGGCTCCGGCCAGGTGACCGGCGATGGTGCTCTTCCGCCTTGCAAATAGCACGGCGGGCTTGCCGTACTGTTTCCATAAAGTAGCAAAAGATTAACGGTCCTTAACGAAAAGCGCAATATAAAACTACGTGAATTGCATTATTAAATAGACGACCTCAGGGCAATCCTTAATTTATTACATTAAATCAAGGTTGAAATTAACAACCCCGTAATAACTGCCACAACTCCAAGTATTACCGGAATTTTCAGCCCAAGCCTAGAAAAAAGCGTTGCAGGCTGAGCATTAGGCAGTGGGGCGACCAGAACGCCTTGTGCATCAAGAGGTAAACTGGCGACGACATGGCCGTAGGAATCGATCATGGCGGAGGGGCCGGAGTTCGCGGCACGCGCGAGCGGCAGGCCTTCCTCCACCGCGCGGAGTCGTGCGTTGGCGAAATGTTGGCGGGGACCGCTCGAGTCGCCGAACCAGGCATCGTCCGTGATGACCACGAGCCAGGCGGGCCTGTGGGTTTCGTCGACCATCTGGCCGGGGAATACGTCCTCATAGCAGATCATCGGGCCGAAGGGCGGCAGGCCGGAGATGGTGATGGTCTGCGGGCCGGTGCCGGGGGTGAAGCCGCCGCCGAGTGCGTCGGGGATGATTTTAAGTGGGATCCAGTGCGGTGTGTATTCGCCGAAGGGGACCAGCTTCCATTTATCGTACACGGCCAGCGGGGGGACGGGGCCGGCTGTGACCACCAGGGAATTGCGGAAATCGGTCTGCGACTCCATGCGCAGGCTGCCGGCTAGCACGGGGGTGGTGCCGGTGATGTTGGCAAGCTGGGCGCGGGCACCGGAATCGTTGGCGAGGAACCAGGGGCTGGTGCCTTCCGGCCAGATGACGGCGTTCGCTTTGGCGTTGAGCCCGGCGCTGCTCATGGCCAGCAGGCGAGCCCAAGCGGCGTTGAGGGCTGGGCGGGATTGATCCTGCGGCTCGGGGAAATTGGGCTGCACAAGGGCTACGGTGATGCCGGTGGGCGGTAGTTGGGTTTGCAGCCGCACCCAGCCGAGTCCGGCCCAGAGCGCCAGGGCGCCGAGCAGAAGGGGCAGGCCGCGGCGGCGCAGGGTGGGCAGGCCGGCGAGGAGCACGGTGAGGAGCGTCAGCCCGTGTACGCTGACATAGGCGGCGGGCTGGATGAAAATATCGCCGAGCAGGCCGGGGGCGACCCAATCCGTGCCCCAGAAATTCCAGGGGAAGCCGGAGAACCAGAATTGCTGGGCGAGGTTGGAGAGTTCCCACACCCCGGCGAAGACGAAGAGCCGCCCCAGGCCGGGTTTGGTGAACCAGGCGGCGAGCGCGGGGAGGATGGTGTAGCACGCCACGGCGGCGGCTATGGCGGGGGCGGCAAAGGGCACCAGCCACCAGAAGGTGGCGGCCTCGGTGAGCACGGGCTCGGTGATCCAGTACAGTCCGGCCAGGGCCAGGCCGAAGCCGTAGAGCCAGGCCAGTAGCATGACGCGGCGGATGCTGCGCGCCTCGCCGATGAGCTTGAGGAAGGCGGGGACGGAGAAGAGCAGTGCGGGCAGCAGATGCACCGGTGGCAGGGCCAGTGCTGCGGCGAGCCCCCATAAAAACGCCCGCATCGGCGGGCGGTTTTGGGTCCAATGGTAAAGGGCGCGGGCGATGTCCCTGGGGCGTCTAGCCATGCGGCAGGCTGAATTTTTGCGCGACCTCGGTGAAATCCGCTGCCGTGGCGTGGCGTGTGCTGGGGCTGGTGGCGTCTTCCGCGCGCACGAGCTGGCAGGTTTGCATGCCGGCGGCCAGGGCCGCGTCCAGCTCGGCTTCCACATCCGAGAGGAACAGGATTTCGCCGCCGGGCAGGCCGATGCCTTTGGCGATGGTGTCGTAGCTCGCGGCGTCGCGCTTGGGGCCTACATTGGTATCGAAATAGGCCTGGAAGAGCGGGGTCAGATCGCCCTCCCTGGTGTGGCCGAACAGGAGTTTTTGTGCGGGCACCGAGCCGGAGGAATAGACGTACAGGCGCAGGCCGGCGCGGGCCCAGCGGCGCAGGGCGGGGGGTACGTCGTCATACACTTCCGCCGTCAGGTCGCCGTTGCGGTAGCCCTCATCCCAGAGCAGGCCCTGGATGGCTTTCAGCGTGGTGATTTTCTCGTCGCGGTCCATCCAGCCGCGCAGGGTTTCGAGCTTCGGTTCCGGCACATCCGCCAGTGCGGCATGGCCCGAGGCCACGAGCGCTTCCAGGCGCGCCCGCGCGTAGGGGAACAGCACGCGGTGCACGAAAGCGATGGGCGTGGTGGTGCCCTCGATATCGGTGATGATGGCGGCGGGTTTCACGTAACGGGGTTTCACGTGACGGGAAAGCGGCTCGAAATCGCATCACCCGTGTATTGCGCCACCCAGCCCGACATGTCGGTGAACACGCGCAAGGCGATGAACGACGGTTCGGCCCCGGCATCGAACCAGTGTTTTATGCCGGCGGGCACCTGGATCAGATCGTCCTTCTCGCAGAGGATGTCGTACACCTTGCCATTCGCATGCAGCACGAAATGGCCGGAGCCTGCCACGAAGAAACGGATTTCCGGCTCGGAATGGGTGTGCTCTTCCAGGAATTTTTCGCGCAACGCGCTCGCCTGCGGGTGGTCGGGCGTCAGTTTTATCACATCGGCCGAGCCGGCGCCGGTGGTGCCCATCAGCGCGTCCAGATACGGGCGGAAGGCTTCGAGAATGGCGTCGCTATCGGCATCAGGCGCCAGATGCACCGGTGCGTCCCAGCGTTCGAAGCCGACGTTAATCTCGCGCAGCACCGGCACGATCTCGGCTGGTTCCGTGGCGGTGAAAACCACCTCGGGCGCGTTGTCATGGTAAACCGTCAGACGGGTCATGGCAGTTGCCTCCGCTCCAGCTCGCATTGGAGCAAAAATTCCAGCGCCTCCAGGCGCCAATAAGCATGTTCCACGCTGGTGCCCCAGGCGTACACACCGTGGCCCGCGATGACATAGCCGATGGGCGGGTCCTGTAATAGCAAAGGCTCGATATAGGCGGCCAGGCGCGCCATGTCCTGGTCGTTCTCATATACCGGCAACACCACGTCCAGATCATGCGTGGCGAAGCCGAAGGCTTTTATCAGCTCGTAATTGGAGAAGGTGATGGCACCGCGCATGGACAGCACGGTGGCGGCGACGGAATGGCCGTGCAGCACCGCACCCACGCGCGGGAACAGGCGGTAGAGCTGGCAATGCAGCAGCGTCTCCGCACTCGGCTTCTGGCCCTCGACCAACGCCTTGCCGTCGTAATCCACGGCGATGATATCGGCTTCCGTCAGCCTACCCTTGTGCACGCCGCTGCGGGTGATGGCGATGCTGGAATCGTCGATGCGCGCGGACAGGTTGCCGGCAGAGCCGGGCACCCAGTTACGCGCATCCATCCGGCGGCCGGCTTCCGCCAGCTGCGCCGCCAAACCCTGAGGCACCATGTTCAGCCCTGGTTGACGGTCGTTTTTTGGTCCACAGGCGCTTGCGGCGGCACATGCGGCGCGCCCAAAGTGCCGGTGGCGGCCATCGAGGCGTCCTCAGGCTTCTTCGTCTCGTCCTCGTTGAGGGCCGATTTGAAGTTCTTGATGCCCTTGCCGACCTCGCCCATGACGTTGCCAATGCGGCCGACGCCAAACACCAGCGTGATCGCCGCCAACACCACCAGCCAGTGCCAAATGCTCAATCCACCCATAGTCTCTTCTCCAAACGCGACATTGCCACCATTCTACCCAAAATTTCGGCACAAGCCAAATGGTGCTGCTTGTGGGGGAGATAAGTAAAAAGGCTGGGGCTCCGCCCCTGACCCCGCTGGGGCCGCAGGCCCCGGACCCCCATTAGCTTTTAGTGGGATAATGAGAGAGGGGCTGTGCGCGCCCCAGATCGTGGAATGTAGCCACGAACTGGGGCGCGCACAGCCCCTCTCTCATTATCCCAAAAGTCTAGGGGTCTGGGGCCTGCGGCCCCAGCGGGGTCAGGGGCGGAGCCCCAGCCTTTTTACTTACTTCCCCACAAGCGGCACCAATAGCATGCCGAAATTGTAGAAGAAGTGCATGGCGATGCCGGGGCGGATGGAGCGGTAGTGCAGGCGCAGGGCGCAGGAGAGCAGGGCTATGGCGGCGACGTCTATGAAGCCGGGCCAGTAGAGGATTTTTTCTGGGGCGTGCAGGGCTGTGAAGATGATGGTGGTGATGGTTATGGCCCAGGCTGGGCCCAGGCGGGCGGCGATGCCGGCGAAGGCGAGGCCGCGGAACAGCACTTCCTCGATGATGGGGGCCAGGATGACGACGACCCCGGTTGCGAGAAGGGCGACGGCGGCGGGGCCTTGGAAGAGTTGTGCCAGCTCCAGATCGTTCAGTCTGCTGAGGTCGGGCGGCACCAGGAGGAACTCGGCTGCCGCCAGCAGCAGCACGGCCAGCGCACCGAGGGCGGCCATGGCGTAGGCCTGGAGCGGAGCGGGGCGCCAGGCGATGCCGGAGGCGCTGCCATCGGCCAGCACCAGCCGGCCCTGGCGGCGGATGTACCAGGCGAGCCAGAGGGCGGCCATGAGCTCGCTGGCGAGCAGGGAGGTGATGAGCAGGAAGATGTCGTGCTTGTCCGGCATGTGGGAGGGCAGGTGCCGGAGCATGCGGATCAGCATGAGGTAGACTGCCGCGATATAGGGCAGCATCGCGCCGCAGAGCATGAGCAGCAGCGTGCCGGCCATGCCCCACAGGCCTTGCGCCAGGCCGAAGCGGGGGGTGGCACCTGGTGTGCGCCTCGCGCCGGGCAGGGCGGCGAAGCACAGGGCGATGAGCCAGGCCAGAGCAGCAGGTATGATGCCGGTGGCGCCCAGGTGCAGCAATGTGCGCAGCGGCAGGCGGTGCGGCAGCAGTGCCACGCTGAGCCCGGCCATGATGGCTGTGCCGAGGGCAGCGAACAGGATGAGCCAGCCGGTGGCACTCAAGATTTTTTTCATGCGCCCTCAAAATTGTTCAGAATGCTTGCCGCAGTGGTACCGGCGGCGCGCATCTCCCGCAATGTGGCGGCGTGGTCGCGCTTGGCCAGGCGTTTGCCGTCTGGCCCGGTGAGGAGTTTGTGGTGTGCGTAGGCAGGGGTGGGCAGGCCGAGCAGGGCTTGCAGCAGGGCGTGGATATGCGTGGCCTCGAACAGGTCTTCACCGCGGATGATATGGGTGATGTTTTGCAGGGCGTCGTCATGCACCACGCAGAGATGGTAGCTGGCGGGGATTTCGCGCCGGGCGAGGACGACATCGCCGAGGCGCTCAGGCTCAGCCGTGATCCAGCCTTTTTGGTCTTCGTGGAATTTTAATGGCCCGGCTTGGGCGCTGGCGGTTTTTACGTTCAGCCGTAGGGCATAGGGCGCGCCGGAAGCGATTTTTTCGGCGCGTTCGGCTGCGGAGAGATGGCGGCAGGTGCCGGGGTATAGTGCTTCGGCGCCGTGCGGGGCGGTGATGGCGCGGGCGATGTCGGCGCGGGAGCAGAAGCAGGGGTAGAGCAGGCCGCGCTCGCGCAAGTGGGCCAGGGCGGTGGCGTATTCGGGAAAATGCTGGGATTGCACGCGGATTTCGCCCTGCCATGCCAGCCCCAGCCAGGTCAGATCTTCCTGGATGGCGGCGTAAAATTCGGGGCGGCAGCGCGTCGTGTCGATATCTTCCAGGCGGAGGCGCAAAATATTGGCGCGGCGGAATACCTGCCAGGCCGAATAGGCGTGGCCGAGATGCAAATAGCCGGTGGGGCTGGGGGCGAAGCGGGATAAAATGCTCATGTGGAGCCAGTGTATGGCCATGACAAATGGCTTACAATTTTACATATGGGTTGCGGCGCAGCTTCTTGTTTGTCATAAAACCCGCATGACTCGGACGCGCTACCATATGTGGGCGGTTTTCGTGGCTGCCCCCCTAGATTTCGTCCCGCGTTGGGACAGGGAAAGTTTGTTCGCCTTCGGCGACGGGGCAAGTAATGCCTGACGGCGGGATGCATTTTCCCGTTCTTGTGCTGAATGCGGATTTCCGTCCGCTATCCTATTTTCCGTTATCGACCTGGACCTGGCAGGATGCCGTGAAAGCGGTGTTCCTGGACCGGGTTTCCGTGCTCTCGGAATACGAGAAAGAGGTGCATTCCCCCTCTTTCACCATGCGCTTGCCGAGCGTGATCGCGCTGCGGGATTTTATTCCCTCGGCCCGCACGCCTGCATTTACGCGATTTAATGTGTTTTTGCGTGATAGTTTCTCCTGCCAGTATTGCGAGGCCAGGCGGGTGACGCAGGAGCTGACGTTCGACCATGTGGTGCCGCGCGCGCGCGGCGGGCGGACCAGTTGGGAGAATGTGGTGACCGCCTGTGGCCCGTGCAATTTGCGTAAGGGCAGCAAGATGCCGCGCGAATGCGGCATGATCCCGCGCGTGGAGGCACGCCGGCCGACCAGCTATGAATTGCAGCAGCGGGGACGGCATTTTCCGCCGAATTATCTGCATGAGAGCTGGCGCGATTTTCTGTACTGGGATTCCGTGCTCGAAGGCTAGGGCGGCAGTTTTTGTTAATCGCCCGCGCTTAATAAAGTGGCAACTGAGCTGGTGTAACGAATATGGAATGCCCAGAGTTCTCATTGCCGAAGATAACAGCGCGAACATCCTGATGATTCGTGATTTCTGCAAAGATATGGATTTCGAACCGATGGTGGTCGAAGACGGGCGGGCTGTCATCGAGGCGGTGCGCTCCAGCCCGCCGGATCTGATCCTGATGGATATCGATGCACCGGTGATCGGCGGGCTGGCGGCCACCATTGAAATCCGGGGCTTACAAAACGTCAGCGAGCAGATGATGATCATCGGGCTCAACAGCGACTCACCGGCAACCGCGGCGGCCTGCCGGATTGCCGGGATGAACCAGATACTCTCCAAGCCCTTGCAGCCGGAGCGGCTGATTGCGGCGCTGCGGGCGGCGCGCGCGCCGTTGAATCTGCAGGCCACGCACGAAGGGCCGGAGGAGAGCAAGGCGCAGGCGCAGAGCGATCTGGCGCTGCAGAAACGCATTGCCGAGGTGCTGGGGCCGGTGCCGGCGAATACGCCCGTGGGGCGGCTGCATTATATCAATGCGCAGAAACTTTCAGGGCAGTTTGGCGAGGAATGGCCGGACATTGCCGCCACGGTGGAGATGGTGACGCTGGGTGCCATCGAGCAGCATGGCGGCGGTAGTGTGTTTTACAAGAGATTCGCCGAGCTCGATTATATTTTGATGACGCCGGGGCTGACCGAGGAAGAATGTGCCGCGCAATGCCAGACCATCGCCAGGGAGATATGCCACACGCTGGCGGAGGATGAGGCGGGGGCGAAATTCCACATCCGTACCATCGTGTTCGATACGAAAATTGCCGTGAAGGAGGCGGAGAAAGCTGCCGCGGCGGCCACAGCCAAGCTGCACAAAAGCGATAACGCCGATGTGTTGCCCTGGACCATGCTGCAATTCTGGCCGGCATGGGATGTGCAGAAAAAGAAATTCCCGATCCATGTGGTGCGGGTGAGCCTGGACCGCCAAGGCCGGCTGCTGCCAGAGGCGGTGGCGGCGCTGGCGGAACAGGGCGCGGCGCAATATTTTGCCGCACTCGATCTCTCGATCGCCGCTAATCTGGTGGAGCGGCTGGGGGGGCATGACACGCTGGAACAGCCGCGGCTGATATCCGTGCCGCTGCATTTGCATACGCTGGAAACACTGCCCCTGCTGACCCGGTATTTACGTTATATGGAGCAGATACCTAAGAAAATCCGCGAGCGGCTGATCATCGAAATCCATGGCGTGCCGAATGAGATGCGCGCGGTGCAACTGGCCGAATTGCAGAAGCCGGTGCTGCCGCATTGCCTGCATACGATGATGGTGGTACCGCCCAGCTATAGTAATTTTTCGGTATTGAAACAAATTAGCGGGCAGATCACCGGGCTGAAACTACCCGAAACTGAGGCGGATGCCGAGCCCGATCTGGCGCTGCTCAAGCAATTCGGCCAACGCGCCAAGCAGGCCGGGCTGACCATCGCCGCCTCCATGATCAGCCACAGCCTGCACCGCGACTGGGGCCTGACCTCCTGCCGCTACGTCCTGGGCCCCGCCATCGCCGAGTCACTAACCACACTCGGGCCTGGCGCCAAATTCATCGCGTGATTGGGTAAGGAAAAAGGCCAGGGCTCTGCCCTGGACCCGCCGGGGCCGTCGTGCGCAGCACGCCTTAGGCGTGACGGCCCCGGACCCCCATTAGCTTTTAAAGGAAATGAGAGAGGGGGTCATTCGCCCCATGGACCGGTGCGCACATGCATAGGTCCATGGGGCGAATGACCCCCTCTCTCATTTCCTTAAGTCTAGGGGTCTGGGGCCTGCGGCCCCAGCGGGGTCAGGGGCGGAACCCCAGCCTTTTTCTTATCCCAGTCTCGCGATGATTTGAGGCAGGTCCGCGATGGTTTTGATGCCGGGGGTGGCGTCGCAGACGTAGGGGACGGCGTTGATGGGGCGGTGGGCGGTTAGGTTGGGGGTCATGTTGGCGTAGTCTTCCAGGGGGATGGGGTAGAAGATTTGCACGTCGAGCGGGGTGTCGCCTTGCATGACGAGGTGCCAGCCTGAGGGGGAGCGGAATTCCCATTCCTTGCCGTCGCTGGTGATGACGTCTGTGGAGACGAACCAGGTGGAGGTGAAGGAGACGAGGGGTTTGCCGTCGCGTATGCCGGAGAGGGTGGTTTTCGTCGCGGCGATTGTGCCTTTGGGTACCACACCGGCGGCGATGTGGACGTCTTCGCGGGCGAGGCCGATGGCGCCGGAGAGTTCGAATGTTTCGATGGGCAGGCCGAGGGAGGTTGCGAAGAGTTGCAGCGAGGGGCCGAAGGATTTTTTGGCGTGTTCGATGGCGGCGTCGTTAGCGGCACCGGGTTGTTGGCCGAAGCCCATCATTTCGAAGATCATCTCGGGCGAGTTGCGCGAGGAGACATCGGCGAATTCTTCGATGGTGAGGTAGTCGAGCCGGCGCTGCAGGGAGGCGAGGACGATGGGCACGGCTTCCGTAATGAAACCCGGAGAAGAGCCGGTGGCGTGGATGGAGGATTTGCCTTTTTGGCAGGCGGCTTCCACGCGGGCGGCGATGGCGGGGTCGTAGGCGATGGGGTTCTGCAATTCCATGCGGGTGGTGACAATGTTGGCGCCGGATTCCAGGATGGTGCAGATTTCATCGAAATTGCAGACATGCGGCATGTACAGGACGCAATCGGGTTTGAGGGCCAGCACGTCTTCGATTTTATTGGTGGCTTTCACGCCGATGGGGGGCAGGCCCGCCAGCTCGCCGGCATCGCGCCCGGCTTTGTCTGCGCTGTGCACCCATACGCCGACGAGGTCGAGCTGCGGGTGTTCGATGGCGCGGCGTAAGGACCGCGAGCCGACGTTGCCGGTTGCCCATTGAACCACGCGGTAGCGTTTGGCCGGGATGCTCATCATAATTCTCCGTTATCGGTTTATTTTGGTAAAAATTCAGCCCAGTTGTCCCATGAGGGGAGGCCGGAAGCGGTGTCAAACACGGTGCCCGCGGGGTTGAGTGTTGTGCCGGTATCGGCGACGCTGCAGGGGATCATCACGGTGGCTTCGCGGTCGATGAAGCGGTCCTCATCGGCCTCGAACAAGGGGTCGAGTTCGGGCGTGAGCATGAGGCGGATGACTTCGTTGTAGTTTTCCTCGGATGGCAGGGTCCAGACGGAGAGGAGGTCCCAGTTGGAGGGGCGTGGGCCGAATTTATTGCCTGGCTTGCGGGAGTCGCCGCCGTCCCACATTGTTTGCAGGTAATGGCGCTGGTACTGGGTGAAGAGATGGCCGCAGTATTTTTGCGCCATGGCCGCGTGTGAGCGCTCAAAATGGGCGCGAAACTGGGCGTGGGTTAAATGCGGTTGGCGTTTGATGAGAAACATCACCCTGTACATTTTTGTCCTATGTCTTTGGCGATTCCGGTGGCCTTGCGGCTTTTATTGAGCGGGTGCTTAATAAAATCAAGCAAGTGCCTGATAAAACGTCACGGCGATGGGGGGGTGGACATAAGCTTGCTCCGCCGGAACCAATCTGGTGTGATGCAGGCTCACAACCCGGAGCGCTATGCCATGTCCTTGAGCCTCGACGCCGCGCAGAAAATCCTTGTTGCCGCTGTGGCTTTTGCCGCCGAGCAGAAATTCAAGCCGCTGGCCATTGGCGTGCTCGATGCGCGGGGGGCGTTGAAGGCGTTTGTGGCGCAGGATGGGACATCGCTGAAACGCGGCGAGATTGCGCTGGCCAAGGCGAGCGGCGGGCTGGGGTTGGGCATGGGCTCACGGGCGCTGATGAAGCGGGCGGAGCAGCAGCCGTTTTTCATCGCGGCGGCTACGTCCGCGATTGGCGGGGCGCTGGTGCCGGTGCCGGGCGGGGTGCTGATTAAGTCGGGGGATGAGATTATCGGGGCTGTGGGGATTTCCGGCGAGGCTTCGGATAATGACGAGGCGGCGGCGTTGGCGGGGATTGCGGCGGCTGGGTTTACGGGGGATGGCGGGTAAGGGGCTCCTATGTGAGGGGGCAACGGTTGAGGGCCTTGGTGCTTCGGTGCACGGCCATGAATTCGCTTGAATGCGCCGAGAGCGCACCCCGCATTGACGCAGTGCAGCATCAATCTTAAAAGGCCGCGTATTTAACCAGCGAAGCCCGATAGGCGCGCCCTTACTCAGCGCCGGAGGCGCCGCTTGACCATGTCCCTGACTTTCGCCGATCTCTCCCTCGCGGCCCCTCTGTTACGCGCACTGGCCGAGGAAGGTTATACCAGCCCTACCCCTATCCAGGCCCAGTCAATTCCGCTGCTGCTGGAGGGGCGCGATGTACTGGGCATGGCGCAGACCGGCACGGGCAAGACCGCCGCCTTCGCGCTGCCGCTGCTGCACCGCCTTGCCATGGCGCCCAGGCCGGCGCCCAAGGGCGGTGCCCGGGTGCTGGTTCTCGCGCCCACGCGTGAGCTGGTCTCGCAGATCGCCGATGGCTTTGAGCGCTTCGGCAGCCATCTGCAGTTCAGCGTGACAACGATCTTCGGCGGTGTCAGTCAGTTCCACCAGGTCAATGCGCTGAAGGCAGGCGTCGACATCATCGTGGCAGCACCAGGGCGTTTGCTGGATCTGATCGGCCAGGGCCTCTGTGACCTGTCGCAGCTTGAGGCGCTGGTGCTGGATGAGGCCGACCAGATGCTCGATATGGGTTTCGCCAAGCCTATTGAGCGCATCGTGGCGACGCTGCCGAAGGATCGGCATACATTGCTGTTTTCAGCAACGATGCCGAAATCCATCGCCTCGCTGGCCGAAAGCCTCCTGCGCGATCCGGCGAAGGTCGAGATCGCCCCGCCGTCCACCACCGTCGACCGGATTGAGCAGTCGGTCATGTTCGTCGATGCGGCCGACAAGAAGACCGCGCTGCTGGCGCTGTTGCGTACACCGGAGATCGGTCAGGCCGTGGTCTTCACGCTGCAGAAGAACATTGCCAACGAGGTCTGCGCCTTTATCACCGAGGCGGGCATCACAGCCGAGGCGCTGCACGGCAACAAGTCGCAAGGCCAGCGGGAGCGCGCGCTGGACGCCTTCCGCGCGGGCGCAGTGCAGGTCCTGGTGGCGACGGACATCGCGGCGCGCGGCATCGATGTTGACACAGTGACGCATGTTTTCAACCATGACCTGCCGAGCCTGCCGGAAAGCTATGTCCACCGTATAGGCCGTACCGGCCGCGCGGGGCGCAGCGGCTTCGCCGTAACGCTGTGCGATGCCGAGCAGCGGGCCTGGCTGCGTGATGTGGAGCGGGAAATCGGCCGCGCGCTGATCGTTCATGACGATCACCAGTGGCATTCGGAAGCAGCGCGGAACTCGACCATGCGCGCACCCGTGCTGGGCGGTGGGTCAGCCAAGAAAATCAAGCCGGAGAAACAGCGCGAGCGCAAAATCTGGACCGAGGAAGAGAAGCTCGCCGCGCGGGCAACGGCGAGGATGACATTAGAGGAAGTCTGATCAAGGTAGGCACCCAGCCTCTCTTATAATCCCAGATCGAGCTGCGTGGTTTTCTTCTCGGCGCGGACGGCGACTTCGCCATCGGCAAAGCGGAGGGAGAGTGCGGCGCCGGGGGTGATTTTTGTGGCTGACGTTACGGGCGCGCCTTTGGCGGTGGTGACGAGGGCGAAGCCGCGCGCCAGGACGCGCTCGTAGCTGACACTGTCCAGCCGGGCGGACACCGTATCCAGCCGCAGGCGGGCTTCGCGGAGCTGGCCGGGCAGAGGGGCGGTCAGGCGCTGGCTCAGCATGTCCACCCGGCCGCGCCGGAGCGCGATTTCCGAACCGGGATGGGTGAGGCGGTAGCCGGCGGCGTCGAGCCGTTTGCTGCCGGTGCGTAGCAAAGCGGGGAGGGCGGTGTTGAGGTGCTGGCCCAGCACGGCGATGCGGTTGCGGAGGGTGGAAATGATCTCGCGCGGGTGGCGCAGGGCCAGGCGTTCCACCCGGCTGCGTTTGGCGGTGAGGAAATTGGGGAGCGAAAGGATCAGGCGCTCGTTGCGGTCGTCCAGCCGCTGGCGGGCTGCGTTGAGGATGGCGGGCAGGTCGGGGAGTTTTGCGCCGGCGCGGTCTAGCCCGGCGCGGGCGGCGCCGAGTTGGCGGGCGTTGGCGCCTTCCAGCCTTGCGGCTTTCTGGGCCAGGTCCGCTAAAAGTTCGGCGCGGGCGGGTATGGCCATTTCGGCGGCGGCGGTGGGGGTGGGGGCGCGGCGGTCTGATGCGAAATCGATCAGGGTGGTGTCCGTCTCATGCCCCACGGCGGAGATGAGGGGGATGCGGCTCCCGGCTGCTGCCCGGACAACCGCTTCGTCGTTGAAGGCCATGAGGTCTTCGAGACTGCCGCCGCCGCGCGCCACGATCAGCACGTCCGGCTGCGGCAGATGGTCGGGGAGGTTGTTGAAGCCGATGATGGCGGCGGCGATTTTTTCGGCTGAGCCCTCGCCTTGTACGGGCACAGCCCAGAGCAGGATGGGGCGGGGGAAGCGGCGGGCGATGGTGGTTTTAATGTCCTGCAGCACGGCGCCCTGGGCGGAGGTGATCACGCCGATGACGCGGGGGAGCACGGGCAGGGCGCGCCGCCGCTCGAACAGCCCTTCGCCTTGCAGTTTTAGCCGCAGCGTCTCGATGCGCGCCAGCAGTGCGCCGGCGCCGGCATATTCCAGTTTCTCGACGATGAGCTGGTATTCCGAGCGCTCCGGGTAGGAGGTGAGCTTGCCGGTGGCGATCACTTCCACGCCGTTCTCGGCTTTGAGGCCCACGCGGGGGACCACGCCCTTCCAGATGATGGCGCGGATTTTCGCGGTTTCGTCCTTCAGGGCAAAATACTGGTGGCCGGAGCCATAGGCTTTGAACTCGGTGATCTCGCCGCGCACCCGCACCCGGCCGAACGAGCCCTCCAGCGTGCGTTTAACCGCCCCGGCCAGCTCGGAGACGGAGAATTCAGGGGTGTTCTGGCCGATTTCACTCATGGTGGTTGAGTATGGTACAGGCGGCCCGGTTCACAAAGGGGTCTTCCATGCGGGTGTTGATTATCGGGTCCGGCGGACGTGAGCATGCGCTGGCGGTGGCCATAGCGCGCAGCCCGTTGCTGACGAAGTTATACGTCGCCCCCGGCAATCCCGGCACGGCTGAGGTGGCGGAGAATGTGGCCATCCGTACGATGGATATTCCCGGGCTGGTTGCCTTTGCCGTGGCGGAGAAGATCGACCTGGTAATCCCTGGCCCCGAGGCCCCGCTGGTGGCGGGTGTGGCCGATGCGCTGGCGGCGGCGGGCATTGCCTGTTTCGGCCCCAGCAAGGCGGCGGCGGAGCTGGAGGGGAGCAAGAAATTCACCAAGGAAATCGCCGATGGTGCCGGTATTCCCACCGCCGCCTGGGCCAGTTTTACCCATGCCGAGGAAGCGCATGAGTATATCGAGGCTGTGGGCGCGCCGATCGTGATCAAGGCCGATGGGCTGGCGGCGGGCAAGGGCGTGGTTGTGGCGGCCACGGTGGAGGAGGCGCATGCGGCCATCACCGAGATTATGGAAGACAAGGTGCATGGCGCGGCCGGGGCGCTGGTGGTGATCGAGGAATGCCTGGTGGGCGAGGAGATTTCCGTTTTTGCCGTGTGCGATGGCGAGGACGCGCTGTATTTTGGCACGGCCGCCGACCATAAGCGCGTGGGCGAGAATGATACGGGCCCGAACACCGGCGGCATGGGGGCAATTTTTGCGCCGCCTTGGGCCACGGATGAGGTGGTGGAGCAGAGCATGGAACGCGTCATCCGCCCGGCGCTGCGGGAGATGGCGCGGCGCGGCACGCCGTTTCGTGGCTTCCTCTTCGCTGGGTTGATGGTGGAGGAGGACGGGCCAAAACTGATCGAGTTCAACGTGCGTTTCGGCGATCCCGAATGCGAAACGATTTTGCCGGTGCTGGCGAGCGATCTTCTGCCGGTTTTGCTGGCCGCAACGAATGGTACGCTCAATACGGTAAAGCTTGAGTGGTTGGCGCAAAAATCCGCGACGGTGGTGATGTGCGCGAAGGGCTATCCCGGACCTTACGCTACCGGCTCCGAAATTTACGGGTTGGAAGAGGCTGGGCAGGTTGAGGGTGTGAAAATCTTCCACGCCGGGACCATGGCCGAGCAGGCCGGCATTCTCGCCAATGGCGGGCGCGTGCTGGCGGTGAACGCGGTTGGTGAGGATTTGCGTGAGGCACTTGCCCGTGCTTACGCCGCGATCGACATGCTCGACTGGGAGGATGGATTTTGCAGGCGCGATATTGGGAAGCGGGCGCTTTGGGCTGAGCCCGTTGGTGGCAACAGGCCGGGTTAATCAGTCCGGCGCAGAGCGATGAGCGCCACGCCCACGAGGGCTAGCGCCGCCTGACCGTATACCAGTCCGGCCGGGCCGAACGTGGCCATGATGCCGCCCATGAGCGGCGGGCCGGCGATGCCGCCGCAGGTGTAGACGACCATGGCCAGGGACATGGCGCGGGCCAGGGCGGTGCCGGAAAAGCGGGTGCCGAGCTTTACCACGCCTACGGTGAACAGCCCGCCTTGCGCTGCGCCCCAGAGGGCCAGCACTGGCCAGATTGCCCGGCCATGCAGGCAGAATGGCACCGCCAGGGGCAGGGCCGCCATCACCAGTGCGGCGCCGCGTTTTAAGCTTCGCCGGTTGAGTCTGTCGGCCAGTACGCCGCATGCGAGGGAGCCGGCGGCAGCACCTATCTGGCATATTACCAGCAGCAAGGCCGCGCGGTGCAGCGTGGCACCGAGTCCGAGGCCCATGACCGGCAGGAGGGAGAGATTGCAGGCCTCGGTTATGCCCACCAGCGCGATGCCGCTGTAGCTGGCCAGCTCGGCGCGCAGCACGTCCAGCGCGCGGGTGGTGCCCGGCGGCTCGGTGATGCCACTGGCCTCGCGCCCGGCTGCGGCCAGCAGGGCCATGGCGGCGCAGGCGACGGCCGCTGCCGCCAGAAAGGGTTTTGCGCCGCTGCTGCCCAGCACCGCCAGCATGGCCGGACCTACGGCCATGGCGCCGGCCATGATCAGCTCGAACGCGCCGATGAGCCGGCCGCGCAGATGGTTCGGCACGCTGCCGCTGATCCATGTGTCCACCCCGGCCCAGCGCAGGCCCAAAGCCACGCCGAGCAGCAGCGTGAGCCCGGCCCAGAGGGAGATGGCGCGCGTGCCGGCGAAGCCCAGAAACACCACGGCCGAGAGTGCCATACCCAGCAGCACCATGCGCTGCAGGCCGATGCGGTGGAGGATGCGCGGGATGAAGACGGAGACCGCCAGCAGCCCGGCCCAGGGCAGGCCGGACATTATCCCGACCAGCGCATCGCTGGCGCCCTCGGCGCGCAGGGAGAGCGAGAGCAGGGGTAGAAACATCCAGAAGGAGCTGGCGGATAAAAACCCGGCGCCGATGACGAGGAATAGCCTGTAGGGCATTTACGCTGCCAGCGCCTGTGCTTTCACAAGCCGGGCGAAGGCGCCGTCGGCGGCCAGCAGATCGGCATGTGTGCCCATTTCCACCGCCGCGCCATCGGCCATCACCACGATGAGATCAGCATCGCGCACGGTGGAGAGGCGGTGCGCGACGACGATGGTGGTGCGGCCCTGGCGCAGCCGGGCGAGGGCGGCTTGCACCAGCGCCTCGCTCTCGGTGTCCAGCGCGCTGGTGGCTTCGTCCAGGAGCAGGATGCGCGGGTTGCGCAGGATGGCGCGGGCGATGGCGACGCGCTGGCGCTGCCCGCCGGAGAGGCGCTGGCCGTTCACGCCGACGCGGGTGAGAAACCCCTCGGGCATTTCATGGATGAAACCGCAGGCCGCCGCCGCCGCCGCCGCATGCATCTCGGCCTCGGTGGCACCGGGACGGCCGAGCTGGATGTTGGCGCCGATGGTGTCGTCGAACAGCAGCGCCTCCTGGCCGACATAGGCGATGGAGTTGCGCAGGGATTCCAGCGTGACATGGGTGATGTCCGTGCCGTCGATACGCACGTGCCCGGCGGTGGGGGCATAGAGCCGCGGCAGCAGGGCCAAAGCCGTGGATTTACCCGCACCGGAGGAGCCGACCAGGGCAAGCATTTTGCCGGGGGCGGCGACGAAATTCAGCCGCTTCAGCCCCGGGCGGCCGTCCGGGTAGGTGAAGGCGACATCGTTGAACACGACCTCGCCGGGGCCGGGCGGGAGCGGAATCGCATCTGGGGCATCGGCGATGGCGGCGGGCTCATCCACCACGGAGAACACCCGCACCATGCCGGCCAGGCCCTCCTGGGCGGCGGCGTTCATCGTGCCCAGAGCCCGCAGCGGCCGGGCGGCCATCAGTAGCGCGGAGATGAACCCCATGAAATTGCCGGGCGAGACGCCGCGCCAGCCCTCGAAGCCTATGACCAGCGCCACGGCGGCGCCGGCCAGCACTTCGAGCATCGGGTCCAGCCGCGAGCGGATGCGCGTCATGCGCAGGAGCGTGTTGTAGAGCTGGCCGAAGGTGGCCTCGGCGCGGCCGACCTCATGGCCTTCCAGCCCGTAGGCGCGCACGATGCGGGCCTGGGCGAAACTCTCGTTCAGCATGGCCGCCGCCGCCCCCATGCGCTCCTGCATGCCACCCGAGGCGCGGCGGATGCGCCGGCCGATTTTCTCCACCGGGATGGCGGCGAGCGGGAACAGGACCAGCGCCACCAAGCTCAGCTTCCAGTCCAGATACAGCATGGTGCCGACCAGCCCGACCACGGTGGCGGCATCGCCCACGGAATTCACCGCGCGCGTCATGGCCTCGCGGATGACGGTGGCATCCGTTGTGAAGCGGGCTGCCAACTGGGCCGGGGCCTCGCGCTCCACCCGCGCCAGAGAGGCATTGGTGAGGTGGCCGAACATCTCGTTTTGCAAGCGGCGGATGGTGAGCAGCACCAGATCCTGCGTCAGCACCGCCTGGAAATACATCGCCGTCCCGCGCCCGGCAGCCACGGCGGACATCATCAGCGGCACCTGGTACAGGATGCGCTTGTCCTTATGCGTGAGCATGGTGAAGGCCCAGTCGATCATGGCCGGGTACAAAGCCGTGGTGCCGGCCATGGCCAGGGTTGCCACCACGATGAGGGCGATGCGGCCGCGGAAATGGCTCACATGCTCGCGCCAGAGGCGGGAGATGAGGGCGGTCGTGGAGGCGTGCTGCTCCGGGCGGGCGGGGTGTTGATCCATGGCGGCGCTCTTCAAGCACATTTTTGCCCCGCACAAAAACGCGCTATAGCGCGGCCCCATGGACACAATCTACAAGGGCGACCTCTCGACCAGGCGGGGCCGCCGTAATGCCTGGATCGATGCGCTGTTCATCGACCATGCGGTGCTGCGGATTTTCTGGACCAATTTCGCGGCTGTAAGGGCAGGGCGGCTGTACCGCTCGAACCATCCCACGCCGGGGAACTTGCGGGCGTTTACGCGCAAATTGGGGCTGCAGAGCCTGATCAATCTGCGCGGCCAGGCGAAAAACGGCTCGGATGCGCTCTCGCGTGATACGGCGCGGCAGTTGGGGCTCGATTTTTACGATATGGCGTTTGAATCGCGCGGCGCCCCGCATAAGGAGCGGATTCTGCGCCTGGCGGATATTTTGGCGCATATGCGGCCGCCGGCGTTGATCCACTGCAAATCCGGTGCGGATAGGGCGGGGTTGGTGGCGGGGCTGTTCGTGCTGATCGAGGGTGGCACGGTGGCGGAGGCGCTCAAACAACTGTCGCTGCGGTTTGGGCATATCAAGCAGAGCAAGACCGGGATTCTGGACGCGTTTTTTGAGCTGTACCGGCGCACGGGCGAGGGCAAAAAACCGTTTTTGGAATGGGTGCGCGAGGATTATGACGAGGCGGCGCTGCGGGCCGCGTTCAAAGCGGGGCGGGTGGCGGAGTTTATCAATGCGACGGTGCTGGGGCGGGAGTGAGTGTTTTAAACATACTTTGGGTTGGGCTTTAATTCTTGACCATAGAAGGACTGAGAACCGTGCGTGATCCGTTGCCTGCTATCCATATCAATTCCAAAAACCCTCTCGATTTTCTCGAGAAAATTGGAGAAATTGCCCGACATTCCAGAAATTTTTTAATGGAACGGGTTACCCTTGATAGAGCCCACGCGGTTAATCTTCGTTATTTAGGAGTGTCCGCTCATAAAAGTTTGGGGGCTCAATTTATTTGTTTTGATGTTGCTTTAAATAGAGTGGCAGTAGAAATGCGGGCTGATGACTGGTATCCTGATGATTTTCCTACGTATGATATATATGTTTCGTCAGCTAAACTGCTTACCAATCCACTTCTGGCCAAGTATAACAAGAACGAAAAAACTAGATATCGTCTATCGATAGAAACAAAGGAAAAACTTGAACCAAATTTGCCCCCGCTGAGCTTAAAGTATTTCGAGCATTTTACGAAGTGTGCGAATAAGACGATGCTACATCCCTTAGACTGGGGAAGATTTTATGAATTTGTGCGCAATGACCGCACAAATTCATCTGAAATCGATATGAGGTATCTTCTTATCAAAGAAGGCTTTTCGTTTGAGAAAGCCGAACATATTGCGGATATTTACAGGCATTTATGTAAATTTAAGCGAAAGAGAACGGCTTACGAGGTGATTCAGAAGTTTCATCTGGACAGGAAAAAATAAACTAAGTCCACGGATTAACCACCGCCACCCCTGCTGCCTCAAACGGGACAACATCGCGCGTTGCCACCGCAAAACCGTTTACGCCCGCAATCGCCGCGATCTGCCCGTCGGCAAAGCCGATCGTGTGACCCGCTGCTTTCGCCCGCGCCATCAGCAGTGCAAAAAACCGTGCGGCAGCCGCGTCGAATGCCAAAACGCGCTCTGGCGGAAACAGGGTCAATGCCGCGGTGAGCCGTGCTTCCAAGGCTGAGCGCCGCTGCCCCAGAGGCAGCATTTCCAACCCGGTTAACAGCTCGGCCAGGGTCACGCTGGTGATGTATAGCGTCTCGAAATCCTGGGCGTCGAGCCATGCGATGACACCAGTATGGGCTTTTGCCCGCAACGGCTCGGAAATGACATTGGTGTCGAGGATGATCACTCGAAATTGGCGAAATTGGCGGGCTCCACTGGCGCGGGGTCACGCGTAACCACCAGCTCCACCCCGCCGAAATCCTGGCCTATCTGCGCCAGCAGCGTGCCCAGCCGCACCGGTGTTTTCGGCCGTACGGCGTCATCCAGGATGGCCCGCACTTCGGCCTCAGTGCTGCGGCCGTGCTGGGTGGCGCGCAGGCGCAAAGCGAGGTGCGTCTCCGCCGAGAGGTTGCGCACGTTCAAAGCCGGCATTGTGATAGCTCCTGGGACAAGGTGATATCATTGATATCAAAAAACCAGGAAAGATACCAGTTTTATCGTCCCTTGGGCTTCTTCAAAATCTCATTCTGCACCACGGTGCTGATGCCCTGCGCTGCCTCACTGGCCGCCGCCGCCGCGACATCGCCCCAATAGGGGGTGATGTCGCCGGGGTTGAGGTCGTGGATCTGCGACACCTGGCCGGCGACGCGGTTGTTGCGGTCTCGTACCACCCAGTCCAGCTCCACCTGTAGCTGGGCTTGCGGCGCCGGCTTGGTGGTTATCGTGCCGGTGACGATGAAATCCGCCTGGTCCGCGGCTTTCGCCAGCGCCAGATCGGGCCCTGGCAGGTCGCGTGCCAGGTTGAGGGGGAGGGAGACGTCGCCATCGCCCGGTGCGCCGGTCACCGTGCCGATGAATATCCGCGGCACGCGGTTTTCCAGCGAGTCCGGATTGCTCTGCTGTACCTGGGCGTTGATACTGGTCATCAGTTTTGCCAGCGTCGTGGCATCGGTTGTGGCGGCGGTGGTGAGTGTCGCGGCATCGCCGTTGGACCAGCCTGCCGCCGGCACAAGCGCGCCGGCCTGGTGGCCGTAGGTTTTGCCGTCCGGGCCTATAACGGCGTAGGCGGGCTCTACGTTATTGCCATTCACGGCGGCGGAGATACCGACCTGCCACTCACCCTTCACGGCTACTCCGGCCACACTCGGCACATCGGCAGCGGCGAGGGCGGCGGCCAGGTCATGCGCGTAGAGCCCAGCGGATTTATCATCCAGCAATGCGGTTTTGGGTGTGGGTACCATCAGCACTGGGGCGGGGGGCTCGGATAGTTTTGCGGCCTCCGGGCTGCCGGGGTTGCCGTAGAAAGGCTGTGGCAGTGTGCCGCAGGAGGCGAGGGCCAGAGGCAGGAGGAGGAGGAGGAAATGTTTCATGTGCGTATCACCGAGATCTGATGCCCCAAAGCCGTCTCTCCCCTTAACGTACGGCGCCGGTGCGAGAAAAATGCCTGCTCCAGCACGCAAGTATCCAAACCCAGCGATTCAGCCTTTGCGCCGGCCGCTTCCAGCCGTGCCAGGCAATAGCCGGGCAGGTCGAACCACCAATGGCCGGGCCGGCCTGCGATGAAGAAGCGCTGCGCATTGCGGCCGGCGGCCAGCACCGCATCGCGCATGTCGGCCCCTATCTCGTAACTCGCCTGCTGGATGCAGGGGCCGATGACGGCGTGGATCTGCGCCGCACCTAAATCCCGCATGGCAGTGATGGTGGCTTCCAGCACGCCGGCAACGGCACCACGCCAGCCGGCATGGGCGGCACCGGCCACGCCATTTCCATAGAACAGCACGGGCGCGCAATCGGCGGTGATCACGCCTAATCCCAGCCCTGGCACATTGCTCACCAGCGCATCGGCAGCCGGGCCTTCGCCCTCGGCCCAGGGCTCCTGCACAACGGCAACGCCAATGCCATGCACCTGCTTGCAGCCGAGTAATTTGTGCCGCTCCACGCCGATGGCCTGCGCCACGCGGGCGCGGTTCTCGCGCACATTGGCGGGGTCGTCGGCGGTAAAACTGCAGTTCAGACTGGCATAGGCGCCGGTGGAGACGCCGCCGTTGCGGGTGAAGAAGCGGTGCGGTGTTGCGAGAAGCGGGCTGGCGTAAATGCTCATGCGAACCCCGGTAAAGTTGGTAAAGTTTCAGGACAGACCGCGAGGACTTTGAACAGGCTGCCCATGGCTTCGGGGGCGGTCAGGCGCTGCACAGCCAGTTTCAAATCATCGGCGCGGTGCGGGTGGCGCTGCGCCAGAATATCGCTGCGCTGGTACAAGCCGAGGGCGGTGAGAAACGCATTCTGTTTTACCGGGCCCTGGGCGTGGGCGGCGCGGGTGATGGCGGCGAAATCCACATGCGCGGTTAAATCCGCATGGCCGGGGGCCTCCAACGGGTCCGCGTATTTGCCGGCGCGGATGGCCTGTACACTCTCGCCGGGCGCAGACGCCATCGGCCCGTAATCGATGAACAGCCCGATGCCGCCGCGTGCCGCCAAAGCGCGGACAAAATCCAGCGCCGCTTCATTCACCTCACGCACGGCACCCACCGGGTCATCGGGCAGGTCGTACGCAACGGGCAATTCCACATAGGCGCCATCCTGCACATAACGCTCCATCCATCCGGCTTCCCGGCGGATGAATTGACGGACAGGCAAAACGTCCAGAAACTCATTGGCCAGCAAAATCACTGGCCCCTCCGGCAGATTTTCCAATGCATCATGCCACTGCGCATGCGGTACGCGCGCCGCTTGTTCTGCTCGCAGCCGGTGCGAAGATTCGATGAAATGCACCGAAGGTGCGGCCCAGGCGCGTAGCGCATCCGCCATCATCACCCCGCGCCCGCCGCCGGCTTCCACAAGCATGATGTCCGCAGGGGAGCCCATCATCTGCCACACCACTTTGGCCCAGGCGCCGAGCAACTCGCCGAACACCTGGGTCAGTTCCGGCGCGGTCACGAAATCCGCACCGAATTCAGCCTGCGCGTAATAGGCGGCATTGGCGCGGGCCATGAACATGTCGAACCGCTCAGGCGGCACGGGGTGCGCGGCGGAGTGCGAAAGCCGCCAGCCCCAGCCCCGCCGCCAGCATGGGGAGCGAGAGAATTTGCCCCATGGTGGTGCCGAAGGGCAAAAACCCGAGGAAGGAATCCGGCTCGCGGAAGAACTCGGATGTAATGCGGGCCAACGCGTAGCCGATGAGGAAAATCCCTGACAGCAGGCCGGTTCTTGCGCGCACGGCGTCGAACCGGACGGCAAACAGCAGCACGCAGAACAGCAGGATGCCCTCGAGTGCGGCCTCAATCAGCTCGGAGGGAAAGCGCGGCAACTGGTACTGGTCGCCCGGATACACCATGGCCCAGGGAAACCAGGCGGGGGCAGGGCGGCCCCATAATTCGCCATTGATGAAATTGGCGCAGCGCCCGAGGAACAGCCCGATGGGCACGGCTACGGCAATACGGTCGGCAAAACGCAAAGGATGCAGGCCATGCTTGAGACTGAACCAGAAAATGGCGATGAGGACGCCGAGAAACCCGCCATGAAAACTCATGCCGCCATCCCACACCGCGGGAATTTGCAGCGGGTGGGAGATAAAATAGCCTGGCTGGTAGAACAGCACATAGCCCGTGCGCCCGCCCAGGATCACGCCCAGCACGGCCCAGGTGAGGAAGTCGTCCACCTGTTCCAGGCTGGCCGCCACCGGCACGCGTAGTGCCAGGCGCCGCACCAGCCGCCAGCCGGCCAGCAACCCCAGCATATAGGCCAGAGCGTAGTAATGGATGAACAGCGGCCCGATGTGAAAGCCACGCGGGAATTCAGGCAGAATGATCGGGCTCATCGGTATTGGTCCGCCTGCAGCAGATGGTTTTTCACATAGGACTCGACACCCTGTTCCAGCGTGAGGAACTGATGCGCGAAGCCAATCTCGCGCAGCCGTTCCATGCGCGCCTGGGTGAAGGATTGGTATTGTCCGCGCAAAGCCTCGGGCATGTCGATATACTCGATCCGCTCGGCCACACCATTGGCGGCGCATACGGCGTGCGCGAGATCCGCGTAAGAGCGCGCAACCCCGGTGCCGAGATTATAGATGCCGCCCGGCTGTGGTGCGACGAGCAGAAATTGCAGTGCCGCGACAACATCGTCCACATGGATAAAATCGCGTTGCTGCGCGCCGTCGGCAATATCCGCGCGGTCGGATTTGAACAGACGCACCGGCCCGCCCGCCTGTAATTCGTCATGCTTGACCTTCACCACCGAGATCATTTTGCCCTTGTGGTATTCATTCGGCCCGTAGACGTTGAAGAATTTTACCCCGGCCCAATGCGGCGGCGCGACCACCTGCTGTGCCGCCCAGAGGTCGAACGCATGTTTGCTCCAGCCGTACAGGTTCAGCGGCTTCAGCCGACGCAAAGCCTCCAGCGACATGTCGTCATCGAACCCGGCCGCGCCATCGCCATAGGTGGAGGCCGACGAGGCGTAGATGAAGCGCACAGACCGCTGCGCGCACCAGTGCCAGAGCTTCTGGCTCAGTGTCACATTGGTATGCCAGACGTGGTCGCCATCGCGCGCCGTGGTCTCGGAGATGGCGCCCAGATGCACGATGGCGGTGATCTGCATATCCTCGGCCAGATATTCATCCAGCGACTCCGGGCGGATGATGGCGGCGGGTGGATGGTGCAGGAAATTGCGCCATTTCGGCCCGTCCTGGCCCAGCCAGTCGCAAATCACCACATCCTGCCCGGCGGCTACCAGCGCCGCATGCAGATTCGAGCCAATAAACCCAGCGCCACCCGTGACCAGTATCATGCGCCGGGTTATATGGAGTTGCATCACTCCAGAGAAGGCCCAGTCCATGACCGATCGCCCGAAATTTTTCGATGACCTGGCCGGTGTGGCCGGGGGCGCCATCTCGGTGCTCGCCGGTTTGCGCGAAGAGCTGGCCTCCATGACCAAGGCGCGGGTGGAAGAGGCCCTGCGCCGGCTCGATCTCGTCAAGCGCGAGGAGTTCGAGGCCATGGCGGAACTCGCGCGTCGCGCGAAATCCCAGGCCGAGGCACTGGAGGCACGCGTTGCGGCGTTGGAGGCCAATGTCTCAAACATTAGTGGCAAGACTGTATAGTTTGCTGAAATATGAAATAAAAAACAAATCAGCCTACGTAGTGCTATAACGCGAATGTGAGTTGCCGTGGCGGCGTTTACGCCTAATTAAGGTGGAACCTAGGATAGAATATATCCGCTGAGTTCAACTTATCGGGTGGGCTGGTCCCGCCGCCGGAGGTACGAGATATGCAGGGCAATATAGTTATGCGCCCCTGGGCGGGCGCGCGGGCGCAAGGCCGCAAGGGCTTTGCGGCACTGTTGTTCATTATGCAGGTCAGCCTTGTGTTATGGCCTGCGGCGGTACGGGCGGCGCAAAGGCTGGAGCTGGAGCGGCAGAAACAGGAACTGCTCAACGAGCTGGCCGCGGTGCATGCGATGGCGTTGCCCCAGACCGAGCTGCTGGCGTTTGGACACGGGCTGCAAAAAGCGTGCTGAATGAATAAACTTTAAAAATTCGTAAAATTTTTTTGTTGAAGAATTTAGATTCCTGTCTCGGAATTGATATGGCACCCGCCTGAAGTTTGGGCCTTCGCAGTGGCACAATCGCGGATGTTATTTTTGAAAATCAACAGCATAAATCCAATATTGAATATCACGGTTTAGTGATTTGCCTGAGATGCCGTCTCAAATATGATGAGAGGCGGAATTCTCTCTCGGTTTTTGCGTTTCTATTTGAAAATACAGGGTTTTTGACGATTATTCCGCACACTAAAGATACTTGACGCATGGTTAAACGACGGACATCATAAAAGTATCAACTGAGGTTAAGGCCATGAACGCTTTGAAATTGGCAAAGATTTTCCCCTGTGTCGCGTTGTTTTCGGATGGCCGCCCGGTTGCGGGCTGTTTAGCCATCGTCCTGCAGGCCAGTTTGGTCTTCTGGCCCGTCGCGTCGCGCTGGGCGTTTGTCTCGCATGAACGCACGGGCATCGAGCGCCTGCTGGGCGAGCTCTCCGAGACCAACAGGCTGGATGTCGATCCCTACGGCCGCACACCGAAGAAATTCCGCCAGCTCGCCTGAGGCCTCACGCCTGTGCACTGACGATAAGGCGCAGGATTTTATCCGCGCCAATACTGTAATCGGAGCCTCGGTGTTACAGCCGGGGCTCAAATTATATCTGGCCTCCGAGATTACCCCGCTCTGGCTCGCCACCGAGAATTTCCTCGAACAGCATAATATGGCGCCACCCTTCTGGGCTTTTGCCTGGCCGGGCGGTGAGGCGCTGGCGCATTATATTGCCGCTCACCCGGAGCTCGTGCGGGGCAAACGCGTGCTGGATTTCGCGGCTGGCGGCGGCATCGCCGCACTCGCCTGCGCCCGCGCCGGGGCCGCTTCTGTCGAGGCCGCGGAGATAGATCCGCTCGCGGTTGCTGCCATAAAGCTCAATGCAAAAGCCAATCATTTGCAAATAACCCCGCTGCTGGGCGATGTCGTCGGTGCCCCCTGCCGCTGGGATGTTATTTTATGCGGCGATGTCTGTTACGAGGTGCCAATGACAAACCATATTATGCCTTGGTTAATGTCATGTGCTGTAAATATTCCGGTGATCGTGGCCGACCCCGGCCGTAAATATGCACCGAGCCAAGGCTTTGAAATGATTTACGAAATTGAGGTGCCGACGCTGCTGGAGCTGGAGGATTCGGCGTCCCGCATGGTGCGGCTGTTACGCCTTCAACCAGTGTAGCCCTACCATTCGTGAGCAAGCGTTGACGGGCCGGGGCCCGGGGACTATCGCACCTGCACAAAATTGCTCAAACGGCCGCGCTCAAACGCAGATTGAAAGGTTTCCGATGAAGGATGTCCGCGAAGCCCTCATGGTAGGGCGCAATTCCGAGGGCAAGCTGGTCCGCCGGCCCATTTCCCCGTTCATGATCCCCAGCGACTACAAGCTTCAGATGTCCTCAGGGTCGTCCATCCTGCACCGCATTACCGGTGTGGCTTTGGGCGCCGGCACGCTGCTGTTCACCGCTTGGCTGGTGTGCGCCGCTGCCGGCGATGGCGCCTTCTCCGTCATTCAGGCCATCCTCGGCTCCTGGTTCGGCCTGCTGATCCTGTTCGGCTTCACGCTGGCTTTGTTCTACCATTTCTGCAACGGCATCCGGCACCTCGCCTGGGATGCGGGCAAAGGGTTTGAACTCCCCGCCATGCACCGTAACGGCAAGCTCGTGTTTGCCTCCGCCATCATTCTTACATTGGCCTTCTGGGTCATTGCCTTTCTGGTCGGGTGAATATCATGAGCAAAGAAACCGCCGCCCCCACCATCCATATCCGCCGCTCCGGCCTTGGCCGCGCCCGCGGGCTTGGCACCGCCAAATCCGGCTCCGCGCATTGGTGGGCTGAGCGCGTCACCTCCGCCGCTCTGCTGCCGCTGGTGCTGTATTTCGTCATCTCCGTGCTCATCCTGAAGGGTGCGGACCATGCGGAAATGGCCGCCTATATGGCCGAGCCCTGGAACACGGTGCTGTACATCGCCCTCATCGCGGCTTTGTTTTCCCATCTCAGCATGGGCATGCAGGCGGTCATCGAGGATTACGTCCGCACCGATGCGACGCGCATCATCACCTTGCTCGTGGTGAAGGGCGGCATCGCCATCCTGGCACTCGCCAGTCTCATCTCCGTCCTTAAACTCGCTTTCTCGTAACGGAATCCTGCGCACATGAATGCGATACCGAATTTCTCATCCGGCGCTTACAACATCATCGACCACACCTATGACGTCGTGGTCGTCGGCGCCGGCGGTTCCGGCCTGCGTACCACGCTCGGCATGGGCGCTGCCGGTCTCAAGACCGCTTGCATCACCAAGGTGTTCCCCACCCGCAGCCACACTGTGGCGGCGCAGGGCGGCATCAGCGCGGCCCTCGGCAACATGGGCGAGGATGACTGGCGCTGGCATATGTACGACACGGTGAAGGGCTCCGACTGGCTCGGCGACCAGGATGCCATCGAATACATGTGCCGCGAGGCCGTGCCGGCGATTCGTGAGCTGGAGCATTACGGCATGCCCTTCTCGCGTACCGAGGATGGCAAGATCTATCAGCGCCCGTTCGGCGGCCATATGAAGGATTACGGTAAAGAGCCGGCCATGCGCGCCTGCGCCGCCGCCGACCGTACCGGCCATGCCATGCTGCACACGCTCTACCAGCAGAGCCTGAAGCATGAGGTCGAATTCTTCGTCGAGTATTTTGCCCTCGATCTGATCATGGATTCCGAAGGCGCTTGCCGTGGTGTTACGGCCTGGAATCTGGAAGACGGCACCATCCACCGCTTCCGCGCCCAGACCGTGGTGCTGGCCACCGGTGGCTATGGCCGTGCGTATTTGTCCTGTACCTCCGCCCATACCTGCACGGGTGACGGCGGCGGCATGGTCATCCGCGCCGGGCTGCCGATGCAGGATATGGAATTCGTCCAGTTCCACCCCACCGGGATTTTCCCCGCCGGCTGCCTCATCACCGAGGGTGCGCGCGGCGAGGGCGGTTACCTCACCAATTCCGAAGGCGAGCGCTTCATGGAGCGTTATGCGCCGACCGCGAAGGATCTTGCGTCCCGCGACGTCGTCTCGCGCTCGATGACCATCGAGATCAACGAGGGCAGGGGCGTCGGCAAGAACAAGGACCACATCCTGCTGCATCTGGAGCATCTGGGTGCGGACATATTGCACGAGCGCCTGCCGGGCATCTCCGAGACCGCCCGCGTGTTCGCCGGCATCGATGTGACCAAGGAAGCCATCCCCGTGCTGCCGACCGTGCATTACAACATGGGCGGCATTCCCACGAACTACCACGCAGAAGTGCTGCGCCCGACCGCTGCCAACCCCGACGCCATCGTGCCCGGGCTGATGGCCGTGGGCGAGGCCGCCTGCGTGTCCGTGCATGGTGCCAACCGCCTCGGCACCAACTCGCTGTTGGACCTCGTCGTGTTCGGCCGTGCCGCTGCCCACCGTGCCGCCTCCCTCATCAAAACCGGCGCCACCCAGGCCCCGCTGCCCGCCGGCGCCGGCGAGGCTTCGCTGGCCCGTTTCGATGCCACCCGCCACGCCAAGGGCAGCACGCCCGTGGCCGAATTGCGCGACACTTTGCAGCGGACCATGCAGGGCCATGCCGCGGTGTTCCGCAACTCCAAATCCCTCACCGAGGGTGTGGAGAAAATGGAGAAGCTCTGGGGCGACCTGTCCGACATGAAAGTGTCCGACCGCTCGCTGATCTGGAATTCCGACCTCATGGAGGCGCTGGAGCTGGACAACCTCATGGGCAATGCAATGTGCACCATGATCGGCGCCGAAGCCCGCAAGGAAAGCCGTGGCGCGCAGGCGCATGACGATTTCCCGGATCGCAACGATCATGAATGGATGAAGCACACCGTCGCCCATTGCGACGACAAGGGGCATGTGGAGCTGACCTACCGCCCCGTGAAAATGCAGACGCTGACGAATGAAGTGTCTGTGTTCCCGCCCAAGAAGCGCGTGTACTAAGGAGCAGAGTCATGGCTGAATTTACGCTTCCCGCGAATTCCAAAGTCGGCAAGGGCACGACCTACAAGGCCGCTCCCGGCGCCACACGCGTCAAAGAGTTCGAAGTGTACCGCTGGAACCCCGATGACGGGAAAAATCCGGTGATGGATACTTACGAGGTCGATCTCGATAAATGCGGGCCGATGGTGCTCGACGCGATCATCAAGATCAAGAACGAGATCGACGCCTCGCTCACCTTCCGCCGCTCCTGCCGCGAAGGCATCTGCGGCTCCTGTGCCATGAACATCGACGGCACCAACACTTTGGCGTGCCTCAAGCCGATCGACGACGTGAAGGGTGCCATCAAAATCACCCCGCTGCCGCATATGCCGGTGGTAAAAGACCTGGTGCCCGACCTCAACCAGCAATACGCCCAGCTCCGCTCCATCGAGCCCTGGCTGCAGGCCGACTCCGCACCCCCGCCCGATGGCGAGCGCCTGCAGAGCAAGGAAGAGCGCGCCGAGATCGACGGCATGTGGGAATGCATCCTGTGCTTCTGCTGCTCCACCTCCTGCCCCAGCTACTGGTGGAACGGCGACCGCTACCTCGGCCCAGCCGTGCTGCTCCAGGCCTACCGCTGGATCGCCGACAGCCGCGACGAAGCCACCGGCAAGCGCCTGGACGCGTTGGAAGACCCGTTCAAACTCTACCGCTGCCACACCATCATGAACTGCACCCAGACCTGCCCCAAGGGCCTGAACCCTGCCAAAGCCATCGGCAAGATCAAGCAGTTGATGCTGGAACGCCAGGGGTAATGCACGTAGGCTCTTCGGTGGGATAGGAAAAAGGCCAGGGCTCTGCCCTGGACCCGCTGGGGCCTGAGGCCCAGCGGGGGTCAAGGGGGCGGAGCCCCTTGCCTTTTTCCTCTCCCCACCGGAGAGTCGGCGTGCATGACCGGTGGCTTTTCAGCATCAACTGATGGACCATTGCCTGTGGCGCCCGCGGGCGGGTGGGTGATTGGGGGGAATGTGCCTTGGTCGGTGTCTTGGACCGAGGAGGGGAGCTATGACATTCGGCTTTCCACCGATTTTCCGGGGCTGGTGGATCTGGTACAGGTGGAGCGGCCTGGGGTTGGGGCGCCGCGGTTTGCGGCATTGCATATCAGCCGGCATCGTTTGGGTATGGCGGGGCATTTATGCCATGTGTGCGGCAAGGCCACGCCGCCACGGGACAGATATGTTTTCCCCAAAGAGTCCGGCGGGTTTGTTGTTATGCCGGACGATTCCTCCCGATATGCCGGCAATGTGCCGCCGGTGCATCTGGCGTGTGCGAAGCGGGCGCAGCAATTATGCCCGCATCTGCGCAGTGCTTTTGCCGAGCCGGTGGCGTTTCCGCGGGAGGAGAGCCGGCTCATCGAGCGCACCAGCGTAATGCCGGGGATGGAGGCTGTGGCGCGCGATTTACCCCGCAACCTCAAAGTCGTTTTCACCTGCTACCGGCTGTTTGGGCCGCGCTTTACCAAACAGGTGCAGCAGTTGCGCGGGCTGGGCTAGGGGCAGAGTTTTCAGCACTATTCCGCGAACCGTGCTATAGTTTGTGGCACAACCAAATGAATGGAAACCACCATGGCCAAAGGTCAGTTGAAATCGAACCGCGAAGCCAAGAAGCCCAAGAAAACCGATGCCGAAAAGCTGAAGGCCAAAACACCAGCCCCCAGCCTGGGGTCGCAGATTTCCGGCGATAAGGACCGCCCTAAAAAATAGCAGCCAAAAAATAGGGGCATGTCGCGCACCCGGACCTGCCTCTTGGGCCAGGCCGGGTTTGCGTCAGCCCGCAACGGTGGCGGCTAGGGCGTGTTAGGGGGCGAGTTCGGCAAAGCCCCGGTTGTACCGCGGGCGCTGCCCATGCCTGCGACGCACGGACTGTTGACGCCGGTTTTATCGGTGGGGCCGGTGCCGAGGGCCGCACTGCTGGCCCCCGTGCCGGTACTGGCACCGCCACTGCTGGTATCAGCCATCGAGTTGGTGGACTCCGGCGTACCTGACGGCGAATGGGCGATGGCGGCATTGGTGTTGTTACACACCGGACTCGCATCCTGCGCCATCACCGGGCCGGCGAAAGCGACAGCCAAGGCCAATGATGCGCTGATCATTTTGAACGTCATTTTTTCCTCCTGAGTCGTTTAACGGCCACGCCGCACGACAGGTTTAAAATGTGACGGGCGCTGAAACATGCGAGCATCAAACGTGATTGCGACAAATTTGTATGGAAACGTTCATGGCCAGGGGAGAGGCGCACGGCTAAAACCGCCGCCTATTACGTTTTGTAATGGTAACTTTAATACCCCCTCAAGCACAGGCCCCTGTCACCACCGGCGCCAGTGCCCGGTACTCCGCCCCGCGCGGGCTGCCCTGCCGCCATGCCAGCGCCAGCGTACGCCACCCTCCAGCCCCATCCAACCGCCGCAATTCCACACCTGTGCCATTCGCCAACCCGGCCTCCACCGCCAGCCTTGGCAGCAGGGTCACCCCCAACCCCCCAGCCACCATCTGGATGAGCGTGTGCAGCGAGGTTGCCGCGAAACGCTGTTCGCGCCCGGCGGCGGCACCGCACACCGCCAGCACCTGGTCGCGCAGGCAATGCCCGTCCTCCAGGAGCAAAAACGATTCCGCAGCCAGGTCCGCCACCGCCACGCGTTCGCGCGCCGCCAGCACATGGCCGGGCGGCAGCGCTGCTAGAAACTCATCGCGGGCCAGGGGGATGCTCTCCGTGCCGCCGCAGGCGCAGGGCTCGGCCAGGAGCAGCACGTCCAGGTGGCCATCCTCCAATTGCTGCAACAGCCGGTCGGTCTGGTCTTCGCGGAGGAAGAGTTTCAGCGCCGGAAACCCGTTGCGTAAAGCCGGCATCAGCCGGGGGAGCAGAAACGGCCCCACGGTGGGGATGATGCCCATGCGCAGCGGGCCGGACATCGGCGCGCGCGCCGCATCCGCCGCCTCGGCCACGGATGTCAGCGCCGCGAGTGCCGCGCGCGCCTTGGTTACAAGCTCCAGCCCCAGTGGCGTGAACACCGCGTGTTTAGAGACGGTCCGGTCGAGGATCTGCGCATCGAGCTGCCGTTCCAGCGCCAGAATCCCGGCGGAGAGGGTGGATTGCGACACCGCGCAGGCGGCAGCGGCGCGGGAGAAATGCCCGGTCTCGGCCAGAGTGACGAGGTAGCGCAATTGTTGGGGGGTGGGCAGAGGCGTCATCGGTAAATCCGCTCAAAGGGGCCAGAATCATTGATTAGCCCGATTGAACCTCGCTTTGCAATGTGAATACGAAGAGACTGTTTGAGAAGTCTCTCTGGTGAGTCGTATAGTGGTGATTTTCGAGCACCGGAGCGGAGCGTACTCTTCGTGCGTGAGCACCGGCGCACAGAAAATCGCCGCTAGACGGCCGCCAGAGTGACTTCTCAAACAGCCTCTAAGCCGGCACCACGACCTGCCCGTCCCGCCAACGCAAAGCCGCGTGAGCAGTCACATCGGCCAGGCGCAACCGCCCGTATAAATGCGGAAACAACTGCCCGCCGCGCGACACCTCCCAGCGCACCGTCCCACTCAGCCGGCTAAGGGCGACGGCCAGCACCACCAGCCCCTCCTGCCCGGCGAAATGGCTGCGCACCGTGCCGGTGAGTTGGGCGGCGCTGGAGAGGTGGATATAGCCATCGGCGATATCCACCGGCGCGCCTTCGAACGTATCGGCCTGCAATGCGGCGAATTGCTCTGTCGTAAGAACCTTATAGGCGACATCATCATTCATGGCGCAAATCCTCCAGCCCCTCTTCGTTGCGCCCGATGGTCAGGCAGGTCAGCGTCTGGTTTAGTACGGTATAGGCGATCTGCCCGAAGGTGACAGGGGCGATGATATCCGGCCCCGGCATGGGCAGCGCGTTGCGTTGGGCGGCGTGCTGGTCAACGCCATAGGTGAGCCCGGCATAATGGTAATGCAGCGCGCAGATACAGGCATGCACCGCCTGGTCCAGCTCGATCTCGGCCACGGTGCGGGTAAATTCCGCGGCGTAATCCAGCACCTCCTCGGCAAAGCGGTAGGTGAGGGCGGGGGAGACCGGGGTGAGGAACACCGCCCCCCCGTCACGGGGCCGCAGAATGGCCACGTTGAGCAGCGCCCCTTCATGGTCGGCCACCAGCGGCAGCCGCAGGTCGATGCCCTGTTCCACCATATAGCGCACCAGATTGCCGCGCACCCCGCCGATCAGGCAGTCGCCATCGCTGAACTGGGCGGGGGCGGGGAAGCGTATTTCCGGCCCGGTGCCGGGGGCGAACAAATTGGCGATGTGCAATTGCGCGAAATATTGCTCCGGCAGGCTGATATAGAGCACGGCGGCGCGCTCGGCCGCGGCCTCGCCGCTGCCGGCAAAAGTTTTGGGCCTTACCCCCTGCGGCAATATATGCGGCTGCCCCTCCAGCGCCACGGCGCTGACCCAGCCCATCAGCGGCAAATTGTACAGCCCGTCGAATTCCATGATGCGCACGGCGGCATCGCCGAGCAGTTTGGAGAAGCCGGGCAGGAGCAGAATGGCAAAGCCGTTGCTTGGATAATGCTGGGCGAGCTCATGGATATCGCCGGCATCGAAACTGCGCCAACTGGCACCGAGGGCGATGCCGGTGAAATCGACATAGAAAATCTGGCCCGCCGCCGCCACGCAGCCTTGCGGAGTCGCGAAATACCCGGCGGTGCCGCCGATCCAGCAGCCCGCGGGCAGGTGGCAGAGGTCATCCTCCGTTCCCGCCAGCAGCAGCACCCGGCCTTCTCCAATCATCCGTGCCGCCTCTTCCGGCCGGCACAGCCCTTGTTCTGGCTTCAGAGATGGCCTCAGATTGGGTGGGTCTTTAGGCAAATGATTATCCGTCAAACGCTGATCCCATTGCACAGGCTAGCCATGGCCGTGCAGTTTCGCCAGCATGCATATCGTTTCGTAACATTAAAAATCTCTGCCACTCCATAACGGCATTCCGCGGCCTGAGGCTTATACGGCCCATCATCGTGTATGGATCTTTATGAACACTAAATGGCAGCAAACGGCATTTGCGCGGCGGAAGATTGTCACCTAGCTGTTATGTATACTTAAACAGCATGGCCATGATCACGCCGCATGGCCGGGGCTGAAGAAAGCTCTGGCCAAGAGCGTTTAAAATAGTAAACTAACCCGCGTCTGCCCCGTCTTCAGGCCAGCGTCTTTGAGGAGTGCAATAATGAGCGCCGCCGCCCGTCCGAGCCCCCCGCCAAGCAACAATCCTCTGGTGCATCAATGGATGCCTTTCACTGCAAACCGGCAGTTCCTGGAGCAGCCGCGCCTTATCGCCCGGGCCGAGGGTGTTTATTATTATAATACACGGGGCGAAAAACTGCTGGATGGCTCCTCGGGTCTGTACTGCATCCCGCTCGGCCATGGCCGCCGCGAAATCCGCGAAGCCGTGACCAGGCAGATGGAAGAGCTGGATTACGCCCCGCCCTTCCAATACGGCGTGCCCGCCGCCTTCCGCCTGGCGGAGGAAATGGCGCAGATGCTCCCCGCCGGGCTCAACCGCATCATGTTCGCCGGCGGCGGCTCCGAGGCTGTGGAGACGGCGCTGAAAGTGGCCCTGCAATACCACCGTGTGCGTGGTAAGGGGGCGCGGCAGCGTTTCATCGGCCGTGAGCGTGGGTACCATGGCGTGAATTTCGGCGGCTGGTCCGTGGGCGGCATGGTGAATAACCGCAAGGCCTTCGGCGTCGGCCTGCCCGGTGTCGCGCATATGCGCCACACCCGCATTCAGGAAAACCTCTTCGAGATGGGCGAGGGCACTTATGGCGCCGATCTCGCCGATGACCTGGAACGCTTCGTAAACCTGCACGGCGCCGATACCATCGCAGCCTGCATCGTCGAGCCCATAGCCGGCTCCACCGGCATTCTGGTGCCCCCGCATGGCTATTTGAAGCGCCTGCGCGAGATATGCACCAAACACGGCATTCTGCTCATCTTCGACGAGGTCATCACCGGCTTCGGCCGCACCGGCGAGGCGTTTGCCGCCGACACGTTCGGCGTGGTGCCGGACCTCATGACCATGGCCAAGGCGCTCACCAACGGCGTTATCCCCATGGCCGCCGTGGCGGTGCGCGAGGACATCCAGCAGACGATTCTGGATGCGGCGCCTGAGGATAATGTCGAGTTTTATCACGGCTACACCTATTCAGCGCATCCCGTGGCCTGCGCCGCCGCTCTGGCGACGCTGAAAATCTTCCGTGATGAAGATATTTTCGCCCAGGTCCGTACACTGACCCCGGCCTTTCTCGAACAGATCGGCGCCTTCAGGGGCGTGCCGGGCGTGGTGGATACGCGCGGCTTCGGCCTGCTCGGCGCCATCGAGATAGAGCCGCATGGCAAACCCGGCGCGCGCGGCTTTTCAATCCTGCGCAAGGCCTTCGAGTCCGGGCTGGTGCTGCGCGCGGCGGGCGATTCCATCGTGCTGGCGCCACCATTCGTTGCTACACCGGATGAGATCAGCCAGATGGTCGAGATTGTGCGGAAGCTGATTAAAGAGAGTTAAGGAAGAAGCAGCTTTTTGAAAAAAACTGCACCAAAAACTTTTATTAATCGGGACGCGGGTTGTGACTCCATGGGGAGGCTACCCATGGAGTCAGGGGCTCTGGCCCAAGTGGTAAAGTTTTTTTGTGCTACTTTTTGTTCACAAAAAGTAGCTGCTTTTTAAAGGAATTTCCTCATGTACCAGGATGTATTACTGCACATCGGCGGCAAATGGCGCGCCTCCGGTTCCGGCCGTACCATCGACATCGTCAACCCCGCCACGGAAGAGGTGATCGGCAAACTCGCCCATGCCACCACGGGCGATCTCGACGAGACGCTGGAGCACGCGGCCAAGGGCTTTGCCATATGGCGCAAGATCTCGGCCTATGAACGCAGCAAATTGCTGCGCAAAGCCGCTGATATTCTGCGTGAGCGCGGTGAGTCCATCGCCCGCATCCTCACCATCGAGCAGGGCAAGCCGCTGGCTGAGGCGCGCGCCGAAATGGCAGGTGCTGCGGATGTGCTGGACTGGTACGCCGAAGAGGGCAGGCGGGCCTATGGCCGGGTCATCCCCGCGCGCAACCCGGGCATATACCAGTTGTCGCTCCGCGAGCCGGTCGGCGTCGTGGCCGGTTTCACGCCGTGGAATTTCCCGGTCAGCCAGGCCGTGCGCAAAATCTCCGCCGCCCTCGCCGCCGGCTGCGCCTTCATCCTGAAAGGCCCGGAGGAAACCCCGGCCTCCTGCGCCGAGCTCGTGCGCGCCTATATCGATGCCGGCATCCCCACCGGCGTCGTTCAACTCGTCTTCGGTGTGCCGGCTGAAATCTCGGAATATCTCATTCCGCATCCCGTGGTGCGTAAAATCTCCTTCACCGGCTCCACCGTGGTGGGCAAGCATCTCGCCGCACTGGCCGGTGCCAACATGAAGCGCGCCACCATGGAACTCGGCGGCCACGCCCCAGCCATCGTCTTCAACGATGCGGATATAGACGCCGCCGTCGCCGTACTCGGCAGCGGCAAATACCGCAACGCCGGCCAGGTCTGCATCGCCCCCACGCGCTTCCTCATCCAGGACGAGGTGTACGAGCCCTTCCTGGAAAAATTCACCGCCCGCGCTGAGAGCATTAAAATCGGCGACGGCCTGGCCGATGGCACCACCATGGGCCCGCTCGCCAACCCGCGCCGTGTCGCCGCCATGGAGGCCTTCGTGGCGGACGCCGTGGGCAAGGGCGCTAATTTGCACACCGGCGGCAACCGCGCCGGCAACAAGGGCTATTTCTTCCAGCCCACCATCCTCACGGACATCCCCGCCGATGCCCGTGTGCTGCACGAGGAACCCTTCGGCCCGCTGGCCCTGTTCAGCCGCTTCACCAGCTTCGATGACGCCATAACCGAAGCCAACCGGCTGGAATACGGCCTCGCCGCCTACGCTTTTACGCGCAGCAACGCCACCGCCACGGCTTTGGGTGCCTCCATCGAATCCGGCATGGTCACCATCAACCACCACGGCCTGGCCCTCACCGAAACCCCGTTCGGTGGGGTGAAAGACAGCGGCTATGGGTCCGAGGGCGGGGCAGAGGGGCTGGAGCCTTATCTGGTGACCAAGTTCGTGTCGCAGGCTAGTTAGCTGGGGTTTTGCCCCAGCCTAGCTTGCCAGTGAAACGATCAGGTCTCCCAGCACCGCGCCATCACCTACCCGGCGCAAGGTGAGGGGGCCGTTCAGCACCGGCAGCGCCAGCTCGAAGGCATGACAGCCAGCACCCAGCCCGGCGGCCCGCAAATCCGCCCGGTAGCGGTTGGCGAGGAAGCGCTGCACCACCCGGCCATCGCACACCAGTTCCAACTCCACCGCTGCATCCGGCGCCGCCGCATCCTGCGCCCAACCACGCAACAGCGGCCCGGATTCATCGACGCAACCCCGCAATCTCCCCATCACGGCAGGAACAAAAATCCCCGCCCGCGCATCGATGCGCGCCTTCAGCCGGGCCAGATAATACCCATCCTCCACCCGCGGCAGGCAAGCCTCCTGCGGCGCCAAATCCTCAGGCGCGCTCAGCACATTCTGGAACCGCCCACGGCATCCCGTATCGAGAAAACTCTCCACCGGCGTGTTCTCGGCAAATATCACCGCATGGTTTTCCAGCTCGATGTGGAAATATTCCACCCGCTCCACACTCTGCGCCTGCGTGATGCTCGCCCCATTGATGAACCGCCACGCATGCACCAGCACCCCGCCCTCGGCCAGCGCATGGTCAGGCGAGACAAACAGATCCCGCGACGGCACGTTGAACCCCAGCGCATGGCGGCGGATTTTCACCGGCAGCGCCAGATGATTGCCCGCAATAAACCGCCCCTCATACCCGCGCCGTCCGATCCAGCGCACCGGCTGCAACCCCTGCGCCGCCGTGCGCACCAGATCGCCGATTTGCAGCGCCTCCACAGCAACATTTCCACGCGAGGTGGCAATGCGCGTTCCGGCGCAGAAGCAGGGTGCCACCACATCGTTTGTGATGGCTAGGGCGTCTGCACCATTGGTCACGGCAAAATCGCGCGTGGTAAAGCTTCCCCTAATATCCAACGTCTCGCTGGTGGTGCCGTTGCTCAGCACCAACCCGGTTCCTGAGACATAACTATATGATGCGGCGCTGAAGGAATCGAGAATGATGGTGTCGCCTAGCGTAAAGCCAGCGATGGTTTCGCCGGCTGCAAGGTCCCCCACGGCGCCTTCCAGCGACCAGCTTACATTGGGCGCAAAACTGATGAGGCTGAAACCAGAGAAGGAGCTGCCGATATCGATGCTGCCTGCCGTGCTGCCGGAGAGGTTCAACAGGCCTGCGCCTGTCATATCCTCTACTTTGCCATCGAAACGCGCACCCGACATGACAATCAGGTCCAGATAGAAATCCGGATTCGTGCCGGACTCGTAAACCGAACTGCTGTAGAGGGCGTAGTCGCCACCGGCGATCAGCCCTGAATTGATAACGGTACCACCATATTCAATCGCCCCGTCGACACCGCCGACGATCGTCCCGGTATTGGTGATGGGCGTGCCACCTGCCTCCTGCGCCTTGAAAGCCATGACACCGGTATTCTGGCCGCTGATCAAACCGGTATTATCGACCGCGCCGCGTTCGCCAGGGGCAACGGCAATGCTGCCGCTGGTTATGGTGCCATCTAAATTGGAGATTCGGTAAACGCTGGAAATTTCGCCAGAGATAAGACCGGAATTGATGATCGTCGAGTGGTATGAGCCGCTGATGTAATTCTCGACGGTGCCGGAATTGGTCACTGTCACCGTCTGCGCGACATAGGCCGCGTTCATGTTAAGGCCGCCGGTCAGCAGGGTGCTGACGATACTGAGCATTGGCGGTTCGATCAGCGCGATGGTCGTGCTGCCGCCGCTGCTGGTGATGGAGAGGGCCTGCGGCACGAAACTGCCGGCGAGGTTCAGCGTCTCGCTCGTCACACCATTGCTCAATATCAGCCCGTCCGCCACCAGCGTGTCCGAGGTGGCGGCAAACCCGTCCAGTTTCAGCGTATCGCCGAAGGTAAAGCCGTTGATCTCCTGCCCGGCGGCCAGGCCAGCCGCGCTGTCCTCCAGCGTCCAGGCGGCACCCGCCGCGAAGTCGATGGCGCTGAAGCCGGAGAAATTGCTGACACTGCCGCTCCCGGTCAGGCTCAGCAGCCCGTCCCCGGCGCGGTCGCGCAGGGCGCCGGCAAAACGGGCGCCGGTGCCGAGTGTCAGGGCCAGGGAATCGACGGCATCGATGGCATAGGTGCCGCCGCTGATGAAGCCGGTATCGGTGATGCGCGCGGCAAAGGCGCTGCTGCTCACATACACGCCGTCCTTCAACCCGAGCAGCGTACCGCTGTTGATGACGGTGCCGCCGATCACCTCCGCGCCGTCATTGAACGCGGTGATCGTACCGCTATTATTCAGCGTTGCCCCGGGGGCCAATGTGGTTTCCAGGTAGAAGCCGATGCCCAGCCCGTTGATAACTCCGGTATTGTCGAATATGCCGGTGCCATAAATACCGGCGCCGATCGGCTGGCCCGTAACCAGACCGTCATTGCGAATGAAGGCGCCGTCCCCGGCCAGGCCGATGTTCTTGCTGCTGATCGTGCCGCCCGCGCTATTGGTGAAGCTGCCGTTCTCGATCTGGGCGGCGATGAAATTCCCGGAGATGCTGCCGCTGTTCGTGATCGTACTGCTCTGCGCATATAGGCCGAGCGTAACGCCATAGATAATGCCGCTATTGGTCACCGCCAGATCGGCGTTGTTCACCAGCAGGCCGATTGTGCCGCCGGTGATGATCCCGGTATTGTCCAGCCCGCCGCCCTGCATTTCCACGCCGGCCACCCCGCCGTGGATGCTGCCGGAGTTGTTGAGGCTGGCGAGGCCGGTGAGCATCACCCCGAAATCATTGCCGTTGATATGCCCGGCATTATTGATGCCGACACTGCCCAGCAGGCTGGTGCCGTAAACGCCGTAGGTGATGCCGTTGACGACACCGCTGCCGGTGATGGTGAGATCTATGCTGTAGGCGCTCTCGCCGGGTATGACCCCGTGATTGACGGTCGTGCTGACAATCGATGTGGTCACTGGGGCTCTCCGGCTCGGTTAACGGAGTGTAACCGTTCCGCCTCCCGGCGCAACCTGTCAGCGCGGCAGTTTTTCGCGAATCAGCTCAAGCGCGCGGGCAAAGGCGGCATCGGCATCCATCTCGGTGGTGTCTATCAGCGTTGCATCCACCGCCATCATCAGCGGGGCGGCGGCACGGGTGCGGTCGGCCTCGTCGCGCGCCTGCACATCGGCGATCACCTCGTCGAACGCCACCTCCTCGCCGCGCGCCAGAAACTCCTGGTAGCGCCGCTGCGCCCGCGCCTCGACGCTGGCTGTCACAAAAAGTTTAACATCGGCCTGGGGAAAAATGATCGTGCCGATGTCGCGCCCATCCAGCACCGCGCCGTTTCTGCTGCCAAAATGACGTTGGAAGTCCAATAGCGCCTGGCGCACCGGGGCAATGGAAGCCACCAGACTCGCCGCTTTGGAGGTCGCGGCATCGCGCAGATCGCCGCGCGCCAGATCGTCCGCACCCAGGCTCTGCGCCGCCGCAAGCGCGGTGGCCACATCGGCCGGGTCGCCGCCCTTCTCCAGAACACGTTTGGCGGTGGCCCGGTACAATATGCCGGTATCGAGATAGGGCAGTTGCAGCGCCGCGGCGATCCGTTTCGCCAGGGTTCCTTTTCCGGCCGCCGCCGGCCCATCAATCGCGATAATCAAGCCGCCTCCACCCGCGCACCCAAGCCCCGCATCAGGCGCAGAAATCCAGGGAAGGAGGTGTCGATGAACCGCGCATCGTCGATGCTCACCGGCTGCCCCGTTACCTGGCCCAGCACCAGCGCGCTCATGGCCAGCCGGTGGTCCATATGCGTCTCCACCAGCCCGCCGCCGGGCAGGTTGCCGCCGCCATGCACGATCAGATCGTCATCCTCGATCTCTACGTGAACACCGTTCACGCGCAGCAGCGCGGCGGTGGCCGCCAGCCGGTCGCTCTCCTTCACCCGCAGCTCATGCAGGCCGCGCAGCCGCGAGCTGCCTTTCGCCGCCGCGCACACCACGGCCAGAATCGGATATTCATCGATCATGCTGGGTGCCCGCCGCGCCGGCACATCCACCGCGCGCAGGCTGGTATAGGTCGCGGTGATATCGCCCACCGGCTCGCCGCCCTCAATGCGCTGATTGGTCACCTCAAGTGCCGCCCCCATCTCGCGCAAGGTCTCGAACAGCCCGGTGCGCAGCGGGTTCAGCCCCACGCCCTGCACGGTTACCGAGGAGCCCGGCACCAGCAGCGCCGCCACCAGCGGAAACGCCGCCGAAGACGGATCGCCCGGCACCGCCACATCCGCCCCGCGCAATTCCGGCTGGCCGGTCAGGCGGATCACCCGCCCGTGCCCGACGCTGGCCACGCTGATGGTGGCGCCGAAATGCTTCAGCATATTCTCGGAATGGTCGCGCGTCGGCTCGGGCTCTTCCACCTCGGTAATGCCCGGCGCGTTGAGCCCGGCCAATAAAATTGCCGATTTCACCTGCGCCGAGGCCACCGGCAGGCGGTAGCTCACCGGCAGCGCATCCCGCGCGCCGATAATCGTCAGCGGCAGCCGCCCACCCTCGCGCGAAAAAAATTGTGCGCCCGTGCTCTTCAGCGGTTCGATCACCCGCCGCATCGGCCGGTTCCGCAAGCTGGCATCCCCGGTCATCACGGAATAAAAATCATGGGTCGCCAAAATTCCCGCCAGTAGCCGCGCCGCCGTGCCGGAATTGCCCATATCCAACACATCCGCCGGCTCCGTCAGCCCGCCAATGCCACGGCCAGACACCACCCAATCCGCGCCATCACGCGAAATATCGGCCCCCAGCGCCCGCATGGCAGCGGCGGTGCGCAGCACATCCTCGCCCTCCAGCAGCCCGCTTATGCGCGTGCGCCCCACCGCCAGCGCGCCAAACATAAGCGCGCGATGGCTGATCGATTTATCGCCGGGCACGGCAATGCTGCCGGTAAGCGGCTGGGCGGGGCGGGCGGCGCGGTGCGGCCGGGGCGTTGCGGACTCCATGCCGCGCGCTTAGCACGGGCTGCACGGTTTGACATAGCGTGGACGGCATGGCATCGCCCCGCCCTCTATTACCAAAGCTCAGACCCCGAGGGTGAACATGGCGAAACCGGAACTTGGCGAAAAACATACCTGCGTGTCCTGCGGCACAAGGTTTTTCGACCTGGGTAAACAGCCCGCGACCTGCCCCAAATGCAGCACTGAACAGCCGGTCGAGCAGCCGCGGCTGAAACGCAACGCGCCGCTGCCGGAAGAGGTGAAGAAAGTCGTCAAACCCGAGCTGGACGCCGATGACCTCGACGTCGAAGTGCCCGACGCCGATGACGACGAAGATATCCTCGACGGCGACGACGATCTCGACGACGACGCCAGCGTCATCGACGCCGACATCGAAGTCCCCCCCGAAGGGAACGACGACGAACGCTGAGACTGGGGCGTTTGTAAGGAAAAAGGCCAGGGCTCTGCCCTGGACCCGCCAAGGGCCGAAAGGCCCTTGGATCCCGCTACTTAAGACTTAAAAAAGAGGCCTGCCACTGTGGTGTTTGAAACACCCCGGAGGCAGGCCTCTTTTTTAAGTCTTCAACTAATGGGGGGCTGGGGCCTCAGGCCCCAGCGGGTCCAGGGCAGAGCCCTGGCCTTTTTTCCGTGCAACACCCCAGCCTCAGGGTTTCGGCGCCGTCCAGTCGAGGGCGGATTTCATGTGGGCTATGTGTTTGGGGGCGGCCCAGGTGCCTAGGACCAGCAGGGTGGCGCTTACTGGGGGTTGGATTTGGGCTGGCGCAAAAATCAGGCGCAGGGCTTGGGCGTTGTCGTAGAGGTCGATGCCGCCGGTGCCGGTTATCTGGCCTGCTGGGCCGGTGAGGTTGGCGGTGGTGAGGGTGCAATTGCCGTTGGCGAGGGTCGCGGCCAGGCTGAGGCTGGTGAATGGCGTGGAGCCGCTCACGAGCGTTTTGTAGAGCGTGTGTGCGGCGTCGGGCGTGCCCAGGGCGTCGGCAAAGCCACCCAGGCTGAAGCCGTGCAGCACGCCTTTGGTGGCGTTCAGCGTGGCTGTGCCGCCCAGTGTTGCCACTATGCTCTTCAGCCCATAGCCGCTGGCGGTGAGATTGGCGCTGGCATTCAGCGTGCCGGTGGTGATGGGGTAGGGGAAAGTAAGGGGCAGGGCGATGCTGCTGGCATCGATGTTTTGGGCCAGGAGCTTGGCGGTAAAGGCGGGCGCGGCCGTGGGGCTCAGCGCCACGCCCAGACTGCCGGAGAAAATGCCCTTGCCGTAGCTTGCCTGCGCCACATCCAGCGTGGCGCCGGTGCCGGACCAGCTCAGCGTGGCGGCACTTAGGCCCAGCAGCGGGTTACCGGCGTAGATGATCTGCTGGGCTTTCAGTGACAATTTGCCTTGTAGCGGCAGGCTGGCGGGGAATTGCACATCCAGCGGCACCGGCGGGATCACCACATTTCGTGCCTCGATCTCCCCGCTCACCGCGCCGTGCTGCACCAGTATTTGGCCGCTGGCGTTCAGCGCGCCGAAGGAGAGGACGAAGTCGTTCAGCCCATAGCCATCAGCCGAGGCGGTGAATCGCGCCCGCAGCGAGGCGGAACCGGCGCCGGGGAAGATAAGCGCCTGGTCCCAGCCGAACAGCCGTGCCACCAGCCTGGCCTCGGGGTGCTGCACCGTAAGCGCGCCACCGGCAGTGCCGTGCACCATGTCGATGGTGGGGGAGAGCGAGAAGGTGAACTCCCCAAGCCGTGCCACCGCACTGGCGGAGAGCGCCGTCTCCGGCCCGCGCGCGGCGAACAGCAAGGTGAGGTGCTGCGCCAGCATGGCGGCCGGCGGGGCATAGGCGGCCGGGATCAGCCCGGCCAGGGGCGTGGCGGAGGGCACATCCAGAAACCCTTGCGCGGCACTCACCCGGCCATTGCCGTCCAGCGCAAAACTCCCCGCCGCCTGCCCGCCATACAAATTGGCCGACACGCGCCGCACGTTCAGCGTGCCGTCCAGCGCCGCATCCAGCGCGAAATTGCTCAGTTTTGCGCCCCCGGCCTCGGCCCTGGCGGCGGTAATCTCCAGCTCGGCGGTAAACGCCCCGGGTGGCGATTGCCCGGCCCATGCGGCCAGCCCGCCCAGCGCCAGATGGTCGAACCCGAGCTGCCCCGCCAGATGCCGGGGGGTGAGCACGAGATTGCCGGTGACATGATCCGGCCCCAGTGTGCCGGCGAGTGTTTCCAGCACCGGCTGTGCCGCCGTACCGCCCAGCCTGGCGGTAAGATGTGCCGCCGGCCAATTGGGTAAAGGCGGCAGATTATAGGCGGATAGCAAGGCGGCGCTATCCGGCACCGTCAAAGCCAGTTGGCCCGAGAGCTGCCCGCCGCCGGCCACCGCCCCCGTGCCGGTCAACTGGCCGCCGCCGGGCAGGCTGAGGTTCAGCGCGTGCAACAGGGTGCCTGCCGGCCCCGTGCTCACATCCACGCTCAGTGCCGGGAAGTTTTGCCCCAGCAGCGTCACGCCATTGGCTTCGAGCGTCACGTCCGCGGGAATGCCGGCAAGCCAGCCGGAGGCGACGACAAACTGGTCCAGTTGCAGGTTCTGGCCGAGCAGATTGGCCTGCAGCGCCGGTTTGACCAGGCTGAAACCAGCACTGCCGGAGAGGGATTCAGTGCCTTGCGCCAGCGCCAATTTGGTCAGGCTCACCTGCGTGCCATCGGCGGTGACGGTAGCACTTCCCGTCATCTTACCCGGTATTTTGGCACTGAGCTGGCCGTTCACGATGCTCTCACCGTTCAGCGTACCGGTGAAACCAGCACTGGCCGGGCCGCTACTGGCTTGGGCCGAGAGCGGTGCCGCACCATCCAGCCCGGTCTGGCCCAGGGCGAGGCTCAGCGTCACCGCCTGGCCCAGCAGCGTGCCATTGCCGGCCACATTCACCGCCCCCTCCGGCCCGGTGAACAGATCCGCATTCACCTGGGTGAAGGCGAGTCCGCCGAGCGTGATGCTGGCATTGTTCAGATGTGCGTGCAGCGCCGCCAGCCAGGGCGGCGGGGCCACGGCGCGCGGCCCGCCCGGCAGCGGCCAGGGAAAGGCGATGACCGGGTTGTCGAGATTGAGCGTCTGCACCGCGAGCTGGCCGCGCAGCAGGGCCGGGAGCGAAATGTCCAGCGCCAGAGCTTTCGCGCTGATCACCTCATTATCCGGCCCGGCGATGGTGATACGCATGGCGGTGAGCTGCGGGTGCGGCAGGAGCTTGAGGGAGAGTTGCCCGCTGATATGCACCTCCCGCCCGGTGAGCGCCGAGGCAAAACGCTCCATGGCCGGGCGGTGGCTTTGTGCCGCGACAAAGCCGGGCAGGGCCATCAGCGTACCAGCGCCGGTGGCCAGCACGGCCACCGGCAGCAGCCAGAGGAGTTGCTTCTTGTGTTTCAAGCGGCCCCGTACCCGCCGCCGCCTGGCGTATGGATGATGAAGGCATCGCCCGCCGCCAGCGCGGCCTCGGCCCGGCCGGGGAGGGTTTCCAGCGTGCCGTCCGCGCGCTCGACGAATTGTGCCCCCAGCGCGCCGGGCGCGCCGCCTCCCAGCCCAAATGGCGGGATTGTGCGGCGCGAGGCGGTGATGGTGGCGGTCATGGGCTCTAAAAACCTGATTTTGCGGATAACACCATCCCCGCCGGCAAATTTTCCTGCCCCACCTGAGCCCCGGCGGATGGAAAACGCCTCCACCCGCACCGGATGGCGCAGTTCCATAACCTCAGGATCGGTGATGCGGGTGTTGGTCATATGCGTATGTACGGCCGAACACCCGGCAAATCCCGGTCCCGCCCCGGCGCCGCCGCAGATGGTCTCGTAATACTGGTGTTTTGCGTTGCCGAAGAGGAAATTGTTCATCGTGGCCTGGGCAGAGGCGCAGACCCCCATGGCACCCAGTAGCGCCACGGTAACGGCCTGGGAAACTTCCGTATTGCCCGCCACCACGGCCGAGCCCGGCGGGGGGGAGAGGAAGCTGCCCTCGGGGATGATGATGGTGAGCGGCTTCAGGCATCCCTCATTGAGCGGCAGTTCCGTGCCGGCCAGGCAGCGGAAGGCGTAGAGCACGGCGGCGGTGGTGACTGCCTGCGGGGCATTGAAATTATTCGGCCCGGCGGCGCCTGTGCCGGTGAAATCGACCACGGCACTCGCGTCGTCATGGTTGATTTTCAACGATATTTTGAGGGGCGTGCCGTCATCCATGATGTAGTCGAACTGGGCATCGCGCAGGCGCAGAATGGCGGCGCGCGTGGCGGCTTCGGCATTGTCCATCACATGGCGCATATAGGCCTGTACCACCTCCCAGCCGTAGCGCTCTGTAATTGCGGATAAAACCTGAGTAGCGGCGGCGTTGGAGGCGATTTGCGCCTTGATATCCGCGATGTTCTGGTCCGGATTGCGCGCGGGGTATTTTGCGCCGGTGAGGGCATCGCGAAAAGCCTGCTCCTGGAACACGCCGGCTGAGAGAAGGAGCAAGTTGTCGATGACAACCCCTTCTTCTTCCAGGATTTTTGAGAAGGGTGGGGTGGAGCCGGGGGTGAGTCCGCCGATATCGGCATGATGCCCGCGGCAGGCGGTGAAGAAGCGGATGTTTGCGCCCGTCTCGTCGAATACGGGGGTAATTACTGTAATATCAGGGAGATGTGTGCCGCCGGCATAGGGGTTGTTGAGCGCTACCGCATCGCCTGGGCGGAGGGTATCCCCCCGAAGGTTCAGCACATGCCGCACGGAGGCGCCCATGGCGCCGAGATGCACCGGCACATGCGGGGCGTTGGCCACGAGGTTACCTTCGGCATCGAAAATAGCGCAGGAGAAATCCAGCCGCTCCTTGATGTTCACGCTCTGCGCCGTGTTGCGCAGCACCGCCCCGGCCTGTTCGGCGATGGCCATGAAGAGATTGGCGAAGAGTTCCAGAAATACCGGGTCCGGTTTCGTGGTATCGGCGATCACGGCATTTTCGCGCGGTGTAACTCGGTTTAAAATACAATGGTTTAGCGGCGTTATCTGCGCGGCCCAGCCGGGCTCGATGACGATGGTGGCGATCGCCTCCTGCAGAATCGCGGGGCCAGAGATGGCAGCACCAGCCCCCAGCGCGGCGCGGTCATAGATCGGTGCCTCATGCGTCTGGCCGCCGGAGGTGAGACGCGAGATGCCGAGCGGCGCGGGCAGGGCTCCGACGGCAATCTCGGGCTCGGCCAGAACCTCGCCGGGCGAAGTCGCTTCCACCAGTACGGTATCGGCCACCAGGGGTTTCTCCGGCGTGGTGAAGCCGAAGAGGCGCTGATGTTTTTCGGTAAACTCTTTCGACATATTACTGAAACTGCAGAATTTTATCGGCAACGCCGTATCCGTGCCGGCATAACGGACCAGGATGGTGGTGGTGTGGCTAACCGGCGCGCCGGGGTTCTGCGCCAGCAGCGCGGCCTGTGCCTCGGCCGCCAGCCGCTTGGCCACGGCGGCCAGCTCCGTCTTGGCCTCCGGGGTGAACGGGATCTCTACCCCCTGTTCGCGGAGGAGCGAAAAATCCGAGAGGCCGATGCCGTAGGCGGATAAAACACCGGCCAGCGGGTGCAGGAAGACGCGTTCCATGCCCAGCTCATCGGCCACGGCGCAGGCATGCTGCCCGCCGGCACCGCCGAAGCAGACCAAGGTAAAATCCGCCGGGTTGAGGCCCTTCTGAACCGAGATCTGGCGGATGGCCTGCGCCATATTGGCATTGGCGATGGCGAGAAACCCCTCGGCCAGGCGCTCGGGCGTTTGCGCCGTGCCGGTGGCGGCCGACACCTCAGCCGCAAGTGCTGCGAACTTTTCCCGCACAACCCCTTCATCCAAAGGCAGATTACCCTCGGGCCCAAAGATGGCCGGGAAATGGCCGGGTAAAACCTTGCCCAAGAGCACGTTGGCATCCGTCACCGTGAGCGGGCCGCCCTTGCGGTAACAGGCGGGGCCGGGGTTGGCGCCGGCACTCTCAGGGCCAGAGCGCAGGCGGGCGCCATCGAATGAGAGAATGGAGCCGCCGCCCGCCGCCACGGTGTTGATGGCGAGCATCGGCGCGCGCAGCCGCACGCCCGCGATCTCGGTTTCCAGCGTGCGCTGATAGGCGCCGTCATACAGCGCCACATCCGTGCTGGTGCCGCCCATGTCGAAGCCGATGACGGCGGAAAACCCAGCGGCGGCGGCGGTGCGGACGGCGCCCACGATGCCGCCGGCAGGGCCGGAGAGAATCGCGTCCTTGCCGGTAAAAGCGTCGGCGCGGGTGAGGCCGCCGTGCGACTGCATGAAATAAAGCGGCGGGGGTTGATTAACGGCTTCTCCCGCTCCAGTTGAAAATCTTAGTCCACCAGAAACCTGATGGATGTATTTGTGGAGCACGGGCGAGAGATAGGCATCGGCCACGGTGGTATCGGCCCGCGGCACCAGGCGCAGCAGAGGGCTGGCGATATGCGACAGAGAAATTTGGTTAAACCCGGCCTGTGCGGCGAGCGCGCCGAGGTGTTGCTCCAACGCGGGGAATTTCCAGGCATGGATCAAGGCGATGGCCACGGATTCAAAACCGTCCTGGCGCGCTTTTTCCAGCAGCGCCAGCGCCGCCGCCTCATCCGGCGGCTCGATCAGCTCGCCGTTAATGGAGACTCGGCCGGGCAGCTCCGCGACCCTCGTGTAAAGCATTGAGGGCAGGCGGATATCGAGGTCGAACAGACGCGGGCGGGCCTGGTTGCCGATGCGCAGCAGGTCGGCGAAGCCGTTGTTGACGATGAGCAGGGTGCGCGCCCCTTTGCGCTCCAGCAGCGCGTTGGTGGCAACCGTCGTGCCCATCTTCACGGCAGCTATGGCACCCTCGGGGATGGGTTCATTGGCGTCGAGGCCCAGAAATTCACGTATGCCGGCGATGGCGGCATCGGCATAGCGCTCCGGATTCTCGGAGAGGAGCTTTTTGGTCGAGAGGCGGCCTTCCGGATCGCGTGCCACGATATCGGTAAACGTGCCGCCACGGTCGATCCAGAACTGCCAGGCCATATTCACATCCAGATTGCGCTGTTTGATGTCCGATGTTTGGGTTGGGTTCAAGGGTGATGCCATGTTAGGCTGGTTATATGAGCTATTGGGGTAAGTTTATCGGGGGCATGGCGGGCTTCGCCATGGGCGGGCCGGTCGGCGCTTTATTTGGCATGGCCATGGGGCATGCGGCTGACCAGGGCAAGTTGAACGGATTTGCCCATTTCGCCGGAAGGGCGCTGCCGTTCGACCCGGCGCATCTCAAAGCGATGCTGGGCGGGCGGGATCAGGTGTTCGCCATCAGCGTGACCGTGCTGGCGGCCAAACTGGCAAAATGCGACGGGCCGGTGAGCCGGCTCGAGATCCAGGCGTTCCGCTCCAGTTTCTCCATTCCCGAGGCCAATGTGACCGAGGTCGGGCGGCTGTTCGACAATGCCCGCGATAGTGCGGAGGGGTTTGAGAGCTATGCCACACAATTGGGGCAGGTGTTCTCCGATGAGCGCGGGATTCTCGAACAGGTGCTGGGCGGGCTGTACCAGGTGGCACGGGCGGATGGGGCGGTGAACGCCGCCGAGACAGATTTTTTGCGCCGCGTGGCATACGGGTTCGGGCTGGATGAGGTGGCGATGCGCCGGGCTTCAGGCGGCTCCGTGGCGGCGCCGCCGACCGAGGATACTTACGCGGCGCTGGGGCTGAAGCGCAGTGCGACGGGAGACGAAATACGGGCGCGGTGGAAGCAGTTGGTGCGCGAGCATCACCCGGATGTGCTGGCCTCGCAGAAGGCGGCGCCGGCTAGGATTAAACTGGCGTCAGAGAAGGTGGCGAAGATCAATGCGGCGTATGATGCAATCAAGCGCGAGCGCCGCCTATGAGTAAAGTTTTTTTGGTGCCGGTTTTTGTTCACAAAAAGCGGCGAACCTTCTCGCACCCATGATCTTTGTTCCGTCCCCCAACATAGACGAGCGGGAAGGCCCGGTAGAATTCCTGGTCATGCACTACACCGGCATGCAGGATGCAGCCTCGGCGATTGCGCTGCTGTGTTCTCCCGCCGCCAAGGTCTCCGCGCATTATGTGGTGGATGAGGATGGGACGATTTATTGCCTGGTGCCGGAGCAAAAACGGGCCTGGCATGCCGGAATTTCCTACTGGCGCGGGCGGCGGCTGTTGAACGATGCGTCCATTGGGATTGAGATCGTCAATCCAGGGCATGAATGGGGGTATCGGGCGTTTCCCGAGGCGCAAATGGCGGCGGTGGAGGCGTTGAGCCTGGGGATTCTATCCCGCCATGCGATTCCGGCGCGCAATGTGGTGGCGCATTCGGATATTGCGCCGAATCGCAAGCAGGACCCGGGCGAGCTGTTCGACTGGCGGCGGCTGGCGGCTGCGGGGATTGGGCTCTGGACCGAGGGACTTGGCGATTCCACCGATTTCTGGGGCGATCTGGCGGCGATTGGCTATGATGTCAGCCTGCCGCCGGGGGATGTGATCCGCGCGTTTCAGCGACGGTTTTTGCCGCAGAATTTGAGCGGCGTGGAGGATGAGGCGACGGCACGGCGCGCGGCGGCGATAAGATGTTTGCTTGAACGCGATGAACAATCATATACTGGCTGATATTCATGGAGCTGAGAGAATGGCGGCGTCCGGTGTCGATTTCGATGAAAAGACGACCAAGATCATCGAAGGGCTACGTGAAGCCTTTGATGTAAAAAGCAACGCGCAGGTCATTGAGCGTGCGTTGATTCTGGCCAAGTTGGCAGCGGATAAGGCTGATAAGGACCACAACATCCTGATCGGTAATCTCGATAATTTCGTGAAGATCAATATAGCCTCATGAGCGATATGCTTCGGGACGCCATGCCGGCAGCAGAGATGCTGTCTGCGGTAGCGGCCGGGCAAGCCAAGTCGCTTTCAGAAGCCAATGACAGTGTGTCGGTTCAGGACAGGATCGCGCTGCAGGATGCGCAGATGCGCAAGGCGCTTTCGATCTGGATCATGGTGTTGTTCGCGGTGGTGAACCTGTTCACGCTGGGTTTCATCGTTTGGCTGACTTTTGGCGACCGGCACGAGTTGAAACTGCACCTGATAGAGGCCTCTGGCCGGCTGGTGAATGCGCAGGTGGTGATGGCGCTTTTGGGTGCCACCACGGTGCAGTTGGGCACGATTGCCGTGATCATGGCACGTACGTCTTCAAAGCCCCGGTTGACCCAACCTGACTTCAGGGGCTAGGGAGCAGCCTCCAGACGGTTGGACGGCCGCTGGCGGGGTAACCTGCTGGAGGAAAGTCCGGGCTCCACGGAAATACGGTGCCGGATAACGTCCGGCGGGGGCGACCCCAGGGATAGTGCCACAGAAAACAAACCTCCTTGGCTTGCCAAGGTAAGGGTGAAACGGTGCGGTAAGAGCGCACCGCCTCGCTGGTAACAGAGAGGGCAGGGTAAACCCCACCGGGAGCAAGACCGAATAGGGGCGGCCGGCACTGTGTGAAAGCATGGGTGCAGAGGTTTTCCGGCTCGCCGCCCGGGTTGGTTGCTTGAGGCGGGTGGTAACATCCGTCCCAGAGGAATGGCCGTCCAGTGCTTTCGGGCATGGACAGAACCCGGCTTATAGACCGTCTGGAATTCGCCCCTGGTGGCGAACAAATAGGAAACATTTTGTGGAAAAACCCCAGGATTCCCCTGGGTAACGCGCCGCGACTCGGCGGCGGAGGCGGGGCGATTCTCTTTGACGCGGCACGGTGGGCCATGGTAGTGGAGCTTACACCCATGATTTCCCATAAAGTGGTGAAGGAAACCGCCGCACGGCCCCGATGAAACAGCTCTTTGGCACCCATGAGAACAGGCTGGACGCGAAGGGGCGGGTATCGGTACCCGCCGCGTTCCGCAATGCGTGGAAGCACGAGACGGAGATGACGCTGGTGCTGCGCCCCTCACTGATTGCCGGTTGCGTGGAGGGCTGGCCGACGCCGAATTACGCCAAATACGAGGCCGAGCTGGCTGCCATGGCCGAGACCGATCCCAACCGCCAGGGATTTGCCACAAAGATCTATTCTGATGCGGTGGAGCTGGAGTTGGACGGGCAGGGGCGGATCATGCTGCCGGACCATCTGGTGGCCGAGGCGCAATTGGGTGAGGCTGTGTGTTTTCTGGGGCGCGGGACGCATTTTCATATCTGGGCACCGGAGGCGGCGAAAGCCTTCCTCGAAGCCACGCGGGCTTTGGCGCCACGGCTTACCTTCGGGGCGCCGGCACCATCGGGGACACCATGACAGAGTTTTCACATATTCCCGTGCTGCGTGATGAGGCGGTGCAGACGCTGCAACCGCGTGATGGCGGGGTATATCTCGACGGCACGTTCGGCGGCGGCGGCTATGCGAAAGCGATTCTCGACTCGGCGGCGTGCGCGCTGGTGGCGATAGACCGTGACCCCGCGGCCGTTGCAAGGGCGCAAGAATTTGCCGCCGCGTACCCGGAGCGGTTTTCGATTTGTGAAGGCAGGATCGGCAATCTTGCCGCTCTTCTGGAGGTGCTGGGGGTAATCGCGCTCGATGGCGCGGTGTTCGATCTCGGTGTGTCATCGTATCAGATCGACGATCCGGCGCGCGGTTTCTCTTTCCGCCTTGACGGGCCTTTGGATATGCAGATGGGCAGCAGCGGAAAGAACGCGGCGCAGATTGTAAACCTTTGCCCCGAATCCGAACTTGCAGATATTTTGTATGAGTATGGCGACGAGAAGGCCTCGCGGAAAATTGCGAAAGCGATTGTCGAGCGGCGCCGGGCCCAAAAATTTGAGACGACGTCGGATCTGGCTGGCGTGATACGGAGTGTTGTGAGACCGGATAAATCGGGCATCGACCCGGCGACCAGAAGTTTTCAGGCGCTGCGCATCGCGGTGAATGAGGAGCTCTCCGATATCGAGGCGGCTTTGGCCCAGGCGGCGGCGATGCTCAAGCCGGGCGGGCGGCTGGTGGTGGTGAGCTTCCACTCGCTGGAAGATCGCATCGTGAAGAGTTTTTTCAGCAAGGCCGCGGGGCGTGAGCCGGCGGCATCGCGGCATGACCCGGCGGGTTATGCGCGGCCCGAGGCGGCGCGGTTTGAGCTGGTGACGCGCAAGGCCGTGACACCGGGGCAGGCGGAAATGCGCGCCAACCCGCGTGCGCGCAGTGCGAAACTGCGCGCCCTGGAAAAGCTCGGGGAAAAGCTTGGGGAAAGGCTGTGAGCATGATCATCCGGCCCTTCACCATTCTCACCGGCATGGCCTTCGTGCTCTCGGGCGCGATGATGTTCGTGGTCAAGCATCAGAGCCAGGCGATGGATGCGCAGCTCTCCGCCACCAATGAGGCGACGACGCAGGATGAGCAGAGCATCCGCGTGTTGCAGGCGCAATGGGCGCTGGAGGCGGACCCGTCGCGTCTCGCGCAGTTGGCAACCCAGTTTACCGGGTTGCAGCCGATGAAGCCGGGGCAGTTGGTGACGATGGCCTCGCTGGGGACCAGCCTGCCGGCGCCAGGTGCCAAACCGCCGGGCGATAATCCGGAAGACCCCGTGCCGGCGCTGCCGCAATTGGCGGCGGCCGTGCCCGCTGCGCCGGCAGCAGCACAAGCTGCGCCCGCACCGGTGCAGACTGCCGCTGTTGTGCCCCCCGCTATTGTACCAGGGGCGGTTGCCCCGGCCGTTGCCCCGGCACCCGCGCAGCTTGCCGCGCAGGAATCTGCCCCAGCACCAGCGGCCAAGCCGGTGGCAGCACCCGTGCATTTCGCATCCCTCGCCCCGGTTGTGCCGCATCATCATGCGGCGGCTGAGCGTGTGGCCACCATTCCCATGCATCATGTCACGCGGCATGATTCGGGTTCGTCCGTCTATCTGGCTGATGCCTCCGGCCCGGCGCCGGCGCGCGGCATGCCGATGGGCGCGCAGCTCGTGCCGGTGCGCGCCGTGGCATCCCCCGCACCCTCTGAGGATGGCGGCTCGCTGCTGGGCATGGCGCAGGGCGGCAGTCAGTGACGTTGAATTTCACGCCGGGTGATGAGCCGCCCCGCAAACCGCTGCAAAAACGCAAAGGCGCCCCCGCGCGCGGCGGCGCCACGCCGATGATGGAGCAGGTGCGCGTGACCAGCCCGGAGCTGGACACGCGAAGGGCGCTGGACCGCGCCCGCAAGCGGATTCTCGTGGCGGCCTGCCTGTTCGTCGGGCTGTATTTCGTGCTGGGGCTAAAACTCACCTGGTCCACGGTGGTTGACCCGAAGCTCCCCTCCGCGGCGCAGATCGCGGCGATGCAGCCGACGCTGAGCGTGGCCCCGCCGCCGCCGAGCCGGGCCGATATCACCGACCGCAACGGCACCATATTGGCTGTGTCTCTGCCGGGTGCAGCACTCTTCGCCGACCCGCAGCAGGTGCCGGACCCGGCAGCGGCGGCGACACTGCTGGCCAACGCCATGCCGGGCGTGGATGAAGCTGCAACCGCCGCGAAGCTAGGCGCGGGCGTGCCGGTGGAGAAGCGGAAAGAATTCGTCTATCTCGACCGCAAGCTGACGCCGCAGGAAGAGCTGGCGGTGAACTCGCTGGGCATTCCCGGTGTGTATTTCGAGAATAATGAGAAGCGGCATTACCCGGATGGCGACCTCGCCGCGCATATTCTGGGCGGCGTTAAAGTGGATTCCACCGGTGTTGCCGGCGTGGAACAGTATTTCAACAAAAGACTGACGAGTGACCCCACGCCGCTGGCCCTCTCCATAGATGCCGGCATCCAGAGCATCGTGCATGATGAGCTGGCCTCGGCGGTGAAAGAGTTCCAGTCGCCCGGCGGTTGCGCCATCGTTATGAATGCGCATACCGGCGAGATTTTGGCCATGGTCAGCCTGCCGGATTACGACGTGAACAGCTACGGCTCCGCCGTGCCGAATGACCAGTTCAATAAATGCGTGAACGGCACGTATGAACCCGGCTCGGTGTTCAAACTGCAGACCATCGCCATGGCACTCGATAGCGGCATGGTGCATTACTGGGATTATTTCGACACCACACACCCGCTTAAAGTCGGGCGCTTCCAGATCACCGATTTCGAGCCGGCGCATGACTGGATGGCGGTGCCGGAAATCCTCAACGTCTCCTCCAACATCGGCGCCTCGCGCATTGCCACGGTTCTGGGGCCGAAGATCGAACAGGATTGGTACACGCGCCAGCAGTTCTTCCAGCCGCTGAACATCCAGCTCCCCGGCCCGCCGAAACCGCAATTCCCCTCGTTCAACAACTGGGGTCTGGCGGCGACGATGACGGTGTCGTTTGGCGCCGGCATTGCCATCTCGCCGCTGCAACTGGTCACCGCCGTGCTCCCCATCGTCAACGGCGGGATTCGCTATCAGCCGACACTTCTGGCGGTGGACCCTGCGGGTGTGCAACCTACCGGCCTGCGCATCATGCAGCAGGGCACGAGCGACATGATGTGCAAGCTGATGACCAATGTGGTGCTGTACGGCACGGGCAAAAACGCGGCCGTGCCGGGCTATGTGGTAGGCGGCAAGACCGGTACCGCCCAGGTGGTGGGCCCGCATGGCGGCTACCTCAAGCACACCAACAACGCCTCCTTCATGGCCGCCTTCCCGATGGAGAACCCGCAATACGTGGTGTACGTGCTGGTGCTGCAGCCGAAACCCGATGCCACCACCTACGGCTTTACCACCGGCGGCTACATCGCCGCCCCTGGCGTGGGCCGCATCATCGCGCGCATCGGCCCCATGCTGGGCATCATGCCGGCCGATGGTGTGCAACTGGCGGCACTGGACCAACGGCTGACCGTGCCGCTGAGCCCCACGGCACCGCCGGGGCAGATTGCCCTGGGGCCGGGGCGGCCGCTGCCGCCGGGTGCCAATCCGTTTGCCTATGAGTTGATGGGCGCCGCACCGCCGGCCTCCGCTTTGGCGGTGGTAAAGCCGGGCACGGCAGCCGCCACGGGGGTGACCCCGGTACCAGCGGCGGCGCATGTGCACCGGCGGCGGCATGATGGGGTGATGGCACCGGTCTCGCCCTCGATGCTGGGTAGCCATGTCACGGAACGGGATACGGGCGATGGTGTCTCCTGAGATGCAAGGCATTACCGGGATAACGGCGGATAGCCGGGCGGTCCGGCCTGGGTTTTTGTTCGCGGCACTGCCTGGCGTGAAGGCCGATGGGCGCGCCTTCATCGCGGAAGCCGTGGCGCGTGGTGCGGCGGCGGTGCTGGCGCCCGAGGGTACGCAATGGCCGCCGGGTGTGCCGCCGCGCAAGCTCATCACAGCACCCGAGCCGCGCGCGAAACTGGCGGAATTTGCCGTGGAGCTGGCAGGGCGGATGCCGGAGCGTCTGGCCGCCGTGACGGGGACCAATGGCAAGACCAGTACGGTCGATTTTTTGCGGCAGATTTTTACCCTCGCCGGGCGCCGCGCGGCCTCCATTGGCACGTTGGGTGTTGTGGCGCCGGGGCGGCCTGTAGCTGAGAGCCTGACCACACCGGACCCTGTAACCCTGGCACAAACCCTGGCCGAGCTGGCCCGCGATGGCGTGAACGATGTGGCGATGGAAGCCTCCAGCCACGGCCTCACGCAGCACCGGCTGGATGGCTTACGTTTTACCGCCGCCGGCTTCACCAATTTCACCCGCGACCACCTCGATTACCACGGCAGCATGGAAGCCTATGGCGAGGCCAAGCTGGAATTATTCGCCCGGCTGATGCAGCGCGGCGGGGCGGTACGGGTGATGGCGGATATAGCCCCCGGCATATTGCACCGGCTGAAAGCGATTGCCGCTTTGCAGGGGCTGGATTTTGCGGCGGTCGGGCTGGAGCTTGTGGAGCCGCGCCCGGAAGGGCAGTTGCTGGTGAGCGGCGGGCGGACTGCGGAGCTACACCTGCCAGGCCGTTTCCAGGCGGATAACGCCGTGCTGGCGGCAGCCCTGGCGGAGGCCTGCGGCGTTGCCGACGCATTTTCGCTCCTCCCGCAGCTCACAGGCGTGCGCGGGCGGCTGGAAGGTGCACTGGTGCTGCCCAATGGCGCCGCGGCCTATGTTGACTATGCCCATACGCCGGACGCGATAGCCCGTGTACTGAGCGCTTTGCGCCCGCATGCCACAGGCAAATTGCACATCGTATTCGGTGCCGGCGGCGACCGCGATACCGGCAAGCGCCCGCTGATGGGCGCGGCGGCGGCACAACTGGCCGATGTCTGCATCGTCACCGACGACAACCCGCGCAGCGAAAACCCCGCCCTGATTCGCGCCGCCATCATGGCCGTCTGCAAGGGCGGAATAGAGATAGGCGACCGCCGTGAGGCCATTGCCGCGGCACTTGCGGGGCTCGCGCCGGGTGATGTTCTGGTGGTGGCCGGCAAAGGCCATGAGCAGGGGCAAATCGTAAAGGGCGAGGTGATTCCCTTCGACGACGCCGCCGTGATCCGTGAACTTGGCGGCGCGCTATGAACCCGCTCTGGGGCGCAACAGAGCTGGCGGCGGCACTGGGCGTTGCGCGCGGCTGGGATATTTCCGGCATCAGTATCGATACGCGCTCGTTGCAGCCGGGCGATCTGTTCGTCGCTTTGCAAGGCGAGCGCGACGGGCATGATTTCGTCGCGACCGCCTTCGCCAAAGGGGCGGCGGCCGCGCTGGTCTCACGCGAGCTGCCCGGCAATGTGCTTCTCGTCCCGGACACGCTGCAAGCGCTGGAGCGTCTGGGCGCCGCATCGCGGGCGCGGTCAGAGGCAAAAATCGTCGCGGTTACCGGCAGCGTGGGCAAAACCACGGTAAAGGAAATGCTACGCCGCACGCTGTCCGGCTTCGGCAATGTGCACGCCGCCGAGGCCAGTTTCAACAACCACATCGGCGTGCCTTTAACCCTCGCCCGCATGCCGCGCGACACCGCATTCGGCGTGTTCGAGATCGGCATGAACCACCCCGGCGAGATTGCGCCGCTGGCGGCGCTGGTGCGGCCGGACGTGGCGATCATCTCCACCGTCGAGCGGGCGCATATAGGGCTGATGGGCTCCATTGAAGCGATCGCGCATGAAAAAGCGGCGATCATGGGCGGGCTGGTGCCGCAGGGCGTAGCCGTGCTGCCGCGTGTGTCGGACCAGTTTAATTTTCTGCGCGGGCTGGTGCCGCCGGGCATACGGGTTGTGGAATTTCCAGGCACCGAAGCGCAGTTGGTGGCATTGGATGAGACGGCCGAGACCGGATCGATCACCGCGCGGGTTGGCGGGGTCGAAGTCTATCTGACCTTGCGCACACCGGGCATTCACATGGCGTTCAACGCGCTCGCCGTTCTGGCGGCCGCCCATGCGCTGGGGCTGGATGCGAACCGGGCAGCGGCGGCGCTGGACGGGTTCTCGCCGTTTTCCGGCCGTGGGGCGCGGCGCAATATCAAGGTGCCGGGCGGTACGGCGCTACTGCTGGACGAAAGCTACAACGCCTCCGAAGCCTCGATGCGCGCCGCCTTCGCCGTGCTGAAACTGCAGCGCGGGCGCCGCGTGGCCGTGCTGGGCGATATGCTGGAGCTGGGTGAGCATGCCGCCGCCGAGCATCTCGGCCTGCGCGCCATGGTTGAAGACGGTGCCGACATCGTTTTCACCGCCGGCCCGTGGAGCAAAATTTTGTTCGAATCGCTGCCACAGTCCATGCAGGGCGCGCATGCGGAAACCGCCGCCGCTCTGGCCCCGATTGTGCTCGCCGCACTCGAGGATGGCGACATTGTTTTGGTGAAAGGCAGCTACGGCAGCCGGATGCGCGACGTTATCTCTGCTCTGGAAAGCCCCGGCTGATGTTTTATTTTTTAGCGCTTCATTTGACTGGGAATGTGCATTTCTTCAACCTGTTCCGGTACATCACCTTCCGGGCGGGCGGGGCGTGCCTCACGGCTCTGGTCATCAGCTTCTGGCTCGGCCCCAAAGTGATCCGCTACCTCAAATCCGTGCAACGCCATGGCCAGCCGATTCGCTCGGACGGCCCGGAGCGGCATCTGGTGGAGAAAAAAGGCACGCCCACCATGGGCGGTGTGCTGATCCTCCTCGCCCTCGGATTCTCCGTCCTGCTCTGGGGCGATCTCGGCAACGGCTTTGTCTGGGCCACGATGTTTGTCACCTTCGGCTACGGCGCCATCGGCTTTGCCGATGATTATCTGAAGCTGACCAGGCGCAACACCAAAGGCGTATCCGGCCGGGTGCGGCTGCTGGGCGAAAGCGTGATCGGGCTGATCGCGGGCGTGTGGATGATCTCGCTGATGCCGCCGGGCATTGCCACCGATCTGGCGTTGCCGTTGTTCAAAAATCTACTCATCCCGTTTGGCATTTTATTCCCCTTCGTAGCACTTTTCGTGATGATAGGTGCGGCCAATGCGGTGAATTTCACCGATGGTCTGGATGGTCTGGCCACCGTGCCGACGATGATCGCCGCAGCCGTATTCGCCCTGATCGCCTATCTCGTCGGCAACAAGATTTTCTCCGGCTATCTGGAGTTGCATTTCGTCTCCGGCGTGGGCGAGCTGGCGGTGTTTCTCTCCGCCCTCATCGGCGCGGGCCTGGGCTTCCTATGGTTCAACGCACCCCCGGCCGCCGTGTTCATGGGCGATACCGGCTCGCTCTCACTGGGCGGCGCTTTGGGTGCGGTTGCGGTGGCGACCAAGAATGAGATCGTGCTGGCCATTGTCGGCGGGTTGTTCGTGGTCGAGACCATCTCGGTCATCGTGCAGGTGCTCTGGTTCAAGCGCACCGGCCGGCGCGTGTTCCTGATGGCGCCGTTGCACCATCATTTCGAGAAAAAGGGCTGGGCGGAGCCGACCATCGTGATCCGTTTCTGGATCATCTCGATGATTCTCGGGCTGGTGGGTCTGGCCACGCTGAAAATCAGATGAGCATTTTCTCCGGCAAGCGTTACGCGGTAGTGGGGCTGGGGCGGGCAGGGCTGCCGGCGGCGGAACGCTTGCGCGAGCTGGGCGCGGAAGTGTTTGTCTGGGATGATAATGCCGCGTCGCGCGAGGCAGCGGCGGGATTTAACGTGGCGCGGCCTTCGAAAGTGAAGGGGCGGCTGGATGCGCTGGTGCTCTCACCCGGCATTCCGCATAAATTGCCCAAGCCGCATGATGAGGCGAAATGGGCGCTCGCGAAGGGTGTGCCGATTCTCACCGATGCCGAGCTGCTGTACCAGGCCGTGCGCGGGCAGGGGAGCCACGCCCGGTTTGCCGGTATTACCGGCACGAATGGCAAATCCACCACCACCGCGCTGCTGGCGCATATACTGGATGTAGCCGGTGTGCCCAATGCGGCGGGGGCAAATCTCGGCCCGGCGGCGCTGAGCCTGCCGCTTTTGCCCGATAACGGCGTGTATGTGCTGGAAATGTCCAGCTATATGTTGGAACGAATCGCAACATTGCGCTTCGATGTTGCGGTAATGCTCAATCTCTCGCCCGATCATCTGGAACGGCACGGGGACATGGCCGGCTATGCCGCCGCCAAACGGGAGATTTTCGCGCGCCAGGATGAGGGCTGCACGGCGGTGATCGGCATTGACGATACCGAGTCGCGCGAGATGGCGGCATGGCTGCACACGCGCGATGTGAAAATGGTGGAAATCTCCGGCGAGGATATTCCGGAGCTGCATGTGAAGGCGTTGCCGGGTAAGCATAACGTGCAAAATACCTCCGCCGCTACGGCGCTGGCCCGTGCGTTGGGGGTGGACTGGGGCGCGATCGCGCAAGGCATTGCGAGCTTCCCCGGCCTACCGCACCGGCAGCAGGAGGTAGGGCTGCGCGCTGGCGTGCGCTTCATCAATGACAGCAAGGCCACCAATGCCGATGCCACGAGCCGCGCCATGGGCTGCTATGAGCGCTTCGTGTGGATTGCCGGCGGCGTGGCCAAAGCGGGCGGGATAGACGATCTGGCACCGTTTTTCCCGCGCATCGAAAAAGCCTTTCTGATCGGCCAGGATGCCGAGGCGTTCGCGCATCGGTTGCAGGAGGCCGGTGTGGCGTATGAGGTGGTTGGAACGCTGGAGCGCGCCGTGCCGGCGGCGTTTGCGGCGGCGGCGGCTTCTGGCGTGGTGCTGTTCTCGCCCGCCGCCGCGAGCTTCGACCAGTTTCCCAATTTTCAAGTACGCGGCGAGACATTTGCCGCTTTGGCGGGAGTAAAATAATGCCGCCTCTGTCACGCGCGGATAACAGCTTTATAGGCAAATGGTGGTGGAGCGTGGACCGCGTCACCATGCTGGGCCTCGCCGTGCTGCTGGGTGTCGGCTATGTGCTGGCACTCGCCGCCATGCCGGGCTTCACCGCACATCTGTCGGACCCGCATACGGTGGCGATGCTCAAACAGATATTCTTCCTCGCGCTTGGCGGCGGGGTGATACTGGTCATGTCGATGCTCTCACTCCGCCAGGTGAAGCTCACCGCCCTCGGCCTCGGCATCATCTTCTTCCTGCTCACCGGCTTCACTTTGGTGCATGGCACGGAGGTAGATGGCGCCAACCGCTGGCTGGCCCTTCCCGGATTCACTGTGCAGCCCTCGGAGTTTCTGCGCCCAGCCTTCATCATCATCTCCGGCTGGTGCATCGCCGAGGCGCGGCGCACACCGGGCTTCCCCGGCAAGCGCGCGGCCGTGGGCGTCTATCTCCTCACCGCTATGCTGCTGAAAATGCAGCCCGATATCGGCATGACCTTCCTCTTCACCATGGTCGTGCTGGCGCAGTTTTATCTGGACGGCATGGACATGAAATGGATCGGCGTCGCCGCCGTCGTGGTGCTGCTGGCGCTGGTGTATGCGTTCTTCTTCATCACCCATGTGCATACGCGCGTGGAAATGTTCCTCAACCCACCGGCGGGAAGCCAGGCACAAACAGCGCTCGAAGCCTTCGGCAATGGCGGCGTATGGGGCCTCGGGCCAGGCGAGGGCCAGGTAAAACACTGGCTGCCTGATGCGCGCGCGGATTTCGTATTCGCCGTGGCGGGCGAAGAGTTCGGGCTGTTCTTCTGCGCCTTCATCATTCTGGTATTCGCCGCCATCGTGCTGCGCGCACTGGTGCGGCTGCTGGCGGAGCAGAATTTATTCGTGGTGCTGGCAGCAGGCGGGCTGATCATCGCCTTCGGTCTGCAAGCCTTCGTGAACATGGCCTCCTCCCTCTCGCTCATCCCCACCAAGGGGATGACACTGCCCTTCATCTCCTATGGCGGAAGCTCGGCTTTGGCGATTTCCATTCAGATGGGATTCCTGCTGGCACTGACCCGCCGGCGGCCCAAGGCGGAAATGTCATGACCGGCCCCATAGTCATCGCCGCCGGCGGCACAGGCGGACATTTTTTCCCGGCTGAAGCTTTGGCCGCGGAATTGCTGCGCCGTGGCAAGCGCGTGGTGCTGCTGACGGATGCGCGGTCCTCCGCCGCGAAATCACCCGTGTTCGCGCAATGCGAGGCGCATGTGATTCCCAGCGCCGGTGTGGCCGGGCGCAGCCTGCGCCGCGCTGCGGTGGGGCTGGTGGAAATCGCGCGCGGCCTGCTGGCGGCACGGCGGATTCTGGCACGGCTCCAGCCCGTGGCGGTGGTGGGGTTTGGCGGTTATCCATCAGTCGCGCCGCTGCTGGCCGGGCGCAGCTTGCGCCACCATCCGCTGCTGGTGCTGCATGATCAGAATGCCGTTCTCGGGCGCGCAAACCAGTTCGTGGCGCGGATTTGTGACAGGATTGCGCTGAGCTTTTCGCAAACCGCGGGCTTGCCTGCGGGTAAAACCGGGGTGTTCACAGGCAATCCGGTCCGGCCCGCAATTATTGTCCAGGCCGGAGCAGCCTACGTGCCGCCGGGCGCAAAAATTCACCTGCTCGTGCTGGGCGGCTCGCTGGGCGCGCGGGTACTCGGCCGGTTGGTCCCCGCCGCCTTGGCGCTGTTGCCGCCGGATCTGCGCGCGCGCATCCAGCTTACCATGCAATGCCCGGTGCAAGAGATCGAGAGCGCACAGGCGGTGCTGGCACAGGCCGGTATCACGGCGACGCTGGCGCCATTTATCAGCAATGTAGCGGAGATCATGGCGCAGGCCCAACTGGTCATCGCACGCGCGGGCGGTTCCACCGTGGCGGAGCTGGCCGTGGTCGGCCGCCCGGCGATTTTGATCCCCCTGCAGATCAATGCCGACCAACACGCCAATGCGGCGGCGCTGGCGGGTGCTGGCGGGGCCTGGGTGTGCGGCCAGAGCGGGCTAACGCCTGAAATTTTACGGGAAAAGATCGAGACTTTGTTGATGGATTCTGAAGCTTTGACGAAAGCGGCGGCCAGTGCCGCAGGCATGGGATGTGTGGATGCGGCCTCCAACCTGGCCGATCTGGTGCTGGCATGAGAGCGCTCCCACTCTCCATCGGGGCGCTGCATTTTGTCGGCATCGGCGGCATCGGCATGTCCGGCATTGCCGAGGTGCTGCATGAGCTGGGCTACCAGGTGCAGGGCTCGGATTTATCCGAGAATGCCAATGTGGTGCGGCTGCGCGCGGCCGGCATACACGTAGCCATCGGGCATGATGCGAAGAATTTGGGCAGCGCGGCGGTGGTGGTGATTTCCACGGCGGTGCCCAAGGATAATCCGGAAGTCGTAGCCGCGCGCAAGAAACTTATCCCCGTGGTGCGGCGGGCGGAAATGCTGGCCGAGCTGATGCGCCTGAAATGGGCCATCGCCATCGGCGGCACGCATGGCAAAACCACCACCACCAGCCTCGTCGCCGCCGTGCTGGAAGGTGCCGCGTTGGACCCCACCGTGATCAACGGCGGCATCATCAACGCCTACGGCTCCAACACCAGGCTTGGTGCGGGCGAGTGGATGGTGGTGGAAGCAGATGAATCCGACGGCAGCTTCTTACGCCTCCCCGCCGTCATCACCATCGTGACCAATATGGATCCGGAACATCTCGACCATTGGGGCACCAAGGAGGCGATGGAGGCCGGCTACCGCCAATTCGTCTCCAACATCCCGTTCTATGGTTTCGCGGTGCTGTGCATGGACCATCCGGCGGTACAGCAGATGCTCCCCGTGCTTTCAGATCATCGCGTCATCACCTACGGTTTTTCCCCGCAGGCGGATGTGCGTGGCGAGCGCATCATGTATTCCAAGGAAGGTGCAACCTTCGAGGTGCGTATCGCGGATCGCATCTCCGGCCGCGCGCGCCGCATGGGCCCGTTCAAACTGCCGATGCTGGGCAGCCATAACGTGCAAAACGCACTGGCGGCCATCGCTGTTGCCACAGAGATGGAGATCGAGGAGCAACTGATCAAATCATCGCTGGCTGCGTTTGCCGGCGTAAAACGCCGCTTTACCAAAACGGGCGAGGCCGGTGGCGTCACCGTGATCGACGATTACGGCCATCACCCGGTGGAAATTGCCGCCGTGCTGAAGGCAGCGCGCCAGGCAGGTGCCCGCGATGTCATCGCCGTGGTGCAGCCCCACCGCTTCTCAAGATTGCAGAGTCTGTTTGAAGAATTTTGCACCTGCATGAACGACGCCGGCACGGTGATCGTGGCCGATGTATATGCCGCCGGTGAGCAACCGATTGAAGGTGTCGACAAAGACGCGCTGGTGGAGGGCCTGCGTGAGCGCGGCCACCGCCAGGTTGTGCCGCTGTCCGATCCGTCGCATCTGGCCGAGATGGTGCATGCCATCGCGCGGCAGGGCGATTATGTCATCTGCCTGGGTGCCGGCAACATCACGCAATGGGCAGGAATTTTACCGGCACAGCTTGCGGAATTGCAGAGTGCCGCGAAAGGCCGGCGGTGATGATGGCCAATATCATCCCCACAACGCGCGGACGGTTGCAGGAAAGCGTGGCGCTGGCCCCGCTCACCTGGTTCCGCGTCGGCGGCCCGGCGGAGTTTTTGCTCCGCCCGGCCGATGTGGATGATCTGTGCAATTTCCTGCGGGATCTGCCACTGGAAATGCCGGTGACAGTAATCGGCGCCGCCTCCAACCTCATCGTGCGCGACGGCGGCATCAACGGCGTTGTGGTAAAACTGGCGCGCGGGTTTGGTGACGTGACCGTGGAAGCCGATGGCGTGATCGCCGGTGCGGCGGCACTTGATGTTACCGTCTCGGAATATGCTGCCGAGGCCGGGCTGGCGGGGCTGGAATTTTTATCCGGCATTCCCGGCACCATCGGCGGTGCGGTGGCGATGAACGCGGGTGCCTATGGCGGCGACATCGCCGAGGTGCTGGATTGGGCGGAGATCGTGACCCGCGCTGGCGAATTGCTGCGCGTCCCGGCGATGGATCTCGGCCTCTCCTACCGCCATGCGAATTTGCCGGCGGATGCGGTAGTGGTACGCGCCAGGCTCCGCGCACGGCCAGGTGAGGCGGCGATGATCGGTGCGCGCATGGCCGAGATCAAATCCAAACGCGAAAGCACCCAACCCGTCCGCGCCCGCACCGGAGGCTCCACTTTCGCCAATCCCGATGGCCAGAAAGCCTGGGAGCTGGTGGATGCCGCAGGGTGCCGGGGCTTGACCATCGGGCAGGCCCAGGTTTCGCAATTACACTGCAATTTCCTGCTGAATCTGGGCGAGGCCACGGCCGCTGAGCTGGAAGGCCTGGGCGAGGAAGTACGGCGCCGCGTGGCCCAGCAATCCGGCGTGGAATTGCGCTGGGAAATCAAAAGAATTGGAGTGAAGGCATGACGCGCGTCGCGGTATTGCATGGCGGAATGTCGGCTGAACGGGAAGTATCGCTGCGCTCCGGCGCGCAGGTGATCGAGGCTTTGCGAGAGGCCGGGTTTGAAACCATACCCGTGGTGGTGGGCGATGACCTGGGCGCGCTGATTGCCGCCCTCACCCCTAAGCCTGACGTGGTGTTCAACGCGCTGCACGGCCGCTTCGGCGAAGACGGCACCATCCAGGGCATTCTCGACTATCTAGGCATTCCCTACACACATTCCGGCGTGCGCGCCTCCGCCATCGCCATGGACAAGGCCGCCGCCAAAGCCGTCTTCGCCGCCGCCGGCCTGCCGGTCGCACCGCATCGCATCATCGATATCGCGGAGCTGGCGGACCACGACCCGCTCCCGCCACCCTATGTGGTGAAACCGGTGAACGAAGGCTCGTCCGTTGGTGTGTCCATCGTGCGGCCGGGCAGCAACCGCAATCCGGACATCGTGCGCGAATGGAATTTCGGCCCCGCCATGGTCGAGCAGTTCATCCCCGGCCGCGAGCTTACCGTTTGCGTGCTGGATGATCGTTCCTTGTTCGTCACGGAAATTCTCACCGATGAGGATTTCTACGACTATACCGCCAAATATGCCGCAGGCGGCTCACGCCATGTCATCCCGGCGGAGCTGCCGGAGGATGTAACCGCGCAGGCCAAGCACATAGCACTCGCCGCACACCGGGCGCTGGGCTGCCGTGGCGCGACCCGCGCGGATTTACGTTATGATTCTGCAACAGGCCGGCTCGTGCTGCTGGAAGTAAACACCCAGCCAGGCATGACACCCACCTCGTTGCTGCCGGAACAAGCGGCGCATGCCGGGCTGGATTTCCCCGCCCTTTGCGCCTGGATGGTGGAGAGGGCGCAATGCCGGGTGTAGACCGCATCGGCCCGATCACGGGCGCACCGCCACGCCGCAATTCGCGGAGCCGTAAGCCAGCACCGCGCCAGGACCGGTTGACGCAGCGCACCTTGTTCTTCCGCCGTGTGCGCAAAAGCCTCAAGCCCGGCCTGTGGATTCTTGGCTTCGGTGCCATCATCGTGGTAGGCTCCGAGCTGTTCCGCACATTGCCCGCAAGCCTGCCCACCGCCGCGCCGGTTCAGGCACAGCCCGTGCATCATCGTTTCGGTATCGCCTCATTGCTGGCGGATCTCGGCCTGCGCATCGCCCATGTCCAGGTGACCGGTGCGGAAAGCCTCGACCCCGCCTCGTTGAACGCCGCCATCGGCGTGCAGCCGGGCGACCCCGCTTTGGGCTTCTCACTCGCTGCGGTGCAGAGCCGCGTGGCGCAACTGGGGCCGGTACAGAACGTAACAGTGGAGCGCATCCTGCCCGATACGCTGGTCGTCACCATCCAGGCGCGCGATCCTCTGGCGATCTGGCAGACCACGAACAACGGCCAGGCGCAATTCGTGCTCATCGATAAAGACGGCGCCGTAATCGACAACCAGGACGCGGCGGCAGCCAAGCGCCGCGAGCCGGCACTGCTGCTGCTCTCCGGCCCCGACGCCCCCAAATTCGCCTCTACACTCCTTGCGGAATTGAAAACCGTGCCCGTGGTGCTGAACCAGGTTTCCGCCGCCCAACATGTGGATGGCTTGCGCTGGAACCTCATCCTCAAGGACCAGACGGTCGTAAAACTCCCCAGCGATAATGAGGCCGCCGCCATCGGCCAGTTGGCGGCGCTGGAAAATTCCATGCAACTGCTGCAGCGCCCGGTGGAGGACATCGATCTGCGCCAGCCCAACCGGATGGTCGTGCGCCCCTACGCGCCACCAGCCCCGCCGCCGGAGGCGGCAAACGGAAAGACATCACCCGCACCGCCGGGAACCAAAAAGCCGGAGCCAGCACATGAATAACATGACGCGCCGCCCGCCCGCCCATGATGCGCTGACCAGGCCGGATGAACCAATCCGTAACCGCAACGTACGCTCCGGCCCGTTCGGCGTGCTGGACATCGGCTCCTCCAAAATCACCTGCCTCATCGGGCGCGGGGAAGCCGATGGCCGGCTGCGCTGCCTCGGCTTCGGCTGGCAAAAGAGCCGCGGCATCAAATCCGGCGGCATAGTGGATCTGGAAGAGGCGGAAAAAGCAATCCGCGCCGCCGTGGGTGCGGCCGAGGACCAGGCCGACATGCGGCTGAAATCCGTGTTCGTAAACCTCTCCTGCGGCGCGCCGGAATCCCGCCTGTTCAACGTGCAATGGCCGGTGGATGGCCGCGCCGTGGTGGCCGATGACATCCGCCGCGTGGTGCGCGAGGCCCGCCACCGCGCCAATGCCGATGGCCGCGCCGTCATCCACGCGCTCCCCCTAAGCTTCGCCACGGACGAGACCGCCGGCGTCACCGACCCGCGCGGCCTGTTCTGCGACATCCTCACCGCCCAGCTCCATGTGGTCGACGCCGGCAACACCGCATTGCGCACCCTCGCCGCTTGCCTCGCCCGCTGCGAGCTGGACATCGAGGCGCTGGTCTCCGCCCCGCTCGCCTCCGGCCTCGCCACGCTGGTGGGCGACGAGCGCGAGCTGGGCGCCACACTCATAGACATGGGCGGCGGCACCACCACCATGGCGGTGTTCTCCGAAGGCCAGATCCTCTACACCTCGCAACTCCCCATCGGCGGCCACCACGTCACCACGGACATCGCCAAAGGCCTCTCCACCTCCATCGCCCATGCCGAGCGGCTCAAAGCGCTCTACGGCAATTGCCACGGCTCGCCGGATGACCAGCGCGAGCTGCTGCCCGTGCCGCTGGTGGGCGAAGCAGAACACCAGATCGCGCAAATGCCGCGCTCGCATCTCATCGGCTGCATCCGCCCGCGCCTTGAGGAAGTGTTCGAGATGGTCAAAGACCGGCTGGAGACGGCCGGCCTGGGCAGGGAAGGGGCCTCGCGCGTCGTGCTCACCGGCGGCGCCTCGCAACTGGGCGGCGTGCGCGAGCTGGCCAGCCAAATCCTGGAGCGCCAGGTGCGCCTCGGCCGTCCCGGCCCGGTCATCGGCCTGCCGGATTCCGCCAGCGGCCCGGGCTTCGCCACACTCGTAGGCCTGCTGGCCTTCGCCACCGGCGATGGCCAGACCATGCATGATATTGATTTCGACGCCGAACGCGGCAGTAGCTGGTTCGGCAAACTCGTTGATTTTCTAAAAAACCGTGTTTGAGTCGGATTTCTGAAAAATCCTGTTTGACATGAAATCGAAGCGTTCTTTACCGCTATTCGCCTGAGGAGAGAAAAAAATGGTTTTGCATCTGTCGATAGACAAACCGACCCACACGGACTTCACCCCACGCATCACTGTGTTCGGTGTCGGCGGTGGCGGTTGCAATGCCGTCAACAACATGATCGCACTGAACCTGCCCGGTGTTGACTTCGTCGTCGCGAATACCGACGCGCAGCAGCTCCAGCGCAGCCTGGCGGAAAAGCGCATCCAGCTCGGGCCGCACCTCACCCAAGGCAACGGCGCAGGTGGCCGGCCGGATGTGGGCAAGCTCTCGGCCGATGAAGCATCGGAAGACCTCGCCCGCCACCTTGAGAACACCCACATGGTGTTCATCACCGCCGGCATGGGCGGTGGTACCGGTACCGGTGCCGCCCCCGTCATCGCCCGCATGGCCCGCGAGCGCGACATCCTCACCGTCGGTGTGGTCACCAAACCTTTCGCCTTCGAAGGCAAGCGCCGCATGCGCGCCGCCGAGGAAGGCATCATCGAGATGCAGGCCTATGTCGATACGCTGATCGTCATCCCCAATCAGAATCTTTTCAAGGTGGCCAACGAGCGCACCGGCTGGAAAGAAGCCTTCGAGATGGCCGATAACGTGCTCTATATGGGCGTGCGCGGCGTCACCGACCTCATGGTCATGCCCGGCATGGTGAACCTGGACTTTGCAGACGTGCGCAGCGTGATGCGCGAAATGGGCAAGGCGATGATGGGCACCGGCGAGGCCGAAGGCGAAGACCGCGCCATCCGCGCCGCCGAAGCCGCCATCAGCAACCCGCTGCTCGAAGACACCAATATGAAGGGTGCCCGCGGCCTGCTCATCAACATCACCGGCGGCTCCGACATCACCCTGTTCGAAATCGACCAGGCCGCCAACCGCGTGAAGGAAGAAGTCGACTCCGATGCGAACATCATGTTCGGCATGTCGATGGACGACACCATGTGCGGCCGCCTGCGCGTGTCCGTGGTCGCCACGGGTATCGATTCCATGCCGCAGCAGGCAATTCCGAGCCTCAAAGTGGTCAATGGCAGCGAGCCGGTGAACTTCCCCTCCGCCGTCTCCAACCAGAGCGTGAACCAGCAGGGCGGCGCCCAAGCCCCACGCCAGGGCGGCTACGTGCCGGAACCCCCGGCCTCCCCGCTCATCTCCAAGGCGTTCATCGATCGCGGGCATGAAATAGCCCTCGGCGCACAGGAAGCAGCCCCCTCGGCCGCAGCCGCGGCAGCGGACATCCTCGCCCAGCTCGCCCCGGCCCAAGCCGCACCGGCCCGGCCAATGCCGCGCCCCTCGCAGCCCGCCCACGCCGTGGCCCCAACCCCGGTGCGCGTGCCCGAAACCCCCAAAACCGGCGCCAGCATCTTCAAATCCGTGTTCGGCTTCGGCGGCGCGGCCAAACCGGCCGCTCCCGCCCACCAACACCGCCAGGAACCAGCCATCCAGGCTGAACCCCAGACGGAAGCCCGCCCAGCCGTCCGCCACGCCCAAATCGACGAAGTCGGCCTCGAAATCCCGGCATTTCTGCGCCGGGGGCCGTAAGGAAAAAGGCCAGGGCTCTGCCCTGGACCCGCTGGGGCCTGGAGGCCCCAGACCCCCATTAGTTGAAGACTTAAAAAAGAGGCCTGCCTCCTAGGTGTTTCAAACACCGTGGTGGCAGGCCTCTTTTTTAAGTCTTCAGTAGCGGGATCCAAGGGCCTTTCGGCCCTTGGCGGGTCCAGGGCAGAGCCCTGGCCTTTTTACTTCACGGCGCCCAGCGCAACATACCGGCGTTCGCCGGTGGTCGGGTTGTACCAGACTTCGACGGTTTGGTTTTGGTTGGGGTCGTGGAAGCGTTCGCCGGTGGGGGCGAACCCGTCGCTGGGCGGGGTGGATTCATTTCGTTTGTAATGCGGCTCGAATATGGTGCCGATGAGCAGCAGCACGCCGAAGATGAGGGGGCCGAGCATGGGGCCGCCGCCGCCGAGCGTGATGCCGAGCACGCCGGTGCCCAGCAGGAGCACGCCCAGCCCGAGCACGAAGGAGCGCAGCATTATACGGGCTCCAGTATCACGGCGGTGCCGTAGGCGACGATTTCGCTCATGGTCTGGCCTATTTCGGAGCTGTCGAAGCGCAGCATGATGATGGCGTTGGCACCCATGGTCTGGGCATTGGCGACGAGCCGGTCGATGGCGTGGCGGCGGGCTTCTTCGAGCATTTTGGTGTATTCCACGATTTCGCCGCCCACCAGCGAGCGTAAGCCGGCCATGAGATTACCGCCGAGGCCGCGTGAGCGCACGACCACGCCGAAACATTGGCCGATTGTCTCCTTCACGCGGAAATTGGCGATGTTTTCTGTGGTGACGACGATCATTATTTGACCTCCTCCGTTACGCGCAGCAGAGCATGGCTGTTGGTGGGCCGCAATATTTACGTGCTTGTTTCAGGGCCTGGGCGTTGGCACATTTTCGTGATGAAGCGCGCGGTTTTCACAACACACTGCGGTGCAGCAATTAAATAAGATCAATGTATTGTGGCGACATAATCAGTAATAATGATTGACTGGCGGCGCACCCCCCAGGGGCGATATATAACATCTGGTTAAAACCGGAGTTTCCATGTCGTCCTTGCGTGAAAGATACAGCCTTGCCATGACAGCCCCCGCCCCGCGGCGGACGCTGAAAGCGGCGATCTCGGCTGTGGGGCGCGGCCTGCATAGCGGGGCCGAGGTGGCGATGGCGCTGAAGCCGGCGGAAACCGGGGCCGGCATCATGTTCCGCCGGACCGATCTGGGGCTGGACATTCCGGCGCGCTTCGATGCCGTGGCCGACACCCGCCTGTGCACGGTGATTGCCGAGGGCGAAGCCAAAATCGGCACGGTCGAGCATCTGATGGCGGCATTATTCGCGGCCGGGATTGACGATGTACTGGTCGAGGTGAATGCACCGGAACTGCCGGTGTTCGACGGTTCGGCAGCCCCTTTCCTGTTCCTCATCGAGAGCGCCGGCGTGGTTGAGCATGGCGGTTTGCGCGAGCGGCTGGAGATTTTGCGCCCCGTGCGGGTTGAGCATAACGGCGCTTTCGCCGAACTGCGCCCGCATAACGAGGGCGGGGCAGGGTTCGACATCTCGCTCTCCATCGCGTTTGAGGCCGCCGCCATTGGCGCCCAGGCCTATCATTTCCACCTCTCCACCGAGGGGTTTGCCGGCGAGATCGCGGCGGCGCGCACCTTCACCCAGCTTGGCGAGATCGAGGCGTTGCGCAAGGCCGGTCTGGCCCAGGGCGGCTCGCTGGCCAACGCCATCGTGGTGGATGGCGCCAAGGTGATCAACCCCGAGGGCCTGCGTTTCGCCGATGAGTTCGTGCGTCACAAGCTGCTGGATGTGATCGGCGACCTGGCCCTGGCCGGCGCGCCCATTTCAGGCCGCTTTATAGGCAGCCGCACCGGCCACGCGCTGAATAACCTGCTGCTGCGGGAATTGTTTGCGGATCAGGCCAATTACCGGCTGGTGAATGGCGCCGTGGAAGCGCCGTTGCAGCTTACTGCCGCCTAAAAACCTCTCGAAAAATGCCGGATACCGCAATCGGCCGCCTTCGGGCGGCCGAAGCTGTTTATATGCCTGCCGTGATTGCATGCGCCGTCAAGTTGACATAAGATAGTGTTCACTATCTTAAAGCTCACCCCTTAAAAGAGTGCACTAAATAGAGATAAAATGTCGTTTTTGCGCTTTGTTAACCCCAGTGTGGCCTGGTTTCATGGCTTGTAAGCGATGTTTTGGCCATTTTGGTGTGTCTTTTGTGTTTGCCTCCAGGGGCATGCCATGCGAATTAACGCTCCACGTCTTAGATTGACTGGGGCGGGGCTATGTGGCGGGACCTCGTTAACAAATGAGGTGCCTTTAATATTGGGTAAGGAGACGGGTTGAATGGATGCCGTGACAGATACGGTGACACTGACGCATTTGCAGCGTCTGGAGGCGGAATCGATCCATATCATGCGTGAGGTCGTCGCCGAGACTGAAAAGCCGGTGATGCTCTACTCCGTGGGCAAGGATTCCGCGGTGATGCTGCACCTCGCGCGTAAAGCGTTCTATCCCTCCCCGCCGCCTTTCCCGCTGCTGCATGTGGATACGACATGGAAGTTCAAAGCCATGTACGAGCTGCGCGACAAGATGGCGCAAGAGAGCGGCATGGAGCTGCTGGTTTATCAAAACCCGGAAGCCAAGGCCAAAGGCATCAACCCGTTCGACCATGGCCCGCTGCACACGGATATGTGGAAGACCGAAGGTCTCAAGCAGGCCCTCGACAAATACGGTTTCGATGCCGCCTTCGGTGGTGCCCGCCGCGATGAAGAGAAATCCCGCGCCAAGGAACGCATCTTCTCGTTCCGCTCTACCAACCATCGCTGGGATCCCAAGAGCCAGCGCCCGGAATTGTGGAATATCTACAATGCCCGCAAGGCCAAGGGCGAGAGCATCCGCGTGTTCCCCATCTCCAACTGGACCGAGCTGGACATCTGGCAGTATATCCATCTGGAAAACATCCCCATCGTGCCTCTGTACTTCGCGGCCAAGCGCCCGACGGTGCAGCGCGACGGCCTGACCATCATGGTTGATGACGACCGCTTCCCCTTCGCCCCCGGCGAAGTGCCGGAGATGAAGTCCATCCGCTTCCGCACACTCGGCTGCTACCCGCTCTCAGGCGCGGTTGAGTCCGAAGCCAAGACCCTGCCGGAAGTGATTCAGGAAATGCTCCTGACCACCACCTCCGAGCGCCAGGGCCGCGTGATTGATAAAGATGCTGGCGGTGCCAGCATGGAGAAGAAGAAGCAGGAGGGGTATTTCTGATGTCCGAAACCACCACGAAAGAAAGCTCCTACGTCACCGACGAGCTGATCGCATCCGATATCGACGCCTATCTGATCAAGCATCAGCATAAATCCCTGCTGCGCTTCATCACCTGCGGCTCGGTGGACGACGGTAAATCGACCCTCATCGGCCGGCTGCTGTATGATTCCAAAATGATCTTCGAGGACCAGCTCGCCGCCGTCGAAGCCGATTCCAAAAAGTTCGGCACCCAAGGGCAGAACATCGATTTCGCGCTGCTGGTCGACGGTCTCGCCGCCGAGCGCGAGCAGGGCATCACCATCGACGTGGCCTATCGTTTCTTCGCCACGGAAAAACGCAAGTTCATCGTGGCCGACACCCCGGGCCATGAGCAATACACGCGCAACATGGTCACCGGCGCCTCCACGGCGGACCTCGCCGTCATCCTCATCGATGCGCGCAAGGGCGTGCTGACGCAGACGCGCCGGCATTCCTACCTCGCCCATCTCATCGGCATCCGTAACCTCGTGGTTGCCGTGAACAAGATGGATCTCATCGGCTACGATCACGACAGATACGACGCGATTGTCGCCGAATACCGCCAGTTCGCGACCAGCATCGGCATCAAGAATTTCACGCCGATGCCGATTTCGGGCTTCAAAGGTGATAACATCACCAGCAAATCCGAGAACACGCCCTGGTATACCGGTCCGTCGCTAATGCAGCACCTGGAGTCGGTCGAGCTGGACGTGACCGCCGACCAGGCCAAGAAATTCCGCCTGCCGGTGCAATGGGTCAACCGCCCCAACCTCGACTTCCGCGGCTTCTCCGGCCTCGTCTCCTCCGGCGTGGTAAAACCAGGCGACGCCGTGCGCGTGCTGCCCTCGGGCAAAACCTCGACCGTAACGCGCATCGTCACCTACGATGGCGATCTGCCGCAAGCGGTCGCCGGCCAGTCTGTCACGCTCACCTTCGCCGATGAAGTCGATTGCTCGCGCGGCGATGTGATCACTTTGGCCGATGAGCCGGTGCAGGTCGCGGACCAGTTCGAAGTCAACCTGGTATGGATGTCCGATGAGGCGCTCATCCCCGGCCGCTCCTACTGGATCAAGATCGGCACGCAGCTCGTCAGCGCCAGCATTCACGCACCGAAATACACCGTGAACGTGAACACGCTGGAGCATGTGGCGGCGAAGACGCTAGAGCTGAACGCCATAGGTGTGACCAACATCGTCACCGACAAGCCGATCCCCTTCGAGGCCTACGCGGACAACCGCGCCCTCGGCGGCTTCATCGTCATCGACAAGATGACGAACGCCACCGTCGGCGCCGGCATGATCAACTTCTCGCTCCGCCGCTCGCAGAATGTGCATTGGCAGGCGCTGGATGTGTCTCGCGAATCACGGGCCAAGCTCAAGAACCAGCAGGCCGGCGTGCTCTGGTTCACCGGGCTCTCGGGTGCGGGCAAATCCACCATCGCCAACCTCGTCGAGAAGAAATTGTTGCGGATGAACCGCCACACCTTCCTGCTCGATGGCGATAACGTGCGCCACGGTCTCAACAAGGACCTGGGCTTTACGGACGCCGACCGGATCGAAAACATCCGCCGCGTGGGTGAAGTTGCCAAGCTGATGACCGATGCAGGCTTGATCGTCGTCACCGCCTTCATCTCACCCTTCCGTTCGGAGCGTGAGCTGGTGCGCAGCATGGTGGCACCTGGTGAGTTCATCGAGATCTTCATCGACACCAGTCTGGAAGATGCCGAGAAGCGCGATGTGAAGGGGCTGTACAAGAAGGCCCGTGCCGGTGAGCTGAAGAACTTCACAGGGATAGACAGCCCCTATGAAGCACCGCAGCAGCCGGAGATTCATATCGACACCTCCAAGCTCACGGCGGAAGAGGCGGCGGATCTCATCATCGCGAAGTTGATCCCGTAATGAACGATCTGGAGCTGGCGTCTCACATCGCCACAATCGCCGGCAAATTGCTGCTGGAGCTGCAGCAATCCGGGCTGTTCACGGAAAAGGCGCTTGGCAAAGCGGGAGACCGCGTTGCCAATGCCTTCATCATCGAGGCGCTGAAACAACAGCGCCCCGATGACGCGATCCTCTCCGAAGAGGAGAAAGACAATGCGGACCGGCTCAGCGCCGGCCGCGTCTGGATTGTGGACCCGCTGGATGGCACACGCGAATATGGCGAGAGCCGCACGGATTGGGCGGTGCACATCGCCCTCTCCATCAACGGCGCGCCGGCAGTGGGGGCAGTGGCCCTGCCGGGTCTGGGCCAGACCCTCACCTCCGTGCCGCAGAAGCTGCCTCCCATTCCGGACAGGCTCCGCGTGCTGGTCAGCCGTACCCGCCCGGCGAAGGAAGCTTTGGCGGTGGCGGAAGCCCTGAACGCCGAACTCGTGCCCATGGGCTCCGCCGGCGCCAAAGCCATGGCCGTACTGCGCGGCGAGGCAGATATCTATCTGCACACCGGCGGGCAGTATGAATGGGACAATTGCGCCCCCGCGGCAGTCGCTTTGGCCGCCGGGCTCCACGCCTCGCGCGCCGATGGCAGCCCGCTGGTCTACAACAACGCCGACCCCTACCTGCCGGACCTGCTGATCTGCCAGAAACACCTGGCCCCAGCCGTGCTGGCCGCGTTGGAGAAGGCAACCGTTTAAGAGACTGTTTTTAAAGGGGTTTCGGCGAATACCCGTCATCCCCACCCCCCGTCATCCCCGCGAAAGCGGGGATCTCTGGCTCCCAGGGCCATGGGCGCCAACCGTGCATGACGAGGCCACAATCGGGGCGCTCATCCCAGGGATGAGCGCCCCGAAGCTTGATTAGGCCCAAGCGCTGGGGTACCTGCGCGGGCAAATAGGAGCAGAATCATGACCGCCATTGCCGATATCGTCGCCCGCGAAATTCTGGACAGCCGCGGCAACCCCACCGTGGAGGTGGACGTACTGCTGGAATCCGGCGCCTTCGGCCGCGCCGCCGTCCCCTCCGGCGCCTCCACCGGCGCTCATGAGGCCGTGGAGCTGCGCGACGGCGACCCCGAGCGCTACAAGGGCAAAGGCGTGTTCAAAGCTCTGGAAGCCGTCGAAGGCGAAATCCTCGACACGCTGCTCGGGCTGGATGCCGAGGACCAGGTCGGCATCGACAACATCCTCATCGACCTGGACGGCACCCCCAACAAATCCCGCCTCGGCGCGAATGCCATCCTCGGCGTCTCCCTGGCCCTGGCCAAAGCCGCCGCGGCGGATAACGGCATGCCCCTCTACCGCTACATCGGCGGCGTTTCCGCCCGCACCCTGCCGGTGCCGATGATGAACATCATCAACGGCGGCCAGCACGCGGACAACCCCATCGACATCCAGGAATTCATGATCCAGCCGGTGGGCGCCTCTTCCATCGCCGAGGCCGTACGCATCGGTTCCGAGATTTTCCACACACTGAAGAAGCAGTTGCAGGATGCCGGGCACAATACCAATGTCGGCGACGAAGGCGGTTTCGCCCCGAACCTCAAATCTGCTGACGAAGCCCTCGGCTTCATCTCCAAAGCTTGCGAAAAAGCCGGCTACCTCCCCGGCCAGGACATCACCTTCGCTTTGGATTGCGCCTCCACCGAATTCTACAAAAACGGCGTCTACGACCTCGAAGGCGAAGGCAAAAAATACGACGCCGGCCAGTTCGTAGACTACCTGGCCGATCTCTGCGCCCGCTACCCCATCGCCAGCATCGAAGACGGCTGCGCCGAGGACGATTGGGCCGGCTGGCAGCTCCTCACCCAGCGCCTGGGCGCCAAGGTCCAGCTCGTGGGTGACGACCTCTTCGTCACCAACCCCATCCGCCTGCGCCGCGGCATCGAGGCCGGCACCGCCAACTCCATCCTGGTCAAGGTCAACCAGATCGGCACCCTCACCGAAACCCTGGAAGCCGTCGATATCGCCCACCGCGCCGGCTACACCGCCGTCATGTCCCACCGCTCCGGCGAAACCGAAGACGCCACCATCGCCGACCTCGCCGTCGCCACCAACTGCGGCCAAATCAAAACCGGCTCCCTCGCCCGCTCAGACCGCACCGCCAAGTACAACCAGCTCATCCGCATCGAGGCGGAACTGGGCGGCACCGCGCGGTATTACGGCCCGAGCATGCGGAAGGTTTAACAAGGCCAGGGCTCTGCAGTCGTGCGCAGCACGCCTCCGGCGGACGACCCGCCAAGGGCCGAAAGGCCCTTGGATCCCGTAACTTAAGAATTGAAAAGGGCCTGCCTCCCCGGTGTTTCAAACACCTCGGAGGCAGGCCCTTTTCAATTCTTAAAAGCTAATGGGGGGCTGGGGCCGTCTCGCCGAAGGCGTGCTGCGCACGACGGCCCCAGCGGGTTCAGGGCAGAGCCCTGGCCTTTTTCTAAGACCACCCCGTATTGCTCAGGTCGTCATCGCTCGGCGTACCGGTGCCGTCCCAGCCTGGGTTGCCGGTTAGCCCGTCGTCGCGGGATTGGTCCGGGCCGGGTTGCTGGCTGGGTTGGCCCATCATGCCGTCGATGATGCGTTCCCCGGCGGCGAAGCCCGCACCGGCGGCGAGGCCGCCCATCAGCGCGCTGCCCAGCCCACCGCCGGTATTGGGGCCGTAGCCGAAGCCGTAGGGCGGGGTGCCGGGCGGCGGCGGCGGGGCGGTGTAACCATAGTTGCGGGAGCCGGCGTCGCGCCCGGGCAGGAAGCGCAGCACGATCATCAGCAGCAACAGCCCGCCGATAACCAGCATAACGGTATGCCCGCTGCTGCGCGGCTGTGCGGCGGCGATATGCGCCTGCAGCTCCGCCAGTCTTTGCGGATCGGCGAAGGGCAGGCCGGGGTTGGTCCGCGCCGCCATATTCAGCGCGCTACCGGCGGCATCCTCGTTATTCTGCGCATCATAAGCCTCGGCCAGCAAATACCAGCCGACACCGCTTTTAGGGTGGGCGGCGAGCACGTTGTCCAGCGCCTGGATGGCCTGAGTATCCTGCCCAGCGGTGATCATACCCTGGATCTGGGCGGGGGAGGCATCCTGTGCGGCGGCGGGCTTGGCCAGGAGCAAGGTCCCAATCAGCAGCACCGGTGCAAGCCATAAACCTCTCATCGTCAAACTCCTTCCGCCCGCTCGAGGCAGGTCATGTGTCCGTAGAAGGTTAGCACAAAATCATGGCAAGCAAGAGGTGCACGCATGAGGGGAGTTTATTGTCTGTTTACAACTTTTTAGTTGTGTTTATGAGGTGCGACACAACAATAAATGTTGGAGCCTCGGTCGTGTGGTTCATCTTACCCTGGTTCACCGTTGCCTTGAGCCTTTGCGCCGCACAGGCCCATGCGCTGCCGCCGCCAGTCCACGCGCTGCCCTTCAGCACTGCGGAAAACGCCGATGGCGCCCGGTTGGTATGGTGGTTCATCAACCAGCACACACCGTTCCCCTACACCACGGCACGGGATTTTCCTGATAGCCCATATGTGCAGCGCATTCCGCCAGGAGCGGCTGTGCGGAATTTCGATCTCGCCTGGTGGCCTGGCTATGTGATGCTGTTTGACGGAAAAGACGATGGTTACGCTATCGCCACAGGTTCGGTCCCCCGCGCCATTGTGGAGAAGGCACTCGGCAAGCCGGTGTTTTATCAATGGGTGGGTGAGGCGCCATAGCAACCTCTTAGCAAGGTAGGATGGTTGGAGCGTAGCGTAACCCATCGCTTTTCGTGCCGGTAAATCATTCCTCAACCGACATCAAGAACGATACCCTTCAACTCACTCAGAGTGTCGATCCGATAACGCGCCTGTGAAAAATCATGCGATTTTGTAAACTCGTTATACACAATGGTACAATCAATACCGGCCGCCACGGCTGAGCTCAGCCCTCTGGATGAATCCTCAACAACCAGTGTCTCTTCCTTGGTGGCGCCGAAGCGCTTTAAGCCGGTCAGGTATGGTTCCGGGTGCGGCTTGGCGAGCTTGTAGTCTTCCCGCACAAGGACGAAGTCCATAAATTGTCTAATGCGGCGCTTTTCATGGATTATTTCAAAGTCAATACGTTTTGAAGTCGTCACAATACCCATGCGGACGTATTTGGACAGTTCAGCAAGCGTCTCAACGACGCCTTCAATCTCAATGGCTTCTGTTCTCAGATAATCCTGATAATAATCATTACGAATCTCACGCTGCCGGCTGATGGTCTGTTCATCAACACCTGCCGCCCTGGCTTGGGCCCAACTGCCAGATCCCTGGGTCATGTCCCGGAGGTATTGGTCCTTGTCCAAAGTAAAACCAATATCCGCAAGGGCGCGTTCTCCAGCTTTATAATACCAGAATTCGGTGTCCACCAGAACGCCGTCATGATCGAAGAGTATGTATTTTTTCACGTCTCGGATCCTTATCCGGCAGCCCCGGCAGTCATGTACGGATAACATCCCCGTCTCGTCATGCAATCATCTAATAACGTCAGCCATCCACCACCTCACACTTAATTCATTGCCCATCCCCCAAAAACCCAGCTAGACTCCGATTCGTGGGGAGAAACAGTCTGGCGGCTCACAAATCCCAGCCCCGTCTCACCCGGCATAAAACTTGCGCCCAAGGAGACTTGTGCATGACGAGCCTCGCCCTTCACGAAGAAGACGTATCCTCCGTCTCCAACCCGCTTGACCTGGTCGAACAGGTCGTTTCCGCAAATGACTGGGCGTATGACCGCCGTTCCGATGCCGAGCTGGCCGCCGAGGGCCATGGCAAATGGTGCGATTACGGGCTGTTTTTCTGCTGGTCCGACGAGATTTCCGTCATGCATTTCTCCGCCGCGTTCGACATGAAAGCCCCGCCGAAACAGCGTGGCGGGCTGTACGAGCTGCTGGCCAAAGCGAATGAGCGGCTGTGGATCGGGCATTTCGGCATGGATGAAGATACCGGCATGCCGATCTACCGCCACTCCATGCTGCTGCGCGGCACACCGAGTGCGGCGGCGGAATCCATCGAGGATCTCATCGATATCGCCATGACGGAATGTGAACGGTTTTTCCCGGCCTTCCAGTTCGTGCTGTGGGGCGGCAAGGGGGCGGATGAGGCGCTAGAGGCGGCCATGCTGGAGTGCGTCGGCGAAGCATGACATAGGGGGCGCATGACAACGCTTCCTTCCATTCTCCTTGTTGGCGGTGGCCGCATGGGCTCCGCCATGCTCGCCGGATGGCGCGAGCAGGGTCTCGAACAGGCTGTTATCGTTGACCCTTCGCCGGGTGCTGCCACACTGGCCGGCCCCGGCATCACGGTGGTGGCCGCTCCCGCACAAATCCCGCCGGGTTTTGCGCCGGCGGCGGTGATCCTCGCCGTAAAACCGCAAATGGCCGGGCAGGCTCTACCGGAATACGCGCGTTTTGCCGGGCAGGCCGTGTTCATCTCCATCATGGCCGGCAAAACCATCGCGGCCATAAGCCAACTCCTCGGCCAGGCCGCGATCGTGCGCGCCATGCCCAATACCCCGGCCGCCGTGCGCCAGGGCATTACTGTGGCCTATCCAAGCTCCCACGTCTCCGCCAAGCAGCGCGAGCTTGCCGATACGCTGCTGGCGGCAACAGGCGATGTCGCCTGGATTGAGGACGAAAACCAGCTCGACCCCGTCACCGCCATCTCCGGCGGCGGCCCCGCTTACGTGTTTCTGCTCACCGAGCTGCTGGAACAAGCCGGACTCGACCAGGGCCTAGCCCCGGAACTTGCGCGAAAACTCGCCCGCCAGACGGTCATCGGCTCCGCCGCTTTGCTCGCCGCCTCGGATGAGGAGGCCGCACAGCTTCGCATCAACGTCACCTCACCCGGCGGCACCACCGCCGAGGCGCTAAAACTGTTGCGCGCGGATGACGCTCTGCCGAAAATTTTCCGTGAGGCCATCGCAGCCGCCACGGAACGCTCCCGCGCGCTCTCCGGTTGATTTACAGGGCACCCCCCCGTTGCTAAACCGCCCCCGTACCTCAGCCGGGAAGCCTCACACATGAAAATTGTCGCCTGCAACAGCAACCGCCCTCTGGCCGAAGCTGTGGCTGCCGGTTTGAACCTGCCGCTCGCCAAAGCCTCCATCCGCCGCTTCGCCGATATGGAAGTGTTCGTGGAAATCCAGGAAAACGTGCGCGGTGAGGATGTGTTCGTGGTACAGAGCACCTCCTACCCGACCAACGACAACCTCATGGAATTGCTGATCACCTGCGATGCTTTGCGCCGCAGCTCGGCACGGCGCATCACCCCGGTGATCCCCTATTTCGGCTATGCCCGCCAGGACCGTAAATCCGGCCCGCGCACGCCCATCTCCGCCAAGCTGGTTGCCAATCTCATCACCGAGGCTGGTGCGAACCGCGTGCTGACCCTGGATCTGCACGCCGGCCAGATCCAAGGCTTCTTCGATATCCCCGTGGATAACCTCACCGCCGGCGCCCCGCTGTTCTCGCGCGATATCGAGGAGCGTTTCGCGAGCCGCGACCCGATGATCGTCTCGCCGGATGTGGGCGGCGTGGTGCGCGCCCGCCTTATGGCCACGCGGCTGAACACGGACCTCGCCATCATCGACAAGCGCCGCGAGCGGGCAGGGGTGTCCGAGGTGATGAACATCATCGGTGAGGTCGAAGGCCGAGATTGCATCCTGGTGGATGACATCGTGGATTCCGGCGGCACGCTCTGCAACGCCGCCGAGGCGCTGCTGGCCAATGGCGCCAAATCCGTCGAGGTCTACGTGTCGCACGGCGTGCTCTCCGGCGGTGCCGTGGCGCGTATCGCCGCTTCTCCCATCGAGATGCTGACCATCACCGACTCCATCATGGGCACCGAAGCCGTGCGCCTGGCGCATAATGTGCGCCAACTCTCCATCGCCCCCTTGCTGGCCGAGGCAATGCGCCGCATCTCTACGGAAAGTTCCGTCAGCTCACTTTTCGACTGAGAAATCGGTCTGGCGGCCGTATAGCGGCGATTTTCTCCGCGCCGGTGCTCGCGTACAAGGGTGCGCTCCGCGCCGGTGCTCGCAAATCACCACTATACGGCCGCCAGACCGATTTCTCCCAGACCGATTTTTCAACGTCTCTAATGCCTGGGAGGGCGCCGTGAAACTCTTCTACTCGCCGAATAGCTGCGCCCTCGCCATCCACATCATCCTCGAAGAGATCGGCAAGCCGTATGAACTGGATCTGGTGAACCTGCGCGAAGGGGCACAGTACAAGCAGCCCTATGCCACGCTGAACCCCAAAGCCAAGGTGCCGGCGCTGCTGCGCGATGACGGCACGTTGCTCACCGAACTCCCCGCCATCGCCTGGTACCTGGCCCGCACCAACCCCGCCGCCGGGCTGCTGCCCGAGAGCATCGAGGGCGAGGCCCGCCTGCTGGAGCTGGTGGATTACATGGTGGCGACCGTGCACATGCGCGGCTTCACCCGCATCTTCCGCACCGCCGCCTTCACCCCCACCACCGCCGATGAACCCGCCGTGCAGCAGACCGGCAAGGATATTGTGAAGGATGGGCTGAAACTGCTGAGCCAGTCGCTCGGCGCCAAAGCCTATCTGCTGGGCGACTACTCCATCGCCGATGCGGTGCTGTTCTATCTGGAATACTGGGCCGTCACCCGCGTGCAACTGCACGTGCCGGAAAACATCGCCGGCCATCTGGCCCGCATGCACGCCCGCCCCGCCGTGCAACGCGCCCTGGCCGCTGAAGGTTTGGCCGCTGAAGGTTTGGCTTGAGCCTGCCGCAAATCCCCTTCTGGTTCCTCCGGCATGGCGAGACAGATTATAACGCCGCCGGCTTGAGCCAAGGGGCGCTGGATATCCCGCTGAATGCCACCGGCCGCGCCCAGGCCGCCACCGCCGGCCCGCTTCTGGCAGGGCAAGGCATTACCGGCATCATCGCCTCGCCTTTGCTGCGCGCCCGCGAAACCGCTGAAATCGTGAACGAATTCCTGAACCTGCCCATCGCCTTCGAACCCGGCCTGCGCGAAGTCCAGTTCGGCGGCATGGAAGGCAAACCCCTGCTCCCCTGGTTCCCGGAATGGCTCGAAGGCCGTTTCACCCCCCCCAACGCCGAAAGCTTCGCCCAGGTCCTGGCCCGCATAGACGCAGCCATGACCAACATCCTAACCCCCGGCCCGCTCCTCATCGTCGCCCACGGCGGCGTATTCCGCGCCCTGCGCGACCTGATGGCCCTGCCCAAACAAGGCCTAACCCCCAACGCCGTACCCCTGTACTGCGCCCCCACCGACACGGGCTGGCAGGTCACCGCGGCGTCTTAAATCCGGGTTCTCGGCGTGACTCGCAGGGGGCTTACCCCCTGCACCCCCTGCCTGGGGCCTGAGGCCCCAGACCCCCATCAGATTCGGGTTATAAGAGAGGGCCCATCCCTACTCGTGCAACACACGTGCTGGGATGGGCCCTCTTTTATAACCCGGGTGGGGTCCAGGGGCCTTTCGGCCCCTGGTAGGGGGTGCAGGGGGACAAAGTCCCCTTGCGAGTCACGCCGAGAACCCGGATTTAAAACGCCGCGGACCTGCTCAGCCGGTGACGGCGGCGATGGCCATACCGGCGGCGAAGGCGAGGGCTAGTATTGATGTGGACGGCCAGAACTTCATGACACAACTCCTGGGCCGCTATATGGCGCATCCGGAGCTATGTTGCTCGCGCAGAATCTAGGTGCGAGGCATGCGTTTGTCGCGGCGCGCCAATTTACAGGCAGTTAACCATCCAGGGGATGTTGAAGCGGTCGGTGACCATGCCGAAGGCACTGGCCCAGAAGGTTTTTTGCAGTTTCATGTCGATATGGCCGCCTTCCGCGAGGCTTGCGTTAAACTTCCAGTGTCACGGCCACGGGCACATGGTCGGAGGGTTGTTCCCAGTCGCGGGCTTCGCGCAATATCTGGTGGCTTTGCAGCCCGGCTTTGAGGTCGGGTGTAATCCATACGTGGTCCAGCCGGCGGCCGCGGTTGGATGCGGCCCAATCCTTGTTGCGATACGACCACCAGGTGTAGAGTTTCTGGTCCGCCGGCACGAAATGCCGCAGCGCGTCGTACCAGCCTTGCGCCATCCAGGCGTTCAGCCCTTCCACCTCAACCGGCGTATGGCTGACGATGCCGAGCAACTGCTTGTGGTTCCACACATCGTTTTCCTGCGGGGCGATGTTGAGATCGCCCACGAGGATGGCGTGCCTGGGTTTGTATTTGGCGAAATGCGCGCGTGTTTCCGCCACAAAATCCAGTTTATGACCAAATTTTATGTTTTCATCCCGGTCCGGAACATCACCGCCGGCGGGGACGTAGAAATTATGCACGGTGAGCGTCTTGCCCCCGGCCTGCACCTGCGCGGAGATATGCCGGCAATCGCCTTTGCCGCACCAATCCGGCGTGTCCTCCGCCAGCGTAAGCGGCAGGCGCGAGAGTATGGCCACACCATTATAGCCCTTCATGCCGCGCTTGAGCATGTACGGCATGCCCAGCGCCGCACCGATCGCCTCCGGGAACAGTTCATCCGGCACCTTGGTTTCCTGCAGGCAGATGATGTCCGGCGCCAGCGCCAGCTTAAGCTGGTGCAGCAGCGCCTGGCGCAGGCGCAGCGAGTTGATGTTCCAGGTGGCAATGGTGAGTTTCATGCCGCGTGTTTAGCCCAGAAGTCCTGCCGTCTCTACTGGCTCCGGCGGTTGGTGGGCGCGCTGATCGAATATTGGAACAGCGAATCGGGCAGGGGGGCGGAGGGGGCGATGTCGTACAGGCTCACGCGGGTTTGCCGGCTTTGCGCATCGGTTACCACCCATTGCCGCAGCTCCAGCGGATTTGCGCCGAATACCAATGTCAGGCTGCCGAGCGTTTCCTTGCCACGGCGTGCCAGGGTGACATCGATCTCACCGGGTTCACGGTCGATTTTTATGATTTCGCTATCGGCTGAATCCAGCGCCACATGTTGCGCCAGCAAAATACCGAGCGGCGTACTGGCGAGCGGGATGTTCGTGGTCTGGTTCAATGCGGGGTCGTGATAGACCAGCGCGTTGCCGCCGGAAACGAGTAATTGCGGATCGGGTGGATCATATTCGAAGCGCATGCGCCCCGGGCGTTCCATCCAGGCCTTACCGGTGCGGGTGGAGCCGTCATCGGCCACCTGCAGGAAGTTGGCGGTTATGGCACTCTGGCTATTGAGGTAACTGTTGATCTGGCTGATGAGTGCCTGATCCGCCGGCTTAAGCGGGGAGGGGGGTGGCGCTGCCCGCAGGGTTGCGGGCAGCATCACAAATAATGCCGCGGCCAGTGCAAAACACTGGCGCGGCAAGGGGTTAGCGGCGGCTGGAGGCTTCAGCTTTGTTGCTTGAGAGTGCATCGGTCATAATATGGCGCGTTTCACGCAAAAACGCAGCCCCCTTCACCGTACGCTGCACCAGCACTGAGCGGCGGTCGGACGGGTCGACCTTGCGGCGGACATAATCCAGCTCCGAGAGACGATCGAGCGCGCGGGTGATCGCCGGCTTCGAAACGTTCAGTTCCTGCGCCAGGCCGCGCACGGTATGCGCGCCGTCGTTGAGATAACAGGTGAGGAACACGCCGAGCTGGCGGGCGGAAAGATCGACGCCGTCTCTGCGCACCAGAGAGACAACGGTGTCACGAAGAATACCAACCAACTGGTCGGAAGAAAGCGGTGCTGCTGCCATGATTATATCCTTAAGGTGGAAAATACAGTTGAAACGAATCTGAACGAAGGCATTCCGTTCCGTGTGAAGCTAAGTATACGATCTGATACAGATTTTCCAATAGATGACATGGCACGTATGTGCTTCTGATTGTCGAAATTATTAACATCTGGTCAAAAGTTCTGGTTGAGGTCACGCATGGCGGCACGGCAGGGATGCAATTGCCTGATTGACGTGAAACCTAAAATTTCAACGACTGCACAAAAAATCCAGAGTTATCAGAGCTTCACTGATGTTTTTTGAATTTATGAGATACAGCGGCGCATGGTTGCTGCATTGCGATGTTGTTGTGTCAGCATTGCGGTCAATGCGCAGCACTAACAGTGTCATTGCGGCACATTTATGTGCCGCTGGGCGGCGAATCGTTCAACGGCGCCGAGCAATGCGCGTAATGTTTGTGCCTCGCCGCCTTCCGGACGTGCAGGACGTGCCGTATCGTTCCAGGCGTATGTATCAACATGTGCCCAAGGTATTTGTTTTGATACGAACCGTTTCAAAAATAAAGCGGCAATAATAGCGCCAGCGTAAGGTTTTGAAGAGACATTGTTCATGTCAGCAACGTTACTTTCCAGCCAGCTTGCGTATCCTTCGTAAAGCGGCAGGCGCCAGAGCGGGTCGTGGGCTTCCTGTCCCGCCTGTAAAATCGCGGCAGCCATCGCCTCATCCGTGCAGAACAACGCCGGCAGATCGGGCCCCAGTGCCGCGCGCGCCGCCCCTGTCAGCGTCGCGGCGTCGATCAGCCAGTCAGGATTTTCAGCGCTGGCCTCGCTCAGAAGATCGCACAGCACGAGCCGGCCTTCGGCATCGGTATTGCCAACTTCCACGGTTAAACCTGCATGAGTCTGCAATACATCGGATGGCCGCATAGCTTGTCCGGACACGGAGTTTTCAACGCAGCCAATGCGCAATTGTAACCTCACCGGTAGGTTTAGGGACATTATGGCCGATGCCAGCCCAAGCAGAATCGCGGCGCCACCCATATCCTTCTTCATACGCAGCATGCCGGCGCTGGGTTTCAAATCGTAACCGCCTGTATCGAAACAGACGCCTTTGCCGCACATGGATATTAACGGCGAATCAATTTCGGATTCAGATCCTTGCCAGGTCAGTAGTACAACTTCCGGTGCGCGGTCTGAGCCTGCCCCCACGGCAGCCAAGGCTGGATAACGCGCTGTCAGTGCAACACCGCTAACGCGTTCGGCCTGAGCGCCCTGATATTCCGCCAGATCAACGGCTGCCTGCGCTAACTCCGCGGGGCCGAGATGATTAGCGGGCATATTAATTAGGTCGCGTGCCAGAAAGATGCCGGTTGCAATAGCGTGGTTGCGCGCGGTCACGTTTTCGTGAGTCAGCAATGCGGTGCCGCGTGTTTTGCTTTTGAAACGATCATAGCGATACGCGCCGAGCAGAAAGCCGAGTGCGGCCTGCTCACGGTCGTAATCCGCACCGGCCAGATGCCAGATGCTGCCCGGCGGCAGAGCGGTGGCGGCGGCACCGAAGCCATGCAGGGCAGGGGCACTACCCAGGCCAACCACGGCCGCCTCTTCCAGCCGCATCACCTGCCCGGCCTCGGCCTTGAAGGCGGTCAGCCCGGCCTGTGCGGCGGCACCGGGCAGGGTGGCCAGCAATGCCTCCAGCCCCTCAGGTGCCACGCCAAAAAGCGGCAGGCCGGTAACACCAGCCGCCGCTATACAAGCCAATCCTTCAACCATGCTTCACTCCACACGACACGCGACCATACCGTATTTGCATGTGCCGGGCATGACCGTGGAACACAATAGAGTAAACTCAGGTTGATTTAGGCGCAGGGGAGAGTAGCCAGCGGTACGGGCCCCGCCGGGCCAATTTTACAAACCGGCTCAGGCCGTGTGTGACCAGCGCGGCCGCGCGGCCGCAGGCGCAGATCCTGAGGCGCAGATCCTGGGTTGCGTCAAAACACCCGGCGGCGTGAACAGCCGCCGGATGCAAGGGCTTAGTGCAGCCGTTCGATTCCGATGGCCGCGACCCGGCCTTCGCGCTGCTGCAAAGCGAAGCGCACGCGCTCGCCCTCATTGAGCTTGCGCAGGCCGGCATGCTGCACGGCGCTGATATGGACGAAAATATCGTTTCCGCCTTCATCCGGCGCGATGAAGCCGTAACCTTTTCCGGGGTTGAACCATTTTACAACACCGGTAAGCACGGCGCTGTCCGCCTGCAGATTGTTGTCGTGCATCGTTTCCATCTTCGCACCTTATTCTTGACCTGGTTCGAACCAGGCACGGGGTCTTTTTTTTCACCGGGCGTTTTCGCCGGCACGCCAAGTCTAGGCCGGATTACGAGGCATGATCAATTAAAATTATGTGCTGCACCGCAACGCTTAATGCAAAACGGCAGCGCATCTGACACAAGGTCAGTTGCACTGCCGGTTTGCAAAGCTGTTGATAAAAGCCGGATAATTACCGGTTAAGCGACATCCTCGCGCCGATCGCGCACCCGCACATAAGCGATGGAGGCATGGTCCTCGCAATAGGGCTTACCAGCGGCCGCTGACGCATTACAGAAATGAAAGCTCGGCTTGCCCGGCTCGCCGATGGGCCAGCAGCAGGGCGTGGCGCGGGTGGTGTATTTCGCCGTGGGCATTATGGCCCGCAGGCTCGGCACCGGCGCGCCCATTGAGGCAGCCAGAGGCGGCAGGGTTGGGCCCTGGGCGCGCTTGGGTGCTGCCTGGCGCGGCACGGCATCGCCCTCGGCGCGGCGGATAGGCGAGGGGCGCGAGGGCAGGTTCAACCTGTGCGCCTTGCCGACCACGGCATTTTTGGAAATATTCAACCGGCGGCCGATTTCGGCCGTGGAAAGCCCCTCGGCCCAGAGCGTACGAAGCTTGGCGATCGTGTCGTCATTCCACTCCATATTGTGGCTCCCCCTGTGCAATCTACTATATACAGTAGGCAAGTCCGGTCGACACAGCAACCTCTAGCAGGCTCGCCCCGAGTCCTTTTCTGTGGACAACCCAATTGTGAAAAAAATTTTACACCAGATGTGTCAGGGCGCGACCGTCTCGCCGTCGAAAGCGCCCCAGAAATCGCCGCGGGCGAGATAGCCGGTGCGGTGATCGGCACTCACTTTGCAGTAATCGGCGCCGGCATCGCAGCGCAGCAGCTCGCCGCTCACCCCCTGGTTCAAATAAGCAGCCACCCCGGCATCGGCCGAGGGGGCGCTGCGCATGATGGCCTGGGGAGCGGAAATGTAAAAACTGCGCCGGGCCCGCAAAGTGGCCTCATGCACCCAGCCGGTGCCGCCATCGGGGGCCAGGAGCTGGCGCCAGACGTCGAACTCGCCGATGATTTCCACCGGCAGGCCGGCGCGCTGATACACCCAGGTTACCGGATACTGGAACCCCGGCCCGGCGCGGAAATTGATCTGGTCCGAGCGCAAAGAGACAAAGCGCGGCACCGGCAGCTTGGTCACCGCCCCAATCCCCGGCCCCGGTCCCACACCCGGCGCAGGGGCGGCGGCGCAGAGCAGGACCAAAAAAACTAGCCACAGACGGGACATGCGGGATCCTTTTTCAGCCTGATCTTGCGGAATTCCGCATCCAGCGCGTTCCACACCAGCAGATAACCGGCAAGGGATTTGCCGATGCCGGTGATCTCTTTCAGCACCTCGGTGGCCTGCAGCGTGCCCATCACCCCGGTTACCGCACCCAGCACCCCGGCCTCGGAGCAGCTCGGCACCAGCCCCTCGGGCGGCGGCTCCGGGTAGAGGCAGCGGTAGCACGGCCCGCCCTCATGCGGCTTGAAAGTGGATAATTGCCCCTCGAAGCGCAGCACAGCGGCGGTGACGAGGGTCTTTTGCGCCGCCACACAGGCATCGGCGAGGAGAAACCGCGTGGCGAAATTATCCGTGCCGTCGCAAATTATGTCGTAGCTTGCGATCAGCCCGGCCACATTTGCGGCGCCGAGATGCTCGTTATGCTCCACCACCTGCACCAGCGGGTTGATCCGCCGCAGCGACTCGGCGGCCGACTCCACCTTCGCCCGGCCGATATCCGCCGTGCCATGCGCGATCTGCCGCTGTAAATTGGACAGCTCCACCACATCCGCATCCACCAGCCCAATGCGCCCCACCCCGGCCGCGGCCAGATAAAGGGCCAGCGGCGAGCCCAGCCCGCCGGCGCCCACCACCAGCACTTTGGCCGCTTTCAGCCGGGCCTGGCCGGTTCCCCCCAGCTCGCGGAGCAGAATATGCCGGGCGTAGCGCTGGATTTCGTCTTCAGAAAAATTAAATTCCATTGCCTTAACTATAATATGCGTCTGGCGCAGGGCCAAACCCGCACCTGTCCCTCAACTAGCACTTCACGCGATGTGTCAATCTGTAATACAATGCGCCCGTATGCCCGGTACCTCGCCGGGCTGTTTAGGGTTTTGGGTAATGCAGTTGATCAATGCCATCCGCATGGGTGGCGCCGATGTTCTCCCCCTGGTCGAAGGCGGCAAGGGTGTTGCGATTTCCAACGGTGTCACTTCCGGCCATTGGGCCGCAAGCGGTGGGGCGGGCACGTTTTCCGCCGTCAACGCCGATTCCTATGACAAGGACGGCAAGATTATCGAGCAAATCTACCACGGCCGCACACGGCGCGACCGCCACGAGGAGCTGGTGGCTTACGGTATCGAGGGCGGCATCGCCCAGGCCGAGCGCGCCTGGGATATTTCCGGGGGCAAAGGCCGCATCCACGCCAATATCCTCTGGGAGATGGGCGGGGCCGAGCGTGTCATCACCGGTATTCTGGAGCGCACCAAGGGTATTGTGAACGGCATCACCTGCGGCGCCGGCATGCCCTACCGGCTGGCGGAAATCGCCGCCAAGTTCAATGTGCATTACTACCCCATCGTCTCCTCCAGCCGCGCCTTCTCGGCTTTGTGGAAGCGCGCCTATTCCAAAGTGTCGGACCTGCTCGGCGGGGTGGTGTATGAAGACCCCTGGCTGGCCGGCGGGCATAACGGCCTGTCCAATTCCGAGGACCCCAACAAGCCGGAATCGCCTTTCCCGCGCCTGGTCGCCTTGCGCAAGGCCATGCGCGAATTCGGCCTGCACGACACGCCGATCATCATGGCTGGCGGCGTCTGGGCGTTGGATGAGTGGAAGGATTATATCGGCAATCCGGATATCGGGCCGATCGCCTTCCAGTTCGGCACCCGCCCGCTGCTGACCAAGGAAAGCCCGATCCCGCAGAGCTGGAAGGACCGGTTGTTAAAACTGAAACCCGGCGATGTGTTTCTGAACAAATTCTCGCCGACCGGTTTTTACTCCTCGGCGGTGAATAACGATTTTATGCGCGAATTGCGCGGCCGCACCGAGCGCCAGGTGGCGTATTCGCCGGAAGCCGTGGGCGATCATGTGGTGGAATACGGGGTGGGGGTGCGCAAGCGCTCCGTCTACCTCACCGCCCCCGATTATGCGCGGGTAAAGGATTGGGAGGACGCCGGCTTTATCGATGCTTTGCGCACCCCAGACTCGACGCTGATTTTTGTCACGCCCCAGGATGCCGAGCATATTCACCAGGACCAGGTGGATTGCATGGGCTGCCTTAGCCAATGCCGCTTCTCCAATTGGAGCCAGGAAGGCCCGGATTACGACAACGGCAAAAAAGCCGATCCGCGCAGCTTCTGCATCCAGAAATCGCTGCAGGCCGTGGCGCATGCCGCACCTGGGGACGAGGCGGCGCTGGATAATAATCTGATGTTCGCCGGGCATAACGCGCATCGTTTTGGCACGGACCCGTTTTATTCAAACGGTTTTATTCCCACGGTCAAAGAGCTGGTAGAGAGAATTCTTACCGGCAAATAAGGTTGGCAAATAAGGTCGGCAAATAAGGGGCGCGGATTATGAAGATACTCGGTATTTCCGGCAGTTTACGGAAAGCCTCCTGGAATACCGCGTTGCTGCATACCGCCGCCACGCTGCTGCAAGGCCACGAGTTCAGCATTGCCGAGATCGGTGATCTGCCCTTGATCAATCAGGATCTGGAGCAGGGCGGCAAATTCCCCGCGCAGGTGGAGCGTTTTCGGTCCGAAGTGCTGGCGGCGGATGCGATCCTCTTTGCCACGCCGGAATATAACGCTTCCATCCCGGCACCGTTGAAAAACGCCATAGACTGGGCCTCGCGCCCGGCCAGCACTTTGGCCCATAAGGCCGCCGCCATTTGTGGCGTCTCGCCCGGTGCGCTGGGCACGTCGCGCGCGCAATATCCGTTGCGGCAGACGCTGGGCGTGCTCTCCGTGCAGTTGCTCGGCCAGCCGGAGGTTTTCATAGGCGGGGCAGGGGCAAAATTCGCGGACGGAAAACTCACCGAAGCCGGCACGTTGGAATTTTTTGGCAAGATGCTGGCTATTTTCACGGCTTTTGCGGAACGGGTAAAATTAGGCTAAATGCGGTCCATCAGTGGCTTTCCGGTGCCGCGTCCCGCCGCGAAAACGATATGGCGACACGCATGCCTTTGCCCGGCTCCGAACTCACCTCGACTTGCGCTTTTGCATTGGTCCGTAGAGATTGCACGATCAGCGCGCTGAGCTTGCCTGGCTTGGGCCAGGTGATATCGGGCGGCAAGCCAATCCCATCATCAGCGACGATAATGCGGCAGCCATAGGTTTCCGCGAGACTATGCACCGTGATCGTCCCGCCTGGCCGCCCGGCAAAGGCATATTTCAGCGCGTTGGTAAGCAATTCATTCACGACGAGACCGGTGGGCATGGCAACGTTGACCGAGACGGGCCAAGTATCCACTTTCAGATCGAGCCTGATGCCTTCAACGCTATGCGCGCGTAGAACCGAGGTCGCAATTTCACTGACGTAAAGCCCGAGATCAACCTCGCCTTCCGCGCCGTGCTCAACCAAAGTGGAATAGAGCAATTGGATCGCTTCGATCCGCCCGGCCAATCGGTCAAAAGTCGCGGTGTCGATTTTGCCTCGTGTATTTCGCGCCTCAATACGAATCAAGGCCGTGATCATCTGCAGATTGTTTCTGACCCGATGTTGAATCTCGAGCAGTAGCGTTTCCTTCTCCTCGATCTTCTGGTCGAGCTGCTCAACTTTGGTCGCATGCTCATTAACATCGACCAAGGCGGCGAGGCGGTAGCAGGGCGTGCCGGTATCGTCTTCAATGACGTTGGAATATATGTCGACCAGATTTACGGATTGGGCATCACCTTCAAGCCGGAATGTGCCGACGAAATCGGAGCGTTGAACAATGGCATCGCCGGCGTCCAATTGGTCATCCGAGCGGTCTGCGCGGCCGCGTAGTATGTTCCACCTCTGGCCCTCCACGGCGGCGGCATCGCGCGCGGAGATGCGCTCGAATTCAGGATTCACGTAAATGATATGCTCTTCGCTACCAAGTTCGGAGAGCGCGATGGCGATCGGTACCTGATCCAAAAACCGCCGGAACTGCTTGCTTTCAAGCGCATCGGAGAGGTCAGGCGTGGTCAGAAGTGCTGCGACCGGCGGCGGTGCGTCCTGGCTGTCTGGCTTGCTGTCTGGGCGTTCGGTGTCCGTCATCGTGACCTCGTAAAAGAGCAAGGGCCATTTCTAGAGAACTGACCCGCTGGATAGATATATGAGTTTTGCCGGCCCGGCCACAAGCGGGCGGACGCGCTCTATTGCGCGACCTTAATTTGAATTGTCCAGCATTCGTGCGCAGTTACAACCCTCTAGCACAGTTTTTTGACACAGGTCTTTGGCACAGGTTTTTGGGAGCAGGCAATTGTTAAACCAGGAAGCGGTGGTTCGGCAGTCGGTTCTTATTGTTGAAGATGAGCCAATTATCCGGATGCTGGCGATGGAAATCGTCGCGGAGGCTGGGTTCAACGGCATAGAGGCGGCAAATGCCGATGAGGCGTTGGCCATCCTTGAAAGCCGAAGCGATATCGCGGTGGTGTTTGCCGACATCGACATGCCAGGGAGTCTGAATGGCATGCAGTTGGCCAACCAAATCCGCGATCGCTGGCCGCCCACCGAGATTATTCTAACATCGGGTCAATTACGCCCACATAATGATCGTATGCCAGCGCGCGCCGTATACATCCCCAAACCATACCAGAGCTCAAAAATAGCCCAGACATTGCGCGGCTTCACACGCTGACGAATCCCGCCTGGTAGGGTTCCCGCTATCGCGCGCGGTTCGCGGCGTTACATTTTTTAACCGGACCCAGGCGTCGCATAGGCGTTGCCGGTCTTTTGGAAACGCCATCAAAAGACTAGGTTTTGGGAAATCCACAAGGATTTCACAAAAAACAGGAATGAGGACTGGCCGTTATGAAGTTTCTAAAAACCGCGCAGATCAAATTATTCGCCGTCGCCATCGTTGCGGCCACGGCCGGGCTGGGGGCGGGTGTCGCCATCGCCGGCCAGCCGGAATTGCAGGGGGCCTTGTCCTCGCTGCAATCCGCGCAAGACTATCTCTCGCATGTCACGCAGGATAAAGGCGGCCATGCAAGTGCCGCGCGGCATCTGGTGGCCCAGGCCATCGCACAGGTGAATGAAGGCCTCGCCTACGGCCAGGCGCACGGTGAATAAGAGGGGCGAATAAGAGATAAAGATAAGGCGGCCGGATTTGCCAATCCGGCCGCTGCCCTTTAGCCTCCCCACATGACCCAGCAGGTTTTTATCCGGCGACTTATCTAGCCGGTTCCCTTGGAGCCGGCTTCCGCACGCCCCATATCTATTCTGCTGGAGTAAAAACCATGTCCAACCCAGATCCCGCGCCAGATTCCGCAGCAGTGCATGATGCGCTGATCCGTGACCAGTTTACCCGCCAGGCCGGGATTTTTGCTTCCGTGCCCGAGCTGCACAGCGCCGAGGCTTTGGCCCTGCTCGTGGATGCCGCGCACCCCGGCCCTGACCATACCACGCTGGACATCGCCTGCGGCCCCGGCAGCGTGGTGGTGGCCATGGCCAAACGCGCCCGCCACGCCACCGGGCTGGACGCCACCCAGGCCATGCTGGACCAGGCCCGCGCTCTGGCCGAGGCCGAAGGGCGTAAAAACGTCACCTGGGCCGAGGGCAATGTGTATGCGCTGCCGTTCCAGGAGCAGAGCTTCGACATCGTCACCTGCCGCTTCGCCTTCCACCATTTCGCCCGGCCGCTGGCGGCACTGGCGGAGATGGTGCGCGTCTGCCGCCCCGGCGGGGTGGTGCTGGTCAGCGACGCCGTCGCCTCGGACGACAAAGCCAAAGCCGATGCCTTCAATAAAATGGAGCGCCACCGCGACCCCTCCACCGTGGAATTTTTAACCCTCGGCGCCCTGTGCAATCTGTTCGCCGCGGCGGACCTGCCGGTGCCGGCGCAAAAATTCTTTCAGGTACCGGATGAGGCCGGCACCGCCGTGGCGCGCTCCTTCCCTGATGACGCCGCCGCCGTGCTGCGCCTGTTCGAGGAGGCGGTGCCAGGCGATGGCATGGGGCTGAACACCAGGCGCGAGGGGAACAAGATTCTGTTCGCCTATCCCGCTGTAATCCTTACCGCGACCAAGCCGGTGAAGCCTCCCGCACGATAACGCATAAACCATGCCTGCCGAATCGGCAGATTCGGGTAAACTCCGAGTCGCCCAGTAAGTTGGGTGCGAATCCAGGAGCAAAGGCATGGCCGTTATTTCAGCATCGGGGCGTCCCTATTTCATTGTCCTGGGCAATGAAAAGGGCGGCTCGGGCAAATCCACCAGCGCCATCCACATCATCGTGTCACTCCTGCGGGAGGGCTATAAGGTCGGCGCCATAGACCTCGATGCGCGCCAGGGCACTTTGGCCGGCACGCTGGCGGCGCGGCGGCATTTCGTCGTGAGCAAGGGCATAGAGCTGCCTTTGCCGGATTTCCGCTCCGTATTCCGTTCCAACCATGAGCATCGCGCCGAGGCCGAGGCCGAGGAGCGCGAAACATTCAACGCTGCCGTGGCCGAACTGGTAAATGGCGGTGCTGAAATCATCGTCATCGACTGCCCAGGGGCGGACACCCATCTCTCTCGCTTCGGCCATTCCCATGCGGATACGCTGATCACCCCCATCAACGATAGTTTCGTGGATTTCTCGATGCTGGCGAAGGTCGAGCCCGATAACCACGACATCATCAACCCCAGCATCTATTCCGAGATGGTGTGGGAAGCCCGCAAAAACCGCTTCACCCGCGATCGCGGTAAATTCGACTGGATCGTGATGCGCAACCGCCTCGCCGCCTCGGAAGCCCGCAACAAGCGCGATGTGGGCGAGACGCTGGAACTGCTGGCCAAGCGCATCGGCTTCCGCACCGTGAAGGGTTTCGGCGAGCGCGTGATCTTCCGCGAGCTGTATCTGCAGGGCCTCACGCTGATGGATGTGAAGGAAGCCAATATCGGCATCGCCATGGGGCTGAGCCATGTGGCGGCGCGCAATGAGGTGCGGGCCCTGGTCTCCGCCATAAAGCTGCCCACCGCCAAATTGCGGCTGGTCGCTTAGCTGAGGGTTTTACGAAGACGTCTCCAGCGTTCAATATTCGCGCGTCTCACATGCCACGGTGTTTGTTTCCAGGGCCGTTTGCAATCGATCAAGATCTGCCGCTGTTCCCGAGGCGACCATTGTGTCACCTTCGATCGAGCCGTGCAGCATCATTGTCATGATGATGCTATCGCCTCTCATGATCAGCAATTGCGACCCGTTATGAGATTCCGTTTCCTTGTTCACGATCGCCATGGCTTTCGCGTCAAGTTTGATGGACAGGTCTGGAATCCCAGGAAAAATTTGTCCGTGTTTGATCGATAATAGTTTTGGATCAGTCAAAAATGGCTGATTGGCCAAAGCGGAACGCGGGGGATATATTACATCACCCCGGAGAGGGGCACCCGAAGTCCAGCGGAATGTTAGATGATCCAAGCATGCTTGTTCCGGCGCAGCCATCGCTGGCTGTGCAAAAGCGAGCAAGGATATAACAAATACATATGCTCGTAGATACGTCTGCAAGACCTAATCTCCATTGCGCCATCGCCCCGGTCCACCCAGAGTCGCTTTCCGTTGCGACGGCGTCAAGGACGCTCCGCGTCAATGGCGGCTGGTCGCTTAGCACTTCACCTCCGGCCGGGTTTCTGGCAGATATAGGTCAGACCACCTGTCTGGATAACTGACATTCGCACGAGTTTTACAGTCGCTCTGTCCTGGCGGCAATCATGAACAGCGTTCAAACTGGCTACAGCCGGACGGCGCTCATCATTCTCACCATCTGCACCATGCTGGCAACATTGGTTCAGGCGCTGGACAGCACCATCGCCAACGTAGCACTTCCCTATATGCAGGGCACGATGGCGGCGAGCCAGGATGAGATCAACTGGGTCCTCACCAGCTACATCATCTCCTGCGCCATCATGACCGCCCCCACCAGCTTCCTGGTCTCACGCTTCGGCCGCACGCGGGTGTTCGTGCTCTCCATCGGCGGCTTCACCATCGCCTCGGTATTGTGCGGCATGGCGCAATCCGTGGGGCAGATCGTGCTGTTCCGGCTCATCCAGGGGGCCTGCGGCGGGGCGCTGGTGCCGCTCAGCCAGACCGTGCTCATGGAGCTGTACCCCGGCGAGAAACGGGGTAGAGCGCTCGCCATGTGGGGCATCGGCGTGCAGGTGGGGCCGGTGGCGGGGCCCATCATCGGCGGCTGGCTGACGCAGGAGCTGTCCTGGCGCTGGGTGTTCTACGTCAACGTGCCGCTCGGCATCTTCGCCACTTTGGGCATGCTCATCTTCCTGAAAGAAACCCCCGTCGTCCGTGCCATGCGCTTCGACTGGCTCGGCTTCCTCGCGCTTAGCCTGGGTGTGGGAGCGCTCCAACTGCTGCTGGACCGCGGCGAGATCGTGGACTGGTTCTCCGCCCCCGAGATCGTCACCGAGGCCTGCCTGGCCGGCATCGGCTTTTACCTCTTCGCGGTGCAGACGGCCCTCGCCCCCAAACCCTTCCTCTCGCCCAAACTCTTCGCCGATGTGAATTTCGCCACCGGCACAATCCTGGTCTTCCTCGTTGGCCTGGTGCAATACGCCACGCTGGCGCTGCTCTCGCCCTATTTGCAAAATCTCTCGGGCGATCCAGTCATCACCACCGGCCTGCTGCTCGGCCCCCGGGGTCTCGGCACCATGGCCGCCATGCTGTTCGCCGGCCGCTTCGTCAACCGCGTGGACGTGCGCTGGTTCATCGGTACCGGCTCGGTCATCGGCGTATGGGCGCTGTATCAATTCACCCGGTGGACGCCGGATGTTTCCGAAACCACCGTGGTCGTCACCGGCATCATCCAGGGCTTCTCCGTCGGGCTGGTGTTCATGCCGCTCAGCACCGTCATCTACGCCACTCTGCCGCTGGAGCTGCGCGTCGAGGCGGCCGGGGTGTTCAGCCTCATCCGCAACATGGGCAGCGCCATCGGCATCTCCGTCACCGGCGCGCTGCTCACCGCCAACACACAGGTCAACCACGCCATCATCAGCGCGGTAATCACCCCCTTCAACCACGCCCTGCAATCAGGCGCCGCAGGCCAATTCTGGAACCCCTTGCACGCCACAGGCGCAGCGGCGCTGGATGCAACCATCACCCGCCAGGCCCAGATCATCGCCTACGGCAATGACTTCAAACTGATGCTGATCCTAAGCATCCTCGTCGCCCCCACCATCCTACTCCTCCGCCCCGCCCGCCAGGCTGCGGCATAGGGCAGGGGTGTTTGCACGGAAAAAAAGGCTGGGGCTCCGCCCCTGACCCCGCTGGGGCCGTCGTGCGAAGCACGCCTCCGGCGTGACGGCCCCAGACCCCCACTACTTCGGGTCTTGGAAAGGGATGCCCTGCACGGGCTTTCCACGAGCACACTGTGGAGGGCATCCCTTTCCAAGACCTAGGTGGGATCCAAGGGCCCTTCGGCCCTTGGCGGGTCGTCACGCCGGAGGCGTGCTGCGCACGACGGCAGAGCCCTGGCCTTTTCCGTGGAAACGCCCCCGCCCTATGCCGTAACCCGGCGGGCGGGGCGGAGGCGCAGGATTGGGGCTTCACCCGGGCGGGGGCATCTGCCAGAATAAAACGAACGATTACCATTGGGATGAGACAGATTAACAAACTACAAAACGGCGTTGCTCAGGGCGGCGCGCATGAGTGAAACCGATGGCCTGCCGGTTTATAGCCGCACGGCGTTGATCGTCGTTGCTGTGTGCACCATGCTGGCCACATTGATGCAGGCGCTGGATTCCACCATCTGCAATGTGGCGCTGCCCTATATGCAGGGCTCGATGTCCGCCAGTCAGACGCAGATCAACTGGGTTTTGACGTCATATATCATCGCCGCCGCCATCATGACCGCACCTACCGGCGTGCTGGTGGCGCATTTCGGCCGCACCCGCGTGTATGTTGTCTCCATCGTGGGCTTCACCCTTGCCTCCATCCTCTGTGGCGCGGCGCAATCGGTGGGGCAGATCGTGCTGTTCCGCCTGCTCCAGGGGGCGTTCGGCGCGGCGCTCATCCCGCTCAGCCAGACCGTGCTGCTGGAGCTGTTCCCGCGTGAGAAGCGCGGCATGGCGATGTCTCTCTGGGGCATTGGCGTGCAGGTAGGGCCCATTGCCGGCCCGTTTGTCGGCGGGTTTCTCACCGAGAATTTCTCCTGGCGCTGGGTGTTCTACGTCAACGTGCCCTTTGGCATCATGGCCACGCTGGGGCTGTTGTTCTTCCTCAAGGAAACCACCCGCAACCGGGTGATGAGCATGGACTGGCTGGGCTTTGCGGCCCTCAGCCTGGGGGTGGGCGCTGTGCAACTGCTCATGGACCGTGGCGAGGAGGTGGATTGGTTCAACTCGAACGAGATCATCATCGAGGCAGTGGTCGCCGGCATCGGCTTCTATGTTTTCATCGTGCAGATGCTGATGGCGAAAAAACCCTTCCTGTCGCTGAACCTGTTCCGGGATGTGAACTTCATGCTCGGCACGGCGATGGTGTTTCTCGTCGGCACCAATTCATACGCCACCCTGGCCCTGCTCTCGCCTTACCTGCAGAACCTCGCCGGCGATCCGGTGATGCTCACCGGCTTCCTGCTCGGCCCGCGCGGCATCGGCATGATGGTGGCGATGGTGATCTCGGGCCAGGTATTGGGCAAAATCGACGTGCGGTTCATCATCGGCACCGGTCTGTGCATCTCCCTCATCGCCATGACGAGCTTTACCCGTTGGACACCGGATGTCTCGGAACATGAGATCATCATGAACGGTATCATCCAGGGGCTGGGGGTAGGTTTCGTCGTCATGCCGCTCAGCGCCATCATTTATACCACTTTGGCGCCGGAGCTGCGGGTGGAGGCGGCGGGCGTGTTCAACCTGATGCGCAATCTCGGCAGTGCGCTGGGCATCGCCGTCACCAGCGCGCTGTTGCAATCCAACACGCAGATCAACCATGAGATTATCGGATCCGTGGTAACACCATTTAACCATGCCCTGCACAGCGGCGTTGTGGGTGTGTTCTGGAACCCGGCCACGGCCGCGGGTGCGGCGGCGCTGGACAGTATCATCACCCGCCAGGCGAGCATCATCGCCTATGGCGACAATTTCAAGCTGATGCTGCTCGCCACGTTCCTCCTCCTGCCGTTGCTGCTGCTGCTGCGCCCCAGCAAAAACGAGGTGGAGCTGACGCCGGAAGAAAAAGCCAACGCCGCGCATTGAGGCGCGGTATTACAGGAGATATCAAAATGCCGGTCACAGGGTTGGATCACGTCAATATCAGGACCATGGATGTTGCCGCTTCGGCGCAATTCTATGTGGAAATTTTCGGTTTCGACTACCGCCACGGCCCGCTGGTGATGGGCAATCAGGGGCATTGGCTGCATGATACCGCCGGGCGCCCGATCATCCATTTCCGCATGCTCGAAGCCGGCTCCGAGACGACCGGCCCGATCGACCACATCGCACTCGCCTGCCAGGGCAAGGACGAGATTATCGCCCGGCTGCAGGCGCGGGGGATAAAATACAGCATCGCCGAAAACCTGACTCCGGGTGTGACCCAGATGTTTTTGAAAGACCCGCACGGCGTGCCGCTGGAGCTGCGCTTCGAGGGCGAGTGAGAGCTTTCCCTTGCCAATGCGCGGCATTTGGCCAAGTAACCCAGCATGGGTGCAAAAATCTTTCTCGTCGGCGCCGGCCCCGGCAGCGCGGACCTGCTCACGGTAAAAGCCCTGCGCCTGCTGGAGCGGGCCGATATCGTGCTGCATGACAGCCTGATCGGCCCCGATGTGCTGGCCCTGGCCAATCCCAAAGCCGCATTGATCGATGTCGGCAAACGCTGCGGCGGCAAGGCGCATCCGCAGGCGGAGATCTGCCGCCTGCTGGTGGAATCCGGCCAGACCGGCGGGGTTGTGCTGCGCCTCAAGGGCGGCGACCCGATGATCTTCGGCCGGGCCACCGAGGAGATGGAAGCCCTGCGCGCCGCCGGGCTGGCTTTTGAGGTTGTCCCCGGCGTCACCGCCGCCGCCGCCGCCGCCGCCGCTTTGGCAGCCTCGCTCACCCGGCGCGACATCTCCCGCGCCGTACATTTTCTCGCCGCCCACGGCAGCGAAGGCGGGCTCCCCCCGCACGACTGGGCCGCTTTGGCCGCAACCGGCGGCACACTCGCCGTGTATATGGGGGTACGCACCCTGCCAGCCCTGGCCGAAAACCTGATCGCCGCCGGCATGAGCCCGGACATGGCCGCCGCCGCAGTGGAAAACGTCTCCCTGCCCACCCAACGCCAATGGCGCGCCACCCTGGGCACACTGCCCACCCAACTAGCCGCCGCCGCCCCCGCCGGCCCCGTACTGCTGCTCATCGGCGAAGCCTTGGCCTGAGGCCTGGCTTTTTTTCCGTGAAAACACCCCCGCCTCAGGAACTTCAGCCGTGGCAACCAAGTTTTAAGTAAGCCACGCGATAACGAGGGGGCCGCCTGGCTGGGCGGCGCTGGCGGCACCTTGGTATCAGGAGGTGTGAGCGGCCAGCTTTCGAGACAAAGGGCCGCGCTATTATGAAGCATTTGCCGATCAGCATGAAGTTTCTCGCCATTCTCGGCATGCTTGGCATGTTCACCGTCGCTGCTGTCGGTTTTGTGGCGCGGCAGATGTATGACATCGGGACGGATGCGCAGCGGGTGAATAATACGGTGGTGCTGGCCGCCACCGATCTTTCGGAAGCGGCCGGCTCGATGGAGAAGATCCGCGCGGCCATGGAATATATGCTGCTCAGCACCTCCTCCGAGGGGATAGGTGCCGCGGGCAAGGCCATCATCATCTCGCAGAAGGATATCGACACCCGCCTGACCGCCGCCGGGGCTGCCGTGCCCAGCCAGCAGGCGCAATTGCAGGATTTGCAGAGCCGTACCGATGCGCTGCTGGCCCAGGCCGAGTGCCAGGAGGTCGAAAATCTCGCATCGGGCGGCGGCGGCGGGGCAAATCCGGCGGTGCTCGGCGATTTCGGTGCGAGCTGCGCCCCCGGTTTTGTGCCGGTGACGCATGATATGGAGAATGAGCGCGATGCGTTGAGCGGCATGGCGGTGAGCGAGCTGGCCGGGCTTAAGACGCAGACCAACCACATTGTGCTGCTCACTTTTATAGGCGTGCTCAGCGGCTTCGTGCTGGTGGCGCTGATCGGTTATTTCGGCATGGGCCAATGGGTGGTGAAGCCTCTGGGCATTTTGCGCACCGCCATGGAGCGTCTGGCCACAGGCGATTCCAACATCGCTTTGGATACCGCGCGGCATGACGAGGTAGGGGCCATGGCGCGCAGCGTGCAGGTGTTCCGCGATGCCGCCCGGGAGAAGGAACGGCTGGAGGCGGCGGCGGCGGAAAATGCGGCACAGGCGGAGGCGGAGCGCGACCGCGCTGAATCCGCCCGCGAGGCCGCCGCGGCCGCGCAGGCCGTGGTGGTGGAGGGTATTGCCGATGGGCTGGAGCGACTCTCCAGCGGCGATTTACTGTACCGCATCAATGTGAAATTCGCCCCCGAATACGAAAAACTGCGCACCGATTTCAACCAGGCAATGGAAACACTGGAGCAGACCATACAGGGCATCGCCGCCAATACGCATGGTGTGCGTTCAGGTGCCGCCGAGATCACCCGCTCTTCCGATGATCTGTCGCGCCGCACCGAGCAGCAGGCGGCAAGTTTGGAGCAAACGGCAGCGGCTTTGGATGAGATCAACGCCACGGTGAACAAAACCGCGAGTGGTGCCAATGCGGCGCGCGATGTCGTCAATGCCGCCAAATCCGATGCTGAGCGTTCCGGTACCGTGGTGCAGGAGACGGTGACGGCGATGCACGGTATCGAGACATCATCGAAACAGATTTCCAACATCATTGGCGTCATCGACGAGATCGCCTTCCAGACCAATCTGCTGGCGCTCAATGCCGGGGTGGAGGCAGCGCGTGCCGGCGATGCCGGGCGGGGCTTCGCCGTGGTCGCCACGGAGGTGCGCGCATTGGCGCAGCGCTCGGCCGATGCCGCGAAAGAGATCAAGGCGCTGATTTCCACCTCTGGCACACAAGTTGAGGCAGGTGTGCGGCTGGTGGGTGAGACCGGCAAAGCCCTTACCCGCATCGTTGAGCAGGTTGGAAAACTCTCTGATCTGGTCGGCAATATCGCCAGCTCGGCGCAGGAGCAGGCGGTGGGGTTGGGCGAGGTGAACAGCGCCATCAACCAGATGGACCAGGTAACGCAGCAGAATGCGGCGATGGTGGAGGAAGCCACGGCGGCGAGCCATGCCTTGGCCGCGGAGGCCGAGGAATTATCGCGGCTGGTGTCGCAATTTAACGTCGGCGATGCGCAAGCCCCGCCGCGCCCCGTGGCGCGCGAGGTAAGGGCAACGCCGCCTGCCGCACCTGCCGGAAAATTCGTCGCCCTGCCGCGCGCCGCGGCCACGACGGTTTTGCCGCGTGCCGCGGCCACGTCGGTCTTGCCGCGTGCCGCGGCCACGACGGTCTTGCCGCGTGCCGCGGCGGGGGCCGGCGGCGGAGAATGGGACGAATTCTAGAGGGTACAACTGCAATTTTGCGGATCAATTCAGGACAACACAGCATGAGCAACGCGCTGGAACTGCCTTCGATACTCGACCTCATCGCCGCCTCCGGGTTGCATGAGGCCTTTACCAGCCGGCGCGGCGAGGCGCTGGAAGTGGATGCCGGCGGGGTGACGCGGCTGGGGGCGCAATGCCTGCAGGTGCTGTTGGCCGCGCGCGCCGCCTGGGCGGCGGATGGCATGGGGCTGGCGGTGGAAAACATCTCCGACGAGTTTTCCGCGACTTTGGAACTATTGGGCGCAACCCCTGAGGATTTGACGCATCACGCGCAACAGGATGACCCAAAACATGATGGTAAGGAGTTGGCTGCATGAGCACCACGGTACTGACGGTCGATGATTCCCGCGCGATGCGCGACATGTTGCGGCACTCCCTCGCCGCGGCCGGTTTCCGCGTGATCCAGGCCGAGGACGGGCTGCATGGGTTGGAGGTGCTGGAAAGCGAGAGGCCCGATGTCATCGTTACCGATATCAACATGCCGCGCATGGATGGGTTTGGTTTTATCGAAGCTGTACGCCGGGATGACACACGCAAGGCGCTGCCTGTGCTGGTGCTGACCACGGAGGTGGATGTGGACAAAAAAAACCGCGCCCGCGCCGCCGGTGCCACGGGCTGGATCGTGAAACCGTTTGACCCGGTGAAGCTGATCGAAGCCATTCGCCGCGTTTCAGCCTGAACAGGAGGGGTGACATGGAAGACCCGATGGCGGCAATCCGGGAAACCTTTTTCCAGGAATGCGAGGAACAATTAGCAGAGCTCGAAACCGGGCTTATCGCCATGGAGAATGGCACGGCCGAGGCGGAAACGGTGAACGCCGTATTCCGCGCGGTGCATTCGATGAAGGGCGGGGCAGGGATCTTCGCGCTCGACAGCCTGGTGCGGTTTGCCCATGTGTTCGAGACCGCGCTGGACAAGGTGCGCTCCGGCACGCTGGAAGGCACGCCCATTGTCATCGGCGTGTTTCTGCGCGCGGCTGACGTGCTGGCGGATCTGGTGCGCGCGGCGCGCGAAAACGGCAGTGTGGATGAGGCGCGCACCGCCACGATGGTGGCGGAGTTCGACCAGATCAACAATGCCGGCGAGGCGCCCGCTCCGGCTAAAGCCGCAGCCGCTACCACCGGGCTGTTCGAACCGGTACCGGAAGAATCCTCAACCTGGGAGATCAGCTTTACCCCGCGTGCGGAACTTTACGCCAAGGCCAATGAAGCCGCGATCATCCTGCGCGAATTGCGCCGGCTTGGGGATATAGACGTGCGGCTCGACACGTCGGGGCTGCCCGATCTTTCGGAGCTCGATCCGGAAGGGGCGTATCTCACCTGGCACATCAAGCTCACCAGCGATTGCGACGAGGCGGCAATCCGCCATGTGTTTGAATTCGTCGAGGATGACTGCGTTCTTCTGATCACCCCGCCGGAGCCGCCGGGCTTCGCGCCGGGCACGGTCATCACCGGGGATAATGGTTTCAAATTCGAATTCTTCCCGCCCTCGGAGGAAGAGGAGGAGCCCGAAGCAGAGGTGGTGGCAGCACCCCCGCCCGTCGCGCGTGAAGTTCAGGCCCCGCCACCGCCGCCGAAGAACCAGGCCGTGGAGGTGATGGCGGCGAAGGCCGAGGCCGCAGCATCTGTCTCCGCCACCATCCGCGTCGATCTCGACCGCGTCGACCGCATGATCGATCTGGTCGGCGAGCTGGTCATCAACGAGGCGATGCTGAGCCAGCGCGTGCTGGAGGCCGGCATCGCCCGCGCCTCGGGCGTGGCCATGGCGCTGGAAGAGTTGGAGCATCTCACACGCGAGATCCAGGACAGCGTGATGGCCATCCGCGCCCAGCCGGTGCGCTCGGTGTTCCAGCGCATGCCGCGCCTGGTGCGCGAGGTGGCGGCGCAGACGCATAAGCAGGTGCGGCTGGTCACGGAAGGCGAGGGCACGGAGGTCGACAAGACCGTCATCGAACGCATCGCCGATCCGCTGACCCACATGATCCGCAATGCCATCGACCATGGGCTGGAAAGCACCGAGCGGCGCCTCGAAATCGGCAAGCCGGCCGAGGGCACGGTGAAGCTGATCGCGCTGCACCGCTCCGGGCGGATTGTGCTGGAGGTTTCGGACGACGGTGGCGGCATCAACCGCGCCAGGGTCAAAGAGAAGGCGATCGAGAACGGCGTGATCGCGCCGGATGCCCAGCTCAGCGATGACGAGATCGATAATCTCATCTTCCTGCCGGGGTTCTCCACCGCCGCGAAGGTGTCGGACATCTCCGGCCGTGGCGTGGGCATGGATGTGGTGCGCCAATCCGTCGCCGCTCTGGGCGGGCGCATTTCCATCACCTCGCGCCCCGGCCTCGGCTCCACCTTCACCCTCTCGCTGCCGCTCACTCTGGCGGTGCTGGACGGCATGGTGGTCTCCGCCCATGGCCATACCCTCATCATCCCGCTCAGCGCCATTGTGGAGACGCTGAAGCCCCGCGCGCAGGATGTCTTCCCGCTCGACCACGAGATCAACGTGCTGGCCTTGCGCGGCGGCTATGTGCCGATGGTCGATATCGCCACCTCGCTCGGTTATAGCGAGCAGCCCATCGAGCCCGAGCAATCCGTGGCGCTGCTGGTGGAAGGCGAGGGCGGGGTACGCGCGGTGCTGCTGGTCGATGCCATCCATGGCCAGCGCCAGGTCGTCATCAAGAGCCTGGAGGCCAATTACCGCGCCGTGCCCGGCATTGGTGCCGCCACGGTGATGGGCGATGGCCGCGTCGCACTGATCCTCGATGTTGATGCCATGGTGCGCGATGCCCGCTCCGATTCCGGCGCCCGCGCGCCCGAGCAGCTTGTTTTGACCGACGCAGCGTAAGGAAAACGGCAATGAGTGTGACGATGCAAGCCGATCCCGGTAACCGCGAGTTGATCGCCTTTCGCGTGGGCAAACAGGAGTTCTGCATCAATGTAATGATGGTGCGCGAGATCCGTGGCTGGACCGCCGCCACCAGGCTACCGCGCTCGCCGCGCTATGTGCGCGGTGTCATCAACCTGCGTGGTGCGGTGCTGCCCATCGTCGATCTCGCCATCCGCCTCGGCCTGCCGGCGGGTGAGCCCACCGCGCGCAATGTCATCATCGTGGTGCAGATCGGCAATCAGCAGATCGGGCTGCTGGTGGACGCGGTGTCGGATATTCTCACCGCCAACAGCGCCAATATCCAGCCCTCGCCGGATGTCGCCTCGGACCTCGTAAAAACCTTCGTCAAAGGTCTGCTGCCGGTTGATGGCCGCATGATCAGCCTGATCACGCTGGATAACGCTCTGCCGCGCGAGCTTGAAGCCGCATGAGTGCCGCTGGCATAATCGATAAAGCGGCGCAGATTGTCGAGAATGCGGAATTCGCCTTCACGGCGGCGGATCTGGACGCGATCGTGCGCATCATGATGGCGGAGACCGGGATTTCGCTGAGTGGTGCGAAGGGAAATCTCATCTATTCGCGCCTGGCCAAGCATTTGCGCCGGCTCGGCCTGCGCAGTTTCGCGCAATATTGCCAGTTGGTGGCGAGCCCGGAAGGTGAGGGCGAGCGGCATGAGATGATCACCGCACTCACCACCAACGTCACGCGCTTCTTCCGCGAACCGCATCATTTCGATCACTTGCGCGATAATGTTCTGCCGGGGTTGATTGCCCGCGCCAAAGCCGGCGAGCGCATCCGCCTCTGGTCCTCGGCCTGTTCCTCCGGCCAGGAGCCCTATTCCATGGCGCTCACTTTGCTTGGCCTCATGCCCGATGCACCGCGCCACGATATCCGCATTCTCGCCACCGACATCGACACCAATGTGCTCGCCACAGGTGCTGCCGGCATATACGAGGAATCCCTGCTGGAGCCCGTGCCCGCGGCACAACGCAAAGCCTGGTTCACCCCCGCCGGCGCCGGCCAGATGCAGGCCAATGAAACCCTGCGCTCACTGGTCTCCTTCAAAAAACTAAACCTCATCGGCAACTGGCCGATGAAAGCCAAATTCCAGGTCATCTTCTGCCGCAATGTCGTCATCTATTTCGAGCTGCCGACACAGGAGCACATCTGGTCGCATATGCTGCCGCTGCTGGATGACAATGGCGCGCTGTATATCGGCCATTCCGAACGCATCAGCGGTAGCGCTGAGAAACTTCTGCGCAGCGACGGCATCACCATCTACCGCAAAACCGGCAAAGGAGGGGCGGCATGAGTGTTCGTGTTGTCGTGGTTGACGATTCAGCCACCATGCGTGCGGTCATCACCGCCACTTTGCGTGCCGACCCCGAGATCGAGGTGGTGGGGCAGGCCGCCGATCCGCATGAGGCGCGGCAGATCATCAAGCAACTGGCACCCGATGTGATCACGCTCGACATCGAGATGCCGAATATGGACGGGCTGGCCTTCCTCGAAAAAATCATGCGGCTGCGCCCGACACCTGTCATCATGGTCTCCACGCTGACGCAGGCTGGGGCAGAGGTTAATCTGCGCGCGCTGGAAATTGGCGCGTTCGATTGCGTGGCAAAACCTTCCTCCTACGCGCCGGATAGTTTCAATACGCTATCGGAAAAAGTGAAAGCGGCCGCGCGCTCACGCCGCCAGCCGCGCCTGGCCGTTGCCAGGCCGGTGAAAATGGAGGGCAGCTACACGCCGGATGGCCGCATCGTCGGCATCGGCTCCTCCACCGGCGGGGTGGAGGCGCTCATTGCCATCCTCTCCAAATTCCCGGTCAATTGCCCGCCCACCATCATCAGCCAGCACATGCCGCCCAGTTTCACCAAAAGCTTCGCGGCACGGCTCAACAAACTATGCCAGCCGGAGGTGAGCGAGGCGCAGAGCGGCGACCGCCTGCGCCCGGGCCAGATCTTCCTCTGCCCCGGCGAGTTTCACCTGGAGCTGAGCGGGGTGAATGCCCCGGTCATCCAGCTCAGTGCCGCCGAGCGTGTCAACGGCCATCGCCCCTCGGTGGATGTTATGTTCCAATCCCTGCTGCGTGTATCAGGGGGAAATGCCATCGGCGTGATTCTCACCGGGCTCGGGCGCGATGGCGCGGAAGGGCTGCTGGCCCTGCGCCAGGCCGGCGCCGAAACCATCGGCCAGGATGAGGGATCCAGCGTGGTCTACGGCATGCCGCGCGCTGCTTTCGAGATAGGTGCCGTCGCCCGCCAACTGCCGCTAGAGCGCATTGCCGAACGTATTCTCACCAGCTCCAACGCGCACCGCCGGGAACATGCAGTATGACCACATATCTCGGTACACAGACCACGGCACTGGCCGTCGAACGAAAAATCAACATCGTGCAAGGGGAGAACTGCGTCGATGACAATCCGAACACGGTGATCACCACCATCCTCGGCTCCTGCATCGCCGCCTGCATCTGGGATGGCGTGGCGGGTCTGGGCGGCATGAATCACTTTCTTCTGCCTGGCGACGGCAAGAATCGCAAACCCGGCGGCGATGCCATGCGCTTCGGCGTGCACGCCATGGAGCTGCTGCTGAACGGGCTGCTGCAGCGCGGGGGGGTGAAAAGCCGGATGCGCGCCAAGCTCTTCGGGGGTGCGCGGATGATCAAGGGCCTCACCGATATCGGCGAGCTGAACGCCATTTTCGCCGAGCAGTTTTTGCGTGAGGAAGGGGTTTCATTGGTCGGCGGTAGTTTGCGCGGCGAGCAGGGGCGGCGCATCCAGTTCTGGCCCGTGTCGGGCCGCGCGCGCCAGGTGTTGCTCTCTAATGAGACGGAATCCATCCTCAACCTCGAGCGCACCCGTCCGCTGCCCAAGCCGGCGCCAGAGACCGGCGCGCTGGAATTGTTCTAGATTTTTTGTGCGGCGTTAACTGTTGAAACACATAATGCCCCGTAGACCGGGGGCAGTGCGATGGCAAAACCAGCCACCATCATCAGGCTACTACAGGAGAGACAGGATGAGCGAGCGTCGCTCTGGCGAGGATGAACGGCACCACGCGCCACTGCATTCCATATTGGAAGCTCTGGGCGAAGAGTTTTGTGAGCTGGGCCGCTTCACCGAAGAATTTCAATCAACCCTGAGCCCGGCCTTGCTGCAGGTGGCGAATAACGCGCAATGCCACCGCGATGTGCAATCGCTCGACCTGTTGTCGCAGCGCCTCACGGCATTGTCGAAATACGTCCTCACCATCGGCAAAATGCTGCCCTCGGACTGGCAGGTCAATTCGCATCACGCGCTCAGCAATATCACCTTGTCCGATTTGCAATACCGCCTCAAAGGCGCGCCGCTGCCGGATGGGCTGGAGCATGAATCAGGCGAGTTGGAAATGTTTTAAGCGGGGTTTAACAAGTTTCCGCTATCTTCGCGCTATGGAGTGTGACGCATGAGTTCTAGCATGAATCTTACAGGCCAGCGCGGCAGCGCGCATGGCGAGCACCGCACGGAGCTGCTCTCGGTGCGCATCGGCGCGCAGGAATTCGCCATGGACATACGCTCCATCCGTGAAATCCGCGGCTGGAGCGCCTCCACCCATCTGCCGCACGCCCCCTCCTTCATCAAAGGCATGATCAACCTGCGCGGCACCGTGCTGGTCGTTATCGATCTGGCGGAGCGCCTTGGCCTGCCCAGCCAGGAGCCCAGCCCCGCCTCCGTGGTGGTGGTGGTGGAACATGGCGACAAGGTCGCGGGCCTGCTGGTCGACGCGGTATGCGATATCATCACCGTAACGGATGACATGCGCCAGCCCATTCCCGAGACCGGCAACAGCACCCCGCGCGAATATATCGAAGGGCTGATCATGATGGAAAACCGCATCGTCAGCATCGTCGCCATTTCCGCACTTATGCCTGATACCGCCGTGCAGGCTTTGCTTGAAGCCGCTTGAAGTTTTTGTAAGCCCAGCGCCAGTGCACAAAAAAACGGCGCCCGAGGGCGCCGTTTGAGTCGTAGTCTTGGGAGCAAACGTCTTGGGAGCAAACTTAATCGGCAGCCCTCAATCAGCAGCGAGCGCCATCTGCTTGCGGGCCAGTTGCTGGGTCACGTAGCCTTCCACGGCTTCGGCCACACGGTCGGCGTGGTTGGCGAATACATGGTCCGCGCCTTCGAACACGCGGTAGTCGATGGCCACACCTTTTTGCAGGTTCAGCTTATCGACCAGTTTGCGCACGGAATTCTCCGGCACCATCTCGTCGGAATCACCGTGGATCAACAGCCCGCCGCAAGGGCAGGGGGCGAGGAAGCCGAAGTCGTAATGCGCTGCGGGCGGGGCCACGGAGACCCAGCCGGACACTTCCGGCCGGCGCATCAGCAGTTGCATGCCCACGAACGCGCCGAAGGAGTAGCCGGCGATCCACAACCCGCCATGGCCGGGGTTGAGCGCCTGCATCCAGTCCAGCGCCGCAGCGGCGTCGTTAATCTCGCCCATGCCGCCGTCGAACTTGCTCTGGCTGCGTCCCACGCCGCGAAAGTTGAAGCGCATGACGGAGAAGCCCAGGCGTTGATAGACCTGGTACATGGAATAGGTGATGCGGTTATTCATGGTCCCGCCATGCAGCGGGTGCGGGTGCAGTACCAAAGCGAGGGGCGCACCGCGTTCCTTGGCATGGTGGTAGCGTCCCTCTAGGCGGCCCTCGGGGCCGGCGAACATCACTTCAGGCATTCTTACTCGTCTTTCATAGCCTACGCATTTTAAGGCGTCGGCAGGGATTTTGCCACAATTTAGAGCGGGCGGCAGCCTTCCCGCCTTGCTCATCCGAAAGTTGACCGGTACGGTCCGGATAACTAAGGTCTAGTCAAATCATAGTCTCACATTACGGATAGTTTAACACAGGGTTTCCCCTCAGGTCCGCTAATATAGCGCGCTTTCGGCCTGTTTATCCACGGAAATTCGCATGGCCCTTATGTTTTTACGTGAGACGATCCAAGCCTACCGGCAGCGTGACCCGGCGGCCCACTCAGATCTGGAAGTATTTTTATGCTATCCTGGGCTGCATGCCGTAATGATTCACCACCTCGCGGGCTACCTCTGGCGGCATGGTTTCACCACCTCCGGGCGCTTCGTCTCGCATATCGGGCGGTTCCTCACGGGCATTGAAATCCACCCCGGCGCCAAACTCGGCCGGCGCTTCATCATCGACCACGGCATGGGGGTGGTTATCGGCGAGACCGCTGAGATAGGTGATGATGTCTATATATATCATCAGGTTACTCTGGGCGGCACCAGCTCCGATCATGGCAAGCGCCACCCCACCATCGGCGATAATGTCATCATCGGCGCCGGCGCCAAAGTGCTGGGGGCAATCGAGATCGGCCAGAATGCGCGCATCGGCGCTAATGCGGTGGTGGTGGCTTCGGTCCCGGCCAATACCACAATGGTCGGCATTCCCGCCCGCGCCGTGGCCCGCAGCGGCCAGCCCCGGTTCGATGCCTACGGCACGCCCAGCGACCCCAGCTCCGACCCGCTGCTGCACGATCTGGCGCTATTGCATGCCCAACTGACCGCGCTGGAAGCCCGTCTGCCCCGCATGCCCGAGGATTATTCCATCTGATATATCTCGATGCCAACGCCACCGAGTCGTTGCGTCCGGCGGCCCGGGAGGCGGCGCTGGCGGCGATGGCGGCGGGCAACCCCTCCTCCATCCACGCCGCCGGCCGCGACGCCCGCAAAATCCTGGAATCCGCCCGCGAGACCGTGGCCGGCTACTGCCACGCCCGCCCGGCGGACGTCATCTTCACCTCCGGCGCCACCGAGGCCAATGCTTTGGCGCTCCACGCCTTGGGGAAGGGCCGTCCCATCCTCATCGGCGCCACCGAGCATGACTCCATCCGCACCGCACCCGGCGCCATAACCCTGCCGGTGCGCCCCGATGGCACGCTCGCCCCCGAAACCCTGGAAGCAGCCCTGGTGGCGCATCCCGGCGCGCTGGTTGCCCTGATGGCCGCCAATAACGAGACTGGCGTGCTGCATGACATTGAATTCGCCGCGAAAACCTGCACCGCCCAAGGCGCGCTGCTGCACATCGACGCCGTCCAGGCCATCGGCCGCAACAACCGCGACTGGCTCGGCATGGGCGCCACCAGTATCTCCCTCTCCGGCCATAAATTCGGCGGGCCGATGGGGGCAGGGGCGCTCATCATCCGCCAGGGCATCGAGATTGAGGCTCTGACCAAAGGCGGTGGCCAGGAACAGGGCAGGCGCGGCGGCACCCAGGCTTTGCCCGCCATCGCCGGTCTGGCCGCGGCTCTGGGCGAGCCCTACGAGGCCGGTAAAATCGCCACCTTCCGCGATGAAATAGAGACATTCTGCATCAACCTCGGCGCCATAGCGGCGGGCAGCACCGCCCCCCGCCTGCCCAACACCACCAACCTGGCCCTGCCCGGCATCCGCGCCGAAACCCAGCTTATCGCTTTGGACATGGAAGGCATCGCCGTATCCGCCGGTTCCGCCTGCTCCTCCGGCAAGCTCGCGGCCAGCCATGTCCTCACCGCGATGGGCTATGGCGACCTCGCCGGCCAGGCCATTCGCGTCTCTCTGCCCTGGAATGTCACGGCCGAAGCTGTAGAGAAATTCACCACCGCCTATGCAGCCATGGTAAAACGCGCCTTGCGGAAAGCGGAGCATTCCGCTTAACGAACCCGCGAACGCCGCAGGATTTGTACACGATGCCGAAAATCACTTTTATCGAACGCAATGGCCAGCCCCGCGAGGTTGAGGCCCCGAACGGCCTCTCCGTGCTGGAGGTAGCCCACAAGCACGGCGTCGATATCGAAGGCGCCTGCGAGGGCTCGCTCGCCTGCTCCACCTGCCATGTCATCGTCGCCGCCGAATGGTACGGCAGACTGAAACCCGCCGCCGAAGAGGAAGAAGACATGCTGGATGTCGCCTTCGGCCTGCAGAAAACCTCGCGCCTTGGCTGCCAGATCGTCATCACCGACGCGCTGGACGGTCTCACCGTAACGCTCCCCCCGAGCAAGAAGGCAGGGTAATGAAAATCGCCGTCGCCATGTCCGGAGGGGTCGACAGCTCGGTGGTAGCCGGGCTGATGGCGCGCGCCGGCCATGAGGTGATCGGCATCACCCTCCAGCTTTACGACCACGGCGCCGCAACGGCCCGCAAAGGTGCCTGCTGCGCCGGCCAGGACATATACGATGCCAAGCGCGTCGCCGACCGCCTCGGCATCGCCCATTACGTGGTGGATTCCGAGGCCCGCTTCAAAAAATCCGTAATGTCGGCCTTTGCCGATAGCTACGCCGCCGGCGAAACCCCGGTGCCCTGCATCGCCTGCAATCAGCACCTAAAATTCGGCGATCTTCTTGAAATGGCCCGTGATTTCGGCGCCGAAGCCATGGCCACCGGGCATTACGTCCGCCGCATAGACGGGCCCAACGGCGCCGAAATGCACCAGGCCGTGGATGAAAACCGCGACCAGAGCTGGTTCCTCTTCGCCACCACCCGCGCGCAGCTCGATTTCTGCCGCTTCCCCCTCGGCGGCTACGCCTCAAAAGCCGAAGTCCGTGCCGTGGCCCTGGAAATGGGCCTGGCCGTGGCCGAAAAAGCCGACAGCCAGGACATCTGCTTTGTCCCCTCCGGCTCCTACGCCGGCATCGTCGAAAAATTCCGCCCCGATGCGCTGGAGTCCGGCGAAGTCGTCGCCGAGGATGGCCGCGTACTCGGCGCGCACCAGGGTATCGCCCGCTACACCATCGGCCAGGCCAAGCGCCTGCCGGACGCCGCCGCCCACATGGTGGTCAAAAAAATCGAGCCCGGCACCCGCCGCATCGTCGTCGGCCCACGCGGCACGCAGAGCAAGATCGTCACCTTGCGCGACGTCAACTGGCTCGTCGAGCCCCGCGAAATCCGCGCCACCGCCAAGCTCCGCGCCCGCGACACGCTGCACCCCGCCGCCATCACCCCGAATGGCACCGGCGCCACCCTCACCCTGGACGAACCGGCACTCGCCGCCCCCGGCCAGGCCGCGGTGTTCTACGACGGCACCAGAATCCTCGGCGGCGGCTTTATTATCTGAATCACCTTTGTTGATTCATTAACCCGTTCCGGTACAATCTAGAGTAATACAGAATCGCTGTGGCCTCGCGCGGAATGTGCGCTGCCGCCCTCTGGGTTGAGTTCAGGAAGTATAATGACGAGTTACACCATCGCCTCCTACGGCCCCGGCACCATCACCCAGCCGTTCGACGTGCCAACCAACATCCAGTTCCTGAACAATGAGGGCATCGACGGGGTGGTCATCTTCACCCGCGGCGCCATCGGCGTGGAAACCGTCACCACCAACGGCACCGCCACCAGCAGCGCCTATTTCAACGGCAGCATCACCAATTTCCTGCCCGGTGCCTATGGCGGCGCCGGCGGCCTTAACGACTTCGCCACCATCCAGGTCTTCGAATCCCTCTTCACCGCCATGGATGTGTCCACCACCGCCAGCAGCGACAATACTGATTTCGAAAGCCACGAAACCTACGCGGCGCAAAGCGGGAATACCATCACCATCATCGACGGCACCGCAAGCTGGAGCGCCGGTACCCCCTTCACCCTCACCGCCAATGAAGCGACCATCATCGAGGACATCGCCATCGGCCTGTTCGGCACCGCCGTGGAGACCGCCACGCTCGATCTCACCTTCGAGCTGCGCACCAACCCCAACGCCAACAACCCGTTCATAGACGGCGTCTTCACCACCACCACCCCGGTCAACAACGAAACCAACTCCAACCCCTGCTTCGCCGCCGGCACACTCATCCTCACCACACGCGGCGATATCCCGGTCGAAGACCTCGCCATCGGCGACCTCCTCATCACCCCGGACGGCGAGGAACAACCCATCGTCTGGATCGGCAGCCGCCGCGTCGAAAACATCAAATCCTTCCGCCGCCCGGAAGCCGTGCGCCCCATCATCATCGAAGCCGGCGCCCTGGCCGACGGCGTGCCCGCCCGCGACCTCGCCATCTCACCCGACCACGCCCTCTATTTCGACGGCATCCTCATCCCCGCCAAAGAGCTGGTGAACTGGAACTCCATCCGCCAGGACCACCGCTGCAACAACATCACCTACTACCACCTCGAACTGCCCCAGCACGCCATCATCTTCGCCGAATCCACCCCCGCCGAATCCTACCTGGACACCGGCCACCGCGGCGCCTTCGACAACGACACCTCCGTCCTCGTCGACCACCCCACCACCATGCAACACCGCCGGGACACCCTCGCCTGCGCCCCCCTGCACTACACCGGCCCCCATCTCGACGCCGTCCGCGCCCGCATCGCCGCACGGCAGATTGGGGTTCGGTTGGTGTCTGGGTAAACAAAAGGCTGGGGCTCCGCCCCTGACCCCGCTGGGGCCTTAGGCCCCAGACCCCTAGACTTTAAGGATATGAGAGAGGGGTAATGCGCCTCATGGACCTGTGAACAATGTTCACAGGTCCATGAGGCGCATTACCCCTCTCTCATATCCTTTTAAAAGCTAATGGGGGTCCGGGGCCTCAGGCCCCGGCGGGGTCAGGGGCGGAGCCCCAGCCTTTTGTTTACCTAAACACCAGCCAAACCCCCAGCCTGTAGTGTGAGGTGCCGGGCTGCGGGGGTGTCGTGGTGGCTGATGGCGACGATGGTGGTGTGGGGCAGGCGTTGGGTGAGGGTGGTTTGTGCCTGGGTGGCCATTGCCGGGTCCAGGGCGGAGGTGGCTTCGTCCAGGAACAGCCAGTCCGGTTTGGCGACCAGGGCGCGGGCGAGGGCCAGGCGCTGCTGTTCGCCCCCGGAGAGGGTGAGGCCCCAGTTATGGGTTTCGTGCAGTTGCGGCGCGATCTGGCCGAGGTTGAGCGCGGTGAGGGCGTCGATGGCGGCCTCGTCGGTGATGCTGTCTTCCGCGTTGGGATAGGTAAGGCTGCGTTTGAGAGAGCCCAGCGGGAAATACGGCTTTTGCGGCAGGAACAGCAGCGAGCCGCTGGGCGGGGTGATGCTGCCCTCACCAAACGGCCAGATACCGGCGATGGCGCGGAACAATGTGGATTTGCCGGAGCCGGAGGGGCCCGTAAAAGTGACTTTCTCGCCCGGCGGCAGGGTCAGGCTGGCGTTTTGCAGCAATTTGCGGCCATCGGGCAGGGTCAGGGTAAGGCCGTTGAGCGTCAGAGCCGGGCCTGAAGCGCTAAGCTGCGGCCCGGTGGTGGAGGCGGTGCGGGCAGCCTCCATGGCTTCGCGGAAACCATAGAGACGCGACACGGTAGCGCGCCAGGTGACGAGACCGGCCGTGTTTGTACCGATAGGTGCTGTGTAATTGCTGATGAACCATGAGAGCGCCCCCTGCACCTGGCCGAAGGCGATGGGGATTTGCGCCAGCGCGCCAAAGCCGATCTGCTTGGCGAAATAACGCGGCAGGATGACCACCAGCGGAAAGATATTCGCGATCTGGGCAAAGCTGTTGGTAAAAAAATTCAGCGGCACATTACGGCGCATCAGCGCCCAGAAATTATCCCGCACGTCCTGGAAGCTGATGTTGAGCGCGCCATGCTCGTCATCCTCACCGCGCGCCAAGGCGATGGCTTCGGGATTGTCGCGCACGCGGATCAGCCGGTAGCGGAAATTAGCTTCGAGACGCTGCTGGTTGAAGGAGAGCGGGATCATCTTGCGGCCGATGAGCTGCGTAATGATTGTGCCAACCAGTGAGTAGAGCAAAGCCACCCACACCAGATACCCATGGATGGTGAAGCCGAACCAATGCACGATGCCGGAGACCGAGTAGAGCACGAAGACGAAGCTGAACAGGGTGACGAGATTGGTGATGAAATCGATGCCGAGCGTTAGCGTGTTGGCCGTGAAGTCACGCAAATCCTCGGCGATACGCTGGTCCGGGTTGTCGAGAATCTGGCTGGGGCTTTGGCGCAGGCTGATGATGTAATAGGCGCGGTTGGAGAGCCAATTCTCGACATAATGCGTCGTCAGCCATTGCCGCCATTTTATCTGCAGCATCTGGGCGAGATAAATGGCGTAGGTGGCGATCAGCACATAGGCGGCGATGAGCTCGGCAAAGCCGATGATGGGGACGGGCGAACCCTTGATATGGATGATGGGATAATACAGCAAATGGATGCAGGTGTCGGCGTCGTAGGTCTGAATGGCGTTGTAGAAATCGTTGTTCCAATAGGTGATCACCACATTCATGGCGACGATCAGCAGGTTGAGGGCGATGACAGCGCCGAGCAGCCCCCAGGCCTGCCATTTTTTCTCGGAACTGAAATAAGGCTTGGCCAGACTCCATGCCTCGCGCACACCCGTGCCGAAATTCGTCATCCGGTCAGCCATTTATTCCCCCGCGGGCAGGCGCAGGCGCAGCACGCCGTGCAGGGTAGAGGGATCAATCGGCTTGCCCTTGCGCAAAATCTCAATCTGCCCGGCCCGTGCCAGCCTTTGCGCCGCCAGTTTCACCGGCGCCAGGCTGCGGCGCCAGGTGTCATCGGGCGGGTTGCCGGCCAGGTTACGGGCGGCCTCCGTGGGGCAGATGGATTTGCCGGCGCCGCGGGCGCGCAAAGTGTCGAGAATCGCCTGTTCGGCCGGATCGGTATTCATGGTCCGGGCTTATGCCGCAATCCGCAGCCTCCCGCCACCCGGTGGATGTAACCGCGTTTTGCCAGAGCAAAGCAAAGAGGGACAAAGCAAAGAGGGGGCACAGCAAGAGATCGTTACCGCCCGGCAAAACGGCGGTTACACTGTACTGCCAGAGCAGAGGAAACCGAGAGGAAACCCCGATGCGCCGTTTACTCATCGCCTTGGCCCTGCCGCTGGCCGTCTTTGCCCAAACTACCCAGGCCCAGACTACCCAGGCCCAGACCGCCCAGGCCCAGACTACCCAGCCTCAGGACGGGCGGCAGCAGCAATTCATCGCCAAATTCAATGCCGCGAACACGGCGCATGACGGGCATTTGACGCTCGCTCAGGCGCAGGCCGCCGGGCTGACGCATATCGTGCAGAATTTCGCGCAAATCGATGCCGGCAATAAAGGCTATGTCACGCTGGACGATCTCCAGGCCTGGCATAAAGCGCATCACCACCAGGGCGGCCAGCAGCCCGCCGCAAGCTAGTTTGGCGTGAACATCGCCGCCATCTCCGCCGCATCCACTGCTGCGCTGAAATACGGGCCCTGGCCCTCATCGGCGCCGATTTCAACCAGGCGCTGGAACTGCTCCTCCGTCTCCACCCCATCGCCCAGCACCCGGCAGCCGAGCGCATGCCCGGCCTCCACCGCGGCGCGCACAATGGCCACGCCCGAGGGTTCGGAGAGGTTCTGGATCAGCGAGCGGTCCAGCCGAAGGGTCGAGAATTTCAGCCGCTTCAGCGCGCTCAACGAGGCATAGCCCGTGCCGAAATTATTCAGCGCGAACGGCACCCCCAGGCCCTGCAACGCGCGCAGGGCAAAAATCGTGTCGTCATTCTCATCGAGCAGCATCGATTCGGTGATTTCCAGATGCAGCCGGTCCGGCGGCAGCCCCGAACGCGAGAGCGCCTCCAGCAACTGCTGTACCAACCGGCCACTTTGCAAATGGCGTAGGGACAATGCCGTGCACAGCGCAAAATGCCCCGGCCAGCCGGCGGCTTCGGCGCTGGCGGTGTTCAATATCCAGCCGGCCACATCGACGATCACATCCGAGCGCTCAGCAATGGGCATGAAATGCGCCGCCGGTATCAGCCCGCGCCGGGCGTGTTGCAGCCGGATGAGCGTTTCCGCCCCGCAGGCCAGGCCGGAGCTGAGGCTGACGATGGGCTGGTAATGCAGCACGAAGCCGCCGGTGCACAAAGCCTGGCGTAGCCGCAGCGTTATGCGCCGCCGCTCCGTTATCTCGCGCCGCGCCGTGCGCTGGCGCAGCTCCTTGGGGGAGGGCAGCACAGTCGCGGAGCCGGACGCTGCCGGCAGCGGTTCGGTGGGAAACCTAATCATGGGTATGGCAGACAAGGCACGTCATGCCCTGAAACTGCCCCCCGAATATTAACGGCTAGACAATTGTTTTTTACATTATTTAGGCAAAGTTTTGCCCGTTGAGTCGATAAGAAGTCATGAGAAGTAAAGTCTGGGGTCTCAGCGCGCGGCGGTAATATGCATAACCGGCTGTGGCAGGGTTTGCGGCACGGCCGCCGGGGCGGAGGCCAGTGCGGTGACCAGGCCCAACAGCAGGGCATGCAGTCTGGCGCGGTGGCGTGGCCGTTTACGGAAGATATGCCGGCGAGTCTTCACATTAACCCCTAGGTCCGTTGTCATGAACACTGAATGACCGAATTGTTATTCATTTCGGGCCGGGTGTTAAGCCGGTTTATGTAAAAAACTGCGACTCGAGGGGTAATCCGGCGTGATTCTTTCGCGTCAAAGTGCCCTTTAAAGCCCAATAGCCCCGAAGCGCTGTTCGGCGGCCAACCCGGGAGCCGGCTGCAAGGCCGCGGCCAGCCCCGCAAAACTAGCCGCCATGCCGTAATGGTTGGTGCAATAGGCCAGTGCCTCATCCGGCGGCGGCGGGTTATGCGCCAGCCGGCGCACCGCCTCCGCGAACATCACCGCACTGCCGGCCACCACGAAGGGCGCGTTGGCATCCTGCTGGAAACCGGCGACCCCAGGCGGGGTGACGACGGTGGTCAGCCCGTGCCTCGCGTAATCGAGCAGCTTCACCTTCAGCCCAGAGCCAGCGCGCAACGGGGCGATGGCCAGTGCCGCGCGGTGCAGATAGGGGGCCAGATCCGGCACGCGCCCGAAAGCCTGCACCCCCGGCGGCAGGCGGCGCAAAGCGGTGCCGCAATCGCCGATAATATCCAGCGTGATGCCATAGCCGGCCAGCAGCGGCCAGATTTCCTTCAGGAACCAGCGCATCCCGTCCAGGTTCGGCAGCCCGCCGCTGCCCACGAACACCAGCCGGCCGGAGTTGCGCCGTACATTGCCCGGCGGCGGGCAGGGCAAAGCCGGCATGGGGGTGGTGAACACATTTACGCCGGGGCACATGGCGCTGATCACCGCCGCCTCCTCCGGCTGGATGGCGGCGATGTTTTCCGCCCGGCCAAGAAGGGCAGCTTCGCGGGTGCGGGTAAGGTCGCGCGGCAGCACGCTATAGCCGGCGGCCTCTATGGCCTGGGCGCGGCGGTGGAACACATCATGCGCGATGATGATGCTGTTGCACCCGCGCAGCTCAGGCTCGGCCAGCAGCGGGCTGCGGAAGATGGTATCGATCAGCACCGCCTCGGGCTGCAGCCGGGCCACGGCGCGGGCGCACCAGCGCAAATCCTCCGCGGAGGGGAAGCTGCCCAGCACCATATCGGCCTTGTGGCGCGTCTGGCGGATATGCTGCCCCAGCCCGTCCGGCAATATGCTCAGCACGGCGCGCGCCGCCAGCCCTGCAAGAGCGCTCAGCGAAGAGGCGAAAACCTGACCAATCCATTGCCGCACATGCGGCCCGGACACATCGGCGGTCATATAACGCTGCACCGGCCGGCCAAGCCTGGCGCCGGTGAGCAGAATTTTTACAGTAAATCCCTGGACTTGCAGCCAGCGGATAATGGCGTGATTGAGAGCCAGATGGCCCGCTGCCCCTGGTCTCGGCAATTCATCGGTGACGAATACTATGGCCAGGGATGGGTACGCCTTTACGCCGCGTTCTGGGTTACGCCTTTTTCAGACAGTAGCGCGGTCAGCTCCCCGCTCTGGTACATCTCGGTCACGATGTCGCAACCGCCGATGAACTCGCTTTTGACGTAGAGCTGCGGGATGGTCGGCCAGTTGGAGAATTCCTTAATCCCGTCGCGGATCTCAGGGTTTTCCAGCACGTTGACGGAAGCGAACGGCACACCGGCATGTTTGAGGATCTGCACCACCCGGGCGGAGAAGCCGCATTGCGGGAAAAGCGGCGTGCCCTTCATGAAGAGCAGAACTTCACTGCTGTCGATATGCTTCTGAATTTCAACAAAAACCGGGTTGGTCATGGGAGCTAGAATCCTTATTCGGGAGCAGAGGTCTGCAGTGCCAAGGCATGCAGGGCATTGCCCATATTGCCTTGCAGAGCAGCGTAAACCATCTGGTGTTGACGGACGCGGGAGACCCCGCGGAAGGCTTCAGAGACGATGTTCGCGGCAAAATGGTCGTTGTCGCCGGCCAGGTCCTCGATCTCGATTTTCGCATCCGGGAAAGCGGCCCGGATCAGGGCTTCGATTTCACCCGCTGGCATAGCCATTAGTCAGATCCTCTTCAGGCGAACCATGCGGGGAAGAACCTCTCATGGGCATCGCGCAACTGTGGCAAGGATATGGCAACAGCATTGGGGAGAGTCAATTTATTCCCATTAACGCTGGAGCCGATCTGCGTTGCCGGAATACCTGCGGCGGCGGCGGCGGCGAGCAGGGCGGCTGCATCCTGCACGGCCAGCACGTAGCGGGCCTGATCCTCGCCAAACCAATATTCCGCGCCGTTTTCCTGGGTCAAAGTCACACCGGCATCGCCGGCCAGGGCCATTTCCGTTACGGCCACGAGCAGCCCGCCATCGGCTACGTCATGGCAGGCGGCAACCGTGCCGGAGAGGATCTGCGCGCGCACGAAATCGCCGTTACGGCGCTCGGCGATGAGGTCCACGGTCGGCGGCGCGCCTTCCTCCCGGCCAAGAATTTCCCGCAAATACAACGACCTGCCGAGTTCACCGCGAGTCTCGCCGATGACCACCAGCGCCAGGCCGGGGTTCAGCCCATAGCCCACCGCCTGCGCCGCATCCTCCAGCACGCCGACCGCACCTATGGCGGGGGTGGGCAGGATCGGGCGGCCCTCGGTCTCGTTGTAAAGCGAGACATTGCCGGAGACGACGGGGAAATCCAGCGCGATACAGGCAGCGGCCATGCCTTTGATGGCGCTGACAAACTGCCCCATGATCTCGGGTTTCTCGGGGTTGCCGAAATTCATATTATCCGTAATTGCCAATGGCTTGGCGCCGGTTGCTGTAATGTTGCGCCAGGTTTCCACCACGGCCTGCGCACCGCCGGCTTCCGCATCCGCCACGCAGTAACGAGGTGTGCAATCCACGGTGATGGCCAAAGCCCGCTTGGTGCCTTCCAGCCGGACAATGGCGGCATCGGCCTGGGCCGGGCGTTTTACCGTCTGGCCGCCGACGGTGGAATCATACTGGTCGAAAATCCAGCGGCGTGAGCAGAGGTCCGGACAGGCGATCAATTTTTCGAGAGCTTCAAGCAGAGGGGTGGTATGCTCAACCTTGCCGAGCGGGGCGGGCTTCGGCGTCTCAACAAATGGACGGCGGTAGAGGGGCGCTGCCTCGGCCAGCGGGTCGAGCGCGATGTCGGCTTCCACGACGCCCTTGTGCTTCACCACGATGCGGCCGGTATCCGTGATATGGCCGATGACGGCGTAGTCCAAATCCCATTTCTCGATGATGGCGCGTGCCATTTCCGAGCGCTCGGGTTTGAGCACCAGCAGCATCCGCTCCTGGCTTTCGGACAGCATCATCTCATAGGCGCTCATGCCGGTCTCGCGCTGCGGTACGTGGTCGAGGTTCAGCTCGATGCCGACCCCGCCCTTGCCGGCCATCTCCACGCTGGAGGAGGTGAGCCCGGCAGCCCCCATGTCCTGAATGGCGACGATGGCATCCGTCTGCATCAGCTCCAGACAGGCCTCGATGAGGAGTTTTTCCGTGAACGGGTCGCCGACCTGCACTGTCGGGCGTTTGTCCTCCGAAGCGGCGTCGAATTCCGTGCTGGCCATGGTCGCGCCATGGATGCCGTCGCGCCCGGTTTTGGAGCCCACGTAAACCACGGGATTGCCGATACCGGCGGCGGCGGAGAGGAAGATCTTGTCGTGCCGGGCAATGCCGACCGTCATGGCGTTGACCAGCGGGTTGCCGTTATAGGCGGAGTGAAAATTCACCTCGCCGCCGACCGTGGGCACGCCGACGCAATTGCCGTAACCGCCGATGCCGCGCACCACGCCGTCCACCACGCGCTTGGTCACGGGCAAGGAGGGGTCGCCGAAGCGCAAGGCGTTGAGGTTGGCGATGGGGCGGGCACCCATGGTGAACACGTCGCGCAGAATCCCGCCGACGCCGGTGGCGGCACCCTGATAGGGCTCGATGAAGCTGGGGTGGTTATGCGACTCCATTTTGAAGATCGCCGCCATGCCTTCGCCGATATCGATGACCCCGGCGTTTTCGCCAGGGCCGTGGATTACCCAGGGGGCTTTGGTGGGGAGTTCCTTCAGCCAGATGCGGCTGGATTTATATGAACAATGTTCAGACCACATCACCGAGAAAATCCCCAGCTCGGTGAGGCTCGGGATGCGGCCCATGATTTCGAGGACTTTGCCATATTCCTCGGCGTTCAGGCCGAAGGATTTGGCGAGGGCTTCGGTGTCGTTGGCCAATGCCGGGTTATTCGGGCTCATACGCTAGCCAATGCATCAAAAAGGGGTTTGCCGTCAGTGCCGCCCATCAGCGGGTCGACGAGGTTTTCTGGGTGCGGCATCAGCCCCAGCACGCGCAGGTTGGGAGCAAAAATCCCGGCGATGTCGCGGGCCGAGCCGTTGCGGTTGCCATCGGCATAGCGGAAGGCGACCAGGTTTTCGCCCTCCAGCCGGTCCAGAGTCGCGGTGTCAGCGGTATAATTACCGTCGCCATGCGCCATCGGGGCGCGGAATTGCGCGCCCTTCTGCCAATGGTTGGTGAACACGGTGTCGGCGCGCTCGACGCGCAACATCGTGTCCATGGAGAGGAAGCGCAAACCGGCATTGCGCAGCAGCGCGCCCGGCAGCAGCCCGGCCTCGGTGAGGATTTGAAAACCATTGCACACGCCCAGCACATAGCCACCGCGCGCGGCATGGGCTTTTACCGCCTGCATGATCGGGCTTTGCGCCGCCATCGCGCCACAGCGCAGATAATCGCCGAAGCTGAAGCCGCCGGGGATAATGACCAGATCCGTGCCGGCAGGCAGCGCGGTTTCCTTATGCCAGACGATGGCGGGTTCGTGACCAAAACTCTGGCGCACGGCGAGCACCATGTCGCGTTCGCGATTGATGCCGGGGAACAGCAGGATGGCGGCTTTCATCATGTGCTCCTCCTGCCGGAACTGGGGCGGGGAGGCAATACGAGTTTGCGGGGATCAGCTCATGACGCCTGCCTGGGCTGGTTCCGAATGCTATTGCCGGCGCCATCGATTTTCGAAGCGAGGCTGGAATAATATTGACGGCGCGCGGAGCGTTTCATACAACTTTGGATATAAAACCCTGGCGGTGTAGGTGCAGAATGAAGCGAGTTATGGCTTTCTCGTTACCGGCGGCCGTTTGCCTGGCATTGCTCTCCTGCACCCCGTCTCCTCCCCCTCCACCCCCGTCTTCTCCCCAGCCAGGGCCCCAGCCTCAACAGACATCACTCGGCCCGCTTATGACCGAGATTTCGATGCCCGCCGGTCCTGACGCGCCTGGGCCGGACCAGCAGACCAGTTGGTATGCCGCCATTCAGGTGAGCGCCAATTTGGATACAGGTGCCGGGGCCAGCGACGTGTCGACCAGCCTGAACGGAACCTGGAGCAAAATTGCGCATGGGCTAGGGATCAACGATGGCGATCAGAAATACTCCTTTGTCGTCACGCCGGTCATTGCGGGGCAAACACTGCCGGCACTGTCGCCGTTCGAAATCGACAATAATACGACAGGAGGAATGCAAACCGCGGGCAGCCAGAGTATAACGCTATCCATAAGCAAAGGTCTTGAATCGCCATGGGTGCCTATTCCTGATGGGAAAGCGATAGAAATCGATGTGGATGGCGTCGGTTCTACCGACTCGACGATCACCACGGCCACGGATGCGAGCAAGATTTTATCATCGTCCTTGGTCGGCGCGGCCATGGCCACACCGGTTGCGGTGCTGAGCGCAATCGCCGGCCCGATCCAGGACGCTATCCAAACGGCGGCGGGAAGAAATGACACCACGCATTCGTCGCTGGGCAGCATCTACCCGTATTCATCCGTTCCGGACAAATATACGTATTTCCTGAACGATGTGAAATCTGGGCAGCATGTTGCGGAGATTACAGTTCAAATCGTCTTTAGGCGCACCCTGCTGCGTGATCCGCCACTGGCAAATGATACCAAACTTCCCGATTTGAGCCAAGATGAATTGAATGACGGGTCATTTCCGACAGCGGGCAAGGGTGGCACCAGCAGCACTGTGGCGGAGGCTCTGAATTCGACGGATGAAAAATCATTGGTCGACGCGCTGGGTAAACTGGACGAGGCCACGCTCCCATCGACATGCTCTGAATTTGGCGATTTCCTGTCCGGCCAAGGACTCAACACGACCGACACCGCTTTTTATATGATCGATACGATGGGTGAGAACATCAACAAGTCAGGGCTGGGGGAGGCCTTCTGGACAAGTTGTGGTGTGAATCCAGGTTTGGCGCGGAATGTGGGACTGTATGATAAGATTCTGACGACTTACCCGCTGAACGCAAAGAATTCAGAGGAGATCGGTTATTATATGATGAAAAGTCAAGGGGAGGGGGCTGACGGCGATGTCGCAGGCATGCTTGCCAAAAGTGTTACCTGGATACAAGCTGGTAATCCGGACGGTGATCCAACCTCCTACGACAGGGACGATACCATGGCGCATCTTCTCGCATTGGCGCCAAAACTCTTTTACTGCAACGACACGGCAAAATCGAGTTCGCTACTGTCACCGGCTCAGGAAATAACGATGTTCCTGCGCTACGATCCGCAGCCTGATCAAGTGCTCGACTTGACCTCGCCCGGTGAGGAGTTGCCGGTAAAGACAATAACCGTGCACGCGCCCACCGCCCAGGAATTCTCGGATTGCACGCAATATCTGGCGAAAATGCGTATAAGCGATCCCCAGAATGCGGGAAACTATCCGCCCCCCATTTCGGGACCTGCGCCTACGCCGTAACCTCCACCCTAAAACTCTCGATCACCGTATTGGCGAGCAGCTTCTTCGCCATGTCCTCGGCGGCTGTTTTGGCGGCGGCGGGGTCGGTTTCCGTCAGTTCCAGTTCGATGATCTTGCCGGCGCGGACTTCGCCGACCTGGGCGTAGCCGAGGTTGTTCAGGGCCTGGCCGATGGCTTTGCCTTGCGGGTCGAGCACGCCGTTTTTGAGCATGATTGTGACGATGGCTTTCATGGTGTCTCGCTTTGGTCAAGTCGTGGATGCCGGCCTGCGCCGGCATGACGGTGGTAGGCGGGAATGGGCCGGCGCCGATGGCCCGGGAGCAAAAGTTTTTGGTGTAGCTTTTTTCAAAAAGCTGCTTCTTACTGCATCGTGTCCGGGCCCTTCAGGTCGCGCGCGCCGGCTTCGGGCAGAATGCCCAGACGCCGTGCCACTTCCTGATAGGCTTCTTCGATCTTGCCGAGGTCGCGGCGGAAACGGTCCTTGTCCATCTTCTCGTTGGTCTTGGTATCCCACAGCCGGCAATTATCCGGGCTGATCTCATCGGCGAGCACGATGCGCATGTCCTCATTCTCATACAGCCGGCCGAACTCGACTTTGAAGTCCACCAAAGTGATGCCGACGCCGAGGAACAGGCCGGAGAGGAAATCATTGATGCGCAGGGTCAGGTGAACGATGTCGTCCATGTCCGGCGGCGTGGCCCAGCCGAAGGCGGTGATGTGCTCTTCGGCCACGATCGGGTCGTTCAGCGCGTCGTTCTTGTAATAGAACTCGATGATCGAGCGCGGCAGGCGCGTGCCCTCGGGTATGCCGAGGCGCTGGCTGATGGAGCCGGCGGCGATGTTGCGGACCACCACCTCGACGGGGATGATCTCGACCTCCTTGATCAACTGCTCACGCATGTTGAGGCGGCGGATGAAATGCGTGGGGATGTTGATCTCGGCCAATTTCATCATCAGGAATTCACTGATGCGGTTGTTCAGCACGCCCTTGCCGGTGATCGTGCCCTTTTTCTGGGCGTTGAACGCGGTGGCGTCATCCTTGAAATACTGCACGAGCGTGCCGGGCTCGGGGCCCTCGAACAGGATTTTCGCTTTGCCTTCGTATAACTGGCGGCGCCGGGCCATGGTCTTGTACTTTCGGAAAGTTCAGTTGGGCGGAAGTTCGGTGGAGCCGGTCTATACCAACCAAGCGCGTATAATGAAATGGGCAGCCCAGGCTCAGCAGGGCTGAGCAAAGCTCAGCGGGGCTCAGCAGGGCAGAGCAGAGCAGAGCTCAGCGGGGCTCAGGGCTGCTTCGCTCGAAAGCTGGACGAAATTTAACGTGGTCGGGTTTGTTGGCAAGATTTTAAGGGTTGGGGGTGCATGGTCCCGGGCAGCACTCATGACAGATCTTCTTGAAACCATTGCCGAGCTTACGCATCTGCGCAACCGGCACGAGCTGGAGCGGGCCTTTGCAGCGGTTGTGTTCAGGCTCGCCGAGGCGTCCGAGCTGATACTATGGCGGGTGGGGCGGCGGAGTGGCGAGGCGAAATTGCGCGCGCAGGTGAGCCTGCCGCCGCTGGGGGCAGAGGTACTCCTGCTGCAACCGGTGGCGGAATGCCGGAGCTGCCTGGAGTCGGCCACCCCGGTGCGCAGCCGTATCGGCAGCCTGGCGGCGCGCCATGTCTATCCCATCCACGACGGCAGCCGCGTGGCCGGGCTGCTGGAGCTGGTCCGGCCCGAGCCCTTCACCAGGCTGGAAGAACATATGATCGCCAGTCTGATCAAAGTATACGGCAACCACGCCGGGCTGCTCGATTACGGCGAGCGCGACGAGCTGACCGGGCTGCTCAACCGCCGCAGCTTCTCCACCCTCTTCCACCAGGCCTCGATCCGCCGCTGCGGCGTCATCGGCGTCGCCGATATCGATTTCTTCAAACGCATCAACGATGAATTCGGCCACCCCTACGGCGATGAAGTGCTCATCCTGATGGCGCGGCTGATGGAGCAGACGCTGGAAGACAGCGATGGCGTGTTCCGCTTCGGCGGCGAGGAATTCGTGGTGCTGCTCGGCGGCGCCAATCCCGACGATGCGTGGCGAATGCTGAATGATTTCCGCGCCATCGTGCATGCCACCACCTTCCCGCAGGTCGGGCGCGTCACCATCAGCATCGGCCTGTCCAGCTTCAGCCCTAACGACACCGGGGCCTCCGCCTTCGGCCGCGCCGATGAAGCCTTGTACGTGGCCAAACAACGCGGCCGCAACCAGGTACAATGCCACGAATGGCTCGTAAAAGATGGCAGCCTCGCCGACGCCAAGAAGGCCAACTCCGTCGTCGAACTGTTCTGAGGCTGGGACTGGGAATAAGGAAAAGGCGAGGGGCTTCGCCCCCTCGACCCCCACTGGGCCTGAGGCCCAGACCCCATTAGTTTAGGCAACTATATACTTAACTAAGTGGTTGAATTTTAAGGGGGACGAGCAATTATCGTAAAAGACGGGGCAGCCTGCGATAATATGTCCAAACAGGTCCACCCGGTTATGAAGCGATAATGAGTTGCAGGTTTGACGGTCAATTTCCATGCCTCAGATTGCGCTTGCGAAAATGCGGCACCTTCAACGCTGTAGGCAAAATTCTCTGAGATCAGTCCTTCATTCGGTCCAGTATCATTCTCCGTGCTGAGCGGCATTTCGTCCAAAAGACGCACGATGCATTGCCGGTCAAACGCTACCCGTAATAGATGTGCATCATCATCTGGGAGAATGAAATCCGCGCTCACCCCGTTAATGGTCCACTGAAAATTGACCAGATCACTCAAGCTCGCTTTGAGCGGCACACCTATGTCGAGGGGTTGATATATTGGCACGACCAAACTCTATGGTGAATGATTCAATGCCGTCAACGCAACGCCAACAAAGCAGTAAGTTGGCTTGGCACAGACAAAAGGCACTTTGCTTAGTCAAGTATATAGGTGCCTTAGTTTAAAAGGATATGAAAGACGGGCTATGCGCCCCCACGGACCTTGAACAATGTTCACGGTCCGTGGGGGCGCATAGCCCGTCTTTCATATCCTTAAAGTCTAGGGGGTCTGGGGCCGTCACGCCGAAGGCGTGCTTCGCACGACGGCCCCAGCGGGGTCCAGGGGCGGAGCCCCTGGCCTTTTTCCTTATTCCCAGTCCCGGCCTCAGACCGGTTAGAGGGTGGGGTAGTCGGTGTAGCCTTGGGGGCCGGGGATGTAGAAGGTGGAGGGGTCGAATTTGTTCAGGGGTGCGTTGGTGCGCAGGCGCTGGACGAGGTCGGGGTTGGAGATGAAGTCTTTGCCGAAGGCGACGGCGTCGGCTGTGCCGGCGTCCAGGGCTGCCTGGGCGGAGGCGGCGGTATAGGCTTCGTTGGTGATGTAAGTGCCGCTGAACAGGCCGCGCAGTTTGGGGCCTATGGCGTCTTCGCCTTCGCGTTCGCGGATGCAGAGGAAGGCGATGCCGCGGTCGTCCAGCTCGCGCACGGCGTAGGAGAAGGTGGCGAGTTTGTTGGAGTCGCCGATGTCGTGGCTGTCGCCGCGCGGGGCGAGGTGCACGCCGACGAGTTCCGGGCCCCAGACGGAGGCGGCGGCGTCGGTGGCTTCCAGCAGCAGGCGGGCGCGGTTTTCGATGCTGCCGCCGTATTCATCATCGCGCTGGTTGGTGCTGTCCTGCAGGAACTGGTCCAGCAGATAACCGTTGGCGCCGTGGATTTCGACGCCGTCGAACCCGGCCATTTGCGCGTTCATCGCGGCCTTGCGGTAGTATTCCACGATGCCGGCGAGCTCGGCGGTTTCCAGCGCGCGCGGGGTGGGATATTCGGTAAGCGGGCGCACGATGCTGAGGTGGCCGGCGGCCTTAATGGCGGAAGGTGCAACGGGCTGTTCGCCGTTCAGAAACATCGGGTGTGATATGCGCCCGACATGCCAGAGCTGGGCGAAGATGCGGCCGCCGGCTTTGCGCACGGCGGAGGTGACGAGCTTCCAGCCTTCCACCTGCTCGGTGGACCACAGGCCGGGGGTATCGGCATAGCCGACACCTTGCGGGGCAATGGAGATGGCTTCGGACAGGATAAGTCCTGCGGACGCGCGCTGCACGTAATATTCGGCCATCAGCGCGTTGGGAACGCGCTCCCCCCCTGCGCGTGCGCGGGTGAGCGGGGCCATGATGATGCGGTTCGGCAGGTCGATTTCGCCGATGGTGATGGGGTCGAACAGGCTGGGCATGGGTGGTTAGATCCTTTTGGCCAGGGGTTGGGCTAGCAGGCAGAGCGGCAGGGCTGCAAGGGCGAGCACGGCAGCGGTGGGGGGGATGGCGATGAAGCCGAGGTCGTGGGCTATGACCAGCCCGCCGATCCAGGCGCCGAGCGCATTGCCGGCGTTGAAGGCGGCGACGTTGAGGGTGGAGATGAGGTTGGGGGCGTCGCGGCCGAGGTTGACCAGGTTGATCTGCAGGGCCGGGATGGCTGAGAAGGCGCAGATGGCCCAGAGCAGGAGGGTGATTTCCGCCGGGATGAGGTAGTGCGCGGTGAAGGTGAGCCCGGCCAGGATGATGGCGCTGCCGATGAACACCAGAACGAGTGTGGTGGTGACGCGCCAGTCCGCCAGCCGGCCGCCGATGTAATTGCCGATGGTAAGGCCGGTGCCGATGACGAACAGCGTGTAGCTGACGCCGCGCGGGGAAATATGCGTCACATCGCCCAGCAGCGGGGCGATATAGGTGAACATGGCGAAGACCGAGGCGGAGGAAACCACGGTGACGCTGAGGGCGACCCAGACCGGCAGGGTCAGTTTTTTGAACTCGCCCAGCATATTGGGTTTTTCAGCATCGGGCTCGTGGCGCGGCAGCAACGCGTAGAGCCCGGCCAGAGCGATGACGCCCAGCACGGTTACGGCCCAGAAGGTGGTGCGCCAGCCCATTGCCTGGCCAAGGGCGGTGCCGAGCGGCACGCCCAGCACATTGGCCAAAGTGAGGCCGGTGAACATCAGCGCCACGGCCTGGGCACGTTTGTTGGGGGCGACGAGGGAGGATGCTTCCACTGCGCCTATGCCGAAGAAGGCGCCATGGCACAGGGCGGTGACGATGCGCGCCACCATGAGGAATTCATAACCAGGCGCCACGGCGCAGAGGATGTTGCCGAGGATGAAAATGCCCATCAGCACCATCAGCGCGCTGCGATGCGGCAGGTTCTGCGTGGCTATGGCCATGATCGGCGCGCCGATGAACACGCCGAGCGCATAGCCGCTGACCAGCCAGCCGGCGGTGGGGATGCTGACGGCAAGCGAGGTAGCCACCTGCGGCAGCAGCCCCATGATGACGAACTCAGTGGTGCCGATGGCAAAGGCGCTGAGCGCCAGGGCCAGCAGGGGGAGGGGGAAATTTCGGGTCATAGGGCCTCGTTCAGGAATTCAAGAAGCCGGGCGATCGCAGCTTCATCGCGTTTATAAAAAATCCACTGGCCGCATTTTTTGGCTGTGACCAGCCCGGCCTGATGCAATTGGGACAGATGCGCGGAGACGGTGGATTGCGAGAGGCCGCAAGCACCCTCGATTTTGCCGGCGCAGACGCCCCAGGCGTAAGGATGGTCCTGGCCGGGAAAATTCTGTTCCGGCTCTTTCAGCTCGGCCAGAATCTTGCGCCGCACCGGGTTCGAGAGGGCTTTGAAGGCCTCGTCGAATGGGTGGGCCGGGGGAGGGCGCTGTATCGTCATGTGGCGATATATAGTTCGGAGAATAGCGATGTAAAGGGGTGGCTAACCCCCGCGCGGCGTACTCCGCCCGGCCCGGGTAATCACCACCACGCCGTCGCCGGCCTCGATGACCGTGGAAGGATCGGGGCGGCGCAATGTTTCGCCATGCTTGCGGTTGAGCGCCACCACGAACATCGTGCCCCCCGCGGTGCGCTCCACCGCTTCGATCGTGGCACCGGCCATCGGGCCATCGGCGCCGGCCGCCATCACCTCCAACTCCAGCCCCAGCCCATGCAGCCCCGCCGTCAGCGCGTGCATATAGCCGGAATCGGTGATCTTCGCGCTTTGCGGGAACAGAATAAGCTGGGCAATCCGCTCCGCTCCTATATGCGTCGGCTCCACCACGGCACTGGCACCGGCGCGCAGCAGCTTGCTCTTGGTGCTGGTTGCCTCGCCGCGCGCGATGATCTCGATATCCTTGTTCAGGTTGCGCGCCGATAGTGTAATGAACACATTCACCGCATCATTCGGCACCACACAGGCCAAAGCCCGCGCCTTGTGCACACCCACGGCCTCCAGCACAGCCTCATCCGTGGCGTCGCCTACCCAGGTGAGATGCCCGCGCGCCGTCGCCTCGGCCAGCTTGTCCTCCTCGCGGTCGACGATCACGAAATCCACACCGCCCGCCTTCAACTCATCGGCCAACATGCTGCCAATGCGGCCATAGCCGCACACAATCACATGCCCGGACATCTTGGCGATTTGCGTTTTCATCCGCTTGGTTCCCAGCAATTGTTGAAGCTGCGTAAACGTAATAAATTGGACCAGCGCCGCAGCCAGAAAGGTAATCCCCAGCCAGCCCAGCACGATCGTCGCAATCGTGCTGGTATATAAAAACGGCGAATTGATCGGGTGAACCTCGCCGTACCCCACCAGAAATACCGTGCTGATAACGAAATAGAAAGAATCCGCCAAACCCCAGCCCGCTCGCATGAAAGCAAGCGTCGCCAGCAGGATCACAACCAGCAAATACCCCACACCCGCCGCCAGATTGCGCCACGGGCTATTGTGGAGCGGGTTCATGCGTAAAAAGGCGAGGGGCTTTGCCCCCTCGACCCCCACTGGGCCTGAGGCCCAGACCCCATTAGTTGAAGACTTAAAAAAGAGGCCTGCCACCTAACTGTTGAAACAGCGAGGAGGCAGGCCTCTTTTTTAAGTCTTAAGTAGCGGGGGTCTGGGGCCTCAGGCCCCAGCGGGGTCAAGGGGCAGAGCCCCTTGCCTTTTTCCTTATTAACCCCGGTCGCCAAGAGCCACGTAATCGCGCGCGGGTGCGCCGGTGTAGATCTGGCGGGGGCGGTTGATGCGGTTGGAGGGGTCTTCGATCATCTCTTTCCACTGGCTGATCCAGCCGACGGTGCGGGCAAGGGCGAAGATGGGGGTGAACATGGCGGTGGGGAAGCCCATCGCTTTCAGGATGATGCCTGAGTAGAAATCCACATTCGGGTAGAGCTTGCGGGAGACGAAATATTCGTCGTGCAGCGCGATGCGTTCCAGCTCGATGGCGAGGTCGAGCATCGGCTCGTCCTTGATGCCGAGTTCGGCGAGGACTTCGTGGCAGGTCTGCTGCATGATTTTGGCGCGCGGGTCGAAGTTTTTATAAACGCGGTGGCCGAAGCCCATGAGCTTCACGCCGCTGTTCTTGTCCTTCACCTGCTCGATGAAGGCGGGAATTTTATCGATGGTGCCGATTTCGGCCAGCATCTTCAGCACGGCTTCGTTGGCGCCGCCATGTGCCGGGCCCCAGAGCGAGGCGATGCCGGCGGCGATACAGGCGAAGGGGTTGGCATCGGTGCTGCCTGCCAGGCGCACGGTGGAGGTGGAGGCATTCTGCTCATGGTCGGCGTGAAGGATGAAGATGCGGTCCATGGCGCGGGTGAGGATGGGATTGGGGACGTAATCCTCGGCCGGCACGGCGTGGAACATGTACAGGAAGTTTTCCGCGTAGGAGAGGTCGTTGCGCGGGTATATGAAGGGCTGGCCGATGTTGTATTTATGCGCCCAGGCGGTGATGGTCGGGATTTTCGCGATCATGCGGAAGGCGGAGATTTCGCGCTGGCGCGGGTCGCGGATGTCGATGCTGTCCGGGTAGAAGGCGGACATGGCGCCGACGACGGAGCAGAGCATGGCCATTGGGTGGGCATCGCGGCGGAAGCCGGACCAGAAGCTGCGGATTTGCTCATGCAGCATGGTGTGGCGGGTGATGCCGGTGGTGAAGGTTTCCAGCTCCGGCGTGGTGGGCAGCTCGCCGTTCAGCAGCAGGTAGGCCACTTCCAGGAAGGTCGATTTCTCGGCCAGTTGGTCGATGGGATAGCCGCGATAGAGCAGGATGCCCTCATCGCCATCGATATAGGTGATGGCGCTCTCGCAGGAGGCGGTGGCGCCGTAGGAGGGGTCGAAGGTGAAGATGCCGAGCTGGCTCTGCAGCTTGCGCACATCCACGCAATCAGTGCCGAGCGAGCCGCCGAGGACGGGCAAAGTGGCGGATTTGTCGCCATAGGTCAGCGTTGCGGTGCCGACCTGTTTGCTGGTTGCTGATGGAGCCATGTGGATTCACCTTCCCTTGATGGTGTTGGGCGTTTTCAGGGGGGCCAGGAGCGGTTTCCCCTTCGGGATCCCTCCTGGCTGAGAGTTGCATACCCGGACAGGGTTATTCAATCCTAACTTTCCTGTAAAGCGCCCGCGCCGCAACGCAGCAAACTAGGTATCAGATGATGTCTTTAGGCACCACTAACCGTTGCAACGTGGCATTGCCGGCCCCAAGGCGGCGCCAGGGGGTGGTGACGAGGAATTCCGCCAGGCCTGCGGTGGGAAAGCCGTTCTCAAGGGTTTTATGCTCGGGCCTGACGCTGTGGCCGGCCAGAGAGAGGGCGCAGTCATGCAAGCCAGGGTTATGGCCGATGACCATGGCGCTGCGCACGGTTTCCGGCAGGTCGCGCAATATATCACGAATTTGTGAGCAGCTTGCCATATAGAGGCCGGGCATGGCGTCTATATTGGGCCATTCCTCCCAGACATCGGCTGATTCCAGTTGTTCGAGCGTGGCCTGGGTACGCGCCGCGGTGGAGACCAGCACCACCTCCGGGGCGAGGCCGGCCCGCTTCATCGCCTGGCCGATGGCCGTGGCGGCGGCACGGCCTATATCTGTTAAGCCGCGCTCATGGTCTGGCGTTTTGCCCTCGGGCACGGCCTTGGCGTGGCGGAGTAGAATCAACTGATGCATGTGCTTATAGTGCCATGGCGTAAGGCGCCTGTCGCCTCTGTGCAAGGGGATGGGAACAAAGGGAAGGGCGTTAGATGCAGCGGCGCGATGTGGTTCTGGGCGCCATGGGTGGTGCCGCGGGGGTGATGCTGGCGGGGCCAGCGCGAGCCGAAGGGCTGCCGGTGCCGGCCTCCGGGGCGATCGGCTTCAAGATCTTCCATTCCGGCACGCCGGTGGGCGAGCAGCATCTGGTGTTCACGCAAACCGGCGACCAGTTGCGGGTGGATATCCAGGCGGCGCTGGTTGTGCGGCTGATGGGTGTGCCCGTGTTCCGCTACAGTTGCGCTGCCACGGAGCATTGGTCCGGCACGGATTTTTGCGGGGTGGACAGCAAGGTGAACCATAACGGCACCCCGCTGGAGGTGCATGCCAGCCCGGTTGATGGCGGCTTCGCCATACAAAGCACCAAGGCCGGAAACTACAATTACACCGGCCAGCCGGCGATGCTGCCGCTGACCTATTGGAACAAGGCGATGCTGGATGCGATGATATTGAACATCGAGACCGGGCGGCATTACCCGGCCATCGTCAGCTCACCGGGTTGGAACAATCTGCCCACCGCCGAGGGCGGTATAGTGCTGGCGCAGCGCTATGATGTGACAGGCAAATTGCACCTCTCCGTCTGGTACGACCAGTACGGGCAATGGGCCGGGCTGACGTTCAATGTCGGCGGCGAAGTGACGTTCCAGAAGTTCGTGGTCTGAAAGTTCGTGGTCTGAAGTTTGTGGTCTGAAGTTTGTTGGCTGAGATTTACGGCAGCGCCGTCGCACAATCTACCGTTGTGTCAGCGCTACTGTTGTTGTGTCAGCCGTACTGTTTTTCCGGGTGGCGCAGATGCCAGAGCCGCTCGTGCGCGGCCACCAGGCTTTCGATGCTTTTGCGCCGGTTGGCATCGGGCGGCACCGTACGGCGCGTGAGCATGTTTTCAAGAATTCTTAGGAGCTGCTCAGCAATTTCGTAATCGCCCTGGTCGCAGGCGTGGTGGAAAGCGAGCAAAATCTTATCGGACAGCCGGCGGCTATAGCGCGGGGCCCCGCTGCCTGTGCGTGCCGAGGTCTCGGAGCCGTCCTCTGCGTCAGTGATACCAGTCATTATACTTAAATCCGTTAAAAAACATTGGGCGCCGCAGTTGAGTTTTTTTTCTGTGTTGCAGTATTTGAAACGTCCTACAGCGCATTTTGTCAAGAAATATTAGAACATTTATGGCCTGTCCAGCCAAGTGACCGGACAGGCTCGCGCAAATGTGAAGGGATACAACCTAGGCGGGAGCTTCTAACATTACCCCCGGATAAATTTTGTGTTAAATCGCCGCAGGCTCGGCATCGCCGCCGGGGGTGAATTCGGCGAAGGCGTCTTCCCAACTGCCGGTGGTGGAGGCCTTGCTGTATTCGGTAGAGCGGTTCTCAAAGAAATTGGCGTGCTCGACCGCGTTCAGCATTTCGTCCAGCCAGGGCAGCGGATTCTTCTCAACATGGAAGAGCGGGTTCAGGCCAAGCTGGCCTAACCGCCTGTCAGCGATATAGCGGATGTAGCGTTTCACCTCTTCGCCGGTCAGGCCCTCGATGGCGCCGAATTCGAAGGCGAGGTCGATGAAGGCGTCCTCGTGATCGACGATGGTGGCGCAGGTGAGGTAGATGTCGCGGCGCAGTTCCTCGGTCCAGATTTCCGGGTTTTCCTGCACGAAGGTGCGGAAGAGTTTGATGATGGATTCGCAGTGCAGCGATTCATCGCGCACTGACCATGTGATGATCTGGCCCATGCCCTTCATCTTATTGAAGCGCGGGAAATTCAGCAGGATGGCGAAGGAGGCGAAGAGCTGCAGGCCCTCCGTAAAAGCCCCGAAAGCGGCAAGGGTTTTGGCGATCTCATGTTTGTTCTCCACCGAGAAGCCATGCATGAAATCGTATTTGTCCTTCATCTCCTTGAATTTGAGGAAGGCGGAGTATTCGACCTCGGGCATGCCGACCGTATCCAGCAGATGCGAATAGGCGGCGATGTGCACGGTCTCGATGTTAGAGAAGGCGGAGAGCATCATCAGCACTTCGGTGGGTTTGAACACCTGGCTGTAGCGCTTCATGTAGCAGTTGTTCACCTCGACATCAGCCTGGGTGAAGAAGCGGAAGATATGGGTGAGCAGGTTGCGTTCGCCGATGGTGAGGTTCTTGTGCCAGTCCTTCACGTCATCGGCGAGCGGCACTTCCTCCGGCAGCCAGTGGACGCGCTGCTGGGTGAGCCAGGCGTCGTAGGCCCAGGGGTAGCGGAAGGGTTTGTAGACCGGGTTCTCGGTCAGCAGGTCAAACTTTTGCTCCACGTCCGCTGCCGGCGCGATGATCTGTCCGCTCATTATAAACGCCTTCAAACTCTGGGCCATGTTTGCCCCAATCCTAAACTAACGGGGTCCGGGCCTCAGGCCCGGGCGGGGATCCAAGGGGCGAGGCCCCTTGGCGAGTCCAGGGCAGAGCCCTGGCCTTTTTACTTCTACTGGCAGGCCAGGCACTCTTCATAGTTGGTGCCCGCCGCGGCCAGCGGCAACTGCTGGTTTTCCACCGGCACGGAGTGGAAATCCGCCGCCTTCTCGCGCTTCTCGGACACATTGTCAGCCCGCTGAATAGAGAGCGAGCGGCAATAATACAGCGATTTTACCCCGCGCTTCCAGGCCTGGAAATGGATCTGGTGCAAATCGCGCTTGTTCACATTGGCCGGCAGGAACAGGTTGATCGACTGGCTCTGGCAGATGAAGGGCGTGCGGTCCGCCGCGTGCTCGACGATCCAGCGCTGATCCAGCTCGAAGGCGGTTTTGTACACATCCTTCTCATGCTGGGTGAGGAAATCCAGATGCTGCACGCTGCCCTTGGTGGTGGTGATGGAGGACCAGGTTTCCTCGTCATCGCGTCCATATTTGGCCAGTAATTTCTGCAACGGCCGGTTGCGGACGGAAAAACTGCCCGAGAGCGTCTTCTGCAGGAACACATTGGCGGCGATGGGCTCGATGCCCGGCGAGGTGTTGCCGGTGATGATCGAGATGGAGGCGGTGGGGGCGATGGCGATTTTGTGGGAAAACCGCTCCATGATGCCGTAATCCTTGGCATCGGGGCAGGCGCCGCGCTCCTCGGCCAGTTTTTTGGAAGCCGCATCGGCGCCGGCGCGGATGTGCTTGAACATTTTCACGTTCCACACTTTCGCCATCACGCTTTCCCAGGGGATGTTCTGGTCTTGCAGGAAGGAGTGGAAGCCCATGACGCCCATGCCGACGGAGCGCTCGCGGAAGGCGGCGTATTTGGCCTTCTCCATGGAGTCCGGGGCCTTGGCGATGAAATCTTCCAGCACGTTGTCGAGGAAGCGCATCACGTCCTCGATGAACTGCTCATCCTTATGCCATTCGAACCAGGTTTCCAGGTTCAGCGAGGAGAGGCAGCACACGGCGGTGCGCTGCTTGCCGTATTGGTCGATGCCGGTGGGCAGCATGATCTCGGCGCAGAGGTTGGAGGTTTTGACCTCCAGCCCGGCCAGCTTGTGCTGCTCGGGGCGGGCGTTGTTCACATGGTCGGAGAAGATGAGGTACGGCTCGCCGGTCTCGATGCGGGCGGTGAGGATGCGGACCCAGAGGGCGCGGGCGGAGACCGACCGCACATGGGAGTCGTCTTTCGGCGAACGCAGGGACCACTGCTCATCGGCTTCCACCGCGCGCATGAATGCGTCGGACAGCAGGATGCCGTGGTGCAGGTTGAGCGCCTTGCGGTTGGGGTCGCCGCCGGTGGGGCGGCGGATTTCGATGAATTCCTCGATCTCGGGATGCCAGACCGGCAGATACACGGCGGCCGAGCCGCGGCGCAGATCGCCCTGGGAGATGGCGAGGGTGAGGCTGTCCATCACGCGGATGAAGGGGATGATGCCGGAGGTCTTGCCCGCACCCTTCACCTTCTCGCCGATGGAGCGGAGGTTGCCCCAATAGGAGCCAATGCCGCCGCCCTTGGAGGCGAGCCAGACATTCTCGTTCCACAGGCCCAGAATACCATCGAGGGAATCGGTGGCTTCGTTGAGGAAGCAGGAGATGGGCAGGCCGCGATCGGTGCCGCCATTGGAGAGTACCGGGGTGGCGGGCATGAACCACATCTTGCTGATGTAGTCGTACAGCCGCTGGGCGTGCGGCTGGTTGTCGCCATAATAGGAGGCGACGCGGGCGAAAAGGTCTTGATATCCTTCGCCGGGCAGGAGGTAGCGGTCGTCCAGCGTGGCGCGGCCGAAATCGGTCAGCAGCGCGTCACGGGAGTGGTCCACCTGTACCTGGTGGCGTCCGCGCATCTGTACGGCGGTGTCGAGCAGGGCGGCTTCGGGCTTCGTCATCACGTTCATTGGGCGGCCTCTCGTTCCATCGTAAGCGCATCGTAAAGCGGAGCGCATAACAACATATAGTGAACCCTTACCGCAATCACTACTACATGTCCTGGGTGAAGTTTTTTTGGCTTGACGAGTCCGCAGCCGAGTCACACCTCGTCCCGCCGCTCATGTTTCTGGTATGTTCTAGTGTGGTGCCGGGCTCGAGGGGCGTCAAGCGGGGGGACGGGCATTCGAATCGGGCGAAATTATGATCGGCGCGACACGGCGCCGGGTCGCGGCAATTACATTACCCGCCGCGTCAGGCGCTGCAGCGGGCGGTCGAACAGCACGACGGTGAGCCAGGCGCAAAACAGCGCCAGGGCCAGCTCCGCCAGGAACAAGGAGAGCGTGGTGAAATGCCGGATCGAGCCAGGCACCCGGCTGAAATACACGTCGATGCGCAGCAATAGGGCGGCATGCAACAGGTACAGCGGATATGACATGGCCCCCAGAATGGCCCAGCGCGGGCTCAGGCGGAGCTGCCCGCCCTGCTCGAGTGCGGCGAGGGCAAAGATGACGGCGGCGTAGCTCGCGGCGGTAACAGGCATGAGCGGCACAATCGGATACCTCATGCCGCCATGACTCAGCCACAGCATCACGCCCATGAAGACCACGCTTACGCCTAAAAATGGCCAGCGCCAGCGTGCCGGCGGCGGGACGCGGACGAACAGAAACGCAGCCGCCACACCCGCAAAGAACATGAAGTTGAACAGGCCGAACAGATGGGCCGGCAGACCGTCGGTGTTCAACCAGGCGCGGAGCGGACCCGCTTTTAAAGCCCCGCCAAACCAGTTCCAGGCGAGCAGGACGAACCAAAGCGGCAGCACTACCCGCCGCAGATAAGGCAGCAGCGACAGGCCGAACATGATATAGAAAGCCATTTCGTAGCGTAGCGTCCAGGCCGGCGGGTCAATCTCCGGGAAATCGATAGGTGTGAAAGGCAGGAGGCTGAAAACCCGCGCCGAATAATGCGCCGTCATGCCGGCCCATAACAACGGCAGGATCGGCAATAAGGAGAGCCAGTAGATGGGATAGATGCGCCAGAAACGCCGCCAGATATAGCGCGGCAGCCGATGCGTCTTCCCGGCATCCTGCCAATGCGCGTTGTAAATGACGAAGCCGGAGAGGGCGAAGAAGAACATCACGGCCGCAGGCGCCGGGCCGCTCACCAAACGCGGGCCAAGCCCGATGCTCATGCCAACCCCGCCCAGATGCTCGATCACGACGCAGAACGAGGCGATAAACCGCGCCACTTCCAAGGTGATGAGTTTGCTATGCCGCGTATCGCTCATGAGCACTTCCCTCTAGGCAATCCGCCGGGCCAGGCGCTGCAATGGCATGTCGAACAATATGGCTGCCAGATAACTTGCCAGCAATGCGCCGGCCAGAAGCAGGCAGAGCATCGAGCGCGGGGTGTACAAAGACAACGCGGCCGGATGGCTGGTAAAATACAGATAGGCCAGGAACCACACCTCGGCTTGCAATATGTAAAGCGGGTAGGACATGGCGCCCAGCAAGGCCGCCTGGCGCGGCAGATGCAGCGTTCCGCTGCGCTCCAGCCCGGCCAGGGCGAACAGCAGCGCCGCAAACCCCGCCGCAATGAAGGGCAATTTGGCCGTGGCGATCATCACGCTGCCGTCTGGCGCGTCTAGGCGGCCCCAGGAGACAAGCCCGAGCGCCAGCAGCGTGATGATTGCCACGGCCAGCAGGGCCCAGAGCCAGGACACCCCCGGCCGCAGCCGCGCAGTTGCCTCAGCCGCCAATAGCCCGGCGAAGAAGAAAATATTGTTGAAGGTCAGCAGATGCAGCGCCAGCCCGTGGGGCAGAAAGGGCGCCACGCAGCCTGGCCCGCCGTGTCCAGCCAAGGTGAGTCCCCAGGCGGTGGCCAGCAGCGCCGCCCATACCGGCAGCAGCACGCGCCGCAGCAGCGGGAGCAGCGCCAAACCATAGATAATATAGAACAGCAACTCGCAGCGCAGCGTCCAGGCCGGCGGGTTATACTCCTGGAAGGAAAAATCCGTGAAGGGCGAAAGGCTGAACAAGGCGGCCGTATAGCCAAGCGGCCAGGCCCGCAACGCCCCGATGCCGATATAGATCAGGATCGGTACAAGCGAGAGCCAGTAGAGCGGGAATATGCGCATGAAGCGCCGCCAGGCATAGCGCGGCAGAAGCTTCACATTTCCGGAATCGCGCGCATGGGCATTGTGGATGACAAAGCCTGACAGCGTGAAGAAAAACAGCACCGCGGCATTTGCCGGTGCCGACACAACCGGTCTGCCTAGATGAAAAATGAAGGCGCTCGCCGACAAATGAGCCAGTACCACGCAAAACGCCGCCACAAAGCGGGCCACTTCCAGGCAGAGCAATTTTTGGGGCGCTGCTGGGGCGGGGAGGGGCATCGCGCCCGGTTAAAGACGGCCCCGTAAGAAGTCAAGCACGCAAACCCCGCTGCTTTACGGCGCGGCATAGGGGTAAAATATATATTTATCAATGCTATATGGGCCTTAAACGAGGCGTATTTTGTGTCCGTCCGGACTGGTCCGCGCGCCGTTGCTTGTTTGCGTCAGCCGGGTGTTCTTGATGATTTCTAAACCCTAAATCAGCGCGGCGCCGTCGCGTAATATCGCCTGGGCTTGCGGGGTAATGCCCTGGTCGTCATGCAGCACCAGCCCAGGATGTACCTTGTCCGCCGCACGGCTGGCCTTGGTGGCGGTGAGGATGACCATTTTGGCGGCCTGGCCGGCGCGCGGCCAGAGGGGGATGAGCGAAATACCGCCGCATTTTGACGCACGGAGCTGGGATGCGGCCACGGCAAAGCTGGCGGCGGGCAGGATCAGGCAGATGCTTCCTTTCGGCCGGACCACGCGGCCCAGCTCGGCGATCCATACGGCGAGAAGATCCGGCGTGGCGCGGTGGGCGGAATCGCGTTTGGCGTCCGGTGAGGCCGTGCCTGCCACGTTGAACCAGGGCGGGTTGGCGAGCACATGGGCGAAGGATTGCGAGGCGAAGGGCAGGGCGGCGGCATTGCCCTGGATCGCGGAAAAATCATGCAAGTTGTTGATTCTAAAGTTTTCGGCGGCTAGTTCCACCAGCGCCGCCTCACGCTCCACCCCCACGCCGCGCACGCCTGGCACGCGCGCGCCCAGGCACAACAGCGCCGAACCAGCACCCGTACCAACCTCCAGCACCGTCTCACCCGCTTGCGCCGGCACGCAGGCCGCCAGCAATACCGGCTCAAACCCGCTGCGATGACCATCCTGTAACTGCTTGTAAATCAGGCGGTTGCCCAGCAAGCCCCCCTCTGTCACCCCTGCCATGGCAGGTTGCCCCTTTCGCAAATTCGATGGATATGGTGGTAACGCAAATACGGGTAACAGGTTAGGGTATCTATCGTGGATGGTGCGACGACGGTAACGGCCGACGCTCTGAACAGGCTGACCAGCCTGCTGGAGCGCGACCTGACGGCCACCAACCAGACCATCGTCAACCGGATGGACAGCCCCGTCGCCCTCATCCCGCAGCTCGCGGCACATCTCGTCGCCTCCGGCGGCAAGCGCCTGCGCCCGCTGCTCACCCTCGCCAGCGCCAAACTCTGCGGCTATGCGGGCGAACGGCATATCAAACTCGCGGCCTGCGTCGAGTTCATCCATACCGCTACGCTGCTGCATGACGATGTGGTGGATGAATCCCAGCTCCGCCGTGGGGCGGCCAGCGCCAATGCCGTGTTCGGCAACAAGCCCTCCGTGCTGGTGGGGGATTTCCTCTTCGCCCGCGCCTTCCAGCTCATGGTCGAGGACGGCTCGCTCGAAGTCCTGCGCATCCTCTGCGGGGCGTCCGCCACCATTGCTGAAGGTGAAGTGCTGCAGCTCACCACGCAGAACGACCTTACTACCTCGGAGGACCGCTATTTCCAGGTCATCCGCGGCAAAACCGCCGCCCTGTTCGCCGCGGCCTGCGAAGTCGGCGCCGTGATCGCCGATCGCTCTCCCGCCGAATGCGCCGCCCTCGCCCAGTTCGGCATGGACCTCGGCATGGCTTTCCAGCTCGTGGACGACGCCCTGGACTACGCGGCCGACCAGGACGAGCTTGGTAAAGCCGTGGGCGACGATTTCCGCGAAGGCAAACTCACCTACCCCGTGCTCCTGGCCATAGCCGACGCCACCCCGGACGAAAAAACCTTCTGGACCCGCACCATCGAGCATAACGAGCAAACCGACGCCGACCTCGCCCAGGCGCTGACCCTGATCCAGCGCCACAACACCATCGCCCGCACCATCACGCGCGCCGACGAATTCGTGGCCAGCGCCACAACCGCCCTCGCCATCTTCCCCGACAGCGACATGCGCACCACCCTCACCGACGTCGCCCGCTTCACAACGGCGAGAAGGTTTTAAGGGCGGGGGTGTTTCAAGGAAAAAGGCCAGGGCTCTGCCCTGGACCCGCTGGGGCCTGAGGCCCCAGACCCCCATAACTTCGGGTTATAAAAAGAGGGCCCATCCCCACTCGTGCCACGCACGTGCTGGAATGGGCCCTCTTTTTATAACCCGGGTGGGATCCAAGGGCCTTTCGGCCCTTGGCGGGTCCAGGGCAGAGCCCTGGCCTTTTCCGTGGAACGCCCGCGCCCTTAAACCTTGTCGGCTTTGTCGTCGGTGATGCTGGTGATGGTGGAGCGCAGGATTGTGACGGTGATGTTGGCGGCGATTTCGACGTCGATGGTGTCGGCGCCGTCGGTGGCTTTTTTGACCACGCCCAGTATGCCCCCGGCGGTGACCACTTTATCGCCGCGTTTGAGGGTGTTGATGCGGGTTTTGAGTTGTTTTTGTTGTTGTTGTTGCGGGCGCAGGAGGATGAACCAGAATGCGGCGCCGATGAGGAGCCAGGGGGCGATCTGGATGATGGTGCCGATGGCGGGGTTTGCGGCCAGGCCTGTGGCGGTCTGGGCGTAGGCGGAGGAGATAAACATGTTTGATCCTGGTTGCCGTTATTCGTGGCGGACCATAGGGTGCGCGCCGGGACAGTCAACTAGGGTAGACGATTGATGGAAGATGATGTGTTGCGCCGGATTGCCGAGGCTTTGGAACGGCTGGCCCCGCCGCCGCCGGCCACACCGGATTTGGGCGGGGCGGATGCGTTTGTGTGGCACCCCGAGCTAGGCCGGCTGGTGCCTGTGCTCAAGGTTTCGCGCGTGGCTTTGGCGTTGTTGCAGGGGGTTGAGCAGCAGAAGGGTATTTTGCTGGAGAACACGCGGCGGTTTGCGGCCGGGCTGCCGGCCAATAATGCCATGCTGTGGGGGGCCAGGGGCATGGGCAAGTCATCGCTGGTGAAGGCGGTGCATGCGGCGGTGAACGCGCAGGCGCCGGGCAGCCTGGCGCTCATCGAGATCCACCGCGAGGACATCCGCACGCTGCCGGTGCTGCTGAATTTGCTGCGCCCGGCTGCCAGGCGCTGTGTGATTCTGTGCGATGATCTGTCGTTCGAGAAAGAGGATGCGGATTACAAGGCGCTGAAATCGGTGCTGGATGGCGGGATAGAGGGGCGGCCCGAGAATGTGCTGTTCTACGCCACCTCCAACCGCCGGCATCTGATGCCGCGCGACATGATCGATAATGAGCGCTCCACCGCGATAAACCCGGCTGAGGCGGTGGAGGAGAAAGTGTCGCTCTCCGACCGGTTCGGCCTGTGGCTGGGGTTCCACAACTCCAACCAGGAGGTGTTTTTCGCCATGATCGACGGCTACGCAGCGGCGTTTGCGCTGCCCATAAGCACCGAGGAGCTGCATGCCGCGGCGGTGGAATGGAGCATGACCCGCGGCGGCCGCAGCGGGCGCGTGGCCTGGCAGTTTATCCAGGAGATGGCCGGAAGGCTGGGCGTGCGCTTGACCGGCTGAGCCGGTTAGGGGAAATGAGCCTCACGGAGGGGTGGCCGAGTGGTTTAAGGCAGCGGTCTTGAAAACCGCCGTGCGTTAACGCGTACCGTGGGTTCGAATCCCACCTCCTCCGCCATAAAAGATAATTAAAACAATCTCTTGGCTGGTCACTGAGCCGGCACGGCGCCGGTCAGCAGCATCTTGCGCGCCTGCCATTCCTCAGGCGGTGTGAGCGTGTCGTAGAATCGGGCCTCGCCGCCTGCCAGGGCTGCAACCGGCAAGCCGTCGCGGTATAACAGCCGGTTGCCCGTCAGTGCCGCCAGTTTCGCACCCGGCGTGAGTATGCCGGCCAGGTTGAGCGGGTCGGCGCCGGAGAGGCAGACCCAGCCGCCGGGTTCGTTCTTGCGGCGTATCTCGCGCAGCAGGCCTATGGCATCGGGCAGCGCAAACTGCTCGCCGGAAAACCCCGCGACGAACCGCCCGCCGCGTACCTCCCCGCGCGCCTCCATGCGCCGGTACACGCGTAACAAATCCCGCCAGGGCGGCAGCCAATCCGCCTCGCGTTCCAGCACGCGCCAGAACACCACGCCATAGCGGGCGAGCAGGCTGCGCGCGGCATGTTCCACCGCCTCATTCGTGCTGCCCATCTGCACGCGGCGGGTGAGGGCCCAGCGCCCCGCACCCTCCATGCTATACGGCACCACACGATGCCGGCGCCGCCCGCCATGCCGCTGCTCCGATGGCGCCAGCAAGGCGCGCAGCCCGCCGAAACTATCGGCGGTGACGAGACCATGCGCCACCAGCTCGCCCAGCGCTTCCTCGGCCTGTTGCCGTAACAACCCGGTTCCGGCGATAATCTCATCGAAAAACGAAGCGCCATTTTCGCGGATGAATTCCGCCACCGCCTGGGCGCGGCCGCTGGGCAGGGCAGGGGCTTCCTGCGAGGCCAACGCCTGCCAGTGCACAGCATTGCGGCGCGCCAGCAGTGTAATGGGCGTGGTGCGTACCGGTGTTGCGCCGTTGGCGCGCAGGTTGCGCGGCTTCAGCCTGGCCCATGTCACGCGCCCGGCGCGGCATTCGTCATCCAGCCATGCCGGCTCGTAATCGGAAATGCGCGCGGGCAAAATCTCATTCTCCCAGGCCGCGGCGGCAGCCTCGAAACCTTCGAGCTGCAGCACCGCAGTGGCGAGCGCATCCGGCCCTTCCATCCGCGTGCCGGACACATGCTGCCAGGCGAACAGGAAGCGCATGAAATCCCGCGCCGCCACCGGCTCAATCTCCGCCCGCAGCCGCTTGATGGTATAGCGATGAATGCGCGCCAGCAGCCCGCGCGCGCAAAACTCCTCCGCGTTGGCGCCGGGCGTAAACCGCCCGCGCATCACAAACCCCTCGGCCTCCAATGCCGCCAGCGCAGCCTCCGGCGCCAGCCCCAAAGGTGCCGCCAATGTCGCGGTTGTTACCGGCCCGAGCCCCTCCAGCCGTCCGCGCAATATCTCCACCAGGCTGGTCTCAGCATTCCATTCCTGCCCGGTATATGCTTCAGGAATGGCAATTACCGGTGTTAGTACAGCCTCCGGCCACAGCGCCAGAAACTGCCCCAGACGCTCGGCGGCAATCCATATGTCCGCCCCCGGCGCCCGCAGCCGCGCCACGCGTTTCTGTGCGGCCAGTTGCGCCAGCCACACGCGCCATTCAGGTAGCACTTCATCAGCGGTAAAAAACCCCAGCCAGGCCAGCGCATCATGCAGCTCATCCGCATTCACCGGCTCAGGCCAGGCTTCCGCGCGCACCCGCGCAATCGCTTCCGGGTCCAATTTTCCCAGATCATCGGCCACCTGCGGGTCCAGCCAGCGCCGGCTCATCACCGCCTGCGTCCGCCGTTCCTCCAGCGGCGCATCATCCAGAAACGCATAAGGCCGCGCGTTAAGAATTTCCAAAGCCAGCGGCGAGGGCTGGGTGAGATCCCGCGCCACCACCTCAATCTCTCCGGCCTCCATGCGTTGCAACAGCCGTTCCAGCCCCGCAATATCCATCGCCTCATGCAGGCAATCGGTCAAAGTTTGATTCACCAGCGGATGATCCGGGATCTCCCGCTCCCCCACCAGATTTTCGGCACAGGCAAGCTGATCGGGAAACACGGAAGCCACCAGATCCTCCGCCTCCATCCGCGCAATCTGCGGCGGCACTTTGCGCCCGCCCCGCCGCCGCGGCAAAGCCAGCGCCGTGCCCGCCACCCAGCGCCAGCGCGAGGCAAACATCGGCGCATCCAGCAGCGCCTGAATCAGCACTTGTCGCACGCTGGCCGAGTGCAGATAGCGCGCCGCATCGCCCAGCTCAAAACTATGCGCGGTGCTCAGCGAGAGCACGATATTATCCTCGGTCGCCGCCGCCTGCAGCTCGAAATTAAACTTGCGGCAAAATCTTTTGCGCAAGGCCAGCCCCCAGGCACGGTTGATGCGGCTGCCATAAGGCGAGTGGATCACGAGCTGCATCCCACCCGCCTCATCAAAGAAGCGCTCCAGCACAATCATCTCCTGCGTGGGCAGGCAGCCAAGGGCCGCATGTGCCCCCGCCAGATATTCCCCCAACTGCAAAGCCGCAGCCTCGCCAACACCGCGCTCCTGCGTCAGCCAATCGGCAATCTGCTCCGCATCCGCCCCGCCCCGCAACCGCCCCGCAATCTCGCTGCGCAGCCGTGAGACCGCGTATGACAACTCATCCGAACGCCCCGGCGCCTCACCCAGCCAGAACGGGATGGTCGGCGGCTGCCCATGCGCGTCCTCCACTCGCACGGTGCCGCGCTCAACACGGATAATGCGGTACGCCGTATTGCCGAGCTGGAAAATATCCCCGGCCAGACTCTCCACCGCAAAATCCTCATGCACCGAGCCGATGGTGACATTCTCCGGCTCCAGCAGCACCTGGTAATCGGCATTATCGGGTATGGCGCCGCCGGAGGTAATCGCCGTCAGCCGCGCCCCGCGCCTGCCGCGCAGCATATGGTTCACCGCATCATGATGCAGCAATGCGCCGCGCCGCCCGCGCCTGGTGGTAAACCCCTCCGCCAGCATGCGCACCACGTCCGCGAACACCACCGCGCTCAAATTCCGGTACGGCCAGGCGCGGCGGAACAACGCCAGCAGGGCCTCCTCGTTCCATTCCTGCGCCGCCACCTCGGCCACAATCTGCTGCGCCAGAACATCCAGCGGCTGCTCAGTTATGGCCAGCCGGTCCAGCTCGCCGCGCCGCACACTGTCCACCAGTGCGGCGCATTCCACCAGCTCATCGCGCGAGAGCGCAAACAGCCGCCCTTTAGGGGTGCCGCCCACTGCATGGCCGGAGCGCCCCACCCTTTGTAAAAAGCTCGCAATGGAGCGCGGCGAGCCGATCTGGCACACCAGATCCACATCGCCGATATCAATCCCCAGCTCCAGCGACGCCGTGGCAACAAGCACTTTCAACGCGCCCGATTTCAGCCTCTGCTCCGCATCCAGCCGGTGCTCGCGCGACATGCTGCCGTGATGCGCCGTGACCAGCGTCTCCCCCAGACGTTCGGAGAGCTGCCCCGCCACGCGCTCGGCCATCCGCCGCGTATTCACAAACACCAGCGTGGTCCGGTGCTCGCCCGCCAGCGCCGCCAGCCGGTCGTAAATCTGCGTCCACACCTCGGCGGACATCACCGCCTCAAGCGGCGCCAACGGCACTTCCAGCGCGATGTCCCGCTGCCGGATATGCCCGGTATCGACAATTGTACAATCCGCCCCACCGGTCAGAAAATTCGCCACAATCTCCACCGGCTTCTGCGTGGCGGACAGCCCGATCCGCTGCAGATTCCCGCCGCACAAAGCTTCCAGCCGCTCCAGCGAAAGTGCGAGATGCGCCCCGCGCTTATTCGGCGCCAGGGCATGGATCTCATCCACAATCACCGTCCGCACGGTCTTCAGCATGGCCCGGCCGGATTCTGAGCCCAGCAGAATATACAAGGATTCCGGCGTGGTCACCACGATATGCGGCGGCCGCCGCCGCGCCTTCTCCCGCTCGGCTTGCGGCGTATCCCCCGTCCGTACCCAGGCGCGTATCTCGGCACTCGGCAGCCCCCGCGCCAGCAGCTCCTCGCCTATCCCCGCCAGCGGCGCCTCAAGATTCTTCTGAATATCATTGGAGAGCGCCTTCAGCGGCGAGACATACAGCACCTGCGTCTCATCCGGCAGCGGTGCCGCAACACTTTGCCGCACCAGCGCATCAATCGCCGCCAGAAACGCCGCCAGCGTCTTGCCTGAGCCGGTGGGTGCTGCAATCAGCGTATGCCGCCCGGCGCGTATGGCCGGCCAGGCCTGTGCCTGGGCAGGCGTAGGCGCCCCGAACTGCCGCCCAAACCAGGCGGCAACGGCGGGGTGAAACAGCTCAGTCAGCCTCAGGCGGGGGTCAATATGCATGGGGTATGTAATCTTGAGCCATTACCCCGAGAATTCAACATTAAATCTACCAAGCCGGTGGATTACAGCAACGCCGGATGCGCATTCGCCAGCAAGTCGAGCAGCTCGCGGTTAAACGCCGGTAGATCATCCGGCTTGCGCGAGGTAATAAGATTACCATCCACCACCACCTCCTGGTCCACCCAATGCGCCCCGGCATTCTTCAAATCCGTGCGCAAGGATGGCCAGGACGTCACGGTCCTGCCGCGCACCCCCTCCGCCTCCACCAAGGTCCAGGGCCCATGGCAGATCGCCGCAATCGGCTTGCCCGCCTTAACAAAATGCCTCACGAACGCCACAGCCGCGGGGATGGTGCGCAGCTCATCCGGATTAGCCACGCCACCCGGCAGCACCAGGGCATCGAAATCCTCCGCCTTGGCCTCCGCCAAGGTCAGATCCACCTGCGTCACCACGCCCTTTTCATCATGCTTCATGCCCTGAATCTCGCCGGCTTTGGGCGAGATGATCTGCACCAGCACACCAGCCTCGCGCAACGCCTTCACCGGCTCCAGCAATTCGGATTGCTCAAAACCATCCGTCGCCAGTACGGCGACCCTTTGCGATCTTGCACTCATCTTGCAAAAACCTTTCAACGGCCATCATGCCGCATGCCGCACACATAGGTTGTGCGGGCCAAAGCCCAAGCTTGATGAAGATATGGTCATGCCCGGGCCATTCCCGACCGGGCGATCATTTGGTTATCGTTAATGCAACGTCCACTGGTACCGGGCTGGGGCCTTCCTATCTGAGACATGTCACTTACGGAGAGGAAACACATATGATCACCAACAGCCCCGCCGGCTTGCTCGTCTTTACCGAAGCCCTGGCGAAAACCCTTATCCACAAAGGCGTCTTCGAGAAATCGGAACTCGTGGACCAGCTCGAGAAAATCCGCGACAGCAAAGATCACGCTCCCGCGGATCAAACCGCTCTCGCCACGGAAATCGACATCCTTATTGCACGGGTGAATCGACTCTGAAGCCAGGATAACCACAGCGATAACCACAGCCGGAATGAACCCGCTTCATTCCGGCTCACGGTATCTTAAGCCGCGCCGGATATCCATGCCGCCACATAATGCCGCAGCGCGCCCATATCCACATGCCATGGCGCATGCACATAGCCCGGCGTATGCGCCATTTGCGCCGCCGTCACGAAGCCCGGAAAATAATCCAGTTTCGCACCCCCGCTGCCCAGAAAATGCTCGGAATAATGCACCAGCAGCGGCGAGACCAAAATCAGCACGGCCGCGGCATGAAGCTGAAACGCGATATTGAACATATTGCTGCCGCTGCACCCCGCAATCAGCCGCGCCGCCGCGAACACGCTGACCTGCGTCGTGATATCATGTTCCTCCGGACAAAAAATCGTGAAGCCATGCTGCACGAACAGCGCCTCGACCTCATCTTCCTCCACCAGCTTGCGCGTGGGATTATGCCGCCGCGATATAAACACGCGGGCGGGAAAATTGCCCGGCCGCGCCAGCCGGTCGCGCAGCCTGTGCCAAAGTCCCGTCGCGGGCGGTGCGATATATTCCTGAATCTGAAACGCCTTGCTGGCGATGATCAGCTCCCGGCAGCGCACCGCCTGGCCGGCATGCAGCGGAATCGCCGCAATCCCCAGTGCCGCCAGCATATCCGCAATATAGGCCGGCACGGGGGCGGTAATGAGCGCCTGGCTTATATTCGTGCCCAGCCAGGCACGGCAATAATCCACGGCCCAGCAGCGCGACAATGCATCTGCAATGAAATGCCCGAAAAACGCGCTATGCTGATAATCAACGAACAGCGCCGGCCCCTCCAGCACGCTGGTGTTCTCAATGCCCTGGCGCGGCCGCCAGCCAGCCCCGTCGCGCTCCAGCGCCGTATGGTATTCCGCATCCCAAGGTGCTGAAAAACTCTCCAGCAGCACCGCCTGCTCATGCGCGATGGCAACACCACCGGCCAGGCACAGCGCGTCTTTCACCCGGCTGATAACCAGGCGCGGGTAGCGTACTTCGGTTAAGAACCCCGGCATTTGCGGCGGCATATTAAGCGGCCTTTGGATCTCAATCTCGCCATGGCAGGCAACCGCCGGCAACGCCATCTCACCGGCGCTTATGGCCTCCACATACCCCTCCCAGCCGGCGGCGAATTCCGCCGGGGAAAGCTCCGGTACAATCGTCTCCACCGGCACCGCCATCAAAGCCCGCATCTGCTCCCCCCTTGGGCTTCCCCGCCGCTGAGGCTAAACTGCCCCAGCAGCCGGAGAAACCCCCCATGTCATTCCTCCCCCATCCTCTCCCCCCATCCGCCCGCGCCGAAATCACCATCGAGCCCATCACCAAAGACCTCGGCGGATTTCGCGTCCGCCGGGCTCTGCCGCATATCAAAAAACGCATGGTCGGCCCGTTCATCTTCCTGGACCATATGGGCCCCGCGATATTCCCGGCAGGCGAGGGGCTGGACGTGCGCCCGCACCCCCATATCGGCCTGGCCACACTCACCTATCTCATCGAGGGCTCCATCTTCCACCGCGACACAATCGGCAGCGCCCAGAACATCGTCCCCGGTGACATCAACTGGATGACCGCCGGCCGTGGCATCGCCCATTCCGAGCGCTCCTCGCCCGAATCGCGCCAGCACGCCCGCCAGATGACCGGCATCCAAAGCTGGCTCGCACTCCCCCGCGCCCATGAGGAAACCGAACCCGCATTCTTCCATCACGACGGCGCCACCATGCCCATCCTCACCGATACCGGCGTCACCCTCCACCTCGTTGCCGGGGAGGCCTTCGGCGCCACCTCGCCCGTGCACGTCTTCAGCTCCACACTCTACGCCGACATCACCCTCACCGCCGGCGCCGCCATACCCCTGCCCGACGAGCACGAGGAACGCGCCATCTACCTCCTCAGCGGCAGCGTCGAAATCGGCGGCGAAACCCACACCGCTCCGACACTCCTCGCCTTCCGCCCCGCCGACCGCATCACCATCCGCGCCACCACCAATGCCCGCTTCATCATGTTGGGCGGTGAGCCGGTCGACGGCCCCCGTCACCTCTGGTGGAATTTCGTCTCCAGCTCCAAAGATCGTATCGAGCAGGCCAAACAGGACTGGACCTCCGGCAAATTCGGCCTGCCCCCCGGCGATGACCAGGAGTGGATCCCACTCCCCGCCTAGGCTGGCCCAACAGTTGCGCCTAGGCTGGCCCAACAGTTGCTAACGTCACCGGTATGACGCTGGTGCTTACATGAAAATACTTGTCGCAGATTGCGATGGAAGCCACGCCAAGGAGCTTTTTGCCCGATTCAAGGCATTGGATGACAATTTTACCGTCATCCTCGCCCGCCCAGGCCAGAACCTGCTGGACGAAGTGCGCGCGGCCAGCCCGGATGTGGTGATCGTGGACATGGCCCGCCCGGACCGCGACGGGCTGGATTCCGTGCGTAGCCTGAACGCCGCCACCATGCTGCCGGTGCTGATGTTCATCGATGAGGATGACCCGCAGTTCATGGAAGAAGCCATCGCCGCCGGTGTATGCTCCTACCATGCCGGCGGCGTGGAAATGCCCGCCATGCGGCCGATTTTGCGCACCGCTCTGGCCGTGTTCCAGCGCATGCAGGGCCTGCAGGCGCGCCTCACCCAGGCCGAGGAGCAGGCCGACACCCGCAACACCATAGACGCCGCGAAACGCCTGCTGATGACCCAGGACAGAATGACCGAGCCCATGGCGCACCGGTATTTACAGCGCCGCGCCATGACCCAGCAGAAGAAGCTGAAAGACGCCGCCCTCGGCCTGCTGACCGAGCGCAACGCCAAAGGAGACGCCCTACGTTGAGTGAAAAAATCCGCCTCGGCATGCTGCGTTTGAGCGATGCCGCCCCTGTCGTCGCTGCCGGCAGGCAGGGCATCTTCCGCGCGCATGGGCTCGATGTCGAAATCATCGTCGAGCCGAGCTGGGCCAACATCGCCGACAAGCTCGGCTACGGGCTGCTCGAAGGTGCGGTCATGCTCCCGCCTCTGGCCATCGCCTGCGCGCTCGGCCTGCGCGGCCGCAAAACCGACCTCGTGGTGCCCATGTCCCTCAGTGCCAACGGCAACGCCCTGACCCTGGCCCGCAAATGGCAAAGCGAGCTCGCGGCCGGCGGCATAAAGGCCCTGGCCTCGGCCCGAAAACTCCGCCTGGCCGTGGTCCACGCCTATTCCACCCACGACCTGCTGCTGCGCTACTGGCTCGCCGCCAGCGGGGTGGACCCGGACTCCAGCGTCGAGATCAAGGCCCTATCCCCCTCCGAGATGGTCAGCTCGCTGGCCGCCGGCGCCATAGACGGCTTTTGCGCCGGCGCCCCCTGGAGCCATGTGGCAACCAAGGCCGGGCTCGGCTTCGAGGCCATCAAAACCGGCGACATCTGGCGCAACCACCCGGAAAAATGCCTGGCCCTGCGCGCGGATTTCGCAGCAGGCGACCCCACCCGCGTGCGCCAGCTTCTCACCGCCCTGCGTGAGGCCGGCGCCTATTGTGCCACCCCCGCCAACCGCCCGGTACTGGCCGCGCTCCTGGCCCGCCCGGAATATCTGGACCTGCCGCAAGACCTCATCGAAACCTCGCTGGACCCGGCCGAAGGCGGCCCGGTATTCAGCGCCACCTACCCTTCGCCGGACCACGCCGCCTGGTTCGCCACACAGATGCTGCGCTGGGGCAAAGTGCCCGAGAACGCCCTGAGCGTGGCCCAAAACCTCTACCGCCCAGATCTCTACCTCGCCGCCGGCGGCCGCAAACCGGACGAAATCGAGGACATATTCTGCGACACCTCTGCCCGGAACTAACACCCAGGCGCCTAGCCCTCGACCGTCCCCACCCCGTCAGTCCCGCGAAGGCGGGAATCTTCTCCTGGCTCCGAATTGCTGTGATTAGGTGCAATTATTGGATACAATTTAACCATAAAAGTACAATATTTATTCAATTTATTCCAGATATACCAAAATAGTCCATTATTCGCGCAACATTCCACTTTGGCACGGCATTTGCTGCACTGCACCCGAACGGCTGATGCCGTTTACAAGGCAGTCAATGGCGATTGCCCTTGTCCAACGGGGCTCCAACCCCAAAAATCTCGCGCGGGCCAAGGGACGGTTCGCAAGCGGCAGCGCACAACGCATGCCGCGGAGCCACGCCTATGTCCCTTTCCACCGAAAAGACCTTCCTCAAATCCGGCCATCTTCCCACCCTCCTGGCTGCCTTCCTGTATTTCGACTTCAGCTTCATGTGCTGGGTCCTGCTTGGGCCCCTGGGCATCCAAATCTCCAAAGCCCTGCACCTGGACCCCGCCCATAAAGGCCTGATGGTCGCCACCCCCGTCCTGGCCGGTGCTGTCCTGCGCATCTTCAACGGCGTCCTGGTCGACCATTTCGGCGCCAAGAAAGCCGGCATCTTCGCGCAAATCCTCGTCATTATCGGCCTCACCGCCGCCTGGTATCTCGGCGTGCCCAGCTTCGATGCCATCCTCCTGGTCGGTGTGGTCCTCGGCATGGGCGGCGCCTCCTTCGCCATCGCTCTGCCCATGGCGTCGCGCTGGTACCCGCCCGAGCACCAAGGCAAGGCCATGGGCATTGCCGGTGCCGGCAACATGGGCACCGTCATCGCCTCGCTCGCGGCCCCCGCACTTGGGCTTGCTTTCGGCTGGGTCAACGTCTTCGGCATGGCCGCCGTGTTCATGTGCTTCGTTCTCGCCGCCTTCATCCTGCTGGCGAAGGACGCCCCCATCCAGCCGCCCAAACAAACCCTCGCCGGCTATCTGCGCGTCCTCGCCATCGCCGACACCTGGTGGTTCATGCTGTTCTACGCCGTCACCTTCGGCGGCTTCGTCGGCCTGGCCTCATCCTTGAGCATCTATTTCCACAGCCAATACGGCCTGGCCCCGGTGCAGGCAGGCTACGCCGTCGCTGCCTGCGTCTTCGCAGGCTCCCTGTTCCGCCCCGTCGGCGGCTGGCTGGCGGACAGGGTAGGGGGCATCGCCGCCCTCTCGGTCCTCTACGTCGTTGCCGCCGCCATGCTCATCCTCATCAGCTTCGGCCTGCCCACACTCCCCCTGGCGCTGGCCGCCTTCATCGTCGCCATGCTGGCGCTCGGCACCGGCAACGGCGCGGTCTTCCAGCTCGTCCCCATCCGCTTCGGCCGCGAGATCGGCACCATGACCGGCCTCGTCGGCTGCGCCGGTGGCATCGGCGGCTTCTACCTCGCCTCCTCTCTGGGTTACTCCAAACAATGGACCGGCTCGTATCAGGATGGGTTCCTCATCTTCGCAGTGCTGGCCTTGGTCGCTTTCATCGGCATCAACGTGGTGAAGAAACACTGGCGCGCCAGCTTCAGCCAAGGTTTCGCCGCCGGCGTCGTCCCAAAAATCTAACAGCGCCCCCACCCGTCATCCCCGCCTCCACTCCCGTCATCCCCGCGAAAGCGGGGATCTCCGGCTCCCAAAGCCGAGGGACACCAAACCTCTTATAAGGACACCAGACCAATGAACATGATGGTCAGCCCTCGCAAAAAACTAATCGTCATCGGCAACGGCATGGCCGGCATGCGCACCGTGGAAGAAATCCTCCACCGCGCCCCCGGCATGTTCGACATCACAGTCTTCGGCGCCGAACCCCAACCCAATTACGACCGCATCATGCTCTCCCCCCTTCTCGCGGGCGACAAAACCTTCGACCAGATCGTCCTGAACAGCCTGGACTGGTACGCCGAACACAAAATCGAGCTGATCGCCGGTGAATCGGTAACCACCATAGACCGCGCCGCGCGCGTGGTGACCGGCGAACACGGCACCACCCGCCATTACGACATCCTCCTCCTCGCCACCGGCTCCAACCCCATCGTCCTCCCACTCCCCGGCGTCGAGCGCTCCGGTGTCATGACCTTCCGCTCCGTCGCCGATGTCGAAAAAATGCTGGAAACAGCAGGCCCGAACAAATCCGCCGTGGTCATCGGCGGCGGCCTGCTCGGGCTGGAAGCCGCGCACGGCCTCAATTTGCGCGGCATGGAGGTCAGCGTTGTCCACCTCATGCCCACCCTCATGGAACGCCAGCTCGACGCCTCCGCCGCCCATCTCCTGGAACGCAGCCTCACCCAGCGCGGCATGACCATCTACACATCCGCCAACACCGAATCCCTCGACGGCGAAGGCGAGAGCGGCCCCGTGCATTCCGTAACGCTGAAAGACGGAAGCCGCATAAAAGCTGATCTCGTCGTCATGGCCGTCGGCATCCGCCCCAACACCAACCTCGCCAAAGCCTCTGGCCTCGCCTGCGACCGTGGCATTCTCGTCGATGCCGCCATGTGCACCTCAGACCCCGCCGTCTTCGCCATCGGCGAATGCATCGAGCACAACAAAGCCTGCTACGGCCTGGTCGCCCCCATCTGGGACATGGCCAAGGTCGCCGCCGACCACATCACCGGCCTCGCCCAAACGCAATTCACCCCCATCGCCACCGGCACCCGGCTGAAAGTCTCGGGCGTGGAGATGTTCTCAGCCGGCGCCTTCATGGGTGACGAAACCACAGATGACATCATCCTCCGCGACGCCGCCCGCGGCATCTACAAACGCCTCGTCCTGCGCGGTGAAAAACTAGTCGGCGTGGTCTGCTTCGGCGATGCGCGCGACGCCGGCTGGTATTTCCAGCTCCTCAAAGATGAAGAAAGCATCGCCCATCTCCGCGAAACCATCATCCACGGTCCCGTCACAGCCTCAGCCGACCCGCTTGAGGCACTGGCCTGCCTGCCCGACACCGCCGAAATCTGCGGCTGCAACGGTGTGAAAAAATCCAGCATCTGCACCGCCATCGCCGAGCACGGCCTGAAAAGCGTGGACGATGTCCGCACCCGCACCAAAGCCTCCGCCTCCTGCGGCTCCTGCACCAATCTTGTTGAAGGATTGCTGAAACTTACCCTCGGCGCGGAATTCTCAGCCGCCGGCGCAAAGCCAATGTGCAAATGCACAACCCATGGGCATGACGAAGTGCGCCACCGCATCAAAGGTGGTATGTTGAAAACCATCCCCGCCGTCATGCAGGCGCTGGAATTTCACACCCCCAACGGCTGCGCCTCCTGCCGCCCCGCCATCAATTTCTATCTCCTCGCGGCCTGGCCTGGAGAATATGTGGACGACGCGCAATCGCGCTTCGTCAACGAGCGCATGCACGCCAATATTCAGAAAGACGGCACCTATTCCGTCATCCCCCGCATGTGGGGCGGCACCACCACCGCAGGAGAGCTGCGTGCCATCGCCGATGTCGTGGACAAATTCAACATCCCCACCGTAAAAATCACCGGCGGCCAGCGCGTGGACATGCTCGGCGTGCGCAAGGAAGATCTGCGCGCTGTCTGGCAGGATCTCAACGCCGCCGGCATGGTCTCCGGCCATGCCTATGGCAAGGCATTGCGCACGGTAAAAACCTGCGTCGGCTCGGAATGGTGCCGCTTCGGCACACAGGATTCCACTTCCATGGGTGTGGCGCTGGAAAAAGCCACCTGGGGCTCCTGGCACCCGCACAAGGTCAAACTCGCCGTCTCCGGCTGCCCGCGCAATTGCGCTGAAGCCACCATAAAAGACTTCGGAATCATCGCCACCGAGGCTGGCTGGGACCTGCATGTCGGCGGCAATGGCGGCATAAAAATCCGCGTCACGGATCTGCTGTGCAAAGTCACCACGGATGAGGAGGTAATGGAATACGCCTGCGCTTTCCTGCAGCTTTACCGCATGGAAGCCCGCTACCTGGAGCGCACAGCGCCCTGGATCGAGCGTGTCGGCCTAAAATATGTGCAGGAAAAAATCGTCGACAATGCCGAGCTGCGCCGCTCGCTTTTTGAGGATTTTCTCTACGCCCAGAAATTCGCGCAAATCGACCCCTGGGCGGAAGAATCCGCCTGCAACACACGCGGCAAAAAATACGATGCCATGGCGGAGTTAGTCTAATGGACGGCATGAATAAGACGAATTTCCTGGATGTCGGCGCGCTGGAAGACATCGCCCCCCTCGGCGCCCGCACCATCGCAACAGCACTGGGAGACATCGCCATCTTCCGCACGGATGGCGATGAGGTGTTCGCCCTGCGCGACCAATGCCCGCATAAACAAGGCCCGCTCAGCCAAGGCATCGTGCACGGCACCTCCGTCACCTGCCCGCTGCACAACTGGGTCATCTCACTGCAATCAGGCAAAGCGCAAGGGCTCGACGTGGGATGCACCCCGCATTTCGCCGTCAAAGTGGAGGCGGGGCGCGTGCTCCTGTCCCTGCCATGAGCCGCGTCTTTCTCGTGGGCGCCGGCCCGGGAGATCCGGAACTGCTAACCCTGAAAGCCGCCCGCCTGCTGGCAAGCGCGGAGGTGGTATTGCACGACAGCCTGGTCGATCCCCGCATCATCGCCCTCGCCAACCCTTCAGCCCGAATCATCGATGTCGGGAAACGCTGCGGCCGCCATTCCGCCACACAAAGTGAGATCTGCGACCTGCTGGTGGCCGAAGCCCTCGCCGGCCACATCGTCGTCCGCCTGAAAGGGGGCGACCCCATGATCTTCGGCCGCGCCACCGAAGAAATGGACGCCCTGCGCGCGAACAACATTGATTTCGAAATCATCCCCGGCATCACCGCCGCCTCGGCTGCGGCAGCCGGCACAAAAATCTCCCTCACCCAGCGCAACATCGCCCGCTCGCTGCACATCATCACCGGCCACGGCGCGGATGGCGGCCTTCCCAACCACGACTTCTGCGCCCTCACAAAAACCGGCGGCACACTCGCCATCTACATGGGCGGCGAAACACTTCCAGGCCTCGCCGCGCATTTCATCGAATCCGGCATGGAGCCCAGCATGCCCGCCCTCCTCATCGAAAACGCCAGCCTGGCGAACGAGCGTCATCTGCCCGCCACCATCGCCACCCTACCTGGGCTGCACGCTACCCACGCCGCCACCGGCCCGGTCCTCATCCTCATCGGTGAGGCCCTGCGGGAATCAGCAACGATTCCGCACCTGGAAACCGTGACGGCCTAAACAAATGCTGGTCCATAACCCCCAACCTGCCACGGCAACAGCGGAAAAAACCCTGGTCAAATCCGTCTGCCCCTATTGCGGCGTCGGCTGCGGCATCGTGCTGCAAACCGAGGCCGGGCGCATCACAAAACTCTCCGGCGACAAGGACCACCCCGCCAATTTCGGCCGGCTCTGCACCAAAGGCTCCAGCAGCAACCAGGCACTGACGGATTCCGGCCGCATGGAGCATGCCTATATCCGGCAGAACAACGAACAAATGCCCGTCCCGATGGACGATGCCATAACCCAAACCGCCACCCGCCTGCGCCGCATCATCGACACGCACGGCCCCGATGCCGTCGCCCTCTACGTCTCCGGCCAGATGTCGCTGGAAGCGCAATACCTCGCCAACAAACTCGCCAAGGGTTTCATAGGCACCAACAACATCGATTCAAATTCGCGCCTGTGCATGTCCAGTGCCGCCAGCGGCTACAAACTCTCCCTCGGCGCCGACGGCCCGCCCGGCTCTTACGAAGATTTCGACGCCGCCGATCTATTCTTCGTCGCCGGCGCCAACATGGCCGATTGCCACCCCATCCTCTTCCTGCGTCTGCTGGATCGCACCAAAACCGGTGCCAAACTCATCGTCGTCGACCCGCGCCGCACCGCCACGGCGGACAAAGCCGATCTGTTTCTGCAATTAAAACCCGGTACGGACCTCACCCTCCTCAACGGCATTTTACATCTGCTCGTCGAAAATGGTGCCATAGACAAGGATTTTATCGCCGCCCACACCGAATTCTGGGAGCAAATGCCCGTCTTCCTGCGCGACTACACCCCAGCGCATGTGGCCGCCATCACCGGCCTGGCCGAGGCCGATATCCGCACCGCCGCAAGCTGGATCGGTGCCGCCAAAAACTGGATGAGCTGCTGGACCATGGGGCTCAACCAGAGCACGCAGGGCACATGGCACACCAACGCCATCTGCAACCTGCACCTCGCCACCGGCGCCATCCGCCGCACCGGCAGCGGCCCGTTCTCCCTCACCGGCCAGCCCAATGCCATGGGCGGGCGCGAGGTCGGGTATTTAAGCCACGGCCTGCCCGGGCAGCGCGCTGTAACCAGTGCTGCGGACAGAAAATTCATAGAATCCTTATGGGAAATTCCCGAAGGCCGCATCAACGCCACCCCGGGCGCAGATGCCGTAAACATGTTCGCGGATATGGCCAACGGCAAAATCAAAGCCATCTGGATCATCTGTACCAACCCCGTCGCCAGCATGCCCAACAGGGCAGGGGTCATCTCCGCATTGCAAACCGCCGAGCTGGTTATCACCCAGGACGCCTTTCTCGATACCGAAACAAACACCTATGCCGACATCATGCTCCCCGGCGCTCTCTGGGCTGAGGCTGCCGGCGTCATGATCAATTCCGAACGCAACATGACGCTCTCACAAGCCGCCGTCCCGCCACCCGGCGAGGCCCGCCCCGATTGGCGGATCATCGCGCAAATTGCCTGCGCCATGGGCTACACATCCGGTTTTTCCTACACCAGCGCAGCGGAAATCTTCGACGAGATCCGCCACACCGCAAACCCCGCCACCGGCTACGACATCAGCGGTGCCAGCCACGAAAACCTCCGCGCAGCCCCCATGCAATGGCCCTGCCCGCCAGGTGCCTCCGCCCGCAACCCCATCCGTTATCAAAACGGATTCCCCACATCCAGCGGCAAGGCCCGTTTCTTCCCCCGCCCAGCCTTGCCCCCCGCCGAACTGCCGGATGCAACCCACCCCTTCATACTCAACACCGGCCGCCTGCCGCATCAATGGCACACCATGACCAAGACCGGCAAAATCAAAACCCTCAACAAACTCAACCCCGGCCCTTTCATCGAGATCAACCCGGAAGACGCCGTGCCACTCAACCTAACAGCGGGCGATAGCGTCACCATCACCTCCCGCCGCGGCCATGCTAGTTTGCCCGTGGTCATCACCACGCGCGTGCTGCCCGGCTGCTGCTTCGCGCCCTTCCATTGGAACGATGTCTTCGGCGAAGATCTCGCCATCAACGCCGTCACCAACGACGCGGTGGACGCCACCTCACACCAACCAGAATTCAAATTCTGCGCCGTACAGCTACAAAAAATCTCAACGCCCGAGAAAGATACTCCCCCAATGACGCAGATGGCCCCTCTCGTCGCCGCACTCAGCCTCACCCCTCGCGCGCGTCCCATACTAAGCGATGCCGAAACCCTCTACCTCTCCGGCTTCCTCGCCGGGCTGAACACGCCGGAGGCCCGCAGCGGCGTCCCCATCCTGCCCGAAGCCGCACCGCTCTCCCCCACCGCACGGCTCTGGATCAACGGCCTCCTCGCCGGCATCTTCAGCCGCACCGGCAGCCCCACACAACTCCAGCCCGCCACGCAAAATGTCACCCTCCTCTGGGCCTCACAAACCGGAAACAGCGAGGCCCTCACTGAAACTCTGAAAGCCGAGCTCACCCTCGCCGGCATCAACGCGCAATCCGCCTGCATGGATGACTACCCCGTGGGCGAACTCGGCAAAGCCGGCAGCATCATCCTCATCTCCAGCACCTATGGCGATGGCGAGCCACCCGATAACGGCCGCGGCTTCTGGGAGTTTCTCTCCGAAGCGCCTCGGCTGGAACATTTGCGCTACGCCGTCTGCGGTCTGGGTGATTCCTCCTACGATCAATTCTGCCAACACGGCAAAAACCTGGATGCCCGCCTGGCCGAACTGGGTGCTGAGCGCCTCGCCGGCAGGCTGGATTGCGATGCCGATCACGAACCCCAAATCACGCCCTGGCTGAACCTCATCATCAAACGCCTCAACGGCGTGGCCGAACCTCACGCCCCAACCGCCCCCGCGCCGCACAGCAAAAACAGACCCTTCCCTGCGCAACTCCTGGCCAACGAGCGGCTGAGTGCCCAAGGCACCGATAAGGACACCCGCCTCATCGCCTTCTCCTTGGAAGATTCAGGCATAACCTATGAAGTCGGCGATGCCCTGGGTGTCTGGCCCACCAACTGCCCCGCCTTGGTCGATGAAATCCTAACCACCGCCGGCCTCGCCGATGACGCCATGGTCACGGTCGACAAAGCCGGGCATCTCCCCTTGCGTCAGGCGCTGGCGGAAAATTTCGAACTCACCCGCCCCAGCCGCGAAACCCTGGAATTCATCGCCGACCGCAACGGCAGCGCGGCGCTGAAATCCCTCCTCGGCAATCGCGACGGATTAAAACAATTCCTCTGGGGTAAACAACTGCCAGACATCCTCGCTGCCTTCCCCATCAAAACCACAGCCCAGGAATTCGCCAGCGCCCTGAAACACATCCAGCCCCGCCTCTATTCCATCGCCTCCAGCCCGCGCGCCCACCCAAACCAAATTCATCTCACAGTCTCTGCCCTACGCTACAGCACGCGCAAAGGCGCCTGCTCAACCTATCTGGCGGACCGCGCCACAGGCACCATCCCCATCTTCATCCAGCTCAGCTCGCATTTCCGTCTGCCCGCCAACCCGGATACCCCCATCATCATGATCGGCCCCGGCACCGGCATCGCCCCCTTCCGCGCCTTTCTGCACGAGCGCCGCGCCCAAAATGCCACAGGCCGCAACTGGCTCTTTTTCGGTGAGCGTCACCGCGCGGATTTTTACTACGAATCCGAACTGACCGAAATGCGGAAACACGGCCACCTCACCGAACTCAGCCTCGCCTTCTCCCGCGACCAGGCGGAAAAAATCTACGTCCAGCACCGCATGCTGGAACAAGGCGCCAAACTCTGGTCCTGGCTGCAGGATGGCGCAGCACTCTACGTCTGCGGCGACGCCACCCAAATGGCCCGCGACGTCGAAGCCGCCCTCCTCGCCATCGCCGAACGCCACGGCGGCCTCGCCCGCGACACAGCCCAGGACTACCTGAAATCCCTCGCCCGCGAAAAACGCTACCTGCGCGACGTATATTGAACCAAACGCCCACGCTGCCTACACTCCCGCAAAAGAGGGAGGTGCTAAATGGTCGAATTCTGGCGCGCGGGCGGTTCGGTTCCCGGCACATCGGCAACCCTTGCCCGTCAGGTGGAGGCCGAGGGCTGGGACGGCCAGATGTTCATGGACAGCCAATCCCTAAGTGCCGATCCCTTCGTGCTGATGGGCGCCTGGGCCATGGTCACCGAGCGCCTCAAACTCTGCACCGGCGTCACCAACCCCGCCACGCGCCACCCGGCGGTACTCGCCGCTAACATCGCCACGGTCCAATCCCTCTCCAACGGCCGCGCGGTGCTGGGCATCGGCCGTGGTGATTCCGCTCTGGCCTATCTCGGCCATGCCCCCGTCACCCTGCCCGCGTTCCACAAAGCCATCACCACGCTACAAACCCTGCTCTCCGGCGGCGAGGTGGAATTCGGCACGGGGCTGTTCGCGGACGCCCCCTCGGCGCAAAACCTCTCCCTCGGCGCCCGCCCATCCACCACCCGCCTCAAATGGCTGCCCGAAGCCCTGCCCAAAGTCCCGTTGGATATCGCCGCCACCGGCCCCAAAATCATCGCCATGGCCGCCAAGTTGGCCGAGCGCGTCACCTTCAGCGTCGGCGCCATGCCGGAGCGCCTGGCCTGGGCCCTGGACCTCGCCCGCGCCACCCAAGCCCCAGGCGTCTCCTACGGCGCCCAGATCATCGTCGTCTGCCACCCGGACATCGAAACCGTCCGCGAAGCCGCCACCAGCTTCGTCGCCCCGCTGGCCCGCTTCCAGGTCATCCAAGGGCAGGGGGCCGGCCCGCAAACCGCCAGCGACGCGGCAAATTTCGCCGCCATCCGCGCGGGGTACGACATGACCAAGCACAACCACACCATCTCCCATGACAAGATCAAGGGTGCAGCCCTATCCTGGGATTTCGTGCAGCGCTTCGCCATCGTCGGCCCGCCTGAGCATTGCATCGCCCGCCTGCTGGAACTCGCAGCCCTCGGCATAGAGCGCTTCGTCGTGGTCGGCCCCGGCTTCCACCCGGAGGCCGGCACAAACACCAGCCTCTTCGCCAGCGCCGTCATGCCGGCAGTTCGCGCACAACTACATGGCGCAAACCCATAACTCCGTCCCAATCCCGCCGTTGCCGCTCGCGGACCGCGCGCCTACTCTTGCCCCAACAGAAAAACTGCGGGATGAAATGGACCATATTGACCAACTGCTGGCGCAGGCGCGCCAACAGACCAACCTCACCAATTTCGGCAGCGATGAATTTTACGAGGGCCTACGTATCCTCGTCACAGCGCTGGACCGCGAAGCCCGCCTCAACGCCACGGGCTCCGCCGCCACCGATGCCCAAATCGTAATGCTGCTCGCCAACCGCCTGCAAATCGAAGATTGGTACACGCGCCATCCAGAAATCGACGAGCAGCAGATCATCGCCCCCCTCATCGGCCTCGGCCTGCCACGCACCGGCTCCACCGCTCTGGGCGTTCTGCTGGGCGAGGACCCCAACGTGCGCTCCCTACGCAACTGGGAAGCCATGTGGCCCTGCCCCCCGACAAACCCCGCCACAATGGCACACGACCCGCGCATCGCCATGGCGGAGCTCTCAATGCAACGCCGCGCGCAAAATTTCCCGCGCATGACGGCGATGCTGCCCAGCACCGCCACCTCGCCCATGGAATGCCAGCTCCTCATGGCGCTGGATTTCAAATCGCAGATCTTCCAGGCCTTCGCCCATATCCCCAGCTACGTCGAATGGTTCGTCGACAAGGCCGATCTCGTGCCCACCTATCACTACGTCAAACGCGTGCTGAAACTGCTGCAATGGCGCTTTCCGCCCATAAAATGGCGCCTGCGCAACCCTTCGCACAGCCTGTTCATCAACGCCCTCAACCAGGTGTTCCCCGACGCAAATTTCGTCATGACACATCGCGATGTCGGCAGCGTCATCCCCTCGGTGGCCGATCTCTACTTCGAACTGCGCAAGGCCTATAGCGATGATGTCGATCTGCACGCCATCGGCTCGGAAACAAGGTCTGTCTTCGAGCGCGGCATGCACCGCATGATCGCCTTCCGTGACGCAGGCGAAGAACACCGCTTCTTCGACATCCAGTTCGTACCCTTCCAGGAAGATCCTTTCCCCAGCATCGAGGCGCTCTACGCCTTCCTGGGTGAAACCCTATCCCCGCAGGCCCGCGCCAACATGCAAGCCTGGTGGCGCGATCATGCCCATGAAAACCGCAGCTACGAGCGCACCAACCCCGCCGTCTTCGGCCTGAATCCCGAGCAGTTACGCGAACAGTTCCGTTTTTACGCGGAACGCTTCAATATGGCCGTATGAACGAAGACGTCACCCGGACCAGCCTCACCCCCGGCGCCATCCTGCTCACGGGGAAAGTCGCCCTCATCACCGGCGGCGGTGCCGGCATCGGCCGCGGCATCGCCATGGCCTTCGCCGAATTCGGCGCCGATGTCGCCCTCCTCGATATCGACACGCAAGCCGCCGAAACCGTCGCCACCCTGGTGCGAGCAAAGGGCGGCCGCGCCCTGGTCATCACCGCAGATGTCACGGACCGCGCGGCCGTCCGCGCCGGCATCACCCGCGTCGTCGCCGAATTCGGCACGCTGGACATCCTCGTCAACAACGCAGGCGGCACCAGGCCCGTACCGCTGCTGGAGATGACCGACAAACAGACCGACCGCCGCATAGACCTCAACCTCACCAGCCTGTTCACTACCACCCAGGCCGCCGCCCAAGCCATGATCGCGGGAGGGCAGGGCGGTGCCATCATCAACATCGCCAGCATCGAGGGCCAACGCGGCGCCCCGCTGCACTCGATCTACGCCGCGGCCAAAGCCGGCATGATCAACCTTACCCGCACCGCCGCACTGGAGCTGGCCGCGCACAATATCCGCGTCAACTGCATCGCCCCTGACTGCGTCATCACCGAAGTCATGGCCCGCAACGCACCCGAATCCCTCACCCCCGCATTCCGCGAACAGCACGCGAGCTATTTCCCCCTGAACCGCGCCGGCAATCTCGACGATTGCGCCGGCACCGCCGTATTCCTCGCCTCGCCCATGTCCTCTTACGTCACCGGCGTCACCATCAATGTCGATGGCGGCACCTATGCCTCCAGCGGCTGGACCAAAGATAAAAACGGCAAATATCGCCTATTTGCCAAAGATATTTAAAAAGGATGAAACGATGAAACTCAACGTGCCCTTGCCCTTCGACCAGCTCGACCCAGTGGATGAATTCACCACAATGGAAGCCGTGCGTGAGGTCGGTCAGGCCGCCGAAAAAGCCGGGTTCAACGCCGGGCTGGTGACAGACCATCCAGCCCCCACCAGCCGGTGGCTGGATTCCGGCGGCCATTACGCCCAAGGCCCCTTCGTGATGCTGGCCCTGCTCGCCGCCGTCACCACCAAACTGCGCCTGCAAACCGGCATTCTCGTCCTGCCCTACCGCAATCCCTTCATCATCGCGCGCGATGTCGCCACACTCGACAAATTCTCGGGCGGCCGCGTCACCCTCAGCGTCGGCGCCGGCTACCTCAAAGGCGAATACCGTGCCCTGGGCGTGGATTTCGAGCAGCGCAACGAGCTGATGGACGAATACCTCAAAGCCCTGCGCGCCTCCCTCACAGGTGAGGAATTCACCTTCGAAGGCACCGGCTACAAAGCCTTCGGCAACCGCATCCAGCCGGGTCCCGTACAAAACCCGCTGCCCATCTATGTCGGCGGCAACTCCCGCCGCGCCATCCGCCGCGTCGTCGAACTCGGCGACGGTTGGAATCCGTTCTTTACCAGCGGCGGCGGGGTAGACACCAACACCACCCGCACCGCCGCCATGGCAGGTGAGGACGACCTACGCGCCGGCATCGCCTATATGCGCGAATATTGCGAAAAATTCGGCCGCGAAGATGTCCCGGAAATCGTGCTGGGCAGCGTCACCTCCCCCGGCGAAAAACTCTCGACCCAGGAATACATAGACCGCGTCAACACCTACCGCGAACTAGGCGTCTCCGCCGCAGGCCTGAGCGTCACCGGCCGCACCCGCGCCGAATGGTGCGACAACGCGCTGCGCCTGGGGGAGGATGTTATCAGTAAGATTTAAGGCAAAAGGCCAGGGCTCTGCCCTGGACCCGCTGGGGCCTGAGGCCCCAGACCCCCATTAGCTTTTAAGAATTAAAGAGGGCCTGCCTCCATACTGTTGAAACAGCTAGGTGGCAGGCCCTCTTTAATTCTTAAGTTATGGGATCCAAGGGCCTATGGCCCTTGGCGGGTCCAGGGCAGAGCCCTGGCCTTTTTCCTAAATACCTAACCGATACCATCCATCCCCACGGCCAGTGCGCGTTGCACCGCTGGGCGTGCGCGGATGCGTTCGTGCCAGGCGAAGATCGCTGGAAACTGCAGCAAATCTCCCAAATACCCGCCATGCTGGTTCACCCAGGGCCAGGCCGCCATATCCGCAATGGAATACTCATCGCAAATAAAATCCCGCCCCGTCAGCCGCGTCTCCAGCACCTCATACAGCCGCCGCATTTCCTTCTCATAGCGGTGGATCGCAAACGACGTATCCCGTTCATCCCGCCCCGGCTTCATCGCCGCGCGCTTGAACCATGTCACCTGCCCGGTCATCGGCCCCAGCCCCGCCATCTGCCAGAACAGCCAGCCATCCACCTCAGCCCGCTTCGCCTCTTCAGCCGGATAAAACTGCCCCGTCCTGCGCCCGAGATATTGCAATATCGCACCAGACTCGAACACCACCACCCGCTCGCCCAGTGGCAAATCATCCACCAGCGCCGGTATCCGCCCATTCGGGCTTATCTCCAAAAACCCAGGCGCTGCCTGCTCATTCTTCAATATATTTATAAGCGATACCTCATACGCCAGCCCCATCTCCTCCAGCGCAATGCTCACCTTACGGCCATTGGGCGTGGGGAAATAATACAGCGTGATCAAGATTTATCCTTGAGCGGCCGGAACTGCACCTGCATCATCGTCCGCGCCTCCAGCCCGATATCGGGGAAGGTCGACACATCCCAGGAATCCCGCCCGCCGATATCGTAATAAACTGCCGGTGCATCGCTCCGGTTCTGCATATGATGCGCATTCCGGTCGCCGGCCTTAAACCCCACGCAATCACCGGCGCGCAAAATCTCCTCGCCGTCATCGGTCACCAAGGTCAGCTCGCCGGAAATCACAATCACTGCCTCATCATTGGTCTTATGCCAATGCCGTTGTGTGGACCACGCCCCCGGCGGCAGCTCCACCCGGTTTACGCCAAACTGCATCAACCCGAATTGCTTCGTGATCACCCAGGTTTTGCGCCCCTCAAGCTTCTCATTATGCGGCGCCGGGTAGCCACTCGGCCCGCCGCGCGCCGCCGCCTCACTTATATCCGCTTTTTTCATTTTTACTCCTTAATGAATATGCGCGCTCAGGCTGCGGCTCACCCGCTGCTTATACTCACGCGGCGTTTCGCCCGTGGCACGCCTGAACGCCGCGGTAAAATTCGACGATGCCGTAAAATCCATAGCCTGCGCCACGGATTTTATATTCATCCCGGATTCGATCAGCTTCTTCGCATGCGTAATCCGGTGCTCCAGCACATAACTCCCAATCGAGCGCCCCCGGCTCACCCGGAACGCCCGCGTCAGATGCCGCACGGATATATTGCACAATTCCGCCAGCTCGGTCACGGAAGGCGGCGCAATCTCCCCCACCAACCGCTCCTCGATCAGCCGCAGCCGCCAGGGCGACAAGCCACCAATCGCCTTTTCCTCATCGATACCATGAATATACCGCGCCAGCTCGATCGCCACCTGTGCTGCCATCAGCTCGATCATCATCTTGCTCGCCAGCCCCGGTGCGCGCACCTCCTCGCCGATGCGAAACATTAAATTGCGTATGTCATGGCTGACGATGTCCAGACACCCCCGCAACTGCCGGTCGCTCCAATCCGGTTCAAAATTAACCCATTGCGTCACGGCGGCGGCCTCAAACTCCAACACCACCGAGTTCTGGTGCCGGCAATCGCTTTTGGCATGCACCAACTGGCCGCCGGGAAACAAAAACAACTCGCCAATCGGCTCAAACCGGTGCGGCCCCCAATGGTCGGGAAAATTCGCCCTGGCCTCCTCCGAGCGCGGCAGCAGTGAGAGCTCCAGATGATACGCCGGCGATATCGCCACGCGGTCGATCGGCTCGCGCCAGCTCTGGCGCTTGATCTGAACACTGCCCATAGCAATCGGCAGCTCAGCATCGATATTGAGACCCTGGACCGTTTTCCGCTCCATCTTTCCCTCCAATGAGCCGGCTTATAACGCCGCTCCGCCGGGCTTAAGCCCGTTGTCTTGGAAATCAGTCTACGGAAGGAGAGGGGCGCCGTAAATCACCCGTTTGGTCCCTGGCGGCCAAAATGATGAAATCAGGACCAAAGCGCCTCCCGCCCCCAACTTCACCCCGCATCAATCAACCGCTTCACCTTCGCCACATACTCAATATGCGCCTCAATCTCGCGCGGCAGCCCCTTGTTCATGGATTGCACAGTGCCATGCGTGCCCCCCGCATCGCGGAACCTGCGGATATCATCCGCCGCTTCTTGCGGGTCCTTGGCAAAAATCGCCAGCAATTCCCGCCCATAACCCGCCTCATCGCGCCCCAACGCGGCCAGATGGTGCTTAACCCGCCCCCAGGCCTCCACCGCCCCGGCCCCGCCGGCTGCGAATATAAACCCATCCCCCAGCCTGGCGCCGCGCTCGTATGCCGGCTCGCTATGCCCGCCCAGCCACAACGGTATCTGCCGGCGCGGCCGCGGGTTAATCCCGGCCCGGTCGATTCTATCGAACCGCCCGTTAAACGTCACAACCGGATTGGTCCAAAGCTCGCGCAAAAACCAAATCTGCTCCTCAAACCGCTTGGCACGGGTTTTAAAATCCTGCCCCAGCGCCTCATATTCCACGTAATTCCAGCCAATCCCCGCACCTATGCGCAGCCGCTCGCGCGAGAGCAGGTCCACATCCGCCGCCTGCTGCGCCACAAGTGCCGTCTGGCGCTGCGGCAGCACCAGCACGCCGGTCACAAATTCCAGTTTTTCGGAGAGTGCCGCGGCAAAAGCGAACAGCACGAACGGGTCGTGAAAACTATCCTTTTCCGTATAAGGCCCGGTCAGCGCCGGCTCGCGCCCCTCATGCGGCGCCTTCACCACATGGTCGTACGCCATCATATGGGTAAAACCGAGAGCCTCGGCCGCCTTCACGAATTTACGGACATCATCCGGATCACCCGCCCCGGCAATTTCCGTCACAGGATAAGACACGCCGATCTTCATATTTTTACTCCCCCTTATGGCTGAACGCATTCGTAGCAGCCGGGGCAGGGCAGGGGCAATTCTCCGGGCTATCCCTTTACCCGCCGCATCGTCATGGATAGCCTGAACCGCGAGGTCGGATGCACATTCAGCGTCACCTGCACAATCTTCCCATCCGCCGCTTTATATATCCGCCGCACCTCCAGCGCCGCCGTACCCTCGCCCACATGGTAGCGCAAAGCCTGTTCGCGCGAGATCAGCACCGCCGTCACCTCCTGCTGCACCTCCGCGATATTCAGCGCGAACAGATCCTCGATCAGCGGAAAAATTGGCCCGCTATGCCTGGGCAGCAACCGCCCCACGGCGGCAAACTCCCGGTTGATATAATATTCCGTCCAGCACACCGGCGCCTCGCCCCCCTCGGCATGGCGGAAACCGCATATGGTGAGCCACTCATCCCCCCCCGGCACGCCGATGCGCGCCGCCAGCGGCTCATCCACCGCCAGCATCTTCATCTGCTCGATCTCGAAGCGCGTATTGGTGGTAAAATTCAGCAGATCATTGATCGACATCGCATGCAGCACATATAAATCCGGCGCCGAGGCCGGTACCACCACCGTCCCAGCCCCCTGGCGCGACATCACCAGCCCATCATCGCGCAACTGCCGCAATGCCTCGCGCACGGTAAACCGGCTTACCGCAAACCGCGCGCATAAATCATGCTCAGTCGGCAATTGCGCCCCCACCGGATGGATGCCCGAGAGGATCTCCTCCTTCAGCGCCGCCGCAACCCGCAGATACAAAGGCTGACCAGATTTCTGGGTGGTTTTTTCAGCAGCCCGGCGTCCCGTCATGTCGATCTTCTGATCCATGGTTTTATTATGCCCTCAATCCGCCCCGCATCCACCCCCGCCATCCCCGCGAAAGCGGGGATCTCCGCCTCCCCAGCCCATGGAAATCAAAGCTTCCCCACATTCCCGGAAATGCCGAATACCATCACCAAAATTACTTTCGAAACAGTCTCCTGGCAATTATGCTCATGGCAACCCCACTTGTCCTAATACGCCTGGCCCCATCCAGCCCGCGCGCATCGCCCCACTGTTGTTTTTCACACTTGTCCGTACATATACAATCAAACCCCAAAAACACCAACAAAACCCACCCCGCCAAACTTGACCCCTGGACATTTCCTGCTATCTGTCTGGACATGTTCCCACAGGGCCCCAGCGGAAAGACCGCCACCAACCGCATGGTTCCTGCCAAAACCGCCATCCGCCCGCCAAGCCTGTCCGTACAAACAACGCCAAAACCACCCGCCGCCATGCGGCAAGCGGCCAACCGCCCCACCCGTACGGATATTGACGCCGCGCCACCGGCCATGCTCGGTGTCTCACACAAGGCAACGGGGCGTCCAGCGGGTCTGTCCGCACCCATTGCCCGTCATTTTTTGCCAACAGCCGGGCGTTTTACCGCCCATAACGGCGCTGAGCCATAAAGGAGGGGATCATGGATCAATCAACAGATCTGTCGCAGGACACACAGCCGCAGGCCGTCACCGTACCGGTGGAAGCCTATATTTCCGAGGAATACGCCCGCGCCGAGCGCAAAAACCTCTGGTCCAAGGTCTGGCAGGTCGCGGGGCGTCTCGAAGACATCCCCAATGTCAACGACTACCTGACCTATGAGATCACCGACGACTCCATCCTCGTCACCCGCACGGCCGAGAATGAAATCCGTGCCTACCACAACGTCTGCAAACATCGCGGCCGCCGCCTGGTGGACAAGCCCTGTGGCGCCAAAAACGCTTTGGGCAATGCCGCGCAATTCCGCTGCGGCTTCCACGGCTGGCGCTGGAACGGCAAAGGCGAGAACGTCTTCGTGCAGGAAAAGAACGACTGGGGCGGCGCGCTGACCCCCGAAAACCTCGCCCTCACGCCGGTGAAAGTCGACACCTGGGGCGGCTGGGTCTGGATCAACCTGGACCCCAACGCCGAGCCCTTGCGCGACTATCTGGAGCCGATGGCGAGCATGCTCGACCCCTACCAGCTCGAAAACATGCGCTACCGCTGGCGCCGCTGGCTCATCGCCGATTGCAACTGGAAAGTCGCCATGGAGGCGTTTTCCGAGATCTACCACTTGCCGAGCACGCACCCCGAATTCATGGTTTTCGGATCGTACGCGAGCTGGTCCAAGGCACAGGGCAAACACAGCAACATCGGCTATCACGCGCCGAAAGGGCTGGAGGAGAGCAAGGGCAAACTGCGCCTCGGCGCCGGTGCCGACCCGCGCAAGGCCACGGCCGAAATGCAGCTCTACACCTGGGAACATGCCAACACCAACACCACCCAAACCCTGGTGGATGCGGCGGCGCGGCTGGTCGACGAACTGCCCGAAGGCACCCCCCCGGCCGAGGTCTCGCGCCACTGGCTGGCCTCAGCCCGCGCCGTGGATGAAGCCCGCGGCGTGTTCTGGCCGGTGGTCGATCCCGAGCATACCGGCAAAAGCGGCACCGCCTGGCAGATCTTCCCCAACTTCCAGATCGGCCATGCCGTGAACAACGCGCTCTGCTACAACGCCCGCCCCTACGGCAACGACCCCAACAAATGCATCTTCGAAGCCGCCGTCTACGAACTCTACCCGCCCAATGACGCGCCGAAAACGGAATGGATTTTCACCCCCCCCGAAGACCCGGCCTGGCGCAGCGTGCTGCCGCAGGATTTCGCCAATATGGCGGCGGTGCAGCAGGGCATGAAATCCTCCGGCTTCCCCGGCACCAAACCCAACCCGCTGCAGGAAAACGCGGTCATCAACCTGCAGCGCAACCTCGCCAAATACATGGGCGTGGGTGAGCCGCACTCATACGACTAACACCAACAGGCGTGGCCTCCCGGGCCACGCCCGCGTTTTTGGAGCAGCAGAGTAATGAAGGTCAACATCGGGCTCGGTGCGCATAATTCAGCGGACTGGCCGCGTTTCTCCTCCGGCGATTTTTCAACGCCGCTGGAACCCCCGGATCATGAAGCCATCGAGGAAATCCTGGCCCTGGGCGACCTCGCCGAGCCGCTCGGCTACGACGGCATCTGGACGCCCGAACATTCCGGCACGCCCTACGGCATGGCCCCGAATCCTCTGCAAATGCTCACCTATTTCGCCGCCCGCACCGAGAGCATCAGCCTCGGCACCATGGTCGCCGTTCTCCCCTGGTGGCACCCGGTGCGCCTGGCACATCAGATCGCCTATCTCGACATCATCTCCAAAGGCCGCTTCACCTCCATCGGCGTCGGCCGTGGTGTGGCCAAATCGGAGTTCGACGCCGTAGGTGTCGCGCGCGACGACGCCCGCCAGCGCTACGACGAAGCCATCGACATTCTGGAGCTGGCCCTGACGCAAGAGCGCTTCTCCTACGAAGGCCAGATCTACAAAATTCCCGAAATGTCGATCCGCCCGCAGCCGCTCACACGCGATCTGCCCTCGCGCCTATACGGCGCCTCCTCCACGCCATCCTCGCTGGAGCTGAACGCCCGCCGTGGCCTGAAACCCCTCTTCGTCGGCAACAAACCCCTCACCGAAGCCGGCCAGGACGTCCGCCAGGTGAACATCTTCCGCGCCGAAGAAGGCTTGGCGCCCTGCCAACCAAAAGCGGTATTGTTCATGTACTGCACCACCGCAGCAGACGCAGCCACGAAGGCGCAAGACTACATCGACATCGCCAACCGCGACGTCTCCCTCCATTACGGCTTCGGCAACCCGAACAACTTTGTGGGCGTCAAAGGCTACGAAGACTACGCCGGCCGCAAAGCCTACGCCACCGCCGTCACCACTGACGCACCCGCACCAAAATCCGCCCCCAAAGGCTACGACCAATCCAACCTGCTCATCGGCACGCCCGAGCAGATCATCGCCCGCATCATCGAGGGCCAGAAAATCTGCTCCTATAACGAAATAACCCTCGTCCCCAACTTCACCAGCCTGCCCTATAGTGAAGCCCGCAAGAGCATCGAGCTGTTCGCCAGGGAAGTCCTCCCCGTGGTCCAAAAACTGGCCACCCCGCTGCACCCCGCCGCTCTCCCCAAACCAGCCGAGGCATAATTAAAAATGGCAAAAAAAGGACCTCTCGCCGGCCTGCTCGTCATCGACCTCACCGCCATGGTCATGGGCCCCTATTGCACCCAGATCATGGCCGACATGGGCGCTGACGTGATAAAGGTTGAACCCCCCGCCGGCGACAACACCCGCTTCATCTCCGTCGCCCCAGGGCCTGGCCTCGCCGGCGTCTTCGTCAACGTCAATCGCGGAAAACGCAGCATTACGCTGGATCTTCGCCTTGAGGAAGATAAAAACACCCTGCGCGCCCTCATCGCCAAAGCGGATATCTTCATCCACTCCCAGCGCGCCAAGGCCATCGGCAAACTCGGCTTCTCTTATGCCGATGTCTCCGCCATCAACCCCAAAATCATCTACACCAATTGCTACGGCTACAGCCGCCGTGGGCCGGACCGCGATCTCACCGCCTATGACGACGTGATCCAGGCCGATTGCGGCTTTGTCGCCGTGCAGCAGAAGCTCACCGGCGAGCCCAATTACGTCGGCACCATCGTGGCCGATAAAGTCGCCGGCCTCACCGCCCTCTACGCCACCTCCATGGCCTTGTTTCACCGCCAGCGCACCGGCGAAGGCCAGGAGATCGAGATCGGCATGTTCGAAACCATGGCGTCCTTCATGCTGGTCGAACACGCCAATGGTGCGATGTTCTCGCCCCCCTTAAGCGAGGCTTACTACCCCCGCGCCGTCGCCCCCAATCGCAAACCGTATCCCACGAAGGACGGCTACATCGCCGTGCTGGTCTATAACGACAAGCAATGGAACGCCTTCGTCAACGCCGTAAAACCAGACTGGGCCGGCCCGCATTTCGCCACGCTGGAACAGCGCGCCAAACAGATAGACACAGTCTACCACCTCGTCGGCAACACGCTGAAGGAGCGTACCACGCAGGAATGGCTAGACCTGTTCCGCAGCCTGGACATCCCCTCCGCCCCCATCCGCACCCCCGGCGAATTATTCGACAACGAGCACCTCAACGCTGTCGGCTTCTTCCAAACCATAGACACCGAATACGGCCCCGTCCGCTTCCCCGGCGTACCCACCTGGATGTCCGCCACCCAAGGCGAAGTCACCGGCTTCGCCCCCAAACTAGGCGAACACACGGATGAAATCCTGGCCGAATTCGGCCGCCCTCCGCGCCTCATCCCCGAAACGGCCCCGGCCGAAGCCAGCATCCTCTAACCCCCCGTCCTCCCCGCCTCCCACCGTCACCCCCGCCCCCCACCGTCATCCCCGCGAAAGCGGGGATCTCCTCACTCCCATCACCCCGCCTTCAACCGTCCAAGAGGCCCCAGTGGATTTCTCCCTTTCAGAAGAACAACAAACCATCCGCGACGCGATCCTGAAACATTGCGCGCAATTCTCGCCCGAATACTGGCTGGAGCATGACCGCTCAGCCGAATTCCCCCACGACTTTTACAAATCCCTGGTCGATGCCGGCTGGCTCGGCATCGCCACCCCCACCGAATTCGGCGGCTCCGGCCTCGGCATCACCGAAGCCGCGCTCATGATGCAAGCCATCGCCGAATCCGGCGCCGGCATGTCCGGCGCCTCCGCCGTCCACATGCCCGTCTTCAGCCTGCAACCCGTCTGCCTGTTCGGCACGGAAGCGCAAAAGCAACGCATGCTCCCGCCCGTCGTGGAAGGCCGTGATCGCGTCTGCTTCGCCGTCACCGAACCCAACGCCGGCCTCAACACCACCGAGCTGAAAACCCGCGCCGACAAAGTCGAAGGCGGCTATTTGGTCAACGGCGAAAAAATCTGGATCTCCACGGCGCAGGTAGCAAACAAAATGCTGCTCCTGGCCCGTACCACGCCGCTGGATAAAATCACCAAGAAAACCCAAGGCCTCTCGCTCTTCTACACCGACCTCGACCGCACAAAAATCGACGTCCGCCTCATCCATAAAATGGGCCGCCACGCCGTCGACTCCAACATGCTGTTCATCACCGATCTCTTCATCCCCGAGGAAGACCGCATCGGCGCCGAGGGCGATGGTTTCAAAATCATCCTGCACGGCATGAACCCGGAGCGCATCCTCATCGGGGCCGAGTCCGTCGGCATCGGCCGCGCCGCCATCGCCCGCGCCGCGCGTTATGCCAAGGAGCGCATCGTCTTCAACCGCCCCATCGGCATGAACCAGGGCATCCAGCACCCGCTCGCCAAATGCTGGGCCCAACTCGAAGCCGCCAACCTCATGGTCTTCAAAGCAGCATCCCTGTTCGACCAAGGCCTGGACTGCGCCGTGGAAGCCAACGCCGGCAAATACCTCGCCGCCGAATTCGCCTTCGAAGCCTGCCACACCGCCATGCTCACCCTCGGCGGCATGGGCTACGCCCAGGAATACCATGTCGAGCGCCTGCTGCGCGAAGTGCTCATCCCCCGCACCGCCCCCATCAGCCCGCACATGATCCTCAACTTCCTGGCCGAAAAAGTCCTCGACCTGCCGAAATCATACTAACACCCTCATCAGCACCGGCTTGCCCAACAGCAGCCGAGGGTGGATAACGAATAGGCCCGCCATACGCGGGCCTATTTCATTAAAGGCACCCCATATAGAGCGGTGCGAAGGGCGGAGAGACAAATGACGATCATAGCCGTGCTTGGTGGCACCGGATCTCTAGGCGGCGCTTTGGCCCGCCGCTGGGCGCAAGCCGGCCACGAAGTCTGGATCGGCTCGCGGGATGCCGCCAAAGCACAAGCCGCCGCCACCGCTCTGCTGGAAGAGACCCCCGGCCTCGAAATCCACGGCGCAGCCCTAGGCGATGCCGCCGCCAAAGCCGAAATCGTCGTTTTAGCCGTCCCCTACGCCAGCCAGGTTCCCACAGTGGAAGCTATCAAAGGCAAGGTCACCGGCAAAATCGTCATCGACACCACAGCCCCGCTAAAACCGCCCAAAGTCGGCACCGTCCAGCTCCCGCCCGGCGGCAGTGCCGCGGTGGAAGTCCAGGCCCTCCTAGGCGACGAAGCGCAAGTCGCCTCCGCCATGCAGACAGTGAGCGCCGAAAAACTCAGCCATGCCGAACACATCGAGGCCGACGTGCTGGTCGCCGCCGATAAGAAAGACACAGCCGACACGGTCATCGCCCTCATCGCCGACCTCGGCCTACGCGGCTACCACGCCGGCCCCCTGGCCAACTCGGCAGCGTCAGAAGCCCTGACCTCGGTTCTCATCCAACTAAACCGCCGCTATTTCAGCCACGCCGGCATCCGCATCACCGGGGACCCCAAAGGTGACAAGCCCACCGCAAAACCCGTCCAGATCATCCCCGTCCAGGGCCTGCCCCTCTTCCAATCCGGCGACGACCTGGCCGCCGCCATAACCCTGGCCCTCCGCGCCCAAGGCGAACTGCTATACGAAGGCGATGTCCTCGTCGTGGCGCAAAAAATCGTCTCAAAGGCCGAGGGCAGGGCGGTCCGCCTCGCCGATGTCACCCCCTCCGACGAAGCCCAGGCCCTCGCCGCCGCCAGTGGCAAACCCCCCGCCGTGGCGGAACTCATCCTGCGTGAATCCGCCAACATCCTGCGCGCCAAACCCGGCGTCATCATCACCCGCCACCGCCTCGGCACCGTCGCCGCCAACGCCGGCATCGATGCCTCCAACGTCGACAGCACCGATGCCGAAACCGTCCTGCTCTGGCCCGAAAACCCAGACGCCAGCGCCGCCGCCCTGCGCGCCACAATCGGCAAAACCTACGGCGCCAACATCGCCATCATCATCAGCGACTCCCTCGGCCGCGCCTGGCGCCTCGGCACCACCGGCACCGCCATCGGGGTCGCCGGCATCGCCCCGCTCACGGACCGCCGGGGCGAGACCGATCTCTACGGCCGCACCCTCCAAGCCACCATCGTCGCCCGCGCCGACGAGCTGGCCGCCGCCGCCTCTCTGGTCATCGGCGAGGGCGCGGAATCCACGCCTGTCGCCATCATCCGCAATGCGGCATATGTTCGCGCGGAGACCGGCGGCATCGGCACCAGCCTGCGCCCCGCCTCCGAGGATCTGTTCCCGTAAAACCGGGGCAAAGGTGATGAATATGGCCTCATTGACTGACGAACATCTAATAACGTCACCCCTGCCCACGCTCATGGCGCAGGCGGCGGCCAAACGCGACGTACAATACGGCAATATCCAAACCTACTCCCGCAAAGTCTTCATCCCGCTCACCTATCTGTGCCGCGATGTCTGCGCCTACTGCACCTTCGCCAAGCCCCCCAAAGCCGGTGAGCCCATTTTCCTCTCCCGCGACGAAGTTTTAACCATCGCCAGGGCAGGGGCCGCAGCCGGCTGCACGGAAGCCCTCTTCACCCTCGGCGAGCGCCCGGAACTCCGCTACCGCGCCGCCCGCGAAGCCCTTGCCGCACTCGGCCATGAAACCACCATCAGCTACCTCGCCGAAATGTGCCAGGCGGTACTGGAGGAAACGGGATTACTCCCCCACGCCAACCCCGGCACCCTCACCGCCGCGGAACTGGCCCAACTCCGCCGTGTCTCCGTCTCCCAAGGCATGATGCTGGAAAGCATTTCCCCCCGCCTGTGCGAACCCGGCGGCCCGCATTACGGTTCTCCGGATAAACACCCAGCCGCCCGCCTAGAAACATTGGAGCGCGCGGGTGAGGAGCAGATTCCCTTCACCACCGGCATCCTTATCGGCATAGGCGAGACGCGCGAAGAGCGCCTGCAAGCCCTGCACGCCATCAACGATTCCCACAGCCGCCACGGCCATATCCAGGAAGTCATCGTCCAGAATTTCCGCGCCAAAACCGACACGCGCATGAAATCCGCCCCCGAGCCGGACCTCGAAGACCTGCTCTGGACCATCGCCGCCGCCCGCCTGATCTGTGCGCCCGAGATCACCATCCAGGCCCCGCCCAATCTCTCAGATAAAACCTACCCCCAGCTCATCGCCGCCGGCATCAACGACTGGGGCGGCATCTCTCCCGTCACCATCGACCACGTAAACCCCGAAGCCCCCTGGCCGCACATCCAATCCCTGGCCGAGGAAACCGCCGCCCAAGGTAAGCTCCTGGTCCAACGCCTGCCGCTCTACCCGCAATACCTGGCGGCCCGCGCGCAATGGCTGGATACAAACCTAATCGCCCCCACCCTGCGCAGCGCCGATAGCGACGGCTTTGCCCGGACCGAAAACTGGTGCCCCGGCAGCCAAAATTCTGCTCCGGCCCCGGCCTATATCCCAGACATCATCCCCGACGCCCGGCTTACCGCCGCCATAAGCGCTGCCGAACAAGGCGACACCCTTAAAGAAGACGACATCACCCGCCTGTTCGCCGCCCGTGGCGCGGAATTCGAGGAAGTCTGCGCCCGCGCCGACACGCTCCGCCAGAAAACCAACGGCGACACCGTCAGCTACGTCGTCACCCGCAACATCAACTACACCAACATCTGCGGCTACCACTGCCGCTTCTGCGCCTTCTCCAAGGGCAAATCCCACGAAGACCTGCGCGGCCCCGCCTACGATCTGGACCTGGAAGAAGTCTCCCGCCGCACCGAGGAAGCCTGGGCACGCGGCGGCACGGAGGTGTGCATGCAAGGCGGCATCCACCCCGACTATACCGGCGACACCTATCTCGCCCTCTGCCGCACCGTAAAACAAGCCGTGCCGCAAATGCACATCCACGCCTTCTCGCCGCTGGAAATCCAGCACGGCGCCCGCACCCTGGGCCTGTCGCTCCACAGCTACCTCGAAAAACTCCGCGAAGCCGGCCTCTCCAGCCTCCCCGGCACCGCAGCGGAAATCCTCGACGACGAGGTGCGCGCCGAGCTGTGCCCCGACAAACTCAACACCGCCGAATGGCTGGAGATCATCCAAGCCGCCCATGAGGTCGGCCTGCGCACCACCTCCACCATCATGTTCGGCCATATCGAGCAGCCCAAACACTGGGCCCGCCACCTCCTCCGCCTGCGCACCCTGCAAACCCGCACCGGCGGCATCACCGAATTCGTGCCGCTCCCCTTCGTCCACATGGAAGCCCCGCTCTACCGCAAGCCCGGCGCCCGCCAGGGCCCCACCTACCGCGAGGCAGTGCTCATGCACGCCGTCTCGCGTCTGGTCCTCAACCCGGTCATCCCCAACATCCAGGTGTCCTGGGTCAAACTCGGCCTCGAAGGTGCGGCTCAATCCCTCAACAGCGGCGCCAACGACATGGGCGGCACATTGATGAACGAGAGCATCTCCCGTGCTGCCGGTGCGTCCCACGGCCAGGAGCTGGAGCCCGAGGGCATGGAAGCCCTCATCCTCGCCGCCGGCCGCACGCCGCGCATGCGCAACACCCTCTACGGCGACGCCTCCGCCAGCCAGCGTGCCCGTGCCTTCGGCGCCGCCGAACTCACCCCCATCATCCTCACAAAACCCCGCTTCAAATCGAAAGCCGCCGCACAATGATCATCGCTTTGGCGGGCGGGGTAGGGGGCGCACGCCTGGCCCACGGCCTCGCCCGCGTCCTGCCGCCCGGCGAACTCACCGTGGTCGTCAACACCGGCGATGATTTCACCCACCTCGGCCTGCACATCAGCCCCGACCCCGACACTGTCCTCTACACACTCTCCGAACTGGCCGACCAGGAACGCGGCTGGGGCCTTAAGGATGAGAGTTTCCACGCCATGGAAGCCCTCGGCCGCCTCGGCGGCGAAAACTGGTTCGCTTTGGGCGACAAAGACCTCGCCACCCACATCGAGCGCACCCGCCGCCTGGCTGCCGGCGACACCCTATCCACAATAACAGCGGATTTCGCCGCCCGCCTCGGCATCACCCAGCACATCGTGCCGATGTCGGACGACCCCATCCGCACCATCGTCCACACGGACCAAGGCGCGCTCCCCTTCCAGGACTATTTCGTCCGCCTGCACTGTGCCCCCAGCCTCGCCAGCCTGGAATTCGCAGGCGTGGAAGAAGCCACCCCGAGCCCGGCCCTGATAAAGCTCATGACGTCGGACGAGGTCACCGGCATCATCATCTGCCCCTCCAACCCGTTCCTCAGCATCGACCCCATCCTCGCCATCCCCGGCATCCGCCCGTGGCTGCAGGGGCGAAAAGCCCCTTGCATCGCTATCTCCCCCCTCATCGGCGGCAAAGCGGTCAAAGGCCCGGCGGCCAAAATCATGGCCGAGCTGAAGCTCGACACCACCCCCCGCGCCATCGCCCAGCACTACCACGGCCTTATCGACGGGCTGATCATCGACCAGGCCGACAGCGCGGAGGCGTTCGGCGAATGCCTCGTCACCGCCACGTTGATGCGTGACATCGCCGATCGCGAGCGCCTGGCCCGCGAAGCCCTCTCTTATCTCGAGCGCCTGCGCCAGGCATGAAAATCTGGGCCGTGATCCCGGCGAAACCGGCGGAAGAAGGCAAATCGCGCCTGGCGGAAGCGCTCACTCTGGCCCAGCGCATCCATCTCAATCATTATCTCTTCCGCCGCACACTGGGCATCGTCTGCGCGGTTTTCCCCCCGGAGCGCGTGCTGGTGATCAGCCGTGATACCACCCTGCTCGGCATCGCCGCCGCCGTGGGCGCGCAGGCCCTCACTGAGCGTGGCGAGGAGCTAAACCTGGCCCTGCACCAGGCAGCCGACTTCCCCAGCCTCACCGGGGGGCTGCTGGCCATCAGCACGGACCTGCCGGATCTCACCCCGGACGACCTGTACGCTTTGCTGGCCGAGCCGGCCGAAGTCACCATCGCGCCGGACCGGGCGGGGCTGGGCACCAACGCGCTGCTTACCAGCCCCGCCGCCTGCATCCCCTACCGCTTTGGCGAAAACAGTTTTGCGCTGCACTGCGCGCAAGCCGCGCGTCATAACATCACCCCGCGCATCGTCTCGCGCCCCGGCCTGGCGTTCGACCTGGACACGCCGGAGGATCTGCGCGCACACCCCGGCCTTATCCCGCCTGAACCAGCCCCGTAGAGAGAGTTTGAGAAGCCTCTCTGGCGGCCGTCTAGCGGCGATTTTCTGCGCGCCGGTGCTCACGTACTTAAGTACGCTCCGCTCCGGTGCTCGAAAATCACCACTATACGGCCGCCAGAGAGGCTTCTCAAACTCTCTCTAGAGACCCGCCGTAGGCGTTGGGCAAAGAACTTCAAGGGCATCGGCCGGCAGAAAAATCGCCACCTTTGCGCCGGCAAATGCGCCGCCCACCGAGTCCAGGCACCGCCCATAGCGCGAAAACAGCGGCCGCTTTGCCGGCAAACCCCGCTTTAGCCCCGCTTCAGCCCCGCTTCAGCCGGTGCAAAACCCCTTTTTCCGGTGGTTTGAAGGCTCTATCGGCCCATACTGTCTCCAAAAAGCCACGGGTGGTTGCAAAATACGAAGAACAGGTTGTTAAAATTGCGGTGCATCCCCTAATCTGATCGGCAACTTACCAACGGAGAGACGACATGAAGCTGCGCCTGGCACTTGCTGCCGCTACCTGCCTTGCCTTACCGATTGCGGCTCATGCCCAGCCGGTTACTGGCCCCTATGTCAGCCTTTCGGGCGGCACGAGCATTGAGAACCCGATCGG
>JAMFRO010000025.1 GCA_026224825.1 bacterium | reverse complement strand
TAGAGCTTGGACGGCAGGTGGAAGAGCAGCGCGCCGCCTGATGGGCTGAACGGCAGGTATCCGAGCTCATCAAGGATGACGAGGTCGAGGCGCAGCAGGCGTTCGGCCAGTTGGCCGGCCTTGTTCATTGCCTTCTCCTGCTCAAGAGCATTGACCAGATCGACGGTGGCAAAGAACCTGACCTTCTTACGGTGATGCTCGACGGCCTGCACGCCCAAGGCTGTGGCCATGTGGCTCTTGCCGGTTCCGGGCCCACCAATCAGCACGACATTATCGGCGCCATCCATGAAGTCGCCGCGGTGCAGTTGCCGGATCAGGGCCTCGTTCACCTCGCTGGCGGCAAAGTCGAAGCCGGCCAGGTCCTTGTAGGCGGGGAAGCGGGCCGCCTTGATCTGGTAGGAGATGGACCTGACCTCGCGCTCGGCCATCTCCGCCTTGAGCAGCTGGGAGAGGATCGGCACAGCGGCATCGAAGGCGGGGGCACCCTGTTCGATCAGGTCACCCACGGCCTGCGCCATGCCAAACATTTTGAGGCCCCGCAGCATCACCACCACGGCAGCACTTGCGGGATCATGACGCATGGCGCTGCCCCTTATCGCGAAGAGTGTCATAGCGCTCGACATTGGCGGCCGGCTCCTGTGTCAGGCGCAGAGCCTGGGGCGCATCGATTGGCGATGCTGGCGGCACCTTGCCGTCCGTCAGCCGGTGCAGAACGTTGATGACATGGGTTTTGGTGGCAACACCCGCCTCAAGAGCCAATTCCACGGCACACAGCACCGCCTCCTCATCATGCTGGAGCACGAGGGCCAGGATCTCGACCATCTCCCGGTCGCCTCCAGGGCGCTTGAGTAGCTGTCGTTGCAATTGCCTGAAGGCTTCGGGCAGCTCCACAAAGGGCGCGCCATTGCGCAAAGCTCCCGGCTTGCGCTGGATCACCGCGAGATAATGCCGCCAATCATAGACCGTCCGCCCTGGCAGGTGGTGAGATCGCTCGATAATCCGCGCATGCTCGCATAAGGTTTGCCCTTCTGCCGCGATGACGATCCGTTCCGGATAAATCCGCAGGCTGACCGGCCGATTGGCAAAGGATGCCGGCACGCTGTAGCGGTTGCGCTCAAAATTCACGAGGCAGGTCGGCGACACACGCTTGGTGTGCTCGACAAAACCATCGAAGGGGCGCCCCGTCGGCATCAGGCTAGCAACCTCGGCGGCATGCACATCGGCGATGGTGCCGGGCAGAGCGCCGTGCTGGATTTGCCCCCATTGCTCAATGCAACGTGCCTCAAGCCAGGCGTTGAGCGCGGCCAGGTCAGGGAAGCTGGGCAGCGGCTGCCATAACCGGCGCCGTGCATCCTGCACGTTCTTCTCTACCTGCCCCTTCTCCCAGCCTGATGCCGGATTGCAGAAATCCGTCTCGAATAAATAGTGGCTGGCCATGGCGGCAAAGCGCGCATTGACCTGCCGGGCTTTGCCTGAGCCGATGCGGTCAACGGCGGTCCTCATGTTGTCGAAGATCCCGCGCTGGGGAACGCCGCCCAGCACCCGGAACGCCTGGGCCAGAGCATCAAACAACATCTCGTGGGTTTGCAGCAGATAGGCCCTGACAATGAACACCCGGCTATGCGACAGCTTGGTGTGTGCCACCTGCAGCTTGGTCCGCTCACCTGCGACTAGCGCCCAATCCTCGCTCCAGTCGAATTGGAAGGCTTCGCCGGCCGCAAAGACCAGCGGTACGAAGGTCCCGCGGCCGGTGGTCTGCTGCTCGATCTGCCGCTCGGCCTTCCAGCAGCGGACGAACGCCGCCACCCGCCCGTAGGAACCGTCAAAACCCAGCACGGTGAGGTCAGCATGCATCTGCTTCGTCGTACGTTTCTGCTTGCGCGATTTGCCGGCCTCCTGACGCAGCCAGCCCGTCAGCTTCTCAGCAAATGGGTCAAGCTTGCTTGGCCGGTCGGGAAGTTTGAACTGCGGCTCCACCGCGTCCAACCGCAGATATTTGCGGATCGTGTTCCGCGACAACCCCGTCCGCCGCTCAATCTCACGGATCGGGATCTGCTGCCGAAAATGCCAGCGACGAATTACACTCAATAACGCCATGTCGATCACTCCTGGGTCCCCCGACCAAAGCCAGGGGGAGGTCAAAACATGGGTCAGTTCTCAGTGAAAATCCTGGCTCCAGAGGGTCAATTCTCAGTGGCACTCAACAAGCTGACCAAGCAGATCATGTCTTACGGCAGGCCGAGCACCTTTCCGACATCGCGCGGCGCGCCTTTTGTGCGATAGCGGATGACCACCGAGCAAAGCGCGGCACGGTCCTGGCCGTAGGTGTCATACACCCATTGGATGACTGTCTCCCGCCGCTCTTGTTCGAAATCGACATCAATGTCTGGCGGCTCGCGCCTCTCCTCGGAGACGAACCGCTCAAACAAAAGATCGTTTCGGCTACGCCGTGTAGTGTGAAAACATGCTTTCGACACAATCGGTATGCGTTTATAGTCCATGGAACGGCCCTTTCATTGAGATCAATTGAGCGGCCTCATCTTGGCACATCCGATGCCGTGGGCCGTTCCACCCAACAGTTCACGATGAAACTCCCGGGGCAGATCTCAGTGGAAATCAACGCTCGACTGCCGTGGACAAATAAAAATCGTTGAAACCGTCGTTTCGTAAGTTATCTGGTGATTTTGGATGGCAGGACTTGTCGTTCGCCGTGATGACATTGAAGGTATTATGAACGATCTGCAATGTTTGTTGTCGATACGGTCTGATCATCGAGCTCCAGCCACATTTTAAAATCGTGGGCCGGTTGGTCAGCTTGGTAACGTTATCGCGCTAAAATCTTGATAAAATGCCGGTTTAACCTCCAGGTTTGTAGAGAGTTGTTGTTGTAATTTTCGGCGAAATCATATTCTTTCTTCGGAAAGAAAGCTGTGCCGACAGAATAAAATTAAAAAGTTTGTCATGTGCGCATCCTCCACTTGTGACAATTTTCAGCAGAAGAAATGTTACGATTTGTAAGTAGAATATCTAGGCTTTGCGAAGATTACGTCTCTTCGATGACGAGGAGAAGGAGCTTTACCGGCATTTGTCGTATTTTGCTTGACAGAGCACCTCGATTGTTAAATACACAGCCACAGATGGAACAAACAATATCAACCGTCATCGCAACGTTGCATAAAAGAATATCATAATGACTGTGTCGACTGAAACGGTACACTAATACCGAACTTCGAGTAACAGAATGCTCCAATTGTCGGACATATCGAAGACGCTGCAATAAGGAAAGGCAAGTATCGTGGAAAATCCGTTTGATGATGAACACTCGCAGTACTTTGTTTTGAAAAACAACGGTCAATTCTATTCGATATGGCCTGCGTTTCTGGATGTTCCAGCAGGTTGGAGCATTGTTGCGGGGCCTGCCTTACGGGCTGAGATTTTGGCCTTTGTCGAATGTGAATCGAATCAGATTGAATTGCCGGTCGAGAGCGGTTTTGTGGATGCGAAGGCATGAATGATGAAACGCTTGTGGATATTGTTCAGCTGGTAGGCGATTCAGGAGAGCAAGCGCTTGCTTCTAATAATGAGGCTTCCTGGTTTCCCCTGACGATCGCCCAGCGCGGCATGTGGTTCGCGCAACGGCTTGGGCCGAAAAATGCCGTATTCAATATTTCCGAGAAAGGCGAGATTTGTGGTCAAATAGACGTCAACGTCTTCAACGAGGCTGTGCGGCATACACAGCTCGAGGCGACCGCAACCAGGCTTCGTTTCGCCGAGGTCAGCGGCGAGCCGCTGCAAGCGGTAACGCCAGATCTGAGCGGCCTGCTGCCTAATCTGGATTTTTCAGACGACCCAGATCCGCGAGCGCGCGCGATCCAGTGGATGGAGGATGAGTTCCAGCTTCGCCACGATCCTTTGCAGGACCGCCTCTGGGCGACATGTCTGATAAAGATCGGAGAAGATCATTATTTTTGGTATCATCGCAGCCATCATATATTGATTGACGGCTTTGCCGGCGGTTTGATCGCCCGCCGCGTCACCGAGGTTTACAGTATGCTGATCCGTGGCGAGGTGCCTGAGCTGGTGCCCTTCGGGTCGTTGAATGACTTGGTCGCGGAGGACCATGCTTATCGGGAGTCGGAACGTTTCGCCGCGGAGCGAAACTATTGGGTCTCCTCATTCGCCGACAAGCCGGCCCCCACAAGCTTGGCGCATTACCGGCCAGCTCTGGAAGGCGGGTTGCTGCGCCACACCGCTGTGCTTTCTCCCGATTTTGTGGAGGATCTGCGTGCCGCTGCCCGCGCCGCCCAGGGAAGCTTTCCGCAGCTGATGATTGCGGCGTTTGCGATTTATTATTATCGCATGACAGGTGCCGATGATCTGGTGTTGGGGCTGCCGGTGACGGCACGCACCAACGGACGCTTGCGGCGCATACCGAGCATGTTGGCTAATGCGGTGCCTTTGCGATTACGCTTTAAACCGTCTGACACTGTGGCCGATACCATCCGTCAGGTCGGCCGGCGTGTTCGCGAGGCCTTGCGGCACCAGCGCTATCGCTATGAAGACCTGCGCCGCGATCTCAATTTGTTGGGTGAAGGCCGGCATCTGTTTACGTCTGTCGTGAACATCGAACCGTTCGACTACGCGCTGAACTTTGGTGAGACCCGATGTGAAGTCACGAACATGACCAACGGTTCGATCGAGGATATGGCCATTTTTGTCTACGACCGTGGTGCCGGCCGGCCCGTGCATATCGATTTCGATGCCAATCCCGGGCTTTACAGTGAAGCCGGGCTGGAGATCCATGCGGCCCGAGTCCAGCGGCTCCTGAATCAGATTTGCGAGGATGTCGAGCGCCCGATCAGCCGTCTTCTCCTGCTCGACGATGTCAGCCGTGCCCGCCTGCTGGCGGTTGGCAGCCCGGCAACCGCGGCCCCCGCCATGCGCTTCATGCCGGAGGATTTCGAACGCCAGGCGCAGCAGAGCCCCTGGGCCGTGGCAGTGGTATCCGACCGGCACCGCATCACCTATCGCGGCCTGGATGAGCGGGCAAACCGGATTGCGCATGTTTTGCGCGCACGTGGGGCAGTGGCGGGAAAGATCGTCGGGATCTGCCTGCCGCGCGGGATCGATATGGTTGCCGCCATGCTGGGGGTTATGAAATCCGGTGCCGCCTATCTGCCGCTGGACCCGGATCTGCCCGCCGGGCGGCTGTCGGCCATGATCGAGGACGCTGCCCCCCGTGTGATCTTGGCGACCGCCGAAACCGTGGCGTCGCTGGCGCCGCACCCGGCACTGCTGATGGAGAGGCTGGCGCTTGAGCAGTTTTCTGCCAAGCCGCTGCACGAGAAGCGGCCGCCCGATGCGCCGGCCTATGTGATCTATACCTCGGGCAGTACCGGCAAGCCTAAGGGCGTCGTGCTGACACGCGCGAATCTGGCGAATTTTCTGGGTGCCATGATGACGCATGTCCCGCTTGACCCCGCGGACCGGATGCTGGCGGTAACCACCATCAGCTTCGACATTGCGGCGCTTGAGCTTTATCTGCCGCTGCTGGCCGGCGCGCGCACGATTTTGGCCCCACGCGCTTTATTGCAAAATCCACCGGCACTGGTGCGGCTGATTGCTGCCAGCGGTGCGACCATCATGCAGGCGACCCCATCGCTATGGGATACCTTGACCGGTAGTGAGAGCGATGCGCTGCGGCATCTGCGGATTCTGACCGGCGGCGAGGCGCTGCCCGAGCATCTGGCGCGCCAGCTTTGCGGGTTGGGCGGACAGGTACTTAATCTTTATGGCCCGACGGAAACGGCAATCTGGTCGACACTCCAGGCGGTGCAAAGCACCGATGCCGTCGCAATTGGCCGGCCGATCGCGCGGACACAGGTTTTTGTGCTGGATTCCGGATTGATGCAGGTGCCTGAAGGTGTGGCCGGGGAGATCTACATCGCCGGCGCCGGTTTGGCCCGCGGTTATTTGAACCGGCCTGGGCTGACAGCGGAACGCTTCGTTGCAAACCCTTTTGGGCCGTCGGGCAGCCGGATGTACCGTACCGGCGATCTCGGGAAATTCGAACATGGCGTGCTGCATTACATCGGCCGCGCCGATAGCCAGGTGAAGCTGCGTGGTTTCCGCATCGAGTTGGGCGAGATCGAAGCCGCGCTGACCGCACAGGACGGCATCGCCCAGGCGGCGGCGGTGGTGCATGAGGGACGGCTGATTGCCTATACCGTACCGGCCTCGCCGCAACGCCCGCCCGACCCCGCCGCGCTGAAGCGTGCCCTGGCCCGGCAACTGCCTGATTATATGGTGCCGACGCTTTTCGTGTCCCTGACGGAAATGCCGCGCTCGCCATCCGGCAAGCTCGACCGCAAAGCCTTGCCCGTGCCCGGCATCTCTGCCGGCACGCAGCAGCTTGATCATTCGCTGACCGAGGAGGTTCTGATCTCGATGTTCTGCGAGCTGATTCAGACAGCAGACGAGATCGATGTCGAAGCGAATATTTTTGAGCTCGGCGCGGACTCTCTGATGGTGGCGAAAATCGTCGCGCAGGTCCGCAGCAGTTTTGGTATAGACCTGCCGCTGACCGCGATGTTTGAAACCACGACCATCGCCGGCCTCGCCAGGCTGATCGATTTCACCGCGCATGGCCGCCCTGTTATCGGGCGCCGGTTGCGGCCGGCACGAATCCCGCTTGGGTTCAGCCAGCGGCTGATGTTCGATATCTCGCTCATGCCGGGCGTAGGGGCGGCATATAACATGAATCTTGGCCTGAGGCTGCGCGGCGCGCTTGATGTCGCGGCGCTGGAGGCCGCGTTCAATGATCTGCTGGAGCGTCATGAAACGCTGCGGACAGTGATCTATACCGAGGCGGCCGAGCCGGCGCAGATCATCCTGCCGGCACAGGCAGCAACCCTTGTGTTGGCCGCCGTGCCGCTGACGGAAGCGGCGCTGCCGGAACAGTTGAACATGGCAGCGCGGCAGGCTTTCGATATCGCGCGCGAATTGCCTGTTCGGCTGCATCTGTGGCGGCTGGACGATGAAGACCACGCGTTGCTGGTTGTCGTGCATCATATCGCGGCCGATGGTGGTTCGCTGGCGCCGCTGGTGCGGGATCTGGCGCAAGCCTACGCGGCGCGGCTGGCGGATGAAGCCCCAGACTGGCAGCCGTTGACATTGCAATACGCCGATTACGCACTCTGGCAGCAAGAGGAGAAGACGAGGCTCTCCGGCCAGCTTGATTTCTGGATGCGGGAGTTGGCGGACCTGCCGCAGTTAACCCTGCCTGTCGACGCGCCCTATCCGGGGGAGCAACGGTTTACCGGGGGCATCGCGCCCATCTGGATGGATGCCACGCTGCACACCGGCCTCATCCATCTGGCGCGCGGCCATGGTGCCAGCCTGTTCATGCTGCTGCAGGCTGGGCTTGCGGTACTGCTCAACCGGCGCGGCGCGGGTGAGGATATCCCCATTGGCTGTCCGTTCGGCGGCAGGCTCGATGCCGCGCTCGATCCGATGGTCGGGTGCTTCTTCAATCATCTGGTGTTGCGCACCGATGTCACGGGCGATCCGAGTTTCATTGAGCTGGTGGGACGTGTCCGACGCTTCAACATCGCGGCCCATGCTAATCAGGACATCCCCTTCATGAGTGTGGCCGAGGCGCTGGGGGTGAAATCCGACGGTCCGCGCCATCCGCTCTTCCAGGTGATGCTGAATTTCCTGAATCTCTCCTTTCAGAAATTCGACATGCCGGGGCTGCAGGCCGCGCCAGAGCCTGTGGCGCTCGGCACGGCACGCTACGAGCTGACCTTCGTGCTGAGCGAGACGCGCGACGAGGCGAGCAAGCCTGCGGGCATCGCCGGCGGGCTTGAGTATCGCAGCGATCTGTTCAAGCCGGAAACGGCGGCCCGTCTGGTGTCGCAGCTTACCGGCCTGTTGCGCCAGGCGGTGGCCGCGCCGCACGCGCCGGTCAGCGCGTTCGAGCTGGAGAGCTGAGCCGTGGCAAAATATCTGCTCGCGGCAACCCCCATGCCGGGCCACGCCGACCCGGTCATTGCCATCGCCGGCGGGCTGTGTGCGCGCGGCCACGAGGTGGTGGTGCATACCGGCAGCGTGTTCAAGCCGGCCGTGGTACGCAGCGGGGCGCGATTCATGCCACTGGCGCCCGAAGTCGACATAGATTACCGCACAATCGACGCGCGCTTCCCCGAACGCGCTGCGCTGCCACCCGGACCGGCGCAGATGCTCTGGGGCGTGCAGCATTTGTTTGCCGATGCCATCGCCGGCCAGTATCACGGGCTGTGCGCGATCCTGCAGGAATTTCCCGCCGATGCTGTGCTCGCCGACATGATGTTCATGGGCACACTGCCGCTGTTGCTGCGGCCGCGCGCACCGCGCCAGGTGGTGGCCCATCTGGGGATCTCCAGCCTGGCGCTCTCCGGCCCAGAGGTGGCGTTTTTCGGCGCTGGCCTGCCCCCCGCCCGCACGGCCCAGCAGCGCGCGCGCAACGAGTCGACAACGCGCTTCATGCAGGACCATGTATTTTCCGTCGTGCAGAATTATATTAACGACGTGCTGAAACGCTGCGGCGCCGCGAAGCTGCCGCGCTTCATCACCGATGCCGTGATCACGCTGCCGGACGTGTATTTTCAGCTCGGGCTTCCTGCCCTGGAATATGAACGGGCGCTGCCACCCGCCATTCATTTCATAGGCGCCTTGCCCGCGCCGCCGCTGGGCCGCACCTTGCCGCATTGGTGGGGCGATCTCGAAGCCGCGCGGGCGTCAGGCCGCAAGATCGTGATGGTCACCCAAGGCACCATCGCCAATGCCGATCTCGGCCAGCTTGTCCTGCCCAGCCTGGCGGCTCTGGCGCAGCATGATGACCTGCTGCTGCTCGCCACGACCGGCGGCGCCGATGCGGTGCCGAAGACGCCGCAGAATGCGCGTGTGGCGGATTTCATTCCCTATGCGGCGGCGTTTCCCTATCTCGATCTGCTGATCACCAACGGCGGGTTCGGCGGGGTTCTGCTGGCGCTTCGCCACGGTGTGCCGCTTCTGGTTGCCGGCGATTCCGAGGAAAAGCCGGAAATCGCAACGCGCATCGCCCACGCCGGTGCCGGGATCAACCTTGCCACCGGACATCCCGAGGTGGAGCTGATCGAAGCGGCGGCGCGGGAAATACTGACCACCCCCGGATACCGTGCCAGCGCTGCGCGGCTCGCGGCACAGCTCGAAGCGGTGGATGCGCTGGACACGATCGAAGCCGTTCTGGCCGAGGAACTGACAAAACCATCCGTCGCCGCATGAGGAGGCTGCATGAGATTGACGGAGAGTAAATCCAGTGCACCATTCATCTGGTGTGGTCTGGCGACATCCGAACTGGCTGCGCTTGAGCTTGCCCGGCTGGAGGACATACTCGATGACGAGGAGCGCGCGCGCATCATCCGGCTGCGTGCAGCCCCCCAGCGCCGGGATTCGACGGTGGCGCATGGGCTACGCCGCCTGCTGCTTGCGGCATTCACAGGTCAGCCGGCGCATTCATTCCGGTTTTATCGCGACAAATCGGGCGCCAAGCCCAAGGCCGAAGGGTTGCCGCAGATCGATTTCAGCCTGACCCATTGTCACGGCTATGCCGCTGCGGCGGCTGGCGCGTTCGGCCGCATCGGCATTGATGCCGAACCATTGGACCGGAAGGTCGAGCCGGAGCTGGTGAACGATAAAAGCGGGACAGAATATGAGACCGCTTCCGGTACGATCGTCGCATGGACCCTGAAAGAGGCGCTCAGCAAGGCCGAGGGCTCCGGCCTGGCGCTCGGCTTTTCGGGGCTGAATGTTGATATTAACTCTCCGAGGCTGCTTGCGGCCCCCGCATCTTTCGGCAACCCCGCGGGCTGGAAGCTGGAACGCCATTGCCATGCGGGGTTCACCATCGCCATCGCCTTTGGCCCCACGGGAGCTGGCGTACGGCATGGATTGCATTAGTTTTCGCTTTGCCGGACCACAAGCGCCGTGATATTGCAACGCGCTACGCAGCCCGCCAAAAAATACGGCCGTTTGGTAACGATTGTCGCGGTGCTGGCGTCCGTTCTGTTTGCATTGCGGCTTTTCTCCCCAGGTGGTGCGGCGCCGGACCCAGCACCGCTGGTCACGGTGGTCACCGTCAGCCCGCAGCTTGTACCCCGCACACTCATCGCCGCCGGCACAATTGAGCCGGTGGCCGAGGTCGATCTCGGTGCCAAAGAGGCCGGCACGCTGAAGAGTGTGAACGTGCAGATCGGCGATCACGTGCATGCGGGGTATGTGTTGGCGAGCCTGGATACCGGGCAGCTTGCCGCCGATGTGGCCGCCGCGCAGGCCCAGCTGCAGGTGGCGCAGGCCAATGGCGCGGCCACCGCGCGCGCCTATGACCGCGTCGCCGATATTCGTGACAGCGGCGCGATCGCACCCGAGCAGGTCGATGAGCGCGGCGCGGATGCCACGGCGCAGAAGGCGCAGGCCAGTGTCGCCATGGCCAATCTGGCAGCGGCGCAGGCCCGGCTCGCGGCGGCCGCGGTTACCGCGCCAATGGATGGCGTTATCGCCGCGCGCGATGCCGAGCCCGGGCAGTTCGCGGCCCCCGGGGGGCCGCCACTGTTCTCCCTGATCGGCGATCAGGGAGAGATTTACCGCGCATCCTTGCCGCAGGATCAGCTCGGACTGATCGGCCCCGGCATGAAGGTACTGCTCTCCCTGCAGCCGGGCGTAGCCACGGGTCATGTCATCGCCATCGATCCGGCAATCGACGCGACGACGCATCTGGGCATGGTACGGGTAGCGTTGGACCAGAACGCAGCCCTGCGCCCGGGCGCTTTCGTCGAGGCCAGCATCGATATCGGCAGCGTGACCGCCCTGGCTTTACCCCAAAGTGCACTCATTGCCGATGATGACGGTTTTCACGTTGTGGTGGTGCGCGGCAGCAGAGCCGTTTTGCAGCCGGTGACCGCGGCTGATCTGCCGGGCAATCGTTCTACCCTTGTACCAATCGCCGGCGGTCTCGCCACGGGCGATGTTGTGGTGCTAAATGCCGGCGCCGATTTGCGCGACGGGCAGCCGGTCCGGCCCGTTCATTGATGCCGCAGATCATCGTTTAACCGGCATGAAAAACATCTCGGCCTATGCCATTCGTAATCCGATGCCGGTTGCCGTATTGTTCTTGGTCCTTGCCTTTGGCGGGGTGTTCGGGTTCTTCGCCCTACCGGTCACGCTCAGCCCGGATACCTCTTTCCCGGTCGCCGTCATCACAACGGTCGATCCGGGGGTTGATCCAACGAATCTCACCAGCGCCGTCACCATACCGATCGAGAATGCGGTGACGCCGATCGCCAGCGTACATCACGTGCTGTCTGCCACCACGCCTGGGCTGGCGACGGTCACGGTAGAATTCAATATCGGGGTCGATCCCAATGCCGCCGTCGCAGCGGTGCGCGCGGCGCTAGCGGGGGCACAGGCCGGGCTGCCGCCGCAGCTGCAGCCGCCCGGTGTGGCTTTACTGGAGACCCAGGGCGGGCCCATCCTTACCTATGCCGCAGCTGACCCGGCCCTGCCGGCTCTTGCGCTCAGCAGGCTGGTGCGCAGCCGGGTGACAGGTGTTCTCACGGGCTTGCCCGGCGTCGCCAGAACCGAGACACTCGGCGCGGAGCGGCCGGAAATCTCCATTGCTGCGGACCCGACACGGCTGGCGGCGCTTGGGCTGACACTGTCGGCTTTGGACCAGCAGATCCGCGCGGCAGTAAGTGTGCCGCCCTCGGGTACCGGCCTGCTGGGCGGCAACGAGGCCGTCATCCGCACCGAGACCGCCTATGATTCCGCCGCTACACTGGAGTCCCTGCCGGTGGCGCTACCCGCCGGGACGTCCGTGCCGCTGGCCGCCCTGGCCACCATTAGGGCCGACGCGCAGCCCCCGATGGCACTGGCGCGGCTCAACGGCACACCGGTCGTGGCCTTCTCCGTCTGGCCTTCGCCACGCGCGGACGCGCTCAAAACCGACTCCGCCGTTCAGGCGGCGCTCGGCGTGCTACAGGCTAGCCATCCTGGACTCGTCTTCACCCAGGTCGGCGGCACGGTGGACGATACCAGCTCGACCTATCATGCCACCTTGGAGGCGCTGATCGAAGGTGTGCTGCTGGCCGCAGCCACGGTCTGGTTCTTTCTGCGCGATATGCGTGCGACGATCATCGTCGTGCTGGCAATGCCGCTATCGCTCCTGCCGGCTTTTCTTGCGCTCAGCCTATGCGGCCAGAGCCTGAACTCCATCAACCTGCTGGCGATGGCGCTGGTGGTGGGTATTCTGGTCGATGATGCCATCGTGGAAATCGAAAATATCGACCGCCACATCATGATGGGCAAGCGGCCGTACCAGGCCGCCCTCGATGCTGCCGATGAGATCGGTCCGGCGGTTGTGGCCACCAGTTTTGCGATCATCGCGGTGTTTCTGCCTGTCAGCATGATGCACGGGGTCGTCGGACAATATTTCAAGCCGTTCGGTCTCACCGTGGCCATTGCGGTATTTGCCTCGCTTCTGGTGGCACGGCTCTTCACCCCGTTGCTGGCGGCGTATTTTCTCAACGCCCGCGCCGCTCCTGCCGAGTCCGGCGCCGGTTGGCTGCCCGTCTACCGGCGCTGGCTGGACCTCTCGCTGGCGCGGCCCAAATCCTGCCTGGCCGTCGCGGGTGGTGTGCTAACGCTCACATTGCTGCTGCTCTACGCTTTGCCGGTCGGCTTCCTGCCAAGCGAGGATTCCGACGAGGCTCATATTTCCGTCACGCCGCCGCCGGGCAGCAGCGTCGCGGACAGCGACCACATGGCGGCTCGATTGAGCGCGCGGCTGCGCGCGGAGGCGCCGCTGCAGGCGGATATTCGCAGCGTTTTCACGGTGAGCACCCATGACGTGGCCCTCACGATCCGGCTCCGCCCGGATCGCCCGGACACCAGGCGTATCTTCGAGGCTCGGCTGCGGCATGTGCTTGACCAGATGCCGGATCTCGACTGGCACACGAACGATAACGGGGATTCGCGCGACGTCGAACTGGATTTCACCGGCGATGATCCGGCGCTGCTCGACGCCGGAATGAGGCGCTTTGCCAGTACTGCGGCCTCGCTGCCGGGGCTTTCTCATGTCCAGACCAGCATGTGGCCATACGCAACCGAGATCACCATCGCGCCCAAAGCCGCTTTGGCGGCGAGTCTGGGGGTCAACACGACCGATCTTGCCAACACGCTGCTGCTCGCCACCGGCACGCTTCTGCCTGATAGCCCCGTGGTTTCGGGAGCCGATGGGCAGATGCCGCTGCGTCTATCCGTTCAAGGCGGCGCGAATGCCGCCGCTCTAGGCCAGCTTCCAATCCAATCCTCCAGCGGCACCACGCCATTGGCACTCGTGGCGGCAGTCGGTATCCAGCCCGGTCCGGCGCGCATCATGCGGGCCGACGGTGCGCCGATGGAAGGTATAGGCGCTGACATGCTGCCCGGCAGGACGCTTGGGCAGGCGCTGGCTTCGTTACGCGGCTTGCCTGCCTATCGGGCTCTGCCGGCACAGGGAATCAGTGAGCTGGATCTGGGCGCGGCCGAGTTCATGCACGAGATGTTCACGCAGCTCAGCTTTGCCCTGGGCAGCGGGGTGCTGGCGTTGCTGGGGGTGATGCTGCTGCTGTTCCGCAACTGGCTGCAGCCATTGAGCATTCTGGCGTCATTGCCGCTCAGCCTCGCCGGCGCATTGCTGGCGCTGTTGCTATTCGGTTTCGCGCTCGATCTCTCATCCGCCATCGGCCTGCTCACCTTGCTCGGCATCGTCACGAAAAATGCCATCCTCATCGTCGATGCGGCGCTGGCGGGCGAACGTGCCGGGCTGCCCAGGGCGCAAGCTGCACGCGCCGCCGGGCTGCGCCGGGCACGGCCGGTGGTGATGACGACATTGGCGATGATCGCCGGCATGATCCCCGTTACCCTGGTCAGCGGGGCCGGGGCCTCGCTGCGCCTGCCGATGGCGATAACGCTGATCGGCGGGCTGACCGCCGCCACGGCCTTCAGCTTGGTATTCGTGCCAGTATTTTATGTGCGGATCGGCAATTTCACAGACCGCCTGGCACCATTGCTGGGCAGGCTGCTGACCACGCAGCCCGAGGATTTCACATGAGCCGACGCCTGGCCAGCCTGACTCTGCCAATGCTGCTCGTCGGGTGTGGCCTGCATGCGGTCCCGCCGCTGCAACTGGCTCTGCCACCGCATTTCAGCAGCCCAATCCTGGTGCCACGGCCGCCGGTCGATTTTGCCAACTACTGGACCGGTTTCAATGACCCTGCGCTCAACCGGCTCGTCGCCGAGACGGTGGCGCATAATTATACCATCCAGGCGGCGCGCGACCGCATCACGGCCGCGGCAGCTACGGGCAGTGGCACGAATGCCGCGCTGCTGCCCAATATCAACGCCATCGGCGAGCTGCAGGAGGGTAAACTCTCCGGCATCAACAAGCCCCTTCCCGGCGCCTCACCAGCCACGCTGACGGGTTTGGCAAGCTTGGATTTAAGCTGGACGCTACCTCTTTTCGGCCGGCTTGCCGCCACGCACCAAGGTGCAGCCAGCCTGCTGGACCTCGCCGCCGCGGCGCGCCAGACTGCCCAGGTAGAGATCGTCGCGCAGGTTGCCAATGCCTATATCACCCTGCGCGCGGACCAGCAGCAACAGCGCCTGCTGCAAGCCGAGCTGGCCGCTTCCCGCCACATCGTCGATCTGGTCGAGATCCAGGCCACCGCCGGCATCGCCAGTGATCTCGATGTCGCACGCGCGCAGAACCATACCGACGAGCTCTCCCTCCGTGTGCCCGGGGTGAACCTTTCCGTTACCACGGATCTGCTTCGTCTCGCCGCGTTGCAGGGGCAGCTTTCACCGGATCAAAATCTGCTCGCCGCCGCAGCGCTACCCACCGCCCCGCAGGCGCCTGACGCCGTCCCGGCGGATCTGCTGCGCCGGCGCCCGCAAATCATCGAGGCGGAGGCCACGGTCGCTACGAATGCCGCTAATCTTGGCATAGCCAATGCCAATCTCTATCCTCAATTCACTCTTGGCGGCTCCATTTCCGTGTTCTCTGGCGCCAGCATTCTCAATCCGCTGACCTCGACCAAGCTGCCGAACACGCTGAGCTTTTTCGAGGGTGGTCCCGGGCTCACGATACCGCTGTTGGATTGGGGGCAGCGCTATGACAGCGCACGCGCCGCGCAAGCCGGCCTTGCCGCTAGCATCGAGGAATATCACGAGGCCGTGGTCGAAGGTGTAATCGCCGTCGATATCGATCTGGCAGGCATCACCGCGGCCCGCGAAGAAGAAGTTGCCTCGGGCCGCGAGCAGCAATCGGCGCTGCGTGCGCTGAATTCGGCACAAGTCCTTTTTGGCCATGGCCTGACCGGCCTGTCGGAGCTGCTGAACGCCGAACAGGCGCGCGAGAAGGCGGATATGGACGCGACCTCTGCCGCGGCAGCCGCCGATACCGCGACGATCAACCTTTACGCCGAACTCGGCGGTGGCGCGCTGGAAAAATCATGATGTCAAAAAGCCCAGAAAATGGCGGCATTCTTCCTTTTTTCAACACTGAGACCGAGGCCATGCACCCAGCAACGGAAAGGGCGGCCCGGCGCAAGCTGCATATCCTGATCTCCAGCATCGGCACCCATGGTCATGTCCACCCGCTGATTGCCGCCGGCCAGGAGCTGATGCAGCGCGGCCATGAGGTGCGATTCATCACTGGTGAATATTTCCGCGAGGCGGTAGAGCGCGCCGGCCTCGCCTTCACCCCGATGTTCAGCACCGCGCAATACCTCGCCGCGGTGCAGGACACAAAAATCTGGCGCTCGCCGTGGCAGGGGGTGCGCGCCAGCTGGCGGCATCTCAGCCCCGCAATGAGACAAGGCTATGCGGCACTGTTGGAGCATCTGCGTCCCGGCGAAAGCGTACTGGTCGGCAATTCGCTCGCCTTCTGGGTCCGCCTGGCGCAGGAGAAATTCTGCAACCGCGCCGCCACCGTGCATTTCTCGCCGATCGCCTTCCTCTCGGCCGATGACCCGCCTGCCGGCATCCTGCCGGGGCTCAACCATCTGCCGGCATGGAGCATCCGCACCCTTTTTGGCTTGATCGAGCGCACCGTGACGGACCCCATCATCTGCCCGGATGTAAACGCCTTCCGCGCCAGTATCGGCCTGGCGCCGATCCGTAGTTTCGGCCGGCGCTGGCAGCATTCGCCGGACCGCGTGATCTGCACCTTTCCCGAATGGTTTGCCGCCCCCGCGCCGGACTGGCCGGTGAATACCGTTTGCACCGGCTTTGCCGCCTTACCAGCGGGGAACCAGGGACTGGATCCGGCGCTGGAGGTGTTTCTCGCCGCCGGTCCCGCGCCGATCGTCTTCACCCCCGGCTCGGGTGTGGGCAGCGCCCAGTTGTTTTTCGCCCGCGCGCTGGAAACCTGCCAGGTGCTCGGCCGGCGCGCCGTTCTGGCGACCCCGTTCCGCGCGCAATTACCCGAAACCCTGCCGGATTTCGCCCATCATGCCGCCTATGCGCCCTATGATGTCCTGTCCCGTCGCGTCCCGGTTTTCGTGCATGCGGGCGGTATCGGCACCATCGGCCTGCTGCTCGCCGCTGGCACAAAGCAGTTGCTGACCCCTTTCACCGCCGAGCAGGTTGATAATGCCGCTCGCGCCGCCGCCCTTGGCGCCGGGCTCGTCCTCTCGCCCAAGGCATCGGCCAGACAATGGGCGCAGACCCTCTCCCAGCTGCTGGAGAGCGCCGCCATTGCGCAATCCTGCGCCAGGCTCGCTCAGACCTGCGCCGCCGCCCCCAGAACCGAGGCGCTCATCGCCGACTGGATCGAAAAACTCCACCCGCATAACGGCGGCGCACCCGTTGCGTGACCTCCTGCTCGGGCTGGGTCAACTCACGCGCCTGGTCTGGCACGCCGCCCGCCTGCCTGTGCCGCAGCAAGTCAGCCTCGCGGCGCGGTTGGAAAACCTGCCCTTGCAGGGTGCGCCGGTTACAGCACCCGTCGAAATCCGGTGGAATGCGCATGCGGTTCCCTTCATCACCGCCGCCAATCAGCCCGACCTCGCCACCGGCCTTGGCGTCGTGCATGCGCATCTGCGGCTTTGCCAGATGGAAATCCTGCGCCGGCTGGCCCAGGGGCGGGTTTGCGAAATGATCGGCCCCGCCGGACTCGCTTACGACATCGCGCTGCGGACCATCGACCTCGGCCGCGCCGTGCCGGACATCATCGCTGGCCTGCCCGATGCCACCCGCACCTGGGCGAGCGGGTTTCTCGCTGGCATCAACCACGTCATTTGCCACGCGCCGGTGCTGCCGCCCGAACACGCGCTGCTCGGTTTCGCCCGCACCCCCTGGACGCTTTACGACCTCTGCGCGTTGGGCCGGCTCACCAGCGCGGATATGACCTGGATGCTGTCCGCGAAACTGTTGAAATTCCGCGCCTCGATGGCACCTAGCGCATGGTCGGAACTCTGGCCTCAACTGCTGGCGAGCGGTGCGCCGAACCCGGCGGGACCGCTGGCGGCGTTGACGCGCGGCAGCAATTCAGCAGCCGCAGCCGCCTCGCGCAGCGCTTCCGGCGGCGCCCTGATCGCGTCCGACCCGCATGTCGGGCTGATGCTGCCCAGCACCTGGCTTGCCTGCGGGCTAGCAGCACCTGGTTACACCGCCGCGGGGCTGATGATCCCCGGCGTGCCTTATATTGCTATCGGCCGCAACGAGAAGATCGCCTGGGGGGCGACCAATCTGCACGCGGCCAGCTCCGCCTTTGTCGATCTCAGCAGCGAGCCCGCGGCCGCCTTCAGTTTCCGGGAGGTGAAGATTGCCATGCGCGGCGGCGCCAGCAAGCGGGTCAAAATCCGCGAAACCAGCCACGGGCCGGTGATCTCGGACATCAAGGCGTTACGGCTGCGCCAGCCCGTCGCGCTGAGTTGGGTTGGACACCGCGCCAGTGACGAGTTGAGTGCCATGCTGGCCATGAACCAGGCCGATAATTTTACCGATTTCCAGCAGGCCCTGCGCGGCTTTGCCGTGCAGGGTTACAGTTTCACCTACGCGGATGCCGCGGGCAATGTCGGCATCGTCCGCGCCGGCCATGTCCCGCGCCGCACGGCGCTGCCTCCGGATTTGCTGGAGCCTGGGGAGGTGATGGCCCAGTTCGCCAACCTCGCCGAAACCGAAACAAATTTCAACCCGCCGGAGGCTTTCGTCGTTTCCGCCAATGAAGATCCGCTGGCGCAGGTGACGGCCGGTTTTTTCTTCGCGCCCATAGACCGCGCATCACGCCTGGCGCAATTGCTCAACCGGCATGACATCACCCCGGCGGATATGGCCGCGCTGCAGGCCGATGTCGCCTCACCGGCGGCTTTAGCATGGCGCAATGCGCTGGCGGCGCGTGCCGCCTCGTTACGGATCATGCTGCCCCCGGCGTTTCTCAGCTGGGATGGCGCCTATGCGATGAATTCCACCGGTGCGCTGGCCTTTGAAGCGGTTGTGGGCGAGACGGCACGGGCACTGTTCGGCAAGCGGGCGCTGACGCCGTTGCTGACGGTTTGGACCAGCCGGACTCTGCTCCTGACAAACCTGCTGGCGGTGCCCGACGCGCGGCTTGGCCCTGCGCTGGCGCGCGGCGCGCGGCGCGCCAGAAAGATAGTCTTGCGGCACGCGAGGTGGGGCGATGCTCATCTGCTGCACCTGCTGCATCCGCTCGCCCATTTGCCGCTTCTCGGCGCTAAATTCGGCAAATTCAAGTTCGGCGTCCCGGGCTCGAACGACACGCTTTATAAAACCGGCCATGATTTACTGCCGGCCAGTGGCCGCCATCGCGTTACCTATGGCGCCTCTGCCCGGCATCTCGCCGATTGCGCCGACCCGGACAGTCATTTTGTTATTATTCTGGGCGGGCAGGATGGCTGGATCGGCAGCACCAATGCGACAGATCAGATTCCCCTTTGGCGCGCCAACGCCTATTTGGAGCTCCCGCTGTCCGAGGTCCGCAGAGCCACGGCGTTTCCAACCCGGACATTGCTCAGATCGTGAAATTGCGGCGAGTGAAAAAAGCCGGTCAGAATATCGGTCTCCGTTGATGCTGGCGCATATCGGCATCGGAGAGCAGTCATACAATGGGTGGTAAATTATACCGCTTGCGCTCGCCATTTCACGGCTTGGCGCACCATCAATAATATCGGACTCGATCGGTGAACGATGTCGCGCTCGATCGCTTTATAAGGGCATCGCTGTCGCTGCGGCGGATACCCCTCAACAACGCCAGGCGCCGGTGCCGGCATGGGAGCCGGTGTTGGATTGTACTTAATGCGGCGAAATCTCTTCACAGAAAATTAATACGTTACGCTTGCACTTAATGTACGAAATTGCACATAGCACGGTGCTGACGCTGACCGAGGAAGCTATGGTGATGGAATTCCGCCGCCGAACGCTGCTTCGGCTTGATGACGTGCTCGGCTGTCTGCGTGACAATATCCCTAAGCTGACCCGCTCAAGCCTGCACCGCTGCTTGGAACGACACGGCATCTCCCGCCTGCTCGAGAACCCGGATAAGGCGTCGAAACGGGGCAAGTTTGCCGAGACGCCGATCGGCTATGTCCATATCGACATCAGCGAGCTGCGCCTTACCCAAGGCAAACTCAACATGTTCTTGGCCATCGATCGTGTCTCGAAGTTCACCTATGCCGAGTTCCGTGATGACGCCGGCGGAGCAAGTTTCCTGCGCGGTGTGGTCGAGGCATTCCCCTATGCAATCCCTACCGTCTTGACCGATAACGGCATGGCCTTTGCCGACCTGCCAAAAAACCGGAACGGACCAACCAGACGCTATCTCGGGCCGCACATCTTCGATCGCGTCTGGAAGACGCCATTCGAAGTCATCTACCACGCCTGGACAAAAGACCAGGACATATTCAAGCTAAATCCGCGCCGCCTCATCCCGGGACCAAACATCTATTCTTACTGTGTCACAAACTTCTTCGATCGAAAATTTGTTGGCAGCATGGGCAACATGGCAGTGTGCGGGAGATTGCTCGGGCGATGGTGATGCGGACGGAGGTGATTGAGTTTGGCACGTTACGCTCAGGCCGGATCGGGGGATCCGCGGGGTCGATAACCTGCGGGAAGGGGATGTTCCTTGACGAGAATCGTGTTGCGTGGTCCTGAGGGGGGAATCGCTTCCGTTTCGGAGATCAGGAATCCGTAGGCGGCGATGCACATTGTGGCGTGATGATGAAAGCCGCGCCAACCTCGCCCCTCGTAATGGCCAAGGCCGAGTTCCTGCTTGAGGTCCTGGTAATCGCGTTCGATGCGCCAGCGCAGTTTGGCGGTGTTCACCAGCGCAGTTTTTCTGATTGTGGCGGGCAAGGTGGATAGCCAGTATTTTGTTGGCTCGGCTTCGCCGGCGGGCCATTCGATCAGACACCATTCCTCAGGTCGCGGCGTTGAGCGTTGATAATCGCGATGCGCCGGGCGCACCCGCACGGCGGCGAAACGTGAGGTGAGTTTTGTGTTGGTCCCTTCCCGCCAGGTCACCTGCCGCCAGGCGCTTTTTGGAAGCTCCATCGCCATATGCCGTGCCGGGACAGGCTGATGGGCCGCATCGCGGCGGATCGCCGAGGTGGGGCGGCCTTGGCCAGCCCATGGCTTCGGCGGCAGCGGTTCTTTACCCGGCGGCCACAGGCTGGTGGTGGAGGTGATGCCGACAACATAGGGCAAGCCGATTTCTGTGATGCCGTCACGAAAATCAGTATCGTTGCCGTATCCTGCGTCAGCCAGCACGGTCTCTGCCTGCACGCCGGCGACGACGGCGGCGCGCAGCTGATCCAGTGCAATTTGTGGTTTGGTCTGGAAGACAATCTCGTCGGGCACGCCGGCGGCTGCGCGCCGCTCAGGGTCATCGGCCCAGTCCCGCGGCAAATACAGCCGGTACGAGACCGGCAGGCTGGCGTGATCGTTCGCAGCCGACAGGCTCACCGCGACCTGGCAGTTATCCTGCTTACCAAGCTGCCCGCAATATTGCCGCGCAACGCCAACCGAGTGCCGGCCTTTCTTTGGCATGCCGGTATCGTCGATGATCAGGGCGCGGATCGGACCGCGCTTGGCAATCAAAGGCAGGACACACGCCCGCACCGCTGCCAGAACCGTATCATCCGACCAATCAGATTTTGCCACGAAGTGGTGCAGCGACTGGTGCGCCGCCTGCACCCGGCCTGGCTGCAGGCGCGCCGCCATCGGCTCAACGCTTTTGCGATCACCCGGCAGCAGCAGTCCCGCGCAATACGAATGAAACGGCGCCGCCCGGTCGGCATGACCAAGCGCCGAACTTAGTGCCTCGACATAGGCCGAAAAACGTGATTCGCTGCCGCGCCGTCCAGACTTGTTGGGGTGGAACGGCCCACGGCATCGAATGTGCCAAGATGAGGTCGCGCAACTGACCATCATGAAAGGGCCGTCCCAATGGAATTTAAACGTATATCGATCGATACGTCGAAGCATATTT
>JAMFRO010000024.1 GCA_026224825.1 bacterium | reverse complement strand
TCTGCTGGTCGCCACAGGCCCCGGCGTGCGCGAGCCGCAGAACCGCCGCGTCGAAATCGTCCTGCACTAATCCAGCAGGGCTTACGAGAAAAACCCCGGCAGGAGACTGCCGGGGTTTTTTGTTGGCCAAATTACTGGGAAGCCAGCTCGTGCTGGCCAGGCAGCAGTGTCAGTGCGAGGCTGCGCTGGCCAGTGTGGTGGCTGCAGCAGGCGGGGCCTGGTCGGTCACGAAATTGTCCAGATCCGCCGGGGTTTTCAGGGTCAGCACGGCGTCAAACTCCGCCGCATTGTTCAGGCAGAAGATAGAGCCCTCGGCAATGCCAGCGTCTGATTGGTTGTTCGCCAGCAATGTGACGAAGGTATCTTCCATCTTCTGCCCGCTATAGGAGCCGCTCGCCTTGCGGAAATACGTATCCACGGTGTGCTGTGCCGCCAGAATATGCGGCTGGAAGCTGGTCATGAAAGCATCATATTTATCCTGCTGGTTGCAGGACAAGGCCCCGACCATCAGCGCCGATTTCAGCCCGACGACATTGAAGGCCTGCTGCACCTGTTCCGACTGGGTGGCCGAGAATTTAATCTTCGCGGAAACCGGCGGCGGCACGGTGATGGCAACGGGGTAGACATGGCCTACCGGGGCCGGGGGCGGGGGCAAGGAGACCTGTGGTGCAGGCTTCTGCGCGCAGCCGGCGAGCAGAAGCGCTGTGCCACCCAAGGTGAGAATGATTTTGCCAGATGTCCCGGCCGGCCGTTTATTTTGCACCACAAAGTTCCTTGCACATACGAGCGATCGCTTGATGTCTCCCAATACAGAAATTCGAGGGGCGAGCCAAGGCAAAGTCACTTTAGGGATGCAATTGCAAGTATTTGTAAATGAAAGATTCTTTCCGCGACGCAACTCTGGCAAACATTAAAGACGAGCGACACGTAGCGCGTTGGTGGTTCCTGGACGCCCAAAAGGCACGCCTGCGACCACGACAATCTCCTCGCCCTTGTGTGCAAATCCCTCCAATCTGGCGACGGTAAGGGCGTGTTCGACCGCCTCTGTCATGGAGTGCACGGTTTCAGCGGTGACGGCATGCACCCCCCAGACCGCGGCCAGGCGGCGGGCCACGATCAGGCTGGTGGTGAGGCCGATGATGGGGCAGTCGGGCTTTTCCCGGGCCACGCGCAAAGCGGTGGAGCCGGATTCGGTGAGCGCCACGATGGCCTGGGCGCCGATGGTATGCGCCACCTGCACCGAGGCGGCGGCAATGGCATCGGCCGAGATTTTTTCCGGCTGCGGGCGCCTGGCATCGAGCCCCGCGCGCCAATCCGCATCGCGCTCCACGCGGGTGATGATGCGGTCCATCATGCTCACTGCCTCGCGCGGGTATTGCCCGGCGGCACTCTCGGCTGAGAGCATCACGGCATCGGCACCATCATACACCGCATTGGCCACATCCGAGGCTTCGGCGCGTGTGGGGGCGGGAGAGGAGATCATGCTCTCCAGCATCTGCGTTGCCACCACCACGGGCATGCCACGCTGCTGTGCTGCGCGCAGGATGCGTTTTTGCGCGATCGGCACTTCCTCCGGCGGCAGTTCAACGCCGAGGTCGCCGCGCGCCACCATCACCGCATCGGCACGGTCGAGAATGGCGTCCAGATTCTCCAGCGCCTGCGGTTTTTCCAGTTTCACCATCACGGCGGCCCGGCCGGCAGCAAGGACTTTGGTCTCCTCCACATCCTCGGGCCGCTGCACGAAGGATAGGCCGATATAGTCTATCCCTAGGGGTAGGACGAAAGCGAGATCGGCGCGATCCTTTGCGGTGAGGGCTGGAATCGGCAGCACCACATCCGGTACGTTCACCCCCTTGCGGTCGGAGAGCACGCCACCGTTGAGAACTTCGGTCAGCAAATGGTCGTCGCGCTTGCGTAGTATCCGCAGGCGCAGTTTGCCGTCATCCAGCAGCAAGGTCGCGCCGATTTCCGCGGCCGAGATGATTTCAGGATGCGGCAGGCAGACACGCTGCGTATCCCCCGGCAGCGGGTTCATATCCAAAGTAAATTGCTGCCCCGCCTGCAATTGCACGCGGCCGGATTGGAACTGGCCGACGCGCAGTTTTGGCCCCTGCACATCGGCGAGAATGCCGATGGGCCGGCCTGTCTTCTTCTCGATGGCGCGGATCATCTCGATCCGGGCGGCGTGTTCCTCATGCGCGCCATGGGAGAAATTCAGCCGGAACACATCCGCGCCATCCTGGAAGAGATGTAGAATCATTTCCGGCGTGGAGCTGGCCGGCCCCAGCGTGGCGATGATTTTCGTGCGGCGGTGGCGGCGCAGCCGTTCAGTCATGCGAACCTCATGTGATCAATATGGCACGGATATCATTCACGTTCGTTAAACTAGGGCCGGTGATCACCAGATCGCCGAGGGCATGGAAGAAACTATAGCTGTCATGCGCCGCCAGGAATTTTGTGCCGTCCAGCCCCAGGGTAGCGGCGCGGGCCAGCGTATCGGGTCCGATGATGGCGCCGGCCGCATCATCCGTGCCGTCGATACCATCCGAGTCCGCGGCCAGCGCCCAGATGTTTCGGGCACCGTTCAGCGTCAGCGCCAGGCTGAGCAGGAATTCCGTGTTACGCCCGCCGCGCCCTGGCTTTGTGGTGCCGATGGTGACGGTGGTTTCGCCACCGGAGAGCAGCAGTTTGGGCCCGGTGCTGCGTAAGGCGAGCTCGCCCTGCTGGCGGCCCAATGCGGCGGCTTCACCCTCGAGCGCGTCACCTAAAATTTCCACCGCCATGCCGGCTTCCTTCGCGGCTGCCTGCAGGGCCATGAGCGGTGTGGCGATCAGCCGGTAATCGGCGCCTTCCACCCATGTCGGGCCGGAGCCGATGATGGCAGGATCATCGCCGGGAACGTCGGAGATTGCCAATGTCGTCAACCGTGCCGGGGCGCAGGCCGCAGCCAGCCTGCCACCCTTGATGGCGGAGAGCGCCTTGCGGATGCGGTTCATCGTGCCAATGGGAGCGCCCGAGGCAAGTAGTGCCTGGTTCACCAGAATTTTGTCCTGCAATGTCAGCCCTGATGCCGGCAATGCCAACAGCGATGAAGCGCCGCCCGAGATCAACGCCACCACCTGATCTTCAGGGCGTAGCCCGGTAACAGCCGCCAGAATTTTACGTGCCGCGGCTTCGCTCGCTTCATCCGGCACCGGGTGCGCGGCTTGCAATACGCGGATTTTGCGCGTCGGCACTGCATGCCCGTAGCGGGTGACGACCACCCCCTCAAAATCGGCGCCGTCCCAGGCGTTTTCCACCGCCGCCGCCATAGAAGCGGCGGCTTTGCCAGCGCCGATGATAATATTGCGCCCCGGCCCAGGCTTCGGCAGGTTGGGCGGTACGCAGAGGGCCGGCCTGGCGGCGGCAATCGCCGCAGCATATATCCGGCGCAGGAAGTTGGCGTTAGCATCCTCCACAACGCATGTATGAGCAGGAGAGCGTTTATGAGCAACCCCGTGCCAGACCCGGCCACCACTGAAAAACTGGAAGCCGCGGCTTTTCGCGCGCTGGTCACGCATCTGCGCCAGCGTAGTGATGTACAGAATATCGAGCTGATGAATCTTGCCGGCTTCTGCCGCAACTGCCTGTCGCGTTGGTACCGTGAGGCAGCCGAGGGCATGGGCGTGGCGCTGACGGACCCGGAGGCGCGCGAGATTGTCTATGGCATGCCTTACAAAGAGTGGCAGGCCCAGCACCAGACTCCGCCCAGCCCGGAAGCCCTTGCAAAATTTAACGAAACATCGGGGCATTGACGGCCCCCTTGAGCAGGTTCTATCCCCGCTCTCCTTCTTAGATCAGGAACTTAACCATGGCGCTGGACGCAACTGCAACCGAAGAAAAGCCGACCAACATTGCGGGCGAGCGTCTGCGCAGCATTATCGAGCGCATCGAACGCCTTGAGGAAGAGCGCAAGGCGCTGGCTTCCGACATCAAGGATATCTACTCCGAGGCGAAATCCGCCGGGTTCGATGTGAAGGTGATCCGCCAGCTCATCCGCATCCGCAAGCAGGAGCCGGCGGAGGTTGAGGAGCAGGAGACGCTGCTGGACGTGTATCGCCGCGCCATCGGCATGTGATTAACCGAGCTGGCCGAAGCGTGCTTTGGCCAGCTCGGGATCCGGCATGGCGCAGAGCCGTGCCAAAGCCAGTATAGCGAGGCTGAATACCGCGATAACAGCCGCGCCATCCGTATTGTTGAGCAGGCCGCGCCCGTGCAGTGGGCCAAGCCACGTGATGAGCCATAGCCCGCCGAAATAGGGTAGCATCCAGGCGGCGCCTTTCCATTGGAGGTGCCGCAGCGTGCGGTGATTGAATAACTGCCAGCCGCAATAGATGATGAAGGCGGCGAGCAGCCCGCCGAACAGATGGTTGGTCACCACGGCGCCGGCCCAGAATACCACGAGATTGCCGACAATAAAGGCAAGAGGGGCAATAAGCCACGCCGCGGCTAGCCGGAATGGCCGGGCAAAATCCCGTTCCGGTAAAGTCTCGCGGAAGCAGAACAGCACCACCGGCCCGACGCCATAGGCCAGCACGCCGATGGACGAAATATAACCGATCAGCAGACGCCAGGAGGGCAGAGGCAGCAGAAACAGCAGCCCGGCGAAGAATGCCAGCCCCAGGCTTCTCAACGGCACGCCGGATGGGGTGAGGTTGGCAAAATATTTCGGCAACATGCCGGCCTCGGCCGTGGCATAGAGTACCCGCCCTGCGGTGGTGTTGTAGATCACCCCGGTACCACCAGGTGAAATCCCTGCATCGGCATAAAGTGCCGCCGCCAGCCAGGGTAGGCCCAGCATGCTGGCCAGCCCGGCGAAGGGGCCGGAAATGCCCGGGAATTTTACGGCCGCCCAGCCATGCGTCAGGTTTTCCGGCCCCAGCGCGCCGATGAAAGCGAGCTGCAGCCCCAGATACAGCAGCAGGCAGAGCAGCACTGAGCCGACAATGGCAAAAGGCAGGTTACGGGCCGGGTTGGCCGATTCGCCCGCCAGCTCGATGGCTTGGCGGAAGCCGAGAAAGGCGAACAATATGCCCGAGCCTGAGACAGCCTGAAATATCCCGCCAACGCCGGCCGGCGCAAAGCCGAACTGATAAAAATTCGCAGCCCGGAAATGCACGCTGATAATCATGATCGCGGTGAGCGCTGGCACGGCCAGTTTCCACCAGGTTATGGCGTTGTTCACCGCCAGCACCAGCCGGATGGCGAGCAGATTGACCACCAGAAACAGCGCCATCAACCCCACGGCGGCGGCAAGGCCAATGTTGGAGAGTACACCCGTGGTGCCGGTTGTCAGCGCGGGCGCAAAATTGGCGGTGTAGGACACCACGGCGACGGCCTCCACCGGGGCCACCACGACATAGGCCAGAAAATTCACCCAGCTCATGATTTGCGCGGAGAGATCGCCAAAACAGAGTTGCGGAAAGATAATTACTGCCCCCGGCCGGGGAAACATGGTGGAAAGCTCAGCGTAAACGAAGGCCAGCAGCAACACCGCCGCACCGCCGAGCACCCAGGAGATCAGTGAGGCCGGGCCTGCGATTTTGGCCGCGTTGAGCGCGCTGAACAGCCAGCCGGAGCCGATCATACCGCTAATACTGGCAAAGAGAAGGCCGAGGGAACCGGCGTCCCGGCGCAGGGTTGGGGCTGTCATACCATTAGACTTATGGGGTTAGTGCGGTGTTGCCAACTGGCCCGCTCATTTGACCTCGGCGCGGTTCAGCCTAAATCTGTGGTGAGCAGTTAAGGAGCCGGTTGGACCATGGTTAAAAGCAGAATGGCGTATCAACCTGAAGGCCTATCAGCCGGCGCCCCCGCTTTGCCGGATTGGGATTTGAGTGCGCTTTACGCCAGCCCGGATGACCCGCGGATTGCGGCTGACAGCAATGCGACGGAAGAGGCGGCCAAATTATTTGCCGCCCGTTACCAGGGCAGGCTGGGCGCGTTATCGGGCGCTGAGCTGGCCGAGGCGGTTGGTGAATATGAAAAACTGCAGGAGGCGCTAGGGCGGCTGATGTCCTATGCCCAGTTGCTGTTTTCGGCGGATTCGGAAAACCCCGCCAGCGGCAAGTTTTATCAGTCCATGTCCGAGCGTGTGACGGTGATCGGCACGCATACGCTGTTCTTTACGCTGGAGCTCAATCGCCTCGGCGAGGCAGAGCTTGCGGAAAAATTGACGGATCCGGCGCTGGCACGTTACGCGCCCTGGTTCCGCGATCTGCGCGTGTTCCTGCCGCACCAGCTCTCTGATGAGCTGGAGAAGTTGCTGATGGAGAAGGATGTCACCGGTCCTGCCGCCTGGAGCCGGCTTTTCGATGAAACCACGGCGGGGATGCGGCTGAATTTGGATGGCGAGGAGCTGACGCTTTCCGCCACGCTGAACAAGCTATCCGAAGCTGACCGGGCTGTGCGTGAGGCCGCCGGCAAGGCGGTGGGCGAGGCGATGGCGCGTAACAGCAAATTATTTTCGCTCATCACTAACACGCTGGCCAAGGATAAGGCGCTTGACGATGAGTGGCGCCATTACCCGGCGCCCGCGGCTTTCCGCAATCGCGCCAATATGGTTGAGGATGAAGTTGTCGAGGCGCTCAACTCAGCGGTGAAAGCCTCCTACGGGCGGCTGGCACATCGCTATTACGCGATGAAGGCCAAATGGCTAGGCCTGGAAAAACTGGAATATTGGGACCGCAACGCCCCACTGCCGGGCGATGATGACCGCGCCATTTCATGGGCGGAGGCGAAGACAGCAGTGTTGGACGCCTATGGCGCCTTTAGCCCCGAGCTGGCCGACACGATCAAGCCGTTCTTCGAGAAAAACTGGATCGATGCGGCGCCCCGTCCGGGCAAATCCGGCGGCGCTTTCTCGCATTCCACCGTGCCGTCCGCCCATCCTTATGTGCTGATGAACTACCATGGCCGCACGCGCGATGTGATGACCCTGGCGCATGAGCTGGGTCATGGCGCGCATCAGGTGCTGGCGGCGGGGCAGGGGTATTTAATGTCCAGCACACCTCTCACCCTGGCGGAAACGGCCAGCGTGTTCGGCGAGATGCTGACCTTCCGCTCGCTGCTGAATGCCGAGACCGACAAGCAGCGGCGCAGGATCATGCTCGCCGGCAAGGTCGAGGACATGCTGAACACGGTGGTGCGGCAGATCGCCTTCTATAATTTCGAGCTGCGGGTGCATGATGAGCGCCGCCATGGCGAGCTGCTGCCCGAGCGCATCGGCGAGATCTGGCTGGAGGTGCAGACCGAGAGCCTGGGGCCGGCATTCCATTTTGCCGAAGAATACCGGCATTTCTGGGCCTATGTGCCGCATTTCATCCACACGCCGTTCTATGTTTATGCCTATGCCTTCGGCGATTGCCTGGTGAATGCGTTGTATGCGGCATATCAGGATGCGCCGGATAAGGATGGTTTCCGGGAGCAATACAAAGAAATGCTCGCCGCCGGCGGTACCAAGCGGCACCAGGAGCTGCTGGCTCCCTTCGGGCTGAATGCTGCGGACCCGCAATTCTGGCAAAAGGGTCTGGATATCATCGCCGGCTTCATCGATGAGCTCGCCGCCGAATGACGGAACGTGAAGGCAGTATGTTCGGCGAGATGCGCCGCATGGCACGCACCTCGGGTGCGGTCGGCGGTATTGCGGCGCGCATCGCCGGTGAAAAGGTTTTCGGCATCAAGACCGATCAGGCGCGGCATGCGGAGGATCTGAAAGCCGTTCTCGGCAGCCTCAAGGGCCCGATGATGAAGGTGGCGCAGTTTCTCTCCACCGTGCCCGATGCGCTGCCGCCGGAATACGCTGCCCAACTGGCGGAGTTGCAGGCCAATGCCCCGGCCATGGGCTGGGCCTTCGTGCGCCGCCGCATGGCCGGCGAATTAGGGGCGGATTGGGAGGGAAAATTTCGGTCCTTCAGCCGTGAGGCGCTGGCGGCCGCCAGCCTGGGGCAGGTGCATCGAGCGACCTTGCCGGATGGGCGCGATGTGGCGGTAAAATTGCAATATCCGGACATGCCGAACATCGTCGAGGCAGATCTGCGCCAGGTGAAACTGGCCATGGCCGTGTACAAGCGCATGGATAATGCGATCGTCCAGGACGATATCTTTGTTGAACTCTCTGAGCGTTTGCGCGAGGAGCTGGATTACACGCGTGAAGCCGCGCAGATGCGCCTGTACGGCGCGATGCTGCGCGATGTGCCGCATGTGAATGTTCCGTGTCCCGTTCCGGAATATACAACGAAGCGGCTGATCACCATGGATTGGCTGAAAGGCGTGGGCCTGAAGGACTGGCTGGCGCAGGGGCCGAGCCAGGAGCAGCGTAACAGTCTGGCCACGGCCTTGTTCCGGGCCTGGTATATCCCCTTCTACCGCTACGGCATCATCCATGGCGATCCGCATCTGGGCAATTACCAGGTCAGTGAAGACGGCAGCCTCAACCTGTTGGATTACGGCTCCATCCGCGTGTTCGGGGCCAAGTTCGTCGCCGGCGTGCTGGATCTTTATGCCGCCGTGCGGGACGATGACCTCTCCCTCGCGGCGCGGGCCTATGATGTCTGGGGCTTCAAGGGCATCACGGAGGAGCAGATCCTTGTGCTCAACGATTGGGCGCGGTTCATCTATGAGCCGCTGATCCAGGATCGCGTCAGGCCTATCCAGGAAGGGCAGGGCACGGAATTCGGCCGCGAGGTGGCGCAGAAAGTCCATGCCGGGCTGAAGCGTACCGGAGGAGTACGGCCGCCGCGGGAGTTTGTGCTGATGGACCGCTCCGCCATCGGGCTGGGTGCCGTGTTCATGCGCCTGGGCGCGGAGCTCAACTGGGCCAGGCTATTCCATGAAACCGTCGCCGATTTTGATGCGGCGGCGCTCACCTCTCGGCAAACGGAGGCTCTGCAAATTGCGGGTGTGCCCACGCCTAAGTAACCCCTGAAATCGACGGAACCAGAAAATGGCGTTTCTGGCCCTTGTACCTTGGTATTTTACTTATCCAGGCTGGCGGCTGCATAAATGTACGTCTTTCCAATAGCTTATCAAGAGTTCGGGACTGTCCTGTAAATATATCGGTGCCTCTGGAGAGAGGCGGCGCGTCGCCGTAGCGATCGTTTGAACAAGTCCTCAGCATTATCCCTCTGTCGAGGTTGCATTAGAGGCTGGCGCCGTCTAGTTGGCAGCGCAGTCTTGAATAAACGCCTTGGCTCCATCATGGTGCCGGGCAATTGGATAAAATTAAGGGATTGGTAAATGCGTCTCGCGGTTTTGAAAGAGCGCCGTGCGGGTGAAGCCCGTGTGGCGGCCACGCCGGATACGGTGAAGAAATTGATCGGGCTGGGGCTTAGCGTCGTGGTCGAGACTGGTGCCGGCGTGTCCGCGGCCGTTTCGGACGATGAGTTTGCTGCTGCGGGCGCCGAAATCGTCGCTGACGCCGCCGCCGCCCTTACTGGTGCTGGCGTTTTGTTCGCCGTCCAGGCGCCGGATGCAGCCGTTCGTGCCCTCATCGCGCCCGGCACGTTGGTCATCGGCACGTTGAATGCCACGGCCGATGCAGAACTTCTGCCCGCTTTGGCCGCGGGCAAGATCGACGCTGTCGGCCTTGAGCTGCTGCCGCGTATTACCCGCGCCCAGAGCATGGACGTGCTCTCCTCCCAGGCGAATCTGTCCGGATACCGCGCCGTCATTGAAGCGGCTAACGCCTTCCCGCGCGGCTTCCCGCTGATGATGACGGCCGCCGGCACCGTGCCGCCCGCCCGCGTCTTCGTCATCGGCGCCGGTGTTGCCGGGCTGCAGGCCATCGCCACGGCGCGGCGCCTCGGCGGTATCGTCTCCGGCACGGATGTGCGTCCGGCTGCGAAAGAGGAAATCAAATCCCTCGGCGCCACCTATATCGGCGTGGATGATGAGGAGTCCGCCAAGCAGACCGGCCCCTATGCCGGGCAGATGTCGGATGAATTCCGCAAGAAGCAGGCGGATCTGATGACCTCCACCATCGCGAAGAATGACATCGTGATCTGCACAGCACTTGTGCAGGGCCGCAAGGCGCCGGTCATTGTCACCGCCGAGATGGTTGCGGGCATGAAAGCCGGCAGCATCATCATCGACCTCGCGGCGGACTCAGGCGGCAATTGTGCTGCCACGGTGCCGGGCGAGACGATTACCACGGCCAATGGCGTGACCATCATCGGCCATCGCAACTGGCCGTCACGCATTGCCGTGGCTGCCAGCCAGCTCTACGCGCGCAACCTGCTCACCTTCCTCACCACGTTCTGGGACAAGGAAGCCAATGCGCCGAAACTGACTGAGACCGACGACCTCATCAAAGGCGCGCTCGTCACCCGGGCCGGTGAGATCATCCATCCCAATTTCAAGCCCGCCGCGTAGGTAAGGAGCAAAGCCATGACCCCAGCCGATCTTGCCGCACAGGCCGCGGATCTTGCCCACCAGGCGACGACCCTGGCCCAGAACGCTGCCGGCGTTGCCGCCGTGGCGGCGCAGAACGCCCCTCCTGGTGCGCCCTTCGTCTATTTGTTCAGCATTTTCGTGCTGGCCATTTTCGTGGGCTACTATGTTGTGTGGAACGTCACCCCGGCGCTGCATTCGCCGCTGATGGCCGTCACGAATGCCATTTCCTCCGTCATCATCGTTGGCGCGATGCTGGCCACGGGGCTGCATGGCAGCACGGTCGCGCATGTCTTCGGCTTCATCGCCGTGGTGCTTGTCAGCGTTAATATTTTTGGCGGCTTCGCGGTGACCAACCGCATGCTGTCCATGTTCAAGAAGAAGTAAGGCGCCCGCCCCATGAATGAGTCATTCACCTCGTTTGCCTATCTCGTCGCGGCGGTCCTGTTTATTCTGGCACTGCGCGGCCTTTCGCACCCCACCACGTCGCGTCGCGGCAATCTGCTCGGCATCATCGGCATGGTCATCGCCATTTTTGCCAGCTTCGCGCATGGCGGCATGACTTGGGGCGGTAGCCTGCTGATCCTGCTGGGCATCGCCATCGGTGGTTCCATCGGTCTCGTCGTGGCGCAGAAGATCAAGATGACGGCGCTGCCGCAACTGGTCGCGGCATTTCACTCGCTGGTTGGGCTCGCGGCCGTATGCGTTGCCGCTTCGGCGCTCAACGCGCCGGAGAGTTTTGGCATCGGCCTGCCGCACCATATCCATACCGAGAGCCTGATCGAGATGTCGCTCGGCCTGGCCATCGGTGCCGTCACTTTCACCGGCTCGCTTATCGCCTTCGCCAAACTGCAGGCGCTGATGAAGGGTACGCCGATCACTTTTGCCGGTCAGCATCAGTTGAATGCGGGCATCGGCATTGGCATCATCGTGCTGATCATTGCTTTCGTGATCTCCGGCGGCAGCTTCTTCCTATTTGGGCTGATTGCGCTGCTGGCTCTGGCGCTCGGCTTCCTGCTGATCATCCCGATTGGCGGCGCGGACATGCCGGTCGTCGTGTCCATGCTGAATTCCTATTCAGGCTGGGCGGCGTGCGGCATTGGCTTCACCATCGGCAATCTGGCGCTCATCGTCACCGGCGCGCTGGTGGGCTCTTCGGGTGCCATTCTGTCCTACATTATGTGTAAGGGCATGAACCGCTCCATCATCAATGTCATCGCCGGCGGCTTTGGTGCCTCGGGGGATGCGGTTGTTGCTGGCCCGGGTGCTGGCGACAAGGCCGTGAAAATTGGCTCGGCCGAGGATGCCGGCTTCATCATGAAGAACGCGTCCAAGGTCATCATCGTGCCGGGCTACGGCATGGCCGTTTCCCAGGCGCAGCACGCGCTGCGTGAGATGGCCGACATCCTCAAAAAGGATAATGTCGAAGTCAAATACGCCATCCATCCGGTGGCGGGCCGTATGCCTGGGCATATGAACGTGCTGCTGGCGGAAGCCAATGTGCCGTATGACGAGGTGTTCGAGCTGGAGCAGATCAACAACGAATTCGCCACGGCGGACGTGGTGTATGTGATCGGCGCCAATGACGTTACCAACCCGGCCGCCAAAACCAACCCGGCCAGCCCGATCTTCGGCATGCCGATCCTGGAAGTGGATAAGGCCAAGACCGTGCTGTTCGTGAAGCGCGGCATGGCGACAGGCTATGCCGGCGTGGATAACGAATTGTTCTTCCGCGACAACACGATGATGCTGTTCGGCGATGCGAAGAAGATGACCGAAGAGATCGTAAAGGCGCTGAATCACTAGAGCGCGATCGGTTGAGGTCCGCTCATCTTGAGCGGCCGAAACCGTGAATCGCCCTCTAAAAAATAGCTGGAGCAGGATCGCACTTGAAGCGATCATGCTCTAATGCAAAAGGCCGGGGCAAAACCCCGGCCTTTTTATTTGCAGCTAGTCTTTCCGCAGCGTCAGGATGGACCAGGCGCCATCCACAATCCGGTGCTCCAGCACCAGCCCGGCACGGCGATGCGCCGAGAGCACCCAATTGACCTGCGTGTTCAATAACCCCGCTAGAATGGCCCGCCCGCCCGGTGCCAGGCTGGCGGCCAATTGGTGCGCCATGGCGCAGAGCGGCCGCGCCAGGATGTTGGCGAACACCAGATCATAGGGGGCGGCGCGGGTGATGCGCCGGTCCACCCAGCCATCGGCACGGATGGCGTGCACGAACCCGGCTACCTGATTCAGCCGGGCGTTTTCATTGGCGACGCGGGCGGCGCGGAAATCGATATCGCTGGCGAGCACGTTACGATGCAGCAGTTTTGCTCCAGCAATAGCGAGAATGCCCGAGCCGGTGCCGAGGTCCAGAATCCGCGCGGGGCGGTGATATTTGGCGAGACGCTCCAATGCGGCGAGACAACCGCGTGTGGAATTATGCTCGCCAGTACCGAAGGCCAGTCCGGCATCGAGGGTGAGGATGATGCGCCCCGGCACTGGCGGCGCAGAAATATGCGTGCCGCGGACGACAAACCGGTTGCCGATGAACTGCTCCGGAAACGCCTGCTGCGTACGCGCAAGCCACCCCCCCACGGGCACGAGCTCGCGTAAAACCACGGGTTGGAAGCCGGTGACGATTTCGGCAATCAGCAGAGCGGAACTGAGCTCATCCTCATCGGCACCGCGTTCTTTAACGCCCTGGATATCCCATTCATCCGCATCCTCGTCATGATAGAAGGAGACGGCCAGGCAGATGCTGCTAAGTGCTGCTTCAAAACTTTCCATAGCCGTTGCCGGCACGCGGAGTGAGATACAGTCGAGTACTTCAGTTGTCATGGCGTTCCACAAAGCGGCTCAGCACGCGCTTGTCTCCGGAAGTTTCAAAGTTGATATCGAGCCGGTCGTCATCGGCGGCGGTGACGCGCCCATAGCCGAATTTCTCATGGAACACACGCGCGCCCACTGGGATTTTATTGGCCTGCGCGGGGCGGGCAGCAGCTTCCCACGATGCCGGCCGTTGTGCCGTCACCGGGAAATTCGTCATGGCCTGAGCGGCGCGCGTGGCCTTCGGTAAAGCTGAGCCGGTGTGGCGGATGGCTTCCTCGGGCAGTTCGTCGATGAAGCGGCTGGGAATGCTGGTTTGCCAGTTGGCGTAAATCCGGCGGTTGGCGGCATGGCTGATGATGGCGCGCTGCCGGGCTCGGGTGATGCCGACATAGGCGAGGCGCCGCTCCTCCTCCAGGCTCTTGTTGCCACCCTCATCCAGCGTGCGCTGGTTGGGGAAGACGCCTTCCTCCCAGCCGGGGAGGAACACAGTGTCGAACTCCAGGCCTTTTGCGCCATGCAATGTCATCATCGAGAGCTTGTCGGCGCCGGCTTGCTCCTCGACTTCGGTGACCAGCGCCACATGCTCCAGAAACGCCGGCAGGGTTTCGAAATCCGCCAGCGCGCGCACCAGCTCTTTCAAATTCTCCAGCCGCCCAGGTGCATCCGGCGATTTATCCGCCTTCCACATGGCGAGATAGCCGGAGTCTTCCAATATGGCTTCCAGTGCCGCGACCGGCCCCTTGGCCGCGAGTATATCCCGCCAGGCGTTGAAACCCTCCAGCAGTGCCCGCAAATTTTCCCGTAGCTTGCCTTTGAAGCCGCTCTCCGCGAGCAGTTTTTCGGTCGTGGCATGCAGCGGCAAATTGGCTGCCCGCGACGCTTCGTGCAAAGTGCGCAGCGCGCCATCACCCACACCACGCTTGGGCACGTTCACAATGCGTTCAAAAGCCAGATCATCCGCCGGCTGCACGAGCACACGCAAATATGCAACGGCGTCACGCACCTCCGCCCGCTCATAAAAACGCAAGCCGCCCACGATGCGATAGGGAATGCCGAGCACCAGCAGGCGTTCTTCAAAAGCCCGGGTCTGGAAGCCGGCGCGCACCAGAATGGCAATCTCCGCAAGCCTGTGCCCGCTGCGCCAGAAGGATTCGACACGCCCGCCGATCATGCGGGCTTCCTCCTCGGAATCCCACAGCGCTACTACCTCCACCTGCTCACCCTCCGCATCAGTGCGGCCGGCATGCAGTGTTTTGCCCAGCCGCCCCTCATTATGCGCGATGAGATGTGAGGCCGCGGCCAGAATAGGTGCTGTGGAGCGGTAGTTCGCTTCCAGCTTCACGATTTTGGCGCCGGGAAAATCCCGTTCGAATTTCAGGATGTTTTCAATCTCAGCACCACGCCAGGAATAGATGCTCTGGTCATCATCGCCCACGCAGCAGATGTTCTTGCGTGCCTGGGCCAGCAGCCGCAGCCAGTAATACTGCACCAGATTTGTGTCTTGGTATTCATCCACCAGAATATAGCGGAACATGCGGTGGTAGGTGGCGAGAACCTCAGCATCGGTCTTCAACAGATGCACGGTCAGGAGTAAAAGATCGCCGAAATCCGTGGCGTTCAGGGCGCGCAGCCGGTCCTGATAGGCGGCATAGAGCGCCTCGGCCTTGTTGTCGGCAAAATCGGTGGAGTCGCCGGCAGGGATTTGCCCCGGCATATAGCCCTTGTCTTTCCAGCGCTGGATTTGCGCCATCAGCGCATTGGGCGGCCAGCGTTTGGCATCGATCCGCGCCGCTTCCATCACCTGTTTCAGCAGCCGCAACTGGTCATCCGTATCCAGAATGGAAAACCCGCTGGTCAGCCCGACACGGTCGGCAAAGCGCCGCAGCATGCGTGCGCCCAACGCATGAAACGTGCCGAGCCACAGTCCTTCCACCGGCTGACCGAGGATTTTCGCCACGCGTTCGCGCATCTCGCGCGCTGCTTTATTGGTGAAGGTGACGGTGAGAATCTGATTCGGAAAGGCCTTGCCGCTGAGCAGAATATGCGCGAAGCGCGTGGTCAGTACGCGCGTCTTGCCGGTACCGGCACCGGCCAGCACCAGCACGGGCCCGTCGGTGGCCTCAACAGCGTCACGCTGCGCCTCATTCAGCCCGGCAAGATAATCGCTCATGCGGCCTGCGGCTTCACCCCGAGAATGCGCGCGATGGCATAAACAAGGTCGGGCCGGTTCAGCGTGTAGAAATGGAATTCATCAATGCCGTTGGCCTGCAGAATGCGCACCTGCTCGGCTGTGGTTGCCGCGGCCACCATGCGCCGGGTCTCGATGTCGTCATCCAGCCCGTCGAACAGCTCAGCCATCCATTTTGGCACTGACGTCCCACAGGTGGCGCAGAATTTTGCGGCCTGGGAGAAGTTCGTGACAGGCATGATGCCCGGCACGATCGGCGCCTTGATGCCGGCGGCAAGCGCTTTGTCGAGGAAGCGCAGAAAAACCCCGTTGTCGAAAAACACCTGGCTGATCGCCCGCGTCGCCCCGGCATCGAGCTTGCGCTTCAGGTTATCGAGATCCGCCTCCGGGCTAGTGGCCTGCGGATGCGTCTCGGGGTAGGCGGCGACGGTGATCTCGAAATCCGCCACGCGCCGCAGCCCGGCCACGAGATCGGCGGCGAAGGCGTATCCGCCCGGATGCGGCGTGTAGGCCTCGCCGTTCGGCGCGTCGCCACGCAAAGCCACAATATGCTTGACGCCGGCGGCCCAGTAGCGGTGCGCCACCTCGTCCACGGCATCGCGCGTTGCCCCCACGCAGGTCAGATGTGCAGCCGGGGTCAGGCTGGTTTCCTGAATGATCCGCAGCACCGTGGCATGGGTACGCTCCTGCGTGCTGCCCCCCGCGCCATAGGTAACGGACACAAAATTCGGCCCCAGTGTCGCCAGCCGCTCGATACAGGACCAGAGCTGCGCCTCAAGTGCTGGGGTTTTGGGCGGGAAGAACTCGAAGGACACAGCCGGCGGAGCGGCCCCGTCGCGTGCGGGCAGCGGTGCTACGCGCGCACCGGTGGCCCAGCGTTCCAAAGTGTCACGGGTTGGGGCGCGGGTTGGGGAATGTGTCATGTCTCGGCTCCGTCGGGTGGGTTACGTGACAGGACAGCCGCCTTTTCGCAAGTGCCGCTTTGTGGCGGGTAATGGCGCCTGGGTGTGGCTTCCCCGTTGAAGCCGGGTTAATGAACATCACATACTCAAGGCTTCCGCCCCCGGGGCGGACCGTTGCAGGGAGATTAGGACAGGTGTTGGACAAGACCAAGGCAACTCTCAAACGCCGGCTCCGGCAATCTCTGGCGGGTATCGCGCCGGGTCTTTTGCTGGCCACCGCCCTTTCCGGCTGTGCCACCGCGCCGCCGAAAACCGATGCCGCCGACTACCAGGCGTATCAGCAGCTCAACGACCCAATCGAGCCGACCAACCGGTTCTTCTACAAGGTCAATGACGGGCTGGACACATATTTCATGAAGCCGGTGGCGAAAGGCTATGTCGATATCACCACCCAGGGCATTCGCAATCATGTTGGCAATTTTGTAACCAATATTGGCGAGCCCGCGCGCTTCGTGAATTTCATGTTCGAGGGCATGCCGAAGGATACCGGTACCGCCCTTGTGCGCTTCCTGGTCAACTCCACGATCGGCATTGGCGGCATTTTCGACCCCGCGACGTCGTTTGGCTATAAAGAGACTGATACCGATTTTGGCCTGACCCTGGCCATCTGGGGCATGCCGCCCGGCCCGTATCTGTATTTGCCAGGCTTCGGCCCGTCCGGTGTTCGCGATGTCCTCAACATTCCCGTCGAATATTTTGCCACCCCGATGGAACTCGCGCCCGAGAGCGCCGCGCTCAACGATTTCGGCTATGCCGAGGCCGGGCTGCATCTGATCAACACGCGGGCTAACTTCCTGGGGCCGATCGATCAGGTCAAGGCGACGGCGCTTGACCCTTATGCCACATTTCGGAGCCTTTATCGCCAATCTCGTGCCTCAGCGATCCAGCAGATTTACTTAAGCAATGGACAAACGCCCCCTGCCTGGGTGCAGCCACAGCCATAATCGCGTGAAGGAGCCGAATACGATGTATCTACGCCGCTTTATTCTGGGGGCCGCGGCCGCAGCCCCCATGCTCGTTGCCCTGGCCGGCGCGGCCCGGGCAGATGTGATCTCGTCGGATGACGCCAAGACCTTCATCACCCAGTCCGGGAAGCAATTGGTTGACATTGTCAACAACTCATCTGGCACGCAAAAGGGCACGGCACTGCGCCAGTTGGTCAACCAGATCGTCGCCGTCGACCAGGTGGGCGATTACGTGCTGGGCCGCTACGTTAATGTTGCCACACCGCAGCAGCACCAGGATTTCCAGACCCTGTTCCACCAGCTTCTGTCCTACAACATCACCTACCAGATCAACGCCTATCAGGGCGTGTCCTTTACGGTGAACAGCGCCACGCCGCAGGGTAATGACATGCTGGTGGACACGACCATCACAGCCCCTGGAAAGGCCCCGGCCGATGTCGGCTGGGCGGTGGATAATGTCGGTGGCCAACCCAAGATCACCGATGTGATCGTCGCGGGCACGTCGCTGCGCATCACCACCCGCAATGACTACGCCTCTGTCATCGCCGACAATGGCGGCCAGGTCTCGGCTTTGCTGGCGGCGATGCAGAAGCAGATTACCAGGCTGTCAGCGGCGCAATAGGCCCCGCCCTCAGGGTCCGGTGCTTCCCGCACCGGACCCGTCACCCGGCGCCTGCACGGCCGGGGCGGGCGGATTCTCCAGCGCAGCCCAATCCAGCGGCGGCATATCCGCTTTCCGCTCGCCATTCACCAGCACCCCGGCTTTGCCATAGGCCACATGGGCGTTGAGTACCTGCCCGCCCGCTGCCGTGGTGGAGAGATACGGGGATAAAACCGCCTCGGCACTGCTTATGTCGCCTTGCAGTTGCGGCACGGCACTGGTGAGTGTCGCGGTGAAGGCATCGAGATGGTCCGCCGTGATGTCGGCGGTACCGTTTGGCTGCGCAGTGCCGTCGAATGCAAGATTGCCGTTGACATTCAATGTGCTGGGGCCGACTGCCAGCGTCAGCCCGGCTGTGCCGGTGCCGCCCTGCAAGGCCCAGTTATGCAGGTTCTCAATCAGGATCTTGTTCTTGTCCGGCCCCAATGCGGCGGTACGGTAGGCAGCAATCTGCTGCTTCCAATCCGCGGGCACCGGGCCGGAGAGCGTGGTGGAGAGGGCAATTTCCTTGATATTATTGTCGAACGGCACATTGGTGCCTTTGCCGGCCAGGGCCATGAGAACCGGGAGTGTCGGGGAGCTCAAATCCTGCAAGGTGAGGTCCGCAGCATAGGCAATATCCTTGGGCCCGGCCTGCGGGTTCACCGAGCCATGCTCGGCAAAGCTCCCGATATGCAGAACGGGGACGATACCATTACCGGCGAGTAGGCTCATATCGCTGGCTGTCGTGGTGAAGCTGCGGAAGGGCAGGATGCCCGTATCGAAGAGCGCCTTGGGGTTGAGGTGCTCGGTGATGTCCAGGCTACCGTAAGTGATGGAGATGTCGCCCTTGGGTGTGCCGACCAGTATCTGGCGCGCGACATCGACATGCACCACCAGCGGGTTGGCCACGCCGATGCGCAGGCCAAAGCTTGGGGTAGAGAGCGTCACCGGCGCGCTGGCACCGGCGGGCTGGATGCTCCAACGCGGGTTGATGAGCGTGACATCGGCGGCGAAGGGTGAATGGCCCCGAACGATGCTGTCATAGGTGATCTGCACGGCACCATTGCTGGTGTTCTGGGCGATCCAGCCGCGGATACCCGCCTGTAGCCGCTCCTGCGCGTACCACCACAGCCCGCCCCAGGCCACGGCCAGTATCAGAACCACACCCACTACTGTCCGTGCCATGCTGCGCATCATCTACCCTTTCCGGCTTGAATCGCTTCGCCCTTCTGCCCCACCCTTGACCATTGGCCAAGTGTCGGCGCTTTTGCACCTCCATGAAGATATTTGACGATTGGCGCTGCCTGCCGCCAGCCGCGCGCGGTGCCAGCGTGGCGCTGGGCAATTTTGACGGTGTGCATCTCGGCCATGCCGCTGTGCTGCGCGCCGCCCATGCCGCACGGCCGGACGCGCCGCGTGCCGTCCTCACCTTCGAGCCGCACCCGCGTGAATTCTTCCGTCCGCAGGACCCGCCATTCCGCCTGACACTGGCGGCCGAGCGTGCGACGGCCCTCGAGGCTCTTGGGGTGGAGATTCTCTACCAATTGCCGTTTGACGCGGCTTTGTCCTACCTCTCCGCCGAGGCTTTTATTACCGAGGTTCTGCATGATGGCATCGGTGCCGTGCATTTGGCCTGCGGCGCGGATTTTGCCTTCGGCCACAGGCGGGGCGGCGATGTCGCGCTCCTGGCCACACGGGCCGAGGCGCTCGGTGTGGGTTTGGGCATTGTGCCGGCGGTGGCGGATGCGCAGGGGCCAATCTCGACCAGCCGCATCCGCCGGCTGTTGCAGGATGGCTATCCGGAGCGGGCGGCGGCCCTGCTTGGCCGCTCCTATGCCATTCGTGGTGAGGTGATGCATGGCGATGCCCGTGGCCGGACCATAGGCTTCCCCACGGCCAACATCCCGCTCGGCCGGCATATGGAGCCTGCCCGTGGCGTGTATGCGGTTACCACCTCTATCGGCGGTGCGGTGGTGAAGGGCGTGGCCAATATCGGCCTGCGCCCCACTTTCGGCGGCACGGAATCCCGGCTGGAGGCGCATTTTTTCGATTTTGCCGCCGATCTCTACGGCCAGGAGCTCACCATCTGCCTGCACCATTTCATCCGCGAGGAGCGCAAATTCGAGAGTTTCGCAGCGCTCAAGGACCAGATTGCGGCCGATGCCGGCCAAGCACGCAGCCTGCTTGACGCTGCACCGCCGAAAAAGCCATAATCCGCGCCATGACCGGTCTGTTTCCCGCACGAATTACCCCGCCCTCCCTGGCTTAAGCTGGGGCTTAACGGGGTCTCGCGCCGCAGTGCGCGCTCATTTTCAATTCCTGCCGGATATTTTTTTCCATGACCGATGCTGTAACTGACTATAAATCGACCGTTTTTTTGCCGCGCACGGATTTCCCGATGCGAGGCGAGCTACCCAAGCGCGAGCCGGAAATGCTGGCGCGTTGGGAGGCGATGGGGCTATGGGCCCGGCTGCGCGCGGCGGGGCAGGGGCGTCCCACCTTCGTGCTGCATGACGGCCCGCCCTATGCCAATGGCAATCTGCACATCGGCCACGCGCTGAACAAGATTCATAAGGATGTCATCAACCGCGCCCAGCGGATGGCGGGCAAGGATGTTGATTACATCCCCGGCTGGGACTGCCACGGCCTGCCCATCGAGTGGAAAGTGGAAGAGCAGTACCGGGCCAAGAAGAAAGACAAGGACCAGGTGCCGGTGCTGGAATTCCGCAAGGAATGCCGCGAATACGCGCAACATTGGCTGAACGTGCAGGCTGAGGAGTTTAAGCGCTTGGGTGTGGCTGGCGATTGGGCGAACCGCTACGCCACCATGGACTATACCTCCGAGGCGGCGATCGCCGGGGAGATTGGCAAATTTTTGCTCAATGGCGCGTTGTATCGTGGCTTGCGCCCGGTGATGTGGAGCCCGGTGGAGAAAACCGCGCTCGCGGAAGCCGAGGTGGAGTATCACGACAAGAAAGACACGGCGATCTACGTCCGTTTCCCCGCCAGTGCCGAGGAGACAGGCGATTTTGCTGGTGCGTCCATCGTCATCTGGACGACCACGCCCTGGACCATCCCCGGCAATCGCGGCCTCGCCGCCGGGCATGAGCTGGATTACGTGCTGCTGGCTGTGGATGCGGTGGCGGAAGACAGCCTCGCCGTGCCGGGCGAAAAACTGATCGTCTCGCAGGAATTACTGGTCGACTTCTGTTCCAAGACCGGCATTTCTTCACACACGGTGCTTGCAGCTTTCAAGGGCCGTACGCTGGAAGGCAAGCGCTTCTATCACCCGCTGGCCCAAGCCGATGCGGGCTATGATTTCACCGTGCCGCTGATGCTCGGCGAATTCGTGACGATGGAAGCCGGTACAGGCATCGTGCATATGGCCCCGGGCCATGGCGAGGATGATTTTATCCTGTGCAAGGCGCATGGTATTGCCGTACCGGATACGGTCGCCGATGACGGCACCTACTATCAATCCGTGCCTCTGTTCGCCGGCCTGCATGTCTACAAAGCCGCTGATCCCGTCTGCAAGGCTTTGCAGGCGGCGGGCAACTTATTGCATCGCAACGAGTTTATGCACTCCTACCCGCATAGCTGGCGCTCGAAAGCCCCGCTCATCTACCGGGCCACGGCGCAATGGTTCATCCGCATGGATGGCGAGGACAAAATCCGGGAAAAGGCGTTGGCCGCCATCGACGGCACAAATTTCGTGCCCGAGATCGGCCGCAACCGCATCCGCTCCATGGTGGAATCGCGCCCGGATTGGTGCATCTCCCGCCAGCGCGCCTGGGGCGTGCCCATCGCCATCTTCGTCAACAAGACCACGCATGAACCGCTGCGCGATGCCGCAGTGATGGATCGCATCGTCAAAATCTTCAGCGCGGAAGGGGCGGATGCCTGGTACGCCCGCCCGGCCAGCGATTTTCTGGGGGCCGGCCGCAACCCGGATGACTACGAGCAGATTTTCGACGTCGTCGATGTCTGGTTCGAATCCGGCTCCACCCATGCCTTCGTGCTGGAAGCCCGTGGTATGCCCACTCCGGCGGATGTGTACCTTGAGGGCTCGGATCAGCATCGCGGCTGGTTCCAGGCCTCGCTGCTGGAGTCGGTCGGCACGCGCGGTGTCGCTCCTTTCAAGAATATTGTTACCGATGGTTTCGTTCTCGACGAGCAGGGCCGGAAAATGTCGAAATCGCTCGGCAATGTCACGGCCCCGCAAGAGGTGAACGACAAATACGGCGCCGATATCCTGCGCCTCTGGGTGATGAATTCCGATATTTCGGAAGATTTGCGCATTGGCCCGGAAATCCTGAAGCAGCAGTCGGAACTTTACCGCCGCCTGCGCAACACGTTGCGCTGGATTCTCGGCTCGCTCGAGGGCTTTTCTGATGCGGAACAACTTCCCGAGGCGGAATTTCCGGAGCTGGAAACGTTTTTACTCCACCGCCTGTGGGAGCTGAACCAGAAAATCCAGGCCGCCGTGCAGGGGCATGATTGGACGGGCGTGTACCCCGCGATCCATCATTTCTGCTCGACGGATCTTTCCGCTTTCTATTTCGATATCCGCAAGGACTCACTCTATTGCGATGCGCCGGCTTCCAAAAAGCGTCGCGCCAGCCGCAGTTTTTTGGATATTCTACTCCGCTGCCTCACCACCTGGCTGGCCCCGGCATTGCCGTTCACGGCGGAGGAGGCCTGGGCCACGCGCTTTGGGCCAGATAGCTCGGTGCACCTCGAATTGTTTCCGGAAATTCCGGAAACATGGCGCAATGACCAACTGGCCGGCGCGTTCACCGCCATTCGCGAACAGCGCAGCGGGGTTACCGGCGCCATCGAACTCATGCGTACAGCCAAGACAATTGGCTCCTCGCTGCAGGCGGAAGCTGTTCTGTCAGCCGAGGCGCAAGCGTTGAACGGCGATGCCGAATTTTGGGCGGATATCTGCATCACCTCCGGTGCAGTGTTTGGTGAGGCCAATGCCGCCACCGTCGCGCCCGGCGGTAAATGCGAGCGCTGCTGGCGCGTGCTGCCGGAAGTCGGTCAGACGGCGGCTCACCCCACCCTCTGCTTGCGTTGCTGTGAGGCAGTCGCCTGATGCGCCGCATTATCGGCTTCGGCATCGCCGCACTCGTCCTGGCAGCCGACCAGGCGAGCAAATACGCCGTGCTGCACGCGCTGCATCTGCAGGATCGGCATCTGCTCGTGGTACTGCCGGAACTCAGCCTCGTGCTGGTGTGGAATAACGGTATTACCTTCGGCATGTTCGCCGGCACTGCGAGCAAGGTGTTTCTCGCGGCTGGTGCCTCCGCTGTCGTGTTGGCGCTGTTCGCCTGGCTTTGGCGCACACAGAACTGGCTTGTTACCATTGCCGTTGGCGCCATCGCCGGCGGGGCCATAGGCAATGTGCTGGACCGCCTGCGTTTCGGTGCCGTGGTGGATTTCATCCATGTCCATGCCGGCCCGCTCGATTTCCCCTGGGTGTTCAATATAGGCGATTCCGCGATCGTCTGCGGCGTGATTGTGTTGATGCTGGATAGCCTGCTGCACAAATCCCCCGTTGCGGCAAATCGGGGGGAAGGATAGGAAGACCTCATGAACAGTTTCCGCGCCGCTGCCACCGCCTCCACCCTCGTCCTCGCCCTGGTGCTCGCCGGGTGCAGCGACTCGACCAAAAAAGAATTTGGCCTCGAGGCCAACCCGCCCGATGCTTTCCAGGTCGGTGTACAGCCGCCGTTGTCGCTGCCGCCGGAGCTTGGCCAGTTGCCGCCGCCCAACCCGGGCCAGCCGCGCCCGCAGGCCGATGATGCGGCGCAGGATGGCGCCAATATTCTGGCCCCAGGCGGTGCGGCGGCTTCAGCCCCTACGCCAGGTGAGCAGGCCCTGCTGGCGCAATCCGGCCCCACGCCGCCGGATGGCATCCGCGCCCAGGTGAACCAGAATGCGCTGATCGCCAGCAAGCCGCCCGGCTTTGTCTCCAACCTGATGGGCAGCGGCCCGACACCCACCCCGGTGGTGGATGCCCCGGCCGAGCAGCAGCGCCTGCAGGAGAATGAAGCGCTGGGTCAGCCGGTCACCAATGGTGCCACGCCGCAGCAATCGGAGGAGAACCCCGGCCTGTTCCACCGCTTCCTCAATCTGTTCTGAGCGAAGTTTTCTTCACGGCACTGCGGGGCGCCTGCCGCGGCCTGCATCTGGCAGGCTATTTCACGGCATTCGGCGCGATGTTTCTGCCCGCCGTATTGCTCCGCGGCGTGGCGGTCCAGGGGCTGAGACCCTTGGCCTGGGCCGGGTTTGCTCTGGCACTACTGGCGGGCGGCGCGTGGCTGCTGCTGCAAACCGCGGATTTTGCCGCGGCGCAAAGTTTTACCGACGTCATCACCGCAGTCCCGATCGTAGTACAGGATACGCGCTTTGGCAGCTTGCTGCTCGGGCGCTTGGCCGTGCTGCTGCTGGCCGTGCTGCTGTTTCAGCGCAACCAGAATCGCCTTGCCGCACTGTTGGGTTTTGGTGGGGTGGTGGCGGAAGCCTGGTTGGGCCATGGCGGGGCGATGCTGGGGCCGGAGGGCGATATCCTGCTGGGCACGTCGATATTGCATCTCGCTGCCGCTGCCCTTTGGCTTGGCACGTTGCCGGCTTTGTTCATTACCATTTCCAGAGTGCCCGAGCCCGCAACATTGGCGCGGCGCTACTCTCCTCTGGGCATAGGCTGTGTTGCCACGCTTCTGCTGACCGCCTTGATACAATATATTTTACTCATTGCCCGGCCCGCAGCCCTGCTCAACACCGGCTATGGCGCCCTGGCTCTGGCCAAATTTTTTCTCCTGGCGTTGCTGGTCGCTTTGGCGGCTCGCAACCGGCAGCTTCTGGTCCCGGCCTTGCCCGCTACCCGGTCTGCATTACGCCGAGCCATTGGCGTGGAGATGCTGCTCGGCCTGCTGGTGCTCCTGGCGGCGGGCATATTGCTGCAATTGGACCCGCCCGCCATGGCGGGCATGAGTTAGATCAGAATTTCATCCGCCCATAGATCTTCCAGCCTTTGCCGCGGTGTGATCAGATGGAACTGTCCATTGGCGACCAGAACCGAGGCCGCACGCGGCCGGGCGTTGTAGCTGCTGCTCATCACCGCGCCATAGGCCCCGGCATCAAGCAATGCCACGCGCGCGCCGGGGCTGAGGTCCGGCAAGGCGCGGTCCTTGGCAAAACAATCGGCACTTTCGCACACCGGCCCCACCACATCCGCAGGCGTTGCCGCCCCATGGAACAGATGCGCGCCGACCGGCAGGATCCCGTGCCAGGCCTCGTACAAGGCCGGGCGCATCAGCTCGTTCATGGCCGCATCCAGCACCACAAATCGTTTGCCGGCCTGTTTCTGCAACACCACCGAGGCCAGTAACAGCCCCGCCGGCCCCACCAGATAACGCCCGGGCTCCATCAGCAACTGAACACCAAGCCCACCCACTTCGCGCTTCACCACGGCGGCGAAAGCGGCAAGATTCATCCCAGGCTCATCATGGTAACCGATGCCGATACCCCCGCCGAGGTCGAGTACCGTCACTTCGAGACCCTGCCCGCGCAGGGTCCGCACCATATCCGCCGCCTTGGCATAGGCGGTGGCATAGGGCTCCGGGGAAAGGATCTGGCTGCCGATATGCAATGCCAGACCGCGCACGGAAATGCCGGGCAGGTTTGCGGCGCGGGCATAAAGCTCCGGGATATCCGCCGCGGCGATGCCGAATTTATTTTCCGCCAGCCCGGTGGTGATCTTGGCATGGGTACCGGCATCCACATCCGGGTTCATCCGTAGCACGACGCTCGCCGTGCTGCCCGCGTGCGTGGCGAGGGTGGAGAGCATCTCCAGCTCCTCGGCACTCTCCACATTGAATTGCCCGATGCCCTGGGCCAATGCCGCCTCGATTTCCGTGGCTGCCTTGCCGACGCCGGAATACACGATGTTTTGGGGCGCAATGCCGGCCCGCTGCGCGCGTAAAAACTCGCCCTGGCTCACCACATCCGCACCCGCCCCAAGCTGGCGGAAGACGCTGAGAATGGCGAGGTGGTCATTGGCCTTCACGGCGTAATGGATATGCACATCCAGGCTCTGTGCTTTGAATGCTGCCTGCAAGGCCGCATAACGCGCCTGCATGCTGCCCGCGCCATAGACCCAGACCGGCGTACCATATTGGTCCGCGATCGCGTTCAGCGGCACGCCCTCGAAACACAACCCATCCTGCGCATGCACGGCAAAAGCCGGGCGCGCGGCCAGCAGATCAGCCAGATCCGGCTCCGGACCTGTGAACACAGCATCAGCCATTTCTATTGCGCGGGATAAACATGCGGATAGGTGATGTCAGCGGCCGGCCCCGGCGGGGTCGGCGCGCCACGCCTGCCGCATCCGGCCAGGCTCAACACGCATATCAGCGTCAAAAACAATTTCATTGCAGCTTCTCCAGCCATAAGGATGCCGCCTTCGCCACATTCGCCGGCGCCGTGCCACCATAGGAGGTGCGTGATGCCACAGAGGCCTCGATTGTGAGTACGGCAAAGATTTCATTGGTGATGCGCGGCTCGATGCTCTGCATATCGCTTAAAGGCAGAGCGGAGATGTCGATACCGCGCTCCTCGGCCAGCCGCACCACCCGCCCGGTGACATGATGGGCATCGCGGAACGGCATTTTCAGCACGCGCACAAGCCAGTCGGCGAGGTCGGTCGCGGTGGCAAAGCCGCTGCCCGCGAGGGCGGCCATGCGCGCCGTATCGGCTTTCAAATCCCGCACCATGCCGGCGGTGGCGGCCAGGCCCAGGCTGATCGCCGCCACGGCGTCGAACACCGGCTCCTTGTCCTCCTGCATATCCTTGGCATAGGCCATGGGCAGGCCCTTCATCACGGTCAGCAGGCCGATCAGCGCGCCAAAAATCCGGCCTGTTTTGGCCTTCGTCAGCTCCGCCGCATCCGGGTTGCGTTTCTGCGGCATGATGGACGAGCCTGTGGTGAAGGCGTCGGAAAGCGTGATCAGCCGGTAGGGCGAGGAGCACCAGATGATGATCTCCTCAGCGAAACGCGAGAGATGCATCGCCATAATGGATACGGCGGAGAGGAACTCCAAAGCAAAATCCCGATCCGAGACGGAATCCAGTGAATTGGCCGTCGGCCGGTTGAAGCCCAATGCTTCGGAGGTGGCGTAGCGGTCGATGGGAAAAGAGGTCCCGGCCAGAGCGGCTGCCCCCAGCGGGCATTCATTCAGGCGGCGCCGTGCATCCTGAAGCCTGCCGGTATCGCGGTCCAGCATCTCCACATAGGCCAGCAAATGGTGACCGAAGGTAACCGGCTGCGCTGTCTGCAAATGAGTAAAACCCGGCATCACCGTGCCGGCATGCTCTGCCGCGCGCTCGGCCAGCGCCAGCATCAAATCCTTCACCTGGCGCAAAATCGCATCGATGGCACTGCGCACATAGAGCCGGAAATCTGTCGCAACCTGGTCGTTGCGGCTGCGCGCGGTGTGCAGCCGCCTGGCCGCCTCGCCGATCCGCTCGGTCAGCCGTACTTCGATATTGGTATGAATGTCCTCCAGCGCGTCGGAGAAGCCGAACCGCCCATCCTCGATCTCGATCGCGATCTCTTCCAGCCCGCGCGCGATCGCCGCCTGGTCCTCGGCCGAGATGATGCCCTGTTTAGCCAGCATGGCAGCATGCGCCTGGCTGCCGGCGATATCCTCGGCCCAGAGCTTGCGGTCGAAGCCGATCGAGACATTTATGGCTTGCATCACCGCATCGGGTCCGGCACCAAACCGGCCGCCCCATTGCAGTTCGCCTTTCACCGGAGTGTTGTCCTTGTCCGTCATGTCGAAGCCTTACCTGCATTCCCGGCGATCGATCATCGCCGCCGCGACTGGATTAGCGGTGAGTGCCCTGGCAGGCAATCGCGCCACGGCGCAGACGGATGATTCCGGCCTGCCCGATGCCGCCGATGGTTTTACGCCGCTGGAGCCTATTGCCCCGCCAGCCCTGAAATTCACCGATGCAAAGGGCCGCAAACTCAGCCTGGCCGATTATGCGGGGCATGTGGTGGTGGCAAATTTATGGGCCACATGGTGCGGCCCCTGCGTGGATGAAATACCCAGCCTTGCAGCACTTGCCGGGCAAATCCAACCCTTTGGCGGGCTGGTGCTGCCCATTTCAATCGACGCAAACGGCGCTCAGGCGGTCCGGCCGTTCTACGCGCTGCACATGATCACCAGCCTGCCGGTATTGCTGGACCCGGATGGGGATAATCTGGATGTGCTCAATGCGGATGGTGTACCCGACACCATCGTCATTAATCCGGCAGGCAGACTTGTCGCCCGGGTGGATGGGGCGGCGAATTGGAATACGCCCCGTGTCCAGGCGTTCTTGCGCTCACTCGCCCAGGCCCAGCCCCCGGCCAAACCCGATCACGTGATGGCGTTGTAACCCCCTCCTGGCTGGGCCGGGAGGGGCAGGGGCGGTTAGCCAGCGCGCGCCAGGCTGGCGGAAATGGCGGCTTCTGCTTGGGCGCGGTCGCCCCAACCGGTGATTTTGACCCATTTGCCTTTTTCGAGGTCTTTATAGTGCTCGAAAAAATGATTGATCACATCGCGGGTAATGGCCGGGAGCTGCGCCACCTCGGTGATGTCCGTGTACAGCGGGTGCACCTTGTCATGCGGCACGCAGATGATCTTTTCATCCTGGCCGGATTCATCTTCCATAAGCAGCAGCCCGATGGGGCGGCAGCGGATCACGGCGCCGGGCACCACGGCGACGGGCAGCAGCACCAGCGCATCAGCCGGGTCGCCGTCATCGGCCAGCGTGCCGGGAATGAAGCCATAGGCGGCGGGGTAGGTCATGGGCGTGAAGACCACCCGGTCGACCACCAAAGCGCCGCTCTCCTTGTCGATCTCATATTTCACGCCCGAGCCGGCGGGAATTTCGATCACGACATTGATGTCGCGCGGCACGTCTTTGCCGGGGGAAAGCTTAGCTACATCCATAGACCGGAACTCCTGTTTGAGACTGCCGCGCGTATAGCCTGGGCAGGAGCATCTTGCCAACGCGGCCGTGGTGGCTATGGTGCGGCAGCCTCGTCAGGCACGATGCGCCGGTAGCTCAACGGTTAGAGCGGACCGCTCATAACGGTTTGGTTGCGGGTTCGATTCCTGCCCGGCGCACCAGTTTTTTTCAATGACTGAGATGGATTGTCAGCCTCTCCTAGGAGAGGTCTAAAATCTGTGGGGCAACAAAGTGCATGCCAGATATGCGGCTAAGAATCCGTCGTTAGGCTTGGTATTAGGCTGCTGGCTCGCGGCCTTCTCGCGCTCGACAGACAGTAAATTGTAGATACGGTTTTCTTGACTGGGAAGTAAAACGTAGGTACAAAATAACAATAATCATCAGCCTACGCCGTGCCAGAGCGAAAGAAAGGGCACTTCTAGATGGCTGAAGATCCGAAGTTTACCCCAGGCAGAAGCTATACCAAAAAAGGTTGGGACGAAGTCTCGGATAATCCGGAATGGACGGCGGATGATTTCGGGCGGCTAAGCCTTTTGCCGAGGTGTTCCCTGAAATGGCGGCAACGCTGCGCCGTGGCCGGGGGAAGCAGGTCGCACCTACCAAAGAGCTGGTGTCCCTACGCCTGAGCCGTGAGGTACTGGCCAAATTCCGGGCGCTGGGGCCAGGCTGGCAAACCAGAATTGATGAGGTGCTGAGCGAGGCGGCAAAGGGGTTGTGAAAACGAGGCCTTTCCGGCCCCGCTCCCGTGTCCATGTGCGCTTCCGTCGCCGCGCCCTCTGCATGAAAAAACCCGCCGGCACCTAATGGGCCAGCGGGTCAAGTCAACAGGGAGGTTTCACGTCTAGGTGACGCTGGGACCAGAAGTCCCGATCCGGACAGGAAACCGGATGATCAGTACATACGCGCTGTCGGTGCATCAAACAGATAAAAACACTCTCGCAGTGTTGCGGCCGGGCGCCGCCGGCGCCACTGCCAGCCAGCACAGCGATGGCCCGGGCTGTGGCAGCGAAATTTGCATGTCAGGCGGTAAAAATAAGCCGCAGATTTTGCGTGAGTCGTATTTATGTCAGGGATACTGGCCTGTCGCACTCGTTGGCAGGGCTGGATGGAGACAACCATGTTGAAGATATTCAAGCCAAAAATGAAGGTGCTTGGAAGGCTACTGGCCGGCGGCGCGGTGTTGGTGGCACTCTCAGGCTGCGCGGTTGGCCCGAACGGCTATTACGGCGCGCCTTATGGCGGATATTACGCCACCTATCCTTATTACGGGTATGGTCCCGGCTACGGGTACGGCCCCGGATATTATGGTTATGGCAGCGCCGTGATCATTGGTGGCCGTGGCGGCTATTATGGTCACTCTGGGTATTATGGTCGCGGATATTACGGTCACCCAGGTGGTTTCCGTGGGCCAGGCGGTGGCTTTCACGGCGGTGGTGGTGGCTTTCATGGTGGCGGTTTCCACGGCGGTGGTCCACATCACTAGGCTAGGACTCGCTCCTTGAGGTGGAAAGTAATGAGGGAACGAAATGGTGCCAAAATGGCACATGCTGCCTTGGGCCTATTTTTTGCGCTTGTGTGCTCGGGATGTGCGGCCAATGACCCCCAAACTGCTGCTGCGCCTGGATGCCGAACCGCCAGCCCGCAGAGCTACCAGGACTGCCAAAGTCAAGTTGGCAACCAAGTCGGTGTCTACGTGGGCGGCACGGTGAGCTATGGTATGGTGCGTGCCGTCCGCTAGTTCCGTCTAGAAGCGGCCATCTTACAATGTGCTGAAACGGGGCCTTCCGGCCCCGCTTTGTATCCTGGCTTTAGGAGCGGTCGTCGGCGTACTTTTTCGCGGCTTCGTCCCATGGTGCCCGCATCCGTTTCTTTGGCCTGGCGCAGGATCACCGCCGTAGCTTGGGGTGGATCGGCGCAACCACGCTATTGGCTTCGGTGGTGAGGAAGCCATAGAGCCGACGCTCGCCCTCCACTGGGTTAGCCTTGGTCCCGCGCACGCCGCTAACCCCCTTCCGGGGAGCAAGAATCCCCCATACACTTTCTCCACCACCCGCCCCAACCATCGGACCCCAAATGCCCCCTGCGTCCCGCCTGAAATTCGATTTTCTGCCGCCCAACACGCAAGCCTATGCCGTGGTCATGGACACAATTTTCCCCTCCTATCCGGCGGCGCTGAATCCGGCTCGTGAGCAGGAATTTGTCGCCTCGCGGCTGCGCTCGGTCTGTTACGAGGACATGGCGCTCATCCGCCTGGTGCCGCAGAAGCCGAGTTCGCGCTTTGACGTCTATTACGTTTTCATCGGCAACGGGTTCGTGCATTGTACCACTGGCGACGGGACGGACATGAATGTCGTCAATATCGAGACCACGCCAAACCTGCTGGATGCGGTTGAGGAGTGTGTCCGGCTCGGGCTGCTGCTGGCACATAACCAGGACGGCGCATTGGTGGAGCGGGAGGACGAAATTTTTTGGGCCGGCCGCCCCGCCAGCGAAGTGCCACCCATCACCCCGCTGCAAATTTCCGCGCCGGATAAGCACCGCCGCGTCGCCGTCACCGCCATTCTACAGATACAGGGGCACCTGCACCGCCACCGTTACACTTTGTGGCCGGACGGGTTGCTGCAGTTGAACGGTGCGGAACTGCTGCTGGCCTCACCCCAGCTTGCCGCCCCGCCACCATTTCAGCCCTTCGCTGCCCTGCACGGCACCGCCGCGGCCGCACATCCTGCGCCGGATGCTGCCGGCACGGCGCCGGCGCTGAATGACACGATCTACGAAGAAGATTCTTGCGCCACGGACAGCGATAATGAGGACGAGGAAACCGCATCCGCGCCCCAGGGATTCCAACGGAGCGTCACCAGCGCCACGATGAAGCGGGTGGCGGTGCATGAGGCCGGGCACGCCTTGGTGGCACTCACCGGGCTGGAGCGCGCGTGTGGCGTGCCGATGGTCACCATCATTCCGCGCGCCGACGGTAACCTTGGTTTCGTCGCCCTCGTCCCCTCGGAGCAGGACGGCCTGACCCGTGCGGAGATGGAAGAGAGCATACGCGTGATGCTGGGGGGGCGTGCCGCCGAGGAGCTGGTGTTCGGGCTGGAAAATATCAGCACTGCCGCCGGCGGCAGTGCGGCATCCGACCTTGGGCAGGCGACGCAGGCCATACTACGGCTGCTTACCGAATTCGGCTATTCCAAAGCCGGCGGCTTGCTGTGGATAGAGTGGAATACCATCCGCAACCTACCCTTGGGCGACGATATTCTGCGCGAGGCCCGCGCCACCGTGGAGCGGCTGTACAAGGAGACGTTGACACGACTGGAGACCAACCGCGCGGCGCTTGACCGCGTGGTAGTGGGGCTGATCGAGCGGCAGGAGCTTGGTGCCGCCGAGCTGCGCAAACTACTGGAGGCAACTTGAACGAGCCCGAAGGTCTGGCGCAGCTAACCACTGCGGGGCATTCCGTGCGCAGTCACCGGCATGAGCAAGTTGTCGGCCTCCTTGCTTGATCTCGTCGGGCGCATCCGCCGCCGCCAACGGCCCCTGTCGCAAAACGTGGCACCGATTTTATCTGACAAGGCAATCGGCTGTTCCCACATGGGTTCAGAGCGCCCCGCTTCAACTGAACGGATAGATCGTCATGTCACAGTCAGAACCGCTAAACCCGACCCCGCCCGAGATCCCCCCACCGCAGGAGCCGTACGTGCCGCCACCGCCTGGGCCGGACATCATTCCCGGCCGGGAGCCGGAGATCGCCCCGCGTCCCGAAGAGCCCGACATCATCCAGCCGACGCCAGAAATTCCCCCACCGCAAGTTTGAACAAGGCCCGCCTTGCGTTGCACATCTAAATTCGGCGCTGCGTTAAGTCTTTCTTGTAATAGAATACCGCACCCACCGAAATTATACTCCCTATTCACTGTCGTCAGGCAAAACCCCCGCCATGACCGACCGCTTAAGATCCGTCCGGGACATCGCCCTGGATGCCGATGTTCCTGATTTACTGGCGAGCATCGCCTCGGCCGCAGAGCGTGAGGCGCGCATCCGGCTTTGGCTCGAAGCCACGCTGCAACAGGCGCGTGCCAGCGGGCAACCCGCCCAAGTCTACAACCAGCCGGGCATGGCATTGCTGCAAGCCTGGCTCGCTTGCCAATCCGGTGATTATGCCAATGCTCTAGCGCACGTCGCGCAGGTCCAGTCACTCTGCCAAAGCCGCGCCGATATAGCGGCATCGCTGCTCACCCAGATGGTCCACGCGGGCATATTGCTGCGGGTGGGTGACACAACCGGCGCCCGCGCCAACGCCCAGGCGGCGCTCGTCCGCGCCACCGCACGCGGCCGCCGCGATATCGCGGCCCATGCCCTCAATTGCCTGGCCCTTATCGCCTGGGCCGCAGGCACGCCCGGGGCGGCGCAGCTTCATGTCCAGAACGCCCTGGAAATGCTTGGCCCCGGCGGCGATGCCAGATTGCGCGCCTTGCTCCTGCTGAATCTCACCGCCATCCGCCACACCATTGCGGCCGACCTGGGCGCGCAAAGGCGGCGTGAGGTCCATTACCTGTCACGCACCGATGCCAGCCACGCCGCCGCTACGGCCGCGCGCGTACCCGATATCTGGCTGCAAGCCCTATGCTTCAGCACCCAGGCAAGCTGCGAGCTCGCATGGCTTAGGCCCCAGTCGCGAGGCCCGACGACCGGCAGTCAATATCACGAAGATCTGACCTGGCTGGAACTGATCTGGCAGGCCGGCAACATTCCCCGCCTGCCATTCGTTCAGGGGGGCAGTTTCCCCGATGAAGCCGGCCCTCTTATCACCGCCTTCAACCGCTACGCTGCAATTTGGACCCTGTTGCAAGCCGAACAGGTGCTACAGCAGACACGCGTCACCAGACTCGCGATCATCTATGATATGCTCAGCACCTCTCTGCGGCGCGCCGAGTCCAGGATCGAGGAGCTGCTGCATCTCATCGAGCAATTTCAACAGACCCAATACCGGCTCAAGCAGGACGCACTGCGCGATGCGCTAACCGGCCTGCCAAACCGCCGCCACCAGCAGGAGGTCTTCGCGGCTCTGGATGCCGACCGTACACGCCCCTATGCCATGCTGTTAATCGATATCGACCATTTCAAATCAATCAATGACCGATTTTCCCACGCCGTCGGCGACCAGGTGCTGATCAAACTCGCGCATATTCTCACCTCATGCACATTGCCGACCGATGTTGTGATCCGCCATGGCGGCGAGGAATTTTTGGTGATTCTACTCGATGAGCGCAGCAAAGATGCCGCGTCCGTCGCGGAACACATCCGCATCGCCATAGAAGGCACGAGCCTCTCGCCTTTCCCCATAAGTATCACCGTTAGCATCGGCATCGCTTTTGCGAGGGAAGTTCCCGGCGGCACCGCCGCGATCATCGCAATGGCCGATTCACGGCTCTACCAGGCCAAGTATAACGGCCGTAACTGCGTCATTGCCCCTCCCAGCGGAGCGATGGGTGCTGATTAAAGCGGCGAAGGGGGCAACAGCGCCCAGGGCAACTCTGGGACAACAAAAAATGGGGTCTAATCATGTTGTCTCAAGTTTTTGAGGTTACATAGTATTTTCTGGAAAGCAGGTCGTACTGCGGATTATATGGCGATATGTTGCCCCATGTTTTCTCTCTTTTCGTCGCTGCGCGCTTATCGTAACGGTTTGGTTGCAGGCTCGATTCCTGCCCGGCGCGCCAGTTTTGGCAGTTATTGCAGACCCTCCCCGGTCTCAAGCACCCGCAATTCGGCCTCGATGCGGCGGATTTCCTCCAGTGTGATGTCGGCCTGGGCCTCCAGCTTGATGGCCTCCTCCTGCAACCCGTACATATAGCCATTGCTGGGCGCGACCCGCGCGATCCGTGCCTGTAGCTGTTGCAGCAAGCCGGAGGTCTCATCCAGAAATGCGGTGAGTAAAGCGGATTGGGCCGGTTGGGGATATTGACGCCATTTTTGCAATATGACCGCATGGGTCTCCCCGGCCAGCGCATAGGCCAAAGCAGGTTTGTTGGGGTGGTATGTGTCCAGATCACGTCGCAGCCGCGCGAAGGCTGTGGCCACCACCTCCACAATCTGCGTCGCATCACGCTCGGCCATGTCATGGCCGGCATAGTTGGGTATTTGTAGAGCGGCACTGGCCGCGCCATTGTCGACAGCTTTTACCATTTCGTCTCGACTCCGCCCGCGTTGTGATTGGGGTGCGCGATTTTTGGTGCGCAGGATTTTTTGGTGCATACGATTTTGGTCTGAAGCTAGGCGCTGATGGACGCGCCCAGGCTATCTCAATATTTGACGATACGTCTGACCCAGGCTGACAACCTAGCATTGCTCAGGGGGGAGGCGAAATTACAAATAAGAGAGAGTTTAAGAGCCGGAGGCTGCCCCTATGCCGGGCGCGGGCCGGAACGGCGAATTGCTGTTCCAGGGCGCGCCTTGACCGTATAACGTCAAGTGGCACGAGGAGAGACAAGGATAATGGTAACGGCGCTGCAGAACCGGATGGCGGACTACATTGCGGCTTTCCTGCAGGATGGCGTTCTGATCCTGCCTGGCTTCTTCAGCGATGCGGAGCTGAGCCCGGTACAGGCGGCCATTGATACGGTGAAGCACGCCCGTCCGCTGGATGTGGTGATCGATGACCTGGAAAATGGCGAGCGTACGGTGCTGGGGTTGATGACCCCGGAGGCGGTGCAAACGCACCGCATGAAGGTCAACGATCTCTATTTAGGCACGGCAGCAATTCGCAGCCAGGCACTGGCCCCCAGCCTGGTGCCGATCCTTTGGGGGCTGCTCGGTCAAGTGCCGGTGCTGTGCAACAGCCTGTATCTGGAAAAAGGCAGCGCGCAGGATCCGCATGTGGATGCGTTGTATATGACGCCGCGTACGCCGGGGCATCTCATCGCGGCATGGGTGGCGCTGGAGGATGCGCATGAGGAGGCTGGGCCGCTGGAATATTTTCCGGGCAGCCAGCGCATTGCGCCCTACGTGTTCGGCGGCGGCAGCCACCATGCGCGGGATGAAGAAATGGCGGATTGGCGCGGCTACATGGCTGAGGCGCTGGCTCACGCCGGGCTGGAGAAGCGCCAATTTCTCGCGCGCAAGGGTGATGTGCTGATTTGGCATGCGCATCTGCTGCACGCCGGCGGTGCCATCCAGAACGGCGCACGGACCCGCAAATCCTGCGTATTCCACTATTATTCGGAAATTGATGCGCGTGCATCGGGCTTTCCCCTCGTGCCGCAAGCCGGCGGATTCTGGCTGGACCGCCCGGTACAACTCTTGCCGCCAGAGGTGGCGGCCCGGTTGCCGGTGAGCGAACGGCATTATCTGCGCCGCTACCCTGATGTGGCGGCGGCCGTGGCCCAGGGGCTATACCCCAATGGCGCGGCACATTACGCTGCCTATGGATGCAAGGAAGGGCGGCTGCCTATTTAAACGTGCTGGTTGCCGCTGGGCGGCAGCGCAATTATACCCTGGCCAACCGCGTTTAAAGGATAAGCCCCATGGCCAGCTACCAGTACGTCTATGTGATGAAAGTATTAAACTAAATTATTGATAAATAACACATTTATATATTATATTGTCCTAGACAGTGTCGGGACAGGTACGGCAAATCAAGCACTTACAGCCCCGACCTAGACAGAATCTGGACAGAAAAGGGGTTTCAGATGCCCATTCAGGTCGATGCTCAGGAGTTAAAGGAAGGTTTGACCATCTTCCGCCGCGGCGATGTCAAACACGAAAACTGGTACTGCCGGATAAAGCTACCGAAAGCTGACCGGTACAAGACCGTCTCCCTCAAGACCGCCGATGTCCGGGAGGCCCGTAACAGGGCCTTCGATCAGGACGCCGAAGTCCGGTTTAGCCTTAAGCACGACGTCCCAGTTTTTCAGAAGAGTTTCAGCCAGGTCGCCAAAGAGTATGCCGACTTCCAGAAGGAGCGCTCGGAAGCCGGCCAGATCACCCATCATCGATGGCGAGTTCTGGACTCTCATATCCGCACACAATTGAACCCCTATGTAGGCACTATTCAAATCACCCAGATTGCCGAAGAAAGGTGGAACGCCTACGCCATCTGGCGGCAGAAAAACGGCAAGGGCCGTTCCGGCGGCCGCGTCAGCGACGGCACTATCCGCGACGAAATGAACACTTTTCGTGCGGTCATGGGGTTCGCCGCCGGAAAGCGCTACATCCGCGATAGCCAGGTCTTCAAGGGCAAGCTCCCCGTTGCCAAAGTGAGCCGCGAAGAGTTCACCCCGCAGGAATACCGAAAACTTCACACCTTTGCGCGCCAGTGGGTGAAGGATGCGCGTACCGAGAAAAACACTTGGTATCGCACCATTGCCTATAATTTTGTCCTGATCATGTGCAACACCGGGATGCGTCCATCCGAGGCAAAAAATCTCCGGTGGCGCGATGTATCAACGCAGTCGGACAAGCAGGACCGCGAATTTGTTCGCCTTAGTGTGCGCGGGAAGGGTAAGCACCGGAACCTTGTCGCGGCAAACAATGTAGCGACCTATTTCGAACGCATCCGTACGATCAGCAAAGCGACCGAACCGGATAATTTTGTGTTTTCCACATACGAAGGCCTGGAGGCCCGCACGCTCTACCATTCGCTCATAGAAGCTCTCTTGGCAGATTCCGAACTGACGCACAGTTCTTCGGGAAGCCGGCGGAGCACCTACTGCTTCCGGCACACCTACGCGACATTCCGTCTCACCGAAGGTGTCGATGTTTATTTTCTGGCTAAGCAAATGGGCACCTCGGTGCAGATGATCGAAAATCACTATGGCCATGTAACGCCGGTGAAAAATGCTGACCGCATTCTTCAAGGATTGCCGGGTTGGGAACCCATCGCCGCCGCTCCTGTGGAGTCGCGCTGAAGCGCGGCAGCGGGGTGATTTTTTTAGGGCCTGAAGGCCCTGGTTTTTTGGCTTTTTTACGGCCGCGCGCGGACGCCAATCACTCAAAATGACTCCGGCGAGTTCGCCGATTCTATCCTTGCTTTTCTTTGTTGGACGATTGGCCAGTTGGACGCTCGGCCGACTATTATAGGGAGAGTCTTCCCTGAGCTGCGACCGAACGCGGGAGTCTGTTGTCCCTCCTCCTTTTGCGGAAAATAGCCGCAACGCACCATCGGGTACAAAACCCTGCTAAACCCGTGGCTGTGCGCTTTAGATTGTCAGGATACGCCTGAATGTCCGATTTTTTCAAACATTGTCTTTGCCAGCGCTACAACGGTTGTTAAAGCAATATGGAATTCTGGCCGGTCTCCGTATACCATCGCGGTCATGAAATCATTATAGCGTTGCCGATAGAGGTCATCGGTTTGCAGTGCAGTGACGGCAGATTGCGTCTCCCCCATAATGTCGGCAGCATAGGCCGGGTAGCGGCGACAAAGCGCCTGCCTTCAACATGGCGCGGGAAATTGCTGAAAATTATCTGAAGCTGTGCCAAAATCCGGCCCGCGATGTTTTGCGCTGGTTGGCTGAGGATCGAAAGCGGCCGAGCGGCACCACGAAAAGGCGAAAGACAACGAGCCCGATTATCGCATCGTCAGCCGCAAGAACGGCTTCGAGCTGGGGGCGGGCTGGAACCGGACCTCGAAGAGCAGTGGGGAAGAATACATCTCCGTCTCGCTCTCGGCACCCGAGTTCGGAACCATCTACGGCAACGTCGCCCCGGCGCACGGCGAGGATCCGACCAAGAAGGTCATCATCTGGAACCCGGCGACCTAACCATCCCGAACCGGCCTCGCACCTGCGGGGCCGGTTCATCTCGTGCATTGGCAATTACGCGTATCGCGGAAGCTGAGGGGAACCAGGGCTCACGCATCTCGCGCCAGCCTTCACTCCGGCGGCAACGCCGAGAAGGGGTCATGCATTTTGACGCCTAGTGGCTCAAAATGCCGGAGATTGCGCGTCAGGATTACCAGGCCATGGCGTTGGGCCGTCGCCGCGATCATGACGTCTGCAAAGCCTGGCGCCTGACCTTGTCCGCGCGCAAGGTCCGACAGCGTGCCCGCGATGCGCGCCGTCGCCAAATCGAAGGTCAGGATACGGGCGGTATAGAGATGCAGCAGCGTATCCAGCCAGGCCATCAGATCGCGGGCTTTGCGGGTTGCGCCCTCGCGTTTCGACTTGGCGATGCCGTCCTCGATTTCCGCGATGGTTACGACCGACAGGAACAGCGCGTCGGAATGCGCATCCATCCATGTGATCAGCTCGCCGGATGGGACGCGCGATGGCGCGCCTGCCGAGATGACATTGGTATCGACGAGGTACAAGGTTCAGAAATCGGCTTGGCGAAGAGGGCTGCGGCTGCGCTCTGGCAGGTCAACCGGCACAAGCGGCGCTGCCATCAACAGCTGGCCGAATGACGGCACATGGGAAAGCCGCTCCCATTCTTCGAAGCTCACAACAACGGCTGCACGTTTCCCATGCCGGGTAATGATCGCAGGCTCGCCGCGGACGGCGTCGTCAACGACCGCCGACAGGCTGGCTTTGGCGTCACGGAGCTGAATCTCGCGCATTTCGTCACTCCTGATATATATGACTACTATAGTCATATATAGGCGGTCGCGCCGTCAAGCAAGTCGCGACTATATATAGGGCTACGGTGCTGGTGATGCCGGTGGGTCAAGCCAGACCGGCATATCGCAGTAGCGGCGGCCTTCTGCGTCGGTGGTGATGTTTTTCCGGCAGCTCGCAATGGCACGTGTTGGATCGTTGTTGGCCATGAGCAGGGCCCAATCCCCGGCCGCATCCGGTCCGGCGGCCATCGCGGTGCGGATGGACTGGTCGGTTACCTCTCCCTCGTAACGCCCATGGTTTAAGCCGGCCGCATAGGAAAACATGCCGCTGACCACAATGAGGGCCGCCACCGCGAGCAGCGTCCAGTTGATGGTTCGGTATTTTATGAAGCGCAATGCAGACTGCATGGAGGGTAGAGCGGCCTTAAGTAGCTGAGGGCCGAGCTCCGCTGTCATGCTGGTCAGGGATATGCGGACGACGTCAAGCACGCCTTTTGTGGCAGTGTCGGCCTGCGCCTTGAGGCCACGCGCGAGCGTCGACTGGGTATCCTCCGTGGCACAATAGATGTCATAATGCGCGCCGACAGAGAGGGCGAGCGCCTGCAGGTGCTGACAAAGAGGGTCATTCTTGATGGCTGCGGTGCTGGCCGCTTTATGCAAGGCCGCGCATGCCTCTTCGACCCGCTGGTGCAGGACGTCCCGTCGCGAAGGGGATGTTATGGTATCCACGAGCTGACACCTGTGAAGCGCTGATTCATGGCGTTCAGCCACGCACGCACCCGCGCGGCCTCGAATATCCCCAGCGGCGGGTCGACGTCGCCGTCCCGGGCGGCCAGATAGGTGCATTGCCGGGATTCCACGGCATCAGCTGAGGCAAGCCGCGGCATCCACAACAGCAAGCTGGCTTTGACTAGGGCGCCGTAGGAGGGCGTTCCCACGACGCGGCCGAAGGCCCGGTCCCGGGTCAAGCCGGGGTCGATGGAGAATTCATTGAAGACGAGGGCCTGCGCTTTGGGCGTGAAGCCGCGCGCACTCAGGGTAAGAGCGGGTTCCAAATCCTCTGGTTGGGTGCCGACGAGGTGGAACATGACGGGCGACAAGCCAGAGGCCTCGATGTGTTCGGCCAGGCCGGGCATTTCAGTGGCTAGGGAGCGCAGGGTCGTGTCGCCGCCGCCGAGGTCGATGACGGCGGATTGTTGCTCGATGATGCAATGCTCGATCAAATCCTGAAGCCAGGTGACGACACCGGCGGGGGAGTCTGTGTCCGGGCGCGCGACATCGGCGAAATAGCGGGAGAAGGCGGCGTTGCTGGGATCGACGTCGGCCAAGATCGGCGTGCCGCCGTTGAGGATCGACATCTCCGTGATCCAGCGCAGCAAAGTTGTTTTGCCGGTTTTGCCGCGGCCGGCGGCGAATACGATTTTGATTCTGCCCGTGAGGTCGACGCCCTTCTGGATGGCTGGTTCGGGCTCCGGCCGTGTGGTCTGTACGGCCGTGTCGGCCGGTTTCGGGAGGCGCAAATGAAACAGAGGCGCCCGGTTGGTTTAGAGAAAGTCCTGAGCCGCCTAATTTACCCACAGAGTTGCCATTGTCTCCTGTGATCAACTACTCTCTGATAGTTAGAGTACCAACGGCAACATTTCGCTTGGGGCTGACTGCATTTTGGACTGAGGCGGTAGGCGTAGAGGTGCCATTTCCTAATTCAAGCGGCGCATGGAGCCAATAGATATCTGCGACTATGAAGGCGACCGAGGAGAAGCCGATCGCGATATTTGATCTCCGCTTGGCGCGGTCAAGTTCTGACCATAATGTCGCAAGCTCCAAGCGTAGAGCAATATCCGTTTCCAATGTTGCTCTCCCCAATAACGCCCACACCGTAATTTGACGTCGTTTCGTATCAATTGTGAAGCCCCGAGATACGAATAACTCCGTCCGGCTAGGTCTGCCAACCACGCGAGGCTTTCATGTTCCGCCTCTCGTATGTGTCGTCACCTGCGGCAGCCCCGCCACATACGCCCGTGTGGTTTTCGTCAGCAGCAATGTTTGCCGTCGCGTGAGTCCAAAAGCCGAATGCCGCCGGACAGCCAACCCGCCTTGACGAATCCATACAATGCAACCTAAGATAATCTATTCCCTAAACTCGCTTACCTAGCCCCGGAGCAATCCGGGGCCATTTTTTATTTGGGTGGGGCTATGCGAATTCCACCTTGCAGCCCCGAGGGGCTCAATTGATTTTGATCAACTCTCATGTGGTGTTCAGTGATAAAGTGCCTGTGATGTTATTAATCCAAACGCCTTGGTAAATTTGCGAACGATGGCCGTGGAGCCTCAGAATGAACTTACTCTATAAAAATTCACTATCTTTAGATAATGTTTCACTGACTGCAGCGCGCTGGGCAGACATGCGGCGCACAGAGCGTGTTCAGACGTCACAGGCAGGCAGGTTAGGTTACAGTGGCGTGGTGCCTGGTATAATTTACTGTCAGGTCCTCGATGTGTCAGAATTAGGCGCCCGCGTCGAAATCTCTGAGATTCTCGATCCTATGCCAGAGTTCTTTTCCATAGAATTTGGCGAAGTTTTCTGCCACGCCCAGCGGCGCTGGACTAGCGGACTCGTAATTGGTCTTGAGTTTATTTTCGACGCAGCGGAACCGGCTCCTCCCGCCAAAGCGAAGCGTTTCGTGGAGTTGCCCCATTGAGATCATTTGCGTTTATTTCGTTTGATCGGATATCAGGTGTCGCACTCGGGTACGGCAAGCATGCATACGATTCACTGAAAGTGGAGGGATGCATACAGCAGTTTTCGTCTGTTGAGATCGTTTTTGCTGGCGCTCTTGGCCGCGAAATTTGGACGAAGCACCTGCCGCTAGGATACGCACGTCAACTTCTAGCGGAAAAAAACCACAAAAAGTCTGAGGACGGCGTTGGTATCAGCTATGCGGACAGCGCATTGTGACGCCGTCCGCGCAAGACACAAGGAGCATGATATGAGTGCCTTAGCAGCTCCCATCCACACAGTTGACTCTTGACCTTGCCGTCAAGCGGGCGCGGATCGCGACACATAGAGAGAGGGCTGACAGATGACCACCGCGGTCAGAGTCGCAGAACATCCATGATTTTCTGCCCAATGCGATGCCGCGCAGTGCTCGCTCGGCGGTATTGTTTGATAAGCAGACGCGGCCGTCATCCAGGAACAGGGTGAAGGTGTCCCAACGCTTGATGATATAATCGATGGCCTTGTCAAGATCATGACCGCGGGCAAGTTTGGCGCGCTGCTCGCGCATATAGAGCTGAAGCTCTTCCACGAATGGCTTGCTTAGCATCTGGCACACAGCCCTGCGTTCGTCGGGCGTTTTGCCGTTGATGGGCCGCTCGAGATCGAGCGGGGCGTCGATACGGCGCACGATTTCGATCGCGATGGGAGAAAGGGGGATCATGGCCTGATATTTGGCTTTGAAGTCTGGGTTGAAGCGTGTTGCGACGAGTGCCGGCATATAGATGGCCTGACGGAGGTTTGCGCGTCCGCCATGCGGGCGAGGTCGTCTCATCAATGACAAGAACCCCCGCCTCATCGCCAATCAGGTTATCGGCCTTCTTCAGCAGGGCTGCCTCAAGTGGAGCATTGTCCAAAACACCGAACGCGAGGACGGTTAGTTTGAGTACATATAATAATTCTCATGAATAAATCATTGTGAATTCTCCGAACCAAGCCTACTATCTACGGTAGAAGCCGAATATTGCCCCGAGCATTTTGGGCGATCTCCAGTATTTCAGGAAGCACAATGAAAACGCAAATAAATGCAGAAAGCATATTTTCCGTGACAGCTACTCCTGATGAAGCGATTCTGAGAGCCAAATCGCGGGAAGAGCTCTATCAACGGGTTTGTGATGCGGTCGTCGAGGAAGGAAGGTCGATCGCTGCCGCGATCCTGATCGCTGAGACCGACAACCGCCTGCGCTATGTCGCAGGTACCGGGCAACAAATGGATGGGTTCGGCCAGCTGGATATCCTGGCAAGGGCCGATCCGCAAGATCTTGCGAGCACTGCATTTCTTGATGGCCATTCCTGTATCGCCAACGAGTATTCGGCCGACGAGCGGGTCCGGACTTGGCGCGAAGCCGGCATCTGCGCCGGTATTGGTGCTGCTGCCGCTATTCCCCTGATCTGCAACGGCGCCAGTATTGGCGTCTTTCTCTTCTTTCGCGCCGAGCCGGGTGCCATTACTGGTGAGATAATTAGCTCCATGGAGAGATTGGCAGGGAATGTCGCATTTACGCTAGATAGATTGGAACGGGAAGCGGAAAAGGATCGCATGACCCGCTTGGTCAAAGCACTGAGCACCAGCAACGAGGCAATCCTGCGTGCCGAGACGCGAGAAGAACTCTTCCGGCTGGTATGCGAAGCGGCGATGCAGGGCGACAAGTTTACCGGTGTCGTTATCGCCCTGGAAGAACCTGGTAGTGACTTCCTGCGTATCGTCACCAATACAGGATCGATTGCAGACGGCCGGCAACAGAACGACCGGCTGGCGACCACGGCGGCACATCCCGCCGGCCGCGGGTTGACCGGAACCGCCTTCCGCACGGGCAAGCCGTGTATCAGCAACGATTATCTCGCCGCGTTCCAGCGGGGAACTTTTCAAAATGCGATTGGGGACACCGCGACAAGATCCGGCGCGGCATTGCCGCTGATCAACCGCGGCAAAACTGTCGGCGTGCTGCTATTCATATCTCCGGAGCGCAATCGTTTTACGCCGGAATTCGTCGAATTGCTCGAACGGCTTGCCGCCAATCTATCTTTTGCGCTGGAGAATTTTGATCGTGCGGAGGAAAAAGAAAAAGCTGAGGAACAAATCAGATACCTCGCCACGCATGACAGCCTGACTAATTTACCGAACCGGGCGATGTTCAATCAGCTGCTGAGCTTTTCGCTCAAGACCGCGGCACGCTACCAATGGCAATGCGCGGTCCTGTTCATCGACCTTGACCGGTTCAAGGTCATCAATGATTCCCTAGGCCACGAGATTGGCGATACCTTGCTGGTCGAGATGGCCGCCCGGTTGCGCGCTGGCGTACGCGCCAGCGACGTGGTCGCGCGGCTCGGCGGCGATGAGTTCATGGTTCTGCTGAATGAAATCTCGGAAGGCACCCATGTCTCGGAGTTGGCGCGCCATCTATTATCCGTGCTCGGCAAACCGATTGAATTGAGCGGCCAAGAATGCCGCGTCACCGCCAGCATCGGCATCGCCATGTTCCCGGACGATGGCACGGATGAGCAAAGCTTGATGAAGCATGCCGATATCGCGATGTATCACGCCAAGGCCGAAGGCAAAAACGCTGTCCGGTTTTTCTCTCACAAGATCAAGACCCAGGCGATCGGCCGCCTGACAATCGAAGCGGGTCTCCGGCATGCCTTGGAGCGCCAGGAGTTTTGTCTACACTATCAACCAAAGCTCGACGTTGCGACCAGAAAAATCGCCGGTGTAGAGGCGCTGCTGCGCTGGGCCCATCCGGAGATGGGCTTGTTGCCACCCGTGCAGTTTATTCCGCTGGCCGAGGAAACTGGCCTGATCGTCCCGATCGGCCGCTGGGTCTTGCAGACAGCTTGCGCGCAGAATATGGCCTGGCAGCGTGCTGGGTTGCCGCCGATGTCGATGGCCGTCAATGTCTCGCCGCGGCAATTTTCGGACGAGAATTTGCTGCACGATATCGATACCGCCCTGGCCGTCAGCGGTATGGACCCCAAACTCCTGCAAATTGAAATTACCGAGAGCATGGTCATGCTCAATGTCGAGCAGGCCATCAAGATACTGGATGCGATCCAGAGCCGCGGGGTACGTTTGGCGATTGATGATTTTGGCACCGGCTATTCATCGATGTCCACGCTGAAGCGTTTTCCAATCGACACGATCAAGATCGATCGATCCTTCGTTCGTGAGTTGCCACACAACTCTGAGGATAAGGCGATCGCGCAGGCCATTATCAGCATGGGCAAGGCGCTCGGGCTGACAATTGTTGCAGAAGGTGTTGAAACTATCGAACAGGATGATTTTTTGCGCGATCATGCCTGTGACGAAATTCAAGGGTTTTTGTTCAGTAAACCGGTTTCGGCGGACGAAATAGCTGAGTTTTTTCGGTCGTCCGAGACCGCCTTGTCAACGCCGCCAGCGAAACACCACTCACACGAAAAAGCATTGACCGGCGTCTAAAGACACCCCAGAGTCAAGGATCAAAAAGCACCGTGTTTTCTAAGCTGTATGCCAAATAGCGGTGATAACCGACGAGAGGTTTTGTCAACGATATATCCCGGGCGGGGATGTGGGATACAACACATTTATGCTCGATAAACCAACTGTAAGTTGGTCTTTCCACACAAAAATCCGCACTAAATTTTGCTTTTCAATAGATTATACCAACCCGCCTAAATACTGACCCATCCCCATCCCAGCCGCACACCTATCCTGCTATTCGATTCAGTCGCGATATCTCGATAGACATTGCGAATTCGATCCGGACCCTTCACCGAGAGCATCTGATCGCGACGAGGTAAGCGCCGCGCCTGAAGATCACAAATAATATCGCCCCTCGCCACGCATGAATTTTTTAGCGGTCGCTCAGGCATCAGGGTAAAAGCCGTCGTTCGAGTCCCCCAGTTACAACCGTCCGGACACGGGCGCTGCAGCAACGTCCATTCCTGGCGATAAACCAAATTCGAACTTGCGTCCGCTCATGGTCGAACCACAGTGTCTTCCGTTTGGCTATGTATGTCCGCGTCCCCGTATTCATTGCTCCCAAGGGGAACTTCCGATATCGGCCCAAAGCGGACCCATGCTGGACCTGTAGATTTAGTGACTCGCTTCAGAAGGGGTTAAAACTATCCGGCCGCCGCTATTCGACAGCACGAGCCAGACTTTCGCTGGATTGCGTCCGAAGACCCGGATGACAAATTATGCATTGAATTAACTCGATTTTTTGATTCGAATCTTGTAGGTTTTGGCTCGCTAAAAGTGGGCTAGAAAGGGCTTCTCACCGATTTCAAAACAATTTGTCGGAGATTGGCTCGATTTCTAGCCCAGTTTTTAGCCCACACAGAGAAAAAAAGGAGATTTTTGTAGCCGATTTCAGTCGCTTGTCCCGGTAGCTTGTCAGGCTCATAACCTGAAGGTCGTCAGTTCAAATCTGGCCCCCGCAACCAAATTCTATAAGTTAATCAACGTATAATGGCCCCTTCCAAGGGGCCGTTTGCGTATCCAAGCCCTAGTGTAGCATTAGGGCAATTTAACTTAAAATTCCGAACCTGATAGCCTATGGTCGTATCTTGCCATTGACCCTCAACCATCGCGTGAGCGCGGAAGGAGGTTTTATGTCGACGATCGATCTGCTGGGCGGAAAGGTCCAGATTTACCAGCGTGATAATAGCCGCTTCTGGCAGGCCAGGGCCTCCGTTGGAGGCAAGCAGCGCCAGTTCAGTACCAAAGTGGAAACCAAAGAGCTGGCCTCCAAGGCGGCTGAAGACTGGTATCTCACCTTACAGGGAAAACTCCGGGCCGGCGTCCTTGAGGACGGCCCGACCTTCAAGAAAGCCGCGGACCAGTTCCTGAAGGAATATGGCGTTATCACCGAGGGGGAACGCAGCGGGAAATGGACCGAGAGCCATGCCATCCGGCTTAGAGTGCATCTGGTTCCATTTTTTGGGGAAATGCTGCTTGAGAAAGTGACGCCCGGCAAGGTGCAGGAATACCGGGTACATCGCATGAGCAACTACGCGGCACCGAACCCCAACTCGAAGAGCCAGCATAAGCCGAAGGCAAAACCGCCCGCCCGCAGTACTCTCCACGACGAAGTCGTGACCCTGCGCATGGTCCTGAAGACGGCCATCCGGCACGGATGGCTGGAACACCTGCCGGACCTCACCCCGCCGTACCGCTCGCAGGGCAAGGTCAGCCACCGCGCCTGGTTTAGTCCGGAGGAGTACAAGCAACTTTATGAAGCGGCGCGCGCCTATGCCAAGGAGCCGTTCCGGTCGCACTTCAAATGGAGTGCCGAGCAGGTTTATGACTTCGTGCTGTTCATGGCCAATACCGGTCTACGGCCCGATGAGGCGTTCAATCTCCAGCATCGGGACGTGACCGTTGCTCATGACGATGGCAGCAAACAGGAAATCCTGGAGATCGAGGTCAGGGGTAAGCGTGGCGTCGGGCATTGTAAAAGTATGCCTGCTGCGGTGCGGACCTATCGGCGGCTGCTGGAACGCGCCAAGCCCGCTGAGACGGAGACAAGGCGCGAGCGCCAGATGCGCCGCAAGACGGGTGGTGAAGCACCTGTGCTGGTAGCGCCGGAGTACCCGCAGCCGACCGATCGACTGTTTCCAGGCAACCATATCCGCATGTTCAACAACTTGCTCGACCGTACGAGCCTGAAATTCGACCGGGATGGAAAGCCGCGGACGGCTTACAGCCTGCGACATACCTATATCTGCATGCGCCTCATGGAAGGCGCCGATATCTACCAGATCGCCAAAAACTGCCGTACCAGCGTCGAGATGATCGAGAAACATTATGCAGTTCATCTCAAGAATACGCTAGATGCCGCGGCGATCAACGTCCTGAAGGCGAAGTCCAAAGGGAAGGCGAAGGCATCGGGGCAGCCGAGGCGCCGGGTGCTAGCCGACGCCACAGAAATTCAGAATTGATTACACCACATCCCAGGACGCTTGGCGTCCTGGTTTAGCGCGCCCCTTGGGGGCGGCGTTCATGGGGCTCGGCCCCTATCTAATGACCCTAGGTAAATCTGCACCATTGTGAATAGCACCCACGCCTGCTCCACAACCGAGGGTGTTTGTGGTATCTGAAAACGAAAAAGTCTCGGGGACGGCGAATAGATGGTGGCCAAACTTGCGAACGGTATTGCATTGGGCGGGAGGGGGCACTGCGCGCAACTTGCGCTCTTGGTTGGCATTTTATTCCGGTTTTGCTGCGCCTCGGCAGCTATGGCTCAAGATGTTACACAAAAACCAGGCACGATGTTCAGCGATGGCGCAGGCCTGCCCGAAATGGTCGTCATCCCGACCGGCACGCTGGCCATCGCAGCCCCAACGCCCGATGAAATGCGCAGGCACACGGCATCGACCCCACCCACCCCGCCGCCTCACGTCATCAGCATTCCGGCGCCGTTCGCCATCGCCAAATATCCCATCACGCTCAGCCAGTGGAACGCCTGCGTCGCGGCCGGCGGCTGCAATGGCTACATGCCGCAACTGCCCGGCGATCCTCAACCGGGGCCGGATACGGCAGTCACGCGCATCAGCTATCTTGATGCCCAATCCTATATCGCCTGGCTCAACACGGTGACGCGCAAGGCTGGCAAAGGCACACCCTACGCTCTGCCCTCCGAGGCACAATGGGAATATGCCGCGACAGCCAACGCCCCCTGGACCGACCCCGGCGCCTACCAAGCCTGGCTGTTGCAACTCCCGGCGCCAAATCCCCGCCCGCAAGACCGTGACTGGCGTTTCGTCCTCCTCTCAGGCCTGCCCCCGCAAGCTTGGCAAGATTTTATGGGCGCCAGCGCGAACGGCATTCAGATGCCTTTCTCCGATATTTATTACGGCATGTGGTTCAACCGCGGCGGCGTGCAGAAGATGCATGCCAATCGTTTCGGCGTCGCGGGCATGCTGGCGCCAAATGCGGAATGGACCGCGGACTGCTGGCCCCCCGATTTTACGTCCCCCCAGGCAGCCAAATGCCAGGACCGTGTGGTGCACGGCGAATGGGCAGGCTACGGCATGGCTTCCTACCCGACAGACCGCACCTGGCGGCTCGACTCACTCCGACTTTCTACCCTCGGCTTTCGCGTCGTCAGGATTTTGCCATGAAATACAGACGGGCTATATGTGTTTGCGTGATGTTGGCGGCCGGCCCACGGGCCATGGCGCAAACCAGCGCGCCCTATACCTACCCCCAGGCCACCCAGTAGCAATGCGACGATAATACCGCGCTCTGGAGCCTCTGGCAGGCGATTGCCAACCCCAGCGCCGCACCCAGCCAGACCCTGCCGCTCTTCCCCCTCGCGTCCATCCAGGCAGCGCTAGCTTCCGTGCCATTGTCCCAGCCTTTGATGGACCCCAGCGACCTTGACGCGGGCGAGGAATATTTCTCGCCGAATCATTCGTTTTACATGCAAAACTGGAATTACACCGCGCCGCAGTTTTTCCCAGGCTCCAACCAGTCCGGCTCCTACTGGCAGGAAACCGGTACCTACGCGCAAGCCGCGAACGATTATGAGAATGGGAATTTTCAGCAATCGATCACGGAATTCGACGGGGTCGTGAATGGCCCGGGGTCAGCCCCCGACTACCGCGCCGCCGCCGCCTATTCCGCCGCCCGCGCCGATTTCCGTCTCGGCAATTTTGCCGATGGTGCCACGCGGATCAGTAACATCCTCGCCGATCCCTCTCTGGCGCAATTCTGGCCGCAGAGCTGGAACCTTATCGACCGTACCCGCGCAGGAGGTGACATCGCCCCGCTGGCGGCGGCGGAACTGCTGCAAGGGGCGGCGTTGCGGCAACAACCCTCCACCGCACTTTGCGATAACCAACCCTTGCAGCAGCTGGGACTCATGGCGGTTGACGGTATGTCCCCAGCACAGGGGCTGGGGTTTGAAATTCCCGAGGATGGCTGGGGCGGCAATGCCGATCTCGTGCAGCCCGGTATCGATTACGCCATGGCGCATGACGCCGTCGTCAATGCGGCGCTGCTCATGTACAAATCTGTCGCCACGGACCGCAAATATTGGAGCCAGACTAAAAACCCGCTCTGGGCGCTCTCGCTTGGCGCGGATGGCAACCCGCAGGACATTCCGGCGCTTAACGATGCGATCGCGAATGTGCGGGACAATGATAACTGGTCCGCGCTCACCGGCCGGGCACGGGCTGGCGTGGTCTGGCTGCTGGCCATGGATGAAGCGCGGATATGGCTGCAAGCCGGCCAGCAGACCGAGGCCCTGGCCGCTTTGTCCATTCCCACGGCCATGGAAAAAGCTTCATTCGACCTGCCGGACCCGAGCGGCAACATCACAGGCCAGGTGAGTGTGCCGCCGGATTGGGTGGTACAGGCAAGTGACATGGCGGTGAATGGCGGAGCGCAGGCGCTTCTCATTCAGGCCGCCATTGCCGCGGACCATCAGCACAGTTCCGCGCTTGACCAGCAGCCGCAATGGCGGGCGGCCCGGCAATGGGCAATCGAAGCCAGCACCACGCTGCATCAGCCCGTCGCGGATGCGCTGAAGCCGATCCTGGTTGAAAACATGAGTGAACTCTACCAGCACCCCGCCCTGCGTCTCACGCCAAACAGGCTGAACGGCGAGCTCACCCTCACGCCGATCCGTTCCCTCTATGACAATTGGACAAGCACGCAACTTATCGAATTTTCGCGCGCCCCCTACGTGGCGCCGGCGGACCGGCAGGCCATGGTCGGCGCGGCCTGGATCAGGGTTTTTGCATTGCGCGACTGGCACGATGTGTTTGCCTGGCTGCCGGATGTGCGCGCGGCTTTTCCGCAGCTCGCACCTGATACGGACCGGATCGCGCAGGCCTGGCTGCCCGCGACCAAGCGTCACCTAGCCTTACTTATGGCCTTGAAAGTGCCGGGATTCGTGGCACAACCTTCCAACGGCCGCGGCATGGGGCTTCCGTCGGGCGGCACATGGGGACTCAATGCAAACGCCAATGATGTTTTTGCCTTCGATGACTGGAATCCGAGCGATGGCAACTGGTGGTGCCCGGCGGCCAAGAATTCGTTCGTTCTGGGCGCCATCTTGTCGGCCAATTCATTCGGGCCGCCGGCACCACTCAGTCAGATCGCCAGCAATCCGGGCATCTACGGTTATACGCCCACTGGTGATGCCTGGGACAATTCCAATGTCGCCACGGATGCATTGCTTCCCTATGCCCCCATCGGCCACTTAGGCGACGGCGGCGCCGAACTCGCCGCCGTGCGTGCTACCGGCTCTTCCACCCAACGTATGACGGAAGACGCCGTGGCCTGGGGTAAAAACAGCAACTGGCTCGAGCGCGAGACGGGCGGCGACAAATATCTGCCCGAGGCACTTCATCTCGCCGTGCGGGCCACGCGCTATGCCTGCCGCCGGCCGGCTGATAATGGCCCCAGGTCACGCGCCGCCTTCGCCATGCTGCATGAGCGTTACCCCGAATCCGTCTGGGCGGCGCAGACGCCGTACTGGTTTGGAGATATGACGCAAACCGGTCAGTAGGAATGTGCGGGCGGGCATAGTCATGACCAGTGATTTTTCGACCACCTATAAGCAAGCCCAGGAACGCATTTTGAAATGCGCGGAAACTGACATCGCGTTGCAGGCGCTGATACCAAGCCTGGCAGTGAGCCGGGCGATCGTCCAGCCCTGCTTGGCCGATTTTGAGATTGTGCAAGCGTTGTTTCGACGGATATGAGATGGGGTAGAGCACAACCTTGCCAATGCGCGTGATAGTGTCGGTCTGTGCGGGCGGCGATGTCATCATGGGCTCCTGGACCATTAGAGCTCAAAATCGGCGTCGTAGCTCTTGGAAACATCTGGAAAGCGGGCGGTTTCACATAGATTCCAATGGAAATGGCTCACCTACAAAACCCTGACATTCAGTCGCAGACCAAACCAATCATTACAGAATGTGACCAACCTGTCTGAGAAACCCACGCATTTTCAGAAAGCTTGAAATGGCGGCTACCGATCTTGAGTATGAGGTACGGTCGCGGCTGTTCCCTTGCTCTGTGCGAATGCAAGGACAGGTTTCGAACTACGTCTCGATCAAATTGAGGCTTTAGCTTCAAAATTATTGTTTTATATCAATTTGTTAAAATTAATTTTTGCGCCGTGGTGACGATGGCATCATCATAAAGTCGAAATTATCTTGACGAAATACATAAGGTTGCACATAGTTGCCATATGTCACATAATGATTCTCCAGACTTCCTAACCTTGGCGGAGGCCGCCGAATATGTTGGCGTGTCAAAAGACACTTTGCGGCGGTGGGACGCGTCCGGTCGATTGAAGCCGGTTAGACGTCCAAGCAGCGGATACCGCTTCTATCGTCGGCCAGACCTCGAACCTTTCCGCCTGGAATACCGGCGGGCTGAGCTTGCGGCGGAACAGCCTAACCATTTGTTTCAAACAATCACAGTCGACGTTGAAGGCAATTCCAAAATTCGCGAGCCACAGCAGGCCGCCCATAAGGCTGTTCGGACGCATTTCGAGACATCGAACGAACCCGTTATCGTTCAGATTCCGGTCGGCTGCGGAAAAACCGGTGTCATCGCAACTTTGCCTTTTGGCATCGCCAAAGGACGCGCTTTAGTCATCACACCCAATCTGACAATACGAAAGGGAGTGGCAGACGCGCTCGATGTAAGTGATCCAAAGAATTTTTGGAGACGCACCGGCGTTCTCCACGACTTTTCGGGCGGCCCCTATCGCGCCGTCCTGGATGGCGTTGATGCCAATTTGCACGACTGCAATGCCAGTCAATTTGTAGTAACGAACATCCATCAGTTGGCTAGCTCTGCCGATCGATGGCTGCCGCAATTTCCGCCGACTTATTTTGATATGATTATGGTGGACGAGGGACACCATAACGTCGCTCCCAGCTGGGCCAAAGTATTTGAACGGTTTCCGCACGCAAAGGTTATCAGTCTGACGGCGACACCGTTTCGCAGTGACGGATCGCGTCCGGTTGGAAAGGTTATCTATAAATATCCTTTTACCCGCGCGATGGTGAAGGGATACATCAAGCAAATCCATTCTCGGAATGTCGCTCCATCGGAAATCTCTTTCACCTATCGGGATGACGAGAGGCGTCACAGTCTTGAAGAGGTCATGCAGCTTCGAGAACAAGCCTGGTTCCGGCGTGGCGTGGCCCTTGCGCCCGAATGCAACCGGCACATCGTCGATGCCAGCATCAAATATTTGGAAGAGTTGAGGGAGCGCACCGGTTTCAGACATCAGCTTATTGCAGTCGCTTGCTCCGTTGATCATGCGCGCCAAATTCGGGGTCTTTACGAAGAGAGAAAGATTAAGGCCCAGGAAATTTACAGCGAAATGGAAACCGATAGAAAGGACAGCATTATCGCCGACCTGCGAAGTGGTAAGCTCGATTGCATTGTCCAGGTACAAATGCTGGGTGAAGGGTTCGACCATCCTCCCCTTAGCGTGGCTGCCATCTTCCGGCCCTTTGCGAGCCTGTCACCCTACATTCAGTTTGTTGGCCGCGTGATGCGCGTTGTGCACGAAGGCAAGCCCGACAACCCCGACAACCATGCCTTTGTCGTGTCGCATGTCGGCTTGAACACAGACGCGCACTGGGACGATTTCCGTGAGATCGACTTGGATGACCAGGCCATGATCAAAAAATGGCTCAACGCCGACGATGCCGGTGGAGAAGACGAGGGCAACGGTGAGCCGCGTCGCTTTGATGTGGGCATGCTTGTTGATAGTGAAATCATTGGCTCATTCATCAACCGGTCTTTTCTTGATCCAGACGATGACCGTGTGCTCGATGAAATGCTGAATCATGACATCGGCGGCGGTCTGAAGCTCCGGGATTTGGTGAACAAAAGTCAGCTAAGGGAAACGCTTCGTCAAAAACAAGCGGCTGGGGCTGTTACCGACACATCTGCTTTGCCGGTCCAACCGCAGGCGCGGCGCGTTCAGGCAAGAAAGCGCCTCAGTCAGCGAACTGCATCGGTCGTCGCCCGCATCTTGAAAGACTTGGGATTGTCACCCGTTGGCCGGGAGGTAGGGAAGATCGACAAAAAAGTGGCGGGGAGAGATAACAGGGCTGCCGTCACCTCGTTACTTAATACCGCTATCAATCAACATCTTGGAATTGCGTCCAGGAGCCGGAGTAATCCGGGAGCAGATGACAACGAGGAGGCTTTGGCAGCCTTGGACATGCTTGGTGACCAGATCAGGGATTCCCTCAAAAGGAGGCCGTCAGAAAATGCCTAAGGTAAGAGATATTCTCAATCAGATCATTGTCGAGGAGGCGCAGCGGGAACGGATATGTCGGCGCCACACCTCCGGCAAGAGCGCCCATAAGATAGTCAAAGGGCGTGCCTGTTTAGTGATCCCAACCAACGCGACGGATGACCCCTACAGTTATTGCGCAGAGGCCGCAAAGCCGATACTCGACGCCGCATGGGCCAAGTTACATTCACTGTATAATGCTCTCGGGCTTACCCCTCCAGCGTAATCGGGCGACAAAAAGCCGAGTGTCAACGGCGGCGGAAAAATGTGCCAGATGGCGGCGCAATAGTGTACCAGTCGGGTTGATTAAAAAGGGCATGGCCGCCCCTGTTGATCGATCCGCGGTGAGCCGCACGGAGCGTAGCGGAGAGCGGCTCACACCGCGGATCGACGGGTTATGTTTTGCTGTCTTTGTCTCCTTCGGCTGGTGGCTTGGTATTGGTGGTCGGGCCCTGGGTAGATCGGCGCTG
>JAMFRO010000023.1 GCA_026224825.1 bacterium | reverse complement strand
TGCGCGGCGAAGACCCCGCCTTCAACTACCCGATGGACAAGGTGAACCCAGGCCAGACCGACATCGTCTGCGACGACCGCGTCACGATGAGCCTGCAATATTCCACCCAATGGGATTCCCTCTGCCATATCGGCTGCCAGCACGACGCCTTCGGCGACGGCATTTTGCGCGCCACCTACTACAACGGCTTTCGCGCCTGCGAGGAAGTCCGCGGCCCCTTCGACTACCTCAACAACCGCGCCCCCGTAGACGGCCCCTACGGCGCCTGTGCCCTGGGCATAGAGCGCATCGCCGAGACAGCACTGCAGGGCCGCGGCGTCATGATCGACCTGCACGCCCATGTCGGACTCGCCCGCGTCCCCGTGGGCTATGACGCGCTGATGCGCATACTCGACGCCGATCATGTCACGGTAGAACCAGGCGACATCCTCTGCTTCCGCACCGGCTTCGACCGCGCCCTGCTCGCGCACCACGCCGACGCATCCCACCCCTTCGACCAGCACCTGTGCGCCGGCCTCGATGGCACGGACGATAACCTGCTCCGCTGGATCGATGAGTCCGGTGCCGCCGCCCTGGTCTCAGACAACGAGGCCGTGGAACTCCTGCCGGATCAAAATTTTACCGCCCCGCACGGCACGCGCATCCCTCTGCACAACCTCTGCCTCTTCAAGCTCGGCATGCCGCTGGGAGAGATGTTTTTGCTCAGCAATCTCGCCGACTGGCTGCGTGCCAACAACCGCTCCCGCTTCCTCTTCACCGCCCCGCCCCTGCGCCTGCCCGGCGCCGCCGGCTCGCCGGTCACCGGTACGGGTACGGTATGATCAACCGCTTTGCGCCAGCACGCGCATAATTTCCCCGGCGGTTGCCTTCGCCCCCGCAATGGTCGGGTGAAATGGCGCGCCTTTCCCGGGCCTGGCACCATGCACCCATGGTTCAGCGCTGCAGCAATCATGCCCAATGGAAAGCCTCGCCATATCCGCCAGCAGCACCCCAGCTCCCTCCGCCGCGGCACGCGTAACCTCCGCCAGCCTCTCCCCCACCGCGCGCATGAGTGCCGCCTCCTCCTCGTTTATCCCTGCCTGAAGATAAGGCGCCTGCTGCGGCAGAATGACCGGATAAGTGACCGCCACCACCCGCGCGCGCGGCGCGCGGCGCCGGATTTCCACCAATATCACGTCGAGATTTTCCCGCAATTGCGCAAAATCCCGCCCCTCCACCGGCCGCACGCCCTTCCACAACACGCGCGCCACCGCCGCCTGAAACCGGCTCCCCCCACCGCGCCGCAACGCCATCAAGGTCAGATCGCCAACATACCCCACGTCATTTCCACCAGCGGTCAGCGTCACAAGCTCGGTCTCCGGCGTCACGGCGTCGAGCTGCGGCTTTTGAAAAAACTGACCGCCGCGCAGAACATGCCGCGCGGTGGCGCCCGAGCAGCTACGATCGACAAGATCATACCCCGCGCGCCGTGCCAGTACCTGCGGATACCCGTTGCTGCTCCGCATACACAAGCACGGACTTCCCGGCACGCGGGGCCCGAGTCCCAGGCCGGCGGCAAAAGAACTCCCCAATGCGACATAACGGACAGCCATGCCCCCCGCCCTACAGGCGCGGCGGCGCCACGGCAAAGAAGGCGCAAAATAATCACCGGGACGATCTGGCCACGGCCCGCTTGATCCTGCCCGACATCCCGCAGCATCACTACCCCCGGCTTACCCGCCCGGCGTTGAAGGACATCATCCATGGCAGCAGCACCAAAACTCTGGCTCGGCACGCCCGACCGTTACGCCCGCTTACGGAAAATCGAATCCCTCGACCTCGAAACCCAGTTCCGCGAAATCACCGGCCTGTTCTACGCCGATTTCCGCTCCGTAATGCTCTCCCAATCCTTCAACGGCTTCCTCATGACCTTCGCCGTCCCCCGCATGTCACGCATCCTGGAGAGCACCGGCCAGCTCGAACATCGCGTCGCCAAACGCGTGGTCGACACCATCCTGCTCTCAAGTGCGGTGATGATGCACGGCCTCAACGCCGAGCCCGGCCGCAGTGCCGCCCGTCGCGTCAACGCCATGCACAAAAATTACGACATCCACGAGGATGATTTCGTCGCCGTCGGCTGCGACGAGATCCTGAACTCGCTCGACCTTGCCGAACGCTACGGCTGGCGCCCCGTGACGGACAAAGAACGCGAAGCCGTGCGCCTCTACTACACCCAGCAATCCCGCGCCTTCGGCTCCCGCAATCCGCTGCCGGACACGCTGGCCGGCATAAAAAAATTCTGGTCGGACTATCTCGACCGCGAAGCAAGTTTCGAGCCGCAAAACCGCCGCCTCGCCGAAGCCGTAATCAAATGGTACGAACGGATGGCGCCAAAACCCATCCGCCGCCTGTTCATCCTGCTGCTCCTGGCCGATGCCGACCCGCGCATCATCCGCGCCTGCGGTCTACCCATCCCGCCCAAAATCTTCAAAATCCTCGCCGGCCTCATCATGCGCCGCACCAGCAAAAAAGATCCCGTGCCCGACAACGCGCCCAACCATGTCGAAGCCCTCGCCGCCGCCGTGTATCCCAACGGCTACGAGATGAACGAGCTCGGCACGCACATCCAAGCCAAGGCGGCGCCGCTCACCTAAGCCCGCCCCAGCTTCTCGGTCAGTAGCGCCTCCAGCAACCGGCGCGACACCTTGTTACTATGCAGCATCGGCACGTCCTCGCGCGTAATTTGAACATATTGCCGCGGCACCTTAAAGGGCGAAAGCCGCTGCTTCATCTGCACCTGGATTTTCTCAAAATCCAGCACCGCCCCCTCGCGCGCAATCACCGCCGCCACCACCAGCTGGCCCCGCTCGGCATCCGGCAACCCCACCACATAGGCATTATGCACGCCATCCAACTGCTGCATCTCCAGCTCCACCTCGGCCGGCGAAACATTTGACCCGGCCGCCTTGATCATATCCCCGCCGCGCCCGACGAAATTGATCCTACTCCCCTCCACCAGCCCGCGGTCCCCGGTACGATAGAAACCATCGGCAGTAAAATAACCCTCGCGTTCCAGTTTGTGCAGCGCCGGCGCCACCGCATAACCGCGCACCTGAATCTCGCCAATCTCGCCATCACCTACCGGGTTGTCATTTTCATCCGCCACCCGCACCTCAAACCCATCAGCAATATGGTCCATCGGCGCGCACAGCGGATAACCAGCTGCCCGCAATTCATCACCATAGGAATAGGGCCCAAAAGTCTCGCTCATGCCCAGCCCCCAGTACGGCTTGGCCAGCGCCATCAGCTGCAAATCCTCAGGCGCCAGCACGCTGCCCATGGCCACGCGGCTATTGCTCAACGTCTTCTCGGTGCAGATCGTTACCGCCCCCGCCATCCAGCTCGCCAGCAGAAACAACCCCATGCCGCCGACCCAGAACATCGGCATCGACGCATACACCTCGTCGCCCGGCTTGCGCCCCGTCATACGCCCAATATACCGGCTGCACTGCATCACCGCGCCATGCAGATGTTTCACCCCCTTCGGCAACGCCATCGAGCCCGAGGTATAGATCTCCACCATCTGATCCGCCGGATGCACCTCGGCTTCGATTTCCAGCAGCAATGCCTCGCTCACCGTCTCAGCCACGCCACCAAGAAACGACATATCACGAATACCCGCCGGCAAATCCTCACCCGCGCTCACCACCCAGCGCAAAAACGGCACCCGCTTGCTCCGCAACGCCGGCCCCTCGCGCAGTTCCGGCAGCGCATCGCACAATCTCTCGGCATAATCACTGCCCAAAAACCGCCGCTGCACGATCAGCCCCGCCACATCCGACTGCCGCAGCACACGCACCAGCTCATTGGCCTTGATCATCGTACTGATCGGAATCGCCACGGCACCGATGCGCGCAATCGCGGCCAGCACTACGGCAAAACCTGGCCCATTCCCATAAATAAACCCAATCCGGCTACCCTTACCCACACCGCGCGCCAAAAACCCGCGCGCCAGTTCCGCCGATTGCCGTTCGATACCCGCAAAACTCACAATTTCGGCGGGGCCCTCACCTTGCAACGTCACCGCCTGCGCATCGCCATAGGCCAAGGCAGCGGCGCGGAGCATCTGTGGAAAATTCGACGCCGCTTGCGGATCGGCAGTTGCAGCACTGGTCATATCTATCGGTTTCATTTCTAATTAACAACCAATTTAGCGGAGTAAAACATGCAGCGACGACACGCCCCGCTGCTCCAACCCGCCGGTGATATAAGATTCCGGTGCTTGCCGATCGAGCCGCATATCGGGGTAATGGTCGAGCAGCTGGTTGATGGTGACATTCATCTCCACCTGCGCCACGTAGCGGCCGAGGCACATATGCGCCCCCAGCCCGGTGCCGAGATGCTGCTGAAACGGCCGGTGCAGATCAAACACAT
>JAMFRO010000022.1 GCA_026224825.1 bacterium | reverse complement strand
GTCCTGCATCTGCTGTTTGAGCTTGCTGATCTTGTCGCTGATTCGACTCGTCTTCGCCTCAGCAACATCGGATTGAGTCCGGTCTGCCGTCTCTAACGCGCAAAGATATCGCGCGATGCTCTCATCGATCTGCTGCAGGCGCGCCTTGACCTTCCCGCGAGTGAAGTTCCGATCACGATTATTGACCGCTTTGAACTTTGGGGTGCAGGGGGACAAAGTCCCCCTGTGAGTCACTCCACACTCCCGGAATCGACCCAAGGTGCTACAATCACGCGGCGGTGGGCGTTTGCCTGGCGCTGCCCTTAATGTATGAGCGAGGCCATGACCCAGAATCCGCAATATAAGCGCGTGCTGCTGAAAATTTCGGGCGAGGCCCTGATGGGCGAGCGTGAATACGGGCTTGATACCGGGATGGTGCAGGCCATTGCCGCTGATGTGCGGGATGTGATCGCGCTGGGGGTGGAGGTTTGCCTGGTGATCGGCGGGGGGAATATTTTCCGTGGGGTTGCTGGGGCTAGCGCCGGCATGGACCGGGCCCAGGCCGATTATATGGGCATGCTGGCGACTGTGATGAACGCGCTGGCGATGCAGTCGGCGCTGGAGAAGCTGGATGTGCCGACGCGGGTGCAGACGGCGATCCCGATGTCTTCCGTGTGTGAGCCGTATATTCGCCGGCGGGCGATGCGGCATATGGAGAAGGGCAGGGTGGTGATTTTTGCCGCCGGGACCGGCAATCCGTTTTTCACCACCGATACGGCGGCTGCTTTGCGGGCGACCGAGATGAACTGCAATGCCATGCTCAAGGGTACGCAGGTGGATGGGGTGTATACCGCCGACCCGCGCAAGGACAAGAATGCCAAGCGTTATGAGGAGCTTACGTATCTCGACGTGCTGGCCCGCGACCTTAATGTGATGGATGCTTCGGCGATTTCGCTGTCCCGCGAGAACAAGCTTCCGATTATTGTTTTCAATATTCATGCCCCTGGTGCTTTTGCTGCTGTGATGCGTGGCGAGGGGCTGTTCACCCGTATTACCGAACCGAGCTGAGGACCCTATGGCCGAACTAGCCGATATTAAAACCGATATTACCCGCCGCATGGATGGCGCGCTGGAGGCGCTGAGGCGCGAATTCGGCGGTTTGCGCACGGGCCGGGCCTCGCCGGCGCTGCTGGAGCCAGTGAAGGTTGAGGCTTATGGGCAGCACCTGCCGATCAACCAGGTGGCGACGATTTCCGTGCCGGAAGCGCGGATGATCAATGTGCAGGTCTGGGACCGCTCGATGATCAACTCCGTGGTGGCGGCGATCCGCGATTGCGGGCTGGGGCTGAACCCGCAGCCGGATGGGCAGATTGTGCGTGTGCCGCTGCCGGTGTTAACCGAGGAGCGGCGCAATGAGCTGGCCAAGACGGCCGGTAAATATGCCGAGGCGGCGCGGATTGCCGTGCGCGGCGTGCGCCGGGACGGGATGGAGCAGATTAAGGGCTTGCAGAAGAAGCATGAGATTTCGGAAGATGACGAGCGCGACTGGTCCGAGCAGGTTCAAAAATTGACCGATGATTATATCAAGCGCGTCGATATCAACCTGGGTGACAAGGAAAAGGACATTCGCCAAGTCTGATGGCTGATATTTCCTCCCACCCTATTCCGCGCCACGTCGCCATCATCATGGATGGCAATGGGCGCTGGGCCACGGCACGGGGCCTGCCCCGCGTGGCCGGGCACCGCGAAGGGGCGAAGGCGGTGCGCCGCGCTATTGAGGCGGCCATTGGTGCTGGTGTGCATTATTTGACCCTGTTTGCGTTTTCCTCGGAGAACTGGGCACGCCCGGCCGAGGAGGTGGCGGACCTCACCTTTTTGATGAAGCATTATCTGCGCTCGGAGCTGGCGGAGCTGCATGAGCAGGGGGTGCGGCTGGTGGTGATCGGCGAGCGGGAGCGCTTTGGCGATACGCTGGCTGTGGAGCTGGAGGCCGCGGAGCAGAAAACCGCCGATAATGACCGGCTGGTGCTGATTATGGCGCTCTCCTACGGCGGGCGGGCGGATATTGTGGGCGCGGCGCGCAAGGCGATTGCGGCTGGGATTCCGGCTGAAGAGCTGACGGAGCAGAACTTTGGGCGGCTGCTCTCGACCGATGGGATACCCGACCCGGATCTGCTGATCCGTACCTCGGGTGAAAAACGCATCTCCAATTTTCTGTTGTGGCAACTGGCCTATGCCGAGCTGCTGTTTCTGCCGGTGCTCTGGCCGGATTTTGGCGCTGCGGAGTTTTCCGCCGCGATTGAGGAATATGCCACGCGGGAGCGGCGTTTCGGTGCGCGCCCTGTCTGATATGGCTCTGAAAACGAGTGATCCGCGCTGGTCGGATTTGCGCACCCGTACAGCCTCGGCGCTGGTGCTGGCGCCGCTGGCGGTGTTTTGCGTGTGGTGGGGCGGGCTGGCTTGGGCTGGGCTGTTGCTTGTGGCCATGGCGGGGCTGGGCTGGGAGTGGGGGCGGCTGGCGAAGGTGCGGCCTTATGCTCTGGCTGGGGCGTTGGCGCTGGTGTGGGCGGCGGAGCTGGCTGGCGGCCCACTGGTTGCGCTGGCTTTTGTGGGAATTTTGTGGGTTTTTGTGGGAGTCTGGCTGGGGCGTTTTGCCGGCTATGGCGTGCCTTATGCCGGGATTGGCGGGATTGCGTTGCTGTGGCTGCGCCAGCATTCCTCGGGCTTGGCGGATACTATTTTTCTGGTCCTGGTGGTCTGGGGCACTGATGTCGGCGCTTACCTTGCCGGGCGGCTGATCGGCGGGCCGAAACTGGCGCCGCGGATTTCGCCGGGCAAGACCTGGAGCGGGTCCATCGGCGGGCTGCTGGCGGCGGCGGTGATTGGGATGCTGCTGGCGGGGGGGCTGTCCGTGGCCGCTTTTGCCGCCGGCCTGGTGTTGAGCCTGTGTGCGCAGGCGGGGGATTTGCTGGAAAGCGGGATCAAGCGCAGACTGGGGGTTAAGGATTCGGGCCGGACCATCCCCGGCCATGGCGGGTTGTTCGACCGGCTCGATGGGTTTCTGGCCGCTGCACCGGTGGCGGCGCTGCTGGCGCTATGCGTAGATGGAGGCGTGCCATTATGGCGGTAAAGCGAATTACGATCCTCGGCTCCACTGGCAGCATTGGCACGCAAACCCTTGATCTTATAGCTGAAAACCCGGCACTTTACGAGGTTTGCGCGCTGATTGGCGGGCGTAATGCGCAATTGCTGGCGGCGCAGGCGAAGCAGTTTCGGCCGTCCATTACCGTGATTTCCGATGAAAGCCTGCTGCCCGCGCTGCGCGAGGCGCTGGCGGGGGAGAATCTGGCGACGGCCGGGGGGCGCAATGCGGTGCTGGAGGCGGCGGCGCGGCCGGTGGACTGGACCATGTCCGCCATTACAGGTGTGGCCGGGCTGGAGCCGACGTTGGCGGCGGTGCGGCATGGCGGGGCGATTGCGTTTGCGTGCAAGGAGGCGCTGGTTTCGGCCGGGGATGTTTTCCTCCGGGCCATTGAGGACGCCAATGCCACGCTGTTACCCGTTGATTCTGAACATAATGCGATTTTTCAGGCCATGGCGGATGGTAATGGGAAATCTGTCGATAAGATTATTCTGACCGCTTCGGGCGGCCCGTTCCGTAACCACTCGCTGGAGGAGATGCGGGGGATTACGCGGGAGGCGGCGTTGCGGCACCCCGTTTGGTCGATGGGGGCGAAGATCTCCATCGATTCCGCGACGATGTTTAATAAGGGCCTGGAAGTTATTGAGGCTGCACGGCTTTTTGGGTTGAGTTCGGAGAAGATCGAGGTGCTTGTGCATCCGCAGTCGATCATCCATGGCATGGTGTATTATGCCGATGGCTCGGTGCTGGCGCAGCTTGGCTCGCCGGATATGCGGATACCGATTGCGCATACGCTGGCCTGGCCGCAGCGGATTGCGACGCAGGCGCCGCGGCTGGATTTGGTGGCGGCGGCCAAGTTGGAGTTTTTTGCCCCCGATGAGGTGCGGTTTCCGGCTTTGCGGCTGGCGCGGGAAGCGCTGCGGGCCGGGCATGGCGCGCCGGCGGTGCTGAATGCGGCCAATGAAGTCGCCGTGGCGGCGTTTCTGGAGCGGAAAATCGGGTTTCTGGATATCGCGCGAATCGTCGAATCGGTGATGGAGCATCTGGGAGCGCCACCGGTGGATGATCTGGCCGCCGTGCTGGCGCTGGATGCCGAGGCGCGCGGGCTGGCCGGGGCGCTTACTGCTGAGAAGGCTGCCTGAATGCTGCATTTGCTCGATATCATCGTTACGTTTGTCATCTGCATCAGCGTTCTCATTTTTGTTCATGAGCTGGGGCATTATCTGGCGGCACGCAGCCAGGGGGTGACGGTTGAGGTGTTCTCGCTGGGCTTTGGCCCGGCACTGCTGAAATATAAGGTTAAATCCGGCACTGTGTGGCAGATCAGCGCGCTGCCTTTGGGCGGTTACGTGAAGATGCAGGGCTGGGGGGATGCCGAACCCGGCCAGCCGGTGCTGCCGGGCTCCTTCTCGGCGGCCTCGCTCAGCTCGAAGGCGGTGATTGTCGCGGCTGGGCCGCTTGCCAATCTGGCGCTTGCCGTGGTGCTGTATGCCGGGCTGTTCATGACGGCCGGGCAGTCCACCACACCGGCGGTGTTTGCCAGTATCGAGCCTAACTCCGCTGCCGCCGCGGCGCATTTTCAGGCCGGTGACCGGGTGCTGGCGATTGGCGGCATGAAGGTGCGCGATTTCGCGGCGCTGCAGGATATGGTGGTGGACCATCCCAATACCGAGCTGGATTTCACCATCGGCCGGGGCCAGCAGCAATTTACCGAATCTGTGCAGATTGGCACCGCGACCGCCGATGGTGAGAGTTTTGGCCGGCTGGGCGTGACGGCGGCGCCTGTGTTCACCCGGCTGGGGCCTGTGCCGGCCGTGGGTGCTGCGTTTCAGAAGACCGGGGCGGTGATTTCGAGCTGGGGTACGGGGATGGGGCAGCTCATTTTCGACCATAAGGGGCTCTCGGAACTGTCCGGGCCGATTGGCATCGCCCAGGTGACGGGGAAAGTTGCGGCTTTGGGCTGGGCGCCGCTGATCGATCTGCTGGCGTTCCTGTCCATCAACCTCGGGCTGGTCAATCTTATCCCCATCCCCATTCTGGATGGCGGGCATCTGCTGTTTTACGCCTGGGAGGCGGTGATGCGGCGCAAAGTGCCGGAGCAGGCGCGTGAGGTGGGCTTGCGGTTTGGTGCCGCGCTGATCCTGACCTTGTTTCTGGTGACCACTTTCAATGACCTGACACGGGCCGGCGCCGTCGCCTGGATTACGCATTTACTGTAAGATACCTAACGCCACCTTGCCGGGTGGCGTGGCCCGTGCCAAACGCCACGCGACGGGACTCCTGCGTTGAACAGGGATTCTAACTGGGTTGGGAGATATCGATTGTTTAAGCCGCGCTCCGTCCTTCTGGCGTCCGTTTGCCTGCTGCCTTCCATGCTGGCGGCATCGTCTGCTGCTGCCCAGGCGCAGAACGCCCCTGGTAACGCCACGCAGGGTGTCTCCACGCAGAGCGCCCCTGGTGCCACCGCGCGGCGTGTTCACACCCGTCCGGCTTCGGCCCAACAGGCAGCACCTGGCGGCAGCATCGGCTCGATCAATGTCATCGGTAACCACCGCATCGAGACCTCGACGGTCACCGCCTATATGGTGGTGCAGGTCGGCGATCCGTTCGACCAGCAGCGCATCGACCAGTCGGTGAAGACGCTTTATGCCACGGGTCTGTTCCAGACCGTGCATATTTCGCGCGACGGCAACGGGCTGGATGTGAATGTGGTCGAGAACCCGACCGTGACCACCGTGTTCTTCTCGGGCAACAAGGCGGTGGCCGATAAGGATGCGCAGGCGGCCATCACGCTGAAGCCCAATTCCGTGTACACGCCGCAAGCCGCCGAGGCCGACCGTGGCGCGCTGCTCGCGGCCTATGCCAAGAAGGGCTATTACAACGCCCAGGTCTCGGTGAGCGTGATCCACCTCTCCGATAACCGCGTCAATGTCGTGTTCAACAGCATCGATGGGACCGAGCCCAAGCTGAGCCGGATTCTCTTCACCGGTAACCAGCATTTCAGCCAGAGCACGCTGCGGCAGATCGTCTCCTCGCGCGAATATGCCTGGTGGCGGTTCCTGTCCGGCTCGACCAGCTATAATGCCGACCGCGTGCAGTATGACGATTATCTGCTGCATAAATTCTATATGCATAAAGGCTATGCCGATATGCAGATCGTCAGCTCCAATGCGAATTTGAGCCCTGACCGCAAGAGCTTCTATCTGACCTACGCGGTTGCCGAAGGGCCGCGCTACCGGGTTAAATCGCTCAAAATCGTGTCCAGCATCCGTACGCTGGACGATAAGAAATTGCGCGGGCTGGTGCCGCTTTCGGCCGGCGACTGGTTTGATGGCGATGCGCTGCAGGAGGGTATTGTCGCGCTGAACAAGCGGGCGCTGGACCTTGGCTACGCCTTTGCCACGGTGAACCCGGATATCGAGACCGATCCGAAGGACGGCACGCTGACGATCACGCTGAATGTGGTGAACGGGCCGCGGGTGTGGATCCAGCGGATCGATATTACCGGCAATACGCGCAGCGAGGATAAGGTGATCCGCCGCGAGCTGACCGTGGCCGAGGGCGATGCGTATAACCAGACCAAGATTGACGAATCCACGAAGAATTTGAAGGATCTTGGGTTCTTCAAGGACCAGAACCTGACCACCAGCCCGGGCAGCACACCCAACCAGGTGGTGCTGAATACCAAGGTGACGGAGCAGGCGACGGGGCAGTTCTCGCTCGGTGGTGGGTATTCATCCTCGCTCGGCGCGTTGCTGAACACCGGGTTGAGCCAGAATAATATTCTCGGCACCGGCAATAATGCCTCGATCAACGCGCTGTTGGCGCAGCGTGGCACGCAGATCAACCTCGGTTATACGGACCCGTATTTCCTCGACCGTAATTTGATTGCCGGTGGCGATCTGTTCCGTACGGTGACGGATAGCTATACCTCATCCGGGCAGAGCTATTCCTATTCGGAAAGCTCGATGGGCGGTGATTTGCGGCTTGGCTACCGTTTCAACAGCCATGTGACGCAGACCTTCACCTATACGGTGAGCGATCGCGATATTTATGATCTGCCGACCGCGTCCAGCAGCCAGAATCTGTATATTATCGATGAGGCCGGCTGGTCTTCGCTGTCGCAATTGAGCCAGACGCTGAGCTTCGATTATCTCGATGACGACCAGAGCCCGACCTCGGGCCTGCTCGTCAACCTGACCGTGGACTTTGCCGGTGTCGGCTTCGGCGCCAAATATGTGCGGCTGACGCCGGATGTGTCCTATTACATCCCGCTCGAGCATGTGTTCGGCGACCCGGGCTGGGTGCTGAAATTCAGCGGTTCGGCTGGCTACATCAAGGATTATGGCGGTTATAGCGATAAGATCGAGGATCGCTTCTTCCTGGGTGGTGATAGTTTGCGCGGCTTTGCCGATGGCGGTATCGGGCCTTATGCGCAGGATCTCGCGGCGAACGTGTCGGCGAAATATCCTGATGGGCTGACCGGTGGGCAGATCGGCGGCCGGTATATGTGGACGCAAAGCACCGAGTTGCATTTCCCACTGCCCGTTTCGAAGGATCTTGGCATTACCGGTTTTGCGTTTGTGGATACCGGCTCGCTCTGGGGCGCCTCATCGATCGGCACCGTGCAGCAGCTGACCGACTCAGCCGGGCCGCGCGTGGCCGCGGGTATCGGCGTGTCGTGGAATACGCCGTTTGGTCTCATCAATCTCTCCCTTGCTGATCCGATTGTGAAGCAGGCGGGCGATCAGGTTCAACAATTCCGTGTCTCTTTTGGTACGAGGTTCTAAGTGTCAGTTTTTCATCGTGTTGCTTTGATTCTGCCCGTTCTGACCCTCGGCGCCGCTCCGGCTGCCTGGGCCCAGTCCTCTGGTTATTTCATGCCGCCCACGGCCCAGGCGCCGGCACCCACGCAGCATGCGGCCGCCCCGGTTGCGCCGACGCCCGTCGCGGCGTCGCAGCCTGCCCCCCAGCCGGCGATTCCTGAGCTGAAGGCGCTGCCGCCTGAGCCGCCGCCGCCGACCGCGATCATCGGTGTGCTCTCCGTGCCGGATGTGATGCAGAAATCCACCGCCTCGCAGGGCGTGCAGGCGGAAATTCAGAAGCGCCAGGCGGCGTTGAAGCAGGAAGAGGAAACCGCGCAGACCGGGTTGCAGGAAGAGCAGCAGTTGATCTCGGCCGAGCGCGGCAAGATCTCGGAAGCTGATTTCGAGACCAAGGTGCAGAATTGGCAGAATGAGGTGGCGGCAGCGCAGACCAAGTTCCAGCAGAAGAACCAGGCGATTCAGAATTCCGGTCAGGCGGCACTGTCGCAGATCGAGGCCGAGCTGATCGGTATCATCCGCCAGGAGGCGCAGGCGCATGGTATGAATTTGATCCTGCATCGCGAGCAGGTGGTGCTTAACGTGGCGCAGTTCGACCTTACCGATGAGACGGTGACGGAGCTGAACAAGCTGCTGCCGAGTGTGAAAGTGCCGCCTTCGGTGGTGACGCCGGGCATGGCGATCAGCCAGCCTGATCAGGGCCCGGGTGCCGGCCAGTAAGTATGGAAACGGCGGCCAAGCCCGGTGATGCACGGTTTTTTACGCGCACCGGGCCGCATAGAATTGCTGCCATTGCCGCCCTGCTGGGTTGCGAGGTGCGAGGTGAAGCGGGGGATGGGGCGAAGCTGATATCCGGTGTGGCGCCGCTGCAGAATGCGGGGCCGGAGGATGTCAGCTTCCTCGATAATAAGCGCTATGCGCCGTTGCTGGCTGAGACCAGGGCAGGGGCGGTGATCCTGCACCCGGATTTTGCCGATAAGGTGCCGGAAGGCTGCGTCGCTCTGGCGACTCCCGAGCCTTATGTGGGGTGGGCGAAGGTTTCGACGCTGTTCTTTCCGTATCCGGAACCAAGGGCCGGGGTGCATCCTAGTGCTGTGATCGATGCTTCGGCTGTGATTGATGCGGGAGCCGAAATTGGCGCCAATGCCGTGATTGCGGCGGGAGCGGTGATAGGCGCTGGGACGAGCATCGGGCCGCTGGCTTATGTCGGGCCGGGGGTGATTATTGGCCGGGATTGCCGGATTCACGCGCAAGTGACGGTGAGCCACGCGATTCTGGGCGACCGGGTGACGATTTATCCGGGGGCGCGGATTGGCCAGGATGGGTTTGGCTTTGCCATTTCCAAAACGGGGTTTACGCCGGTGCCGCAGCTTGGGCGGGTGTTGATTGGCGATGGGGCGGAGATTGGCGCCAATTCCACGATTGACCGGGGCTCGGCCCAGGATACGGTGATCGGGCCGGGGGTGCATGTGGATAATCTGGTGCAGCTTGGGCATAATGTGAATGTGGGCGCGAATAGCGTGATTATTGCGCAGGCCGGGGTGTCGGGCTCGACACAGATCGGGCCGGGGGTGATGATCGCGGCGCAGGCCGGGCTGACCGGGCATCTGAATATTGGTGCGGGGGCCAGGATTGGCGCACAGTCTGGCGTGATGCAGGATGTGGCGGCTGGTGTAGAGGTTTTGGGCTCGCCGGCGCAGGCGGTAAAAAGCTTCTTCCGGGAGGTAATTACCCTCCGCAAACTGGCGCAAGGTGGGCGCGCTTCACCTAAGACTGCCGCACCTAAAGACTCTGGACCTAAAGCAGGGAATTGACGATGAACGAGACGACTGATTTGCCGCCCATCGATGTGGCGCTGATCGAGACCAAAGAGATATTGACGATGATCCCGCATCGCTATCCGTTCCTGCTGGTGGACCGGCTGGTGGACGTGCGGCACGATCATTCGGCGATTGGCATCAAGAATGTGACGATGAACGAGCCGTTTTTTCAGGGGCATTTTCCGGGCCACCCCGTGATGCCGGGCGTGCTGATTGTGGAGGCCATGGCGCAGACCGCCGCCGGGCTGGTGATTTCCACGCTCGGGCCGGAGGCGGGCATGCCGGTGGTGTATTTCATGTCGATCGAGAATGCGAAATTCCGCAAGCCGGTGACGCCGGGGGATACGCTGCGGCTGACCATGACCAAGGAGCGGCGGCGCGGCCAGGTGTGGAAGTTTGACGGCGTGGCGCGAGTCGATGGGGTGGTGGTGGCTGAGGCGTCCATTACGGCGATGATCATGGATCAGGTGAAGCCGGTTTAATCTTTTACAATCACAGGTTTCCGGGGACATATTCGGAAATAATGATTGACTTGGCGCAAGCCCGCGGCCCGCGTAGAGCGGGGCGGTATTAATAGAGGTTTATCATCGTGCTGACGCAGATCCACCCTACGGCGATTGTCGAGTCCGGGGCTGAAATTGGGCTGGGCGTGAAAATTGGGCCGTTCTGTACGGTGGGGCGCGATGTGGTGCTGGAGGATGGCGTGGAGCTGGTCTCCCATGTCGCCATCGAGGGCCGCACGCGGGTTGGGGCGGGGGCGAAGCTCTATCCGTTTTCCACCATCGGCCTGGCGCCGCAGGATTTAAAGTATAAGGGCGAGGAGACCGAGACGGTGATCGGCCCGCGTACCCAGATCCGGGAACATACTTCCATCCATCGCGGCACGGTCACGGGCAGCGGCATTACCAAAATTGGCGCGGATTGCCTGCTGATGGCCTGCTCGCATGTTGGGCATGACTGTGTGGTGGGCGACAATGTGGTGATGGCCAATAATGTTGCCCTGGGCGGGCATGTGGAGGTCGGTGACCGCGTGATCCTGGGCGGGGGCAGTGCGGCGCTGCAATCTGTGCGTATCGGCGCCAACGCCTTTATCGGCGGGCTTACCGGGGTGACGTGCGATGTCATCCCCTATGCCCGCGTCTTCGGCAACCGCGCCAAGCTGCTTGGGCTCAATTTGATTGGGCTGAAGCGCCGTGGCGTGGAGAAGGCCCAACTCCATGCCGTCAATAACGCGTATAAGTTTCTGTTCACTGGTCCCGGCGTGTTTGCCGAGCGTGCTGCTACACTGCGGGAGACGCAGGGCGATGATAGCTACATAAGAGACATGCTGGACTTTATTGCCACCCCGTCGCGTTGGGGCATTCTTACCAATGTTGCGAGGGCTGGTGAGGACGAGTAAGGGCCTTCCCCCGGCCGTGGCCGAGGGCAAGCTTTTTATGACCGGGCCAGAGGCTGGGACTTCATGTGAGGCGTCCCATGGAGTCACAGCCCGTGGCCCAATTTATAAAAGTTTTTGGTGCGGCTTTTTTCAAAAAGCTGCTTCTTTTTGACCCCCTTAGGAATCATAGCCGGCGGCGGGCCGCTGCCGGGCCAGGTGGCGCAAGCGGCGCGCAGCTCCGGGCGCGAGGTTTTTATTGCTGGGCTGGAGGGGTTTGCCGAGCCGGCAGTTCTGGCCCCCTTTCCACATAAATATTTTCGTATGGATGCGATAGGCGCCATTCGGCAGGCTTTGCGTGAGCATGATTGCACCGATCTCGTGATTATCGGACCGGTGAAGCGCCCATCGATTTTCTCGCTGCGCCCGGATGCCGAGGGGGTTAGGTTGCTGGCGAAAGTGGGAAAGGCAGCCTTTCTGGGGGATGACGGGCTTATGTCCGCCGTGCTGCGTGTGCTGGAAGAGGAAGGCTATAAACTGCTCGGTGCGCATGAGGTGCTGACCGATGCGTTGGCGCCTGAGGGATTGCTGACGAAAATCGCCCCAGACGCCCAGGCGATGGCGGATATCGCGCGGGGCATGGAGGTGCTGCGGGTGATTGGGGCGGCGGATATTGGCCAGGCCTGTGTGGTGCAGCAGGGGATTGTGCTGGCGGTGGAGGCCGTTGAGGGCACGGACGCCATGCTGGCCAGGATTGCCGCTGTGACGCGGCCGGGGCCGGGCGGTGTGCTGGTGAAACTGGCCAAGCCGGGGCAGGAGCGGCGGGCGGATTTGCCGACTTTGGGGTCGGCTACCATTCAGAATGCCTGTGCGGCGGGGTTGCGGGGGATTGCCTTCGAGGCTGGGGGCAGCCTACTGACAAATAAAACCGCTATGATTGAAGCTGCGGATGCGGGGGGGATTTTTCTTCTGGGTGTGCATCCCTAAATACCAAATAATATTAAGAGGGCTGTCCTAATGAATGAATTTTCTTATCTGCACACGATGCTGCGCGTGGGGGATTTGGAGCGGAGCATCGGGTTTTATACCGGGTTGCTGGGGATGAGGGAGTTGCGGCGCACCGAGGTGCCGGCGGGCAAGTATACGCTGGCGTTTCTGGGGTATGGCGATGAGGCGAGCCATACGGTGCTGGAGCTTACTCATAACTGGGGTGTGGAAACATACGAGATTGGCACGGCGTTTGGGCATCTGGCGCTGGGCGTGCCGGATATATATGCCACGACCGAGCGGCTGCGGGCGGCGGGGGCTAAGATTAGCCGCGAGCCGGGGCCGGTGAAGTTCGGCACCACGGTGATCGCGTTCATTGAAGATCCGGATGGGTATAAGATTGAGCTGATAGAGCGGAAGCCGGGCTGATTATGGGCTTGATGGATGCCATCGCCGGGGGGCTGCGGGTTGCGGACCCGCTGGTGCCGGGGTTTTTGCTGCCCCGATGTACGCCGGAGAGGCTGATAGCGGCAGCCAAGGCCAGGCCCGATGCGGGGGCTGTGGAGGGGCTGGAGCGGTTGTTGGCCTCGGTTGAGGCGGAGTCCGATCTGGCGTTGTTTGGGCGGTTGGCGCTGCGCTGGGATATGCAAAGGCTGCTGGAGAATGCGCAATTGGTGGCCGATGCGCATGCGGCCGATCCGGGGCTGGCGCGGCGGCCGGTGGAGGCGCCGATTTTTATTCTGGGGCTGCCGCGTTCGGGGACGAGCTATCTGCACAGCCTGATGGCGGCTGACCCGGAAAATCTGGTGCCGCGTAATTGGCAGACGATGTATCCCGCACCCAGGCCGAAGGATTTTGACCCCGCGCGGGATAAAGGGGCGCGGGCGGTGGACAGGCAGTTCGCGCTGTTCTCGGGGCTGGCGCCGGGGTTTGAGGATATGCACCCGACCAGTGCCGACTGCCCCCAGGAATGCAGCGAGATTACCGCGCATGTGTTTCAGAGTTTGCGGTTTGATACGACGCACCGGGTGCCGGGGTATTTTGAGTGGCTGGAGACGCGCGGGCATGATGGGGCGCTGGCGTATCATAAAAAGTTTTTGCAGTTTCTGCAGGCGGATATGAGCGGGCGCTGGGTGCTTAAATGCCCGGACCATACGTTCACGCTGGATGCGATACTGCGGGCCTATCCGGATGCAAGGTTCGTGATCGTGCATCGGGACCCGATTGCGGTGCTGGGGTCTGTGGCGCATCTGACGGCGGTGCTGCGTAAGCCGTTTTTGCGCAATGTGGATAATGCCGAGATTGGTGCGCAGGTGGCTGAGCGCTGGATGCATGGGGCGAATTTGCTGGTGGAGTTTGACCAGCGGGTGGATGTGGCGGCGGACCGGAAATATCATCTGCATTACAGCGAGCTGACGGCGGCACCTCTGGCGGCTGTGGCGCGGATTTATGCGCAGTTTGGGCTGGAGCTGGAGGATGATGCTTATGATGCCATGGCGCGGACGGTGAATGCCAAGCCGCAGGGGGGGTATGCCAAGCACGCGCCGTACCGGCTGGATGCGTTCAAGCTGAATTTGCCCGCGCTGCAGCGGGGGTTTGCACCTTACGTGCGTACCTACTGCCGGGCTCCTGATTAGTTGATTCGTTGTCTTTATGGATTCTCTTGACGCTGCGGCGCGACTCTGCCCAAAGGCGCGGGAATGAACGCTGGTGCAAAGGGATTGGGCGGGCTGGGCAAGGCGTTGTGGCGCCGCCTGCCGCGCGGGCTGCGCCGGGCGGGGATGGTGCGGATTTCCGCTGCACTGGCGCCGAAGCCGGACCGTGTGCCGCCGGCGCGCAGCGATGGGATTATCGTGGCGGGGGATTTTGCCGGGAGCAGCGGGCTGGCTGAGTCGGCACGGGTTTTACACCAGGTGGCGGCGCGGCATGGGCTGGCGCGGGGCGCGCTGCCGCTGGGGCTGCCGGGGTTTGTGGAGATGCGGCCGGCAGAGCTGGCGCCCATGCTGCAGAATCGGGGGGCGGCGCTGCTGGCGGTGGTGAATGGGCCGATTCTGCCACCCTCACTGCTGCGGCTGGGGCGTAAGGCGCTGCGCGGGCGGCGCGTGATCGGGCTGTGGGCCTGGGAGCTGCCGGTGGTGCCGTCGGGTTGGGCCGAGGGTGCGAAATTCGTGCATGAGATTTGGGCCTGTTCGCGTTTTACGGCGGCGGCGATGGAGGCTTTGGCGCCGGGCCGGGTGCGGGTGGTGCCTCACCCCATTGCCGCGACTGAATTACCCGCTGAAGGGCGCCGCGCGGATTTTGGGCTGGCTGACGATGTGTTTGTCGTGACCACGATTTTCAATCTGGCGTCGTCGCTGGTGCGTAAGAATCCGCTGGGGGCGATTGCGGCGTTTAAGGCGGCGTTTGGAAAGAGTCGCGATTATCTGTTTGTGCTGAAGCTCTCGCATGTTGAGGCCTACCCCGGGGATGTGGCGCTGATTATGGCGGCCATTGGGGATGCCCCGAATATCAGGCTTGTGACGGAGACCATCTCCGAGGAGAGGCTGCGGGGGTTGATGCGGGCGAGCGATGTTGTGCTGTCGCTGCATCGCGCGGAAGGGTTTGGGCTGATACCGGCGACGGCGATGCTGCTGGGGCGGGCGGTGGTGGCGACGGGGTGGTCGGGGAATTTGGATTTTATGACGCCGGAGGTGTCCGGGCTGGTGCCGTATAGGCTTGTTAAGGCTGAGGACCCGCGCGGGACCTATGCGCTGGCGGGGGCTGAGTGGGCCGAGCCGGATGTGGAGGCGGCGGCGGTGGAACTGCGCCGGCTGGCGGGGGATGCGGCCGGGCGTGAAGCCATGGCGGCGGCGGGCCAGGCGCATGCGCGGCAGGCATTGGGGGCGGGGCCGTTTCTGGCGGCGCTGCGCGCGGCGGGGGTGGCATGAAGATTCTGGTGTGGCATTGGGGGCGGCGCGGGGCTGGGCCGATTATTGCCGCGCGCCTGGCCGGAGCCATTGCCGGGTTGCCGGGGCAGGAGGCGGCACTCTCTCTGCCGCAGACGGCGGAGATACTGAGGGGGCCGGGGGCACCGCGCTGCGCATGGGCTGAGCCGACCTATGAGACACGGTTGGGGTATTTACGGCAGCGGCTGCTGACGCCGCTGGTGGGGGGGCGGACCAGGCGGCATTTGCGGGAGCTGGCACCGGAGATGGCGGTATGTGCCATGCCGGCGCTGCTGGATGCGCGGATGCTGGCGGGGCTGCGGCGGCTTGGCATTCCCTATGCGGTGATTGTGCATGATGCGACGGCGCACCCTGGGGATGGATTGAGTTTTCATGCGCTGGACCAGCGCCAGGCGTTGCGGGGGGCAAAGCATTTGTTTTGCCTGAGCGCGCATGTGGAGGAGGGGCTGCGGCGCCAGGGCTATGGGGTGGGCGGGCAGGGGCTGACGAAATTATGGCTTCCGCCGATTGGGTTTGACGAGGATTTGGTGCCAGTGGCAGCGATGCCACGGCCGCGCGTGCTGCATTTTGGCCGGTTGCTGCCTTACAAGGGGCTGGACCTGCTGGCGGATGCCATGGCGCTGCTGGGGGAGCGGGATTTCGAGCTGCGGATCTGCGGCGAGGGGCCGCAGTCCAGCGCGTTGTCGCGGCTTGCAGCAATGCCGGGGGTGACGGTGGAGAATCGGTGGTTCAACGATGCCGAGCTGCCAGGGCTGCTGAGCTGGGCCGGGGGGCTGGTGCTGCCCTACCGGGAGGCCAGCCAGTCCGGCGTGGCGGCGATGGCGATTGCCGCGGGGCGCCATGTGCTGGCGACGAATGTGGGCGGGCTGCCGGAGCAACTGGGCGGGCTGCCGGGGGCGCTGCTGTGCGCGCCGGAGCCTGGGGCCATTGCCGCCGGGCTGGAGGCGCTGCTGACCCGGCTGCGCGCGGCGCAGGGGGTGGCTGACGCGGCGGGGGTGGCTGACGCGGCGCCGCCTGGCTGGCATGAGTTCGCCGTGGCGATGATGGCGGTTTTGCGGGTTTAGTGGGGATTTGGGGACCGGGGGGAGCTGGCTCCCGAAGTAGGACTCGAACCTACGACCGAGCGATTAACAGTCGCTTGCTCTACCAGCTGAGCTATTCGGGACCGGTCGCGCGGCTATAGCCAAAGCGAAAGAGGGACGCAAGCCGGGGTGGTGTTTTTATCTGGCTGGTTGATTTTCGGGCGGGGCTTCTCTACAGAACGGAGCGCGTTGCGGGCGTGGTGGAACTGGTAGACGCGCCGGACTCAAAATCCGGTTCTAGTGATAGAGTGTCGGTTCGATTCCGACCGCCCGCACCAGTTTAGCAGCCCTCAGCCGGATCATCGCTAATTTCAGGCAGAGCTACCTTGCCTCCCGGTTGTTGGGGGTCATAGGCGCGGTGGGCGTTGCGGCGCTGTTGCAAAGCAGCCCATAGGGTCTCACCGTTGCCGGGCTGCAAGCGGCCATCGCGCTAATTTTAACCACGGTGCAGGATTGGGGGCCCGCAATATCGCTGGCACCGGGGCTGGAGTGTATCGCCGGGATGCTGGGCGCTTTGGCGTTGCTCTCCATCGTTGATTTTTTGCTGGGTCAAGCGGCGGTTTTGGCCCGCGTGAACACGGGGGGCGGAGAGGGGCGGCCGGGCTGAGGGAAAGTCCAGACCGGCTGCGCTTTTGTCAGGGCTGTATCGTTGGGTTGGTGTTGGGAATGATCTCTGGGGCGTGCTCTGACTCATGCTCGGGCAAGGGGCCGGCGTTGATGGCGAGGATTTCGCCCAGCCACATCGCATTGGTCAGATGGTCGCGCCGGGGGTGGCCGGTATTGGGGTGGATCAGCACGGCGAGATCGTAGCGGTTGAGCATGAGCCAGGGCACGAGCCGGGCGAATTCGGCGGCTGGGAAGGCGAGCTGGTACATCGGTCTGGTGTGGGGGCCGACGAGCTTGTCGTGCCAGCGGCCGATGAGGATGGTGAAGCGGGCGGCGATCTGTTCGCGTAAAGTTTCGGCGGTTTGGCGCTGCGCCGGGCCGTCGAAATAGACATGCGCGTGATAGCTCTGGATTGTGTCGATCGGCTGGACCGCCATGGGGGAACTCCGGATGGGTATGGCGTTGTATTACAGCAGGAGATGATGCGGGGCGATGGCGGGGTCGCGGCTCAACCAGGCGTGGGTGCGGCCGTGGCGAGTGGCGATGTGTCGGCGTTGACGGCGTTGCTGCGGGAGGATGCGGTGCTGCTGTCCGATGGCGGGGGTATAAAGAGGGCGGCACTGAACCCGATTCTCGGGGGTGCGCGGATTGCGCGTTTTCTGTTGGGGGGCGCGCGCAAATTCGCCGGGCGAGACGTGGCAATGCAGTCCGAGGCGCGGATGGTGAATGGGGCGCTTGGCGTGGTGAGTTCCAGCGGCGGGGTGGTGGAGCAGGTGCTGAGCATTGTGGCCGATGGTGAGCGGATCGCCGCGATTTATGTGGTGCGTAATCCGCAGAAGCTGGCGCATCTGCGGGTATAAGGGGGCTAGGGCCAAGGTATTACGATACGATGGTAGGATTGATCGGGGGGCTGCGATCCGCCTGAGTGCGCAGGTGTGTGCTGCGCTTGACCGTTTTGGGCGGTAGGTGAAGAGTTAGGCAGGGGGGCATGGCAATGTTGGTGACACAGGCATTTGACGGCGCGCCGATCATGGAATTGCCCACGCATAGCGAGGGCGAGATTGATGCCATGCTGGCGCGCGCGGCGGGGCTTTACCGGAACAGGGCAGGCTGGCTGCCGGCGCATCGGCGGATTGAGATTCTGCGCCGGCTGGCGCGGCTTGTGCAGCGGGATTTTGAGATTTTTGCGTTGTTGATCGCGCGTGAGGGGGGCAAGCCGCTGACCGATGCGCGGATTGAGGTGGCGCGCGCGGTGAATGGGGTGGATGGGGCGGCGGGTGAGCTGGAGCATCTGGCCGGGGTGGAAATTCCCATGGGGCTGACACCGGCCAGCGAGCACCGGCTGGCGTTTACCACGCGCGAGCCGATTGGCGTGGTGGCGGCGATTTCCGCCTTCAACCATCCGCTTAATTTGATTGTGCATCAGGTGGTGCCGGCCATTGCCACGGGTTGTCCGATTATCATCAAGCCGGCCTCCACCACGCCGTTGAGCTGCAGGCATTTCGTGGGTTTGGTGCATGAGGCCGGGCTGCCGCCGGAATGGTGCCAGTTTGCGCTGCCGGAGGGTAATGCTCTGGCGGAGCGGCTGGTGATCGATCCGCGTGTGGCGTTTTTGAGCTTTATCGGCTCGCCGGTTGTGGGGTGGTATCTGCGCTCTAAATTGCCGCCGGGTACGCGCTGTGCGCTGGAGCATGGCGGTGCGGCGCCGGTGATTGTCGACCGCTCGGCTGATCTGGCGGCGATTATTACGCCGCTGGTGAAGGGCGGCTATTATCATGCCGGGCAGGTTTGTGTCTCTGTGCAGCGGATATTCGTGCATCAGGATATTAAGGAAGCGTTTCTCGAAAAATTCACGGCGGCAGTTGAGGCTTTGCGGGTTGGCGATCCGGTGTTGGCGGAAACCGAGGTGGGGCCGTTGATTTTGCCGAAGGAAGTGGCGCGGGTTGAGGAATGGGTGAAGGAGGCTGCCGCTGCGGGGGCGAAAATCGCAACCGGGGGGGCGCGGATCAGTGAGCGCGTGTATGCGCCCACGGTGCTGGTGGAACCGCCAGAGGATGTGCGTGTCTCGACCAAAGAGGTTTTTGGGCCGGTGACCTGTGTTTATGGTTATGGCGATATGGATGAGGCGATTGCCCGCGCCAACAGCCTGAACTTTGCTTTCCAGGCCTCGGTATTTTCCACTGACATAAATGCCGCGCTGCATGCTGCCAGAACGCTGGCGGGGTCGGCCGTGATGATCAATGACCATACGGCGTTCCGCACCGATTGGATGCCTTTTGCCGGGCAACGGCAATCGGGTTACGGCACGGGCGGGATTCCCTACACCATGCGCGATATGTCGCATGAGAAGATGATCGTGCTGAAATTTTAGGAGGCGGATATGGCGGTGATCAAGGCATCGGATCTTCTGGTTGCAGCACTTGAGAATGAGGGGGTTACCCATATTTTCGGTGTGCCTGGCGAGGAAAATCTGGATTTTGTGGAATCGCTGCGGACCTCTTCCATCAAGCTTGTGGTGACGCGGCATGAGCAGCCGGCGGCGTTTATGGCGGCTACCTATGGGCGGCTGACGGGGCGGCCCGGTGTGTGCCTTAGTACGCTTGGGCCGGGGGCGTTGAACCTGGTGACAGGTGCGGCCTATGCGTTGCTGGGTGCGATGCCGATGCTGCTGATTACGGGGCAGAAGCCGATATTGAGCAGCCGCCAGGCGCGGTTTCAGATTGTCGATATCGTGAACACCATGCGGCCGTTGACGAAACATTCGCAGCAGATTGTGAGTGCGGCCGGCATTCTGGCGATTGTGCGCGAGGCGTTCCGCATTACCCGCGAGGAGCGGCCCGGACCGGTGCATTTGGAATTGCCTGAGGATATTGCACGGGAGATGACGGAGCATACGGGGGGGATTCCGCCGCATGAGAGCCCGCTGCCTGTGGCCTCTGAGGCGACTTTGGCGCGTGCTGCTGCGTTGATTGTCGCGGCCAAGCGGCCTCTGGTGATGTTGGGGGCGGGTGCCAATCGTGTGGCGCTGACGGAAGCGCTCTCGGCTTTCGTCAAGCGGAGCAAGATTCCGTTTTTCAATACGCAGATGGGTAAAGGTGCTGTGACGGGGTGTTCGGAGCTGTATATCGGCACGGCGGCACTTTCCGAGCGTGACTATATCCATCGCATGATCGACCGGTCGGATCTGATTATTGCGATTGGTCATGATACGGTGGAGAAACCGCCTTTTCTGATGACGCCGGCGCAGCATGTCATTCATGTGGGGTTCATGCCGGCGACGGTGGAGCGGGTGTATTTTCCGGATACGGAAATTATCGGCGATGTTGGGCCTGGGCTGTTGCGGCTGGCGGATTTGCTGGAAGGCAGGCTGACGCAGGATACGGCGTTTCTGGCGCTGAAGGATGAGGTGATCGCGCATGTCGCGGACCGTGCGACGGAGAGCCGGTTTCCGTTGACGCCGCAGCGTATTGTGCATGATGTGCGTGAGGCGATGCCGGAGGATGGTATCGTGGCGCTGGATAACGGCATGTATAAGATATGGTTCGCGCGCAATTACCGCACGCAGACGGCGAATACGTTGCTGCTGGACAATGCCTTGGCGACGATGGGGGCGGGGCTGCCCTCGGCGATGATGGCTTCCATGTTGAATCCGGACAAGCGTGTGCTTGCGGTGTGCGGCGATGGCGGATTTATGATGAATGCGCAGGAGCTGGAGACCGCCATACGACTGAAGCTCAACCTGGTTGTGCTGATTCTGGAAGATCATGCTTATGGCATGATCCGTTGGAAGCAGGCGGTGGATCATTTTCCGGATCATGGGATGACATTTGGTAACCCGGATTTCGTGCAATATGCTGCCGCCTATGGTGCCAAGGGAAGGCGCGTGGCCGATGCGGAAGGGCTTGCGCCGGCGTTGCGGGACGCCTTTGCCGAAAATGGGGTGCAGCTTGTTGTCGTGCCGGTGGATTATGCCGAGAATATTCGTGTGCTGATCGATGAGCTGAACGATAAGGGCCTATAGCACTTCGAACACGCAGACCGGTCCTTCGAACAGTCGGATTTTTGAAACAACCTCCTGGACCGAGATAATGTCTCGGCCGGCCATGGTAAAGGATTGACGCGGGCGGCCGATGCGGCACTGGGTGGGAGCATATTCGATCCCATCCCACCGCGCCGGAGTCTTCGCCTTCATGCAGCCAGTACGTTTAGCGACTCCGTTGATGGTCAGCCTGAGCGCGGCACTTGTCCTACGGCTGGGCATCGCCGTTGGGTTCCCGAACTATTATGCGCCGGACGAGGTCTTTCAGTATATCGAGCAGGCACACCGCCTGGTTTTCGGTCAGGGTTATGTGCCGTGGGAGTTCCAGACCGGCCTGCGCTCCTGGGTGATTCCCTTGGCTCTCGCGGCCCCCATGGCACTGGCGCATTGCTTTACCCCGTCACCTCTGGCCGGGTTGGTGCTGATTCGCATCCTGCTCTGCATCGCCTCATTGCCCATTGTCTATTGCGCCACAAAATGGGGGGGGCGCTTCCATGGCACCCAGGGCGCCTGGATTGCCGGGCTGCTGACCGCCCTCTGGCCTGATCTATGGCTTATGGCACCGCATCCGCTGGAAGAAGCATTGTCGGCCGATCTCCTCGTGCCGGCGATCTATCTGGTGGAGGCAAGCCGTGGGCGTGGGGATTTGCGGCATGTTGCGCTGGCCGGGGTTTTACTGGGGCTGACATTCGCCTTGCGCGAACAACTGGCACCGGCGGTTGCTGTGGCCGGGGTTTATCTATGCGGGCGGAATGCCAGACGCTGGCTGCTCGCCCTCCCCATGGCGGCACTTCCGGTGTTATGCGCCGGGCTGCTGGATTGGTTCACCTGGGGGGAAATGTTCCGCAGTTTCTGGATGAACATCTATCTGAACGTCATTCTCGGCGTGGCCGGGAGTTACTTCGATTCCGCCCCGCCGAGCTATTATTTATTCAACCTGCTTTACGATTGGCTATGGGGCGCGTTGTTTCTTGGGTATTTCGCCTGGTGCGGCGCGCGTAAACTGCCTGTGGCCGGGCTGGCGGCCGTTGCCACCATCGCCGTGCATTGTTGCATCGCGCATAAGGAGCTGCGGTTTATTTTTCCGGCGGTGGCATTGCTCGTGCCTCTGGCGGGCGTAGGCCTGGCCGGCCTGTGCGCCAACCGGACGATGTGGCAAAAAGCCTTGCTGACAGCAGGGCTTTTGACCGGACCTTATATGAGCCCGATGCTCTACATGATGCTGCCGTGGCAGGAGAATGCCTTCCGCCTGTATGCCCAACTGGCGGCCAGACATCCATGCGTCGTCAGCATCCAGCACTGGGACCGAGGATTTTGGCCCATTCTGCCCGTGTTCGATGCGGCAACGCGATTCACCGGCGCGGCAACGGGCATTGGTGATGTAGAGCCCGATGCCATCGTCGCGGCTGAGGGCACGGCTTCAATCCCGCCCGGCTTTATACGGCAATCCTGCGCCCGAGAGGGCTGGATCCCGTTCAAACAGCGCAAGCCGGATGTGTGTTTCTGGACCCGGCCAGTCTCCTCCTGCCAGGCAGGGCCGATCACGCCATTTGTATTGGTATACCCGCCCGCAGCCCAGGCGTTCATCATCCGCGATAGGCTGACGGACGCGCCGTAGCGGCGCAGCATGCACGTACCGCGACGAAAAGCTTAGCTATAAAAAAATTTAAGTTGCACACTGATGATATTGGCCCTTTACTGCAACTCAGACTAGAGGAGTTCAGGTCAATGAAGTACGATTAAGGGAATGTGCCTCTTGCCGGTATGTGCCGGGAGCAAGGTCATATTTCCATTTTTTGGCAATTCACTTTTTACCATCAGCTATATTGATGCACCCATGGAGGGCGGCTGTGATGCGGCCTGTTCTCGGGTGTAATTTCAATTAGCACCGATGCTGTCTACGATATATTGTTTCTATAACAATATTATCGGCGCATCGCGACCACCAGCATCACCCAAAATAAGCAGTATGCAAAAATAAGCAGTATGCAAGGGCATAATCATGATCAGCACGATAACCGGGACCGTGACAACAACGGTGTCACCCGGCAGTGGAAGTTATGCGTCGGCGCTGACCATTGCCACGACCGGGGCCATTGAAAGCCTGCCGGATGCCATCCTGGCTCAGGCATTGGCTGTCAATGTTACAAATTTTGGTAGCATCGGCGGCGAGGTCTCGTTCTACACCAACGACGCGCTGACCAACGCCGGGCAGATTACGGCAGCGACCGCCGTATCCTTCTTTTTCGGCGATTCGGCTATAAACACCGGCCAGATCATTGGCGGACATATCGGCATCGATCTCGGGCGCTCAGGCAGTGCCAGCAATGCAGGTCTGATCGAGGGCGGCGCTGCCGGGATTTACGCGCTTTACGGCGGGTATGTGCTGAATACAGGCACAATCCTGCAAACCGGAGGCGGCTCAGCCTTTGTACATGATGGTGTGGATTTCTCCGGTGGTACGCTCAACAACAAGGGCACGATATCCGGTTTGTACGGTGTGCTGGCCAATGGCACCAGTATTATCAATAGTGGCACCATTCATGGGGAAGACGTCGGCCTCATCGGCACGGGTAATGCACTCATCACCAATGCCGGCAACATCGACGGCAGCTTCACGGGCCTCAACCTCAGCGGCGGTACGCTTATAAATTCGGGCACCATCAATGATATATTGACCGGCGTCGATGCAGAGGGCGGCGCGACGATTTTCAATTCCGGCAGTATCTATGGCAGCGACACCGGCATCGGGCTGGGGAGCGGCGGCATTGTGACCAATGCCGGCAGTATCTCCAGCGGCGATGTTGCTGTTCTTGCTTCAAACGCGAGCGTGGCGCTCACTTTAATCGTCGATGCGGGTGGGAATTTCGCTGGGCTGGTGGAGGACGAAAGCAAGCATGGCACGCTGATCCTGGGTGGCGGTGGTGCCGGCATATTGAATATGGGGACCACCTTCAGCGGGTTCTCGCAAATTATGTTCGACCCGGGAACAACATGGACTTTGGAAGGCGATGTCGCGGAACTTGCCGGTGGTGAAACGATTTCTGGATTTGGCGCGGGCGATACGATCGTGCTTGAGGGTTTTACCGCCACCTCCGAGAGTTTCATCTCCGGCACCGGGCTTGTACTCTCCAACGGAACTATAAGTGAGACGCTGGATATTGCCGCAGGTTTGTCGGCGCCCGGCGTTGTGGTGGAGACGATAGCCGGCAATACGGTGATCGCCACGGCACCCTGCTTTTGCGTGGGCACGCGCATAGCGACGGCGCGCGGCAATGTGCCCGTGGAACGCCTGAAGATTGGCGAGCTCGTGAAAACCGCCACGGGCGAGATGCAGCCTATACGCTGGATTGGCACGCGCAGCTATGACGGGCGGTTCATCGCCGGAAACCAGATGGCGCTGCCGGTATGCATTCGCCGCCATGCTCTTGGGCGCAACGTGCCGTCGCGGGATTTATATCTGTCGCCGGATCATTCCTTATGCGAGGGGGGCGTGCTGGTCTACGCCTGGCGCTTCATCAATGGGGTTTCCATCACCCAGGCCAAGGCGGTGGAGCGGGTGGATTATTTCCACATCGAGCTCGACAGCCATGCGGTGATTTTTGCCAATAACACGCCGGTGGAGAGTTTTCTCGATGCCGAATGCCGTGCGCGTTTCCAGGATGCGCAGGGCACGCCCGTGCAGGGGCCGCAAGTCTCATGCCTGCCGCGGGTGGGGGATGGGTATTATCTCGCCCGGCTTAAAGCGCGGATTGATGCCCGGGCGGGGATTGCAACGCGTGGCGCCGTGCCGGGCGGCCTGCAAGGGCATATTGATGAAGCCGGGCCGCGTTTGCGTGGCTGGGCCCAGGATGTGGTGGCGCCCGAGGCACCGGTGGAGTTGGAGCTGTTGTGCGACGGTCAGCCCGTGCTGCGCTTCCTCGCCAATCGCTACCGGGAGGATCTACGCGCCGCCGGGCTGGGCTCGGGCTGCCATGCGTTTGAACTGGGCTTGCCGGGGCTGGGGGGGGCCGTCTCCTTACGCCGGGTGAGTGATGGCGCCGTGCTGGGCGCGGTTCAAGCGGCAAGGCGCGCGGGATAGTTGCTTGCGCAGAATTTCGGATGGATAATCTGTCCCAGGCACTGACCATCCCGCAGATCGGCATAGCCTCGGCCAAACCCTGACGCGCGCACGGGAGGATTTCCATGACCTTCGCATCCTCACGGAAGCTGCTTGACCTGCTGCAGGTCGATTGGCCGATCATCCAGGCGCCCATGGCGGGCACCTCGACACCGGCGATGGCCGCGGCTGTTGCCAATGCCGGTGGGCTGGGCTCGATCGGCGTGGGGGCGGTGAATGCCGCCGTCGCGGGTGAGATGATCGCCGCTGTGCGGGAGCGCACCAACCGTTCGTTCAATGTAAATCTGTTCTGCCACCAGCCGGCGCAGGCTGAGCCGGCGCGCGAGGCGGCGTGGCTTACCCGGCTGGGCCCGGAATTTTCTGGTGTCGGCGCCGTGCCACCTGCCGAATTGCGTGAAATCTACAAGAGTTTTCTCGTGGATGAGGAGATGTTTTTGCTCCTGCTGGCAACAAGGCCGAAGGTGGTGAGCTTCCATTTCGGCCTGCCGCCGGCCGATTGGATAAAAGCATTGCGCGATGCCGGCATCATACTCCTCGGCTCGGCCACCAGCCTGCATGAGGCGCGGCTTGCGGCAGCGGCGGGTGTGCATGGCGTGGTCGCGCAAGGCTATGAGGCGGGCGGACATCGCGGTATTTTCGAGCCCGATGGCGAGGATACGCAGCTCGGCACATTCGCACTGGTGCGGATTTTAAGCCGTACGCTCGATCTGCCGGTGATCGCTGCCGGCGGCATCATGGATGGTGCGGGGATTGCCGCTGCACTGCGGCTTGGTGCCGCTGCCGCGCAACTCGGCACCGCTTTTGTCCTCACCGATGAATCCGCCGCCGATGCGGGGTATCGCGCGGCACTCGCCGGCGATGCCGCGCAGCACACGGTGATGACGCGCGCCATCTCGGGCCGCCCCGCGCGCAGCCTGGCCAACCGCTTTACCGCCTTGGGTGCCGGGATTCCCTTAGGTGAGATTCCAGCCTACCCGATTGCCTATGATGCCGGGAAGGCGCTGCATGCTGGCGCAAAAACGGGCGGAGAATTTGGCTATGGCGCGCAATGGGCAGGGCAGGGCGCGCCTCTGGCCCGTGCCCTGCCCGCAAGCAGGCTGATGGCCGCGCTGATCGCGGAGCTTGGCAACGGATAGCTCATGGCGGGGTGATATAGCCGTACCAGGCGGCACGTGCCGCATTGGTGCGCAGGGCTTGTGCCGTTTTCACATAGAGCTGGTTGCCCCAGTCATAATGCCAGAAGGTGGAGGGGTCATTCTCGAAACCCTCGCAGCACATCGCCCAATGCAGCAGGCGCCGGTATTGCAGCCGTGGATCGCTGGCGGCAATCGCGCCCGTTGCTAACTGCCGCTCGAAATAATCTGTCACGGCGATGTCGTCGATCTCCTCGAAGCGGCCGCCGAGATTGCAATACGCTCCGGAATTGAGGTCGCGCAGGGACAGATCCACCGCGCCGCCTGTGGCATGGGCCAGCCATGTTGCCGGGTCGTCTTCGCGGAAATCGCCCGGATCACTGGCATGTCGCGCGGCCCACCGCCGCCATAGTGGCGGGGTTCCCTCCGGCAGCGCGCGGACAGCCTCGCGGGCGTAAAAATCCCACAGCCCCTGCTGGCAGGCCATGGTGCGATACCCGTCCAGCACGATCAGCTCTGTACCGAATTGTTTCAGCCGGGTATTGACCCTGGCCAGTTTCGCGGCGACGGTTTGACGCAGCCATATAGGCTGGCGGGCGCCGGGCACTGGCGCGAGATACGGCCAGTTTTCACCGTCTTTGCGCGCATGGTGCGATTCATACGCCACACCGACGGTTTCCAACGGGACCAGAGGCTCATGCCAGCGCGGGTCCGTGGTATCGCAGGGGATGGAAGCGTAGCTTCCAGTACAGCGCTCCGGTGCGATGACCGGCACTTCATAAGCAAGATCGAGAATGGGCATGGTCTGTTCGGTTTGAAAAAGTGCTCCTGGCAGGCGGACCTGCCAGGAGCGCTATTTTGTCAGGGTTATGGCAACGCGTTGATCGAGCCGAAGATGTGACTGACCTCCGTGTCAGCCTTTACCTTTCGGTCTGAGCCCGAGGCGGTATGGCAGCCGAAGCAATTCGTGCCTGTGCCATAGGCTGTACTGTTGCCTTGCTGATACGTTTCCATCGTGCTGTTGAGCAGCACGCTGGTGCCGATCTCGTCGTTCACCTGGGGATTGAGGGGATAGATGCCATTGGGCTCGCCGCCGCCAAAAGTCCAGGTGGAGCCGATGAAGAGATAGTTGTAGCGTGTGTCGGCACTGGCCCCTGCGGCGGCAAGCTGCGAACGCACGTTGGTATCGAGCGAGATAACTTCTGTATTTGAGGCGGCATCCGTCGCATCCTCCTGATTGGGAGGATTTGGGCCGGTGCCGACACCCCAGGGTTTTTCACGCAGAATATCGCTCTTTCCGATTGGCGTTGGCGGCGACGTGGCGACAATGGTCCCGGCGGGGTTGCTCGATGTGCAGGGCGCCGGGGGGGAGCTGGGGTTGGAGCAATATGTGCCCAACTGGGTGTTATAAGGCCCGGGGCCGCCATTCGAGGAGAACAACCAGTTGCCCGTGGTGTTCTGATTCACGGTAACCGGCTGGCCGCCTGAATTATATTGATAGGTGGCAAGCGGTGTGTTGTCCTGATGTTCGAAGGTGGCCCAGACCATTTCGGGATGACCAGCGACACTGCCCACGACATGCACGCCGATGAGTGCCACAGTGGTGAACTTGGACTGCGGCAGAAGCTTCCAATTTACAGGGTTGCTCTTGTCATATAGCGGCACAAAGGCCGGCATGGTGATGTAACCCTGCGCGCCATTGGGCAGAGTGCTTGCATCCACCCAGGAAAGCTTGGCTTCGAAGGCCAGTGCATCGCCATCCGGGAAGCTGGACGGTCCGCCATGGGTTGATGAGAAGTTGGTGATCGATTGCAGATCCGCTGCCGTGGTGGGGAACAGACCGTAAGTGGCTGCAACATTGCCGTTGTACAACGGCGCGATGCCGCCCGGCGTTTTACGGCCGGTGAGGTACCAGGCATAGACGTCGTTGACGAGGGTTTCGTAATAGATCACCGAATTATTCTGCGAGATCAGCACGCCGCTGCTCCTGCCGGCCTGTCCCGGCTCGAGCCCCTCGACGATGCCGGTGCCGGCTTCAACGAAGACGGGGCCGGTTTTGGTGATGACCTGAATCAGCACGTTCTTGGCGGTGAGCGCAGCGGCGATCTGCGCGCGCTCGCTCGTGACACTCAGCGCTGTGAGTCCCTTCGGCGGTGTGGCCAGAGGTGCCAGCCGGCCGAGCGTTGCGGGCAGCATGTCGGCAGTCACCTTGGGCGAGAAGGCGACACTCTTGCCCGCGCTGTCAAGGAACAATGCCTTGCCGTCGCTGGCGGTTTTGACCTCGGCGACATGGGCCAGCTTCGCACCGCTCGTGGCGCTGAGCAGGCTGATGCCCGATGTGCTGGGTGCTGTGACGAATTCACGCAGATCGCCTTTGCTGTCGATCACGACCGGCAGGCCATCCGGCCCGGCCTGTGCGGCGCGTAGCGAGAGGTTCAGAGGTTTTGGTTGGCCGTTCGCCAAAAGGCCGCCCTGCTGCACCAGATTGCCGCCGCTGACCTGATAGAAAACCTGTGAATCGAACACATGGCCACCCACATAGGCACCGGTTGCCGGCGAGGTTAGCCATAGATACATCTGCTCCGACCAGAGATAGAAATTGCAATTGCTGCTGGACTGGAAGGTGATGCTGTCGGCCGGGTTTACCGGCAGGTTGAGACCGGGATGGCCGGATTGGAACCAGCCGTTGAAAATCGCGGGCGGTGCAACGCAGGTCGAATCGGGCGGCGGGCTGACGGGGAGCACCTGGGCTGAGGCGGTGCCCGCATAGCCAACGGCCAGGCTCGTCACCAGGGTTGCAAGCCCGGCGGTTTTTCTCAAAGTTTCACGTATGTACTTCATTCTGTCCTCTCTGCTTAAAAATTAGTTGATGGGAAGGCGCTAGCTCTGCGCGTCCTCTATTTGTTTTGCTTTCAGATCGTTCCAGTAATCGGCGCGTTGTGCCTCAGCCGGCACATCGCCCACCGCCAGCGGCTGCTCGCTCACCACCACGCTGAAATTCCGCTCCAGCGGTGCCGCCCATATTTTGGTGGAGAGTGTAACTTTAAAAATCTCAAACAGCCGGTCGTCTTCCTTGGTTTCGGCATCCGTGCCGAGCCGGTCGGATAATTCGTAGAAGGATAGCGGTACGAAATCCTCGCGCAATTTCACGAACGCCGTTTTATGGCCATCGCTGACCCACCATTCGAACTTCATCGAGCTGTTGCATTTCATGCCGCAATCGGCCTCGGTCACGACTTTGTAACGGTCTCGTCCAACAGTGTTGGTCACATAGTTAATCGCATCGCGCACCCCAGGCCCTGGATGCGCGCCGACGACATAGAGTTCGTCACGGCTCCACAGCCCGTTCTGCGACAAGGCCTCGGCGGCGGCCTGCATGGCGCGGTAGCCAACGGCTGTGCCCCACCATAAGGAGCCCCGATGCGCGGTCATGGCACCGTTATAATCCAGCTCCACGATGGTGCCCTGATCCTGGATCCGGACCGTGGTTTCCTCGACAGGTGCGATGGAATTTTTGTCGTGCATTATGGTTTCTCCTTGATGTCAGCAGATCCTAGGCAATTGCTCACCCACCAGCATGTCCACGATGCGCCGCCCGCCGAGCACGGTCTGCATCACCACGCGGCCCGGCCGCTCATTGGTGGCATGGCCGATGATGGCACTTTCCCGGCCATGTACATGTCCGCGCATTGCGGCCAAAGCCGCCGGCGCCTGTTCGGGCGGCACGGCGCAGACGATCTTGCCCTCATTGGCGAGATAGAGCGGATCGAGGCCGAGGATTTCGCAAAATCCTTTCACCTCCGCGCGCAGCGGTACGAGATTTTCATCGATGAGTATGCCGATTTGCGATGCATCGGCGACTTCATTGAGCACCGTGGCGAGCCCGCCCCGTGTGGCATCGCGCAGAAACCTTGTGCCGGGGGCGGCGGTGAGCAGCGTGTCGATCAGCCCATGCAAGGCCGCGCAATCGCTCTCTATTGGTGTGGAGAGGGCCATGTCACCGCGCGCGCACAGAATCGCCGCGCCATGGTCGCCCATGAGTCCGTTGACCAGTATCGCATCGCCCGGCCGCACATTGCCGGCGCCAAGTTCGAGACCTTCGCGGATTACGCCGATACCGGTGGTGTTGATGAATAATTTGTCGCAGGCACCGCGGTTAACGACCTTGGTATCACCGGTAACGATTGAAACCCCGGCGGCAAGGGCGGTGCGCGCCATCGATTGCGCGATCTCGCGCAAAGTCTCGACCTCGAACCCTTCTTCGATGATGACCGCGCAGCTCAGATACAGCGGTTTTGCGCCGCCGACCGCCAGATCGTTGATCGTGCCGCAGACCGCGAGCTTGCCGATATCACCGCCGGGGAAGCGCAGAGGATGGATCACGTAAGAATCGGTTGTCATCGCCAGCCGGTCGCCATAGGCGGCCAGGTCACGGAGGTGAAATCGCGCCTGGTCTTCTCCGGTCGAAAGCAGATCATTATCGAATGCCGACACGAATACATCATCGATGAGATCGCGCATCGCCTTGCCGCCGCCGCCATGCGCCATGGTCACCTTGGGCAGTTGGACACGCCCCAATCTCCGGCGGTGGAGGGGGGCAGGGGCCAGTTGCACGCTGCTCATGGTGCGACCCCCTCGGCGCGTTGAGCCTGGGCCCGTTTGTTATGGATCTTCTCGACATCGCCGAACTGATAATAGGCGGCGCAGGAGCCTTCGGACGATACCATGAGCGCGCCCAATGGCATTTCCGGCGTGCAGGATGTGCCGAACACTTTGCATTCCCAGGGCTTGATGATCCCTTTCAGCACATCGCCACATTGACATGCCGCCGGATCTTCGATCTTGACCGTGCGGATGCCGAATTTTGTTTCGGCGTCATAGGCCTGATAGGGTTTGCGCATCCGTACCCCGGAATGATCGATCGAACCCAGCCCGCGCCATTCGAAGAATTCGCGCAATTCGAAAACCTTCTCGATGGCACCAAGCGCCACGGCATTGCCGTTATCGGGCACGACGCGCGCATATTGGTTTTCCACTTCGGCGCGCCCTTCATCGAGCTGCTTCAGAACCATCCACAGCGCCTGCAGCACGTCGAGCGGCTCGAAGCCGGTGACCACGAGCGGTTTGCCGTAATCCTGGGCGATGAAGTTGTAGATCCCGTTGCCGATCACCATGCTGACATGTCCTGGCCCGAGAAATCCGTCGAGCTCTAGCTCGGGGGAGTCGAGAATGGCCTTCATCGTGGCGGGGATGGTGATATGGTTACAGAACAGCGAAAAATTCTTGATGCCCTCGGCCTCGGCGTTGAGCACGGTCATGGCCGTGCTCGGCATGGTCGTCTCGAAACCGAGCGCGAAGAACACGACCTCGCGCTCCGGATTCTCGCGCGCGATGCGCAGCGCATCAAGCGGCGAATAGACCATGCGGATATCGGCACCTTCGCCCTTGGCCTGCAGCAGGCTTTTCTCGGAGCCGGGCACGCGCATGGCATCGCCGAAAGTGGTGAGGATGAGGCCGGGGATTTGCGCCAGTTTCACGCAATCATCTACCCGGCCCATTGGCAGCACGCATACAGGGCAGCCCGGCCCGTGCACCAGCTCGATCTCATCCGGCAGCATGGTTTCAATGCCATAACGGAAGATCGCATGGGTATGCCCGCCGCAGACCTCCATGATCTGCAGGGGGCGTGTCTTGCCCTTGCGCAATTTCACCGCCAGGCTGTTGATTTCGCGCAGCAGAGTCTTGGCTTTTTCAGGATCTCTGAATTCATCGGCGTATTTCATGTTGCCCCCTCCTTTTTACCGCTCACCGCTATTCAGGCAGCACCCGCCATGGCCGCCAGCTCCTGCTGCACTTCGCCGAGTTCAATCAGCACGCGTAAAGTCGCCGCCGCCTCGGCTTCATCGATACGGCTCATGGCGAACCCTACATGCACTAGAACCCAATAGCCGATGCAGTCTTCCACCGGTCTGCCCTCCTCGATGACGCAGGCCACGTTCACCTCACGCTGCACGCCGCTCACGTCCACCAGCGCAAGTTTGCGCTGTGCATCAGTGATTTTCACGATCTGCCCCGGAATTCCCAAACACATGGCGCTGCTCCCTTTTGTGCGCTGCCTCAGCCGGCCCGCGTTTTAATCTCTCTTGCCGCCGCAATGGCGGCTTGGCCCAGTGCAAGCCCACCGTCATTCATCGGCACCTGCGATTGCGTCAGGCAGGTCAGCCCGCTGTCCTCGATGTGGCGTACGCAGGCTTCGAACAAAGTTTTGTTCTGGAAACACCCGCCCGTCAGCACGATGGTGCCGAGCTGCGATTGCGTGGCGAGCCGCACCGCCATATCCGCGACCGCCGCCGCGAGCCCGAGATGGAACCGGGCGGAGATGACGGGGACCGGTGTTTCCGTTTGCAGATCTGCGAGCAAGGCGCGCCACATTGGCCGTGGCTCCAGAATTTCCAAGCCGCTGTCTGACAACGTCGGTGCAAATTCATAAACCCCGCGCGCCTTCGCGGCGGTGCGCGCAGCATCATCGACGCGGTCTTCCAATTCCATCGCGGCCTGACCTTCGAACAGCACTTTGTCCCGGCAATGCCCCGCCGCCGCGGCCACGGCATCGAACAGCCGTCCAGAGGAGCTGGCCAAAGGCACGTTCATTCCGTTTTCCAGCATGCGGTCGATCATCGCGCGCGGCTTGGCCGCAAGATATTGTGCGATCTCCAGCCCACCAAACGCGTGCTGGAACCCGTCCCAGCCAAACGCCGCAACCAGATGGGCATAGAGGTTGCGCCACGGCTCGTGAATCGCCTGTGCCCCGCCGATCATCGCCACCGGCTTGAATGCCGCCAGGCGGGTGTAGCCGTAATAATCTGCGCGTAAAAACTCGCCGCCCCAGATGCTTGCGTCCGCGCCGTAGCCGAGCCCATCCAGCACCACCCCTAGCACGGGCGGCGCATCCAGCTCCCGGTGGTTTTCCGCCAGCGCGCTGGCGATATGCGCGTGATGATGCTGAATCTCATGCAGTACACCATCCGCAGCTCTCTGCCTGGCCATCTTACTGGATAAATATTCCGGATGGAGATCGGCCGCATAAACGCGCGCGCTGGAATCATAAAGTGCTGAGTATAGCTCCATGTTCCTGTGGTAGTCATCCAACGTCGCAGGGTTCTCCAAATCCCCTTGGTGCGGGGAGAGTATGGCAGCACCATCCTTGATCAGACAGAAAGTGGACTTCACCTCCCCGCCGAAAGCCAGGATCTCCGGTGCGTCCGCAAAGCTCTTCGGCAAGGTGACAGGTTTTGGCGCATAGCCCCGCGCCCGCCGCAAAATCCGGACGCGCCCGGACATGATCCGTACGACGGAATCATCGATCCGCCCGGCGATCTCCCGGTCATGGCAAAGCACGGCATCGGCAATGCCGGCGAGCTTGACCCGCGCCGCCGCATTATCCGTAAGCTGGGGCTCATGGGCGATATTGCCGCTGGTCATGACCAACGGCACGTCGAACGCCGCCAGGATCAGCCTGTGCAGCGGCGTATAGGGCAGCATGAAGCCCAATGTCGCCAGCCCTGGTACCACGCTCCCGGGCAGGCGCTGCGGTCCGTCAGCGGGCAGAAGCACAATCGGTGCGGCTGGGCTTTGCAGGAGCGCGATTTCAAGCGGGGAGATCGATGCAAAACGCTGTATAACCGCGGTATCCCGCGCCATCAGCGCAAACGGCTTGCCGAACCTTTGCTTACGCGCGCGCAATCGATGCACCGCCTCCGCATTGGCCGCATCGCATGCCAGATGAAACCCGCCGAGACCGCGTATGGCGAGAATTTTCCCGTCCTTCAGCAGGCGTACGGCTGCATCCAGAGGTGTAACTGACATGTCATCGTTTGTGAGCGTATTATTTAAGGACTCGAGCCATAGCTGCGGCCCACAGGCCGGGCAGGCGATCGGCTGGGCATGAAAGCGTCGGTCGGTTGGATCGCGATACTCGGCCGTACAATCGTCGCACATGGCGAAAGCGGCCATGGTCGTGTGTTTCCGGTCATATGGCACTCCGGTGACAATTGATATGCGCGGTCCGCAATGCGTGCAGTTCGTGAAAGGGTACAGGTATCGCCGCTCGCGCGGGTCGAGCATCTCCTCCCAGCACGCCCGGCAGGTGGCCGCATCGGCGGTGACGCTGGTTCGTGTCTGACCACCGATACTCGGGGCAATTTCAAAGCCTTGGAAGCACACAACCTGCTTGAGCGGTTGGATTTCGACCGTTTCAATATACGACAGCGGTGGTGGATTTGTTTCGAGGCAGCTCAAAAAATGATCGATCTGCTTCTGTTCCCCTGTCGTTCTGATAAAGACACCCTGGCTGTCGTTAAATACATGTCCGACAAGGTCATTTTCCTGCGCCAGGCGCCATACCGCCGGCCTGAAGCCTACGCCCTGCACCGTACCGCGGATGCGAATCTCAACCGTTTGTAGGCTGTCAGATTGCTCCCCCTCCCGGGTGCGCGCGCTTCCGTACATGTGCCCCCGACCTTATCCCGATTGTTCAGAACATTCGCCCGCTGACCACAAGCTAGCCATCACAAGATGCTTATAGGGGCCACAAAACGTTTCGCGGTCTTAAAATTAAAAGTTGTGTTTGACCCCGGAATCACTATCACAAGCTGTTGCCTGCTGTCCAGCGCCATGCTAGTTTTTCACACGACAATGGTAACCAATCAAGCTCGTTTGGGTGGCATTCGTACTTGACTCTCGGTGTGCGTTAAGGCGGCCTGGCGTGCGTTCAGGTGGCGAAGCTTCAGTTGAGGATTTCGTTGATTATGCGCGATATGACGAGCCCGTTACTGGTCGCTGATATGCCGCGCGCAACGCGCTCCGGCAATGAGTTATGGGCGCAGGTTGAGCTCATGAACGGGCTGCAGTCCTTTACCAGCGCTGACCCGTTACAACGCATCGGTGGTGGTCTTGCGTTGCACTGCAGCATCGATCTAGTGACGCATCAATTGTCCGATGTCGCTTCCGTCGGCACAATGTATCGCGGTTATGAAACCCTGCTGCCTGGCCGGAGTCTCGAAGAGGCCGGGCTGATCAGCTCCACCGCCTCGGGTATTTGCGGCGGCGTGCATGCGGCGACATCCGCGCAGTGCCTGGAAATGGCTCTGGGGATAAAACCGCCGCCTTTGGCCATAGTCGCGCGCAATCTGCTGCTGAGCTGCCAGTATCTCAGCGACAACGCCATGCATCTTTTCGTGCTGTGCGGGCCGGATTATGCCGAGGAGGCGGTGCGGGCCACGAATCCTGAGATCTGGGCCAAGGCGCAGACCGCGCCCGCCGCTTATGCCGGCACGCACGGCTATGCCACCATCGGCGCGATCATGACGGATTTGAACCGTGGGGCGAAACTCTTCGCTGAGGCGCTGGAGATGATGCGGATCGCGCGCGAGGCCTATCGCCTGCTCGGTGGAAAATATCCTCATTCCGAATCGATCTGCCCCGGTGGGGTTTCGTTCTCGTTGCATGAGGCGCAGCTCGATGGCTTTCTGACAACATTGCGGCCGTTTATCGATTATACCAAGCGCTGTGCCCGAATCTGGGACGATATCTTCGATTTTCTCTACGCCGTCGCTCCGGCATTTCGTGACCTTGGCCGGGCACCTGCGAATATGGTCGATTTTGGGCTATGGGATCATGAAGATTATTACGATGGGTGCTATGAAAACTGTGACCTTTGGGGTGAGAAACGCTGGTCGACGCCGGGCGCGGTTATCGATGGCGCGCTCGTTACGACCGATCTGTCCCGTCTGAACAGCGGCATTGAGGAGTTTGTCGATAGTTCTTTCTATGATCCTTGGTGCGGCTACCCGTATCGCACGGATCCCGCCGGGAATCCGCTGGCGCAGCAACATCCATGGAACAAGACCATGAACCGCAATCCGGAAAAACATTCCGGTGCAGCATATAGCTGGGCGACATCCATAGCCTGGGATCGCAATGTGTTTGAGGTCGGCGCCTATACCAGGCTTTATATCAGCGCGCTGGCCCGGAAAATGCCGGACAGCGCGTTTGTTGAAGCCACCGGCCATAGCGTGGTATTCCACGTGCCAGACGGCAAATTGCAGGCTGAACGTCTTGAATGGATTGTGCCGCCGGTCTGGAACAGTTTCGAACGTAATCGCGCCCGCGCCTATGCGCTCGCATTCAGCTTGATGGTAACCTTTGAGAGCACCAATCGTGCCAAGGCGTTGCTCGCACGCGGCGATCAGTCGATGAAGACAGAATTTGAAATTCCCGCAAGTGGAACCCGGCTCGGGGTCGGCTTCGGGGGCGCCGGGCGCGGGCTGCTGGCGCATTGGGTGGTTCTCGATGGTGGCACGATCAGCAATTATCAAATCGCAGTGCCGTCGCGCATCAATGGCGGCCCGCGCACCCCATGGGGGGCATTGGGCCCGTGCGAGCAGGCGCTGCTCAATACGCCCATCATCGAATCAAACTGGTCTGGCCCGGCCGGTTTTCGCGGCATAGATCTGGTGCGGGTGGCGCAGAGTTTTGACCCCTGCATGCCCTGCAAACTGCACCTGATCTTCGAAGGCACCGATTTTGCTTCAACCATAGAGGTGAATACCGATGGATCTATTTAAATCGGATTCGTCGTGCAAGCTGAATCGTGCACCCTGGCCCACAATGAATATGATTCCACAATGGAGAGTATCATGTCTGATGAAGCACTGAACATACTGCAGCAACTCCTCATCTCCCGCGCCGATGCAACCGGCATGCATTGTAAAAAGGACAAAGAGGAAGAAGAGCGCCGCGAGAAATAGATCCGATCACCCAGACGGGCTGTTAACCGAGGAGAGGCGGATCACATGCTGGTCCGCCTCGCTTTGTATTGAAGGGCAGTATGCGTATCATTCCGCCGCACATTACGTTGCGCCATGCCAAAGCCTGGACGGAAGTGGCCGGCATTCAATCGGTGCGCGACATCACGGCATTGGATTGTCTCGGTGTTCCGGTGTTTGTCAGCGAACGAAGCCCTGCGGCCTATCCATATTCATTCGGCAAGGGGCGTGTGCCGCTCGATGCGGAAATCGGCGCTTATATGGAGGCGATCGAATCCTATTTCTCCGAGCCAGGTAGCGCATCGTTGCAGACACGCTTGGGGAGTCCCTGTGACTGTGGTCCCATACTGGAATTCGCGCCAAAGCTTGGCAAGCAAGCCGATCCAGTGCAACCACTCTTGCTCGTCGTTGCGGAGAATGTGGAGAGTGGCGCAAAAGTCTGGCTTCCGGCGGAGCTGGTTTTCAATCCGGCGCCCTCGGATGCCGGCGCATCGCTCTTTGGTGCGTCAAGCAATGGGCTGGCGTCCGGCAATAGCGTGCTGGAAGCCAGCATCCACGCGCTTTACGAGTTGATCGAGCGTGATATCTGGTCCCTCGAATTCATTCGCAATCACGCGGCCTGGGTCGATCCTGCCGATCTGCCAGGCGACGCCCGGCGCGTCGCCGAGGTTGCCGCCCTTAATGGCCTGCGCCTGATCATCCGTTATGTTCCCAATGATTACGGCCTGCCGTTTTTCGCTGCATTCCTGTGCGCGCCGGATAGGCCCGAGCGCCGCTTGTTCAATGGCGGCTGGGGGTGCCATGCCCAGCGTGAGGTGGCGCTGATGAGCGCCGTCACGGAAGCGGCGCAAAGCCGGCTGGCATTTCGCTCCGGCCTGTGCGAGCCGGAAAAATCAAAAATTCCGGGGGATGAAGCCGAACGCGTGAGCCGGCAGATCGAGGCTATTTCGAGCAGGACACCCTCGACCCGCTTCACGGATATTCCACAATTACCCCCGGCTGCGGGGTTGGAGGCGGAATGGGCCGTGGCGATAAACTGTTTGCGCCGCGTCATCGAGCGGCCGATCTACCGGGTGGTTTATACCCCGGCTGACGCCCCGCTGCATGTCGTGCGCCTCATCGTACCGCTGCTTGAGTATTTCACGCCATCCACTAACCGCATGGGGCCCAGGATGCGGGCGGCGCTGGAAGCATTGGCAGCCAGGACAGCGCAACCCTGCGCGGTTTAAAAGGTGAATGACAAATTTAATATATCAGCGGTTGTATTTGGTGTGGCGGACAACTATTCGTTGACTTACGAATTTTTTATCTTTCTGCCGTGCTTGGCGTAACCTGGGTATTTATCCAGCCGCCGAGGCCTGATGCGTGGAGCTCGTTTGTCCGATCCGTTTGTCACCTTGTCTTCGGCGACCTTCCTTGATGGCCTGGGCGTCAACACGCATATTCCTTATACCGATGGCGAATATGCTTCTGTTTCGCTAATCATTTCAGATCTAGAATATCTCGGCATAGACGAACTGCGGGATGGCATCTCGGATGGTGCAGGGGGCAGTGCACCGCTCTCGCATTACATTGAAATTGCTGAGGCGGGCGAAAAATTCACCTTCCTCGTCGGCACCGGGGTCGAGAGCAATGCCGATATCGAGGCCGAGCTGGTGGAGATCTCGGCCGTGCAACAGGCCGTGCCTGGCAGCGTCATCGCCATCGAGGGGGCGAATGAGATCAATAATTGGCCGGTCACGTTTGATGGCACCAGTGGGCTGCAGGGCGCGCTTGCGATGCAGGCCGCACTCTATGCGGATGTGAAGGCGGACCCAGCACTCGCCGGTGTCGCGGTGGATTATTTTACGGGCTATGGCGCTGGTACAGTGGGCATCGGGCCGGATTTGTCCACCACCGCCGGCCTGGCCGATTACGATACCCAGCACCCTTACCCGAACGGAAATGAGGCGCCGGCCTATTGGGTGAGCCGCGCCGCCGCCCTCGGTAATGCCTCTTCCGCCAACACCCCGGCCGTCTATACGGAAACCGGCTATTCCACCGACAATGTCAGCCCTTACGTGCAGGAGGTGTATACTCTGGACCTGCTGATGGACACCGCACAGCAGGGCATCGCGCATACGGATCTGTATGATCTGCTGGACGCCTACGCCCCCGGTTCGCCGCAAGGCGACGATGGCTACGGGCTGTTCGACGATACAGGCGCACCCAAGCCGGTTGCGGTCGGCATCCATAACCTTACAACCATCTTGCAAGACACCATTGCCGGCGGCGCGGGTATGCCGGCTGGCGGCCTCGGCTATTCCGTCGGCAATCTGCCCGCCGGTGGCAGTTCCATGCTGCTGGTCAAGCCTGACGGCGCGGATGTCATCGTGCTCTGGGCCGAACCGCAATTATGGGACAATGCCACGGATACCCAGCTCAGCCCACCAACTGAGACCGTTACCGTCTCGCTGGATGCTGTTTACGCCACGCTCTCGCTGTACGATCCGGTGGTCGGCACCACCGCGATCGAGACATTCACAGATACCTCGCGCGTGACTTTGTCACTCACCGATCATCCCATCCTATTGGAGGTCTCTTTGGAGATCTCCGGCGGTGACCCGCCGCCGGGTGGAAACGCGCTCTGCTTCGCCGCCGGCACATATATCCGCACGGCGAGCGGCGAGGCGAGGGTGGAGGATATCGTCATCGGCGATGCGGTGATGACCCCGGCGGGACCGCGTGCGGTCGAATGGATCGGCCGGCGCAGCTATGCCGCCGCCGCCATTGCCGGCAATCCGCTCATGCTCCCGGTCTGCATCCGCCGCGGCGCGCTGGCGGAAGCTGTGCCGGGGCGCGATCTCTGGGTTTCCCCCGGCCATGGTATTTGGATCGATGGCATGCTGGTGCCGGCCTGGCGCCTGGTTAATGGCGTCAGCATCATCCAGCCGGAACGCGGAACCCCGGTGGATTACCTCCATCTCGAACTGGCGGAGCATGCTTTATTATTCGCCGAAAACTGCCTGGCCGAGAGCTATTACGACGAGGGTAGCCGGCGGATGTTCCAGAACGCGGCCTCGCATCGTCCATCCTTTCGCTCGTCCGCGCCGCTGCCCCGGCTGGAGGATGGTTTCCATCTGCAGCACATCCAGCGCCGGCTGTGGGCGCGGGCAGGGCTGGCTGGCCTGCCCGAGGCACAAAAACTGCGCGGTTTTGTGGATGTCGCCGGGCCGCACATACTGACCGGCTGGGCGCAATGCGAGGCCACGCCGGAAGTGCCGGTCTGCCTGGATGTGTTGCTCGACGGTACCTACCTTACCAGCCTGCTCGCCAATCGTTACCGTGCCGATCTGCGCTCCGCCGGGCTTGGCAGCGGCATCCACGGCTTCGAGCTGCGCCTGCCGCGCGCCGGGCGCGTCGAGGTGCGCCGCGCCGCCGACCAGGCGGTTTTGCCCCTCACGGAGGCTGCACTCGCCACAGCGGCCTGATCCTTGGGTTGCCGTTAACTCACCAACAACTTAATCTTCGTATAGTCAGAATAATGCGTAAGGTTGGATGTTCATTTTTCATCACTGGGGGTTGATTTTGCTGCTGCTCGCCGCTTGGTGCGCCGTATCCATCATGCTGATTCCACTGGTTGGCTTCATCGCGCGAAGGATTCGATAGACGCAACACTGAATATTATTTAAATATTCCATAAGGCCAGAGGCAGATGTATGCCCTTAGCGTAGGCGGGTCACAGCCCGGAGCCGCCGCCATCCATATATCTACACCCAGACAGATTCTCTGCTTTATGCGCATGCCGCCGGACCCCAATGGCCATGGCGGCTCACAGCGCGCCTGGCATCTGGTGCAGGCCCTGCGGCCGCATGGCGATGTGCATTTCGTGCTGCTCTACCGCAACCAGGACCATGATTGTGTCACCACCGCGCTGGACCCGCTGACGCCGCTGGTGAAGAGCATCACCCGCATCGAGATCCCGCAATGGCGCGGCATCCATGGCCGCCAGTTCGGCGTTTTCCACCCCGGCATCGGCGAATTCTTCAAAATGCGCAGCCCTGAAGCCCCGCGTTTCTCCGCCGCCGCCCTTGCCGCCATCGCCGCGCAACTGCCGATCCTGCGGCCGGACCTGATTTTCGCCGGGAGGCTCTGCGCTGCCGTCATCGCTCAGGCGCTGATCGACCATGAGCTGCTGGCATCTGCCGAGCGCGTGGTGGATTTCGACGATCTGATGTCGAAATTCCGCGCTTTGCAGGTCCGCAATTCCGGCGGCTCGCTTGGCCACCAGGGCCGGCTTCTGGCACGGCTGGACTCGCGCATCATCGCCCGGGCCGAGCGGCGCATTGCGCAGGACTGGCGTGGCATAAGCGTGTGTACGGATGAGGATGTGGCCGCTTTACGTGCCACCTCGCCGGAGACGCATGCGGTCAAACTGCCCAATATCGTCAACCGCGAGCTGCTGCCGGAACGCGCGCCTGACGGGCGTTTTCGTCTGTTGTTCATCGGTAATCTCGGTTTTTCCGCCAACACAGCAGGACTCACCACATTTTTGAAAGAGGTTTGGCCATGGCTGAAGCAGAACATTCCTGAGGTTGCGCTGGAGGTGGTCGGCATCAACCCGCCGCCCGCTCTGGCGGTGGAGCTTTCCGCACTCGGGATTCCGCTGCACGCCAATGTGCCGAGCGTACGCCCCTATTACGAAGCATGTGACGCGGTGATCTGCCCGATCCTGTTCGGCAGCGGCACGCGTATCAAAATCCTTGAAGCCATGGCGTATGGCCGCCCCGTGGTCTCCACCGAGGTTGGGGCGGACGGGCTGGGCTTACGCGATGGCGCGGAAATCCTCCTGGCCCCGGACATGCCGGGTGTCGGCCAGGCCTTGCTGCGCCTGGCGCGTGAAGCGGAATTGCGCCGCACCATCGCCGCCCAGGCCCGCGCATTCCAGCAACGCCATTATGGCCCGGAGGTGATCATGGACGGCATGCGCGATCTGCTGGGTGCGGCGGCAGCGCCACGGCAGAGTCTCGCCTGCGATAGTTGATCCATGGAATATACGGAATCCCCGGCCGAACAGTTGAATGAGGAGGAGCTGGAAGCCGAGCGCACCCGCTTACGCAGCCGCTCCATGCGCGGCATCGCCATTACCATGTCCACCCAGCTCCTGCGGTTTTTCCTGCGCTTCGGCTATCAGGTGCTCATCGCCCGGCTGCTGCTCCCCAAGGATTTTGGCCTGGTCGCGATGGCTGGCCCCGCCATCAGTTTTATTCAGCTTTTTACGGATCTAGGTCTCTCCCAGGCCACCATCCAGCAGAAGGAGATTAACCAGAAGCAGCTCAGCTTCCTGTTCTGGGTCAGCCTCACGGCCGGGCTGATTTTTGCTATCATCAGCACACTGGCAGCCCCTTTGGTGGCGCGGTTTTACCACGAGCCCCGGCTTACCACAGTGATGATGGCCCTCGGCGGCATGCTGTTCCTCACTGGCTGCTACAGCCAGCACATGGCGCTGCTGTACCGGCGCATGAATTACCGCGCGCTGGGTATCATCGACATCACCAATTTCATCGTCGGTGCTTTGGCAGGGTTGGGCGCGGCTTGGGCCGGGGCAGGGTACTGGTCCATCGTCATCAACCAAGGAGTCTCCACTTTGGTGGCATTGGTAATGGCCTGGGCCGCCACTCGCTGGGTCCCCGGCCTGCCGGGCCGCTTCGCCGAGATGCGCCCGCTGCTGAACTTTGGCGGCAACATCACAGGATTCAACATCGTCAACTTCTTCTCGCGCAACAGCGACAACATCCTCATCGGCCGTTTTTGCGGCCCGCAACCGCTTGGCCTGTACGACCGCGCCTTCAAATTGATGCTTCTGCCCTTTGGCCAGATTTCCGCGCCCTTTTCCGATGTTGCCTTACCGCTCCTGGCAAAATCCGTGGGGCAGCCGGAATTCTACCGCCGCGCCTATCGCCGCATGCTGGAGGCGGTGCTGGTCCTGCTCTACCCCGGCATCGCCTTCATGATCATCTGCAGCCACGACCTCGTCGTGCTGGCCCTGGGCGCGCGCTGGGCTGCTGTCGCGCCGATTTTCGCGCTGCTGGGTTTCGATGCGCTGGTCTCCCCCATCGGCAACAGTTTCGGCTGGCTGTTCGTCAGCCAGGGCCGCACGCGTGAGATGCGTGACTGGGGCATCCTCGCCTCGCTCATCTTCGTCGCCGGTTTTGCCATTGGCCTGCATTGGGGCCCGCGCGGCGTCGCCGCCGCCTATGCTATTTCCGGTTTCATCGAAATCTCCTTCCTCTGGAAAATCGCCACCCGCCGTGGCCCGCTGCGTGAGCGCGATTTTCTCGCCGTGCTGCTGCCTTTCCTCGTCGCACTCCCCGCCAGTTTTTTGCTCCTGCTGGCCTTGCACGCTCACCTCCCCGGCACGCTCTGGGCCCTGGGTGTGCAGGCCATCGGCTCCTATGCCATCTTCGCTGCCGGCCTCTGCATCACCCCCGGCGGCCGGCGGCTGGTGGTGGACGGCATGCATCGCCTGCGGAGCCTGACGTCGGTTCTGCGCCCCAGCATCGCGGCAGGAGAATAAAATGCCTCTCCGTCTTCTGCATGTCGCGTTAGGCATCTGGGCCATGGTTGCCGGCACGGCCCGCGGCGCGCCGTTGGATATGACCCAATACCAGCCCAGTTTCGAAGATAATTTCACGCATCACGACATCACGGCACATGGCGGCCAGGGGAGCGTCTGGACCGCGCACACACCATGGAACGGCGATTTCGGCGACGATGTCTTCGATGATCCAGGCCCGCACTCGGCATTTTCATTCTCAAAGGAGGGGCTCGCCATCACCGCACGGAAAGATGCAACAGGAAAATGGCATGGCGGGTTGATCTGCTCGGTAGACCGGGACGGTCCCGGCGCCAGAGGATTCAGCCAAAAATACGGCTATTTTGAAATGACGGCAAAACTCCCCGCCGGCGCCGGCGTCTGGCCTGCCTTCTGGCTGGAGGGTGCCGACAAGCGAAGCGGCACCTCGGAAATCGATGTGATGGAATATTACGGTCATGCACCAGGTGAATATCACATCACCGAGCATTACTGGATCCACGGCCAGGACACTCTGGGCGCCTGGCATATCGTCACTGTGCCCGGTGGCATACTCACAACAAAATACAACACATACGGTGTCGCCATCACGCCGCAGACGACGATCTTCTATTTCAACGGCGTAGAAGTCTGGCGCACACCAACCCCGCCCGAATATAATCAGCCCATGTATCTGCTCGCCGATCTCGCCATCGGCGGCGGTTGGCCCTATGCCGATTTGTTCTCGCCGCGAATAATGCAGATCCGCGCCATCCGCGCCTATACCCAGGAACATTGAGCCCGGGCTACGATATATTAATTTCAACCCGCACCAAAAATTGCTAGCCTGCTCGCTTATGGGCAAGGAGAATTTTGACCATGCCGACGGCAGATACGCAGTTTGACGAAACCCGCACAGCACATCGTTCCCCAATCCCTCCGCGCGTCGCCATCGTGCATGACTGGCTGGTGACTTACGCCGGCTCGGAACGCGTGGTAGCAGCATTGCTCACGCTATTTCCCGGCGCGGATCTATTTTCCCTCGTGGATTTTCTGCCTGAATCCGAACGCCCGCGCCTGTTCGGCAAAGTGGCCCGGACATCCTTCGTGCAGAAACTCCCCTTCGCCCGCCGGCGCTACCGCTCCTATTTCCCTCTCATGCCCCTCGCGGTCGAGCAATTCGATCTATCCGCATACGATATCATCATTTCCAGCAGTCATGCTGTCGCCAAAGGCGTCATCACCGGCCCGGACCAGTTGCATATCTGCTATTGCCACACGCCGGTGCGCTATGCCTGGGATCTGCAGCACCGTTATTTGAAGGAAAGCGGGCTTGATCGTGGGTTGAAAAGCATTCTGGCCAGGCTGATGCTGCATTATATCCGCATCTGGGATGTGCGCACCACCAACGGTGTCGATCACTTCGTCACAAATTCAAACTACGTCGCCCGCCGCGTCCGCCGCATCTACGGCCGCGACGCCACGACCATCTACCCGCCGGTCGACACGAATTATTTTACGCCAGATGGTACGCGAGAAAAATTCTATCTCACCGCCTCACGCATGGTACCTTATAAACGCATGGATCTTATCGTCGAAGCGTTTCGCCATCTGCCGAACCAAAAACTCATCGTCATAGGCGACGGTCCGGAGCGAAGCAAAATCGAAAAACTTGGCGGACCCAATGTGCAATTTCTCGGCTATCAGCCGGATGAGGTGATGCGGCAGTATCTGCAACGCGCCCAGGCCTTTATCTTCGCGGCGGAAGAAGATTTCGGAATCCTGCCGGTGGAAGCGCAAGCCTGCGGCACGCCGGTGATTGCCTATGGCAAGGGCGGCGCATTGGAAACCGTGGTGGATATCGACAACGCCACAGGTGCCGACGCCACAGGTGTGTTATTCTACCAGCAGGAACCGGAGGCCATCGCAAACGCAGTGGCACGGTTTGAAGCAGCGAACATCGCCCCCGCCGCCTGCCGCGCCTGGGCAGAAAATTTCAGCCTGGCACAATTTCAGGCGGCGATGAGCGAGTTGGTGGCCAATGCCATCGTGGCGGCCGGGCGTACTGCCTCAGCCCGCGCTGTTGTGCGTTGATTGCGTCTGCCGGGAGGTGGCAGTCTCGGTCTTCGCATTCTCATACCATTGCTGCTTCAGCCCCGCCGCCGCCATCTTGCGTGTTGCAAACGCCCGTGCCCGGCGCAGAACTTCCTGCCGCAGCAATAGCCTGCGGGCCCGCACCGGTATATCGCGCAACCGCCGGTGCAGCGCGCTCGCCGGGTTGAAGAAAGACCATAGTGAGGGCTCATGATGCACCACGCTACGCGCATAGCGCATGCCGGCCAGCACGGGGTGGGTGAACGCCCCGCTTTGTACCTGCACCAGATCATGCTCCTCACAAGGGGGCCACCAATCATATCCCGAGACATCGCCATAATCCTCGAGACTGGCCAGCCTCATGCCGGCATTATGGATTTCATTCGGAATGAACGCCTCATTGTTCGGCCAGAACTGCAATTTTTTCTCTGCAAAAAGCTGCGCCATTTCCTGCCTGCGCCGCAGCAGCAGCGCCATGGCACGATGCGAGAACACACCCAGGCAGGAGAGATAAACGAGCATCTCATCGCCATAGCTTTCCCGGTGCAGCTCATACCAAGGCCAATCCTGGCTGGATTTGCGGATCGGAAAGCCGAGATAATCGACCCCATCCCGTGCCAGATCCTCCACCAGCCGGCTAAGGTCCAGCGTCACGCAGGCATCATACTCAATGCACACATAATAATCGAAAGCCTCAAGCTGATCGAAAGCAACGTAATTCGGGTAATCCGTATTGTACCAGATGATCGAGCCATGTGTTGTCACGCGGGCCAGGTTCAACCGCGTGAGATCATCTTCATGAATCCGGATTTCCCGGGGTGCCGTGGTCGGCGGCACGATCTCCATCGTCTCATCGATCACCGCGATCACCGCACCGCTTCGGCTATGCGCCTGCAACCGCTGCAATTGCCGCGCAGCAAAATCGTCCCAGAAATGTGTCTTGAACAGAATAGCAAAACTCGTCATCTAAGCAGGACTCCTCTGATGCATGCATGGCATGTCATCCCTATATAATCGATCTTCAATGAATTCCTCGATGAATTAGCGTATAGTTTGAACAATTTGGAGTCCGCCATGCGCTTTTCCCTGATCGTCGCGACCAAAGGTAGAACCACGGAACTCGGTGCTTTCCTTGACTCCCTGAAACGCCAGAACATGACGGATTTTGAGGTGATCATCGTCGACCAGAACGAAGATGACAGGCTGCAGCCAGTTATTTCGTCCTATACGAAGGATTTTTCCATTCACTGGCTGCGTTCGTCGATCGCCAACAGCTCGCATGCGCGCAACCTCGGAATCGCCGAGGCACAAGGCGAGATACTTGCATTCCCCGATGATGATTGCCTCTACCCCGACGCGCTTCTTCCACGGGTAGACCAGCATTTTATCGCAGCCCCGGCACTTGGTCTGCTCACCGGCCCCGCCCGCGCACCGGGTGGGGCGCTTGGCTCCGGCCGCTGGGCGACGCACAGCGGCGTACCCGATTACAGAAATATCTGGACGAGCATCATCGAGTTCAACATGTTCTTCCATCGTGCGACGCTGCCGCCGGTGCTGCGCTTCGATGAGGAGCTGGGTGTTGGCGCGCGTTTTGGTTCGGCTGAAGGTGTGGATCTCGCCATTAGGCTTAAGCGTGCAGGTGCCCTGTTGTTCTACGATTTCGATCTTTATGTTATCCATCCTGACAAAGCGCTGACACCACTGGCAGTACAACGTGCCCATATTTACGGCACGGGATTTGGCCGTGTTTTGCGCAAACATATGGAAGTCATTCCGAAAATAACGATCCTGCGTTATCTTGTTCGTCCGCTTGGCGGCATGCTGTTGGCCATATTTCAGGCGCGATGGCTGGCCGCTCATTACTACCTGAAAACCCTGCATGGGCGCCTGCATGGTCTACTTGCAAACCCCCATACGCCACCTGCTTCGTTAGCCGCCGGCGGGACGCCTACGTTGGAACATTCATAGCGCTACTGGCACGGCGTTGGCGTAACCGTTGCAATGCCCGTAATGACGGATTGCCGGCCACCACGCCCAACCGCCGCAGCAGGGCGGTGGAAAGCTTGCTGCACAGAAACCAGACAGGTAACTGCGAAGCCGCAGCCGCTGCCTTCACCATATCGCGGCTCTTAAGCCGCCAATTGAATAACTCATAATAGATTAGCATCCGTCGCAGCAGCAGCAGATCCCGTATGGCCGGGTCGGAAGGTGCCAGCCTCTCAAGCAGGAGTGCATTGCCGCGCTGCAATTCCAGACTCGCATTTCGCCCCGACGATGCCGAGCCTTCCCGCAAATGATAGATATACAATGCATCCGTCATAAGTCGAAAGCGTGCGCCGGCTTTCAGGCAATCAAGATACAACAGAAAATCCTCTCCCGCCCAGATCGACGGATCGTAACTTATGCCATGTGCGCGTAAAAATTCTGCACGGATGATTGGTTTGATGAAGCCAAGTTCGCGCACGAACATGCCGGGCAGATCCCGTTCCAGAAAATCCACGATGGTGATGTCAGTTGTGGGGTCCATCCATGCATCTGGAAATGCCTTGCCACGCGGTGCACCTGTCCCAAAATTGCGCATTTCCAGATTATCCGCTGCCACGTCCAGCACATGAGTGGCCGCAAAAGTGAGCAGCAATTCGAGGCGATTTTCATGAAATAAATCATCGGCATCGAGGATAGCCACCCAGTCGCCACGCGCGTACGTCAGCCCGCGGTTTCGTGCAGCGGAGACACCCTCATTGGCGTGGCCGGTGAGTAACACCACCCGCTCATCCTGCTGCGCGAATGTGCGGACAATCTCGGCGGTGGCATCCTTGGAGCCGTCGTCGATAACGATAACCTCGAGTCTTGTATGGCTTTGCCGTAGTACAGATTGTATTGAGGTAGCAATATAGGTGGCTGCATTATATGCGGCGATGATCACTGAAATCAGAGGCAAGGGCTTGTCATTCATGTAGCAGCACCCTCCCGCACCAAAGGCATGGTGGCGCGCGGTACAGTGGCGCTGACCAGATGTGGGCTGAACTTAATGCCATATAATATGCCGAATAGTGACATGATCCACACGCCCGGATCCGGTGTCGTGCCAGATGCGGCGATCATCAGAGCCGCAGGAATAAGCGAGAGAATTGTACCACGCTGCAGCCGGCGCAGCGGCTCGGCAATCTCCCGTTTGGCCGGCATGACAGCGCGCAGCACGAACAGTGAAAACAAGAGTACACCGACAACCCCCGTGCTGGCTGCCAGATTAACAAACCAGTTTGATGTGCGAACGGAGCCGATGCCGGCGCCAATGCCGTGAGTCGCATAAAATGCATTCCAACCGGCCTGTGTCCAGGACGAACGCTCAAGATACGAACTGGTTGCGGTTTTTTGGAATAGCATAAGATTAAGCAGAATCTGCAAATGTGCCCACCAGCTTGCAGGCACAGCAATAATGAGGAATGAAATGAGCATAAACCCGCCGAGAAAATATTGCGTTAAACCAAACCGCCGGCCACCGGTCCAGCGTACGAAATTTATGCGTGCGAATAAACGCAAGGCCTGAATGCTACCGATCGCGAATAGTCCAAGATAGCCGGTCGATGCCGTCGATTCAACGGCCAGAATGATCAGCAGGATGATCACCATGGGCAGCACCAGGCGTCGCATCCGGCGTGTGTAGAGTGAATGGTTGAACAGCAGAAAACTTAGGATGGAGCAACAAGCCTGGCCATATACCGAGGCTTCCGGCATGAAGCCAACAATGCGCTTGGTGCCGGCGATCATTTCATTGTCAAGAAGATTATAGCTGGCATTATGGAAACCGGCGAGCAGATCCTCGTGCCCGGCCACGCCAAATGCGAAGTCAACAAGGCCCGAGAGCACAAGCATGATTCCAGCCACTGCCACTGAATTCAGGTAGCGCTGCAAGAACCCCGCCTGCGATGCGCAGGCGGCAATGGCAAAGACCATGCCTATGGACACAAAAATATAAACTGTCTGCGAGAAATTAGCGGAGCTCGGATAGAGCAGGCTCTCGGTACCGGCAGCGTTCAGTGAATAAACCTGGATGGTTCCAGCAAACAGCCTGGGTAATATCATTGCGCTGAATGCAGCAAACACGCCGAATAACGCCAGCAGCCCAAGCTTCTGAATATCCAGCGCCCAGAGTGCGATGCGCGCCCGTATGGGTGGGTCGAACAAACACATCCCGATCAGCACCAACGCGCATACGGTTTGCGCCGGTAGATTCAGCCCGCCGGTCAGCCCGGTCGGTAATAATGTCATGCCGCCAAACGCAATGCTGCCATTGAACAAAAACAACATCATGTCTCGCCGCATCGCGAGTGTCCCGAGAATTGCCAGCCACACGAGAAGCACGGGTATCGTCATGATATGTAGTTCAACCGCGTCAAAGCATCCTCAATACGTCTTTGGGGTCGGCGCGCCCGCTCAGTAAATGCAGCACGCCCCGCCAATTGCCCAAGGCCCGTCCGCGCCTGTCGATGAACGGTTCCGGGCGGAAAAGCTTGCCATGATTTGCCAGGAAATTTCGGAGCATCAGTGTCGCCGCCTTCTGATACGTCATGGCACCTTTGCGTACGAGATAGGCTGGATTCACGATTTGCGCGAAGCCAAGCGGCACGCCGGAACTGCGCCCCTTGTTCACGCCGCGATGCACGCCGTGAAACGCATTCGTCTTCACCACCGTACCGCGCTTGGCAATTCGTGCCACGTAATCCATGTCCTCTTGCCAACCATGCAGGATAAGATTTTCATCGAACCGTAGATCCTGCACCGCGCTGGTACGAAATGCCATGTTGCAGCCATAGGCCCAGAGAATTTCATCAACCACCAGCGCTTGCGGTGGTACTGCTTCATGCTCACGCACCAGCGCGAAGCCGGCGGCAAATCCGATCCCCCCGGATTTCACCCCATCTGCCAGCACGGCCCCTGTCGCACTGACGATATGCGGATACCGTGTAAAAAGATTCTCGATCCCAGCGAGGGAAAATTGATCGGGGATGAAGTCATCATCATAGAATAAAATGACATCGCTGCGATGCAGAACCGCTTCCAACCCACGGTTACGCTGCTTGGTCAGCCCCTTCTCGCCGATGAGAATTTCAACCCAGGGCGGCAAGTTGTCTGGCACATCCGCGACACTGGCAACGGATAATATCACCGCGCTCGGGGCCTTGGTCTGCCGGGCCAGGCAGGTGATCAAATCCTCGATCTCGGCCGCGCGGCCGGTCGAAGCAATGATCACCGCAATATCCATTTCGCCCTCTTCCATCACACCCTCTTCCCCTAAAGCCCGGCGATGATATTGGCGAGCGTATCAGCAGATCTCTGCCACGTCATTCCTGAGCTATGTCGCGATGCCAGTTCGCGCATTTGCGCGCGCAATGGTGCGTTATCCAATAACGCCAACGTCACCTGTGCGATGTCCTCCGGCGCGCGCGGGTTGCAGAATAATGCGGCATTTCCACAGGTTTCCCGCAATGCGGGAATATCGGCAGCAATGACCGGGCAGCCGCACATCATCGCCTCAACCGCAGGCAGGCCAAACCCTTCGTACAAAGAAGGCATAATGAAGCATGCCGCATTTTCATAAAGTGCCTTCAACTGCTCATCCGTCACGCGCCCCAGATACAGAGCCGGCGTCGGCAGACGCGCTGGTCCTTTGGCACTGAACGCCGCTCCCCCGGCCGTGCCGGTAATGGCGAATGGCATGCTGCGTGCGGCCAATGCCTCGGCCAGAACATTCAACGCGGCGAGATTTTTATGCACGGCCAGCGTGCCGACAACCAGTACGAAACCATCCTGCCTCAGCCCATAGCGCGTCAGAATTTCCTTGTCGGCAGCCAACCGTGCCATATGATCTGTGCCGGGACGGACCACATGAACATTTGCCGGTTCCAGATTCAGATTTCGTACTAACTCGCTCTTTGAAAATTCCGAAACGGTTACGATGCCTGTGCCATTGCGCCCCAGAACCCCCTGTAGAAAGCGATACCAGGCACGAAATTTCCTTGAATAGGCCTCTGGTGTTGAAAAAATGCCGGCGTCATGGATCATCACCAGTTGCCGCCGATGGGCCAGCGGTGCGGTATTGCCGAGATTGAGCAAAATTCCGCTGCGCGCATGGCGTGGCAAGTCGATCTGTTCCCAAAACTGCCCGGCATTGCGACCTACACGCGTCGCACGCGCAGCATCTGGAACCGCCCCCCGTGCCGGGCCCAGAACGCTGAGCCGGCTGCCATATCGTGTACGTAAGGCCTCCGTCACCTCATGCGCCACGCGCTGTACCCCGGTCATCGGCTGCGTGAGAAATCGTCCATTCACAAAGATCGGGGGCACGCCGAGTGGCGGATTCATAATGCCGACGCCACAATCTGCCGTGCGCGCGTCAGAAGGTTTCCACGCCGGCTATGCGCATAGCCATATATGGTGTTTGCATTGGCCACACCGTTCACAATCACCCCATGCGGGCGGTGGCGCGCGCGCAGCGCACTCAGATGCAGCGCGAAATTGTGCCGCGATGTTCTGTCTATATAGACAACGGAAAGCACGATATCGGCAAAGCGAGCCAATGCCAGCGTATCGGCCACCACGGGGAGGGGAGGGCAGTCGGTAATGATATAGTCGAATTTTTCCCGCAATTTTTCAAACAATTCGTCCAGCCGCGGCATGTTCACCAGCTCTGATGCGTTGGCCGAAGCGGTACCGCAAGAGATCAGGACAAATCGCTCTCCAGGCACATGGTGCTGCATAGCAGTGCGACCCATAACATAATCGCTTATCCCGGGCGCCTGCGGCAAACCGAGAAATTCATGCAACCTTCCCTGGTGCAAATCTGCATCCACCAGCACCGTGCGTTTGCCATCCTCGGCTAGCATGCGGGCAAGATTGACCGCAACGGTGGATTTACCATCACCAACCGTTGCCGATGTGATGTTAATAATTTTCGCCCCCGGGCCACCATAATTTTGGTAGAGGCTGCTACGCAGCATGCGGATGGACTCGCAAAATGGCGTCTGCTTGTCATGGCCGAGACGTGGTGCTGCACGCTCCATCTGCGGCACCAATGGTACCATGCCGAAGATCTCAGCCGGGGCGAAGCGGCGGACTTCTTCGTAGCTCTGAAACCGGCCGGAGAAAGCCCGGCGCGCCAATACAGAAGACACACCCAGCAACAGTCCGAACAAAATACCGCCAAGCATCGTCACCGTCGCCTTGGGTGTGGTTGCCGCAAGAGGCACTTCCGCCGGGCTTATGACACGGCTGGCAACGATCGTCGCCGCCTTCGAAACCTCGGCCTCCTCTTCTTTCTGCATCAGCATGACATATAGCCGGCCGGACACATCGCTCGCCCGTGTCAGCGCATTTACCTGCAGAGATTCTGCCGGCATTGTCTGCTGCGTTGTCTGCGCCTGGGCGATCACATTATTGATATTCTTCAGGCTCTGTGTTGCGATCTTCTGATCGTTGGAAAGCAGCGCATATACCGAGCGTCGCAGGCTTGAGACCGATTCTTGCAATGTCTGTACCTCCGGTGCCGCACCGGTCAAAGTCACGCTTTGCGCACTGAGTTGGGTTTGTGCCGTCGCCAGTGAATTGGCGAGTGTGGTCAGTACCGGGTCGTCGATCTCGCTGATCAGATATGGATCGGAGCTATGGTCGTCATGGATTGCGGCGAGCACCTGTGTTAATGCCTGCTGTTTCAGCAGTAGGGACGTCCGCTGCATCTCATACTGCGAGAGCTGGTTGATCAGCGCCTGGGACGAGCCCGATACATCGAGGATTCCCGTTTTGGCCTGATAATCCGCCAGCGCCTTGTCGGCGCCCTGCATCTGCGTCTGCACCTTGCTCAGCTCGCTGGTCACGAATGCTTCGGTGTTGGAGGCTGCTTCCGTATTCCAGGATAATTGCATCGCAATGAAATCTTGCATCAACTGATTGAGAAATGCCGCGCCCTGATATGGGTTCTGCCAAAGCAACCGCAAATTCGCGACCTGGGTCGGGTCTGCAATGCCGGCCCCGGCATTTGCCGTGAGCGCGCCGCCCAGTACCTGGTCTGCCACAGCCTTGGCCGGGGCGACGGAAAGCATGTAGCGGCTGCCGGCTGCCGGCGGCATCACATCATTCGCGGATTTCAAAACCATGCTGATACCGGATTCGGAAATCGGCTGACCCAAGGTGCCGGTGAACAGGATATTTGCTGGATGCCAAAAACTTCCCTGGGTCGTCGCGGTAAAATGGTCATTGTCGTTAAACGTGATAACGGCATTGAATCTGGCACTGCCAGGATCGGAGATGACCGCATCCAGAGCCACGAGCGCACCCTGCGCCGGCGCAAATGCTTCAATTGCTCTTCCATATTGATATTTCCAACGCCAATAGGGCAGGCTGGGGGCATGCATCGGCGTTACGCTGGCATTGAGCCCGGTTTCCAATATCGCCTTCTCCACCAAGGCGCGGGACTGCAGCAGGCTGACCAGCGTGTTCACAGTGTTGGAATCCTGATAGGCCGTCAGAAAATTTCCATCGGCGTCGCCTCCTCCCGCGGCACGGTCGCCGAGATACATCGAGCCGCTGACGGTGAATTTCGGCGAAGCCGTCATCACAAAATACAGCGCCAGCACCAGGCCAATTCCCGCCATAGCGGCGATGAAGCGCCAGCGCCGTAGAACGGCGGAACCAATCTCGCCAATCTCAAAAGAGTCCAGAACCGGCGTATCAATATCTGTTGCGGCAAGCGTCATAATTCACCATTTCATCCATTATTGCCGCAGATATTTTATATCGACGAAGGGGTTGAGAATACCTGACACCGCTTGCAGAGATGGAAGCAAAGCGGAGATCGCCTGATTCCATGTGCCAATTGCGTTTGCCGGGACATACACAACATCGCCAGGCTGCAACTGGAAGGGGGCTGCCTTGCCATCCTCGATCATCGCGGCATTCACGACAAAATACTGCGCGGTCGCCCCCTGGCTGCGGATCACCCGTACCTGGGCCAGTTTGCCGTTGGTCATCGAGGGGAGATCCAGCCCGGCATCGCTCAGCGCCTGCAACAGCGAGAGCCCACCGGATTGGAATGGCACGGCACCTGGCTTGCTGATAGAGCCGAACACGAAGGCATTCTCATTTGCCGAAGTCGGAATCACGATCGCATCTCCCGGTGCCAGCGTGACATTCTGGGACATGTCGCCATTCACCAGCAACGCGTGTAGATCGACCGGCAGTTTCACCGAGTTTTGCGCGACATAGGCTTGATAGAGATCGGCGCCGGAGATATCGACACTGCCGCCCAGGGCCAGCGCATCGAGCAGATGCAGGGGATGTGCCGGATATTTCACGCCCGGCGATGTGAAGGCACCAAGCAGATAATAGCGGAAGCTTTGCGCCTCCTGAATCTCGATTGCCACTTTGGGATTCACGACATAGGTTGCATATTGCACCTGAAGTTTTTGCTGCGCCTGCGGCAAGGTCAGGCCACCGACCGCAGCATTGCCGATTAGCGGTAGTTGCACGGTGCCGTCGCTGGTAATCAGCGCACCGCCGGAATTGCCATATTGCAGCGGATTCGGCACGCTGAGGTCGGGATGCGAATAGACGTTCACGGAAATAACGTCGGAGGGGCCGAGCACATAGGCACCATTATCGGCACCACCGGTAACTTGGGCGATCTCATCCGGCGTCAGCGTCTGCGTCTCCACGGAAACCACGGCGGTCGGCGGCGGCACGTTTTTTACCGTGACCGGCGTATTGTTGTTACCCGCACAGCCGGTCAAAGCAACCGCCATCGCCATTACGGTAGTAACCCGAAGATTTCGAATTTTCCTTATTGAAATGATTTTCATGCTAAAATGCATTGCTCCCAGAGAACCCGCCGGTGACGGTACGAAACAGGATTTTAAGGTCAAGCCAGAAAGACCAGTTTTCAATGTAATAGAGATCATGCTCGACCCGGGTGCGAATGGCATGGTCGGTTTCGGTCGGCCCGCGCCAGCCATTCACCTGCGCCCAGCCGGTGATGCCGGGTTTCACCCGATGGCGTGAGGCATAGTCCAGTACGACATCATAATAGAGTTGGTCGCCCGCCTTGGCCTCGCGCATATGCGGCCGCGGGCCCACCAGCGACATTTCGCCGCGGATGACATTGAACAATTGCGGCAACTCATCAAGGCTCAGCCGGCGCATCAGATGCCCGAAGGCAAACACCCGCGCATCGCCCCGCTGTGTCAGCGTTATCTTGTTGCAGTCGGTTAGATGCATCGAACGGAATTTATAGACATTGAACATGTTGTTCCGGTATCCGATGCGTTTTTGGCGGTAGAGCACAGGCCCCGGGCTCGTCAGCTTGATCATCACAGCGCAGCCCAGCATCACCGGCGCGAATAATAGGAACGCCACAACCCCGGCCAGGCGGTCGAATATGCCCTTGAGTAGATGATCGATCGGGCGCAATGGCGGGGTGAGTACCGGGGTGAGCAACACCCCCGGCACGCCCGCGGCGCAGATGCGCGTTGCAAAATCTCTGGCGCTAACCGGCTCGGAAAGAGCCAGAACATGTAAAGGTTGCATGCGCAGAGGTGCCAGATGTTCATCGGACAATACCATCTCCACGGGTGCCACAATCACCACGCGTGGTTTCGGAAAACGCGCATGATAGCTGAGCAGATCTGATATACCACCCCGCATCGGTACCCCCTCGATCTCTCCCGGTGCAGCGGTGGGGGTGAGGGTGAATGCCGCGCAGATATGCACGGCGGCATGGTGTTCCCGCATCTGGCGGATGAAGCCGTGCATGGCCGTCGGCTTGCCCGCCAATATGATATCGCAAGCCAGGCGTTGGCGCCGCATGGCATGGCGCAGGAACCCCCGGGTAACGCCGCCGGCGCTGGCTGCCAGCAGCAGAATGGCAATGCCGGCGAGCAGCCCGTCACGCGCCATCTCGGCTCCTGGCCGGTGTTCCAGCCCGGTGAGAATAAAAATGGCCAGCGCGGCGCCGGCAAAACTATTGAGCAGGGCGGCAACAGGCAGGCGCTGCCGGCGGTTGTCCACCAGCCTGCCGGGGCTGAACAACCCTGCGGCATGCCAATACAGGCCAAGCACTATGGCCAGCAACAGGCCGGTAAACAGATGCTGCAGCCGAGCATGGCCGCCAGACAAAATGCCAAGGCCGATCGCAAAAATGCACCATAACCCGGCCATCTGCAGCGTTGTGGAGATGTTGACGATTGTCTTCAGGCTAACTGCGGGCGGAAACCTCTCCAGATGTTTGGAGGTTTTCTGCCACGCCATATTGTTGAGCTCTGCATAATCACAAAAAGTCGTTGCATAATCCATCATTACGCTCCGTCGATACGATATCATTACTGTGAGCAGCAATTGCGCGGCCATATTGGGTAGCCCACAACCCTGCCACGCGGGGCGGCAACCTGAGCTATACTTTGTTTGCTGCGCTGCACAAGTCAACAATATATATAATAAGATTGTGTAAGAAACGCGGTAAGATCGCCTGTGCCGGCCTGATGTTGCAAAATAGATCTCTCAAACAGGCAGACACGAAATCCCGTTTCGACTAAGGTTTTAAAAATCGAACAGCGAGATTTCGGGTGGCTTGTCCGAAAGACCTCATGCAGAAATGAAGAGACTATGTTAGGTCGAGTCGATATTCTGCAGCCCATGACGAAGCCGTTACAAAAAAGGTCAACTCCCCCTCGGATGATAGGCCGATTCGGGGGCCGTTCGAAGGCTACTTCTTTGTTTATTATGAAGCTTCGTGGACGTCATATCGGTTTTGGCGCCTGGTGCCAGACTACGACCCGCGAAAGGGGTACTAAACCTCAGAATCCCAATCCCTGCAATTTAATCTTCTGTAAAAATAGCTGGTGATCCTGGAAATCTCTCCAGCCCAACGCCAGCCTGTCGGCCTCGTTAAGTTTTGTAAAGTTTGAGTTTTTGGGGTTGCGCCACATCCTGTCGCTGTTGTTCCTTGCGCGCATGGAGAAACCTCACGGGCATCTGGCCACACTCGATGGCTTGCGTGGCATCGCCGCTATTTCGGTGGTGTTGTTTCATCTCAGCTATTACTGGCCGCGCAATATTTTCCCGCATGCCTATCTCGCGGTTGATTTCTTCTTTGCGCTGAGCGGTTTCGTGATCGCCAAATCCTACGAAATCAAGCTGCAAAACACAATGAATTTCCAGGCCTTTCTGCGCATCCGGGTGGTTCGCCTCTACCCATTGATCATCTGCGGCGCATGTCTTGGATTTGCCGACCTGCTGCTCAAAACCCATGGGGGTATTTTGAATGCCGCCACAAATATAACATTCACGGAACAGCTCGTTCTGGGCCTTCTGCTCATACCGGCGCTGGTCTCCGGCGCGGACCAGGTCTTTCCTCTCAATCCACCGGCCTGGTCCTTGTTCTATGAGATGGTCGCCAATATTTTCTACGCGGCGCTGCTCAAACATCTGACCGATAGACGCCTCTACCTCATCATCGCCATCGCTGCTTTGGGCATCGCCTATGCCGGCTATACAACCGGCGAGACAGGCCACGGCGCCGGTGGAACGCAGGTTGTGCCGGGCCTGTCGCGCGTGATGTTCTCATTTTTTGCCGGTGTGCTCATGTTCCGCCTATGGCAGCGCAGCGCATTTGTCCGGCTGCCGCGCGTCTCCGGCCTCTGGCTGGGGCTGGCATTGTTGCTACTCTTTTCGGTCCCGCAATTCCATGGGGACTGGATCTATAACCTGCTAGGCATATTTTTCCTGTTCCCGCTCATCCTGCTGCTGGGGCTGGACCAGGGCAGTCTTTCCCCATTTTTCGTCCCCGCGGCCTTATGGCTCGGCCGCATCTCCTATCCTCTCTATGTACTGCATTTCCCGCTACTGGTTCGCAATTCATACCATCTCTTTCACGCCAGGCATGGTCTACCCCTGGTTGCCATAACCTGCGCCGCAACGCTGGGCGTGGTGCTGCTCTCCTGGCTGGCGCTGGTGTTATACGACGAACCTTTGCGCCGCCGGCTTGGCCGCCGCCCGGCACTGGCACAGAAACTCTCCTGGACCACGAAAACCTCGTGATATGTACTAGCGGCTTTGCAACACGTGAATCAAATTCCGCAGCCTGGATAGGAACATGTCGGACTGCCCCAGCCGGTCTTCCGCATGCGCGGCGGCATCCTCGGCCAGTGCGGCGCGGCCACGCTGCGCCAGGGCTTCCAGCCCCTTGGCCAGCGCCGGCTGTACTTTAATCGCCGCCGCAATCGCATCCTTGTCGAGCCGGTAGGCTTTCACCGGCGTCAGCGCCGTTGCCGTGGCGGCATAATGCGCGCCGGTAATCAGCCCGATCGCACCCAGGCTCTCTCCGGGCCGCAAATGGTGCACCACACGTGTGCTACTGGCCTCGGCAATGCTGATCTCCACCGCACCGGACGCCAGCACATAAAGCGCATCCGGCTCAGCTCCTTGTTTGATCAGCGTTTCCTCAGGCTGCAGCCAGATGGTTTTGAAATGCCCGGCCAGCAAATCGCGCTGCGCCTGTTCTATCACCCCGAACAGATCGGACTGCTCCAGCATCTGCGCTGGAGATGGCGCCGGCGGGGCAGGGGATGTGGCGGTTCCGGCTACGGCAAGGGCTATTCCGGCATGGCGCAGGTGGCGATGCACATGCGTCAGCAACTCATGCTGCGCCAGTGCCAACTGGCTGCTGGTGGCCACCGAAAAGCTGAGCTGATAGGTCGCGCCATCGCCATTCAGCCCCGTGCATGCCACCTCCGGCACCGGTGCCTTCAGCGCCAGGCTGCAGGACCGCGCCGCGGCCATCAACGCCGCCTGGCAGCGTTCCGGCGGAATGCCGGGGTCCAGCCGCACGTTGAGTGTTGCCCCGCGCACCATCGTCGGCCGGCTGCGGTTGATGATGCGCGCCTTGGCCATGACGCTGTTCGGTACAATGGCAATGTTATTCTGCCCGGTGGCAATCTGCGTCGAGCGCCAGGTCACCTGCAGCACCTGGCCCTCAATATCGCCTTCCACCCAGATAAGATCCCCGGCGCGGTACGGGCGTTCCAGCCCCACGGCGATGCCGGAAAACACATCCGCCAGCGTACTTTGCAAGGCCAGGCCAAGCACGATCGCGATAATGCCTGAGGTGGCCAGCAGCCCGCCAATAGGCACGGCAAACACATAATCAACAATCGCCAGCCCGGTGGTGATATAGATGGCTCCGGCCACAAGATCCGAGACGATCTGCGTCTCCCGCGGGCGGTGCTCCAGCACCACCACCAGTCGCATCAGCCCAATGGCCCCGCGCGCACCCATCAGCCACCACCCGGCCTCGATCAGCTTTTCCCAAAGTGCCACGGCCGGCTGGGCCATCTCAAAATGCGGGCGCAGCGGTGAGCCAATGAGCTGGCGCAGCACCAGAGTGAGCCCGATGAAAATGCCCACGGACCAGGCCGCCCGCAGCCATAATGGCCAGCCCTTGCGGGCCTGCGGCAGCAGCAGCACGGCAAACATTAAAATCGTCGCAAGCAGAAGCTGCACCAACGGATCAGTCATGCCTGACCTTAGCGGCTAAACGGATAAGCGGGAATAATTCGGGTGCACGGATGGGCAGGGGCGTCAGGCTTGACGCCGCTGCCGGATCGGAGTTATGCGACAGTATGGCGCACAACTTGTTCCCTGCGCCACATTCGGAGAGACCTATGGATAGCCTGGCAGAGCGCGACTACTTCAGCGACCACGAGATTCTGAAGGACCCCTACGCCTATTTCGAGGCTATCCGCGCCAAAGGGCCGATCTACCAGTTGCCCAACGGCATCGTTGTGGTCACCGGCTTTGACGAGATCCTCGACGTGCTCAAGAACACCGAGGATTTTTCCTCCGCCATCGCCCCGCAAGGCCCCGCCGCTGCGTTGCCCTTCGAGCCGCAGGGTTCGGATATCACCCCGCAAATTGAAGAGCACCGCACCAGCTTCATCGGCGGCGATCTGCTGGTGGCTTATGACGGCAGCCAGCACAACCAGTCGCGCGCGCTGCTCAGCCGGCTGTTTACCCCCTCCCGCCTCAAGGCCAACGAACAGTTCATCGCCGATTATTCCGACGAGCTGGTGAAAAATGCCGTCATCAACGGCGGCTGCGATCTCATGAAGGAGATCGCCACCCCCTTCGTGACCATGGTGATCGCCGATCTCCTTGGCGTCCCGGCCGATGATCGACAGACCTTCATGGATGCCATCGATGCCGGCGTGCCGCCCGGCAGCCTGAATGCCGACGACCTCGTCGCGCAGAATGCGCCGCTGGTGCTGATGGGCATGTATTTCGCCGAATATGTCATGGAGCGCCGTGAAAACCCGCGCCCCGACATCATCTCCGAACTCGCCAACGCGACCTACCCGGACGGCACCACCCCGGATGCGATGGAGATCGTCCGCCTCGGCACCTTCCTGTTCGGCGCCGGGCAGGACACCAGCGCCAAACTCCTCGGCAATGCGATGAAATTCATCATCGATGAGCCCGGCCTGCAGCAGAAATTGCGTGAAAACCCGTCGCTGATCCCGGCGATGCTGGAAGAGGTGCTGCGCCTCGAAGGTTCAACCAAGATGACCGCCCGCCTTGCCCGCAAGGACACGAATGTCGGCCATCTGCAGGTGCCCGCCGGCACCAAGGTGATGCTGGCTTTGGCGGCCGGCAATCGCGACCCGCGCCGTTGGGAAAATCCGCAGGAATTCATCCTGGACCGCCCGCGTATCAAGGAGCATCTCGCCTTCGGCCGTGGCGCGCATGTCTGCGTCGGCGCCCCGCTCGCGCGGGTGGAAGTGCGGGTTCTCCTCGAAAAATTCCTCGAGCATACCGCCAATATCGACCTGGCCGCGGAAAAGCACGGCCCGGCCGGGGCGCGGACCATGGATTATGACTCCAGCTTCATCATCCGTGGCCTGTCGGCGCTGCATCTCAAGCTCGCTCCCTCGGCGGCGCTGGCCGGCGTTAAACCAGCCAAACCCGCGGCCCCTGAAAAACCCAAGGGCAAGGGATTCTTCGCGTCCCTCTTTGGCAAGGCGGAAAAACCGGCCGCCCCCGCTGCCTATTCGACAGCGGACACCAAGATCGGCGCTTTGCTGGCAGACCCGGCCGCCCGCGCCGTGCTGGATAAATACTTCCCCGGCGTCACCGGCGACACGCGCATCGGCCTGGCCAAAGGCATGACCTTCCGCCGCGTGCAGAAGTTTGCGCCGGAGATGTTCACCGGCGAGGCACTCGACGCCGCCGATGCGGAGCTTGCCAAACTGCCGGTGCTCTGAGCCGGTAAAAGTCATAATGAAGTCATAAAATGTAACATTGTGTGGTAGGCCGCCTTGCCATAGGCGCGGCGCATGAGCTGCAATGCCACGACTGGCGGCGTGTGGATGGACCGGCTGGAGCGGCCCATCTCGCCACGCGGCTGAGGCGCTGCCAAAACTGCTGCCACTCGCCCCCGGGCTTGCGTTCGACACAGCCTATTACCGCGAGACTAACCCCGCCTCAACCAGCCGCGTGAATCAGCCGGAACTGCATGGTCGCAGCGCTTATCGGCTTGGCCGAATGCGGCTGCCAAGCCGAAACCCGGACATTGGCAAACCGCCGGCTCTGCGAAATGATGCTGGCCGTGGCATAACTATCCCGCAGCTCAGGCGAGGCCAGATATTCAATCGTGCAACCAAAAACCTGCGGAATCCTCAACGCCTCCATCTCCAGCATCAACTGCGCTGCGGCGGTAAAATGCAGTAACGCCGCAATCACCCCGCCATGCAGCGCCGGCACCAGCGGATTGCCGATCAGATGCTCCGCAAAAGGCAGCTCCCCACGCAACCCGTCCTCACAACTCACGTCAAACCCCAGCATCCGCACATAAGGCAGCCGCAATATCGCCTGCCGGACCTCCACAAATGCCACACTCATGGCGCCACCTTGCGCAGGCTGATAATCGCAAAACTCCCGGTCGAGATTGCCAGTGGATCACCCTTGTCGCCCTCATGCGCTACCGCCCGCACCACCGCCGTATTATCATCCAGCCGCAGGCATTCCGCCTCACACCGCACGGTGCACCCAGCCCGGCTCTTGCGCATGAAATCCACCCGCAGATCCAGCGTCGCCGTACGGAAAGATTTATCCAGCCGCGTCTGTATCGCGGTGGCACAAGCCGCATCGATCAGCGTGGTAATGGCGAATTCATGCACCTCCCCGGTCGCGGGGTCGCCGATCAACGTCTCATCATAGGGCATGTCGTAGCACAGATACCCCAGCCCACGCTCCACGGCCCGCAATTTAAGCGCACGATACTGCGGCACGGATTCAATAAAATATTTCTGGAATGTCTCCAGAGGCATGTCGAGAATGGCACTCATGGCGTGAGGGATTAATGCGTTTTCACCCCTTTGGCGACTGGTTCTTTCGCCGCCGCCCCGCCGATGTAAACCCAGGCCACAACCGCGCCGCCCAGCATCAAACCCGCTGAAACCACCGCCGCCACATGCAGTCCCGGCACAACCCGCCCCCCAGCGGCCAAAGCCCCGAACACCGCCACCCCCATGGCCGCCGCCGCCTGACGCGCCGCATTCAGCACCGCCGAGGCCGTGCCGGAAAATTCTTTATCCACACTCGCGAGTATCGAGGTCGTCATCGCCGGCACCCCCAGCCCCATGCCGAAGGGGATCAGGAAAAACACCGGCAGCATCGCCCAAAAAACCGTCCCTTTGCCCAGGGTGAGCAGCAGCAAATACCCAACCGCCCCTATTGCCCCACCCAGCACCATCGGCAGCCGCACCCCGAACCGCGCAATCATCGGCCCGCTCAGCACGTTGGAGAGGATAAACGTGGCCGTCAGCGGCAGCAGCGCCAGCCCGGCCCGCAACGGCGCCCACCCATGTGTACCCTGCAGGTACAAGGCCAACACGAACAGCACGCCATAATAGGCCAGGTTGACCGCCACCCCAAAGGCGATCGCCGCATTGAACCTTGCCTGCCTAAAAAACCGCAACGGCAACATAGGCTGCGCCGCGCGCCGCTCCACCGCCACAAATGCTCCGCCCGCCGCCAAAAACAGAACCCCGCCACCCAGCACCAGCGGATGCGTCAACCCCAGCGGCCGCGCCTCGATTACCGCGCCGATCAGCCCGAACAATGCGAGAATCGCCAGCCCCTGGCCCGGCAGATCCATCCGCCTGTGGCCCGCCCGCCGCGGCGCCTCCACCGCACACACCATCGTCAAAGCCGCCCCCACAGCACACACCGGAACATTCACCAGAAAAATGCTGCGCCACCCAAACGCGGCGATCAGCGCGCCGCCCACCACCGGCCCCGCCCCAATCGCAATTCCGCCCGCCGCCGTCCACAGCCCGACCGCGTGCGCCCGTGCCCGCGCATCATGGCCCGTGGCATGGTTCAACAGCGACAGAGAATTGGGCACCACCAGCGCCGCCCCCACGCCCTGCGCCGCCCGCGCCGCCACCAGCCATGCCGCATCCGGGGCCAGCCCGCAGGCCAGCGAGGCCACCGCAAATAGCCCAAACCCAGCCAGATAAGCCCGCCTGGTGCCAAACAAATCCCCCAGCACCCCCGCCGAGAGCAGCAGCGTGGCAAAGGACAGCGTATAAGCATCCACCACCCATTGCAGCCCAGCCAGGCTGGCACCCAGCGTGGTGGCCATGGTCGGCAGCGCCACATTCACAATCGTCACATCAAGCTGCACCACGACAAAGCCGAAACTGGCCGCAGCGATAGTCCAGCCGGTGGCAGAGGAAGGGGTACGTGTCATGCTTCGCCTATACCCCCAACCACGCCCAAACGTGTCAGCCGAGCGTGAAACATCCTCGCCGCCCCCTATGTAATACATCGCCATGGAAGCCGACATCGCCACCCCCGGCCATCTCGGCCTGCGGCAACACCTCGGCATCATCCTGCAAATCGCCGCGGCCGCCTGATCGATATAAAATTGACCAGCCCGGCATAATCGATATGAAACACAAAACGAAGGATGATCGGACATGGACGTGCAAACCTACGATTGGTATTTCGACGTCATCTCCCCCTTCGCCTATCTGCAATGGAAAACCCGCGCCCGCCTCGCCCCATACGCCAAACTGCGTCCCGTCCCGGTTGTTCTCGGCGCCCTGCTCACCCATTGGGAGCAAAAAGGCCCGGCCGAAATCCCGCCCAAACGCTTCCACACCTACCGCGCCTGCCAATGGCGCGCGGCCAGGCTGAACATTCCCTTCCGCTTCCCCCCGGCACACCCCTTCAACCCCATCGCCGCTTTGCGCCTCATCATCGCCCTAGGCACCACCGATGCGGCGGTCGACGCCGTCTTCGACGCAGCTTTCGCCACCGGCCAGGATATCTCAAACCCGGCCGTCCTCGATGAAATCGGCCGCGCCCACGGCCTCACAGACGTCGCCGCCGCCATCTCCCAAGCAGACGTAAAACAGCAACTCCGCACCAACACCGACACCGCCATCGCCCAAGGCATCTTCGGCGTCCCCACCACCCTGGTCGGCACGGAAATATTCTGGGGCGAAGACACCACCGAAATGCTGCTCGAATACCTGGCGAACCCCAGCTTCTTCACCACAGAAGAAATGCAGCGCCTGCGTACCCTGCCGGCCGCCGTGCAGCGCTCACCCTGAGGTCACCACAGGATTTCGCCACGTCCCATCTGGGCTGATGAGCTGCAACGCCTCATTTGGGCCCCAACTGCCTGGTTCGTAATAATACAGCGGCGTGGCGTCATCCAGAATATCCTGCACGATGCGCCATTGTGCATCCACAATGTCCTCACGCCCGAACAGGTCGTTCTTGCCATGCATGGCATCGCCCAGCAGCCGTTGGTAGGGTGGGCGGTTGGCGGCGGCGCGCGAGGTCAGCATCAGCTCCATATCGCGCCCCATCATCCTGTCGCCACCTTGCTTCACCCGCAGCCCCATGCCGATCGCCGTATCGGGGCTCAGCCGGAAACGCATATGTGCCGAATCATTCGGCACCATCTCGCCAAATGTCTCACGCGGCGGCCGGTGGAATTGCACGAAAACCTCCGTGGCTGTCACAGGCATTTTCTTGCCCGTGCGGATATAAATCGGCACACCCTCCCAGCGCCAGCTCTCGATAAACAGTTTTACGGCAATAAAACTCTCCGTGGTCGAGCCCGGCCGCACCCCCGGAATATCCCGATACCCGCGATACTGCCCGCGCACCACATCATTAGGATCAATCGGCCGCACCGCCTTCAGCAGGCTGGCCTTCTGGTCGCGCAGCGCCTCGCTTTCCTCGCCCGTCGGCGGGTCCATCATCACATGCGCCAGCACCTGCAGCAGATGGTTCTGCAGCACGTCCCGGTTGGCCCCGGTCGCATCGTAAAACCCCGCGCGATTCTCCATGCCGAAAGTCTCAGCCATGGTGATCTGAATGCTGCGCACATAATGCCGGTTCCAGATCGGCTCGAACATCGGATTGGCAAACCGCGTATACAGCAGATTCTGCACCGGCTCCTTACCGAGAAAATGGTCGATGCGGAAAATGTTTTCCTCCGCAAAATTCTGCCGCACCACATCGTTCAACCGCCGCGAGGAGGCACGGTCATGACCAAACGGCTTCTCGATCACCAGCCGCGCATCTCCCGCCGGGTTAGATTTCGCCAGCGCCTCCGCCACAGTGCCAAAAAAACTTGGCGGCACCGCCAGATAATACAAAGGCCGGCGCGCCTTCCCCAGCTCCTTCTTTAATTTCTCAAACAATGCCGGGTCCGCATAATCGCCATCCACATACCGCAGCAGCGACAAGAGTTTTTGCTCCGCCTTGTCATCCACCGGCCCATGCTGCGCCAGGGCCTCCTTGGCATGCGCCCGCAATTTGGCGATGCTCCAGCCGGAATGCGCCACGCCGATAATCGGCACATCCAGCGCCTCATCACGCACCAGCCCCAACAGCGAGGAAAATATCTGCTTATACGCCAGGTCCCCGGTGACACCGAAAATGACCAACGCGTCGGAAGGAGCGCCGCTCATGACTTCGCTTTCTCAACATGGCCGCCAAACTCAAACCGCATCGCGGAGAGCAGCCTGTTCGCATAATCATCCTCACCGCGCGAGCTGAAGCGCGAGAACAATGCCGCCGAAATAACCGGCGCCGGCACGCCCTCCTCGATGGCCGCTTGCAAGGTCCATCGTCCCTCGCCAGAATCCGAAACTTGGCCGGAGAAATCTTTTAACTCCGGATTCTTCTTCAACGCGCTCGCGGTCAAATCCAGCAGCCACGACGCGACAACGCTCCCCCGCCGCCAAACCTCCGCCACCGCACCCACATCAATATCATACTGGAAATGCTCAGGGTTGCGCAGCGGCGTCGTCTCTGCATCCGCCTCCTGCTTATCCAGCCCAATATTCGCATGGCGTAAAATATTGAACCCCTCGGCATAAGCCGCCATCATCCCATATTCGATACCATTATGAACCATCTTCACGAAATGCCCGGCCCCATTCTTCCCGCAATGCAAATACCCAAGCTCGGCGCTGCTCGGCTCACCCTCAGCACCTCCCGTACGCGCAATCTCACCAACCCCAGGCGCCAGCGAACGGAAAATCGGATCAAGATGTTTCACCACCCCATCCTCACCGCCGATCATATGGCAATACCCCCGTTCCAGCCCCCACACGCCGCCGCTCACCCCCACATCCACATAATGCAGTCCATGCTCCTTCAACGCCTCGGCGCGGCGGATATCATCATGATAATGCGAGTTTCCGCCATCAACGACGATATCCCCCTCTTCCAACAGCGGCGTCAGCACCTCCAGCACGGAATCTACCGCCCCCGCCGGCAGCATGAACCACACAAGCCGTGGTTTGCTCAGCATCTTCACGAAATCCTGCAGGCTGGCCGTACCCTTCACGCCATTCTTCGCCTGTGCCTCCACCGCCTGCTGGTGCGAGTCATAAACCACACATTCATGCCCGGCTTTGCTCAACCGCGTCACCATATTGCCGCCCATCCGGCCGAGCCCGATCATCCCCAACTGCATCGCTATGTCTCCTTTGCCCGCTCCAGCCCGTACAGCGTCGCGCCGAGCAAAGCCGCGTTTACCGTAATGACACGCACCGGCACATTGCCGAGCAATGCCGCAAACCGTCCCTTGTCGCTGAAAGCACGCATGAACGCGCCATCCTGCAATTGCGGCAGCACCCGCACCGGCATGCCGCCGCCCAGATACACCCCGCCCATGGCCATCACCTTCAGCGCCAGATTTCCCGCCTCCGCTCCCCACACGTCAACCATAATGCGCAACGTCGCCGCCGCCAGCGGGTTTTGCTCGGTCTTATCCAACGCCGCCTCCATAATCAGCGGTGTTCGGTCCGGCGCGGACTGCAAGGCGGCCGCGAACCCCGGGCTCTCGGACGCCGGATCCAACGAGCGCAGATAATCATACACATTCGGCACGCCGGACCCGGCACACACACGTTCATACGACGCATGACCAAAACGATCCGTCAGAAACCGCCACAGCCCCGCCTGCACATGGTTGGCCGGCGCAAAATCAGCATGGCCGCCTTCGGAAGGGCAGGGCACATAGCGCGCCCCGTCCCACACCAGAAACGCCTCGCCCAGCCCCGTACCAGGCGCCAGCACCGCAATCGCACCATTCTTCACAGCCTTGCCCGGATTGATCTCCAGCATTTCCGTAGGCAGTAATTGCGGCACCGCATGCGCGATCGCCTGCAGATCATTCAACAGATCCACCCGCTCCAACTTCAAACTCTTACGCAACCCCGCCTCATCCAACTCCCACGGCAAATTGGTCAGATGCGCCCGCCCATCGATCACCGGCCCCGGCACACCAAAACATGCCGCCGTCGCCCGTGCCTTGTTCGCCGCCAGAAACGCCTCAACAATCGGTGTCAGCCCCGTGAAATCACCACTGCGTACCTCATGCCGCGCAATTATTTTCCGCGCCCCACCCTTGCGCGACACCAAAACAAGCCGCGCCGAGGTCCCACCGATATCGCCAGCAATCAGCATCGTGCCGCAGCTCAGCGTGAAATGCGGATGGGCACAACCCGCGCTGGCTTACGTGCCAAAACCGCGCTGGCAAAAATCATGCTCAGTAAAAACATGGTTACAGGCAGCATGGCATTTCCCTCCGCATAAATTTATAATTCGTAATATTCATGACAATTCCACCGGCGTCGAGTGGCACAGTTTTTTGCTGTGCCTAGATTAGGTGGTATGCCATCCCCCGGCCTGCAATGGTCATGTTGAATGTGAGTTATGCTAATGCCGAGCACAAAACAGACGATTACCACGCCGGATGCCCTCCCAGGCCAGGTAGCGGACTGGCTGCTGGCCCTCGCCACAGCATCAACCGGCACCTTTACCATCTGCCTCTCCGGCGGCACCACCCCCCGCCGCCTTTATGAGCAATTGGCCACCAGAAACAATTTCCCCTGGCAGCGCACCCACCTGTTCTGGGGCGACGAGCGCTTCGTGCCGCATGACGACGCGCTGAGCAATTACCGCATGGTGAATGAGGCCCTGCTCGCAAAGATCCCCATCCCCGCGCTTAACATCCACCCCATCCCCACCACAGGGCTGAGCCCGGATGCAGCCGCCTCAGCCTACGAACGCGCGTTAAAATCCTTCTACGGTTCAAACCAGCTCGACCCAGCCCGCCCCCTCTTCGACGTCACATTTTTAGGGCTGGGCGAAGACGGCCACACCGCCTCACTCTTCCCGCAAACCGCCGTGCTCGCGGAGCGAAACCTCTGGGCCGCGGCAGTCATCGGTGCAAAAGCCGAACCCCGTATCACACTCACCTACCCAACGCTCGAGAGCAGCCGCCACGCCGCATTCCTCGTCCAGGGCCAGGACAAACGCGGCATCCTCCAGCGCCTGCGCGCCGGCGACCAATCTCTGCCCGCCGCCCGCCTGAAACCAGCAGGCCAACTCCATATTTTCGCGGATGACGCGGCGGGAGCAGAATAATGCGCATCGGCATTGCAGCGGACCACGGTGGCTTCACGTTGAAATCCGAAATCCTCCAACTCCTGCGCAGCGAAGGCCACGAGGTCGAAGACTTCGGTGCCTTCCAGCTCGACCTCGCTGATGACTACCCCGATTTCGTCATCCCTCTGGCCAGGGCCATCGCGGCGCAGGAGGTGGAGCGCGGCATCGCCATCTGCGGCAGCGGCGTCGGCGCCTGCATCGTTGCCAATAAAATCCCGACCATCCGCGCCGCCCTCATCCATGATTCCTTCTCCGCCCATCAAGGCGTGGAGGATGACGACATGAACCTGCTCTGCCTCGGTGCCCGCATCTGCGGCGCCTCGCTTGCCGCCGAGCTCATCCGCATATACCTGGCCGCAAGCTTCAGCGGCGCGGCCCGGCACCAGCGGCGGCTGGCAAAGCTACGGGCTCTCGAGCAGGGTTAGTTTCCCCGCATCTCCCCCGGTGCCTGGCCGGGCCGGTCGCCCGGCTCAAGTTAAGCGCCGTGGTAATCAGGCAGAGATGTGAAAATGCCTGCGGAAAATTACCCACCATGCGTTTCAAATGCGGATCATATTCTTCTGATAGCAGTCCAACATCATTGCACAGCCCAGCCAGCCGCTCAAATAATTCCCGGGCCTCATCAACGCGCCCCTGCAGAATGTAATTATCCGCCAGCCAGAAGCTGCACGCCAGAAACACACCCTCCGAGCCCGGCAGCCCATCCCCCGCAATCTGGTTCTGGTAACGCCGCACAAATCCGCCCACCAGCAACTGCTTTTCAATCGCCGCGACAGTGCCGATCACCCGCGGATCCTCCGCCGGCAGAAACCCCAGCAGAGGGATCATCAGCAGTGCAGCATCCAGATTTTTCGTCCCAAAAACCTGCACAAACGAGCCCAGCGCCGCATCATACCCTTCAGCGCACACCACCTCATGTATCAGCCCCCGCAACGCCCGCCACTCATCCAACGGCCCGGGTAAATCAAACTCCTCGGCCGAGCGTATGGCCCGGTCCACCGCCACCCAGGCCATGATCTTGGAATGCGTAAACTGCTTGCGCCCGCCACGCTGTTCCCAAATCCCGTCATCTGGCTCCCGCCAGATTTTTGTGAGACGCGCCACCAGCGCGCATTCCAGCCCCCAGGCCGTGTCATCCGCCGGAATGCCCTTGGTCCGGGCATAATACATCGCATCCAGAATTTCGCCGTACACATCCAATTGAAGCTGCCCCGCCGCCGCATTACCAATGCGCACCGGCACGGAGTTTTCATACCCCGCGAGCCAGCCAACCTCCCATTCAGCAAGCTGGCGCTCTCCCGCAACCCCATACATAATCTGCAACTGCTCAGGGCTGCCGGCCGCAGCCCGGATCAGCCATTGCCGCCAGGCGATGGCCTCTTCTACAAAATCGCATTCCAGCAGTGCATAGAGCGTCAGCGTTGCATCCCGCAGCCAGCAGAACCGGTAATCCCAGTTGCGCGGCCCGCCGATCTGCTCCGGCAACGAGGTCGTGGCCGCCGCCACAATCCCCCCCGTCTCGAAATGCGTCAGCGCCTTCAAAGTGATCAGCGAGCGCGTCACAATCTCGGAATATTCCCCATCACCCTGAAACCGCTCCACCCATTCCCGCCAGCGTTTTTCAGAAGCCGCCTGCATCGGCCCGATCACCAGCGGCGGCGGCACCGGCCGGTAGGATTTAGACCAGCTCAACGCGATATCAATCTCCTGCCCCCCAACCACCTCAAACGCGGCCTCGGTCCGCAAGTCACGGTTATCAACCTCCAGCCCCGCCTGCAGCATAAGCCGATCTGGCCCCGTAACAAACTCAATGCGCCCATCCGCATTGCGCGACACCCAAGGTATGGAGGTGCCATAATCAAACCGCACAACCAGATCGAGTCGCATCGCCACCGTGCCGCTTACCCCCTGCACACGCCGGATCAGATGGCTCTCCTCCCCCTGCCGCGTCATGAAATCGATCAGTTTCACCACACCGGTCGAGGTCTCAAAGACCGTTTCCAGAATCAAGCTATGCTTATGGTAAGCACGCGAGCCAACAGCCTCCCCCACCGGGCTTATAACAAACCGCCCGTTGCCCTCACCGCCGAGCAAAGCCGCAAAACAGGCCGAACTATCAAATCGCGGCAGACACAGCCAGTCGATCGCGCCATCGCGCCCCACCAAGGCAGCGGTCTCGCAATTGCCGATGATGGCATAATCCTCAATCAAACTGGCCATGCCATCTCTTCCCTTTGTTCACCAGCATCTGGGATGTTTGCATTGGCAAGCTCGAGGACAACCCCGCATGCCGTGGCTAGTTAGCAAGAAAGTCCATTGTGAAAGATAACTCATGTTCCGGACAGGGTGCGGTCGTCCCATTTTGCTAGCACTGCCGAGCAAAAGCCGGAGTTCATCCCATCCACCGCATCACCACCGATATCCCCGCGCGGCTGGACCGCCTCCTATGGAGCCGCTTCCACGCTCTATTGCTCGCGGGCCTCGGCACAAGCTGGATGCTGGACGGTCTGGAGGTCACCATCATCGGCGCCATGGGGGCGGTACTCACCAACCCGCGCGCGCTCGGCCTCACCCCGGGCCAGCTCGGCGGCATCGGCTCATGCTATGTGGGCGGTGCCGTGCTCGGCGCGCTGGTCTTCGGCTGGCTCACGGATCGTTTCGGCCGCCGCCGCATGTTCTTCATTACCCTCGCCTGCTACCTCCTGGGCGTCACGCTCAGCGCCTTCGCCTGGAACGCCTGGTCCCTCGGTGCCTTCCGCCTGCTCACCGGCATTGGCATCGGCGGCGAATACGCGGCGGTCAATTCCGCGGTGGACGAGCTGATGCCGGCCCGCCTGCGCGGCCGCATCAGCCTCGCGGTCAACGGCACCTACTGGCTGGGTGCGGCTTTGGGTGCCGGTGCCACGATCCTGCTCCTCAACCCCGCCATATTGTCGGTCAACCTCGGCTGGCGCTTAGGCTTTGCCCTGGGCGCCATTCTCGGCAGCATTGTTCTCACCTTACGCAATTTCATCCCCGAGAGCCCGCGCTGGCTGGTCACCCACGGGCACCCCAAAGCGGCCGAGGTGGCGATGCAGCACATCGAAACCCGCGCCGGAGGGCAGGGGGGGCAGGCTAAAAAACTAACCCTGCAACCCCGCGAGAGTTTTGGCTTCTCCCTTATATTACCAATATTATTCCAAAAATACCGCAGCCGCACCGTGCTCGTCTTCGTGCTCATGGCCGCCCAGGCATTTTTATACAACGCGCTGTTCTTCACCTACGCGCTTATGCTCACCCGCTTCTACCATGTCTCCCCTGGCCGCGCCGGTCTGTACCTGCTCCCGCTCGCCGCCGGCAATTTCTGCGGCCCGGTGCTCCTCGGCCCGCTCTTCGACACCATCGGCCGCCGCATCATGCTCACCGTCACCTACGGCCTCTCCGGCCTGCTGCTGGCCGGCACGGGCTATCTATTCCTGCACGGCGTCTTCACCGCAACCACGCAAACCTGCGCCTGGTCCGCCATTTTCTTCGTAGCCTCCGCCGGCGCCAGTGCCGCCTACCTCACTGCCAGCGAGGTTTTTCCCCTGGAAATACGCGCCACGGCCATCGCCTTCTTCTACGCTATCGGCACAGCCGCCGGCGGCGTACTCGCCCCGCTGCTTTTCGCCCATCTCATCGGCAGCGGAAGTCCGCGCGCCATCTGCGCCGGCTACATCTTCGCCGGCGTACTGATGATCATAGCGGCCCTCATCGCCGCGTGGCTTGGTGTTGATGCGGAACAAAAATCCCTGGAAGACATCGCCCCACCTCTATCCGCAGTGGAGCCTTAACCTCACGCGCGCGGCACGAAAACGGAATAATCAGCGCCGCCCATCACCTGCCGGTAGCGCGCCAGCATCATGCGCACCACCGCCGGCGTAAACCGCCCCTCAGGCCTTCCAGCCGTCTGTATCACCGCATAATGCTGGGCCGCCAGCATCGCCAGCACGTCATCTTCCCTTATCCGGCCTATCAGAATCTGGTCCCCCACATAATACGGATCATAATCCATCGGCTTGCCGGACTCGTAACAAATAAGCAGATCCTCGCAGATCGCCGGCCCCTGCGCGTCCCGCAGCAAGGCAACCGCCTGGAGCACCTGCACCGTTGCCGCAGGCAGAAGCTGTTGCGCCCGCACATCGGCATAAAGCTGAAACGGCACAATCAGCGCCACCGCCAGCGTCGTTACAACGAGGGCTGCGGCAAAATACCTGCCCTCGCGTTCCAGCCAGCACAGGCCACACACGCAGGCCAGCACATCGGCAATCAACGCCGGATAAAAAATATTGGACGCAACACCATCACCGCCGGAAAAGCAAACAGCAACGGCATTGGAACAAAGCAGCAGGATAATGAGAAGACCGCGATACGGCAATCCCTCCGCGCGCCGCAAAACCGCCACGGCAATCACCAGCGGCACGGCAAAATGCAGCAGATAATGCAACGTCTCCGTCGATAAATTCCGCAACGCATAGGCCCGCGGCCGGAACAGATCGGCCAAAAAATACACCCCGTCGAGATGATACGACAATGCCAGCAGCCCGCCCGCCACCACCACCCCGGCTCCCGCAAACACAGCAAATCCCCGCCAGTTGCGCGTCATCAGCAGGTGCAGCGCAACACTCAACGGAAACACCAGCAGATCCTGCTTGGTGAACAGGCTCAACGCAAAAGCCGCCGCCGCAAAGGCAACCGCTGAAAGCCGCGCCGCGCGCAGATAGGCAAACAGCCCCAGCATCGCAAACGCCACACCCAGCATTTCCGGATCATCCACCGCCCGCCCGGTGCCATAGAACGCGCCCAGTCCCGCAAACAGCAGCAGCGCCGCATAAACCGCGCCCGCCCATCCGCCGGCAATTTTGCGCACGATTCGGCCTGCGAGCAATGCCGCCACCACCAGCGAGGCGAAGCACACAGCCCGCCCCGCCAGCACCATCTTATCCCTGGCCCCGCCAATCAGCCCGATGAGATGAAAGGACAGAAACGGATAATTCGTCGTCCACAGCCCAGACGGCGCACCATAAAGCGGTACGCCTGCAACCGTCATCCACTGCCGGTAGGCATTCCAGCCTTCGTTATAACTCCTGGCCGGCAGGCTCGTGATGCTCAACAGCGGAAACCACGCCACCGCGACCGCGCAAACGCCCAACAGCGCAATCGCGCCCCCCCAGAGCCTGGCGGATTGCGGCTTTATGCGGCCTCCAGCGCCAGCTTCGCCATGGCCAGGGCGCCATCCCGCGTCTTCGCCGCCCCCACAAACCGGCGCAGATGCACAAACACCGCATCCTCCACCCCGCTCGCGGCCGCGAGCTCCGCATTCTGCAGTCCGGCCCAGCCCTCCGGCAGCGAAAGGCGATGTTCGAACGAGCCCGGTTCCGGCGGCACAGTGTCGAGCATCCAATTCCCGTTGGAAGCCGGGGAGATGGCGAACAGCACCGGCAGATCATGGCTGAAAATCACATTCTTCCACGGCATGCCGCGCTCCAGCACCAGAATCCGCTTATCGGCAGATGCTTCGTAGGCCGCCAGCACAATGCTCGCCGCCTCATGCTTGGCCCGCATGCCCTCCACGCGCCGTGCCAGCACATCGCCTACCAGCCGTGCCGCCTCCAGAAACGCGGCATCCCCGGCCGTCGGCCCATTGGCGGCCGGGTCATCCCAGGCCGGGTTGCAATCCTCCACCAGCCGGCCGAGCCCGAGGCTGTCCTTCTTCACCGGCCCATCCGCGGAAACCCCATTGTCCTGCTCATCGATCCGCAGCACCACGCTTTTATCCAGCTCAGCCGCAATCGCCGCCGCAAACCTTTCCGAACCCGGCAGCAGCGCCGCCACGGCCCGCTCGCCATAAACCTGCCACACCAGCCCGGCCGAGGACCACGGCGTGCCATCCTCCCGCACCGGCGCTCCGCGCTGATGATGATCAAACCGGCCTTTCGCGGCGTCGAATTCCCCGCCGACATCCCAAACGATATCAGCGCTCTCGATCAGTTCCGCCTTGCGTGTGCGCAGCAGCACATGGTCGGCCCCAGGCGCCCCCAGCCCCAGGGCCAGGCGCAGCACCGCATAAGCGAACACCTCGTCGCAATGGAATTTACCGCTATGGGTGGCGAGGACGGGCAGGGCATCAGGCTTCAAAATCAATACATCCATTCATGTTCACAACTTGGCCCACGCCCTACGACAGCCCGGCCCGCCCGTCCACCAAGTTGATTGAAAACGGCGGCAAGATGATTGTAAGCCAGTATATTATTTCAATGCTGAATAAAGATGTCCGAATATTAATTTCCGGCGCACAAACTGCTGATATAGTTAGCATCTCTTACGTAATACTTAAGCAATATACTTAAGCAATGCCATCGCATGTCAAATGGACGCTTGCCGTAACGTCAGTACGGCAAGAACATTGCCCATAACGCGGTACCGGAGGCCTATGGCGTGCCTGTTGCAGAAAGAATGAAGCCGGAGGCTGAGGCAACCGAAACCCCGGGCGGCAGTGTCTGGATCCCAGGCGGCACCTACACAATGGGCTCCGACCATCACTATCCGGAGGAAGCCCCGGCGCATCGCGTCAGCGTCGATGGGTTTTTCATGGACCGCCGCCTGGTCACCAACCGCCAGTTCGCCACCTTTGTTGCCGCAACAAAGCACAAAACCCTGGCCGAACGCCCGCTGGACAAAACCGTCTTCCCAGGCCTCACCCAAGCCCAGCTCGCCCCCGGCTCCATGGTTTTTACCCCACCCAGGCACGCCGTCACCACCAACGATTTCCGCCAATGGTGGGCTTGGAAACCCGGCGCCAACTGGCGCCACCCGGAGGGCAAAACCAGCTCAATCGCCACAAGGCTGGACCACCCCGCCGTGCACATCGCCTATGAGGACGCTGAGGCCTACGCCGCCTGGGCCGGCAAAGCCCTGCCCACTGAAGCCGAATGGGAGTTCGCCGCCCGCGGCGGGCTGGAAGGTGCGGAATTCACCTGGGGCGATGAATTCACCCCCGCCGGCAGCCACATGGCCAATAGCTGGCAAGGCAATTTCCCCACCCAAAATCTCTGCCTCGACGGCTACGCCGGCACATCCCCCGCCGGCGCCTTCCCCGCCAATGGCTACGGCCTGTTCGACATGGCGGGCAACGTCTGGGAATGGACCTCCGACTGGTACGCCGACCGCCATCCGAATGCCGCCGCCAAACCCTGCTGCATCCCCACAAATCCGCGCAATGAAAACCGCGAGCAAAGCCTCGATCCACACCAGCCGGGTGTCGCCATCCCGCGCAAGGTCGTCAAAGGCGGCTCCTTTCTCTGCGCCCCCAATTACTGCCGCCGCTACCGCCCCGCCGCGCGCCACGCACAAATGGTCGATAGCGGCACCAGCCATATCGGTTTCCGCTGCATCACAAGGATCCCCACGACGTGACTTGAACTTCAACAGGAGCAGTGACTATGGACGTCACCACAAGCTTCTCACCGGCTACACGATCGGCGATATGACCCATAAAATCCATCTCGATGGTTACAACCAACTCTCCTTGCTCACCGGCACTGGCCCCAGCGCGCGTGACGAGTTCTTCTATTTTTCCGACGATGGCGATCTGATGTCTCTGCGTTTCGGCAACTGGAAAACCGTGTTCGAGGAACAACGCAGCCAAGGCACGCTGGAAGTCTGGGCCGAACCATTGACCAGGCTACGCGTTCCAAAATTGTTTTATTTTCGTACTGATCCGTTCGAGCGAGCCGATACTGATTCGAACACTTATTGGGATTGGTACCCCTCTCATGAATACATGGCTGCGGAAGCACAGATTCGAACGGCAAAATTCATCGCCACCTTCAAGGACTACCCGCCACGCCAGAAAGCGGCGAGTTTCTCCGTTGACCAGATCATGCAGAACATGACCTCGAATATCAACATGGATAACGACTAGCCATCGGCGACCCGCATGCGGTGGGCGAAGACGCGATCGATGAACCTACCCTCCAGGACATTGCTCAAGCCACCGGCGGCGGTTTCCACCGCGCCATGGACTACAACCAGCTCAACCAGATTTATACCCGCCTGGACGAGATCGAGACCCATAAAGTCCAAACCCTCTCAGCCTGCCCCTGCACCGACCTCTACGACTATCCGCTCGCCGCCCTCCTGCTCCTCAACATGGCCGCCCAAGCCGCCGGCCTGCTCCGCCGCCGCACCAGCCACAAACCAGTGCCCGCATGATTTTCCATTTCCTCCGCCCCGCCTGGCTGCTGCTATTGGCCCCGGCTCTCGCCCTCTGGTGGGACCTGCGCCAGCGTCAGGACATAATGCCCCCTGGCGTCAGATCATCGCCCCCGCGCTCCTGCCGCATTTCATCATCCCCGGCCGCACCACCACCCGCATCCGCCCCGTGGATGAACTCCTCGCCGCCTGGCTCCTCGGCACCATCGCCCTCGCCGGCCCAAGCTGGTCCCTCGCCCCCCCTTTTTCAGCGCTCTTTACACTCTGGCTGTCGATGATGGCGGCGGTCGGGCTGGCCTCTCGTTCGGCCAATTCCCGGCACCGAACATAGAGTGCATGATGCAGCCGATCGAGCGTCCGATCCTCGGTCCAGCGAAGGAAGTAACCGTTAACTGTGCTCTTGGGCGGTAGATCTTTGGGAAGTGCGGGCCACTGGCAACCAGTGCTCAATATGTACATCAGGCCATTCACAATCTCACGGACATCCACCCTGCGCTTGTTGCGGCCGCGCTTGGCCGGCCGGATCAATGGCTCAACCAGAGCCCATTCTGCATCCGTGAGATCACTCGGATACCGCAAATCACGGCGTTCATAAGAAATGCAATTTTCGTTCGTCCACATTGCCTGCTCCTGCGAATCGGGTCAGAAGCATCTGAATCACAAGTGACTCTATAGATTCAAGATGTTCCAGGACAGACACTTAGCAGATGGGAACGAGCAGCATGGCAAGCGTCACAATCCACGGCATCAAGAATTGCGACACGATGAAAAAGGCGCGGGACTGGTTGGATGCGCATAAGATCGAGTATGCGTTTCACGATTACAAAGCGTCTGGCATCGAGCGGTCCGTGCTGGAAGGCTGGGTGCAGAAAATTGGGTGGGAGGTGCTGCTCAACCGCGCCGGCACGACGTTCAAGAAACTGCCTGACGACAGGAAGATCGACTTCGATGCGGCGAAGGCGATTGCGCTGATGGTGGAGCAGCCGTCGATGATCAAGCGGCCGGTGCTGGATATTGCCGGCGCGCTGGTCGTGGGGTTTAAGCCGGAGCGTTATGGGCAAGTTTTCGCGCGTTAGATATTCCGGCTAAACGCAGCGGGCCACGGCGTCGGCCGTGTCCTGCGGCGTGGTGTTGAAGGCGATCGCCGTGCTGGGTGCGGATTTGTGAATGGCATTGATAACGGTCTCGAACAGCGTGAGGCTTTTGGGTGGCAGGCGGATGCCGCCGCCGATCACGGCGCAATCATAGGCCGCATTTGCCAATTGCGCCTCCACGCGCACGCCTGCTGTTGCGTCGGGCGTAATCAGGAGCAGATCGACGTCCCAGCCGCGTTCTTTCATCTGGCCCATGGAGAGCGCGATGCCGGCGTTAATCTTCTCGGCACTCATGCCCGGTGGTACGGCGGGATCGGAAAAATCCACGGTTTCAGGTTTTTGGCCGATGTATAATACGCGCGTCATTTGATTGTCTCCCTGCAGCTCAGTTCTTAGCCCCGGCAACCAGCACGCTCGCCGGGCTCACCCACAGCGTACGCGGCTTGCGGGAGGCGATCAGCCAGTCCTCGCCGACCTTCTCGAATTTATCATCGTAATAGCCGCTATGGTCCACGCCCGCGGCGCTGATCACCAGCCAGTAGGTTTTTACCACCGCCGTGCGTTCCGATGTCAGCTCGATGCGGCAGGTGGTGAGGTGGTGACTGACGAAGCCGGGGGCCGGGGATTGCGGCCGGGGGATGACGGAGGGGGCGGTCATGAAGCTGTGGATGGCGGCGCGGCTGGCATAGGTTTCGGCCAGGATGAGGGCGCCGTTTTCGGTAAAGCAATTGGCATAGGCATCGGCCTTGCGGGCATCGCCGGCCTGGGTGCAGGCGGCCAGGGTTTTCTGTATCGCGGCGCGGGCCAGGGCTTCGGCGTCGTTCATGTTTGCTCCCCCATTTTGGTGAAGTCTTTCATGCCGGGGCTGTCAAAGCAAACGCCACATCACATGCGCCGCCACATCGCCTTGGGTGGGGTGGGCGAAGGCGCTTGGTATGGTGCCGACGATGGCAAAGCCCATATCCTGCCATAGGCGTACCGCGCGCGTGTTGGTGCTCACCACCAGGTTGAACTGCATCGCGCGGAATCCGGCGCCTCGTGCGGCCTGCAGTGAATGCGCGCACATGGCCCGTGCCAGCCCGCGGCCCTGCGCCCAGGGGGCGGAGATATAGCCGCAATTGGTTACGTGGGCGCCGGGACCGGCCTGGTTGGCGCGTAAGTAATATGTGCCGGCGATCCGCCCTTCCAGCTCGGCCACGTAAGTGGTTTTGCCGGGCGCCAGCCAATAGGCAAGGGCGGACGCGCGGGTGATGTCGCGCGGTACGGCATAGGTATCTCCGGCCGCGAATACCGGTGCCAGAATGGCCCAGATGCTCTCGGTATCACGCGGTTCCGCCAAACGTATCATGCGCCCATACTGGTGCGGCGGCGGGGTCTGTGCAATCTTGCCGGCCAGCCAATAAATAGGGGAACGAAAATGTCGGATGCAATTTATACCGCCAGTGTTGGGAGTTTCATCGGTGCGCTGAACAGCCTGAATGCGATTTTGGCACTGGCGGCGGCGCGCGAGGATGCGGCCAGCCTGCCGGCTAAGCGCCTGGCGCCGGATATGTTCCCGCTGTCCACCCAGGTGCAGCTTGTCTGCTTCCACGCCACCGCCGGCACGGCGCGGCTGCAGGGCCAGGAGGTGGCGGGGCGCCCCGCGATTCAGGAGGCCGATCTGGCTGGGCTGCAGGCGATTGTGGCGGAGACATTGGGCAAGCTAAGCAAACTCAGCACGGCGGATTTCGCGGGTGCGGATGAGCGGCGCATCGTGATGCCGCTGCAGCCGCCGATGGTGTTGGATATTGATGGGCTAAACTTCGTGCACCGCTGGCTGCTGCCGAATTTCTATTTTCATTACGTTACCTCCTACGATATTCTGCGCCATAACGGCCTGGCCATCGGCAAGAAGGATTACCTCGCCCATCTCGCCGGGTTCATGCGCGAGGGCTGAAGGCGTGCAGCTCCACGCCGAGGAGCAAGGGCAGGGGCCGTGTGCTGTGTTCGTGCATGGCTTCGGCGGGGATGCTGGTTCCTGGGACCGGCTGTGGCCGCTGTTGCGTCCAGGCCGGCGTTTGCTGCGCTATGATTTGCGGGATTTCGGCCGCTCGCTTGCGGAGTCCGAAGAGGTTTTCACGCATGTTGGCGATCTCGCGGCGTTGCTGTGGGCCAGATCCATCGCGCGTTGCGATCTCATCGGTGTTTCCATGGGTGGCGGCGTGGCGTTGAGTTTTGCGCTGGATTATCCCGAGATGGTGCGCAGCCTTATTTTGATCAGCCCGCAAATGTCCGGTTGGGAATGGTCCGAACCATGGCGGGTGCAATGGGCGGAAATTACCGCGTTGGCGCGCGTGGGGCGGATGGATGAGGCGAAAGAGCTGTGGTGGCGGCATCCGTTGTTTGAGACGACGCGCAATTTACCGGCGGGTGCGGAGCTTCGTCGTGAGATTGAGGCTTTCTCCGGCCGGCAATGGCTGCGCGATCACCATGCTTTGGTGATGCCGGACATCGAGCGGCTGCACGCGTTGCAACCGCCCACGCTGCTGCTGACAGGGGCGCTGGATGTGGAGGAGCTGCGGCTGATGGCGGATATTATCGAGGCGAGTGCTGGGACGGTACGGCGCATTGATATCGAGGGTGCGGGGCATATGCTGCATATGGAGGCGCCGGAGGTTTGTGCCGCGCATATTGACGATTTTCTTGAGGCCCAGCGTTAGGCCCGCACGGGTACGCCTCCAAATTTGCGGAAGAGTTCGGAGGCGAGGGCGGCTATTACGGCAACCCAGATTGGCGTGGTTAACAAGCCGCTCAAGACGAATGTTATGGCTTTATGCGTGGCTGCCGCCGGTGTGGAATCATACACGGGCATAAAAGAGAGAAAAATAACAAAATAGATTGGCAGCGAACCGAAGGCCATGACGCCTGCGATAAACCACCAATTCTTACGTGTGCGATTCCAGCTTTCACGCCACGGAGCAGGAATATCCAAAGCGATTGCGGGGTAGGTAAGCACAAGCCTGCCGAGTGCCCAGCAACTCAGGATGGTTGCTATGCCTGCAGGTTTGTATAGTTGGCCGATGTAGGTGGGAGCCTCTATAATAAAAAAATGTATGCTGGCGAGCACTGTGGCGAACAAGCCTATCCGGTGCCAATTGCACCAGACGCTTCGTTTGTCGTGCACGAGGATGAAACGATGTACTGCAATCATCAACGGTGCCATGACGGCGAATTCTGGGAGGTTTACGGCGACGCCTCTAACGAACAGATATGTATGAGATCCGGCGAGATACATATGCATATGCATATGAGGTGAGAGACGTTGGACATAATGCAGTGGCGCCACGAGATAAGCGAAGCCCTGCACTAAAGCCTGAGCCACTACCGATCCTGCGAAGAGCAGCTTGTTTTGCTTGACCGCGCCAAACGCCCCGCGCCAGCCGGCGCCGATAATCCCCCAGAACCCCATGTAACCTCCCGAGCCCCGTGCGTTGCATCGCACGGGGCTGAGGGTAGGCTACGTTATTGTTTCGGTTTGCTCAACAATCAGCGGGGCGTCGTTCAGCACCCGTGGTACCATCGCCCGGTACAGGTGCCAGGTGCCGTGCCCCAGTATCGGTAGTACCACGATGAGGCCGGCGAAGACGGGGATGCTGCCCAGCACCAGCCCTAGCGCTACCACTACGCCCCATAGCGCCATCGCGCCGGGGTTGAGCCGTACCGCCTGCACCGAGGTGCGGATGGCGGTGCCCAGCGTGACGGGCCGGTCCAGCAGGAGTGGGAAGGAGACGCTGGAGATGACCAGCACCAGCACCGCGAACACGGCACCCGCCACCGTGCCGAGACCCAGCATTGCCCAGCCGGGGGCGGTGGTGAAGGCTATGGTGAAAAAGCTTAAGCCCGTGGGGACGCTCCCCAGGCAAAGCTCGGCAATGCCCGTCGCCACCACCAGCCAGGCGCCGAATAGAGCGATGAGCCCCAGACCCAGCCCGGTAATGGCGCCGATGGAGGGTGAACGCAGCACGGCAAAACCGTCCATCCAATGCAGCTCGCCGGTCAGCTCGCGCCGCCGGCTCATCTCATACATGCCCACGGCGAACAGCGGCCCCACCAGGGCGAAGCCCGAGGCCACCGGCAGCAGCAGCAGCACGAGCTGGCCGTAGTAATCCGCCGCCGCGAGGTACAGCGCCATGACCGGGTAGATGAGCCACAGGATCACCAGATCCGCCCGGCCCTTGCCCGTATCGTCCCAGCCGCGCTTGAGGGCTGCCCATACCTGCCGGCCGCCTATGCGCCGCAATGCCGGCACGCCGGAGTCGGTGGTGGTGAAATACTCTTGCACCGGCGTACTGCCGATGGCCTCCGTGGCGCCGAGTTGCGAAAATACCCAGGTAACCGGATTGCCGATATGCATGGCCTGTTTCCCCTCAAAAGGGCGCCGGACCGGTTGTTTTGAGCCAATTTTAGCCGGGCTCGCCGGTTCGCCGCTTTATCCGCTCCGCCGCTTTATCCGCGGTGGCTAAGCCTGGCCGGGTCAATCCGCCGGGGAGGCTCCATAGTTGCAACGTGGGTAGCCTAACACCATTTACACCCCCGGCGCTATGAATTGCTGCCCAGGCGCCGTTGTGGATTGCTTTTCTTCACCACTTTGCCCTAAGCGAAGTACCAGAACCGTAACAGGAGACTTCACTATAGCCAGACCGCCAGCGCCACCCGCCCCGCCATCGCGCGAAGGACCCCGGGTCAACGAAGAAATCAGAATTCCGCAGGTGCGGCTCATCGACCAGGATGGTGAAATGGTGGGGGTGCTCAGCACCCGCGACGCCATCGCCCGTGCTTACGCCGTGGGACTCGACCTCGTCGAGATAAGCCCCAACGCCGAACCGCCGGTGGCGAAAATCCTCGATTACGGCAAGTTCAAATACGAACAGCAGAAAAAACGTAACGAGGCCCGCAAGAAGCAGAAGATCGTCGAAATCAAGGAGGTGAAAGTCCGCCCCAATATCGACGAAAACGACTATAATGTGAAACTGCGCCAAATGAAGTCGTTCATCGAGGACGGTGACAAGGTGAAAGTTACACTGCGCTTCCGCGGCCGCGAAATGGCCCACCAGGAACTCGGCGTGAAAGTGCTCGAACGTATCCGTGGCGACATGGAAACCGACACCAAAGTCGAACAGATGCCCAAAATGGAAAACCGCCAGATGGTCATGGTCCTGTCGCCGAAATAACGGCCGGATAGACGGGGGATGTAAGGAAAAAGGCCAGGGGCTCCGCCCCTGGACCCCGCTGGGGCCTGAGGCCCCAGACCCCCATTAGTTGAAGAAATAAAAAGAGGCCTGCCACTCTGGTGTTTGAAACACCTCGGAGGCAGGCCTCTTTTTATTTCTTAAGTAGCGGGGGCTGGGCCTCAGGCCCAGTGGGGGTCGAGGGGGCAAAGCCCCCCGCCTTTTTCCCTTACAACACCCCGATTATTCGGACGGTATCTCGGCCTTGACCAGTTTCGGCCGGCCGCGGGGGCGGCGGACGGGGGCGGCGGGTTCTTCGGCGGCCGGCGGGGCTTCGGTACTGATGGGAATGGCGCGCGGTTCCGGAGCCGGTGCTGGGGCGGGTGCCGGGGCCGGCGTCGGGATCAGCAGTTCGTGCTGGATTGCTTGTTTGACCTCATGCCTGACCTCATGTTTGATCTGGGGCTGCTCGCTCAGGCCGGGCGATGTGGCCACGGCGGCGGTCAGTTCGGCCTCGAGGGCGGAGCTGATGTCGATCGGGGCTTCGGCGATGGGCGGCTGCGGCTGGCGGTAGGGGCGGTCGCCACGCTCGCGTTGCTGGTCGCGCTGCTGGAATTCCGGGCGCGGGCGCTGTTCGAAGCGCGGGCGGTCCTGGCGGTTGCCGTCGTTGCGGTTCTCGCGGTTGTCCTGCCGGTTATTATCCCGGTTTTGATCCCTGTTTTCTTGGCGCTCGGGCCGGTCCTGGCGGTATTCCTGGCGGTTCTGGTTATCCTGCCGGGGCTGCTGCTGAGGCTGTTGTTGGGGCTGCTGCTGCGGCTGCTCGCCTTCACCCTCGCCTGCCTGCACGTAGCCCGGCTGGCCGTTCAGCGGCGGGTTGGGGAGGCCTTGCGCCTGGTTTATGGCGCTGATGATGCGGAAATAATGTTCCGCATGCTGGTAATAGGATTCGCCAAGCACGCGGTCGCCTGAGGAGGCGGCATCGCGGGCCATTTGCGTGTATTTTTCGAAAAGTTGCTGCGCTGTCCCGCGCACCCGCATTTCCGGTCCTGAGCTGTCGAAAACATGGTTCCGGTTCAGGGGGATGCCGTTTTGCTGGTTGCGAGAAAAACCGCCACCGCCTCCGCCACCACCGTTGTTCGGGCGGTGGTTGCGGCCACGCATACGCTTCATATTCATGTGCTCGTGTCTATCCTCAATCTGATGACTTGCGCGGCACGGTGTTAAACACACCACCCAGATTGGCTCCGATTTTTCGCCGGAGACTCGAGGCATAAAAGCCCGCGCTCAATTGTGCTTAGCTGCATAATGCCAGTCTGCCAATAACCTATTTGCAGAATCTTAGGCAGGCCGCCCTTTCGATTCCGGCCAGATCTGGCCGCAGGGTGCAGGAAAACCCCGCCGCCGCCGCTAAAGCTGCCACTGATATGGCCTGTCCGGCGCCCAGTTCAAGCACCGCCAGGCCATTTGGCGCCAGAATCCGTGGTAAATCGGCGATAATGGCGCGGTAGGCGGCTAAACCATCCGCCCCGCCGTCCAGAGCGGTGCCGGGCTCAAAGTGCTGCACCTCTGGCATGAGCGTGGCGAGGTGGCTGTGCTCGATATAGGGCGGGTTGGAGAGCACCAGATCAAATTTTTGGGAGAGCGACTCGGCCCAACTGCCGGCGAGGAAGGCGGCGCGGGTGGCGAGGCCAAGGGATTGGGCATTGCGGCGGGCCAGAGCGGCGGCGGCGGGGTTGATATCTACCCCGACTCCGAAGGCGGCGCGAAATTCGTGCAGTACGGCGAGGAGTAGGCAGCCTGTGCCGGTGCCGAGGTCCAGCACGTTGCGCGGTTGCAGCCCCGACTCCAGCACGGCCTCGATGAGGGTTTCCGTGTCTGGCCGGGGGATGAGGGTGGCGGGGGTGACTGCGAATTCGAGGCCCCAGAACTCCTTGCCGCCTGTTATATAGGCCAAAGGCTCGCGGGCCTCCCGGCGGACGAGCAGCGGCGCGTAAGCGGCTTCATCCACCTCATCGCGGGCCATCAGCCCGGCTGCGTTGGTGCCGAGTGCCGCTGCCAGGATCAGCCTGGCCTCGCGCCGTGGCTCCTCGATACCCGCCGCCTTGAGCCTGGCCGTGATTTCGGTCAGCGCCGCGGCGGTCGGGATCAATTTTCGGATGCCAGCCGGGCCGCCTGGTCCTCGGCGATCAGCGCCTCGATGATGTCGTCCATCTCGCCCAGCATCACCCGGTCGATCTTATGCAGGGTGAGGTTGATGCGGTGGTCGGTGACGCGCCCTTGCGGGAAGTTATAGGTACGGATGCGTTCCGAGCGGTCGCCGGTGCCGACCTGGCCTTTGCGGTCGGCGGCGCGGGTGGCGTCCACGTTGGCGCGCTGCTGGTCGTACATGCGCGAGCGCAGGATCTTCATGGCCTTGGCTTTGTTTTTGTGCTGGCTACGCTCTTCCTGCATGGCCACCACGATGCCGGTGGGGAGATGCGTGATGCGCACGGCGGATTCGGTCTTGTTCACATGCTGCCCGCCGGCGCCGGAGGCACGGTACACGTCGATGCGCAGATCGCCCTCGTTGATGTCCACATCCACCTCTTCCGCCTCCGGCAGCACGGCCACGGTGATGGTGGAGGTATGGATGCGCCCTTGCGTTTCCGTGGCCGGCACGCGCTGCACGCGGTGCACACCGGATTCGAATTTCAGCCGCGCGAAGACGGATTTTCCGGTGATCTCGGCAATGCCTTCCTTCAACCCGCCAAGTTCGCTCTCGTTATATTCCAGCAGCTCCCAACGCCAACCCTGCAGGGCCGCGTATTTTTGATAGGCGGAGAATAATTCAGCGGCGAACAGCCCGGCCTCATCGCCACCGGCGGCGGGGCGGATTTCCAGAATGCCGGCGCGGTCATCGGCTTCGTCCTTGGGCAGGAGCGATAGGCGGATGGCCATTTCCAGTGCTGGGATCTGCTGTTTCAGCTCGTGGTATTCGGCCTCGGCCAGCTCCTTCATTTCAGGATCGGCCATCATGATTTCGGCCTCGCTTTGCGCTTTTTCGGCGGTCCGGAGTTGGTTCACCCGCTCCTCGATAGGCGTCAGCTCCGCCAGCTCCTTCGAGGCTTTGACGAAGGCCTCGCCTGAGAGCTGGCCGGAGAGGATGAAGCGCAGTTCTTCCGCACGGGAAAGGATGCGGTCGAGTTTGTGGTCGAGGCTACCGCTCATGCCGCATCCCCTGACGTCATTGCGAGCGCAGCGCGGCAATCCATCTTGTGTGCCGGTTGTGAGAAAGATGGATTGCTTCGCTGCGCTCGCAATGACGATTGTTGGTGGTTGCTCATGCGCGCAGCAATCCCGGCAGGTTTTCCGCCGTCACATCCTGCTGCTCGCCGGTTTCGAGGTTTTTCAGTTTGATGTCCTCGCCCACCAGCACGACAAAAGCGGCGCCGGATTTATTGGCGCGTTCCAGGCGTTTTTTGGCGTTGCCGGAATAGCCGATCTCGGCTGCGATGTTTTGTGCGCGGAGGAGTTTCAAAATCTCCAGGGCCTGGGCTTCAGAATCACTATTCATGGGGATCACCGTCACGGGCACAGCGGCCGTGGGTGGTGCGGTAATGAGCATCGAGAGGCGCTCGATTCCCGCCGCCCAGCCGACGCCGGGCACGGAAGGTCCGCCCATCTGTTCCACGAGCCCATCATAGCGCCCGCCAGCCAGTACCGTGCCTTGCGCGCCCAGCGCCGTGGTCACGAATTCGAAGGCGGTGTGGTTATAGTAATCCAGCCCGCGCACGATGGTTGGGTTGTGGATGAAGGGCACGCCGAACCGGTTGAGGTGGTTTTGGAGTGAGTCGAAGAAGGCGCGCGCTTCATCGGTAAGGGAAGCCTGCATCTGCGGCGCGCCTTCGACGAGTTTTTTATCGCCTTCATCTTTGGAGTCCAAAATGCGCAGCGGGTTTTTCTCCAGGCGGAGTTTGCTGTCTTCGGAGAGTTCTGCGGCATATTGCGAGAAATAGGCGACGAGTTTTTCCCGGTACGCGGTGCGCGATTCGGCATCGCCCAGCGTATTCACTTGCAGCTCAACCGTTTCCGCAATGCCGAGGGCGCGGAGAATCTGCCAGCCTGCCGCAATTACCTCGGCATCGGCCAAAGCTGTTGCGGGGCCGAGCAGTTCTATGCCTATTTGATGGAACTGCCGGTAGCGGCCTTTCTGCGGGCGCTCGTAGCGGAACATTGGGCCGGTGTAGAAGACTTTTTGCGGCAGGGTTTGGGTGAGGCCGCCGGTGATCAGCGCGCGGCATACGCCTGCTGTGCCTTCGGGGCGCAAGGTGATGGAATCCCCGCCGCGATCATCGAATGTGTACATCTCCTTGGTCACGACGTCGGACGTCTCGCCCAAAGTGCGGGAGAAAACCTTGGTGTCTTCAAAAATCGGTGTCTGCCATTCGGCGAAGCCGTACAAAGCGGTGATGCGCCGCGCGGTTTCCACCACGTGAAAATGCCGCGCCGCGTCGTCGCCAATGAGATCACGTGTGCCGCGTACGGGTTGCAGAATATTTGCCATTGCCTCGTCACCAAATAAAAATCCGGAGCGGGATCCCGCTCCGGAAGGAGTCAAAAACCCTAAAGTGCCGCTACTCAGCCGCGATTTTTTCCGCGGCCTTCGCGGCCTCAATCTGTGCCGCCTTGGTCTCTACCAGTTCCACCAGATGCTCGACCATTTCCTCGCTGGAAATCGTGTGGTCGGTCTTGCCGGAGGCGTAGATCATGTGCCGCCCGCTGCCGCCGCCGGTGAGGCCGAGATCGGTCATCAGCGCCTCGCCGGGGCCGTTGACGACGCAGCCGATGATGGAGAGGGTGATCGGCGCCTGGATATGCGCCAGGCGTTCTTCCAGAGTCTCGACCGTTTTGATGACGTTGAAACCCTGGCGGGCGCAGGACGGGCAGGAGATGATGCGTACGCCGCGATGGCGGATGCCGAGCGATTTGAGAATATCCCAGCCGACCAGCACTTCTTCTTCCGGCTCGGCGGAGAGGGAGACGCGCATGGTATCGCCAATGCCCGCCCAGAGCAGCGAGCCCAGGCCGATGGAGGATTTGACCGTGCCGGCGCGTTTGGAGCCCGCCTCGGTGATGCCGACGTGCAGCGGGTGGTCGCATTGCTCGGCGAGCTGCTGGTAGGCGGCGACGGCCATGAACACGTCCGAGGCTTTCACGGAAATTTTGAACTCGTGGAAGTCGTGGTCCTGCAGGATCTTGGCGTGTTCCAGGGCGGATTCCACCAGCGCATCGGGGTTGGGCTCGCCGTATTTTTCCAGCAGATGTTTCTCTAGGCTGCCGGCATTGACGCCGATGCGCATGGAGCAATTATTGTCGCGCGCGGCCTTCACCACCTCGCGTATACGCTCCGGGCTGCCGATATTGCCGGGGTTGATGCGCAGACATGCAGCACCGGCCAGCGCCGCTTCAATACCGCGTTTGTAGTGGAAATGAATGTCGGCCACGATCGGCACATTCACCTGTTTGATGATGTGTTTGAGTGCGGCGGTGCTTTCCTCATCCGGGCAGCTCACGCGTACGATGTCCACACCGACCGCTTCGGCGCGGTGAATCTGCGCTACCGTGCCGTCTATGTCATGCGTCAGCGTGTTGGTCATGGTCTGCACCGTGATGGGTGCATCGCCGCCGACTTTCACATTGCCGACGCTGATCTGGCGCGATTTGCGGCGGGTGATCTGCTGGTATTCGCGATAATTCATGTGCTGGTCCTCATGGCGTGCCGCTGGGTGCGGCTTGAGTCTTTTTACCACCGGCGGCGGCGGATGTCGTGCCGCTGATGGCGGGGGGATGCGGGCTACTTGTTACATCTGGGTGCGGTGCCGGGGCAGGGCTAGGGGTTGCAACAGGGGCGGGCGTGGTTGCCGCCACCGGCGCAGCAGCAGCCGGGGTGAGCTGGTAGTTGTGCAGCACCGCGCTGGGCGCGCCCAGCGGTGCACCGGCCACGCCGTTATTGGTAACCACCGTGCCGCCGGCATTGCCGGTGGTCAGCGTCAGCCCGCTCTCCTGCGGCACCGGCCAGCTTTCGCCCGGGTGCAGCACCTTGCTGAAGAGGATGTTGCCGGCGGGGTCATGCACCTCGATCCAGGCATCCTGCGTGGCGCTGATGACCAGACCCGCTCCTGGCGCCGGTGTGGCGGGGATGGCCGCGAGCGGAACGCCCCCGGGAATGGGCGGCGGTGGTGGCGGCCCCTGAGTGGCCGGTGCAGGAGCGGTTGCTGGCACCGGGGCGGGGGTTACGGGCGCCACGTCTATTTTCGGCGGTATCGCCAGCGGGGCGAGCTGGGCTGGTACGGCGGGCACTTCCTCGGCCAGGCGCCGCTGTGTGCCGGAATAATGGTACCACAGCGCATAGCCGGCCAGGAGGAGCAGAATGCCCACCGCCACTGCAGCCCCTTTGGGCACGCCGCTGTCCGGTACGGTGGTGATGAAGCGTGTTTCCGTTTTGGCGGTGTCGGGCAGGCCGCCCTCGGCGCGGAAGCGGCGCAGAATCTCGTCCGCGTCCAGCCCCAGGCTGCGGGCATAGCTGCGCACGAAACCGGCACGGTAGGCAGGCCCCGGCAGTGCTGCCAGGTTTCCGGCCTCGATGGCCTCCAGAAATTCCGGGCGGATTCGCAGATTATCGGCCACGTCCGGCAGTTTCCAGCCCAGCCGCTCGCGTACGTCGCGCAGGCCAGCCCCCACGGATTGCGTTCCCGATCCTAGCCCATCTTCCATCACATCGGTCCCGTTTAACTCATCCGGCATCTGACTGTATCTTTATACTGGTGCTGCTCAAACCGCCAAATTATGCTCGCGCGCCCAGGCGGCCAGCGGCTCGCGTATGCTGCCCCCCGCGGCTCCGGCGCGGCGCAATTCGCGCAATACCGGGCGCAGAGCGTTCAAATCCGCCTCCACCAGCACGGCTTTTACGGGCAGAATCGCATTGCCGGACATGGAGAGGCAGACAATGCCCAGCGCCGCGAAGGCCAGCGCATCCAGCGGCCGGCCGGCGGCCTCGCCGCACACGGAGAGGGCCACGCCCGCCTCTTGGCACGCGGTGACGAGCTTCTCCAGCAGTTCCAGCACGGGGGCGGAGAGGGTGTCGTAGCGGTCCACCAGCTCCGGCGTGCCACGGTCGGCGGCGAAGAGGAATTGCATGAGGTCGTTGGTGCCGACGGAGATGAAATCCGCTTCGGCCAGCAGCCCAGGGAGCTGGAACAGCAGTGCCGGGACTTCCAGCATGGTGCCGACTTCGAGTTCCTCGGGGGCGGGGCGGATGCGCGCGGTCTCGGCCTCCAGCAGATCGCGCGCGGCGCGGAATTCCTCCACCGTGGCGACCATGGGGAACATGATGGAGAGTTTGCGCCCTTGTGCGCCCAGCAGCAGCGCGCGGAGTTGGCGGCGTAATATTGCCGGGCGGTCCAGGCCGACGCGCAAGGAGCGCCAGCCCATGGCGGGGTTTTCCTCGCCGGCGCCGGCCTCGCCGGGGAGGAGTTTGTCGGCGCCGAGGTCGAGCGTGCGGAATTGCACCTTCTTGCCGTTGGCGCGGTCCAGCACGCGGCCGTATTCCGCCGCCTGGCCCGCGACATCCGGGATGCCGCCTGCCGCCAATGCGGCAATTTCAGTGCGGTACAGGCCGATACCGTCCGCCCCGGTGCGCTCCAACTGGTCCAGCTCCAGAGCCAGGCCGACATTGAGCATCAACTGGATTTCCGTGCCGTCCTTGGTGATGGTGGGGCGGTCGCGATAGGCGGCCAAAGCCACCGCGCGCATGGTGCGGGCTTCCAGGGCGCGGTCATACACCTCCGTCACGGCGGGCTCGGGGCGCAGGATCAGCGTCGCGCCTTCGGCGTCCAGAATGGCGGGGTCGCCCTCTTGTGCGGTTTCCACCGCACCACGGTCCACCTGTAGCGCCGGAATCCCCAGGGCGCGGGCCAGAATCGCGGCATGGCCGGAGGCACTGGCTTCCTCGATGGCGACGCCGGCGATGCCGCGCGCGTGCCAATCCAATAGATCAGCCGGGCCTAGGCGGCGGACGAGGAGGATGTAGCCGTCTGCCCGTTCCGGTTTGGGAGCCATGCCCCCCAGGGCGACCATCAGCCTCCCGACCATGTCCTCGATATCGGCCAGGCGCTCGCGCAGGTACGGGTCGGCGATGCGGCGCATGCGTTCGCGCAAATTGCGCGCCACCTTGTCCACGGCGGTTTCGGCGGTGAGACCGTCCTCGATGGCCTCGCGGATCTGCGTCAGCCAGCCGGAGCTTTGCGTGACCATGCGGTAGGCTTCCAGCACGTCGCGCGAGGTGGCGCCGCCGGGCATGTTGGCTGAGAAGAGTTTATCCAGCCCTTTGTTGGCGGCGTCCACCGCTACGTTCAGCCGTTTTATCTCGGCATCCGGGTCGTCGGTGAGCAGCCGGCCGATGGGCGGGGGCGCGCCATAGGGCAGGATTTGGCCACGGGCGATGCCGGCGGAGAGGACATGGCCGGCGTAGCGCCGGGGCAGAGTGTCGGAGAAACCTTCCTCGCCCATATCCGTGGCGCCGGCTTTGGCCAGAATCTCGGCCAGCAGCATGGAGACGGTGGCCAGGGCTTCCACCTCCATGGGCGAATACACCCTTGCCTCGCGCGACATCACGGCGATGACGCCGAGCGTGCGCCCGGCTCGTTTGACCGGTACGGCCAGCATCGAGGCCATGGCCTCTTCGCCGATCTCGGCGCGGTACACATAGCGCGGATGGTTCTGCGCGTCGGCCAGGTTGAGAATGTCGCCCGAGGCGGCGACCATGCCGATGATGCCCTCGCCCGCCCGCAAGCGGGTATGGCCGACGGCGTTGACATTCAGCCCCTGGGTGGCGGCCAGCTCCAGCAGCTCGCCTGGCCGGGCCACGTAGATTACGGCGGCATCGGCCAGCAGCCCGTCGGATACCAGCCGGGCGATATCGGCCAGGGAAGCGGCGCCGGAGGCCAGATGCTCCCGGAGCAAGGCAAAGAGCTGCCGTGTGTCGCCGAATTTCGGCTTGCGTTTGCGCCTCTTGGGCGGGGTTTCAGCCCCGCTCTGCACGCGCCGCCAAGGCTGAGATAGCCTGAGACCGGATGGCGGCCAGGATGTCGGCGACGGGGAGGACCGCCGTCACCATGCCGACCGATTGGCCGGCCATGACCGAGCCGCTCTCCACATCGCCATCGATGACGGCGCGGCGCAAAGCCCCGGCCCAGAAATGCTCGATTTCGAGCTGTGCGGCGGTTTTGTCCAGCTCGCCATCCTGGAATTTTTTCAGCACCTCGGCCTGGTGGCGCATGAAGCGCTTGGTGCCTTCGTTCACGAGGCCGCGTACGGGGATGACGGGGAAACGCTCGTCGATCTGCACGGACGGCACGGCATCGCGGGCGTTGGCGCGGACGAAGGATTTCTTGAAGTTTTCATGCGCGATGCTCTCGGTAGAGGCAGCGAACAACGTGCCGAGCTGGGCACCGGCGGCGCCCATTTCCAGGTAGCCCAGCACGGCCTCGCCACGGCCGAGGCCGCCGGCGACGAAGACGGGGACATCGGTGACATAGGGCAGGATTTCCTGGCTCAGCACTGTGAGGGAGACCGGGCCGATATGGCCGCCGGCTTCCGAGCCCTCGATGACCAGCGCATCGGCACCGGATTTGATAAGCTTTTTGGCCAGCACGAGGGCAGGGGCGAAGGCGATGATTTTCGCGCCGCCCTCTTTTGCCGCGCGGATGTTCGCTTGCGAGGGGATGCCGCCCGCGAACACGACATGGCCGACTTTCGCCCGCACGCAGACCTGGATCAGCTCTTCGAGCGCCGGGTGCATGGTGATCAGGTTCACGCCGAAAGGCTTATCCGTCAGCGCCTTGGTCGCGGCGATTTCCTTCTCCAGCAGTTCCGGCGGCATGGCGCCACAGGCGATGACGCCGAACCCGCCGGCGTTGGAGATGGCGGAGACGAGATGGCGCTCGGACACCCAGCTCATGGCACCGGCCAGGATGGCGTGTTCGGTGCCGAGGAATTTTCTACCCCGCGCGGTCAGGGCCTGGAAAGTGACTTCGGCCTTTTCGCGCGCGTCAATTGCCTTCTCGACAATGGCAATGCCGGCTTGATCCAGCGCCAAAAGAGCCTGTTCGATCTCTTCCGAGCTGAAGCGGCTGGTCGGGAGTGCTGCCACCACCTCGGCAAAGGTGACAAACCCACGTTCCTTACCGGCGGCTATGAGCATCTGAAGAGCGTTGTCCGGCGGGGTATCAAGCATCGAGACGGTACGCCGTGTGCAAAGCCCGCACCGCCAATTCGGTGTATTTGGCTGCTATCAGCACGCTCACCTTGATCTCGGAGGTGGAGATGACCTGGATGTTGATGCCTTCCTCGGCGAGGGTTTTGAACATTGTTCCAGCCACACCGGCATGGCTGCGCATACCCACGCCGACGACGGAGATTTTGGCCACATCCTGGTCGGCGGTGATCTCGGCATAGCCGATGTCCTTGCGGGCCTCTTCCAGCACGGCCTGGGCGCGTAGGAAATCGGTTTTTCCCACGGTGAAGGTCATGTCCGTGGTGCCGTCGGCGGAGACATTCTGGACGATCATATCCACGTTGACATGTGCGTCGGCGAGCGGCCCGAACACGGCGGCGGCGATGCCGGGCCGGTCCGGCACCTGGCGCACGGTGACCTTTGCTTCATCACGCGAATAGGCGATCCCCGCCACGATTTCCTGTTCCACAACCTCATCCTCATCAACAACCAAAGTCCCGGGTGCGTCCGTAAAGCTCGAGAGCACCTGCACCCGCACGCGCTCCTTCATCGCCAGCTCGACCGAGCGCGTCTGCAGCACTTTCGCGCCCACAGAGGCCAGCTCCAGCATCTCCTCGTAGGTAATCTTATTCAGCTTACGCGCGCCAGGGACGATTCGCGGATCGGTTGTGTAAATCCCATCCACATCCGTATAAATATCGCAGCGGTCGGCTTTGAGGGCGGCCGCGAGAGCAACCGCGGACGTGTCCGAGCCGCCGCGGCCCAATGTGGTGACGCGGTTATCCGGGCCGATGCCCTGGAAACCGGCCATCACGGCGACCTGGCCGGTGGCCATGCGGGCGAGTAGCTCTTCGGCCTCGATGCTCTGGATGCGGGCTTTGCTGTGCTGGCCGTCGGTCTCGACGGCGATTTGCCAGCCCTGCCAACTGCGCGCCTCGATGCCCAGGGTTTGCAGCGCGATGGCGGTGAGCCCGGCGGTGACCTGCTCGCCTGTGGCGACCACGGCGTCATATTCGCGGGCGTCGAACAGCGGGGAAAGCTCCTGGCACCAGCCGACGAGCTGGTTGGTGATGCCGGACATGGCCGAGACCACCACGGCGACCTCGTTACCGGCATCGACCTCGGCTTTGACACGCCTCGCCACGTTTTTAATCCGGTCGAGGTCGGCCACCGAGGTGCCGCCGAATTTCATCACGATACGCACTATACTCTAACCCTCGTGGAAAACTGTCCCCTGTGATACGCGGGGTGGGGCGTCACATAGCGGCGGAGCAAAAATTCGGCAATGCAGTCACATTCGGTCATCGATGCGGAAATCGCGCAGTTCAACGCTTTGGCGGGGCGCTGGTGGGATGAAACGGGGCCGATGCGGCCGCTGCACATGATGAATGGGCCGCGCGCCGAATGGGTGGCGGAGCGGATTGCGCGGCGGTTTGGCCCCGGGACGCGGGTGTTGGATGTGGGCTGCGGTGCTGGGTTGCTGAGCGAGGCTTTGGCTAAAAAGGGCTACAACGTGCTGGGGCTGGATGCGGGGGCGGATGTGATCGTCGCCGCCAGCACCCATGCGGAGGGGCAGCATTTGCCGCTGGAGTACCGCAACGGCACGGCGGAGACGCTGGTGGCGGAGGAGCAAAAGTTTCCGGTGATCACGGCGCTGGAGGTGATCGAGCATGTGGCGGACCCGGTGGCGTTTCTGGCCACGCTGGCCAGCCTGCTGGCGCCGGGCGGGTTGCTGTTTCTCTCCACGCTGAACCGCACACCTGCCTCCTATATGGTGGCCAAGCTGGGTGCTGAGTACATCCTGCGCCTGCTGCCCATGGGGACGCATGAATGGAAGAAATTTATCCAGCCGGCTGAGCTGGGGCGGTATTGCCGGACGGCGGGGCTGAAACTGACCGATACGGCGGGGCTGTCCTTCTCACCGCGCATCCGTAATTTCCATATCAGCCGCGATCTGGCCGTTAATTATCTGGCGATGGCGGAATCCGCCTGAATTAACTTCCGACCGCGTTGTAATGATCGTGGCGCAGGCGAAGATCGCCCAGGCCGATGGTACCGCTGGTGGCGCAGGCGCTGGATTTATCCAACCCAGAGTTGCCGGTGACCCTTGAGCTTTTGCACGGCGATACCCATGTGGGTTCGGTGCCGGCTGGGTTTACGGTTATGCTGCCGGCCGGTTTGCACGGCGCGGTGTTTTATATGCGCCGGGCCGATGATGGCGGAGAGCGGGCGGCTTAGCTCACGCGAAGATGTTACATTAAAATTCGGTAATAATTATGTTTATTTCTTGCAAGTAATCGTCTTATATTTAAGATTCGTTATCTTTCCGTCGCGTAATATATTGCGATGCAGCAGCCGGAGACGCGGGCTTGCAGCAGATGTATTGTTAAAGCGTGGCTGAGCCCGTCAGTCTGCTAAATCGATAGTGTAATTTATTGATTATACGTAATTCTGTGTGCTGAACATGCCGTCTGCTGCGCTTTCAGACCTTGTTCCATATCGACAAAACGTCCGGACATTTCCTACTATCCTGCTGGAATCTAGGGGGCAGAATATGTCGTTTGATCTAGCCGCCCGTATGACAGCGTGGCGGCACCATTTGCACTCTTATCCGGAACTCTCCTGCCAGGAGACGGGCACGGCGGCCTATGTGTGTGAACAGCTCGATGTGCTGGGCATTGCCTATACCGCGGGCATCGGCGGGCATGGGGTTGTGGCGCAACTGGTGCGTGGGGGCGGGCGGCGCATAGGCTTGCGGGCCGATATGGATGCGCTGCCGATCCATGAGACGACGGCCGCACCTTACGCCTCGCGCCATACCGGGGTGATGCATGCCTGCGGGCATGACGGGCATACGGCCTCTTTGCTGGGGGCGGCACAACTCCTGCGCGATGATCCGGATTGGCGGGGGACGATCAATCTGGTGTTTCAGCCGGCCGAGGAAGGTTTTGGCGGGGCGGAGGCGATGCTGGATGACGGGCTGCTGGCGCGTTTCCCGATGGAGTGGATATTTGGCTATCATAACTGGCCGGGCCTGCCGCTCGGCACCGTGGCGCTGCATGACGGGCCGGTGATGGCGGCGGCGGCGAATTTTGCCGTGACCTTGCGCGGACGGGCGGGACACGCCGCCATGCCGCATCTCACGGCGGACCCGGTGCAGGGGCTGGCGCATCTGATCATCGCGCTGAACACCATCATCGCGCGCAATGCCGATCCGCTGGAGGCCGGGGTTATATCTACCTGCACGCTCTCGGCGGGTGAGGCGCGTAACCAGATAGCTGACTCCGCCAGCGCCTCCGGCACGATGCGGGCCTTGTCCGAGACCACCATGACATTATTGCAGGCGCGTTTGCGCGATCTCTCAACGCATATCGCCGCGGCGCATAACCTGACCGCGGAGTTGGAGATTTTCAGCACTTTGGCGGCGACGGTGAACCATGCCCCGGCCGTGGCGCTGGCCGAGGCGGCGGCGCGCGCGGCCGGGCTCGAGGTGCGGCGCGATCTGCCGCCGACCATGGCGGCGGAGGATTTCGGGCGGTTTCTGCGGGAGATCCCTGGGGCCTATGCGTGGATTGGCAATGGCGCTTCGGCCTCGCTGCATAACCCTGGCTATGATTATAATGACGCGCTGCTGCCGGTTGCGGCGCGGTATCTTGCGGCGACGGCGAAGGCGGCGCTCCTATGAAGGGCGATGTGCCCGGCGACGCTGCCTCGCGCCGCGACTTCATCGAGATGGGGGGGCATGTCCCTAGTGCTGCCAGCGCGGTGCGGTTGCGCGAGGAGACGCGCGGGCTGACGGGGCTTGCCGCCATTATGGTGGAGGAGCGGGTGCATCCGCTGTGGGTGCGGGCCGGTACGGGGGATGTGGAGCGGGCCATTGCCATGCTCGACCCGGCCGCCAGAGGGCTGAAATGCGCGCATGAGCCGCGGCGGATTGTGGAGATTGGGGCCGGGGCTGGGTATCGTGCTGTGGCTTTGGCCAGTGAGTATCCGGGGGCGGAAATTCTGGCCACCGAGGCTGATCCGGGGCTGCAGCGCACGGCACTGCTCAACACTTTGTCCTATGACAATATCACCTATGTGGCCACGGCGGTGGGGGTAGAGGAAGGGCAATACGGGTATTTTGACCGGGTGGGGGCGCATGGGCATCCGGCGCTGATGGCGCATACGGCCGGGACCATAAAGACGCGCAAGTTGATGCAATTGCTCGGCTTTCACCGCTTTAGCGATGCCGATACGCTGATCATCACGCCCGATGCCGCCTCGGCGTTGATTCTGGGCCAGCCGCTGCCTGCGGGGCTGCGGTTGATCGCGGTGGAGACCGGGGGCAAGCCGCTGCCGGCGGAGATGGCGCGTTGTTATCCGCTGGCGCAGTTCATCACCGTTATTTCCGGCGATTACGTGCTGCTGTACCGGCGCGGCCAGCAGCGCCTGCCGCCTGTGCCCAAGCCCGTGGCGGTGCTGGCGGCGGATGGGCCGGCGCGGTTGTTTAAGACGGAAAACGTGGACGAGGATGGGTTTTTTCATCTGCCGGGCGGCGGGGTGCGGCTGCACCCCAACCCGCCGGGTACGGCACCGGCGCGGCTGACTTTGTCTGTGGAAATACGCGACCATGAGGAGTTGCAGGTGTCGCTCCGGGTGACCAGGGAGCAGGCGGCGGCGGTGCAGTTCACGGTGAAGATTATAACCGAATCCGGCACGGTGCTGGCGACGGGCAGCCATATCCTGCATGATACCAGGCCGCGCGGGCTGGTGCTGCCTTTGCGCTTGCATCAGGGGCGCTGCGAAATTGTGTTCACCACGGAAATGGCTTCGCTGGGGGCATCCAATGCGGGGGCCTGGGCCGAGATCATCTCTGCTTCCCTCATCTAGCGCATGGAGTGGGAAGGGCCGGCCATTGTGCTGGAAACAATAGGGCATCGCGAGGGCGATGCGCTGGCGACGGTGCTGACGGAACAGGGGCTGTGGCGGGGCATGGCCAAGGGCGGGGCCTCACGCCGGCAGGCGGCCATCTGGCAGCGGGGTAATATTCTGGCCGCGCGCTGGGTGGCGCGGGTTGAGAGCCAGTTGGGTGCGCTGACGGGTGAGCTGGTGCGGCCTGTGGCGGCGCTGGCCATGGGGGCGCCGGAAAATCTGGCCATTTTGAATGCCGCTTGTGCCTTGGCGGCGGGGGCGCTGCCGGAGCGCGAGGCGGCGCCGCTGAGTTTTGCCGGGCTGCTGCGGCTGTTGGCCGGGATTGATATTGCGGGGTTTGCGCTGCCGGAGCTGTGCCGCTGGGAGGTGGTGCTGCTGACGGAACTGGGGTTTGGGCTGGACCTCTCAGGTGGTGGCGGCAATGACCGGCTGGCCTATGTGTCGCCGCGCACGGGCAAGGCGGTGACGTTTTCTCAAGCGGGGGAATGGGTGGACCGGCTGTTGCCGCTGCCGGCGTTTCTGGTTGAGGAGGTGGAGGCCAGCCCGGCCGACTGCCTGGCCGCGCTGCGGCTGAGTGGACATTTCCTTGAACGCGCGTTTGGGGCGCGGCATCGTCCTCTTCCCCCGGCGCGGGTGCAGCTTTATGAGACGCTCTCCGAATTGTAGTTGGGGGAGTCGCTATGCCGATAGATATGGGCGGGCAGATCGAGGATCTGGCACTGGGCAGCGCCTTGTCCGAGCGGTATCTGGCCTATGCGCTCTCCACCATCATGTCGCGCTCGCTGCCGGATGTGCGTGATGGGCTGAAGCCGGTGCACCGGCGGCTGATTTACGCGATGCATCAGTTGAAGCTCGACCCGCGCTCGGGGTTTAAGAAATGCGCGCGCGTGGTGGGCGATGTGATGGGTAAGTTCCATCCGCATGGGGATAGCTCGATCTATGAGGCGCTGGTGCGGTTGGCGCAGGAGTTTTCGTCGCGCTTTCCTCTTATCGAGGGGCAGGGGAATTTCGGCAATATCGACGGGGATAATGCCGCGGCGATGCGCTATACGGAATCGCGGCTGACCGAGGTTGCGGAGTTTTTGCTGCGCGGCATCGATGAGAATGCGGTGGATTTCCGCGCCACCTATGATGGCGAGGAAAACGAGCCGATGGTGCTGCCGGGGGCGTTTCCGAACCTGCTGGCCAATGGGGCGGCGGGGATTGCGGTGGGTATGGCGACCTCGATTCCGCCGCATAATGTGGGGGAGGTTTGTGCGGCGGCGCAACATTTGATTGCGCATCCTGAAGCGACGACGGCGCAGTTGCTGGTGCATATGCGCGGGCCGGATTTTCCCACGGGCGGGGAGCTTGTGGAGGATGAGGCGACGATATGCGCGGCCTATGAGACCGGGCGCGGCAGTTTGCGCACGCGGGCGAAATGGGTGCGCGAGGAGCAGAAGCACGGCACCTGGGTGATTGTTGTTACAGAGATCCCGTATCAAGTGCAGAAATCCCGGCTGGTGGAGCAGATTGCGCTGTTGCTGGGCGATAAGAAATTGCCGCTGCTGGCGGATGTGCGCGATGAGAGTGCCGAGACGATACGGCTGGTGCTGGAGCCCAAGGCGCGCACGGTGGACCCTGAGATGCTGATGGCCTCGCTGTTCCGGGCGACGCAGCTTGAGTCTCGTTTTTCCATGAATATGAATGTGCTGGATGGGCGCACGCCGAAGGTGATGGGGCTGAAGGGGATTTTGCGCGCCTGGCTGGACCATCGCCACGAGGTGCTGGTGCGGCGCTCGCAATACCGGCTGGATGCGATTGCCAGGAGGCTTGAGATTCTTGATGGGTATATCAAGGTTTTCTTGAATCTTGATGAGGTGATTCGGATTATCCGGTTTGAGGATGAGCCGAAGGCGCAGTTGATTAAGGTGTTTGAGCTGACGGATGTGCAGGCCGAGGCGATTCTCAATATGCGGCTGCGGGCGTTGCGCAAGCTGGAAGAGATGGAGATCCGCAATGAGCATAAGAAGCTCTCGGCGGAGCAGAAGGGGCTGCAGGGGCTGCTTAAGGATGACAGCAAGCGCTGGGTGAAAATCGGCGAGGAGATTACCGAGGTTCGGGAAAAATTCGGCAAGGGGCCGCTGGGGTTGCGGCGGACGAAGATTTCGGCCGCGGCACCGGTGCTGGAGATTGTGGCCGAGGCGCTGGTGGAGCGTGAGGCGATTACCGTGATTCTGTCCGAGAAGGGGTGGATACGGGCGCAGAAGGGGCATCTGGCGGAAGGGGCGGAGCTGAAGTTCAAGGAGGGGGATAAACTCGCGCATCTGCTGCGCTGTGAGTCCACCGATAAGATCGCGCTGCTGGCGACCAATGGGCGGGTGTATACGCTGAAGGGCTCCGATATTCCGCGCGGGCGGGGTGATGGGCTGGCGATACGGCTGCTGGTGGAGCTTACCAATGAGGATGGGGTGCTGCGGCTGTTCGTTGCGGATGCGGCGCAGAAATATCTGGTGGCGTCTTCCTCCGGCCGGGGCTTTTTATTGCCTGGGGTGGAGCTGACCTCCGAGCGGCGGGCGGGCAAGACGATTTTGGTGCTGAAACCCGGTGAGGAATGGGCGGCCTGCGTGCCGGTGAATGGCGATTATGTCGCGGTCATCGGGCAGAACCGGAAATTGCTGGTGTTTCCGCTGGACCAGTTGCCGGAAATGCCGCGCGGCGCCGGGGTGCAGTTGCAGAAATATAAGGATGGCGGCATGGCGGATGTGAAGGTGTTTGCGAAAGCTGATGGGCTGACCTGGCGCATTGGCGAGAAGACGCGGACGGAAACGAAACTGACGGATTGGCAGGGGGCACGGGCTACTGCTGGGCGGCTGCCGCCCAATGGTTTCCCGCGCGGCAATAAGTTTGGTGAGTAAAACACGTTCTGGTGGTCGATTGGCACGGTCTGGCTGCGCTTCCGGTGCTCGCCAGACCGCACCACTCGACTCACCATAACGCGTTTTACGCAGTGTGCTGTGCGATTTGCTGGATGCGCTCCACCATAGAGGCGACGCCGTTGCCGCGGTTGGTGGAGAGGGCGCCGATCAGGCCCAGATCATGTAGGAATTTAGCCGGGGTTTGCAGAATCTCCGCGCGGGTGCGGCCGGAATAGACGCGCAGGACGAGGGCTACCAGGCCTGAGACGATGGCGGCATCCGAGGCGCCGGTGAAGAAGAGTTTTTCGCCGTCTTTATGCGCGGCCAGCCATACCTGGCTTTGGCAGCCTTGCACGCGGTGCGCTTCGTCCTGCCATGCGGTGGGGTAGGGGGGGAGTTTGCGCCCCAATTCGATGATGAATTCGTAGCGGTCCATCCAATCGTCGAACAGCTCCAGGTCTTCGCCGATGGCGGCGATGGCTTCGTCTGGGGTAGCTTCGCCGGGGAGAAAAAATTCAGTCATAGCCAGCCTTTTTTGCGGAACCAGAGCAGCGGCGCAACTGCCGAGAAGATCATGAAGGCCCAGGCGTAGGCGTAGCCGTAGGTCCAGTTCAGTTCCGGAATGTTGTGGAAGTTCATGCCATAGATGCCGGCGATGAGCGTGGGTGGGATGCCGGCGATGGAGACGATGGTGAGGACTTTGATGAGCGCGTTCTGGGCGATGTTGATGAGGCCCAGGGTGGAATCCTGGAGGAATTGCACCTTGTCCGTTAGATGCGTGGAATATTCGTTCAGCGAGGAGACGTCCTTCTGCACCGATTCCAGGCGGTGGCGCGCGGTCTTTGGGAACCAATTGGTGGCGGTGGCGGCGTAGGGGGCGATGCGGGCGACGCCGAGCTGGCTGTCACGCAGGAAGGAGATGGTGTCGTAGCTGCGGCCGAGCGTGATCATGATGGCTTGCAGCTCCAACTCCGTGGCCCGGGCTTTGCCGGCCATGCGGTGATGAAAAATTTTATGTGACAAATGATCGAGCTCGGCGCGCAGGGCCTCCAGAGCGTCCGCCTGGCGGTCCACGATGGCCTCCAGCAGGGCCACGAAGATGAAGGCGGACACGGGCTCGGCGATGGCATGCGGCTGGCTGGGGAATTGCTGGAACACGGCACTGGTGGTGAAGCGCAGGGTGACCAGCGCATCCGGGCAGAGCACGAAGCCGCAGACACCGGCTTGCAGGCCATCTGCATTACGGGTGACGATGGGCATGGACATGGTCAGCACCGGGCCGTCCGTGGCCAGGCGTGAGGAGGTCTCGATCTCGGTGAGGTCGGCATGGCCGGGCAGGGCCAGGCCGGTGTGGCGGGTGACGAAGGCGACCTCCTCGGGGGTGCCGTTCTCCAGGTCGAACCAGGGCGCATGGGCTGCCTGCTCCGGCTCCAGACAGGCCAGTTTGCCGTTATCCCAGGCAAAGATCCTCAGCATTTGCGCCTCCGTGAGCGCCGGATGGCCCGGCGCGGCGAGGCATAACAGGGGCGGCGAGGGTTTGAAAGCGGTTCGGCCTCGACCTTAGCCGATACTGTGCGCCGATCGGTACTGGAGCGGCTGGATGGCGCGGACATGCTCGTCTCGAAGCTGGCTTCGGGCTATGGGATTTCGCTGCAGGCGGGCTCGCGGCATATCCAGGTGCTGGTGAGTGCCGGGCTGGTGGTGCAGACGCGCACCGGGCGCATCAAGCCGCTGCCGGCTGAATGCAGGGCCCATTGCCGAGGCGGCGGGCTGGATCAACCGTTATGCCAAATATTGGGATGCGCAATTCCAGACGTTGGCGGCGCATCTGCTGGAGATTGAGAAGCGGCGGGGCGGGGGGAGTTCGTCATATCAGCATGCTGTTGATGGCTTCCGCGAAGTAGGAGGCAAGATAGCTGTTCCCAAGGTTCGTCAGATGCAGCCCGTCGGTGAAAAGTGTTTTATCGGATGTGTTTTTAGCGTCTCCCATGATGGGATCGGAAGCAATATCAATGATGGCCTCGGCGCCCGCTGCATTGTTTCTGATCAATGCATTATACGCCGGTTGGAACTCTTTCCAGACGCCGTCTTTCGACATGGGCAGCATTGTCGCTATCCCGACCTTGAAGCCCACCTGCTGGGCGGCTCTGACATAATCTGACAGTTCGGCATAGACCTCTGCCGGCACGCTGTTTGCCGAATTATTCGTGCCGGCCAAGATTGTGAGGATATTATTCTTGGCATGCGGATTATAGCGATGCAAAGCGTTATGCCGAAAATTGCTGGCCACCTGGGCGACGGTCTGGCCGATTAGCCCGACGGTATAGACGTTCATGGGCTTGTCCAGAATGGGAATGGCCTGGCGGACATAATTCTGCATCAGGGTGGAGCCGAGCCCATCGGTCTGGCTGTCTCCTGTGGCCATCCATACATCCCGAATCTGGGGATAGGTTGCAAAGGCACGATGCAAGGCGGCGCGTGAGAGGTGGCATTCGGAGGCATTCAGCGCTGAGCCGTAAATGATGAGTGCTCCGATATCAAAAAAGCCGCTGGGCTTGTCTGTCTTGCGTCCCAGAAACCCGCCCTTAGAGATATTGTGATGCGGTGTGGCGATTGGAAATGAGAATTCCTCGACAAAGCAACTCGATGCCGGGGCGCCGGAGGTGTAGCCGGATACGAAAGCTGTGCTCGACATTGCGGCACCGCGCGAGTTGCCGAGATGCGTGCCGGTTCTGCCGACATAGGTGCTGCAGCCCACGGCGTGCCAGCCATAATAGAGTTTTGTAAGCCCTTGGCCGTCGGTAAATTCAAGCGGGGAGCCGCTGCTTGCGGTGTTGCGGAAACGGGAGAGGCATATGACGGAATGGTTGCGGTAGTCGATGGCGACGTTGTCTGGGATCACCATTCCACGTTTGGGGACGAAGCCCTGTCCGACATTGTCAAACACCACGCTGCGGCTGTTGCCTATGGTACCAAGCGGAGTCACGGAAGGGGCTTCCTGAAATGCGGGCTGTATGGCGTCGTTGCCATTGCCGCTCTGGTCGTACCATCTCGTGATCTGCCCGGAGGTGCCGGCCAGGAAGGCGTCGAGCCTTGGTGTATCCAACAGACCGCTGTTTAGGAAGCCGATCGTCAGCGTGGTTTTGTCCGAGGCCCGCATGACGTCGATGCAGGCATCTTTCGCGTAGGATGACGTCAGGCGTTGCATGCCGTAAGCCGCGACCGCGCCTGGGACTGCGTCGCAGGGCAGGGCCGTGGCGGCGGGAAGCGGCGACCATACGGCTTTGCCGGGAATGTCCTGCAGCGACTGGTAGATGAGCCCGCTGGCATTCCAGAGATCACCCGTACGGTACCCGGAAGCGGAACTATCCGTCATGGATGGGGCTCTGTGCGTGATGTTTTGGCTCAAGCAGTGGTGCCCTTTAGATGATTGACTATGTTACAAGCACGATTATCGAACGGGCTGCGTTTTGCCAAGCGCAGTGTTCACCGTAGGAGGATGGTTTGCCGCATTTAACAGGGCCCAGTTGGGGGCCGGCGTCCAAGGGGGCGCCGAAGCAGTTGGTGGTTCTTTGCCACGGGGTTGGGGCGGATGGGCGGGATCTTATCGATCTGGCGCCTGTCTGGGGGCAAATGCTGCCGGATGCGGTGTTTGTGTCTCCGCATGGGCCGGAGCCGTTCGATATGGCGCCGGTGGGGCGGCAATGGTTTGCGATCGGCGATCTGGACCTTAGCAAATTCGGGGAGCGTGTGCGCCGGGCGGCGGTGGCGCTGGATGGGTTTATCGATGAGCAGCTCGCCAAATATGCGCTGCCACCCACGGCTTATGCGCTGATGGGGTTCAGCCAGGGGGCGATGACGGTTTTGTTCACCGGCTTGCGCCGTGCCGAGGCGCCGCGCGCGATATTGGCGTTTTCCGGCGGGCTGATCGAGCCTGAAACCTTGCAGGCGGAGATGAAAAACCATGCGCCGGTACTGCTGGCGCATGGCGAGGCGGACCCGGTTGTGCCGGTTTTCCGCAGCCGGGATGCCGAGGCGGTGTTGCGGAAACAAAATGTTCCGGTGGAGGCGGTGTATGTCCCCGGCCTGGAACATGGTATCGACAACACCATCCTCAACGCCGGTGCCGTGTTCCTGCGCAAAGCGTTTGGCGTGTAGCTGCCTATTTCACCGCAGGGCAGGCGGATTGCCCGGCTAGTTGCGCATTCACGGTGGCGATACGGGCCGCCAGCGCTGCTTGCGTCAATTCCATGCCGGGCAGGCCGGCATTATCGGCCTGGCTGCTCACCGCCTGTGCCCAGGTTAGTTGGTTACAGGCCTTGCCCAGCCAGAAGCCCTTGCGCGCGGGGCTGAAGGCGTAGCCGGCGAATCTCTCGAACATATCAGCCTTGGTGGTCATGCCCGTGATGCCGAGATAGATGGTTCTGGCCTTGTCCTGCGCCGCCAGGCCCAGGTTTTTGCCCTGGTAGAGCGGGTCTGCGTAGATTTTATCGAGCCCGGAAAAAGACGATGGATTTTTCGGATCCCAGCGCAGTGCCGCGGTGTAATCGCTGATGGCGGTGTTGAAATAGGCCTGCATGCTACTGGGGTTTTGTGCATCGGCCTCCTCGCGGTAGACATTGCCCAGCCCGTCATAGGCGCGTGCATCCTGCGGTGTGATGTTCAGTGCGGCGTTGAACTCCGCCACGGATTTGTCCTGGTTGCGCCAGGCTGTGTTCGGAATATCGTAGAGATTGCCGAGATTGTCATGGGCGATGGCGATGCCCGGCGCGCGGGAAAAATCCGCCATGGCGGCGGAGATGAGTGCTGTGTCGCCGCTGATGAGGGCGGCTTTATAGGTGATGAGCCCGCGCAGATTATAGCTATAGGCGAGATCGGAGGGGCTGAGCGTTCTGGCATTGAGGATGTTATCCGCGGCAAGCGCTGCCAGCCCGTCCTCGCCCCAGCTATCGAGCGCCGAGGCCGCGATATACGGCTGGGTGGCCTGCACGATCTGGAAGGCGCCACCTTGCTCGCCGTCATAGATCAGTGAATTGGCGGCATCGGGGTTATCGCCGGCCACGGTTTTATAAAAGATGGTGCGGCCGTTGAGGCGCAGTTGCAGGGAGAGCTGGTTGTTGGATTCAACGAATTCGCCGGTGATCTGGCGCGCGGAGGTGTGGAAGAAATAACGCAGAGTCGCGGTCAGGCCCTGGAAGGTGATGCCGACGCCGGGGATGGTGACGTTGAGCCGGTCCTGGTCGGAAATGGCGGCAGCGGCGCTGCGTGTGGTGTTGGCCTGGTCCTCGATGCCGTTGATGGCATCCTCCATGCGCTGGGTGGCAACTTCGCTGGTAAACCCGGCACCGTGCAGGGAGTCGGGCACGGTGATCAGGGCCAGGTTCAGATTCTGGTCGAGAAAGATGACATTCAGCGCGTAGACCGCCAGCACCAGGCCGAGGATGAGGATGGACGCCGTCTTCCATGCCGTTGCGGCATATCCGGCCCAGTTTTGTAGCCGTGCGCGGGTGGCTTGCGCCTTAGGCAAGGCCGGGGCCGCATTATGGTGCGATGGCGTGCTGACGTCCGTCATTTGTTCCAATTCGAATATGCTCTTCAGCATGCCATAAATGGTGTAAAAGTGACAACACGGGGCCAGAATTGGACGCGTGACATGCGCTATGCGACGCTTGCGGAATTTTACCCTTTTTACCTGACGCAGCATGCCAACCCGGCTTGCCGGCGCCTGCATGTGCTCGGCACCGGCAGTGTCATAGCCCTTGTTGTGGCTGCTGTTCTCACCGCGGATTTCTGGCTGCTGCTGGCGGTGCCGCTAGCCGGATACGGCTTTGCCTGGAGCGGGCATTTGCTCTTCGAGAAGAACCGGCCGGCGACGTTTGAACAGCCGGTGTTCAGCCTGATCTGCGATTTTCTGATGTTCCGGGACATTCTGCTCCGGCGGCTGCGCAAGCCGGCTGAATGATGCACGTGTCGCCGGCGCGGTCTCCGCTTTATAGTACTTAGCCGAATTATTTTTGCTGCCATGGGGTTTTATTTATGCCAGATAGACTGTGACGGAGGGGCGCCGCAGCGGTAGTTATGGGGCGAAGTCCGCTTGCAATTGCCTGCGGGCCGGATTTCAGGGGCGTGATGGACGCAGAATTAAAGCGTAAAGAGCAGCGCCCGGTGGGGCGGCCGCGTAGCGACAAGATCGAGCTGATCGACAGCGAACTGCTCGACGGTGCCCTCGCGGCGTTCCTGCGCCATGGCTATGGCGGGACGACGCTCGCGCAGATCATCAAAGCGCTACGGATATCGAAAACCACCCTCTATTCCCGCTATGCCTCGAAAGCCGAACTGTTCCAGGCGATTATCTCACAGCAGAGCGAAGGTCTGTCGGCGGGAACGGTGCTGCACCCTGGCGGCGCCGAGGTGAAGCTTGAAGAGGGGTTGCGCGCCTATGCGGTGCGGACTCTCGAATTGAGCTTTGAAGGCGAATTGCTTCAGGTCAATCGATTGATTTATAGCGAATCTCACCGCTTCCCTGAACTCGGGGCGGCAGCCGCGCAGCGCACGGAAGTTGGGATTCGGCAGATTGCCGCATTCATCGCCGAATGCGCCGTGCGGGATGGCGTAGCATGCAGAGACCCCGTCGGCATCGCCACCGCGTTCATCTTCATGCTGCGTGGCTGGTACGTGAATGTCATGCTGACCAATGAGGTCATCGGCAAAATGGCGATCCGCCGGTTTGCCGATGAGGCTGTGCGGGCAATTTTGTCCGGCCGGGAAGATTGGTGACACTCAAGGGGGCGAGTGTTGGCGTGTTGACTTGGGTCTGGTTTGAATAATAGAACTAGGAAGTATCAATAATAGCTCCTTTGGCCCGGATCCGGGGCAGGGGCACGTGCGGCGCCATCTGGATGGTCAAGCTGGTGCGCGGAAAAATAACGAACGCAAGGGAAGAGGCGATGCTCGAGAACCAGCCTGAAAAATGGGATATGGAGGTTGATCTTGTCTCGATCGGCTCGGGGGCAGGCGGCCTGGCCGCTGCCATCGCCGCGCAGGATCACGGGCTATCGGCCATTGTGATTGAGCGCTCCAGCGAACTCGGCGGTGTGACGGCCTATTCGATGGGCGAGGTCTGGATTCCCGGAAACCATCTCGCTTCCGGGCTTGGCCTTGAGGACTCGCCGGAAAGCGGGCGGCTTTATGTGCAGTCGCTTTCCATGGGGTATGGCGAGGATCGCGCCATGCTGAATCAAGCGATCCATGGTCCGGTGGCGCTCAAATATTTCGAAGACAGGATTGGGCTGAAGCTGCAGGTGATCCGGAATTTCCCTGATTATTACTATCCTCACAACAATAACAGCGTCGCCGAAGGGCGTTATCTTGAACCCGTGCCCTTTGCCGCCGAGACGCTCGGCGCGTTCCAGCACAAAACCCGCCTGACCCCGCATCTGCCGGCCGGGTTCACGCATGAGGATATTTTCCACGGCGGCGGCCTCGCCAATATTTTGGCCTGGAATTACGAATTGCTGGCCGAGCGCATCACCAAGGATCTGCGTTGCCTCGGGCCTGGGCTGGCGGCCTATTTCGTCAAAGGCGCGTTGGACCGTGGCGTGCAGCTTTTTACGGACACCAGCGCCGATGAGCTGATCTGCGACGGGACACGGGTGGTCGGCGTGCGCGCCACGCGTGAGGGCAAGGCGTTGTTCATCAAGGCCAAACGCGGCGTCGTGATCGCCGTCAGCGGCTATGAGCGCAATAAGGATCTCGCCAAAACCTTGAGCAATCTCCTCGACCCCGTATCGATGGTGTTCGGCACGGTTGATGGCGCGCATTTCCGCCTGGCCGGGCCGCTGGGCGCCAGGATCGCCCGTGTGCCGGACCCGGCGAATTTGGGCATTCACATGCCAGGCGAGGAGCATGACAATGGCACGCCGCTCTGGCGCGGCTCTCTGCCCTTCCTCGGCCTGCCGCATACGATTGTGGTGAACCGCGCTGGAAAACGCTTTGCCAATGAGGCGTTTTACCGCTCGGTCTATTACGCAGTCGATCATATTGACGGCGCGACGCAGACGCATCCGAATTTTCCATGCTGGATGGTGTTCGATCATCAGGCGCGGACAAAATACCCTTGCGGTGGCGCTATGCCGGGCCAGGATCTTCCTGAAGGGTTTGCGGTCATTTCCGGCAGCTTGAAAGAGCTCGCGGCCAGGATTGGTGTGGACCCTGATGGGCTGGAACAGACTGTCGGCGTGTTCAATGACTATGCCGAAGCGGGCGTGGATCCGGATTTTCAGCGTGGTACCTTCCCATGGGGTGCTGCCATGACCGGTGATATAAAGCACAAGCCCAACCCCAATCTTGGCACGCTGCGCGAGGGACCGTTCTACGCCATCGCGTTGCAGCGGATGGGGGGCGGCGGGATCAACGGTGCGGGGCTCGTGGCCGATCATCATTGCCGCGTTATGGGCTGGGACGACAGACCGATTGAGGGGCTCTATGTCGCCGGCAACTCCATGGTCCGGTTTGACACCGGGGCGATGATGCAGAGCGGCCTCTCCAACGCGCGTGGCATGACGCATGGCTATCTCGCGGGGCGGCATGCGGCCGGTTGCCCGAGTGATTTGCTTGACACGGCACTTGCCGGGCAAGGCACCGTGGCGTGATCGATACGGAACAGTCAATCATCATCGAAGCGCCGATCGAGCAGGTCTGGATTTTCGCCAAGGATATAAATGCCTGGGCTAAACTCATGCCGGGGTTTCAGCACTGTGACATTGCCGATGCCGATCATTCCCGCTGGACCTTGAAGATTGGTGTCGGCGCGCTCATTCGCACGGTTAAAGTTGCCGTGCATGTTGGCCGTTGGGCTGGGCCTGAAGACGCCGATTTTACCTTCGCGCTCGAAGGAGACCCGGTGCAAGGGCGCGGGAGCTATCGCGCGGTCGCTCTGGGGCCGGCGCAGACGCGGATCAGCCTCGCGGTACAGGTGGAAGGCACGGGGCCGATGGCACCGATGTGGGAGGCCATGGGGCGGCCGCTGCTGCCGAAATTCGCACGAGGGTTTGCCGAACAGTTCAAGGGTGAGGTGGAGCAGCTTGGCGGCGGGGCTACGGATGCGCCGCCATAATCGTTCCGTATTCGGTTTATGGAGTGGCTGCGCCGGGTGTTTGGGCGCGGTGCTGGCGCAACAGGGTAAGGGGAAGGCTGATCATGAGCGAGCAGAATAAGGGAGTCGTCATCACATTCATCAAGGCTTTCAGCGATGGCGATGCTGAAACCGCGAAGACATGCCTGGCGCAGGATGCGCTGACTGTCGCCAAGGGGTTTGGCAAATTATCGGGACCGCGCCCTTATGAGCTTATCATCGCGACGACAGCGACGTTCAAGGACGCGATCCCGACCGGTCTGCAGCCGGAATTTCTGACGGTCACGGCCGAAGGTGACCGTGTGGTGGTTGAGTTTGAGGGAAATGCGACGCTGGCGAACGGCAATGATTATTGCAACCAGTACTGCATGGTCTTCACCCTGGAAAACGGGTTGATCAAGCTGGTCAATGAATATTACTGCACCATTCTTGCCGATGACAGGATTCTGCCTTTGCTCGCGGGCGTGGAGGCACAGCGCAAGGCGGCCGGATAAAACCGGAATGGTTTCACGAATTCCGCCGCCGTCCTTTCATGCTCAGCCGCCAGTCCGGCGGATACTGATTGTCATTATCCTTCACCGCGGCAGCCAGGCCTTTCTCGAAGGTGGCGGCATCCACATTCAGCTCATCGCCATCGGGCTGTACCATGGGCAGCATGCCTTCCAGCCAGCCGGCCAGGATGCTGCCCATATATTCACCTTGGTTCTGCTTGAAGATTTCGAAGAATGTCTTCTGCATCACGATCGTATCGGTGGGCCGGCGGGCACAGGCCAGAGCATATTTCATCGTCTCCGCCTCGAGTTTTACGCGCGGCACCACGCTGTTCACGAAATTGCATGCGGCCATATCCTGCGCGGTGAAGGGCCGGCCGGTGAACACCATCTCCTGGAATTTGCGCAAGCCCATCATCTGCGCCCATTGCCACATGCGCGCGGCCCAGCCGACATAGCGGAAGGCGGAATGGCCGAACAACGTGTCATCGGCGGATATTACCAGATCCGCATCCGCGGCCTGGTAGAAATGCCAGCCATAGCAATAGCCTTTTGTCTCGACGATGCTGATCTTTTTGAAATCCTGCAGGCTGCGCAGGCCGAAATTCGAATTGGCATAGAGGTTGGTGACACCAGCGAGATAGCGGTACGACCCGCGTGGTGGGTATTTTACACCCTCGTCCTCGCCGATCTTGAATTCCGGCAGTACGGAATAGTCCGGATCATCGGTGAACATGCCCGCCATTTCCGGCAGATCGGCGCCGCTGCCGAAATGCTCACCCACGCCGCGTATGATGAGCACCCGGACGTCGTCATCCACGTTGGCGCGCAGCACCAGATCCGCGAAACGCTGCCGGGCCGCGATGGTGGGGGCGTTGAGGGCTTCCGGCCGGTTGAGAGTGATGGTGGCGATTTTGGTGGCGGGATCCTTTTCGTAAAGGACAATCTCCTCCGCGTCTGGCCGGCTGGTGCTGCTTGCTGTCATACCTTGTCCCTCATGTTCCGCCGGTATTGGGCGAGGCTTAGGTTTTTAGCCTGGACATGACCAATGAATATCCTGGAACAGAATCAGGTGATGTTCCAGGCTGCCATCACACGCATGACGTGTTAAGTATCGTTAGCCAATGCTTGGCTGCGGCCCTCAGCGCGCGAAAGACCAAAAAACATAATAAAATCAAGGTGAGGAGTAGAGTTTGATGGTGACTGCAAACGTCATGATGGTCAAAACCCCCATCGCGGCAGCGCCGGCGGTTGTGTTTGATCCGGCCCAGCCCTTGCACCGGCCTGTGGGCGGGCTGGCCAGGACCGAGGCGTTCGGCCAGAATCAGCGCAGCCGGCGCTCCACGATTCTGGCATCGATTCGCAGCCTGCTGGCCGATGAGGGGCATGATGCCATCACTGTTCGCCGCATCGCGGAAAATTCCGGCCATGCGGTACAGACCATCTATAATCTCCTCGGCCCGCGTGATCTCGCCATTACCGAAGCGGTTACAGAATATTCACAATATGTCTGCCTCACCGCCATCCCCAACCCCGCCGATCCGCTGGCAGCTCTGGCGATGATCGACCGCGAGGTGAAATCCATCGAGGCGCGCCCTGAATTCTGCCGCAATGTATGCAAGATGTATTTTTCAGATTCGCGTTCTATTTTCTACGATTTTCGTAACCGGCAGACCAAGATGCTGCACAGTTTCCTGCTACAGCAGCAGAAATCTGGCATCATCCATGCCAAGGCCGATACGCGTTATATGGCGGAGAATTTCATGCTCTTCATGGGGGCCATCTTCGTGGAATGGACGGATTTTTCTTCCCCCGTTGAGCAACTCAGGCAGCGCCTTCATTCCGTCTATATGAACATCATGGCGGAAGCGATCGTAACACCTGCGCGCCGGGGGGATGGCGGCGCCTGACGGGAGAAAGCCTGGAACGACGGCGCCAACTGTTCTCGCATTGCGGCACGGCCTGACCGGCGGAGGGTTTATGCGAGGCACCGGCCTGTGTAGCTTCGCTCAAAACAGAGTTGAGGAGCGCTGCTATGGATGTTTCGGATCCGGAGTATTGCCGGGCCGGTAGCGCGCCGGATCTTCTGCGGTTCGATGGGCAGGTGGCCATCATCACGGGGGCAGGGGGAAATCCCGGTCTCGGACGGGCGCATGCCATGCTGCTGGCGGCGCGCGGGGCCAGTCTGGTCATCAACGACATCGGACCATCCGGCATTCCTGGCTATCTCGGCAGTGTCTCGGCCGCCGCTGTGGCGGCCGAAATCCGTGCCACCGGCGGCATCGCGGTGGCGGACAGCAGCGATGTGGCGTGCGAAGCCGGGGCGGCAGCGCTCGTCCGTACCGCTATCGATCATTTCGGCAGGCTCGATATTCTCGTTAACAACGCCGCCATCTCACAAGCTGCGCCGCTCGATGTGATGACGTCGCATGATTTCCGCCGGCATATCGAGGTCAATCTCATGGGGGCCTATTACATGTGCCGCGCCGCCTGGCCGCATATGAAGCAACGCCAATATGGCCGCATCGTCAACACCACCTCCAGCGCCATGACGGGGTTTGCAGACCAGGCCGCCTACGCAACAAGTAAGGGCGGGCTCTGGTCTCTCACCCGTGCTCTGGCGGCGGAAGGCAAGCCGCTTGGCATCAAGGTCAATGCCGTCAGCCCTGGTGCTTTTACCCGCCTGGCTGCTGCTTTGCTGGAGCAGGATTCGCCTTTGCTGCAATATTCGCGCGAACACCTGCCGGCGGAACTGTCTTCTCCGGCGCTCGCGTTTCTCTGCCATGAAACCTGCCCGGTCACGGGCGAATGTATCGATTCCGTCGGCGGCCAGGTGCAGCGCAGTTTTATCAGCCGTACCCAGGGTTTTACGGATGCTCAGCTCACGATTGAAACCGTGGCGCGGCACTGGAGCGAAATCATGAGTGAGGAGGGGGCCGAGCCGGTCGGCATTGCCGATCTCGATACATCTGGCTGGAAAATGCGTCCCTATGTGGGGGAGGGGTGATATGCAACTGAATGGTAACGAAACGCGGCTCGATCCGCTGATCCGCCACAACCCGTATCCTTTCTACGAGGCGCTGCGCGAGCAACGCCCTGTTTATTACGATACCGGCCTGGATCTCTATCTCGTAAGCCGCTATGAGAATTCTCAGACAATCCTGCGCGACCCGGAAACCTATTCGCTGGAACATGGTTACCAGGACCGTTACGCCAATGGCCATGTTGAGGAATTCGCCGAGATCATGAACCGCGACGGCGGCGGTTTCATCCGCGACCTTGCCATCGACCCGCCGGCGCATTCCCGCCTGCGCCGGCTCACCGAGCAGGCTTTTACAGCACACCGCGTCAAATCGCTGGAGCTGCGCATCGCCGAGATCGCCGCTGGCCTCATCGAGCCCCTGGCGGCGCGCGGATATGCCGACGGCATGCTGGACATCGCCGCCCCGCTCACGGCCAAAATCATCTGCGAGCAGATGGGCTTTGACTTCGACGAGGTCGGCGCTGAAAAAATCGCACTCTGGACCAAGGCCGTCCTGGCGCAGATCGGCCGCATGCAGACACGCGAAGAGATGCTGGAGAATGCGCGCATCATGTGCGAGCTGCAGCAATATGTCATCGCCCGCATCCGCGAGCGCGAGGCGGAGCCGCGCGAGGATCTGGTTTCGGACCTGATCCACGCCCGTGTGGCTGGGGATGACGCGCCAGCCCTCACATTTGCCGAGCAGATTTCCACGGTGCGCGGCTTTCTCATTGCCGGCAACGATACGACGGCCGCCGCCATCGCCAATATCATATTGGTGCTGGCAACCGACCCGGCGCTCGCCGCCAGCCTGTATGCGCAGCTCGATGACGAGCGCATCATGGCCCGCTTCGTCGAGGAGATACTGCGCCTGCGCCCGCCGGTGCATGGGCTGTACCGCACTGCCATGCGCGATGTGGAGTTGGGCGGCGTGTCTATCCCCGCCATGTCGCAGATCTGCATCCTCTTCGCCGCCGCCAATTATGACGAGGCGAAATTTCCGCAAGGTGCTGTGCTGGAGCTGGAGCGGTCCAATCTCGGCGCCAGCCTCACCTTCGGTGCGGGCATTCATCGCTGTGTCGGGGCCTCGCTGGCGCGCATGGAAATCCGTGTCGCGGCGCGCGAAATCATCCGCCGGCTGGATGATTTGCGCCTGGCCGTGCCGGTGGAGCAGCTCACCTATATGCCCACTTTGGCAACGCACACGCTGGAACGCCTGCCGCTCACCTTCAAACGGCGGACCGCGTGATGGGGCAGGGGGTCATCGTCACCATCGACATGCTCATCAAGCCAGAGCTGGCGGAAGCGGTCATCGCCTCTATTCCCGCCATGTTCGAGGAGACGATAAAATTCGGCGGTTTTCACTCCATCCGCGTGGTGCGCCACCAGGCCGAGCTCAACCGCCTCCTCATCGTCGAGCATTGGGATGAAGAAGCGGATTACCGCGCCTATCACAATTGGCGCAACCGCGATGGCGAACTCGACCGTGCCGAGGAAGCGCTGCTTTCCATCAGGACAGACATCTGGCCCGCTCTGGTCGGTTTTGCAGAAAGATTGGGACAGGAAAAGCCGGTGTTCTAACCTGCCGGCGCATTCAGGATAAGCGGATGCTAGAGATTTTCACATGTTGAGTTTTACCAATGCCCGGATTTTCGACGGTGCCACCATGCGCCCTGGGCGCGGCACAGTGACATTGGATGGTCCGCGCATCGCCGCCATCACCGGGCCGGAAATACCGGTGCCGGAAGGGGCGATCGATCTGAACGGCATGACCCTCATGCCCGGTCTCATCACCTGTCATTTTCATGCCGATTTCTATAAATTCACTTTGGCCCAGGGGCTGGCGGGAGATCCCTTGGGCAAGGAACTGCCCCCCGGCGTGCTCATGGCCATCGCCATCCGCAATGCGGGTATTCTGCTGGAAAGCGGTTTTACAGGTTATATAGGTGCGGCCTGCGGCCATGATATCGATGCGCAGTTGAAACTTGCCATCGCCGAAGGCATCAACCCCGGCCCGCGCATCCGCGCTTGCAGCCCGCATCTCGGCACCACGGCGGACCTTAACGACAGCAAGAAATGGTGGCGGCGCATGCAGACGCCGGGCACGGATGTGTTCGGCGATGGGCCGGAGGAGTTGCGCAAGATGGTGCGCGAATTTATCCGCCGCGGTGCGCAGACCATCAAAATCTTCGCCAGCCGTGGCCATGGTTTCCCCAGCACATTCATCCGCAATATGGAGCGTGATGAAATCACCGCCATCGTGCAGGCAGCCCACGGGCGGGGGGCTAAAGTGCGGGCGCATGTGGCGGATAAGGCAATGATCATGGAATGCATCGGCCTCGGCGTGGACATCATCGACCATGGCGACGAGGTGGATGAGGAGGTGATAGAGGCCATGGCCAAGGCTGGTACATTCTGGGTGCCGAGCCTCGTCTACCCTAAATGCCTGCTGGAGCTTGGTTGGGCGGAGCCTGGCACGCAGGAACTCTACGACAATGTCCGCAAATATTTACCCCTGGCGCAGAAAGCGGGGGTTAGGATTCTGCCAGGCGATGATTATAGCGGCGTGTTCCGCGAGGTGCTGCCGGATGATCCACTCGATCATCAGGTCGGCCGCTACGGAAGAGAGTTCGCTTATTACGGCGCGATTGAAGGCCTCTCACCGGAAGAGGTGCTGAGTTGGGGCACGAAAAACGCCGGTGCCGCGCTGCTGGATGGCGAGGATCGTTTGGGCGTGATTGCCCCCGGCGCGCTGGCCGATCTTATTATCATCGATGGCGATCCCTGTGCCGATCTCTCGCTTTTGGCACGCCCGCAGGAGGCACTTAAAGCCGTCATCCGCGATGGCGCGTTCGTCATCAACCGCCTGGATCAGCCTGCCACAAAAACGGGGAGAATCGCCGCATGATGCTGCCGGCACAACGCAACAGGAATTTCATGCAGCTTTGCTGGGTTGTCCCGCAGCTTGAAGCCGCCATCGCGCATTGGGTGAAAGCCTCTGGGGCAGGGCCGTTTTTCGTTTTCGAATCCCTGCATTTCGATGACGCTCTCTATCGCGGCCGGCAGTCGGACATCGCCCCCTGCCGCGCCGCCATCGGCCAGTTTGGCGATATGCAGTTGGAGCTGGTGGAACAGACCGGGGACGGCACCGGTCTGTGGGGGGAGCTGGTGCCGAAAGGCCAGCTCGGCTTCCATCATGCCGGGCTCTATTGCGAGGATTATGCAGCCGAGCGGGCAGCCTATACGGAAGGCGGGGATGAGGTGGTTTTCGAAGGCCTCATGATGGGATCAAAAACCTGCTATATCGACACGGTGAAAACACTTGGCTTCATGGTCGAGCTGATCACCGCCAATCCCGTCGCCGCCCATGTGTTCGCGCAGTTTCGCAATGCTGCGCAGGGTTGGGATGGGCGTGATCCCATCCGGACTCTGGGCTGAGGAGGCAGTGATGCAGAATTTGCCAGCAGGTTTTGAAACATTGGAGAAATTTGCGGATGGCTGGGTGCTGCCGGATGCCGTGGCGCGCATGACCAGGCGCCAAGGCAGCAGCATCGAGGAGATAAGAGGTTTCTATGACGCGATGCTGCCGCAAGGCGAGGCCGCATTGGCCTATCTGCGGCAATATCCACTCGGCGCGCTGCCGCCGGAAGGCGAGCGGCTGTTGAAACTGATGCTGGCTTTGGCGGAAATCGCACCGGCTGTGGAATGGTATAACGGTCCGCAGGTGACGGATGGTTTTCCGGTTCAGCGCATCCATTATCTGCGCCAGATTCCCGATAACATTGCACAGGCCTGAGGCAAACACCATGAACAAGATCAGCAACCCGCCTGTTCCCGGCATCGGCCTCACCGCCAAATATCCGGAGATTGGCACCGGCCCGGTGGATACGGCAATCTATCACGATCCCGCAATCTTCGCGAAAGAGATGGAGGCCATCTTCAAACGCAGTTGGTATATGATCGGCCGCGTTGAGCAGGTGCAAAAACCCGGTGATTTCTTTACCTATGAACTGCCGAGTTTCCGCCAGGCCATACTGGTCTGCCGGGACCGCGACGGCACTGTCAACGCGTTCCATAATGTCTGCACGCATCGCGGTAATCTCGTGGAACATCGCGCTTCCGGCCATTGCAATGGCCTCTTTACCTGCCGCTTCCATGGCTGGTCGTTCGACCTGCGGGGCAGACTTGCCGGCATGCGCGATGAGGAAGGGTTTTTCGGCGCCGATAAGAGCAGGCTTGGCCTGAAGAAAATTCCCATGGACATCTGGGAAGGTTTTATCTTTGTCTCCCCGGTTGATGAACCTTATCAGACGCTGACAGAGTTTTTAGGCGAGCAGGGGGTGGACACCGCAGGTTACCCCTGGGGCGCCTGCACGCAAAGCTATCAGTTTGAAACGGAAATAGGCTGCAACTGGAAGCTTGCGGTCGATTCGCCTTCCGAGGTTTATCACATCCCCGTCCTGCATCCCAACTCAGCGGCGCCGACCATGACGGCGTCCGGCAATCCGCATGGCCGCCTGCTCGGTGTTGAGCTGAAAGGCCCGCACCGCACCAATTCGCATTACAGCGTGCTGGCGGAGCCGAAGCCCGTGCAGAAACTCGCCTATGTTCATGCGCAGGCGGCACAGAATGTGGTGCAGCAGGACCTCGAATATGAATTCCCGAAAGGCATCAACCCAACGCGTTCGCCCTGGTGGACGGTGGATCTCATCACCTTCTTCCCAGCGCTCTCCTTCACTCTCTCGGCGCATATGTACACCGCACACCAGGTCTGGCCGCTTGCCGCCAACCGCTGCCTTTACCAGCAGCGCGTTTTCGTGCGCCCGGCGCAGAACGCGGCACAGCGCTTCGGCCAGGAAAACACCATGGTTGAATTCCGCGATGTGGTGATGGAGGATTTGAGCACGCTGGAGCGAATTCAGCGCGCGCTGGATACGGGGCAGATCAAGCAATTTCATTATCACGATCATGAACTTGCCTTGCGCCACCAGCATAAGGCGGTGACGGATATTCTGGCACTCTATGACCGCGAACAGGCAGGGTAGGGGACATGGATACGGCACTTGGCAGCAACACGGAAACCTATCCTTGCCGGATGGTCACGGGCGACGAGGTCGCGCATTATCATGAATATGGATGGGTCCAGCTCAAAAAATTCGTCGATCCCGCCATGCTCACGCATCTGCTCGCCAAAGCCACAGGCATCATGGGCGAGGATGGCGACAGCAACCCGAGCTACGGCATCGAGCAGCCCTATTTCAACGCCCAGGCCGCGGGTGGCCTCGCCAACCAGGCCATGCGGGGCCTCATTGAAAAAATCGGCCGGAACGCCAAACATCTCCTGGCGCGCAAGGCGGATGTTTCGGTGCGCTATTACACCGATTTTTTCGCCCCCAAACTCCCGGCCGCCAAGAAGACGAAAAACCTAGGCAATGGCCCGACCAGTTTTCACCAGGACTATATAACCTTTGCCGTGGACCGCACCGGCGGCATGACCTTCTGGATACCGCTTGAGGAATATGGCCCGCAAGCCGGCACCATGTCCTTCCTCAACAAATCCCACCGTCTCGGCGTGCTCGGCAATTACACCAGTTATGGCGGCCGCGACATACGCGATGTCTTCCCTGAATTGCGCGATTGCGAGGAGAGCCCGCAAATCCATTACGAACTCGGCGATATTACCGTGCATAGCCATCTCACCGTGCATGGTGCTGGCAAAAATTTTCTGGACCGGCCACGCTGGGCTTATTTGATACTGCCGCAACCGGCGGATGCGGTATGGAACGGCGCCCCGCCGGAAGCTTTCGACCCCACCGGCATGACTGCTTACCAGCCGTTCAGCGATGAGCGTTTTCCCATCATCGCCACATGATCCATTACAGAAAGGATTCTTCGTGACCCAGCGTAAAGTAGCCTTCGTCACAGGGGCAGCATCCGGCCTCGGCCGTGCCGCCGCGGAGGCCTTCGTGGCCAAGGGCTACGCCACCATCCTCGCCGACCGCGATGAGGCAGGCGGCCGCAAGGTGGAAGCGCTTTTGCGTGAACAAGGCGATTGCCTGTTCGTTCCGTGCGACGTGGCGAATGATGCTTCCGTTAAAGACGCCATCGCGCAAGGTGTGGAAAAATATGGAAGGCTCGATGCCGCCTTCAACGCTGCCGGCATAGATGGTGAGCATGGGCGCATGACGGCCGATTGCACGCTGGAGAACTGGCAGCGCGTGCTGCAGATCGACCTCACCGGCACATTCCATTGCCTCCGCCACGAGATTCCGCATATGCTAAAATCCGGTGGCGGTTCCATCGTCAATTGCTCCTCCGTCGCTGGTTTGCGCGGCGCACCTACTTTTGCGGCCTATTGCGCGGCCAAGCATGGCGTCATCGGCCTTACAAAAGCGGCGGCTCTGGAATATGCGCGTGAAAAAATCCGCGTCAACGCCATCTGCCCAGGTACCATCGATACGCCGATGAACCAGGGGCTCGACGAGGAGCTGTTGAGGAGTCTGCTGGAGAGCAGCCCCGCGGGCCGGCTGGGCCTGCCGGAGGAGATCGCCGCCACCGTGCTCTTTCTGTGCGAGGAGCAGGCCGCTTTCATCAGCGGGCAGGCCATCGCTGTCGACGGCGCGTGGACAGCGCGATGAAACTGCAAGAGCTCGATCTGCCGTATCTGCCGATGGAGGATCCTGATTTTGCGCGCGATCCGTACCCATATTTGGAACGGGCGCGCAGCGTGCATCCCTGGCTGGCGAAAGGCGCCTTCGGCTATGTGGTGCACCAGTATAAAGCCATCCAGGACCTGCTCCGCCAGGATGGCGCACTGCAATCGGCTTACGGCGGCATTGTCGACATCATGGGGGCGAAAAACACCCCTTGGGGCGACTGGACGGAACGGCATCTGCTGACGGCGCAGCAGGAACGGCACTTACGTTTGCGCAATGTCCTGGCCCCCAAATTCACGCCGCGCCAGGCCAATGAGAATCGTGCCCTCATGCGCCGCGTTATTTCCGAGCTACTCGATGAATGGGTGCCGGCGGAAACTTTCGATTTCGAGGAATTCGCCTCATATTTTCCCATCACCGTCATGTGCACCATGATCGGCGCGCCGCCCAGCGCCATCCCGTCTCTGCGCGCCTCGCTGGAAGCGCTCGGCCTCTCCGCCAGCATGCAGCGCGACCATGTACCTGCTTTGCAGCGCGGCTTCGAGCATATAGACGGCTTCGCCCAAGAGCTTGTGGCCGCACGCCAGGCCGGCACGCGCCTGCGCCCGCAGCGCGATCTGCTCGATGACCTTCTGGAGGCGGTGAACAACGGCGGGTTAAGCTTGCGGGAGTTATACGACCTCCTGGTCTTCCTCTTCGTTGCCGGCTTCGACACATCGAAAAACATGCTCACCATCATCATGGATCTGCTGCTCGATCGTCCGGAATTTTATGCGCGCTGCGCCGGGGATTACGCTTTTTGCAGGGATGTGATGGAGGAAGCGCTGCGCTATTGCAGCCCGGCCACCATTCCCCGCATCACGGCGCAGGATGTCACCTATCGCGGCGTCACCATCCCTGAGGGCACCGGCCTCTATTTTCCGGTCAGCATTGCCGGACGTGATCCGTTATTTGTTCCAAATCCGGATAAATTTGACCCGGGGCGTGAGAAGCGTGCCAGTCATCTGGCCTTCGGCATGGGCATGCATATGTGCCTCGGCCAGTTCATTGCGAGGGCGCAGATCCAGGAGGGGCTGCATCTCATCGCGCAACGCATCACATCCCCCCGGCGCGCCGGCCCCTCATCCTGGCGCCCTTTTTACGGCGTCTGGGGCATGCGCGGCCTGCCGATCGCTTTCACTTCCGCCCCCGCGCGGCAACAAGCCACAGGAGACGCCACATCATGAGCAGCAACGCGGCCCGCATTCCTCCTTTGCCGGTGGAAAATTTTAACCCTGAACAGGCGGCGCTCACCGGTGACTGGAAGCATCTCACCTTCTCCCGCGTGCTCATCAACAGCCCGCGCATGTATCGCGGCTTCGTCACGCATCTGGCCGAGCTCGTAACCAAAACCTGCCTGCCGCCGCGTGACCGCCAGATCATCTGCCTGCGCATGTTGGAACTATGCGGCGATGTCTATGAGCTGACCCATCACCTCACCATCTCCCGCAACGCCGGGCTCACCGAGGCGGAAATCACTGCCTTCCGCACAGGTGAAGGTACTGGCTTGACGGATTTTGATCACCTCGTGCTGGAGGCCACAGCGCAACTGCAACGAGACCAGTTCATAAACGACACGACCTGGGCCGCTCTCGCCACGCGCTACAGCCAGGAACAGCTTATGGAAGTCGTCTTCCTCGCCGGCTGCTACCTCACCATGGCGATGCTGACAAAAACCTTCGGCATCGAACTCGAATCCGCCCCTGGCGCATTCGAACACATCAACACATTGCGTGCTTATACTTAATCGGCCTCACGACTCATGATGAGCTGCGCGAGCTCGTGCAATTTTGGTTTGCCGGTTGCCGTGCGTGGAATCTCCTCCGCCGTTACGAAGACGATGCGACGCGGCACCTTGTAGCTTGAAAGCGTCTCGCGCAGGCGTCGGCGCAGCCCGTCGGCTGTCAGCGTCTGGCCGGCGGCGGGCACCACCGCGGCCCCTACAATCTGGCCGAATGCCTCGTCCGGCAATCCAGCCACCACCGCCAGCGCCACATCCGGGAATGCCGCCAGTGCCGCCTCCACCTCCAGGCGCGAAACATTGGCGGCGCGCGTCTTGATCATATCCCCCTTGCGCGCAACAAAAATCAGATAATCATGCTCATCGATGCGCACGAGATCGCCCGTCGGATAGAACCCATCCGGGGTGAACACTTCGCTGCGCATTTTCTTGTACAGCCCGCGCATCAATCCCCCGCCGCGTAACTGCAATTCTCCCACGGTACCAGGCGGAACCGCAGCGCCCGTTTCCGGATCAACCACGCGTCGTTCGTAATTATTTACCGGCCGGCCGGAGGCATTTTCCTTTCCCGCCGGCAGCCGCACATTTATCGGCTCCGCGCTATGCGGCGCGAATGTTTCCGACATGCCGAGCATATTGCTCTGCAGTGCCGCCGGAATCGGCACGCCTTGCGCATCGGTGAACGGCCCCAGCCCAATGATCTTCTCCACGGCGACGCCGTTTTCCATGGCCAGCGCGCGCAGCCGCGTCAGCCCGTCGCCCCAGCCATTCACCCGGTTCGCCCGGCAGTGCAGCAATGCCGCCAGAAAATCATTCATATCCGGCGTGGCCGCATAGACCAAAGTTGCGCCCTGGCTCAGCACCTGCATCGCCATCGCCAGCCCACCCAGCCAGAAGGAAGGCAGCATCGGCAACATGCGATCATCGGGTTTTACCAGAAACAGCCGTGCCAATGCGGGCGGGTGGCGTGTGAGAGTCCAATGCGTATGCACCACGGCTTTCGGCTGTTCCGTGCTGCCGGAAGTATAGATAATCACTGCATCTTCATCCGGTGTCACCTGCGCCTCGATGGCAGGCAGCAGCCTCTCATCCATTGCATCTGCCCGCGCCAGTAACGCATCCACACTATCCGCCCAGCCGAGCCCTGACGGATCGTCAAACCACACGGCGCGCAGATGGGGCGCCTCAACCAACTGCAACATAGCCGCGGGCTGGGCGCCGAGGGCGGGGAAGGCGGTGCAGAGATGCTGCCCATAATCATGGCGCAGAAACCGCCGGGCGGCGATGAGGAATTGCACATCGCTATGCCGGAGAATATGCGCAAGCTCCGGCGGCGTGCCAAGGGTGCTCACCAGCGTGATGACCGCGCCGATACGTAAGGCGGCGAGGAAGGCTGTGATCCAAAAAATCCCATCCGGTGCCAGCAGTGCGATGCGCGTGCCCTTGCCTGCGCCCGCGGCCAGCAGCGCGCGGGCGAATCGGGCAGAGCGCTGCTCGAGCGTGGCATAATCGATCGTCTCGGCCATGGTCGCTATGGCATCATGTTCCGCGTGTGCCGCCACGACGCGTGCCAGCAGGGCGGGCAGGGTGGCGGCATGTTCCTCTGTGTACATCATTCTTCTCTGTGGCTGAGGCCGGGGCTGCAAATCCGGCAGCAATGATGACATGCCCGCCCGCCTGCCCACGGTCATCCCGGAAGTTTGGAACGGCCGGGCTTTTTGTTCCAGCCTACGCATGCAGCGGCGATCTTCTCCTTGCGGTGTGTCCACCGCCTCGCCATCCTTAGGACAAATAACCATGCCGTTCTCGCAAGGCCTTTTCACCAGACGCGCGGGGGCATTATGAAGACCGGCAAATAAACGGCAGCCGGATTAAGGCGCATGCGTGGAGAGAGAAATGCTTGCCGAGGCAAAAATCAAGGATGCCGGGCTCATCGTGGCACGTACGGCGCAGCACCTGGCCAAGGCGGACTTACCGCCCGGCCTGAAAATCATCTCCGCCGATAATCATATCGAGGTCACGGAGGATATTTTCTACGAGGCGTTTCCGCTTTCATTGCGCGAGTCCGCGCCGCGCGTCTGGCTCGATGGCTATTGGCGCATCGGCTATCCCGGTGCGATGCAGACCTATCCGGAAGGGGTGGATGTCGACGGCGCGCTGACCAAGGCGGTGCTGAGTGAAGGCTTTGATCTCGACACACGCGCGCGCCATCTCGAGATCGAGGGCGTCACTCAGGAAATCGTCTATCCGCAAAGCCTGCTCGCTTTCATCCGCCATCCGGATCAACAGGTGCAGGAGCTCATCTACCGCATCTATAACGATCATCTCGCCGTTCTGGCCGGGCGCCGGCCGGGCCATTTCCATGGTGTAGGCATCTGCAGCAACTGGTGGGATCCGGCCCAGGCGGAAAATGCTGTACGGCAGATCGTCGAACTTGGCCTCAAGAGCTTCATGCTGCCTTTGAGCCCCGGCCTAGATAATGCGGGCAAACCCATCGACTATGCCGGCCCCGGCATGGATCGTTTCTGGTCCGTGGCGGCGGAGGCCGGGCTGCCGATCGCCTTCCATATCGGCGAGGTGCCCAGCAACAGCGCACGCGGCGGATTCGGCACATTCTTCCTGGTGCAGGCCGCCCCCTTCCGCCGCGTTTTCGGCAACCTCATCTTCGGCGGCATTCTTGACCGGCACCCGAATCTGCAGATCGTCTTCGCCGAGGGCGGCATCAACTGGGTGCCAGGCGCGCTGCAGGATGCGGAACTCACCTATGGCGCGCATCGCGAAATTTACGATATCGTGCCAAAACATCCGCCCGCGCATTACTGGCATACCAACATGTATGCCACCTTCCAAACCGACCGTATCGGCCTGCAACTGCTGGCCGATATCGGCGCGGACCGGGTAATGTGGGCGCAGGATTACCCGCATGGCGAAGGCACGTTCGGTTATACGGCTGATGCCGTGCGCGACATCGTAAAAATGACCACACCGCAGGAGGCGCGTTTGATTCTCGGCGATACCGCCAGGCATCTCTACCGGATATGAAACAGAAATAAATAAAAACAGGGGGCGATATGACAATAAAAAACAAATTAAATCGTAAGCTGGCGTTGAGAAGTTCGACAGCTCTGGCCATTTTCACAGGCATTCTGTTCGTGGGCTCGGCGCAAAGGGCGCAGGCCCTCAATCTCTACGACGGTCTGGCGAACGGCAATAATCTTGAGATCAACCTCAACATCACTTTGGCCTATACCGGCATCGTCAGAACCGGCAACCCGTCCAAACGCCTCTCTACCGGTTTCACCGCCAGCGGCGCGGATATCAACGCCAACGGCAATGACGGCGATCTCAATCTGGCGCACGGCCTCGTCTCGAATGAATTCGAGATCACACCGATCCTCGATATCAAGGACGGCAATTACGGCATGCATTTCTCCGGCGATGCCTATGTCAACACGACCTATCTCGGCACCAACCAGAATAACGATCCCGCTTCCAACAATGCCCTCACCATTGCCAAGAACGATGATTACACCAGTGCAACGCGCAATATCGAAGGGCTGAACGCACAACTGCTCGACGCCTTCGTCTATGGCACGCAACATTTCGGTGCGGATGACGATCAATCCTTCACCCTCAAAGTCGGCCGCCAGACCTTACTCTGGGGCCAGAGCCTCTATCTTTCCAACAACGGCATAGCCGCCGGCATGGCGCCGTTCGATGTCATTACCGCCGATAACAACCCGAATGCCGAGACGCAGCAGATCATCCTACCCGTCGGCCAGGTTGTGGCCACCTACGCGCCGAACCGCATTGTCACCCTTCAGGGCTATTACCAGTTCGAATATCTGCCGGACCTGCTGGAAGGTGCCGGCTCCTATTTCAGCTCGGGCGATATTCTGGATAAGGGCGGCCAAAGCCTGTATCTTGCCCCAGGCTATCGCATTCCGCGCATTGATAACGTCAAGACGCCCGGCAATAACGGCCAGTTCGGCGCCTCCGTCCAGCTCAGCCTGGGCGATTACGATCTCGGTTTCTATGGGTTGCGTTATGATTCGAAATCGCCGACCGTCTATCTCTCGCCGAATTTTAACAATTATCGCCTGGTCTACCCACGCGATATCTGGATCGAGGGCATCGGCCTGTCGACCACCATTGCCAATGCGAATGTCGCCGGTGAAGTGTCGTTCCGCCAGCATATGAATCTCGTCACTGGTGCCAATGCCTCGGCCAGCAACAATGCCAACGGTTCGCCGGATTATCCCGTCGGCGACACCTGGGCCGCTCAGACCTCGGCGGTCTATGTCACGGACGGCGTACCGCTCGACCCCGGCGGTGTGACATTGACCGGAGAGATCGGCTTCAACCATCTGCTCACGGTAACACAGAACAAGAACCTCATCACCGGCCCCGCCAATGGCGGCCTCTCCCGCAGCTCGACCGCCGCGAACATGGAGGCGGTGATCACGCCGAACTATTACGACGTGCTGCCGAACCTGCAGCTCGGCTTTCCCATAGGCCTCACCTATAACCTCTACGGCCGCTCATCGGTCGATGCGACGGAAAATCACGGCACAGGCGCCTTCACCGCCGGCATCACCGCCACCTACAAGGTCACCTGGATTGCCTCGGTCACCCTATACGATAATATCGGTGCGCCTAATCCTTTGCTGGTGGGTGAACCCTCGGCCGCGGACCGCAACTACGTTATGTTCAATCTGCAGCACGCATTTTGAAAAAGGATAAATGCAATATGAAAAGACGCAATTTCAATCTGCTGGCGTGCACGAGCCTCCTTGCCATCATGGCAGCCAGCAAGCGCGGTTTTGCCGATACGCCGGACGCCTCACTGCTGAAGACGACACTGACCCCGATGGGCTCGGAGCGTGCCGGCAACGCCGCCGGCACCATTCCCGCCTGGACCGGCGGGCTGAATGCGATTCCCCCAGGCGTGAACTGGGATCCGACCAAAACCCTGCCGCCGGATTTCTTCGCGTCGGACGCACTGCTCTACAAGATAGACGCCTCCAACCTCGCGCAATATGCGGATCTGCTCTCGGACGGGCTGCAGGCGCTGATCAAGAACAAAGGATTCTCCATCAACGTCTTTCCCACGCATAGAACCCAGGCGATGCCGCAATGGATCTACGACAATATCGCGGCCAACGTCACCCGCACAACGCCGCAATCGGGCGACTGGCGGCTCGGCTATAACGGCGCTTATGGCGGCTACCCGTTCCCCATCCCCGACAGCGATCCTCTGGCGGCAGGCTATCAGATCAATTACAATAACGAGGCACGCTGGACCGGCTCATTCCAAAAACTCACAACTTGCACCTACACGAATGAAAACGGCACGCCCGTGCTCGCCGAAGCCGCGCGCCTTAATTACCGCTATGGCTTCTACCAGGAGAACGGCACGGCGGAGACCTATGCCGGTTATTTCTACGATGTGCAGCTCACCGAATTCGGCCCCGCCACGGCGGCGGGTGACCAGGCCGTGGGCCGTCAATCCGGCAACCCCACCGCCTATCCGGATGAGAGCTGGCAGTTGCTCAACGGCCAGGGCCGCGTGCGCAAAACGCCAAACCTGCTGTATGATACGCCTACCTCCTATACGGACGGCATCGTCAATTACGATGAATATTTCGGCATGAGTGGCCCGCTGGACCGGTATGATTTCCGGCTCAAGGAAAAGAAGGAGATGCTCATCCCCTATAACAACAACAAGATTTTTACGGGCACAGGTGCTGCCTTGCACACGGCGAATTTCTTCGATCCCGAATATGTCCGCTGGGAGCTGCACCGCGTCTGGGTGGTGGAGGCGACACTGCACCCCGGCAAGCGCAATGTGCTGGCCCGGCGCGTGCTGTATTTCGACGAGGACACATGGCAATGCGCCCTCTCCGATGCCTGGGACGGCGGCGGTAATTTACTCCGGCACCAATACGGGTTCAACGCCAATTTCCCGAATCTTCCCGGAACGGTCTTCATGGATTCGGTTGCCTATAATCTGCAGACAGGGCAATACGTCACCACCGGCGGTTCCTTCGCCGATGCCCCGTTCAACGAGCCCTGGAGTTTTGACCCCATCCCGGATTCCACCTTCGAACCGCAATCGATGGCGGCTGCGGCATCGTATTGATCTTGCGTGGCCCGCCGGCATCAAACTCCGGCGGGCCGTTGACCATCTCCAGAGGAAGCGGAAGTCTCAAAATGTTTCCTGCCTTGCAACGTGTTCTCCTGCTGGCCCTGTTACTCGGGCTCCATTCCGCCATGGCGAGCTCCCTGCTCGGCCCGGCCACCTACCCGGCCACGAAGGTGCGCTTCCCCGCCCAGGCCCTGCTCATCAGCGTCACCCATGCAGGCGCCAGGCTCGTCGCCTCCGGCGGGCGCGGTGTCATCATCTATTCGGACGATGCCGGCCAGAACTGGCAACAGGCCCAGGTGCCAACCAGCGAAACCATCTCTGCTATCGGCTTCGCAGATGCGCGGCACGGCTGGGCCGCCGGCGCGCAGGGCGTGGTGCTCTACACGCAGGATGGCGGTGCAACCTGGCAGTTGCAGCTCACCGGCGATCAGGTCTTAAAACTGATGGCAACCTCCGCCTCTGCCTTCGCCGCGGCAAATCCTGGTACTGATGCCGCCCAGCATGCCCTGCGCCGCTCCGGCATTTTTACCGATGCCGGCGCCAACAAACCCTTTCTCTCCAGCCTGCCGCTCGGGCCGCAATCCGCCATCATCTTCGGTGCCTACCGCATGAGTGTGATGACGACTGATGGCAGCAACTGGGTGGATTGGAGCCTGCACGTAGGCGATCCCGTCAGCCACGGCATTTTCGATGCCACCCGTGAGGGCCACGAAATTTATCTGACCGGGGAATCGGGTGTGGTACTCCGCTCGGATGATAACGGCCAGAATTTCACCATGCTCACCAGCCCCGACCCCAGCACCATGTTCGGGATTCTCGCCACGCAAAAATCCAGCCTGCTCACCTTCGGCGTCGCCGGCGAGGTGTTCCGCTCAACCGACCAGGGTAAAAGCTGGACTCAGGCCAATATCACCGCCAATGCCGACCTCACCGGCGGCACAATCCTCAAATCCGGCAACATACTGGTGGTCAGCGAAGATGGTGGCGTGTTCGAGAGCAAGGATGATGGGCTGAGTTTTCAGAATGTGCCGGTGAATGAAGGCATGGCGCCCTATGCCGTGACCGAGGCGACAAATGGCGACGTCATCTTCGTCGGCTCCGGCGGCGTGCGGGTAGAACCCGCCGCCATGTTCAACTAGAGGGGTCATGGCGTTGGATTATAATCACCAGGACATGACGGTGCACGCGAATGTCGATGATTTCGACAAAGCCAGCGGCTCGATTTTCGAACAGATCCTGTTCAACAACAGATCCATCTTCCTGCTCATCTGCGCCGTGGTCACCATCTTCCTCGGGCTGGCCGCGCTAAAAGTCCGCGTTAATGCCGATTACAACGATACGATCCCGACGCATCAGCCCTTCATCCGCAATTACCTGCAGCATTACGACGCGCTGCAGGCGCAGGCCAATGCCGTGCAGATCGCCGTCACCGCCAACCAGGGCACGATCATCGATGCGCATTATCTGAAAGTGCTGCAGGAGATCAACGACGCCGTCTATCTCCTGCCCGGCGTCGACCAGCCCTTCATGACCTCACTCTGGACCCCGAACACACGCTGGGTCGCCGTCACCCCCGTCGGTTTCGCCGGCGGCCCGGTCATCGATGGCGGCAGTTACGACGGCTCGGCGCAGCAACTGCAGCTCGTGCGCCAGAACATATTGCGCACCGGCCGCATCGGCAGCCTGGTCAGCAACGATTTCCGCTCCAGCATGCTCACCATCCCGCTCCTGGAAACAAATTACCGCACCGGCGAACCACTCGATTACGGCGATTTCGCGCGCAACCTCAATCAGCTCAGAACGCGCTTCAACGGCCAAGGCGTCACGCTGCACATCACCGGCTTCGCCATGATCGTCGGTGACATGATCAACGGCATCGACAAAATATTGACCTTCTTCGCCGTCTCGCTGGTCATCGCCTCGGCCTTCCTGTTCTGGTACACGCGCTGTGTGCGCAGCACGGCACTTGTGGTGCTCGCCTCTCTCACCGCCGTCATCTGGCAGATGGGCATCCTCGCCTTCATAGGCTACGGCCTCACGCCATATTCCGTTCTCGTACCATTCCTCATTTTCGCCATAGGCATGAGCCATGGCGCGCAGAAAATGAACGGGGTGATGCAGGATATCGGCCGCGGCACCCACCCGCTTGTCGCCGCGCGCTACACGTTCAGGCGCCTCTTCCTGGCCGGGTTCGCCGCCCTCATCTGCGACATGACGAGTTTTGCCGTGCTGCTGACCATCCGCATCTCCGCCATCCAGCAGCTTGCCCTCATCGCCTCCATCGGTGTCGGCATTCTCATCATCACCAACCTGATGATGCTGCCCGCGATGCTAAGCTATACCGGCGTCAGCAAATCCGCGGCACAGCGCTCGCTCGCCAGCACGCCCGCCCCCGGTGAGCCGCGCCGCAAACATATGCTCTGGGATTTCCTGGACCGTTTCACCACCCGCAACTATGCCATTGCCGCCCTCATCTTCATGGCCGCCATCGGCAGCGTCGGCTGGTATATCGGCCGTGGCTTGCAGATCGGCGACCTCAAGCCAGGTGCGCCGGAACTGCGCCAGGCCTCACAATATAATCGCGATAATGCCCTCATCGTGAAGAATTTTACCACCGGCAGCGACACTTTCATCGTGCTCACCGACACTCCCGTCTCTGGCTGCATCAATTTCGACGTGCTCTCCACCATGGACCGGCTGCAATGGCAGCTCGAACAGCTCCCCATCGTCGCCTCCACCACATCGGCCGGCAGTGTCGCCAGCAGCATGTTCATGCTGCAGAGCGAGGGTGCGCCAAAATGGTACGGGCTCGAACCAACCTACGGGCTGCTCGGCTCCATGGCGCATATCATGCCGGACGGGCTGCTCAATTTCAGTTGCACCTTCGCGCCCATCTACATCTCGCTCACAGACCACAAGGCGCAAACCCTGGAGACCGTCACCAACACAGTACAAAACTTCATCGATGATCCCAAGAACCAGGGGCCCGATTTCAAAATGTCCCTGGCCGGCGGTAATGCCGGCATCGAGGCCGCCACCAACATCGTCATCAAACAGGCCAACCGCAACATGCTGGTGCTGGTCTATGCGGTGGTCATCATCTTCTGCCTCATCACCTTCCGCTCCTGGCGCGCCGTCATCTGCGCCGTCGTGCCGCTCACCATCACCTCGCTGCTGGCCCAGACGCTCATGGTCTGGCTCGGCATCGGCGTCAAAGTCGCCACGCTGCCGGTCACAGCACTGGGCGTGGGCATAGGTGTCGATTACGCGCTCTATGTGCTCAGCATCATGCTCAAAAACCTGCGCCAGGGTGCGTCCTTGTCAGATGCCTATCACGCCACGCTGCTGTTCACCGGCCGCGTCGTCATTCTCACCGGCATCACCCTGGCAACCGGCGTTGCCACATGGATTTTCGCGCCAATCAAGTTCCAGGCGGATATGGGCGTGCTGCTCTCCTTCATGTTCCTCTGGAACATGCTGGGAGCGATGATTTTCCTGCCGGCCCTGGCTTATTTTCTGCTGCCGCCGCGCCTGTTCAAGCAGCCGCCTGCCTGATCGGCGCAAAGCCCTTTATTTATTTTATACCTTTGAAATCACTGAACAATTTAGAGCGATGGCTGCCCTTCGTGGACGATTATCGAACTAACTGCATCATGCCGAGATCCTCGTTTCGCTTGATTCTGGAAGCCGTTACACGTCTCGGTTTGGCCGCGTAGCCGCGAAAAGCTGCTAGACCTCCGAGACCGAGAAGTTACAGGGAGCCCGAGAAAAAGATATCGACCTCATTTGCTCCTTCCTGGCGTTTATTTGCGGTCTACCGACCTAATCGCGAAGGAAGCCGATTTCCATGATCTTGACCAATTATGGTCGTGGACGAACATCAGATCAAACGATCAGATTCTAGTGCGAACGATCTTAAAATTAGGTCAGTCCCTTGGGATCGAGGTGGTTGCGGAAGGGGTTGAAACGGTGGAGGCTCTGCAAATGCTTCAGGAATTTGGCTGTGAATTAGTACAAGGGCATCATCTCGGGTGCCCGGCCCCAAAGCTGGATATCATCAGCGGGCTCCAACAATCAGAATCACAGAGGGCGTGGACGTCTGCTACTGAATGATTCAACCTCGATGAGGTTTGCGTCATCGTGGGGTTTTCAACAAGCATCTCGGCGGATCACGATAATGTGGCACTAGCAAGAGCGGAGCTATCCCTCAGCCGTTTGTTGGTGCCGTTTGACACATCGAAATCCGACGTGGCTGGTCGACGTATCGATCGGCTGGGGGTAGCGAGCGGCGGGACGGTAGCGGCGGCAATAGTTTGGTGCACAGAGATGCGAACCACCTTTAAGAACTTTGCGAGGAATTCTAATGACTGGTTCGCCGGGATCGAAGCTTCGTTCGCGCTCTCCACCGCGTGGATTTGATGGTATGCAGCATGTTTTGCTTGCGTCGCTTTCATGGCGTTCGGCATACCAATCGTTTGTCCACTCCCATACATTTCCGATCATGTCATAGAGGCCAAATGGGTTGCCTGGAAAAGCACCGGCGGGAGATGTTCGCGCATAGCCGTCCTCGCGCAAATTCTCATGCGGAAATTCACCTTGCCAAGTGTTTGCCATATGGCGTCCACTAGGTGTCAAATCATTGCCCCAGGCATAAATGGCACTGTCGATGCCACCGCGTGCGGCCCGCTCCCATTCCGCCTCGGTAGGCAAATCCTTGCCCGCCCATTCGGCAAATGCAGCTGCATCGGACCAAGTTATGTGAACAACAGGGTGATCTCCGAAATCATTGATGTCACTATCCAGTCCGTAAGGCCGGCGCCAATTGGCACCACGGACAAACTTCCACCATTGCCCCCAATCAGCACGAGTCGCTGGTATCCTTGGCTGGATAAACACGAGCGAACCAGGATACATCATTTCCGGCAAAGCCCCGGGATAATGCTCGGGGTTGGGCGGCAGTTCGGCTGCTGTTGTGTAGCCCGTGGCAGCCACGAAGGCTGAGAAGCGCCGGTTTGTTACCGGCAGAGTATCCATTAAAAAATCATCGACCTTTACGCGATGCGCGGGAGCTTCTTCCACGTAATGATCGTTGGAGCCCATGATGAATGTGCCGCCTGGTACTTCGATCATCTCGACATCATCCAGATGATCACCATTTACCACGTTCAATGCCGCTATCCTTTGCTGCTCGCTTATAATGTGGCGGATCAATCTACGGCCAGCTCTGATTTCATGGCGGCGCCGACAGAGCAGCGAGACCCATGTTCAAAATTGAATCAGTATCAAAAGCTAATGTGGCAGTGGATGCCTTGATAAAGTGTGTGTTCTCAAATTGCACAACCGAAGCAAGAAACATTGTACTCAAAGCCAAGAGACGCTTGGAGAATATTTCCTCTGGTATTTTGTGGTAATATTCGCGCAGCATCTCCATAGATTCCACAAGGTAAGGCAACTCGGCCTTTGCCTTGCCCTTGCGTGCCTTAGGTTGGTTGATGACGTCGCCAATAGGGTGTGGCACCATGTCGGGATGCAATATATGCTGCAACAGAAATCGGCAGAATGTATGACTTCCATCACTACCCTTAATGCTCATCGAAGGAAGCCATAGGATTTTTAGCATTTCTTTTGGATCTGGATTTCGACTCGTTTTAAGCGTCGTCAATAATTCGGATCTTATCGTCTCGATTCTAACAACGCGATCATCGAGAATCGCTCTTATCAACCCTGGTTTGTCTTTAAAATGATAATGAACCACCGCATTGTTGGCTTGCCCGGCTACGGCCGCAATCTCTCGCAAAGAGATGCCGTCAAAGCCATGATGGCCAAATAATCTTTCGCCGGCGTCAATCAGCAGGGCCTTGGTCGAAGGTGTTTCGGCCGCGGCGAAAGCGGGTGTATTCCGAAGCTTGGTCGTGGCGCCGCGCTTTAATGCCATTCGCTCGTTCAAAGTGTTCCCTCCAGGTTGCCCACATTCTGCCGCCGAAGGTGCCAACGGCTCCCGGTGACGCGCCCATATCCCTAAACGCATGCCAGACAGCGATCGCTAATAATCGCAGATCATGCCGCGGCAGTATACGACATCTCAACGGCAATTTAAAGCGGCCACGTTAATATAATGCACTTGCTTTAATAAAGCGACTGCTTTATTTCCTGGCAAAAGCCATATGAAACCAGGAGGCGCCATCATCCAAGATTGGGCGCGCTCGCAGGGAGACACGCATGAAGCTACCTTATGTTACAGCGACTCTTGGGGCGCTGCTCCTGGCAACCACGGCATTGACGCTTGTGCACGCTCAAAAGCCCGCACCCTCGGCCGGCTCAGCCCCGCTTGCAGGAAATGCATTGCCTTATCCTCCCCCGCCATTCAGCGGAAAATTCGCGCCGACTCTGAGTGGCTCGCAACCGGACTATGCATTGTTGGCTCCTGTTCAGGCACCTCAAGGCGCACCCAACATCATCGTTGTCTTAACCGATGATGTTGGGTTTGGTGCCAGCGGCACTTTTGGTGGGCCAATCCCAACGCCAAATCTCGACAGACTGGCGGCAAACGGACTGAAATATAACGAGTTCCAGACGACGTCGATCTGTTCCGCAACACGTGCGGCACTGCTCACCGGGCGCAACCAGCACGATGTCGGTATAGGCGATTTGGCGGATATTTCCTCGCCCTATCCTGGCTATACCGGAATGATTCCGGAGAATGCCGACACAATTGCGGATGTCCTTCGCGGCAACGGATATGCGACAGCCATGTTTGGCAAAGATCATGATACGCCCAGCGGTGAGGAATCCGCAGCAGGGCCGTTCGACCGCTGGCCCACAGGCCTAGGCTTTGATCATTTTTATGGTTTTGTTGGCGGCGATTCAAATCAGTATCAGCCGAACCTTTACAACAACACCACGCGCGTCGATGGGTCGCAGCGCCCCCCAGGCTATATGCTTGACCAGGACTTGGCTGACCACGCCATAGACTGGATACATCAAGAAAAAATCGCAGCGCCGAACAAGCCATTTTTTGTCTACTATGCGCCTGGGAGCACTCATGCGCCACATCAAGCGCCGGCGGATTGGATTGCAAGGTTTCATGGGCAATTCAATGAGGGCTGGAATCAATTGCGCGTTGATACTCTAAACCGGCAGAAGGCGATGGGTATTGTGCCGCAAAATGCGGAGCTTTCGCCCTGGCCGACTCAGATTCCTACCTGGGACAGCCTGACGCCCGACCAGAAGACCGTCGATGAGCGTTACATGGAAGTCTATGCGGGAATGCTCGCTTATGAAGATGACCAAATTGGCCGGGTTCTAGACGAAGTCAACCGCATGGGGCTCGCGAATAATACTGTTGTGGTCTTCATCGAAGGCGATAATGGCGCAAGCGGCGAGGCTGGCCCAGATGGCACGCTGGATGAGATTATAGGAATGAGCCAGGCGGCCGAGGATGAGCGCGTAGCGGATCCTCATTGGCTGGCACAGCATCTCGACATCATGGGTGGTCCAAAAACCTACGAGAACTATCCCGTAGGCTGGGCGTTGGCGATGGACACGCCTTTTCCCTGGGTCAAGCAGATTGCCTCGCATTTGGGCGGTGTACGCAATGGGATGGTGATCTCATGGCCCGGGCATATCGAGGATGTTGGGCAAATCCGGCACCAATATCACCATGTTGTCGATATCATGCCGACATTGCTGCAGCTCGCGCATGTGACGGCACCGCAAACCTTTGACGGTATTCCACAGTTGCCTCTCGATGGTGTGAGCATGGCCTATAGTTTCGATAATGCAGATGCGCCTTCGACCCATCAAACGCAATATTACGAGATGATGGGTAACCGCGGCATTTATCATGATGGCTGGCTTGCGAACACCACGCCGCGCAACATGCCATGGGATATTGCTCATAACCGGCCAAATAGCGATGTGACGAGTTACAACTGGGAACTCTATGATCTCGATACGGACTACAGCCAAACTCATAATGTAGCGGCGCAATACCCCGACCGGCTTAAAGCGATGCAAACGCTCTTCGATGAAGAGGCGCGCAAGAATAACGTCTACCCGATTCAGGATAGTGGTTTGACGTATCGCGCCATTCAGACCGCGATGACTACGAAATCGTTCAGGTTCAACTACGTTTTCTGGGGCAAGGATATTTACCTGCCGAATGTCAGCTCACCGGCAATCTTTAGCTTACCGTTTAGCATAGAAGCGGACATCAATGTGCCAGCCAATGGTGCGAACGGAGTGATCGTCGCTGCTGGTAGCTGGTTCGGTGGTTGGAGCTTTTACCTTAGAGATGGCAAGCCCACAGCCTTTGCGGCTGCTTCCAATCTTCCAGGAATGCAAACCCGGATCGAAGCCCCTAATCCTCTAGCGGCTGGCAACAGCGTTGTGCGGTATGAGTTCACGCCGTCTGGCGAAGGTGGAACGCTCACGATCTTGGTGAATGGCGCACAGGTTGCCAGCGGTCAAATAGCACACCGCCCAATGATGATGGCGGGTACGGCTGAGACTTTCGATGTTGGCCGCGATAGCGGTGTTCCGGTTACGGATGATTATAGCAACGAGGGTATCTTTACCGGTGACATAAAGAAAGTTGAGGTCAACTTGAAGCCACCAATTGGCTTTCAGGTGCTGTCGTTCATACAAAATCTGCCGAAGCTACCTGACTGATGCGTGGCTGATGTTGCACACGATTCCGAAAGTGGTTTTGAGTCTTGTGTAACGAATTAAAAACAAAAAATGGCTGACTACATAATAAACTGGGGGAATGCGATGGGAAAAGGAATGAAGTCTTCCGCAGGGCCGTGGGCGCGCAAGGGCAAGAAATTGCGATGCTTGCTGGATTTGGCCTTGGGATTGCCCGTAGCCAGCGGGTTGGCATTGGCAGCCGGCTCGGCGGCGCATGCGATGTCACTGTATAATGGAAGCGAATACGGAAATAATCTCGAGATCAGTCTCGATCTCACGACGTCATATACTGGCCTGTACCGCGTAGGTAATCCAAGCCAAATCTTGGTATCAGGCGCCACCAATGCCAACGGCAATGATGGCGACGCGAATTTGCGACATGGCGTTGTTGGCAATACCTTTGAGGTTTTGCCCGTTTTGGACATCAAAGATGACCAGTTCGGCATGCATTTCAGCGGCGAATATTTCGTCAATACGGTGTATCTCGGGACCAACCAGAACAATCAGCCTGCAACCGTAAATCCGGTTGTGGGAAAGAGCACGGATTACGCCTCAGAAACGCGCACGGCCGACGGTAATAACGGACGCTTGCTCGATGCTTTTGTTTATAATAGCTGGCAGTTCGGCGGCGGTCAGCAGATCACTTTGAAGGCGGGTCAGCAGACGCTGCTCTGGGGCCAGAGTCTGTACTTCGGCACCAACGGCATCGCCGGTGGCCAGGCGCCGATCGATGTAATTTCGGCACAGGACCTGGTCAATCCACAAAGCCAGCAGATATTCCTGCCCGTTGGGCAGATCGTGGCCACCTACCAGCCCAATGATACCTTTACCCTGCAGGGCTATTATCAGTATCAATGGGAGTCTTATAATCTCCAGGGCGTTGGCTCATATTTCAGCACTAGCGATGTCACGGGGCCTGGTGGCGACCGCATTATTGCCGCGCAAGCCGGCAGCAGCAATTTCTATCTGACGCGCACCAAGGATCTGTCGCCGCCGTCGCAGAATGGCCAATTCGGCCTTTCGGCGCAGGCGCAGTATGGCAATTACGACGTCGGTCTGTTTGGTCTCAGGTATGACGCCAAGACGCCGGATATTTATAGGCTCGCGCCGACCAGCTTCACGCCCACCCCGGGCGGGACCGCGGTGGGTCAGTATACGGCGGTCTACGCGCGCGATATCTGGGTGTACGGCACCAGCCTTTCGACGACGATCGGCGCAACGAACGTCGCGGGCGAGGTGAGCGTTCGTACCCATATGCCACTCGTAGCGAGCACGACCGCGGGTGCGCAGTCGGCGGCCAATATGGGTAACGCCAATAACGATCCGCTTTATCCCGTGGGCAATACGATGACGGCTTTGAGTTCGCTCATCTACGGCTCGCCGGGACTCCCGCTGGACCCAGGCGGCCTCACGCTCACAGGCGAAGTCGAGTATGTGAATGTGTTCCGCGTGATGGCAAACAAAGCACTGCTCGCACCGGGCCGCAGTTCCTCCGCCGCGGCCTTCGATGTTCAGGTTGAGCCGGCCTATTATGATGTGCTGCCGCAACTCGAACTGCAGTTCCCGGTGTCGCTGAAGTATAATTTTGCCGGGAATTCTCAGATGGATGTGACGATGAACCATGGCACCGGCAACTACGCGATGGGCGTCGTAGCCACGTATCGCAATGCCTGGAGTGCGGCGCTCAACTACATCGGGTATTTCGGCAGAATTTCCTCCAATCCTCTGCTGCCAGAGGTCTCAAATGTTGCAGACCGAAGCTACGTTTCTCTGAATCTACAGCACACATTCTGAGCCATGCACAAAACACGCAATGCAGAATCCAAAGAAGGATATGAATATCATGAAACGACGTGACTTTGGCCTTCTCGCCAGCACAAGTCTCGCAACCGCGGCAGTGTTCCGGCCGGCCCGCGCGCAGTCGGCGTCCCCCGATCCGTCTCTGCTCACCACCACACTGACACCTATGGGTGCCGAGCGTGCGGGAAATGCGGATGGCTCAATTCCTGCCTGGACGGGCGGCATGGTGTCATCGCCTCTGCCCCCGGACCAGGCAGTGGGCGTACAGCTCTTCACCGATGAGCAGCCGCTTTACACCGTGGATGCCAGCAACATAGCTCAATATCAGCATTTGCTGACGCCAGGTACCCAGGCGGAGATTACGAAATTCGGCCGCAGCCTAAAAGTATATCCAACCCACCGTACCGCCGCCCTGCCGCAATATATCTACGATAACACAACCAAGAATGTGACGCGTGCACAGCTCGACCCTCAAGGCGGGCGGTTTGGTTTTACCGGGGCAGTATGTGGGGCACCATTTCCGATCATCGATACTTCTGATCCGCTGGTCGGTGGCGCGCAGTTGATATGGAATCATCTGACTGCCTGGAATGGCTTTTACACGAGCGGTAGTTTCAACCCCGGCGTTGTCGTGATTGCAGGGAAACTCATCCTCGTGAGTGGCACGGTCAGCCGCACAGTCCATCCGTACTACGACCCTGATGTTACGCCGGATAGTTATGATGGCTATCTCAGCAAGGCTCACTTCTACACGCAAGCGCCGTCGGTAGTCCAAGGACAGGAAACGCTGGTCTGGCATAGCACCAATGTCAACATCCACCCCGATATTGTCTGGACGTTGTTGAACGGTCAAGGACGTGTGCGCAAGGCGCCCGACGAGGCCTATGACACACCAAGCCCAGCCGCCGATGGAATTGCCAACATCGACGAAGCTACCTGCTTCTACGGTAATCCGTCGCAATATGATTGGACCTATATCGGCAAACAGGAAATGCTCGTTCCCTATAATTGCAACGCCATCGCTTTCGGTAATGTGCAGGACATCCTCCAGCCTCATTATATTAATCCCGATTATGTCCGCTGGGAAAAGCATCGCGTATGGGTTGTGGAGGCAAATCTGCATCCTGGCGAACGCAATGTGAATGCGCGGCGGCGTTTCTACCTCGATGAGGACAGTTGGTACTCCCTTCTGGGCGAGGGCTATGATGCGGAGATGAATCTGGTCAAAGCCTATAGCATTTATAATTGGTGCGTACCGTCATTGCCGGGAACAATTCAGCTCGCGACAACAACACACAGCCTGATCACCGGTGACTATACTTTTAACGGAAATTGTTCCTATCCTCCGTTTAAAGGCAGCTTGACCTTAAATAACATACCGCGCACCACCTTCGATCCTCAGGAGTTAGCAGCGACCGCTAGTTTTTAAAGCACTTAACTGATCAATACCGTTAATCTCGGCGCACAGCTTCGTACTGTAAATGGCCACCAGAGGCATCTGGTGGCCATTTTACTGGATGAAGCTAGAACTATTATTATTTTGTGAGTTGCTTCCTCACGTGAGTTGCGATTGCTTTTGCTGCCGGAGAGTTCGTGCGTCTTTTGAGGCGAACCACGGCCACGGTGCTCTGACGAGGCGGCAGGCCAATGATCGGAATTTCGCATAACTTGCCGGCAGCTATGTCTTCCGAAACTATTTTGGGGGATGACATCCAAACGGCCTCGCCGCCGAGCACCAGTTCGCGCATGATGTCGTAGTTATCGCAGATCAGCGTGCCCCCCTTACCCAGTTGACTTAGGAAGCTAAGCTCCGAGGAGGATGCCAAGGGATAAGCCGCGAGGTCTGCGAGCTTCGGCGCATCTATTGCCGTCAGCGGGTGTTCCGAACGCGCAATGATGGCCAGTCTGATCGTGCCAAGTGACTCAATAACGATCTCAGGTGAAGGCGAGACCTGCTCGGCCGCGCAAAACATCATCTCGATATTGTCGCCTAGCAGTTCGCGCAGCAGAATATCCGCGGGTTTGATCGAACATAACATTCGAAGCTGCGGGCGCGCCGCAAGCATAGCGATGCTCAGCTTTGGCAAAAGCAGACTCGCGATAAGTGGTCCCATGCCGTAGGCGACCGTCCCGGCATCGCCGCGCCCGTATAGACGCAAATTATGCTCAAAGGTGGCCGCATCGCGAACTAGAACTTCGGCATCAGCCAAGACGATCGTTCCCAGAGGGGTTACCGAAACGCCATTTCGTCCGCGATCAAAGATCTTAAATCCGAAGCGTTTCTCCACAGCCATCACGCTTCGGCTCAAGGCAGGCTGTGTAATTCTTAGTTCTTCGGCGGCGCGAGAGTAGCTGCGTGTGCGCGCAATTGTCAGCACGTAATTGAGTTTGACGAGGTCGATTTCCATGCCTTTTTGTTATCATACAAGCCATGAAAATGCATTTGAAATTATAAAGCAAGTAGCTTATTTTTTCCGTGAAAGTGAGGCTCGTGATGGAGAAATATTTGACATGGGTGATGATGGGAGCAGCGGTTCTATTGCTGATCGAAATCGTCGCCGGCCGGCACAAGGGAATATACAAATGGCACGATGTTCCGCTCTTCTTTGGAAGTTTGGTGCTCGGCCGGGTGGTAGCCGCTCCTGCTGTTACAGTACTCATCGCTAGCTCGTATGGTTTCTTTCTACCTCACTATAAAAACGCCCTGACTGGCGTTCCATTCTTGATTTCGTTCCCTGTAATTTTGCTTATTAATGAGTTTTGCTTCTATTGGGTCCATCGTTGGGCTCATACCACTGCGACGGCGCGCTTTCCGATATTGTGGAGGATCCATCGGACGCATCACTCTGCGCCGTATATGAACGTAACACTATATTTCGGACGGCTGAACCTGTTCTGGTACATTATCATTCCCACGGCATGGGTCATGGGCCTCGTCGTTTATCTCGGCCAGATAAATGCGGCAATTACAGTTATACTCTTGATCAGCGTTTGGAATATCATTACGCACAGCCATTTCCGTTGGGACGACACTATTCGTCGGCATCGAGTTTTTGGGCGAGCCTTCCGCGCCTTCGAACATGTGATCGTATCTCCGGGTATGCACCACACTCATCACGGTTTTGGGCGAGATGGCGCCAATTACCGCAATTTTGGCGTGTTTCTCGCAGTCTATGACTGGCTGTTCGGGACACTATATATCCCCACAGGTCGGCCCGCGAAGTACGGCTTGCCGGGACATGAAGTGCATTGGGTGGAGGAGTTGTTTTACCCGCTTGTGCGACAACGTACGAAATAGATCATCCATTACGAAAAGTACCTGTAGTTTCTCGGCGTGGCCACGATCACGCCGAGAAACTACAAATCTGTCATTTGGCAGTTGGCGCAATTCTTGAGAATATCCGACCGGAGCGCAATGAACTATGCTGGTGTTTTAAGCGTGCTTTCATCATCGCCAAGTGGAAGCCGTGCAGGTACGATAACTTTTTTGTTGGCAATCGGATCAACACGAGCCAGACTGAAGACAGATTCACTGATGGATCGCGTTCGAGAAGCCTGAGTGGTACAAGCTGGATCGAATTTCCGGCGGCCGGAGGTTCACGCCGCCAGTGTTCAACCTGTTGAAGATCTCGAACACCGATGTGTCGTGTTCCGGTGCTGATGGACATTGCGTTAAGTGACGATAAGCGAATGGCCAACAAGCTAATTGAAGCCATCGATGCGCAGGTCAAGCTTCATACCGCCACGCATTCACTCGTTCTCGAGCCGGCGCAGTTCCAGGTCCTGAATCGAGCGGTTGCAACAATTACCGCAAACTTTCTCGCGCACTCTCCCGGCTCTGGCACAGCTCATCCCCAGCAATACCGGTTACAACATGTTGATGCTATGGTGGGGTATTATCTGCGGCTTTCGGTGAACTTTGGGTGTACCCCGGGATGGGCTTTCGCATTCGTCCGCCACCTATTCGCGTGAACGATCAACCACGTCGTTGCTTCTCCCATTTCTTTACCAGCCTATCGCGCTTCAGGCGTGACAGGCGATGGACCCAGAAAATGCCGTCCAGTTGGTCAATCTCGTGCTGTAAGCAGATGGCGAGCAACCCAACAGCCTCTTCTACTGTTGGGACGCCATCAATATCCTGGTACTCCACACGCACACGGGCCGGCCGTTCGACGATCTCGATGGCTCCGGGCATGGAGACGCTGCCTTCTTCATGAGTTTTCAGCTCATCGGAATGCCAGATAATCCGTGGGTTGACGTATATGCGCACTTCTCCCGGCACCAATTCAAGAACGGTAATGCGCCGTGATTCGCCGATATGCGGGCCCGTGATGCCGATACCAGGTGCTGCGCGCATAGTATCGAGGAGATCGCCGGCCAAGGACTTCAGCGTGCTGTCGAAGACGGAGACGGCCGCCGCGGGTTGCCGTAGACCTGGATCGGGAAAGTTCAGAATGTCACGGATGGCCATTGCTTAGCGTCCTAACCCGAAACCGCCGCAGCCTGAAGTCACCCCGGCATCAAGACGTCTGCGGCCGCCACCTGGACCAATTTTGTCCTGGACGGGCCTGAAGCGGAATGGCCGGTTTAGCGCACCAATTGTAAAAAGCGGACATACGACCCATCCGCCCGTTTTCTACCGGCTATAGCGCAGCGCTTCCACCAGCAAGCTGAAAGTGACCGTAGGCTGGCGGCGGCTGGGGTAATAGAGATGGTAGCCGGGATAAAGCGGGCACCAATCGGCTAATACCTGAACCAGCCGGCCGGCGGTGATGTGGTGCTGCACCGTATCTGCCGGGACATAGGCCAAGCCAAGCCCGGATAGGGCTGCCTCTAGCATGGGCGCCGAACCGTTGAAGATGAGCTGCCCATCGACCCGCACGCGTAATTCCCGCCCGTCTCTTGCAAACTCCCAAGGATAAAGCCCGCCATAGGTTGGCAAACGCAAATTGATGCAATTATGGTTCGTCAGCTCCTGCGGCGTGGCGGGCTCCTGCCGCCCCGCGAAATAGGCTGGCGCGCCGACGACGACGGAGCGCATTTCTGGAGCGATGGGGATGGCGATCATGTCCTTGGCCACGATCTCGCCCACGCGAATGCCGGCGTCGTAGCGCTCGGCCACGATATCCGTCAGCCCGTAATCGATGACCACCTCTATTTTGATGTCCGGATAGTCGAGCAGCAAGTTTTGCAGTGCCGGGAGGAGCACGGCGTGCACCGCATGATCATGCGCCGTGATACGAATCGTGCCGGAGGGTCTGTCACGCAACGCGGTGAGTGCGGTCAGTTCTGCGCCGATCTCATCCAGCCGTGGCCCGGCGGCGTTCAGCAGCCGCTCACCCGCCTCCGTTGGTGCGACACTGCGGGTGGTACGGGTCAGCAATCTCACACCTAGCCGGTTTTCCAAGCCGCGTATGGTCTGGCTGAGAGCGGATTGCGACACGCCGAGCTGTGCCGCGGCCCGTGTAAAACTGCGTTGCCGCGCCACAGCGAGAAAGGCCACGATATAATTCAGATCGGTCTTCATTTATAAGCAATACTTATAAGTTCATGCGAATAATAGCGTCTAATCGCAGGCTGCGTCAGCCCCTATATTATTCATGTGAGTTGCGGGTGGGCTCAACGCCTTCCTGAAATGTTGGAAAAGGAGCAGAAAGATGGTGCAGGTCATACGCGTTGGGTCGCGGCCTTCCACGGTTGGGCCGGCGGATTGGTTCGCCGGCACAGTGCGAGTGGACCCGCTGTTCGGGCCGGATCCGGACCGCGTAGGCGGCGGGCTGGTGACATTCGAGCCCGGCGCCAGGACCGCCTGGCACACCCACCCGCTGGGCCAGACGCTGGTGGTGACATTCGGCCTCGGCTGGGTGCAGCATGATGGCGGACCCATAGAGGAAATCCGGCCGGGGGATGTGGTGTGGATTCCGCCCGGCGAGCGCCATTGGCATGGCGCCACGCCGGCGACGGCCATGAGCCATATCGCCATTCAGGAAAAACTGAACGGCGTGGCCGTGGAATGGTTGGAGCAGGTCACTGATGCGCAATATTCCGGTACGCAGAAAGGCTGAAAACGATGGACTACAGGAAACTCGGTAATTCCGGCACGGTTGTTTCCTAGCTGGCGCTTGGCACAATGTATTTCGCCAGCGAAACCCCGGAGGAAGATGCCTTTGCCATCATGGATGGTTTTGTCGAGGCGGACGGCAATCTGATCGACACGGCCAATGTCTATGTCGGCGGCTTGGCGGAACAGGTGGTCGGCCGCTGGCTGGCCGCTCGGCCGCGCGACATCACCGCCCGGATCGTGCTGGCAAGCAAGGGCAGGGCGGGCAATAATGCGGACCCCAACGGGTTGGGCCTGTCCCGCCGCTATCTGCACCGGGCTTTGGATGCTTCGCTGTACCGTCTCGGTGTCGAAACCATAGATCTGTATCAGCTGCACGCTTCGGACATGGAAACGCCGGTTGAAGAGACATTGTCCTTTCTTGATGCGGCCTTCAGGAGCGGGAAAATTCATTACTTTGGCCTGTCGAATTTCACCGGCTGGCAGCTGCAACTTATCGTCTCCACCGCAAAGGCGATGGGGATTCCGGCGCCCATTACCTTGCAACAGCAATACAGCCTGCTGTCTCGCGAGAGCGAGTGGGAGGTGATCCCTGCGGCGACTTACAATGGGCTTGGCGTGTTGCCATGGTCGCCGCTCGCGGGCGGTTTTCTGGCCGGCAAGTATGAACGCGGCGGCCGGCCGGCGGCAGGCACCCGTGCGGGCTCCGAAAAACCGCTTTATCAATCCACCTCCGCCGAGTATGCGGATTCGGATCAGAATTGGGCCACCATCGATGCGGTGGTCCGTATCGCAAGTGAGATTGGCGCGACGTCTGCGCAGGTGGCGTTGAGCTGGCTTTCTGATTGGCCTGGGGTGACCGCCCCGATTTTTGGCGCGCGCAATATAGCGCAATTGAAGGAGAATCTCGGGGCCGCCTCGCTGAAGCTAAGCACGGAGGTTACCGCCGAGCTTGACCGGCTGAGCACACCGGTTGCCGGCGGGTACCCCTACGGCGCATTCGGCAAATGGCAACGTGGCCGCTGGTTGCAGCAGCATGGCACCAAGGCGCCCCCGCCGCCCGTCGCGGCGGGATCGGATCATCCGCTAGGCCGCGCCTGAAAATCCATCACGAGGAATAATTCAGTATGACCAAACCAAGCTATGATTTTACGGGCAAAGTCGCACTTGTCACCGGCTCCAGTCAGGGCATCGGTTTTGCGACCGCCGGGGCTTTTGCGCAAAGCGGCGCGGCGGTGGTCTTGTCAGACCGCAACGAAAATGCGCTGCTGGCCGTCACCGAAAAACTCGCCGCTGCCGGCCATAAGGTGCTCGCCGTGGCTTGCGATGTCAGCATCGAGGCCGAAGCCAAGGGTTTGGTGGAAAAAGCGGTTGCTGCTTTCGGGCGGCTCGATATGGCCTATAACAATGCCGGAATTGTCGGGCCCTGGGGGAAGATCACCGATGAGACCGAGGAGAGTTTCGATAACGTCAATGCCGTCAACTTGAAGGGCATATGGACCTGCATGAAACACGAGCTGATCCAGATGGAGAAGCAGGGTCGCGGCGCGATCGTGAATTGTTCCTCTCTGGGCGGGCTGGTCGGCCTGCTGAACCGGGCTGCCTACCATGGATCCAAACACGGGGTGCTCGGTCTGACAAAATGCGCAGCGCTTGATTTTGCGGCCAAGAATATTCGCGTGAATGCGGTGTGTCCCGGGACGATCGAGACGCCGATGTCCTCGGCCATCGAGCAGGACGCACTCAAGGAAATTCTGCGCGACCAGTCTATCGGTCGCCTTGGTCAGGCCGAGGAGGCGGCGGCGGCGGCGCTCTGGCTCTGCAGCGACGGTGCTAGCTTCATCCTCGGTATCGCTCTGCCGGTGGATGGCGGGTACACGACACATTGATGCAGTGCGCATTCTTCATTTCGTACAGTACCGGATTGAGCAACACGACCGTCTGCTTGCGGGCGCAGGCGAAACAATCATCAACGTCCGCCATGGGCGCAACGCGGCTTTCGTGGATAGCGATTGCCGTTCAATCCGGCCCGTCAAACATTCGAGAGTTTGGCAAGTGCAGCGCGTAGTGCATCGGGCTCGAAATCACCGAGTCTGCTTTCAATCGCCGCATGGGCCTCCCGCCAGATAGGGACAGCGGCAGCGAGCGTCGCTTCTCCAGCTTTTGTGAGGGCAAGCAGTCGGGTGCGGCGGTCGGTGGGTACAAGTTCAACCCGCACCAGCCCGCGTCGTTCAAGCGGCTTGAGTGCTGCGGTCAGCGTCGTGCGATCCATTTCCAGCAGCTTGGCGACCGGGCCCATCGGTGGCGGCGCGGGCCGGTTCAACGCCATCAGCAGCGAGAATTGTTGATTGGTGAGTTCTACCGGTCTCAACACATCATCGAAATGCCGTGCCAGTGCGCGCGCTGCGCGTTGGGCGTGTAGGCAGAGGCAGGTATCCCGAACCAGCAACGTCGTCTCAAAAGGCACCGCATTTGACATCCTTTAACTACGTTGATATCAACTTAATTGTCAATGCCGGAGCGAAGAAGACATAGTAAGCATCGCCATAGAACTTCCGCCGTCGCCCGTACTAAGGGAAGGCGGGCTACGCGATGCGGTGAATGCCAGCGCCGACTCTATCACAACGGCCGATGCGGCCCCGATTGAGAGGAACAAGCGATGCAGCAGGGTGATTTCGTATGGTATGAACTGTGCACCACCGATCCTATTGCCGCGGCGGATTTCTATGCCAGGGTTGTCGGCTGGACGATTAGGCCTTCGGGTCTGCCAGATGTCGATTACAGTCTCGCCTGTCTTGGCGACAGGCAGGTCGCCGGCATCATGACGCTGCCGCAGGAACAGATGCCGCCGCGCCCGGTCTGGTTCGGCTATATCGCCGTGGATGATGTCGATGCCAAAGCCAAGGAGATCGAGTCCGCGGGTGGCGGCATCCATAAAGCGCCGCAGGATATACCGTCGGTCGGCCGTTTTGCGGTTGTATACGATCCGCAGGGCGCGGTCTTCATGCTGTTCAAAGGTGCAGGCACGCCGCCACCGCCGTTCGCCATGATGCAGACCGGGTCGGTTGGCTGGCATGAGCTGCATGCGCGTGATTTGCAGGCGGGCTGGCAGTTCTATGAGCGGATGTTCGGCTGGACCAAGGATGTGAAGCACGACATGGGGCCGATGGGCAGCTACCAGCTGTTCAAGACGAGTGGCTTGCCGGTCGGCGGCATGATGACAGATAATCAATCCTCACCGCATCCTTATTGGCTGTATTATTTTGTGGTCGACGACATCGATTCCGGGTTGGAAAAAGTGAAGGCCAATGGCGGCGCTGTGCTGCACGGACCGCAGGAGGTGCCGGGTGGTGCCTGGATTATCAATGCGCAGGACCCGCAGGGTGGAAGCTTCGCGCTCGTGGGGATGAAGAAGGCCTGATCTACGCCGAACGCCTGCGCCGTTTTGTGAACAGGAGGATTGTCATGACACCGACCATCACAGCGTTTAAATGGGTGCCCGAATTTGCGCGCGGTTTTGTCCGCGACATTCGGGCACGATGGGCATTCGAGGAAGCCGGCCAAGCCTATGGGGTCGATCTTGTTGATGGCATCTATGTAAAAAGCCAGGCGCACCGCCTGTTCCAGCCTTTCGGGCAAATTCCGACCTATCGCGATGACCATGTGGAAATCTTCGAATCGGGCGCGATCGTACTGCATATTTGCGAGACGAATGGTGTGCTTGTGCCTACCGATCCGGCTGCGCGCATCCGGGCGGTCCAGTGGCTGATCGCGGCGCTCAATTCCGTGGAGCCCTGGGTGATGCAGCTCGCCGTTGTCAATGTGTTCGAGGCCGATCGTGCGTGGTCCCCGTCGCGTCGGCCCAAAGTGCTCGACGATCTTCACGCGCGCCTCAAGGATCTTTCCGGCGCACTGGGTGACAAGACGACCCTCGATAGCAGCACCTTCACCTTCGGTGATCTCATGATGGTCTCGGTGCTCGGTGGCTTGCGCGGCACAGGTGTGCTCGACGCCCATCCGAATCTCGCCGCTTATGTCGCTCGCGGCGAGGCACGGCCGGCGCATCAAAAGGCTATGGCGGATCATCTGGCGTCTTTCAGTGACGAGCAGCCCGCTGCATTGAATCGACCCGGACAACGCCCGTGAACAAGCTCGTCACCTGCCTATGGTTCGACCGTGGCGAAGCGCGTAAGGCGGCCGCATTTTACGCTGCCACTTTCCCCGGGAGCCATATAGGCTGGCCGCATCCGCCTATCCCGGCGGCGGCGAGGACGATGAGCTGACCGTCGAATTCACTGTGATGGGCCAGGCGTTCGTCGGGCTGAACGGTGGCCCGGGCTTTGTGCCCAACGAGGCGGTGAGTTTCCAGGTTATGACGGATGACCAGACGGAAACAGACTGCTACTGGAACGCAACCATCGGGAATGGTGGCAGCGAGCCAGTGTGGATGGTGCAAGGACATCTGGGGCTTTTCCTGGCAGATTGTGCCGCGCGTCTTGATTTCGGCGTTGACTGATACGGACCGTGCCGCCGCGAAACGTGCAATGAGCGCCATGATGGCCATGCGCCGGATCGATATTGCCAAGATCGAGGCTGCACGTACGAGAAAAGATTTTGTCCGACGTTGGTGCACCCGCCCCGCCGGCTGTGTGTACAGTCGTGGGAAACAACCGCGTTTGGTTACATCGAGACCATCTGCGGTCGATCTCTTATGACGGCTACGTCCGGTTTCGGGGGCGTCGACGCCGGGCAGGAATGTCTTAATTGGGCGCAAACCAGCAGTAGAAGGCTCATATGGGCGACAGCCACTACCCTGACTACATCACCTTCAACAACCTGCCGATCAGCACCAGCGCCACCAGCACCATCACCAGCAATCCAGATCCGTCATCTCGACGCATTGCGCCACGAATCCGGCTGAGCAGCGTACGTCCGCAGACCTGACGACCATTCCGCGATGTCATAGCCTGCCGTGTTTTTTGATTTGCTCGGCGAGGTTCGGGGCTTATGGTCATATGGGCTTCCATTGTTCTGGTCTCAGCAAACCATGAAGTGGGCCGCGATTGTAGTGCTGATAGATCGCCATTTTCGCCGTGCCCACCAGGATGGTAGTTTGGCCGGATGGCCTTGTGTCTGGCAAAACCATGTTGATGCCTTATGTTAGGACTGGGAACCTATATCATATTCCGGCATGGGGAACCGCATATCATGATGGCGACCGATGACATGGCCATCAAGCCCAAGGAGAAATCGAATGCCTTTGGATGTCAGTGGCGGCGGTGGGCGGCGGCAGAGCTCGTTAAACGTGCTGGGCACCACACTGGAACCCTGTTCTTATGACCCGATCACCGGCTTCTACCGAGATGGATGCTGCGCCACCGGGCCGGAAGATGCCGGCAGCCATACGGTTTGCATTGAAATGACGGATGCGTTCCTGGCGGTCAGCAAGGCGCAGGGGAATGATCTCAGCACATCAAGGCCAGAATATGGGTTTGTCGGACTGAAGGCGGGTGACCGGTGGTGCCTATGCGCACCACGCTGGCAGGAGGCTCTCCTGGAAGGGGCAGTACCACGGGTTTTTCTCCGGGCGACCGAGATGAGTGCATTGCAATGGTGCAGCCTGGACGACCTTAAACGGTTCGCAGTGGATTTGGCGTGAGGGGGTGAATGCCCGGCCATGATGGTACGAGCATGGCCGGTGCAATCGAATATTCACCGACACCGGCGCGACTACGGCGCTGTTCTTCGTCACCTTCCTCGGAGATGGACGCGCCGGGAAATGCAATGTTATGTGAATGTCGAAACAGCGAGATCTTCAGAATGCTTTTAATTATCGGCACAGTAAGGCTACCGGCGGCAAACCTGGCCGCGGCCCGAACGACCATGACAGCCATGATCGCGGCCAGCCGTGCAGAGGCCGGTTGTCTGGAATATGTATATGCCGAGGATGTGCTCGACCCTGGCCTTATCCATGTCAAGGAACGGTGGACAGACCAGGTGGCGCTGACCCAGCATTTCCAATCCGCCCATATCGCGGCTTGGCGGGTAAGTTGGCCGGCGCTCGGTATTGGAGAACGGGACCTCAAGCTTTATGAAGTCGGCGAACCGAAGCCAATATGATCTCGTCGATCTGATCGGCATTCAAAATCCCTGACATCCCTGACGGTATGGCACGCCGCATTTAGTTTACATTCGAAAGCTTTGCCACCGCCGCTGTGGCACGAACAGGACAAATCATGGTCGCCATTCGTTTGGAGTATCAGGGTAATCTACATTGCCAGATTGTTCAAGGTCCCTCGGGAACCATTCTCAACACGGATGCTCCTGCGGATAATCATGGAAATGCGGAAAGCTTTTCACCAACGGACCTGGTCGTTGCCGCTTTGGGAAGCTGCATTCTCACCGTCGTCGGCCTCAAGGCCCGGTCGTTGAAAATTGATATCAGCGGTTCGACCGCGATTGTCGAAAAGGAAATGGCGAACCTCCCGGTACGACGAATTCGAAAGATGGGTGTCAAAATCCATGTGCCATGCTATGTTTCTGAATCTGATCGACGTGGTTTGGAAGACGCAGCCCATACATGCCCTGTTCACAAGAGCATGCATCCGGACACGGAGATGCCAATCGAATTTATATGGGGACAATTGCCAGAAAGCGTCTGACAGCCCGCAGATTGGTCGAGGCCAGATGAGTGATTGTGGAAATTAAGTTTATAGATATCATCGGGGAGGCAAAAATGACTAAAGAATTAAAGATAAATCTTGCTGAATTGACGGGTCTCGAGATAATGCAAGCGATGATTCGCGGAGACCTTCCGCGGCCATCGATTACCGACACGGTACCCATGGTATTTGGTGAAGCATCAAGTGGTTCTATTAAGTTTCGAGCCACGGCTGATGAACGACATCTGAATCCAATGGGCGGTGTCCATGGCGGATTTGCCGCAACAGTTTTGGATTCTGTCACTGGATGTGCTGTGCACACAATGCTGGCGGCCGGCGAAGGATACGGCACGGTCGATCTGAACGTCAAAATGCTCAAGCCTATACCTCTCGGTACTGAGCTCTTGGCAGAAGGAAAAGTAATTCATATCTCCAAGAGCATCGGTGTCGCGGAAGGGACCATCAAGACGCTGGCAGGCGTTCTATTAGCTCACGCTACTTCAACTTGCTTAATAAAACGAACATCTGCTGGATAAATCGAAACTGCACACGCATTTTGACCCATTCGAGATCCTGAGTTTACTTCACAGGCGTGTCTGAGAAAAACTCTTCCAGTTCCGCAAAGCCCATCGTCCTATCCGAGTAATTAAATGTGCCGTCGACCATCATTTCCTTTGCCGCGTCGACAAATGCGCCATAGGCGAGACGCGCCAGGGATGAGCCGACACTGATTCGTTTGACACCGGCGTCCGCAAGTTGTGCGACGCCAAACGTGACGCCTTTCATGCCCATGAGAACATTCACAGGTTTTGTCAGGGTCTGGCAAACGGTCCGGATGGCTTCAATATCACGCAGCCCCGGCGCATAAAGCACATCTGCACCGGCCGCCTCGAACGCCTGCAGCCTCCTGATGGTGTCGTCGAGATCGGGACGGCCCCACAGAAAATTCTCGCAGCGTGCCGTCAGGACGAAGTCATGGGCCAGGCTGTCGCGAGCTTGGGCGGCCGCCGCAATCCGCTCGACCGCCAAAGGGAAATCATAGATCGGATTCTCTCGTGATCCCGTGTGGTCTTCCAGCGAGCAACCGGCGAGCCCGATACCCGCGGCACGCCGGATCGTCTCGGCGGCACTCTCAGGGCTATCGCCAATTCCTTTTTCCAGGTCCGCCGAAACAGGAAGCGCTGTTGCACCAACAATGGCCTGGCAATGGGCCAGTGTATCGGCGCTGGACACGCGACCATCGGCAACGCCCTTGGAAAATGCCATGCCGGCACTGGTCGTGGCGAGCGCACGAAATCCCATGGTGGCCAGAATTCGGGCCGTCCCGATATCCCACGGGTTGGGGATGATAAATGGACCGGGTTCGTCATGCAGACGTCTGAATGTCGTACCTATATTGGCCATTTTGGAGTTCCCATTTTCAAAAGTTATCCCGGCTGATACTCAAACGCGACCAAGTCGGAAAGTTCAATCCAATTCTGCTTCTCGCTCGTCCATAGCTGCCGGGAAGGTGTGATGGCTTTTGGATTATCCAATGTGCCAGGCTTCAAAATGACGACACTTTCGCCGCCGGTTTTCTGATTATAAATGCGGTTCCCGCATTCAGGACAGAAATAGCAATTAATGGTGCTGCCAGAATCCGCTTGCCGCGAAAATGATTTCAGGACGCCATGCAGAAGCTGGAATTGATTGGCAGCAAGAACCATTGACATACCAAAGGCACTGCCGGATTGGCGCTGACAATGGGTGCAATGACAAACGATGACGGCCTTGGGGGCGCCGTCGATCTCATATCTGAATGCTCCACATTCGCAGCCGCCGCTCGCCGTCATTGATCATCTCCCAAGCTTCATCTTTCGTATTATGGCGAATAAAGCAGCAATCCCAAAGTAGCCCTCATGTCGGTTATTATCTTCACCATGATGCCTCTTCAGTCCGCAATGACGGCAAAAGCTCGCACCGGAAAGGTTCCAACGGCTACCATCTTAGGCGGTACGGCATAGAAACGAGCCCCCTGTGTCGGAAGACGATCGAGGCCGGTCATATGCTCGCAGATCGGAATGCCGCGGCCCAGCAGGATCGTATGGACCGGCCGCTCCCGCCCCCGCGTGTCGTCAATATTGTGGCTGTCGATTCCGACGAGAGCCGCGCCCGCGTTTACCAGAAGTTCGGCTGCAGCGGCGGTCAGATATGGATGGTTCTCGAAATAGGCGTCGGTGCGCCAGTGCCGGTCCCAACCGGTCCGTACCAGAACCGCCCGGCCTGAGACATCGACACCATCGAACACGTCTGCACCGACGGCCATCTCCCCATTCCGGGCATGGACCACCACAGCATCGAGATGCGCCAGTTTTTCCAGCGGTAGATCGGCCAGATCTGTTCCATCGGCATAGCGATGAAATGGGCTGTCGAGATAGGTGCCGGTATTGCCGACCATCTCGATTTTCTGGATGGCGAATTCCGCGCCGCCATCATACATGGCACGCGAGTCCTGCCGCGAGAGGTAATCGCAAACCAGCGGTGCCGGCAGGCCCTTATAGGTAACCATGCCGGCTTCAATCCGGTGCGACAAGTCGATCAGGCGCATGATACGCGCGCTATCAAGGTGAAACTCATAGGAAGTTGAGCCGGCCGCCCTTCGTAGATATCGTAATCAACTTCGCGGTTGGAATGTGGGGGTTCCACCAATTTTTCTAGCCTCAACCCAGGTGGATGAATAAACCAGAAGCTCGCATTTTCACCACCTCCATCAGGTCCGTCGTAGGTGATGGCCCCAACAACCTCCTGTGGTCGCCGATCGAAGTAACTGAATGCAGGTTCATGGAGACGTTCCGAATCTGGATCAAAAACCTCTAAGTATGGGTACGTTTCGTAGATCACAAGTGCGGCTTCAGGTGCCATTAGCTGTGCGACAATCTGAAAGAATCGCGGGAGGTCAGGCATCCAGTTAAGCACGCCTATGGTAATCAGGACCAGATTGTACTGTCCCAGCCCGTCTGGCAAATCATAGATATCTGCTTCAAGCAGCCTTGGATGCTGTCTTGCCGCACGAGCCAACTGCTCGCCTTGGGCGAGAAACCCGGCCGACTGATCAATCCCCAAAGCAGGTTCCGCGCCAAAAGCTGCCAAGGACAGAAGTTCTCGGGCGTTATTGCAGCCGACCTGCGCGGCTCGTCGACCGGCAATGCCAATGCCTTGGAGCGTTTCGGTTAGACATGTATCAAGAGTTGAGAAACCTGGCTGAGAGGCCGAAGCCAGCAACTTGTCCCAGGCTGGTCCAACACCGTGCAGAGGTGCAGATGCATCCCATGCGGCTTTGTTCGCTGACGTGACATCCTTGATATCGCCTCTCTGCATATCCTGACCTTCAATCCAGACTTTAAATGGTTCAAAATCGGTATATTGTCGATGGGAACGGCGTAGTCGTTCACATACGTTTATCGGAGTTAACATGGCTGAGGATCGCTGGGTTACATTCGACTGCTTCGGTACGCTGATTGATTGGCTCGGCGGCTTCCGAAATATTCTCTCTCCTATCGCTGGCAACCAAGTAGAATCTCTCCTGTTGGCCTACCACGACGCTGAGCGCATTCTGGAGGCAAATGGGCTGCATTATTCTTATAGGCACGTATTGACGGCCGGGCTCGCCCGAGCTGCCCACGAAACCGGTGTCGCTTTGGCCCTGGAAGATACCGACCTTCTGGCACGGAAATGGGGTGAGCTCCCGCTTTATCCGGACGTACCGGCAGGTCTGGACGCTTTGCGACTGGCTGGTTGGAAGATCGGCGTGCTTACCAACTGCGACAATGATCTGTTCGCCGCAGCGCTGGCGGCCAACCTGGCGCTGCGGCCAGATCTCGTCATCACCGCGGAAGAAGTCGGCAGCTACAAGCCGGAGTTTGGCCACTTTATGCGGTTCGAAACCCGGACCGGGGTATCGCGCCGAAATTGGGTTCACGCCGCGAATAGCTGGTTTCATGATATTGACCCGGCGAGACGCTTTGGCATCACCAGGATTTGGGTCGACAGAGATAAAACCGGGCACGATCCCGCCGCTGCATCTTGTGTCGTCGATGACGTCGCGTCTTTGCCGAGAGTATTAGAACAATTGGTCGGTTGAGCGAGCTCAAAAAAGCGATGACGCCGATTACGTGATATGGTAGACCTTGCAGACCCGGTCCACCGGTGTGCCATCCTTGAGCGGCACATCTTTTATGACGTCGTACGTTTTGAACCCCAGCTTCTCGTAATATCTGAGACCACCGATATTATCGGCTCTGATTGTCGCATTGATGGCTGACAGGCCATGACCGCGGGCAGCAATTTTCATGGGCTCGAACAATGCGGTGCCAACACCGGGGATCAACGGTTGCCGCCGAGTAAAAGTGCCGATATCGGCCCAGCCAGGAGGCAGATTATTGTTCCTGACCAATGTCTGAAATCCATGCACTTCGCCTTCGTGCACCTCGGCGATAAAGCAAATGATAAATTCGGGGCCGCTTATATAATGCTCATCGAGTTCGGCTTCGCTGAGAGGCGTTTCCAGCGCCGTCGTGCCACCGATCTGGATGATCTCGTTCAAAATCCCACACAGGGATGGTGCGTCATTCGATGTTGCTCGCCTGATTTTCAAACCAGCGCCATCCCGATCGACAATCCACCTACACGATTTCTGACCTCAGATCCCCGTACCAGCCGAAAGCCCACGCGCTCATACAGCCGGAGAGCTGGATTGGTGTCGCGCACATTCAGGCATAGCCCGACGCCGCGGCGTCTTGCATCAAGTATCAGCGCTTCTATGAGCGCCTGGCCTACCCCTTGGCCACGCTTGCTCTCATATACGCCGAAGGACACCTCGGGGGTATTAGCATCGACATAGAACACCGGCTGTTCTGAAGGCGTGAATTGCCGTGCCCAGGCAGCCCCAACGGCCATGCCATCGCGTTGCGCGATCACGCCGAAGTCGCCAGGCCGCTGCCATCCGGTCAGATGAGTGGCAACGACAGGGACGGCGCGCGCTGCGGCGGCGTTTGGTTCATAGGCGGCGATGGCCAGGAATTCCCAGAGTAGGTCCAGGTCAGCTTGGCATGCTGGGCGTATGGTCAAGGTCGTCATGATGACTGTTTCATTATCCTGCTATGGCAGGCATCGCCAAATTCTATTCAGCGACACTGGCCCATATCAACCGGCGACGATTTACTCGTCGTCGGATGTCTCGGCAGGCTCCGGTGCCAGATCATCAGCTTCAACCGGCGCGTCAGCATCGGCCTTCAAAGCCGCTTTGCGGCCGCGCCGTTTCACGGGTTTAGCCGCGGCAGCTTGTTTGGCAGGCTTCACCTGACCACCAAGCTTCTTCTCCAACTGCGCCACCTTCGCCTCCAGCACGGCAATTTGAGTCGCTGACATCTTGGCGGCTTTTACCGCTTCACGGCTCTTGGTGCGCAGTGTGGCGATTGTATTTTGAGCTTTTTCTAATTGAATGCGCAGCTCATCCTTGCTGACCACTGGCGCTTTGACTGCGGCTGGTTTCTTTACTGGAGCTACGGCTTTAACCGCCTTAGTCGTTTTCGCGGCGGCAGGTTTACGGCCTGGCTTGGCCGCTTTGGCTACTGGTTTCTTTGGTGCGGTGGCTTTCGCCATGATTCGGCATTCCTTTATTGAACGAGCTATTCGAGTGTCGGCTGAACATTTCAGTTGAAATGTCGGCTGGCTCAACCAATACAATAAGGAAGACAGATTGAAAACTATATCGCCGCTGTCGCGGCGATTTCACCAAGAAGAAACGGATATGCTGGGAGGTTGGCTGCTTGCGGCACCGGCCAACTCCACCACCACAGTCAAAACAGAGGTCACGCTATGAGCGTCGAGATCTAACATAACCCCGATTGCAGCACCTCGCGGAACACGCTGGCAATGATCCGCGCTACGGGCATTGAGCCTACGATCATCGAATATCTCAAGACGCCGCCCAGTCGCGCGCGGCTTGTTGAGCTGATTACCGATATGGGCATCCCCCCAACGCGATCTGCTGCGTGAAAAGGGAACACCTTACGCCGCGCTTGAACTAGGTGATGCAAAATGGGTGGATGGCGAGCTGATCGATTTCATGATGGCATATCCGCTTCTTATTAACCGGCCGATCGTTGTCACACCGAAGGGTGTCCGTTTGTGCCGCCCATCAGAGCTTGTGCTGAGCCTGCTCGACCAGCCATTGATAGCGGATTTATCAAGGAGGATGGCGAGCGCGTGGCTGCACGGCCCACCTAAGGCTAGTGTCGTCAAGCCACCTCCGTTTTCGGGGGTCAATCTTGGACGGAGAATAGATCGCATTGGGTGCAAAGTGGCAGACTCTGACGTACTGGAAGGTCTTGCCCCAAGCTCACCCCGGAGTAGGCCGGATTTGCCGGTGGCAGGCGCCACGAGTTGAAACGTCAGGCATTTAACTTTGCGGAGGCTTGCAACACGTCCTGCGGACGCATCGGCAGATGCCGCAAGCGGGTACCCGTGGCGGCAAAAATCGCATTTGCGATGGCAGGTGCGACAACGGTTGTTGCCGGCTCACCAAGACCTGTTGGCGCTTCGGTGCTTTCGATAAATTCGATATCCATCTCAGGAACGTCGCCCATGCGCAATGGTGTATAGGTGCCGAGATTGGTATCGGCGACCTCGCCGGCGGTAAATTCCGTACCTTCATACAGCGCCATGCTGACGCCCCATAATGCACCGCCCTGCACCTGGGCCAGTGCGCCATCGGGGTGAACAATGGTTCCGGCATCGACGACCAGCGTCAATTTTTCCAGCCGCACCAGCCCGGTTTGTCGGTCCACGCTCACCCGCGCGACGCAGGCGACCCAGGTCGGCATATCGCGCTCCTGGCCGAACGTGGTGGCGACACCAAGCCCGGTATTTTCGGGCATCGAATTGCCCCAGCCGGCTTTTTCAGCGGCGAGCTTGAGCACATTCGCCTGCCGCAGCGCGCCACCCACCGCATAGGGTGCTGAACCGGCATTGCGGCCCGTGCCATCCAGCATGCGCAGCCGGAAAACGACAGGATCAACCCCCGCTTTATGCGCAGCTTCATCCATAAAACTTTCGACCGCCCAGTTTGTCCAGCCGGGCCCCACTGACCGCAGCCAGCCTGGCCGGAAGGCGTGGTTGGCAAGGTCGTTGGAGATGGCACGGACGCGTTGCGCGCCCACATTATACCAATGATTGGCACCACTGATCGCAAACGGATCGTAGAGCGCATCATTGACGCCTTTTGCCATGAAGGCCGGCGCCATCACCTGTGTCGGCCAGCCGGCGGTGGCATCATGCGTCATCGCGGTGGCCTTGCCGTCCTCGCCGAAGGCCATGCGCAGGGTCTGCACCGAGGGGGAGCGGAATGAATCGAACCTGGCATCGTCGGCGCGTGTGCAAACCATTTTGACAGGTTTGCCAACAGCCTGCGTGGCAAGTGCCGCAGGCACGATATAATCGCCGTTCAAACGCCGGCCAAACCCGCCCCCCAGCAGATAGGTACGCATGACGATCTTATCCTCACCCACCCCAAGCGCTGTCGCGAGGACCGGAAGAATAAGAGATTGCCACTGGTTGCCGCAGTGAATTTCAAATACGCCATCTTTTTCGAGCGCGAGGGCGTTCAATGGTTCCATCTGAAAATGCAGCACGCTGCTGGTGGTATAGGTTTGCTCCAGGGTTGATTTGGCATTGGAAAATGCGACATCGATTCCTGCATCGTCAACCACGAGAACGCCGCCTGTTTTATCCGCGATCAGCGCCGTGCCGTGGTCGAGAATGTCCTGCTCGGAGACATTCGCGGTATCGCCCGCTGACCATACCACGTTTACGGCATCCGCAGCGCGGATGGCGGCTGGATATGAGTCCGCGAACACCATGACCCAGCCCGGAACGGTATTGGATGGATCATCGAGCACCTTATTGCCGAGATACCCCTTGATGGATTTGGCCGCGGAATCATCGACTGAGATGACTTTTGAACCATTACGCGTCGGCGGGATTTTGGGCCGTGCGTAGACCATTCCATCGATCTGCGCATCAATACCGTAACGGGCGGTACCGTTCGTCTTGCTGGGAATGTCGATGGCTGCCGCTTCATACCCGATCAGATGCCGGTCGGCCGGCTGTTTTACCGGCATCTGCTTCAGCTCATCGGCGGTATAGACGCGGTTGAGATTGCTTTGCGTGATAATCTGGCCATAGGAAATGACCCGAAGCCCACAGACGACCGCGCCGCCTTGCGCGCTGCACGCCGCCTTGTTCACATTCATCAGCCTGGCACCTGCCTCTATCAGCGCCATGCGGCCGGCGGCACCGGCCTGGCTGAGCGGCAGAAAGCTCGACCAGACGGACCAGCTGCCGCCGGTCACCATCGGCCCCCATTTTGGGTCGGTATCGACATAGTCGAGCTGCACCTTCGACCAATCGGCTTCCAGCTCATCGGCGACGATGCGCGCCAATGCCGTTCCGACATGCTGGCCCATTTCAGCCTTGGTGATGCTGACGGTGACGGCGCCGTTTGCATCGATGCTGTACCATATCGTCGGCTCGAACATTTTTGGCGTGGGCACGTCTGTCGCGGCAAAGCCGGGGCGCATGAAGCCGAACAGCGCGGAGGTGCCGGCCGAGACGATGAGAAAGCGCCGGCGTGAGAAGGGGGATGCCGCGGCGCGCTGGGAATCGACGATCTTGTTCATGTGGGCTCGCTCCCTCGCAATTGCGGTGCGGCCAGCAGAATGGCTTTTCGGATGCGGATATAGGCCATGCAGCGGCAGAGATTGCCATGCATGACGGCGGTGATGTCCTCCGCCGACGGGCTGGGAAAATCCAGCAGCAATGTGGCGGCCTGCATGATCTGTCCAGATTGGCAGTAGCCGCATTGCGGTGCCTGCGCCTCGACCCAGGCTGTTTGCAACGGATGCTGACCGTTAGGCGACAGCCCTTCAATCGTGGTGATGGCAGCACCTTCCACCGCGCCGACGGGGGTGATGCAGGAGCGTTGTGCCCGCCCGTCCACATGCACGGTGCAGGCACCGCACATGCCGATGCCGCAGCCGAATTTTGTGCCCGTGAGGCCGATGTCGTCGCGGATGACCCATAGCAGGGGTGTGTCATCGGGAATATCGACCGACACTGCCTGACCATTGAGATGGAATGAGGTCATGATCCTATGGCTCCGGCTGCAAATTTCATTGTGATGCCTCGGGCCCCTGCGCGCGGATGGCTGCCACTTTGGCCTGTAAATCCGGCCAGGGGGTGAGGTTGGTGCGTGTGCGCCGCAGATATGCCGCCAGCCGGGCGATCTGGTCATCACTCATGCTGTTTGCAAAACCCGGCATCATCACACCCTGCATGCCGTCCTGCAGGCTGATCCCGTTCAGTACGACCCGGATGAAATTCGTGGGATCGGGCAGCCAAAGTGCGGTGTTGAGTGCAAGGTCCGGGCGTACCGCCGGGGGCGGCGTGGCGCTGTTATAATGGCACGAGGCACAGGCGTTTTCATACAGATGAGCATCCGGATCCGCGCCCGGCTGGCCGGATTGGGCTGACGCCGTAATGGCGTTGGCCAGTGCCGTGCCGGTGTTCACCGCGCGGGTCGCAGCACCATCGATATCCGAAAAATAGGTGGCGATGGCCTGGATGTCTGCATCCGGCAGTTTGGCCAACCCCGTATGCACCACCGGCGACATCGAGCCGGCCGCCGTGCCGTGCACATCACTGGCACCGGTGCGCAGATAGGTGAACAACTCCGCTCGGGTCCAAGGCACAGGCGCCGGATTTGCGGCCGTCAGGGGAGGGGCGTACCAGCCATCGATCAACGCGCCGGCATATTCGTGCCCTGCTTCTTCCGCGCCGAAGGCATTGCGCGGCGTGTGGCAGCCGCCGCAATGGCTGAGGCTTTCGGCCAGATACGCGCCGCGATTCCACGCGGCTGATTTCGTGGTATCGGGCTGATAGCGACCACCATGGAAAAACAATAATTGCCAGCCGGCCTGCAGGTAGCGGATGTTGAAGGGGAACGGCAATGTATCTGCTTTCGCCGGCGCGTTTACCGGCGGCAATGTCATAAGATAGGCGTATAGCGCCTGGATGTCGTCATCATTGATTTTGGTAAAATGATCATAGGGGAAGGCGGGAAACAGATAGGAGCCGTCCCGGGCGACACCTGCATGCATGGCCCGCGCGAAAGCGGCCTCCGACCAGTTGCCGATGCCGGTTTGCGGGTCAGGCGTGATATTCAGCGAATAAATCACGCCGAAGGGCGTCGCCAACGCATAACCGCCGGCATAGGGCTGGCCGCCGGAGGCCGTGTGGCAGACGGCGCAATATCCCGCTCCCGCGAGCACGGCCCCTTTGGCAACCAGAACCGGCGAAAAGCTGTTTGCGGCCGGAAGAGGTGCCGGGGCAATCGATGGCCGCCAGGCAATCACGAAAAAGCCGATGAAGATGACGGCAACAACCCCGAGGAAGCCGATAAAAACCCGCTTCATCAATCCGCCCTCCCATTCTCCATAAGCCTTCCAGGCCGTACACACCGTGGCCCGTGGTCAAACTGCAAACCGACGTGCCCGGGCGCCAACCAGGAGCATTCTCCTAGGCCGCCGTATATTTTTCCACACCAGAGCCAACTGCGCTTGTCTGGTGGTCCGATAAAAGAGGATTCTTCCGCCGTGTTTAACGTACGATGGTTATTGGCGTGCGTCACCTTCCAAGAAATTCTGATAAAAAACAAGAAGATTTTGCGCGTAGGAGCGGGTTGGCGATAGATGGGCCGGAGATTCCCCGCGCCATCGCCGTGGTGCGCTTCATGTGCACTTCATGGGCTGTGCGTCATTTAATCCTACGTTAGGTTGCGGCTTCGGTGCGGCGCCACTCTTTGAATCTCCCGGAAAGGACACCATGTCGAGCGGGCCAGCTCTCACGCGTTCCAGCCAGCCCATTGGTTTTTGGCAGAGCGGTTGGCTGCTCGGCCTGATTGCGGTGAGGAGGGAATATGCGATTTATTGTGAATGGCCAGCACGTGGAGGCGGTTTTCGATTTGCGAACCTCGCTGCTGGATTTGCTGCGCGACCATCTCGGCCTGAGCGGATCGAAGAAAGGCTGCAACCAGGGCGCCTGCGGCGCCTGCACGGTGCTGGTCGATGGCGAGCGAATCAATGCCTGCCTGGCGCTGGCTGTGCAATATCAGGACCGTGCCATCAACACGGTGGAAGGCTTGAGCGAGCCGGGCGCACTGCATCCTCTGCAGAGCGCTTTTCTTGAACATGATGGGTTTCAATGCGGCTATTGTACACCGGGGCAACTGTGCTCCGCGATTGCCATGGCAGCGGAGCTGTCGCGAGGGGTGCCGAGCGCCGTCACCGTTGATCTGGCGGCTGAAACCATTGCGCTGAGCCATGATGAGCTGCGCGAGCGCATGAGCGGAAATCTCTGCCGCTGCGGTGCCTATAACGGCATCGTGGAAGCGATAACCGAAACATTTTCGCCGCAGAAATCTGCGCAGGAGGCGGCATGACGCCCTTCACATACGCCCGGGCGCAGGATGCGCAGACCGCCATTCAGCTGGCGGGTGCCGCACCGGCCGCGCGCTATCTCGGCGGTGGCACCAATCTTGTCGATTTGATGCGTGAGACGATCGAGACGCCGGACGCGCTGGTGGATGTCACCGGGCTTTCCCAGGCGATCGAGGCGCGGGACGATGGCAGCATCTTGATTGGTGCCGCGGTGAAGAACACCGCGCTGGCCGCGCACCGCGCCGTGCGGCAGCATTTTCCTTTGCTGTCACGCGCCATTCTGGCCGGTGCCAGCGGGCAGATCCGTAATATGGCCACGGTGGGCGGCAACATCCTGCAACGCACACGCTGCCTGTATTTCTACGATGACGCGGCGCGTTGCAACAAGCGCAGCCCGGGTGCCGGTTGCGATGCGCGCGAGGGATTCAACCGCATGAATGCCATTCTCGGTGCGTCGGATGCCTGCTCCGCCACCCATCCCTCAGATATGTGCGTGGCACTTGCGGCACTCGATGCGACGCTGCATCTTGCAGGCGCCGAAGGGACGCGCAGGATAAAACTTGTAGAGCTGCACCGTCTGCCAGACGATCAGCCCGATATCGAAACTATATTGCGGCCGCATGAGCTGATCACCGCGGTCGAGCTGCCGGCACTCCCTTTCGCCGCACGCTCGACCTATCGCAAGGTGCGCGACCGTGCGAGCTACGCCTTCGCCCTCGTCTCAGCCGCCGCCGCACTCGATGTGGCGGCGGATGGCACCATTCGCGATGTGCGGCTGGCCCTTGGCGGCGTTGCCCCCAAACCCTGGCGCGCCTTCAAGGCCGAGGCGATGCTGCGCGGCGCCCCCGCCACCGCCGCGGCCTTCCGCACCGCGGCCGAGGCGGAGCTTGCCGAAGCCGTGGGGCTGTCCGGCAATAGCTTCAAAATAGAGCTGGCAAAACGGGTGATCACCGCAACACTCACTGAGTTGGCGGGAGGTGTTGCATGAGCGGGCAGATGGAGGCCAGGCAGAGCGCCATGCTGGCCTCAATGAGCGATGTGCCAGAGCGCTGGCTCACCACTTCGGCGCGGGACAAGCATGGGACGCTTGGCGCGCCGGTGACGCGCATGGATGGGGCGTTGAAGGTGGGCGGCAGAGCGCGTTTTGCCGCCGAGGTGCCGCTGGATGGGCTGACCTATGCGGCGGTGGCGTTCAGCACGATCGCCAAGGGGCGGATAGCAGCACTCGATACCACGGCCGCCGAATCGGCACCTGGTGTGGTGCTGGTGATGGACTATCGCAATGCGCCGCGGCTGAAACTGCCGCCGGTGATGTTCTCCGCCCCCAAGGCGGGGGCGCAGAGCAGCCTGCCGGTGATGCAGGATGAGCAAATCCATTGGAACGGTCAGCCGGTTGCGGTGGTACTGGCGGAAACGCAAGAACAGGCGGATCATGCGGTATCGCTACTGCGGATCAGCTATGAAGCAGCGCCCGCCGTCATCTCATTCGGCGCCGCCCAACAGAATGCGCGTACGCCGGAGAAGATCCTGCGGGAACCGACATCCGTTGCCATAGGCGATGCCGAGGCGGCTCTGGCGGGTGCGGCCTTCAAGATCGATCTTAATTACCGCACGCCGCGCCATAACCACAATGCGATCGAGCTGCATGCCGCGACCGCCGTCTGGCAGGGTGACAGGCTGACGTTGCACGATGCCTCGCAGATGGTGAACATGACCTCATGGACCATTGCGGAAATGTTCGGGCTGAAGGAGGCGCAGGTGCATGTCCACTCGCCTTATGTCGGCGGCGGATTTGGCGGCAAATGCCTATGGACGCATCAGATACTCACCGCCGCCGCCGCCAGGCTCGCAGGCCGCCCCGTGCGCCTCACATTATCGCGTGAGGGCGTGTTCCGTGCCGTCGGTGGGCGTACCACCACGGAGCAGCGCGTTGCCCTTGGGGCCAAGGCTGACGGCACGCTGGCAGCGCTGATCCACACCGGTGTCGCGGCCATGACGACACATAACAACTGCCCGGAGCAGTTCACCTTTCCCGCCCGCCATCTCTATGCCGCGGACACGATAAAAGTGACGCAGCAGGTCGCGGACATGAACATGATCGCCAATACCTTTATGCGCGGGCCAGGGGAATCGGTGGGCACGTTTGCGCTGGAATGCGCGCTGGATGAGTTGGCGGAGGCACTCCAACTCGACCCGATCGAGCTGCGTCGCCGGTTGGAACCGGAAAAGGATCCGACCTCGGGCAAGGCATTTTCGGCGCGCCATCTGGTGGAAGCGTATCAACGCGGGGCAGCGCGTTTCGGCTGGGAGAAGCGCAGCGCCAAGCCTGGCGCACGACGTGAGGGGGAGTGGCTGCTCGGCATGGGTGTCGCCACCGCCACCTACCCGTATTACCGCCAGCCCGGCGGTGCGGCCCGCATCCGCCTTACCGCCGATGGACGCGCTTTCGTGCAGATGGCCAGCCATGAAATGGGCATGGGCACCGCCACGGTGCAGGCGCAACATGCCGCGGCACGGCTGGGGCTCCCGCTGGACCATGTGGTTTTCGAATACGGCGATACCGATTTACCTCCCGGCACCCTCGCTGGAGGCTCATCGCAAACTGCCTCGATTTCCGTCGCGATCATTGCCGCCACGCAGGCGTTGACCGAGGAACTGCTGCGGCTCGCCGGCAATGAATCGCCGCTCGCCGGGTTGAGTGCCGATGAGGTGGAGACAAGCGATGGCGGGCTGCGCGCCATAGCTGAACCCGATCGGTTCGAGAGCTATGCCTCGATCCTGGGCCGCGCCAAACGCGATGATATATCCGCCATGGCTGAAGCGCCGCCGCCGTCGGAGGTGCAAACCTACTCGATGCATTCCTATGGCGTGCAATTCTGCGAAGTGAAGGTGAATGAAGTCACCGGAGAGGTTCGCGTCTCGCGCTTCCTCGGCTCATTCGATTGTGGCCGCATCCTCAACGCCAAAACGGCAACAAGCCAGTTCAAGGGCGGCATCATCATGGGGCTCGGCCTAGCGCTGATGGAGGACGCGTTGTTCGATGAGCGTTCCGGGCGCATCATGAACCCCTCGCTCGCCGAATATCACGTGCCCGTGCATATGGATGTGCCGGAGATCGAGGTGATGTGGACCGGCATCCCCGACCCCAAAGCCCCGCTCGGTGCGCATGGCATCGGCGAAATCGGTATTACTGGCGTAGGAGCTGCTGTGGCAAATGCCGTCTACAATGCCACCGGCAGGCGCATCCGCGAACTGCCGATCACCTTGGATAAACTGTTATGAATTTGTCACGCTTTGCCGTGCAGCATTTGCGTCATCTGCGCCAGAATGAAGCCCGCGATTTCGGGGGGTGAAACGGCACCGATGTGCAGACTGAGGCTGCTGAAGGCGCTACCGCGGGCGGAAAGTGCTTCGGCATAATTCGGCTGCAGACGGATCGCGGCTTCGAAGGCGGCAACGCAGGCGTCCAACAGGCCCATGGCCCGGAGCGCGTTGCCCAGGTTGGAATGATAGGAAGCGAAGGCGGGGCTGATCTCGATGGCCCTGCCGATGAGTTCGATGGCGGTCTGGTTGTCGCCGGTCTGATGGGCGATGACGCCGAGCAGATGCAGGGCGTCCGCTTGGCAGGGATCCGCTGTCAGGGCCTGATGATAGAAGTGTTTTGCTTCATCAAGCTGGCCGGACTGGTGGTGGCCGAGCCCGGCCTGTAATGCGGCTTTGATGGTGTGGCTGGCAGGCGTGGCCGGCGGGCTCGGCGTTGTGGTCATCAAATGTGCGCTCCGTGGAAGCCAGGCCAAGCCAGCCGGCGGACAGGCATTGCTTGGGTGCGGCAAACAGGTCAACCAAAGCATATAATGACGAAGCCGCCACCGTGCATATGCAGGATGGCGGGTTTTGCCTTTCCAGAGTCGCCAGCGTTCAGCACATAGATACGGACATCGGGCGCGCTGGCCGGCCCAGCAATGATCCGCTCGTTCCAGGCCGGCTGTGGCAGGGTTGGCGCGGACCAGGCCGCCGCGCTCTCGCGCACCTTGGGAAGGGTTTGGTCGTTGAGAGGAAAAATCGTCTGCATCAGCATCTGTGGAATGCGGCCATGCAATTCCGGGTTTACGTACGGCGTGGGGTCGAACGCCTCGGGGGCGGCCTTATCCATGGTAAATCCTTCGATTAACGCGTTTGATGCCGGAAGCAATAGGACAGGCTTTCCACCGGGAGTCTGGGGTAGTCTGGGGCGCGCGATTGGAACGCATCGGAGGGTTGCCTAAGCGTCTTAAGCGGGTTACCGGCGCGGCAGAGCTTCGTCCCAGTGCGGATGGAAGCGGGAAACATGGCGCGCCTATAACTGTTGCCATGCGCGAGCATAAGCCTGCGGACGTGCCTGTTGGCCATATGCCAGTGCTGCTCCAGCCAGCGCTGGGCATGAGCACGCTGGAAAGACCGGCTTACGCACATGAGCATGATAGATAGAATGCCTATTTTCGGACCAGTTATTCGAGGCTTGCCATTGTTCTCATCATACATTATTGACCATATAGTCAGTCAATGAAGGTTTGGTATCAGCCATGCGGCAACCACGGATGGACCCGGAGGTCCGGCGTCAGCAGATTTTGGAAGCGGCCACTCGCCTCATTGGGCTCCACGGTTACAATGGTCTCACCATTCAAGATCTCGCGCAGAGATGCGGCTTAACGAATGGCGGGCTGCTCTATTATTTTGGTTCAAAGGAACAGTTGTTGGTCGCCATCCTTGAGGAGCGAGACCGGAGTGAGGCCGCAATCATCCATGCGGATTTGGAAATTGAGCGAGCGGCATCCGGCAAAGCCAATTACACACGCAGTACGGTGCTGCAGACTTTTCGCGCCATTGTAACGCGATCCGTCACCCAGCCTGAACTGCTGCGCTTTCATAGTGTCCTCCGATCGGAAGCGTTGAATCGCGAGCATCCTGCTTACGCGTTCTTCCTCCGGCGCGAGGTCATGGTCCTTGGTGAGTTCACCAAAGTACTGGCGGGGCACGTGGATGTCCCTGCTAGGGCGGCGCGTCAAATCCTCGCGCTCATCGGGGGGCTCGAACAGCAATGGCTTCGTGCTGACATGTCGTTTGATCTGATGGTGGAGTTCGACGAGGCAATTACGCTTATCTTGCCATGGGCAAAGACGGTTTTGCAAACCGATAAAGCGTTCGTCACAAACTAATTCAATGGAGGTTCGTTGTCATGGCTTATAACCTAGACCGCCGCACACGGCGCGACGAAGACCGGCATCACATCACGGCGGGTGAGTTCTTCGCTCAAGAGTTCCCTCGGCTGGCTGCCAAGCATGGACATCTGGTTGCCGCTGGCATCGAGGCGCTCGCCGCGCAGCCGCTCGCCGTTGAGGTCGAAGGATCGGCATGGACGGTACTGCGGACAGGCGCCACCGTCGATGTACAGAGCGGCACAGCCGAGGGCGCCGTCGTTGTAACCCTCACCCCGGGCCAATTCTCGGATTGGGCCCAAAACCAGATGGCGTTCAATGGCTTCAGCGTCGCCAGGGAGCTTCGATTTCGTAACGGAACGATTGCCGATGTTTCCGCTTGGGATTCGCTCTGGATTGCGCTGCTCGAAGGGTGGCCGGTCACCGATGATAACCTCTCATTTCTCGACCGGCACGGAGCGCCGTTGGATCTCGCCACGGCGTTTACACCTGACGCTGATCCCGCCGACATAGCGCATTTTCTGCGCGAGGCGGGGTTTCTCCACCTGAAAGGCTGGCTGGACCCGGAAGACATGGCCCGCATCGTGGCCGACATGGACCGTGCCCTCCCACATTATCACGAAGGAGACCGTAAGTCTTGGTGGGCGACAGTCAAGGACGGTACGCGCTGTTGCGTGCGCATGCAGGAGTTCATCGAACACTCGCCAACGACAGCGCAGATACTTTCCGGTGAAACCTGGGACCGCATGAGGCGTGTTCTTGGTGATCAGGATGAGCTTGCGCAAAAGCGCGCAGACGGGCGGATCATCGAGGCGCTCTACAAGCCGGTGGGCGTTGTTTCCGGACCGTCCGATGTCGATTTTCACCGCGACTGCCATCTGGGGCGGCATGCCTATATATGCTCAAGCCTGACCGTGGGCATTGCGCTGACACCAGCCGGGCAGGGGAATGGATCTCTCCAGGTCATCGCCGGTTCGCACCGTGTGGCCATGCCGGTCGAGGTCGCCAAGACCCGGCCGTATCTTCCGGTCGTCGCGTTACCCACTGAGGCAGGTGATTTGACCGTACATCTGTCGTGCACGCTGCACGAATCCACGCCTCCCGTATTTGCTGAGCGGCGGGTGATGTATACCGGATTCCGGCTTGCGCCACTTGCAGGTGCCAACGGCTCTGGCGATGCATCACTGGGAGAATTACGCGAAAGCGTGAACGACATTTTACGCAATGAATATGATGGCGGCACGGCAGCCGGCGTTACGGTTGAATGACATTTGGCCATGTTCGGTTCAAAAGGAAGCTGCGGCTGCTGTGACATCTAAATTGTCGAAGCATGATGGACGTGCCGCCCGGTCGCTATTCGCTCTCGCTATGAGCGGCTTCGCTATTGGCGCCACGGAATTTGGTGCAATGGGACTGGTGCCATATTTATCGCACTCACCATAGACCCCGAATAAGCTTCGGCTGTTACAAATCTATTCGAATGGTATGCGACGGGGCTATATTCGCTGAAGGATCTGGGCACGCGCATGCGGAGGGATGGGTTGGTCTATCGAAAAAGCCGTGCATCTGTGCCGACGAGCGCCGTCCATAAAATCCTGCGGACCCGCCTTTATACCGGCACGTTTGAGTGGCGGGGCGAACTCTACAAAGGCACTCATCAGCCCCTGGTGACACACGAGCTCTGGGCGCATGTTCAGGATATTCTCGACGGGCGCCGAACTAAGCGGCAGGGTCTGGAACAGAACTTCGCATTTTCTGGCCTCATCAACTGTGGCCACTGCGGATGCGCCTTGGTGGCTGAGATCAAGAAGCAGAAATACGTTTATTATCACTGCACGGGTTTCAAGGGGAATTGTGGCGAGCCCTATGTCCGGGAGGAAGTGCTAGAGGAGTAGTTTGCCGAGCATCTCGCCAAGCTCAGGATCGACGATGAAGTATTCGAGTGGATTGTCGTGGCTCTCCGGGAGAGCTGTGCCGATGAAAAAAAGGACCACAGCGAGGCGATCGCCCGCCTTCAGGCTGAATGGGACCGACTTCAAAGGCGGGTGGGCGCAATGTACGTCGACAAGCTTGATGGCCGGGTCGATGACAGTTTTTACCGTCGCATGAGGACGCAGTGGCGGGACGAGCAGGAACGCTGTGAGCGCGACATTGAGCGGCATCGGACCGTAGACGACTCTTACATGGATCAGGGTGTGCAGATCCTGAATTTAGCGCAAAATGCGCTGCGTCTGTTCACCACCCAGCCTACAAACGAGAAGCGAGGGCTGCTGAGTTTTCTACTTTCGAACTGCACCTGGCGGCAGGGTTCGCTTACGGTAGAATTTAAGGAACCTTTTGGTAAATTGGCAAAAACTTTCCTTCACGCCACACAGGTCAAGGCGGCGGAAGGGGCTGGAAAGGCCAAAATGTTATTTGGCTGGGGGACCTGGATTCGAACCAAGGCTGCCCGGGTCAGAGCCAGGAGTTCTACCGCTAAACTATCCCCCAACGGTATCAGCGCCGCCGCTGTAGCACCGCGTGCGGAGCCGGGCAAGCCGGTCGCGTCATCGCGGCGTCACATATTTAATGCCCTCCCTGCCACGCCGGAGCGTTTCTCGCTTGCCCCGGCGGGTTAAAGCGCGAATATATAAGCACAATGGGCACGCACCTTAACCTCACGCCGAACGACAGGGCCCCGCAGCCGCGGCGTGCGGGCCGGCGTGCGCTGTTTGGCGGGATCGACCTCGGCACCAACAACTGCCGCATGCTGCTCGGCACGCCCTCATCCCAGGGCTTCCACGTGCTGGACAGTTTTTCCCGCGTCGTGCGGCTGGGTGAGGGGCTGTATGAGACCGGCCGGCTCTCGCCCGTGGCCATGGAACGCGCCATAGCGAGCCTGCAGATATGCGCGGACCGGGCCCAACGCTGGGCCGAGAATAATGGGGCGGGCACGGGCATCCGCCTGCGCGCCATCGCCACCGAGGCCTGCCGCCAGGCGGAAAACGGCGCGGATTTCATCGCCGCCGCCCGTGCGGCTACAGGTTTGCCGCTGGAAATCATCAATGCCCGCGAGGAAGCCGAGCTGGCGGTGGAGAGCTGCGCCCCGCTCATCGGCAAATCCGTGCGGCGCGCTCTGCTGTTCGATATCGGCGGCGGCTCCACCGAAATTGCCTGGGTGCGCGTCCAACCGGACGAAGCCCCGGTGCTGATCGGCTATATTTCTCTCCCCATCGGCGTCGTCACCCTCTCGGAGCGCTGCGCCCAGAGCTGTTATACCCCGGCCGGTTTTTCGCGCCTGGTGGACGACATCGCCGCCATGCTGCGCCCCTTCGAGGCGGTGCACCGCATCGGCGAGGAAATCCGCCGTGGCGGGGTGCAAATGTTGGGCACCTCCGGCACGGTTACCACTCTGGCCGGCGTATCCTTAAAGCTGGACCGCTACCGCCGCGGGCTGGTGGATGGCGTGGCGCTGAACCGCGAGGCGGTGGACGCGGCTTTGGCCGAAGCCCGTGCCCTGGGCCGCGACGGCCTCGCGCGCCACCCTTGCATAGGCGCGGACCGGGTGGATTACGTGCTACCCGGCTGCGCGATTTTCGCCGCCATCCATGAATTATGGCAGACGCCGGAGCTGATCGTCGCCGATCGCGGCCTGCGGGAGGGCATGCTGATGCGCCTCATCCGCGCCGCTCCACCTCACCGGCGCAGCTACCACGCATGACAAACCCGACTCAGTTCCCGCCCCGCCGCGAGGCGGTGCGGCTTAAAAACGCGAAAAAACTGTCCACCTCCAGCCAGAAATGGCTGAACCGGCAGCTTAACGACCCGTATGTAACAGCCGCCAAGGCGCAAGGCTGGCGGTCGCGCGCCGCGTTCAAACTCATTGAGCTGGATGAGAAATACCAGCTCATCACCAAGGGCGCGCGGGTGGTGGATCTGGGTGCGGCCCCCGGCGGCTGGAGCCAGGTGGCGCTGACGCGCGGGGCGGCGCAGGTGGTGGGTATCGATCTGCTGCCCATCGACACTGTGGACGGTGCCGAATTCATCCTGGGCGATTTCATGGAAGAGGGCATGGAGCAGCGCCTGACCGAGATGCTGGGGGCGAAGGCCGATCTGGTCCTCTCCGACATGGCGCCCAACACCTCCGGCCATACTGCCACCGACCATATCCGCATCATGGCCCTGGCCGAGCTGGCCCTGGCGTTTGCTTGCGACATCCTCACCCCCGGCGGCGCCTTCGTGGCCAAGCTGTTCCAGGGCGGGGCCGAAAAGGACATGCTGAACACGCTGAAACTGCGGTTTAAGACCGTGCGGCATGCCAAACCCCCGGCCAGCCGCAAGGACTCGAAAGAAATGTACGTGGTGGCCCAAGGGTTTCGCCCAGAGTAGGGGGGCTTTCCCCAAGCCGCCCCCTCCCGCCGCATACCTTGCCCGCCGCCCTTACCCTTGCACGCCGGGAGCGTCGCGGTTATGGGGAACCGCCAAGGTCTCCTTTTGAAAGCGCAGCCATGGCATCCGATACATCCTATAAAGTCGATTTCAGCGATCGCATCGCCGAGGCATTGGCCTTTGACGATGTTCTGCTGGTCCCGGCCTATTCCCTGGTCCTCCCCAATACGGTGAAAACCACCACCAGGCTGACGCGGGAGATCTCCCTCAACATTCCCCTGGTTTCGGCGGCCATGGACACGGTTACCGAGGCGGCGATGGCGATTGCCATGGCGCAGCAGGGCGGTATCGGCGTGATTCATAAGAATTTCACCATCGAGGAGCAGGCCGCCCAGGTCCGCAAGGTCAAGAAATTCGAGAGCGGCATGGTGGTCAACCCGCTCACCATTTTTCCCGACCAGACCCTGGCCGACGCCCGCGCGCTGATGGCGCTGCACCATATTTCCGGCTTCCCCGTGGTTGAGCGCGACGGCAAGCTGGTCGGCATCCTCACCCATCGCGATGTACGATTCGCGACCGACCCCAACGCCAAAATCTACGAGCTGATGACGCGCGAGAACCTCGCCGTGGTCACCGCTGGCGTCTCCCCGGAGGAGGCGCGGGCCCTGCTGCACAAGCGCCGCCTGGAGAAATTACTGGTGGTGGACGAGAGTTTCCGCTGCGTCGGGCTGATGACGGTAAAGGATATGGACAAGGCCGAGGCCTATCCGCTGGCCAATAAGGACGAGCTGGGCCGCCTGCGCGTCGCCGCCGCCACCGGTGTTGGCAACGACGGTGCCGAGCGCGCCCAGGCCCTGGTTGAGGCCGGGGTGGATGTCGTCGTTGTGGATACCGCCCATGGCCATTCGGATGGGGTGCTGAAAGCGGTCACGCGGATCAAGAAAGCCTCGAACAACGTGCAAATCATCGCCGGCAATGTCGCCACGCCGGACGGCGCCCGCGCGCTCATCGATGCCGGGGCGGATGGCATTAAAATCGGCATCGGGCCGGGCTCCATCTGCACCACCCGTATCGTCGCCGGCGTTGGTATGCCGCAATTCTCCGCCGTGCTGGAAACCGCCGCCGCCTGCCGCGCTTTGGGCGTGCCCGCCATCGCCGATGGCGGCATCCGCGCCTCGGGCGATATGGTCAAGGCGCTCGCCGCCGGGGCGGATTCGGTCATGGTCGGCTCGATGCTGGCCGGCACCGAGGAAGCGCCTGGTGAGGTCTTCCTCTACCAGGGCCGCTCCTACAAATCCTACCGCGGCATGGGCAGCCTGGGCGCCATGTCACGCGGCTCGGCCGATCGCTATTTCCAGGAAGAGATCAAGGACACGCTAAAACTCGTGCCGGAAGGCATCGAGGGCAGGGTGGGTTATAAGGGCCCGATGTCCGCCGTGGTACACCAGCTCGTGGGCGGCTTGCGGGCCGGCATGGGCTATACCGGCTCGGCGGATATCGCAGCCCTGCAGACTCAGTCCACATTCCGCCGCATCACCGGTGCGGGCCTGCGCGAGAGCCATGTGCATGATGTGGCGATCACCCGCGAGGCGCCGAACTACCGCCAAGAGGGTTAACCCCGCTTTAAATGTTTGCGTAACGCCGGATGATTTGCCTGAATGACAGGCAGATCATCCGGCGTTATTGTTTTATCCACCCACCCGGCCGTTATTATTAAAAATCCTAAAGTTAGTATATGTATCCGCATGGCCGAAACGGTGCGGATCGGGCACTTCCGGCATCGGTCTGTAACAAAAAGCGGAATTCGCAGCAGCCTTCGCGCTGGCGCCTCGTCGCATAAAAACCAGAAAATAAAGCAAAACCCAACAAATTTTCCAAGCCATGACCGCAGTTTAATCGCGGCGGAGGTTTTCCTGGCCCCATTCATCCCCAAATATCGTCTCGCGAACCGAAATATCGCGGTACGGAGTTGAACGGTTGCAACGCCGGGGTGGGGAGTTTCCCCGCACGGGTGAAAGCGGGTGAGCCGCTTGACCGGGCAACACTGATAAAACTGGAGCACAAACTTATGAAACATGGTTTCATGCTGAGTACGGCTGCGTTTTTGCTGGTGGGCAGTGCTGCCCTGGCGCAAACCTCCTATTCCCAAAGCACCACCACCACAACGGCAACACCGCCTGTGGTCGTAGTACCTGCACCTGTGCCGGGCGCGCTGAGCACCACCGAGACCGACAAGGCCACGGATGGCGCCGGCAATTCCTATGAATCCACCAAAACCACCTACGGCAACGCCGCAGGTGCCGCCACGGACAGCACCACCACGACCACCGCGGTGCCGCCGCCCGTAGGCTATGTGACGAGTTCGAAGAGGACCACCACCACGACCACCGACGGCAATTAGGAGAGCGCCATGCACAGGTTGAACTACCTGCTGGTTACCGCGGCCCTTGCCGCCACCGGCGCACTCGCCGCCTGCGCGGACAGCCCGCCGCAGACCACGACCACGACATACGAGAGCACGCAAACTTCTGTGCCCGTGGCGGCGCCCCCACCGGTTCTGCCCGGCACGCCGGGCACGGTGACGACGCAGACCACGCATAGCTCATCCTACCCCGCCCAATAGCGGCGGCGTACCCCGCAAAGCCAGAGATGCCATGAGGCGGCTCTGGCTTTGCGCCGCACGGCCAACCGTAAAGAGGAGATCGTCATGCGACCCCTGAAACCCATCATATTCAGCGCCATGCTGCTGGCTGCGCCGTCGGCGCTCGCGCAAAGCGCGCCATATGCATCCCCGCAAAGCGCGCCCTATGCATCACAAAGCGCGCCGCAAACAACCGATGGCGCACGCCCCGGCAATGACATCGGCACGCGCTCCTCGCTGCCGCTTTCATCAGCCGCCAGCAACATCAGCTCGTCCGACACGCGCTCCACCATTGCCCCCACCTCGCCCGAGCCCGGCGTGGGCGCGGATGCGCAGGTGAGCGCGCTGCTGATCTCGGCCAGGCAATCCATCGCCGGCGGCCAGACCGGCACGGCCGATGAAGCACTGGAACAGGCCGAAACGCAGATATTGCAGCGCTCCGTGCCGGGTACCCAGGTGGATTACACCAGCGCCGATCCGGTGGTGGCGCAGATCGAGCAGGCGCGCCAGGCGCTGGGCCATAACGACCGCACCGGCGCCAGCCAACAGATCAGCCAGATCCTGGCCGGCGGCGCGCCGGAGCTGAGCGCCAACTGAACCGGGGCAGGGGTGATCGCCGAAAATTGACCGTGGCGCGTAACCCTGCCCAGCGCCCCGCACTAGAGCGCGATCGGTTGAGGTCCGCTCATCTTGAGCGGCCGAAACCGTGAATCGCCCTCTAAAAAATGGCTAGTGCATGATCGCACTCGAAGCGATCATGCACTAGCCAAAGCCCCGCCCCCCCTCTAGCATCGCCGCAAAGGTGATTTGGATATATGGACGGCGTGAACGCTCGCGTGATTTCTGATTCGGCCCTGAATGTACGGGGATTGAGCAAATCCTTCGGCCGCAAGGTCGTCGAAAACCTCGACCTCACCATCCAGCCCGGCGAATTCTACGCTCTGCTCGGCCCCAATGGCGCCGGCAAAACCACAACTTTGCGCATGATCGCCGGGCTGATGCGCCCGGATGCCGGCAGCATCGAGGTTTTCGGGCGCGATGTGCTGGCCGATCCGCTGGAAGCCAAATCCATAATGGCCTGGATCCCCGACGAGCCGCTGCTCTACGACAAGCTCTCGCCGCTGGAATATCTCGAATTCATCGCCGGCCTCTGGCGCGTGGAGCCCAAGCTGGCCCTGGAGCGCGCCAACGAGCTGCTGGAAACCCTTGGGCTCTGGCCGCACCGGCATGAGCGCTGTGAAGGCTTCTCCCGTGGCATGAAGCAGAAAACCGTGCTCGCCGGCGCCCTCATCCACAAGCCCAAATTCCTGCTCCTGGACGAGCCGCTCACCGGGCTGGATGCCGCCGCCTCGCGGCTGGTGAAGGACCTGCTGCTGGCGGAAACCCAAAAGGGCGCCGCCATCATCCTCACCACCCATATTCTCGAAGTCGCCGAACGCCTCGCCACGCGCATCGGCATTTTATCCGGCGGCGCGCTGCTGGCCCAGGGCGACCTCGCCGCGCTTAAAACCCAGGCGGGACTTGAACATGGTTCACTGGAGGATGTGTTCCTCCACCTCACCAAAACCATCTGATGTTCGCAGCCCCCGGCTTTCCCTGGCTGCTGCGCCATGAGCTACGCGTGCTGTGGCGCAGCTCCATCCTCGTGCGCACGCATCGCCATGTCATCATCCCCGTGCTGGTGTCCGGCGCGCTGTTCCAGGGTATCGCGCTGCTGCTGGCGCACCAGGTCGTGGCCCATCCCATTTCGCAACCCACCCTGCTGCTGGCCGCCAACATCAACATCGTGTTCCTGTTTGCCCTGATGTTCTCGAAGGCGATGACATCGAGCATCGATGTCATCTACGGACGTGGCGATGCCGATTTCCTGCTCGCCTCGCCCATTCCGCCGGGCCGCGTGCTGGCGGTGCGCATGCTGGGCGTGGCGGCCAGCATCGCCGCCCCCTGGATGCTGCTGGGCGGTGTGTTCGGCAATGCGCTGGCCATCTACGGGCAGTTCTGGGGCCTAAGCGTCTACCCCATGTTCTTTGCCGAGGCGCTGTTGGTGGCGGCTCTCGCCTTCGCCGTCGTGGTGGTGCTCCTGCGCTTCATCAGCCCACAGGCCACGCGCCGCACCGGCCATACGCTGGCGCTGCTCACCGGCGTCGGCATCTTCATCATCGGCCAATTGCCGCGCTTTGTGCCCAAGGCCACGCTCGGCCAGTTCTGGTGGTCGCTCCTGCCAGGCCCCGATGGCGGCGGCTTGCCCTTCCTCTTCGCCCGCGGGCTCATCGGCCAGCCCGATGCGCTGGCCTCCGCCCTCGCCCTCGCCCTCGCCGGTTTCTGCATCGTCTGGTTCTTCCTGGCCAAACCCTTCGCTGATGGCGTCATCAGCGCAGTCGCCAGCCGTCCACGCGGCCGCGCTGATGCCCAGAACGGCAAATTCCGCGCCTCGCCCTTCGCCGCTACCATCGCCAAGGACATGCGCCTGCTCTTCCGCTTCCCCGGTATCGTCACCCAGATCATCTACCGCTCGCTCACCCTCGTCCCCGTCGTACTCATCCTGGCGGGGCGCTTTCATATGGGCGGTATGGGCAATGGCATGGCCGCCACCGTGCCCCTGCTGGTGTTCCTCGCCGGCCAGCTCGGCCTGTTCTTCATCTCCGTGCTGGCAGGGTGCGAAACCATCCCCGAATTGGCCCTAACCGCCCCCGTGCCGGCCTCCACCCCGCAACGAGCAGCCCTGGCCGCCTCGGCCTACGCCACAATCTTCATCCTAGCCGCCCCGGCCCTCGCCGTGCTCGCCCGCGCCCCCGAGCTGCTGCTCGCCCTCATCATCGGCGTCACCGGCGTCCTGTTCAGCAACCTGCTGCTCGGCCAAAAAATGCCCATCCCCCTCGTCCGCGCCCAATTCGGCAAAACCAGCACCGGAACAGTCCTGGGCCTAATCCTGGGTGTCTCAGTAAGCTCAGTCTGGTCCCTCATCACCTGGGTCGCCGTAGCCCCCAACCCGCTGGCCTGGCTGATCAACACCCATAGCTGAACTGACTGGGGCGGTGGTGTTTCGCGGAAAAAGCCAGGGCTCTGCCCTGGACCCGCCAAGGGCCGAAAGGCCCTTGGATCCCACCCGGGTCTTTGAAGAGGATGCCCCTACGAGCATGCGCGTGGAAAGCCCGTGCAAGGGCATCCTCTTCAAAGACCCGAAGGTAGTGGGGTCTGGGGCCTGCGGCCCCAGCGGGGTCAGGGACGGAGCCCCAGCCTTTTTCCGTGAACACCCCCGCCCCAGCCAATTCAACCTATCGGGATGTTGTCCAGCAGGCGTACGTGGCCGAGTTTGGCGGCGGCGATGAGGCGCGCGGGGTGGGTTAGGGTGGCTATGGGTTCCAGGGTTTCGGCGTGGACCAGGGCGATGTAGTCGGGGACGATTCCGGCTTGGGCGACTTCGTGGCGGGCCTGGTGCAGGGTTTTGGCGACTTCAAGGCCGGCGACGATGTTGCTTGCGGCGCGGGTGAGGGCGGCGTGCAGCATGGGGGCGGCGTTGTGCTCATTGGCGGTGAGATAGGCGTTGCGCGAGGACATTGCGAGGCCGTTGTGTTCGCGCACGGTGGGCACGGGCACGATGCGTACGGGCAGGTGCAGGTCGGCGACCATGCGGCTGACGACCTGGATTTGTTGCCAGTCTTTTTCGCCGAAATAGGCCGCGATGGGGCGCACCTGGCCGAAGAGTTTGGCCACCACTGTTGCCACACCGGCGAAATGGCCGGGGCGGGAGGCGCCTTCCCAATGCACGGCGGGGCCGTTCACCTGGATTTGCGTGGCACCATGCGGCGGGTACATCACCTCCACACTGGGCAGCCACACCAAAGCGCAGCCTGCACCCTCCAGCTTGGCGAGGTCTCCGGCTTCATCGCGCGGATATTGCTTGAAATCGTCTTTGGGCCCGAATTGCGTGGGGTTGACGAAGATGCTGGCGGCAACGGGCCGGCCTGCCGCCAGGGCCGCCGCCACCAGGGCCAGATGCCCTTCATGCAGCGCGCCCATGGTCGGCACCAAACCGAGCGGGCCCAGCGCCTCGCGGGCAGCATGTAACTCGTTGAGTGTTCTGGCGATGATCATGGTTTCGCGTGTTGACCATTTTACAAGGGACGTCCAGCCCCCGCTTACCTCTGGGCAAGACAAGGTGGCGCGGGTAGAAACATCGCATGGATGATAGCGCCGAACCCTTGGGCAATGATGAACACGCAGCCAAACCAAGGCGTGGCAATCCCTGGATAAAGGCGGAGCAGCGCCTGGGCCTGGCGGCTGCGCGCTGGGCCATGGTGCTGGGCGCGGTGCTGAACCTCGCCGCGATTGCCCAGGCCGCCTGCGCCGCGGCGCTGCTGGGGTCGATGCTGCATATCTGGTCCGGCGGCTGGCGGGTGCTGCTGGCCGTGCTCGGCTTTGCCGCAGCGGCGGGCTTGCGGGCCTATGTGCAGATGCTGGCCGAGCGCGAGGGTTTTGAGCTGGGTGCCGCCGCCCGGCGCCGCCTGCGCGGTTCCGTGCTCTCCACATTGTTAGCTCTCGGGCCCGCCGGGTTACGCGGCAAGCATTCGGCCGATCTCGCCGCCACCGCCATCGACCGTGTGGAGGCCATGGATGGGTTTCATGGGCGCTGGATTCCCGCCACGGCGCAGGCCATCATCGGCCCCGCGCTTATAGGTGTGGCCGCGTTCTATGCCGATTGGCGGGCGGGGCTCACCCTCATCATCGCCGGGCTGTTCGTGCCGTTCGCCATGGCGGTGGCGGGCATCGGCGCCTCGGTTGCGGCCAAAAAGCAGTTTCTGGCCATGACGCGGCTGCAGATCCGCTTCCTCGACCGCATTCGCGGCATTTCCACCCTCGTGCTGGCGGGGCGCGCCAATGATGAAGCCGCCGCTCTGGCCCAGGCCGCCGCAGAATTACGCCAACGCACCATGCGCGTCCTGCGCGTCGCTTTTCTCTCTTCCACAGCGCTCGATCTCGCGGCGGCGGCGGCGCTGGTCATCATCGTACTGCGGTTTTCCGCCGTTCTGCACGGCAATCTGGCCCTGGCGCCCACGGCACTTTTCCTCGTTCTGCTCACCCCGGAGTTTTTCGCACCTTTGCGGGCTTTCTCCGCCGTCTATGCCGACCGCATGGCGGTCGAAGCCGTGGCCGAGGATTTCCAGGCGCTGCCCGCCCCGCCTCTACCGGTGCCCCCCGTAAACATCCGCTCCGTCGCGGCGCATGGCGTCACTCTGTCCTTCGAGCGTGTCACCTACGCCTGGGGCGGACAAAAGCCCGTGCTGGAGAACCTCATCTTCAAGGTCGGCCGGGGCGAGATCCTGCTCCTCACCGGCGCCTCTGGCTCCGGCAAATCCACCATCATGGACCTCATCCTCGGGTTTTTAACCCCCGATTCCGGTCTGGTGAGCATCAACGGCGCGCCGCTGGAAACCCTCGTCCCGGCCGCACGCACCAAAATGCTCGGCTGGATCGGCCAGAAGCCGGTGATTTTCGCGGGCTCGATCGAGGACAACATCCGCTTCGGCCGCCCGGAAGCCAGCGAAACGCAGCTCGCCGACGCCATCCGCCACGCCCATCTCACGGAGCTGATCGCCAGCCTGCCGCAGGGCCTCAAAACCCCGCTGGGTGAGGGCGGGTTCGGCGTGTCCGGCGGCCAGGCGCAGCGCATCGCCATCGCCCGCGCCTTCCTGAAGGACGCCCCGCTGCTGCTGCTCGATGAACCCACCGCGCATCTGGACCCGGTGGTGGAGCGCGACGTGCTGGAGAGCCTGCGGCATCTGGCCATCGGCCGCACGGTGGTGCTGGCCACGCATTCCACAATGGCCATGGATTTCGCCAAAACCATAGGCGCCAAACGGCTGGACCTCGATGCGTTGCGCTATGCGAGCTGGCGGAGTGAGGTGGTATGAACCCGATATTACGCATCTCCGCCCTCTGGGCGCGCCACGCGCTGTGGCTGGGTGCCGCCGTGCTGCTGGCGCTGGCGGCGCTGGGGGCGGGCATCGCCCTCATGGGCGTCTCCGGCCGCTATCTCGCCGCCGCTCTGTTCGGAATCACGCTGGCCGTGCCTCTGGCGTTGCAATTCACCGGCCTCGCCCGCGTGGTGTTGCGCTACTTTGAGCGCATCGTCGGCCACGAAGCCATTTTCCGCGCCCTGGCCGATCTACGCGTCTGGATGTTCCGTGGCCTTGCCGCCAGTGCCGCCGGCGGGCTCGGCTACCGCCGCGCCGGCGATGCGCTGACCCGGCTGGTCAACGATGTCGACACGCTGGACGGCCTCTTCCTGCGCATCTTCGTCCCCGGCCTGTCCGCCCTCATCCTTACGCCCGTGCTGGGCTGGTTTCTCTGGCAGGAGCATGGCCTGGCCCTGGCCGCCCTGGCGCCATTCCTCCTCGTCGCCTTCTATATGCCATTGCGCGCCGCCCAGGCCGCACAGCAAAATGCCGGCAAGGCGGGCCTCGCCATGGCCGGGCTGCGCAGCACCGCGCTCGATGCGCTGCAGGGCCTGCGGGAAGTTAAAATCTTCGAAGCCGAAGGCCGCATGCTGGCCGCCGTGCAGGCGCGCGAGGCCGCCCATCTCGCCGCCCAGCGCGAGTTGATCGCGCGCAGCAGCACACTCAACGCGCAGTCGTTTCTTGCCGCCCAGGCCGCGATACTTACCGCCATCCTGCTCGGCTTCTTGGGCACGCCCATCCCCGCGCTGGTCGCGGTCCTGGTCCTCATCGCGGCATTCGAGACCGTGCTCGGCCTGCCGCGCGCCGGCGTGCTCTACGGCCAATGCGCCGCCGCCGCCGCCCGTGTGGTGCACGCCGCCGAGGCGCCATCGCCCGTGCCCGACCCGGCCGTGCCATCCCCCATGCCGTCGCGCAACGCCATCGCCTTCGAGCACGTAAGCTTCCGCTACGCCCCCGACCGGCCGTATGTGTTTGAGAATTTCTCGCTGCAACTCCCGCAAGCCTCGCGCACCGCGATTCTCGGGCCCTCCGGCGCCGGAAAATCCACCATCGCCGCTTTGCTGCTCAAACTCATCGCACCAGAGAGCGGCCACATCCGCCTCGGCGGCACCGATATCTCGCTCCTGCCCGCCGAAGCCGTACGCCACCGCATCGCCTATCTCGGCCAGACCACCCATCTCTTCGCCGATACCATCCGCAACAACCTGCTCCTGGGCGACCCCACAGCCGATGACGAAAAACTCTGGGCAGCGCTCGAAGCCGCCCAACTCGCCGAAGCCATCAACGCTTTGCCCGATGGCCTCGACTCCTGGCTAGGCGAAGGCGGTGCCACGCTCTCCGGCGGGCAGGGAAGGCGCCTGGCTTTAGCGCGCACCTTGCTGATGGATGCACCAATTCTGCTGCTGGACGAGCCCTGCGCCGGGCTCGATGCCGCCACGGAGCAGGAGTTCTTCAAAGTCCTGAACACCGCCGCCGAGGGCCGCACCATGCTGTTGATCCTGCACCGGCTTACAGGCGGGGAAAACCTCGACCGCATCTGGCGCTTGACGGGCGGGACGCTGATCTCCGCGGCAGGTTAAACGCCGCGCGACCGCACATAGGCCAGCAGCCCCAAATCCAGCGTCAGCACCAGCGGCATCGCCGCCAACACGGCACACGCCGCACCATGGTGCAACTCCTGGCCGAGGCCGAGGAATAGGAACATTAGTATGAGGGTGACGCAGGCGAAGCCCAGCGCTCTGTGCCCGCGCGGGTCGGCCGGTACGGTGCGGCCGTAGATCGCGGTATCGCCATTCACGGCGTGGTTGGTCAGGATCAGCGCGAACGATCCTTCCACCAGCATGATGACCGGCTGCAACCGCATAGGCCACAGCAGGGTTTTATCGTAATCATGCAGCATCAACGGAAAATCATAGGCGAAATGAAAGAGGATCGGCACGACCAGCGCCAGCACCAGCATGCGTTCATCGAAGCGCATCGGGTTGCGCCAGGCCAGCACCATGAAGGAGCCCATCACGAACCCGAAAATCCCATGCATCGGTATGGCTGAAACAGCGCGCACCGCCCACACGCCCAAGCCGCCGCCCAGCACATAGAGCTTGGTCTCCAGCACGGCAAAACCGAGCGAGGCACCCACCGCCAGTAATATCGCCACCCCCGGCCCCAACTCATCCAGCTCCTTGCGGCCGAATTTATTCACCGCCGCGAATTTAACCAGCTCCTCCGGTATGGCGGCGATGAATAAAGCCTGAACAAAGGCATGCCAGCCCGGCGCCAGCCCTTTCAGCGGCACCAGCCCTTCCAGCAGCTCGATGATCAGCGCCAGCAACGCAAACCGGCTGCCCAGCTTGAACAGCCGCTTACGCGCCGCTTTGGGCAAACGAAAATTCACCTTGATGGCGGCGAACTCCCACATGAACAGCGCCGGCAGAAAGGCAATGAACAGGCTGATCATGCGGGCTCCTCGAGGGCGGCGTTATTATTCGCCGTTAAATACCCGGAACCATTTCGCGCCGCAAAGGCAATGACGACCCCCGACTGTTCACGTTTTCTTGAACGGGAACGCCCTGACCCCAGCTGCCGCCAGTACCGTCACCAACGGCACCGCCGGTACCAGGTAGCGCGCCTCCAGATGCACCGGCATATAGATCGCCGCCAGCGCCATCGGGATGCACCATACCGCCCGCTCACGCCACGTCCCGCGCCGCCGCCAAGGTGCTATCAGCCCGGCCAGCGAAATCGCCATGCCGAAAATACCGAGAATTTCGCTGAGCAGCAGCCACAGCCCCGCCGCCATATCGCCATGCATGAACGCGCGCCATTGCGTGCCGAGCCGGTCGAAATCCGGCCGGTGCCCGTTCTCATAGAACGACAGCATGGCCGCCGCCTTCTGCGGTTCGAACGGCATGAACAGATTATCGTAACGGAAATTCTGCAGCGTCATTTCCAGCATTGGCAGCGGAAACCGCCGCCAGGCTGTGCCATATTCATGTGCTGCCTCGGCGGCGATGCTCACCGGCGTATAGCCTTGGGCGTAGAGCCTGTCCCAGAAGCGGTCGATCTCGCCATCCCGGTCTTGGTCCAGCGTGCCCTGTGCGGCTGCGGCAAATACCGGATCATCATTATAAACCGGCAGATGTTGCTTGAATAAAGGCAGCAGCGCCATCACCATCACCAGCTGCTTCGAGGTGGTCAGCACCGGCCCGGCGCCGCGCGCAACGTTCCACGCCACCTGCGCCGCCACCACGGCCCATACAGGCACCAGCACCAGTAACGCGCAGAGCCAGCGGGGCCGCGCCAGCAGCGCCAGCGGTAGATAGGCAAAGACCAGATAGACCGTGGCCTCGCGAAAGCTTTCCGATACCCCCAGCAACAGCCCCGCCAAAGCCGCGCCGCGCCAATCGGGCCGCAGCAGCAGCGCCAGGGCAGCGCCGGTTATCGCGGCAGCATTCAGCGAATCAGTCAGCACGCAGATATTCATCACCAGCACATAACCGAAGGCCGGCAGGACCGCCGCCGCGAGTGCCGGCCAGCGCGTAGCACCCAGCCGCCCCGCCGCCGCATAACTCGCCGCCGCCACGGCGGATTGCGCGGCGATTTGCAGCACCACCAACAGCCAGCGCCACTGCCCTGGCGCCAGGCTTTGCAGCCCCGCCAGCAAGGCCGGATATCCGCCAATGCGAAACAGGCTGATCCGCCCGGCCGCGCCGTACAGCAGATCATGCCCCACCGGTACGCTGTGTGAACGAACCTGCGCGGCATAGGCCAGATAGCCAGCCGCATCCGGCGGCTCGAACACGCCGTATAGGCCAAGCGCCAGCAGCGAGGGCAAAGCAGCGAGCAGGGCCACCAGGAGCAGCAGTGAGGGGCGGGCAGGGATCATGCTGCGCTTCTAGCCATGTCCCGTGCCCGAGCAAGTGTGGCGCAAAAAAAATCTTGTAGCGGCCAAAAAACACCCCATAATACGCAATGCCGGGCCGCCTCGATGAGGGGCCCAGCGCTCCGCCAGCCTGCCTTAGGGGGGTGAGAGGGGCTATTTTCAAGCGTTTTAAATACCTTGCTTTTCAGGAGGTTTACCTATGAGTTACGATTTCGCGCCGCTGTTCCGCACCGCCGTCGGCTTCGACCGTCTGGCCCGTCTGGTGGACAATTTGCCCCAGGATACCGCCGGCTACCCGCCGTATAATATCGAGAAAACCGGCGAGGATTCTTACCGCGTCACCCTCGCCGTGGCCGGATTCGGGCCCGATGACATCGAGCTTACCGTGAAGGACAACGCGCTTCTGGTTTCCGGCAAGGCCGCCGAGGAAGCCAAGGGCGAGTTCCTGCACCGGGGCATCGCGGCACGCACTTTCAGCCGCCGCTTCGTGCTGGCCGACCACATGGTGGTGGAAAAAGCCGATCTGGTGAACGGGCTGCTATTTGTCGCGCTGCGCCGCGAGGTGCCGGAAAGTGCCAAGCCGCGCCGTGTCGCCATCAACGCCGTGGCGGGGCAGAAGCTCCCCGAGTTGCCCCAGGCGGCGTAACGAAAAGAAGGAGGGCTTCGGCCCTCCTTTTTATTGCGGCACGCGCAGCATATCCGTGCCGACGAAGGTCGGGATCACCAGCAGCACATTATCGCCATGCATCACCGTCAGCGCCGGCCCTGGTTTTAACGCGCGGAAATCGGGAGCAAATTTCGTGTAGGTATCGGTCACATTGCCCGGCATCGCCAGGATCAGTACGTTCTTTCCAAGTAACGAGCTGGGCGGGGTGGAAAAGCCGAACTGGTGCGGCTCAGGCCCGAATACCGTTACGGCCACGGCTGTATCGCGCAGTGCATAGCCGATCTTCCCCGCGTCGAACCAGCGCTGCCCCGCCACCGCATCCACGTCCGGCGGAAGTTGAGGTGCCACGGAATCCCAATCCACCGCCTGCAACAAGGGTGATTGTCCGGGAGAGAAGGCGTGGTTAAAACCAGGGATGAAGCCGTAACGAATCTCGGCCGTGATGAACAGCACGGCAATGCCCAGCAGCGCGGCCGTGAACCAAGCCACCGCATCGCGCAAGCCCGCCCGCCGCCGCGCCGCCCAATCCCCCAGCACGGGGAACAGCATCAAATAACCCGGTGCGGCCCAATGGTAGAGGATGCGCGTAGACGACCACAGCCCGACCAGCGCAAACAGCACCACGGGCACCGCCGCCGCCCAGGCCAGCAGCCACCCCCGGCGCTCCGCCGGCCCGCGCCAAAACCCGCGGCACAGCAGATACATGCACGGCAGCCACAGCCAGGGGAGTAAAAACAGCGCCTCGCCACCTAAAATCGTCAGCGGCATGGTAGGGCGCAGCCGCAGGCCGGTAGCGCGCCCGCCCTGGTAGTGAAAACTCGCCCAGCCGTGCCGCGCATTCCACCACAGCACCGGCGTAAAAAGCACGGCGGCCAGCAGCACCGCCCCCCAAGGGCCAAACCGCCGCAACTCACGCCGCGAGGCGGGGTCCAGCAGTACCCCCGCAGCCGCTCCGGCAAACACCAGTGCCGCGTTATATTTGGAGAGCAGCGCCAGCCCCGCGAACACGCCCACGCCCAGCCACCAGCGCGGCGCTGGTGCGGCATCGGGCAAGCCAAGTGCCCGTATCAGCGCGTATAAAAACGCCAGAAGGGCAGCATCCAGCGGCCCATCCGGCAGCACCCAGCACCCCGCCGCCAGCGAGAACACCGGCGATAGCGAATAGGCCACCACCGCCCAGAACGCCGCGCGCACCCCATACAGCCGCGCCGTAATCGCCCAGATCGCCCAGGAGGAAACGGCCGAGAGCAGCACGAAGGGCAGGCGCACGACGACCGGATCGGCACTGCCCGTCAGCCCGCGTGCGGCAAGCTCCAGCCACCAGCTCGCCAGCGGATGGTCGAAATAGGAGGGCGCAAACACATGGCTTGCCGCCACCATGTAGCTCTCATCAATGCCCAACCCCGTACCGCCGGCCAGAATCAGCCGGAATACCAGAGCCGCCACCACCACCGCAAATGCCGCCTTCATGCCCCGTGCATGGCCTGCGTGCGCCATGTTGGCAAGCCGGATCAGTGGCTGCCCAGGCCCAGAATCGAACCATCCTTGGCCTGCAGCAGCACCGCCATATGCTCACCCGCCGGGCGCGGCAGTTTGAATTTCTCGTCCCAGCCGGTCCACGGGCCCAGTGCGGTCACGCTGCGCACCACGTTGATCTCGCTCACCACCGTGCCGCGATTCTCGCCCGCCGTAACAGCAATGGCGTGATGCACATCATAACCGTACAGAATAATCTGCCCCTGGCCGGTGCCGGCGCTGATATCCAGCGAGAGCATCGCCCCGCCGGAAATGGTGATCGGCACATTCCCCGCAGGTGCCGCCTTGGCAGCGGCGATGGCGGCGGTGAGTTTGCTTTTGTTACTGCCCACCAACTGGGTGGTGCCATCCACCACCGCCTCGGGCGTGAACACATTGCCATTGTCCAGCCCGGCATAATAAAACTGCCGCGTGGTCGTGTCATTCAGCGCATCGGTATCGCGCCAGCCCAGATTATCCCAATAGCTGACATTCAGGCTGAGCGGCAGAATATCCTTATCCACCGCCGCCAATTGCTGCAGCAGCGCATCGGCCGGCGGGCAGGAGGAGCAGGATTGCGATACGAACATCTCTATCAGCACCGGGCGCGCCTGCGCCGCCGGGCCGAGCAGAAGTGCCGCTACAACCAGCCATAATCTCAAGAGCCGGAAAACCAGTTATACCCCTGATCCTCCCAATACCCGCCCGGATAGATATTCGTCACAGCCAGTTGCACCAGTGATTTCGGATTCTTGAACCCCAGTTTCGTCGGGATTCGCAAGCGCACCGGCGCGCCGAAGGCAGGCGTGAGCGGCTGCCCCAGAAACTGTAACGCCAGCAGGGTTTGCGGGTGCAGCGCCGATTCCATGTCGATGGAGGAGTAATACCCGTCCGCGCATTGAAACGAGACGTAGCGGCAGCTCGTATCCGCCCCCACCCGCCGCAAAAATTGTCCCAACGGCACCCCCGCCCATTGCCCGATCACCCGCCAGCCTTCCACGCAGATGAGCCGGGTGATCTGCCCTTCCTGCGGCAAGGCCTGCAACTGCGCCAGGGTCCAGGGCGCTTTATCGGCAATCTGCCCGCCCAGTTCCAGCCGGTAGCTGCTCTGGTCCAGCACCGGCGCCTGGGACACATCGTAAAACGCGTTAAAGCGCGGCGGCATGGTAATCTGGCTGGCTTTGAAGGTAGGCGCCAGCGTGTCCGGGTTGAACAAAGCCGCCTGCACGCGGTCATTCCAGGCCGACATCGCGTGCAGGAATTTATCGGCGAGGTCGGGGTGATTCGGATCCTCGTAATTGCACCCGTCCAGCCCGGTCATCAGCCCCAAGGCCATGGCGCGCTGGATCAACACACGGCGTTTCATGGTTTTCCTCCCGTGATCATCGGCGGCAGCACTTTGGGCACCATAGCCACCAGGGTTAGATGCACGGCGAGGAACAAAGCAATCGCCGCCATGGCGAAGAAATGCACATAGCGCGCCGCGTAAAACCCGCCGAAGAGATTACATAGCGGCCAGAGCTGGATCGGCTTCCATATCGCCAGCCCCGAGAGCACCACCACCACACCGGCCAGCAGCACCCCGCTATAAAGCAACCGCTGCACCGCGTTATACGCGCCCGTTTGATGCTTCAGCCGGAAGGCGAGGGCGGCGCGTATATCCCGCCAGATCGCGCCCGGCCCCGGCGGCACCAGCTTGCGCCAATGCCCGCTCAGCAATGTCCAGGTAAGATACACCAGCCCATTACCCACCAGCAGCCACATCATCGCCAGGTGCCAGGCAATGCCCGCCCCCAGCCATTGGCCGATGGTGAGGATGGGCGGAAACGAGAAACCGAACAGCGGCGAGGCATTATAAATCTGCCAGCCGCTGCCAAGCATCATCACGATGGCAAAGGCGTTCAGCCAATGTGTCAGCCGCAAAATCAAGGGGTGGATGACCCGTTTTGTCTTGTCGCGCTTTGTTTGATCAAGCATGGCAAATCCTCAAACCAGTCCGGCAGTTCTGCGCGCATTGCAGCACCGGCCGCAAGGTATGGAATTCATGCCCGAACGGCATTGGCCGGGCATGCCCTCCCGGCGCCATATCAGCGCCACGGGGATTGACCCCGGCCAACCACAACAGGAGTTTTACCCCATGTCACGTATTTTCATCACCGCCGCCTGTGCCTTTTCACTCCTCACCCCGGCCGCCTTTGCCCAAAGCAGCATGGGCAATTCGATGAGCCCCAGCAGCAGCGCCATGTCGCCTGATACCATGTCGCCTGATACCATGTCGCCCGATACCACGAAGAAACCCTCCGACAGCATGAGCAAGCCCAAGACCGATACCGGCATGGCCCCCAGCAACTCCATGGCACCCAGCAATTCCATGGGCCACCCCAGCTCCTCTTCCCAGTAACCCATTGCTGTCCGGTGTTTGCGGTGCATAATCACCGCAAGCCCGGGGGAGGCCGCCATCAGCACGCTCAACACACGCCTGACCGATCTGCTGGCTGCCCGCTGCGAAAACCCGGATTGGGCGGCGGCCTATCAGCAGATTGTGACCACCCTCAACCGCGAGGGTTTTTACGAGGGCATGACCCGCGTGGGCGAGGTGTTCCCGGATTTCCTGCTGCCAAGCGCCACCGGCCACCTCATCAACCTGGCGGACGAGCTGGCGCGCGGCCCCGTGGTGCTCACCTTCTTCCGCGGCGAATGGTGCCCCTTCTGCAAACTCACCACCGCCGCTCTGGCCGAGGCCGCACCCCGCATCCAGGCTTTGGGCGCCCGCATACTGGCGCTCACCCCGGAAACCGGTGCCTGGCCGCTACGCCTGCAGCAGCGCGATGCCAGCGCCTTCGAAGTGCTCTCGGATATCGATTTCGGCGTCGGCCTCGCCGCCGGGCTGGTCTTCAAAATCCCGCCGCTCTACCGCGCCCGCGTCCAGGGGCTGGACCTGCCGCTCCGCCAAGGCAACGCCGCCTGGTGCCTGCCGGTGCCCGCCGTCTACATCATCGGGCAAAACGGCATGGTCGCCTGGCGCTTCGCCGATGTCGATTTCGCCCGCCGCCCCGAGCCGGATGATATCATAGCTGCCCTGGCGAGGCTGAGCTGATGGAACTCACCCAGGTACGCTATTTCCTCACCCTCTGCCGCACGCTCAATTTTACCCGCGCGGCCGAGGAATGCCATGTCACCCAGCCCGCCTTCTCCCGCGCCATCGCCCGGCTGGAGGAGGAGTTTGCCGGCGCGCTGATCCTGCGCGAACGCAATTCAACCATCCTCACAGCGCTCGGCCGCGAGATGCGCGTGCATCTCACCGCCATGCTGGACGCCGCCGATGCCGCACAAGCCTGCGCCGCCGCCCGCCGCCAGCCCGCCCAGGGGAACCTACGCATCGGCCTCGCCCCCGGCATCTCGGCCGCGCCCATCGCCGCCGCCATCGCCGAGGTGTTGCGCGTTTTCCCCCGCGCAGAGCTGCATTTTTCTGAATCTTCCGCCCCGGCTTTGGCCGAATCCATGCTCGCCGACGCGCTGGACTGCGCTCTGGTGCCGGAAGATTCCGCGCTGCCCGATCGCCTCAACCGCTGGCCGCTCTACACCGAAACCGCCGTGCTGGTCTGCCCCGGCGCGCACCGCCTGGCCCGGCAAAATGCCTGCACCGGCGTGGATCTCCAAGGCGAAATTCTGCTGCACGGCGATAGCTGCGGCGGCTTCGGCAAAATGCTGGAAACCGTCTCGGCCACATCCCCCCGCCTGCAATATTGTCGAGGCTCCGCCTCCCAACTCTGCGAACTCATCGCCGCCGGATTAGGCCTGGCGCTGCTCTCCAACCGCCTCAGCATCCCCGCACCGCTCACCACGCGTCCGTTCAACGAGCCGGAGCTGACACGGGGCATCCAACTCACAGCCCTCGCCGGCCGCCCCCTAAACCCCGCCGCCGCCAGTTTCGTAAAACTCTGCCGCGCCCAGGCTTTTTTGTAATTCCTGCGCCGCTATACCGCTTTCGCCATCCCACGCACTGCCCCCAGCGCGCCGACAAACACCAGCACGATCAGCACCAGCAGCGAAACATCCGCGCCCGGCCAGTTGATCCCCACACCTTCACCCAGCCAGAAAACCCCAAACGCCACCAGCAGCACGCCGGTCCCAAACTTCAGCGCATTCTCCGGCACTTTCGCCAACGGCCGGTGGAGCGCCAACCCTGCCAGCATCACCAGCGCCAAAGCCGCCGCCGCACCTGCCACAGCGGCCGGCAGCAGGGCAGGGGCACCGGCGCCGATGGCCAGCACGATGAACACTACTTCCACCCCCTCCAGCATCGTTATGTTGAAAGCCGTGGCGATGGCCGCTTTATCAAACCCCGGTACCGGGGCCAGCGCGCGCAATGTCTCGGTTTCGCGCGCAAAATTCGCATCCTCATCGCGCAAAGGCAGCACACCCGCCGCCCGCCGCACCGCCTTCGCCAACCAGCGCCAGCCGAAGGTGAGGAGCATAATCCCCACCAGCAGCCGCACGATACGCAGCGGCACCATCGTCAGCACCGGCCCCAGCAGGGCCACGATCAGCGCCAGCACAAACAACGCTGCAAACGCGCCGGTCAGCGCCGGGCGCCAGCCGCGCACCGCTCCCACCGCCAGCACCACGGTTAAAGCCTCAACAAACTCCACAAGCGATGCAAAAAATGCCGCCAGCAGGGCAGGGAGATGGGCGAGCAATATCATTCCACCGCACTCCCAAAAACCGCTTAAAATTACTCCGCCATCGCCGAGGCTTCGGAGCGTGTCGCCCCCACCCGCGCGGCGAGGGACGCCGCCATGAACGGATCGAGCGCGCCATCCAGCACCGCGGCCGGATTGCCGGTCTCATAGCCCGTGCGCAGATCCTTCACCAACTGATACGGCGCCAGAACATACGAACGTATCTGATGCCCCCAGCCGATATCCGTCTTCGCCGCCTCGACACTGGCCGAAGCCGCCTCGCGTTTCTGCAGCTCCGCCTCATACATGCGGGCTTTCAGCATGGTCATGGCGGTGGCGCGGTTGCGGTGCTGGGAGCGGTCGGTCTGGCAAGCCACGATGATGTTCGTAGGTATATGCGTGATACGAATTGCGGATTCGGTCTTGTTCACATGCTGCCCGCCGGCACCGGAGGCGCGGTATGTATCCACCCTCAAATCCGCCGGGTTTATCTCGATCTCGATCGTATCATCCACCACCGGATACACCCACACGCTGGCAAAACTCGTATGCCTTCGCGCCGCACTATCAAACGGCGAAATCCGCACCAGCCGGTGCACACCCGATTCCGTCTTTAGCCAGCCATAGGCATTGGCCCCGGTAATCTGCAGTGTCACGGATTTAATCCCCGCCTGCTCACCCTCGGACTCGTCCAGCACCTCAACCTTAAAGCCCTTGCGCTCGGCCCAGCGCGCATACATGCGGTAGATGATCGAGGCCCAATCCTGCGCCTCCGTGCCACCCGAGCCAGCGTTGATTTCCACGAACGCATCGCGCCCATCGGCCTCGCCGGAGAGCAGCGACTCGATCTCTTTCTGCTTGGCCCCCTCGGCCAGACGCTCCAGCGTCTTCAGCCCATCGGCGATCATGGAAGCATCGGCCTCAGCCTCGGCCATCTCGATCAGCTCGACCGTATCCTTGGCCTCGGCCTCAATGGCGCGCACCCCATCCACCATGGACGCAATCTGGTTGCGCTCACGCATCAGCGCCTGCGCGGCATCGGCATCGTTCCACAGATTAGGGTCTTCAGAGCGGTGGTTCAGCTCTTCAAGCTTGATGACAGCGGCATCCCAGTCAAAGATGCCTCCTCAGCAAGGCGACCGAACGGCCGATTTGCTCATTTAATTGGTCTGATTCAGCGGACATGCGGGCGATATAAGCGCTCCCGCCGCCGATTCATAGAGGGATCATCAATACAGCGGCGACAGCGATTTATCCAACGTGCTCGGACTGACCGGTGTCCCCGGCGCGCCAGGGGTCACGGGGGCATCGGGTGTCCCCGGCGTCACACCGCTATCGTCCGGCGCCGTCTGCGCCCCGCCCAGCAGCCCGTTTTGCGCCTGCGCTCCCGGCGTCTGGTTATATTTGAGCGCCTCGCTCACATTCGTGCCATCCGGCTCGGGCACCTGGGCGATTGTCATGCCCTGCGGCGGCGCCCAATCGATATCCGGCTGGCCCTGCAGTGCCACCTTCATATATTCATTCCAGATCGGCCCGCACACATTGCCGCCGGTCTCGTCCTTGCCCAGGCTGGCCGGGGTGTCGAAGCCGATCCAGCAGCCGGTGACCACGCCGGGGGTAAAGCCGATGAACCAGGCATCGTTGAAATCATTGGTCGTGCCGGTCTTGCCCGCCACGGGCTGGGTGATCCCCACCACCGCCGGCTTGCCCGTACCGCGCAGCACCACACCCTTCATCATGGTGATAATCTGGAACACCGAATCCGGGTCCGCCAGTTGCGCGCCGGAAACATCAAGCACCGGCGTCTGTGTGGGGTCGGCATTATTGACGCAATTATCGCAACTCTGTCCCGGCGCCTGGTACAGCACATTGCCATCCGGCCCGGTCACGCTGTCGATCAGGCTGGGTGTCACCGCCCGCCCGTATTCATCCAGATCCGCATAGGCATTGGTCATCTTCCACAGCGTGGTGCCGATGGCGCCGATGGCCGAGGGATAATAAGGCGGCATCGGGTTCACGATGCCAAAATTCTGGAAAGTGGTCCCCACATTGCTGAGCCCGATCTGCCGCGTCAGGTTCAGCGTGGCGAGGTTGAGCGATTGTTCCAGCGCATGGAACATCGGCACCGGGCCCTCAAACGTATTCTCGTAATTCCCCGGCCGGTACACGCTGCCATCGGAGAGCACCTGGGTGAACGGCCCGTCCAGCACCGGCGCATCCGGCTGCACGCCCTGCTCAAGGGCGGTGAGATACACCAAAGGTTTTACGGAAGAGCCCGGCTGGCGCATTGCCTGGGTCACGCGGTTGAAGGGGGAGACATCATGGCTCCAGCCGCCCACCATGGCCAGCACCCGCCCGGTACGCGGGTCGATGGAGACCAGCGCGCCCTGGATGCTGGGGATCTGTTCCAGCGAGAGCTTGTCTCCCGAACCTGACACCATGATCACATCGCCCGTATGCAGCACGTCGGAGGTCGCACCCGGCCGCGCCCCTAGCCCGCCGCTTACCACCGGCCGCGCCCAGCGCAGATTGTCCAATGGCAAACTGCCGGTCACAGGATTGCCGCTGACCAGATCCAGCGTGCCGACGCGCGCCTTCGGCCCATCGGCCGCCAGCACCACGCCCAATTGCCAGTCGTGGCGCATGCCCGCCGGGTTTTTCTGCTTCGCCAGGTCCTGGGCCCAGTTATCGTGCAAATCCGCATCGTTCAGATGCGCGATCAGCCCGTGCCAGCCGTCATATTTGCGGTCGTACTGCTCCAGCCCGTCGCGCACCGCATCGGTGGCGGCGGCCTGCAACGCCGGGTCCAGGCTGGTATGCACCACCAGCCCGCCGGTATTCACCGCATCCTGGCCAAATTGCTGCACCAGTTGCGCCCGCACCGCATCGGCATAATAGCCGCCGTTCGATATGCTCTTCGTATTCACCACCACGCGCGGCAGCAGCGGCTCGGCCGTGGCGGCAGCGGCCTGGGCCTGGGTAATGGCGTCATCGGCCAGCATGCGGGTGATGACGAAGTTACGCCGGGCGAGCGCATCCGCCGGATGCAGGAACGGATCGTAATTGGTCGGCGCCTTCGGCAGAGAGGCGAGGGTGGCCGCCTGCGCGATATCGATCTGGCTCAGCGGTTTGTTAAAGTAAGTCTGCGCCGCCGCGGCAATGCCAAAACTGTTATGCCCGAGATCGACCTCGTTGAGATACAAGGTCAGCACCTGCTGCTTGGTCATCACCTGGTTAACGCGCATCGCCAGAATCGCTTCTTTAATCTTGGTGGCAAAGGTGATGTGATTATCCAGCACCATGTTCTTCACCACCTGCTGGGTGATGGTCGAGGCCCCGATCGGCCGCCGCCCGCTGTGCATCAGCGAGATGTCGGTGAGGGCCGCGCGCGCCATGGCCAGCGGGTTCACCCCCGGCTCCACCCAGAACAGCCGGTCCTCGGCCGAGATGAAGGCCTGGCCCACCAGCGGCGGGATCTGGTCGTAGGTGACGTAGATACTATGCTCCGAGCCGACCTCGGCCAGAAGCTGGAAGTCGCCGGTATAAACCCGGCTCTCCAGCGGCGGCTTGTAATCCTTCAAACTATCAATGCTCGGCAGGCTGGCCGAGAAATACAAAAACGCCCCCGAGGCGCCGAGCAACCCGATGATGATGACCAGAAACACCAGGCTATAGGCCGCCGTGATCAGCCCGCTGAAAATGCGCCCCACCGGACCGCGCTTGCGCTTCGGCTGGGGCTGTTTGCCCCTGCGCGGCGGCTGCGGTGCCTCCCGCCGTGGCGGGGCGAGGCGTGGGCCGGCGGAAAACCCGCTATTGGCGCTGTTGTTCTCTTGCGAATCGTCGGGTGTATTCGGGTCGGGCATGGCCGCGCTCTTAGCATCCTGCTCCGCGGCCTGCGAGACCTCCGAGGTCTGCGGGGCGGCATGTCCACATTACGGTAAGCTTAGAGGCTGTTTCAGAAGTGGCTCTGGTGAGTCGTATAGTGGTGATTTTTGAGCACCGGAGCGCAGCGTACACTTGTACGTGAGCACCGGCGCGCAGAAAATCGCCGCTAGACGGCCGCCAGAGCCACTTCTGGAATAGCCTCTTACCCTGCTACCCGGCGCAGTGCGTCATTATCGAAATAGCTGTTGATGGCGAGCGTGATGCGTTGCGCCAGCTTCCAGCGCTGCCCGGCGCTGCGCAGTCTGGTCTCATCCAGCGGGTTGGTCAGGCAGCCCATCTCCAGCAGCGCCGCCGGGGTGGATGGGTCGCGCAGCACCGCGAAATTGGCCGCGCGCTTGGGGTCCGGCAGTAGCGGCACGATGCCCTTGAAGCTCGTCTGCAAATCAACAGCCAGGGTCTGGGAGCCGATCTTGGTCGCGCGTGTTTCCAAACTGGCAAGAATATCAGCCACTTGCGGCGAGGCGCCGGCCATCGGGTTGCCGATCGCCGCCCCGCCGTTCTCATCCTGCGCAATGCTCGCAGCCAGCGTGTCCGAGGCATCGTTGGAAAGCGTAAACACCGAGGCCCCGCGTAGGTCAGCCTCCGGCAGATGGTCGCAATGCATCGAGAGAAATAAAGCGGCGTTCTGCGCCATCGCGTCCGACACACGGTCATCGAGCGGGATGAACACATCGGTGGTGCGGGTCATGGCCACGCGGTAACGCCCGGTGCGCTCCAGCGCACGGCGCAATTCCAGCGCCGAGGCCAGAGTGATATTCTTCTCAAACACCCCATCCGGCGCAATCGCCCCCGGATCATGCCCGCCATGGCCTGGGTCCAGCATGATCAGCGGCAGTTCCACGCGGTCCGAGGCGAACTGGATCTGCGCGGCACGGGCCATGGGGGCTGCAAATGCCGCAGCGGCACCGCCCAAAGCCAGCCGCAGGAAGCCCCGGCGTGAGTCACATTGCAGACACATGATCAAGTGCTAGCACAAAGGATTTATACTTGCCTAGGACTCGTTGAAATATCACGAAGTCGTGAGTCAAATTTGCCACAGTTTTGCCCACATAATGGACTTATCCCTGCTGCGCTGCAACATAAGCCTGTGCTTTTCCCTGTATTGGCGCGTTCCGGGTCCGGCGCAAAACTTTCCACCATCCCGGCCCTTGCTAAGCCATCGCCCGTTAGGCTATAGCCCGGCCGCCCGGAGTGTAGCTCAGCCTGGTTAGAGTACTGTGTTCGGAACGCAGGGGCCGGAGGTTCGAATCCTCTCACTCCGACCATTTTTCAAAGCTTTATCGGAAAAACCGCCGCCACCGCCCAACGGTAGCGCGGCGGTGCTTGCGCGCGGCATCAACCGGCCTATGTTTCCCTTAACAATCAGTCCATGAAGGGGAGCCGCATGAGCCAGACCGTAACAACCGCGCCGCTGGGGGAGAACCTCACGGCAGCGCGCAACGCCGTCGCCGCGGCCTTCCTGGGCTGGACGCTCGATGCGTTCGATTTCTTCATCCTCATCCTCACCTTCGATGAAGTGGCCAAGACCTTCGGCGTCTCCATCACCGCGATAACCACCGCCATCACCCTCACACTGGCCACCCGCGCCATCGGCGCCTTCATCTTCGGGCGGCTGGCCGATATCTACGGCCGCAAGCCCATCCTGATCACCGTTATCCTGCTCTACTCCGTGTTCGAAGCGCTCTCCGGCTTCGCCTGGTCGTTCAGCTCATTCCTGGTCATCCGGGCCTGCTTCGGCATCGCCATGGGCGGCGAATGGGGCATCGGCTCGTCGCTCGCCATGGAATCCATCCCCGCGCGCTGGCGCGGCTGGGTCTCAGGCTTCCTCCAGGCCGGCTACCCGATGGGCCTCCTGCTTGCCACGGCATTGTTCCGTAACTACGGCGACCAGCTCGGCTGGCGCGGCATGTTCTTCATCGGCGCCACCCCGGCCCTGCTCACCATCTTCGTCGCTATGTTCGTCACCGAAAGTCCGGCCTTCGACAAACTCCACACCGGGCCGAAAATCTCCATCGGCACCGTGCTGCGTAAAAACGCCAAGCTCGCCATCTACGGTGTGGCCATGATGACCGCTTTCAACTTCTTCTCGCACGGCACGCAGGACCTCTATCTTAAAGGCCATCTCACTGCACAGTTGCATTTCAGCCATGACCAAACCTCCGACGCAGGCATCATCTTCAGCGTCGGTGCCATGCTCGGCGGCATCGCCTTCGGCCTGCTGAGCCAGAAAATCGGCCGGCGCTACGCCATCATCGCCGCCTGCTTGCTCTCGCTCCTGGCCATCTACCCCTGGGCCTTCAGCACGGATTTCCGCACCATCGTCATCGCCGCCTTCATCATGCAGGTGGCAGTCCAAGGCGCCTGGGGCGTCGTGCCCGTGCATCTCAACGAGCTCTCCCCCGCCGAAATCCGCGGCACCTTCCCAGGCTTCATCTACCAGCTCGGCAATTTCGTGGCCTCCGTAAACGCCCCCCTGCAAGCCACCATCGCCGCCAGCTACGGCGGCAACTTCGGCATCCCCCTCGCATTGGTAGCCGGCACAGTAGCCATCCTGCTGATCCTGCTAATGATCTTCGGCCCCGAAGCCCGCAACGTCTCCCTGGACTCGTCCACGGCGGCTTGAACACCGTTCACGGAGTGACTCGCAAGGGGACTTTGTCCCCCTGCACCCCCTACCAAGGGCCGAAGGGCCCTTGGATCCCACCCGGCTCTAAAAAAGAGAGGCCATCCCAGTACGTGTGTTGCACGAGTAGGGATGGCCTCTCTTTTTTAGAGCCGAAGTAGTGGGGGTCTGGGGCCTCAGGCCCCAGGCAGGGGGTGCAGGGGGGTAAGACCCCCTTGCGAGTCACTCCGTGAACAGTGTTCAAGCCGCGCCGTGGAGCAGGGTGCCGAGGGCGGAGGCGGGCATGGGGTGGCTGAAGAGGTAGCCTTGGCCGTGGGTTACGCCGGCGGCGCGCATGGTTGTGAGTTGGGTGGGGGTTTCTATGCCTTCGGCGATACTATCCAGGCTGCGGGCGGCGGCGCGGGCGGCCATGGCGCGGATGAAGGGCAAAGCGGTGGGGTTGGCGGTGAGTGTGTTGCTGAATTTTATGGCGCGGATGGGCAGGTTCATCAGCGCTGCCAGGTAGGGTGTGTCGGGGGTTATATCGTCGAGGGCGATATGGTGCCCGGCGGCGTAGAGTGCGGTGATGCTGGCGGCGGCGGCGGCGAAATCCCGCACGGGGCTGGTTTCGGTGAGTTCGAAGAGGATGTTTCCCGGTTCAATTCCGGCGGCGCTGCATAAAGCGGTTATTTCCTGGCTCAGTTCGGGGTGCAGCATGGCGTCCAGCGGCAGGTTGAAGGCGAGCGACAGGTTGAGGGCGGCGAAGTTGTAGGCGCGGTATTCCGCGATGGCGCGGCGCATGATGGCCAAAGTGAGGGGCAATGCGTGCCCGTTGCGTTCCATGGCGTCCACTATGGCTTCCGGCCCGAGCAGCACGCCGTTTTCCCCGGCTTCGCGGGCGAGCACTTCGACGTGGTCGGTGCTGTTATCCTCCAGCCGCAATATGGGCTGGTAGGTGATACGCATGGAGGCCAGGAGCGCCGGATCAGGCTCAAAGTGAGACATAAAGATTTTACCGCGCCGTTAAGGGTTTTTCCCGTGACAGGCGAGGTGTTAGCAGAGTGTTAATGTTTAGGCGACAAAAAACGGGTAAAAAATCGCAATCTGTCCAAAAATTATTTCCTAGCGCTTTGCAGCCGCGCTTTGCACCGGCGCATTGGAGCGGCGGAGGCGGCGCTCGCCCAGAAACAGCAGGATGGGGGCGGCGATGAAGATGGAGGATGAGGTGCCGACGACGATGCCGAACAGCATGATCCAGGCAAAGTCGCCGAGTGCCGAGCCACCGAAGATCGCCAACGGCAGTGCCGCCAGAAACACCGTGCCGGAGGTGCCCAGGGTCCGGTTGAGCGTCTCGTTGATCGACAGATCGATCAATTCGCGCAACGGCATGGTCTTGTATTTGCGCAGATTTTCTCGCACGCGGTCGTACACCACCACCTTATCGTTGGTGGAATAGCCGATGACGGTGAGGATGGCGGCGATGGTCACCAGATCGAACGGGATACGAAAGAGCACCATGAAGCCGATGGTCTTGGTGGTATCCAACAGCAGCGTGGCCACGGCACCGGCGGCGAACTGCCACTCGAAGCGGAACCAGATATAGCCCAGGATCATCACGAAGCTGAGCCCCAGCGCCTCCAGCCCTTGCGCGAACAGATCATGGCTGACGGACGCGCCGATGGCCTCGGTGGAGAGGATCTTGCTCCCCGGTGCGGCCTGGTTCAGCGCGGTCTCGGCCTCGGATATCGCGGTTTGTGTCTGCGCCGCGTTGTCCCGGCTCTCCAGGCTGATGAGCACGCCGTTGCTGCCCGTCCCAAAAGCCTGCAGCGCCGCATCGTTCAGCCCGGCCGCGGCCAGTGCTGTACGCAGCGCGGAGAAATCCGCGGGGCCGGGGGTCTGTACCTGCAGCACCACGCCGCCGCGGAAATCCAGCCCCATATTCAGGCCCGGATAGAAGAACAATATCAACGAGCCGATCGAGAGCACCGCCGAGACGATGAGCCCGGCGAAACGCCCATTCATGAAGCGGATTTTCGTCCCGTCCGGCACAAAGCGGAACATCGGTTTAGCGAACATATTTTTAGTCCCTCAGACGGGCAGGCTGGCTGGACGGCGGGAGGCGTACCAGCGCGAGGTGATGAGCCGCACCAGCACGGTGGCGGTGAACAGCGAGGTGACGATGCCGGCACAGATGGTGACGGCAAAGCCGCGCACTTGCGGCGAGCCGAAGATGAAGAGGGTGATGTGCGCCAGCAATGTGGTCACGTTGGAGTCGAAAATAGTGCCGTAGGCGCGCCTATACCCGGCCTCCAGCGCCGCCAGCGGCTTGCGGCCATTTTTAACCTCTTCGCGCACGCGCTCGTTGATGAGGATATTGGCATCCACCGCCATGCCGAGGGTGAGCAGAATCCCGGCCATGCCGGGCAGGGTGAGGGTGGCACCCATTACCGAGAGAATGCCCAGCATCAGGATGAGGTTCACCAGCAAGGCGATGTTCGCGAACCAGCCGAACAGACCATAGAACACGGCCATGAACACCAGCACCATCACGAAGCCGGCGGTCAGCGCCAGGGCACCGGCGCGGATGGCGTCCGCCCCCAGCTCCGGCCCCACGCTGTTCTCCTCGACAATGCTCAAAGGTGCGGGCAGGGCGCCGGCGCGCAGCAGCAGAGCGAGGTCGGTGGCTGATTGCGGGGTAAAACCGCCGGAGATCTGCCCCGAACCGCCGGTGATCGGCTCACGTATATTCGGTGCCTCGATGATCTTGCCGTCCAGCACAATGGCGAAGGGCCGGCCGACATTTTCCGTGGTGACATCGGAGAATTCCCGCGCCCCCAGCGAGTTGAGGGTGAAATTCACCACCCAGGAGCCGTTTTGCGGATCGGTGCTGGCCTGGGCGTTCTCGAGGTCGGCGCCATCCACGGCCACGTTGGAGAATACGATCAACTGCTGTTGCGTGCCGGTGAGCGGCAATTGCTGGTCGCCGAGCGGCAGTGGCTGGCCCGGCACGGCGTTGGTATCCACGAGCTGGAAGGTCATGTGCGCGGTGGTGCCGATCAGCGTCTTCACCCGCTCGGGGTCCGAGATGCCTGGGAGCTGCACCACGATCTGGTCCGCGCCCTGGCGCTGGATGGAGGGGTTCAGCACGCCCGAACCGTCGATACGGCGCTGGATGATGGTGATGGCCTGCTGCACCGCCTGGGAATTACGCGCGGCTTGCGTGGCCTGGGGGATGGCGATGGCGATGGCGCCGTCCGGCAAGGCGCTTAGGGCCACGGAGGGGGTTGCGGCACCTGGGGCGTAGGTGATCAGTTTTTGCAGCGCCGTCTGGGCCTGTGCCGCCTGGCCGTCGAGCGGGCGGACGATCACCCGGCCGTTGGCGGGGTCGGGCCGCAGCCCGGTATAGCCGAGCCCGGCGGTGCGCAGGGTTTGGCGCGCCTGGTCCACCAGCGTGTTCAGATCCTGCCTGGTGATGGCGCTGGTATCGATTTGCAGGAGTAAATAAGAGCCGCCCGAAAGATCCAGCCCCAGATGCACCTGCGGCCAGGGGGCGGCCGCGGGCAACCAGCCCGGGCGCGAGGCCAGATTGGGCAGACTCAACAGCAGGCCAAGCCCGCAGACCAGCATAATCCCGAACGCCTTGGCGCGGCTGAAATAAAGCACGGCGGCTCCCAGTTATAAAATCCCTGAACCGTCTGCCGTATGGCCGGGAGAGACGTTGCGCGCAACCCCGGACCAGAATACTGGGATTGGCATGAGCGAACGTCTGCACGTGGGCCTGATAGGGGCCGGGCATTTTGGCCGTTACCACGCCCTGAAACTGGCGGGCGCCAAACGGGCCAAATTGGTGGGCCTGGCCGATGCCAGCCCGGAGCGCGCCAAAACCGTGGCCTGGGAAGCCGGCTGCCCGGTTAAAACCCCGGAAGAGATTTTTGCCCTGGCCCAGGCGGTGATCATCGCGGCACCCGCCGAATTCCACTTCGAACTGGCCGCCCAGGCGCTCCGCGCGGGCAAGCATGTGCTGGTGGAAAAGCCGATTGCGGCGACTCTGGAGCAGGCGACCGAGCTGGCGGCTTTGGCGCGTGATGCCGGGCTGGTGCTGCAGGTCGGGCATCTGGAGCGTTTCTCGGCGGCGCATGGTGCCGTGGCCAAGCGCATGGGCACGCCGCTTTATATCGAGGCGGTGCGCATTGCCCCGTTCAAGCCGCGCGGCACGGATGTCTCGGTCATTCTCGATCTGATGATCCATGACCTCGACCTGATCCTGGCGCTCACCGATTCGGAGGTTGTCAGCGTGGACGCCGTGGGTGCGCCGGTTGCGAGCGCGCATGACGACATCGCCAACGCCCGCATCCGATTCGCCAATGGCGCGGTCGCAACCATCACCGCCAGCCGCATCTCGCTCAAAACCGAGCGCAAGATGCGGATTTTCTCGCAGACCGGCTACCTCACCGTGGATTTCTCCGCCCGTAAGCTCACTTTGGTGGGGCGCTCCATCGGGATGAAGCTGCCTGGGTTTGAGGAATTCGGCATAGAGCAGGCCGGCTGGCAGGACCATGACGCGCTGGCCGCCGAGCACGAGGCTTTTTTCGCCTCATGCCTGGACGGCGCGCCGGTGGTGGTGGATGCCGAAGCCGGCAAGCGCGCTTTGGCCGCGGCCCTTATGGTCAGTGAAGCCATCGCCCAGAGCCGGGCGGTGGCTGAAGCCAGCGGGCTGATCCCGAAGCTTTAGGGTTGTGCCCCGCCCAGCCGGCGGGAGACCCATGGCGCGCTGAGCAGCAGAAACCCGCCGGTGCAAACGGTGTGAGGAAAAATCAAGGGATTTGCTTCACACTCACGGTCAGCGCGCCGATATTATCGGCGTAGATATCGTCATTGATGCCGAGCTGTAACTGCGTGGCACCGGGCGGGATGATAACGCTGGCCGGACCGTCGCCCACGGCAAAAGGCGGGGCCACGAGCTGGCCTTGTTTATCCGTGAAAGCACCGACCAGCGCGCTGAGATTGATGGCGTGATCCTGCATATAGACGCTGGGCAGCGGCCGGCCGGTGGCGGCGGCCCCGCCATCCCTGGCACCGTTCGCATCCGTCTGCGGCCAGCCGGGGCCGATGCAGATCTGCCCCGCAACATAGGTGATGATCAGCGTTTGCCCTGGTTTGGCATTCACCTCCGCCAGGCTCACAATGGCCGGCTCCGTGCCGTCCTGTATGCCGAACCGATAGGCGCTGTTAAGCCCGCCGGCCGCCCAGAGCCAGGGCATGGTGCTGCCCTGCACCGTATATTCACCATCCACAGTGCCAGTTGTATCCGGCACCGCAAGCTGCTCTTTCAGCGCCGAGAGCCGGGCGAGCGTCATGTTTGTTGCGCAGTTAAAATCAACATACGCATTGCCGTGCAGGCTGGTGGCGCATTGCCGGTCACGCTGGTCTATCCAGCCAAGCTCATCATGCCGCAATTGCGTCTGCTGCGCGGCGGGGAGTGCGTTGAGCAATTGCTGATAGGCCTGGGTGAGGGATTTATCGGCATCGTTGAACGCAGGCACCTGGCAAACGCCGGTATCGAAATTCGAAAGTGCTGCTGTGCAATCCGCCCGGGCCGCATGGGCAAGGCCGGTAAACAACAATGTGGCGCATAGCATTGCCAGGCGCCTGACGAAAAAACCAACCATGAACCTCTCCGGCCACATCAGGGCAGATAGCCCAGCAGCTCCGCCGCATCCATCACCTGGCAGTAGATCATGTTCATGATGGTGAGTTCCTGCAGATGCAGCGCATGGTCCCCGGCGGCGCAGGCATCCTCCACCACGATCACGTCGAAACTCTCATCGGCCAGGCTGCGCACGGTGGAGGCGACGCATTGGTCGGTGAAAATCCCGGCGCAGACCACATGGGTGATGCCGATGTTGCTTAAGATGAGCCGCAAATTCGTGCCCGTCAGCGCCGAATCCGTGGTCTTGGTCAGCACGATCTCATCGCCCTGCGGCGCTAGTTCGGGGACAATCTGCGAGTCCCATTCGTCCTTGGGGAGGAGCAGGTTATTCCAGCCTGGTTTTTTCTGGGAGAGCGAGCGGTCCCGCCCATTGCCCGTCTGGCAGGCGATGCGGGCGAAGATAACTTCTTCTCCGGCCGCGCGGAAGGCCTCGATCAATTTCGCGGTGGTGGGGATGACGGTGCCATGCATCCGCTCATGGAACGGCGTCCACGCATCATACCGCGCCTGGTCCTCCGGTGTGAGCGAGTCGCGTTCCGGCCGCACCAGATAGGTGTTTTGAATGTCGATCACTAAAAGCGCCGTCTTACCCTGCACCAGCACCGGGTCTTCAGGCTCAGGTGCGCCCTGGTAGTAGAGGGAGCGGTACGCGGTTTTCCAGCTCATGCACACTCCTGCTGCAGATCGATTAAAATCCAGTCCAATCCACCATGGCTTTTATCCAGACGATTCGCCCTTTTTCATCCTGTTTCCACGCGATAATGGCAAACATAGGATAGATAAGGTGGCAGCATCTTATCACCCTGATCAAATTCTGCGCGCAGGATTGAAGAGTCGTTATCGCAACCGCCAATGGGCTGAAGGCCCTGAGACGATAGAAATTGCGCCAATGCGCTCCCTGGTGTTCCCGGCGGAACACAGAATGATCACGCGCCAGACCCGGCGTTTTTTGCGGGGCCTGGCGGGGTTTTCGCTCATCCCAACTGCTTCTTAACCGCCTCATTCACCAGCGCCGGGTTGCCCTTGCCGGCCATCGCCTTCATCACTTGGCCGACGAAGAAGCCGAATAGTTTATCCTTGCCGGATTTATACTCCGCCACCTTATCCGCGTTCTCGGCCAGTACCTTGGTCACGGCATCGTCGATGGCGCCGGTGTCCGTCACCTGGCGCAGGCCTTTGGCCTCGACGATGGCGGCGGGCAGGGCGCTGGTCTCGACCATCTCCTCGAATACATCCTTGGCGATGCGGCCATTGATGGTTTTGTCGGTGATGAGATCGAGCAACTGCCCTAAAGCTTCGGCGGAAACCGGCGAGGTTTCGATATTCGTGCCGGTGCGGTTCAATGCGGCGAAGAAATCACCGGAAATCCAATTGGCGGCGAGCTTGCCATCGCGCCCCTTGGCCACGGTTTCGTAAAAATCCGCGGTGGTCTGGTCGGCCACCAGCACGCCGGCGTCGTAGAAGGGGATGCCGTATTGGTCGCAGAAGCGGCGGCGTTTTTCATCCGGCAGCTCCGGTAAATCCGCTGCCAGCGCATCCACGAATTCCTGCTCCAGAATCAGCGGCAGCAGGTCTGGTTCCGGAAAATACCTGTAATCATGGGCATCTTCCTTGGAGCGCATCGAGCGTGTCTCGCCCTTGGAGGGGTCGTACAGCCGCGTCTCCTGCTTCACCTCGCCGCCGCTTTCCCACACCTCGATCTGCCGCAGCGCCTCGGCCTCCACCGCATGCATCACGAAGCGCACGGAGTTGACGTTTTTTATCTCGCAGCGCGTGCGGAACTCTTCGCCTGCCTTGCGGACGGACACGTTCACGTCGGCGCGCATGGAGCCTTCTTCCATATTGCCGTCGCAGGTGCCGAGATAGCGCACGATCTGACGGATTTTGCGTAAGTACGCGCCCGCCTCTTCCGGGCTGCGGATATCGGGTTCGGACACGATCTCCATGAGTGCCACGCCGGCGCGGTTCAAATCGATCACCGATTTCGCCGGGTGCTGATCATGCATCGACTTGCCCGCATCCTGCTCCAGATGCAGCCGGGTGATACCGATGTGCTTGATCGTGCCATCCTGCAGCTCGATCTCGACAATGCCTGTGCCGACCACGGGATGCGCGAACTGGCTGATCTGATAGCCATTGGGCAGATCAGCGTAAAAATAGTTCTTGCGGTCGAAGCGCGAGAACAGATTGATCTGCGCTTTCAGCCCCAGCCCGGTGCGTACGGCCTGCGCCACGCATTCCTGGTTAATGACCGGCAGCATGCCCGGAAACCCGGCATCCACGAAGGAGACATGGGCGTTTGGCGCACCGCCATAGGTGGCGGAGGCGCCGGAGAAAAGTTTCGACTTAGAGACGACCTGGGCATGAACTTCCAGCCCGCAAACCACTTCCCAGGTGCCGGTACGGCCTTCCAGCGTATAACTGCTCATTATTTTGCCCTCACTTCAGGCAGTGCGGTAAATCCAGCCGCGCGCTCAATGGCGGCGGAAACAGCAAACACGGTCTCTTCATCAAAATGCCGGCCGATCACCTGCAAGCCCAACGGCAAGCCTTCAGCCGAGAGCCCGGCAGGCACGCTCATCGCCGGTACACCCGCCAGCGAGGCCGGGACGGTGAACACGTCGTTCAGGTACATGGTGACGGGGTCGTCCATCTTCTCGCCCAGCCCGAACGCGGCGGAGGGCGCGGTGGGGGTGAGGATCGCATCGACCTTGGCAAAAGCATCGGTAAAATCGCGCAGGATCAGATTTCGAACCTTCTGGGCCTTGAGATAATACGCATCGTAATAACCATGGCTGAGCACATAAGTGCCGATCATGATGCGCCGCTTCACCTCAGGCCCAAAACCGGCCGCGCGCGTGCGCTCATACATGTCGATGAGGTCAACCCCATCCACCCGCGCGCCGAAGCGCACGCCATCGTAACGGGCGAGATTCGATGAAGCCTCAGCCGGGGCCACGATGTAATACACCGCCAGGCCGTATTTCGTATGCGGGAGAGAGATGTCGATAATCTCGGCGCCCTCGGCTTTCAGCCATTCGATGCCCTTTTCCCACAGCGCCACAATCTCCGGATTGGTCCCGTCCATGCGGTATTCCGCCGGAATGCCGATGCGCAAACCCTTCACGCCACGCTGCACGGCCGCGCTGAAATCCGGCACTTCGCGTTCGGCGGAGGTGGAATCCTTCTCATCGAACCCTGCCATCGCTTGCAGCAGCAGCGCGCAATCTTCCACATTCCGCGCCATCGGCCCGGCCTGGTCCAAGGACGATGCAAAGGCGATGATGCCATAGCGCGAGCAGCGCCCGTAGGTGGGTTTGATGCCAGCTAAGCCGGTAAATGCCGCCGGCTGGCGGATGGAACCGCCGGTATCCGTGCCCGTCGCCCCCAGCGCAATGCGCGCGGCCACTGCGGCGGCCGAGCCACCGGACGAACCGCCAGGCACGAGCTTCGCATCCGAGCCCGCGCGCTTCCACGGATTCTCCACCGGCCCGTAGCCGGAGGTGATGTTGGATGAGCCCATGGCGAACTCGTCCAAATTCGCCTTGCCCAGCATCACAGCGCCAGCAGCCTTCAGCTTGCCGGAAACCGTGCTCTCATATTGCGGGATGAACGGCTCCAGTATCTTGCTGGCGGCGGTCGTCCGCACACCCTCGGTGCAGAACAGATCCTTCATCGCCAGCGGAATACCGGTCAGCGGTGTCGCCTCACCGGCTGCAATCCGCGCATCCGCCGCGCGCGCCTGCGCCAGTGCCAGCTCCGCCGTCACCGTAATATAGGCATTCAGCCTGGGGTTAAGCGCCTCAACAGCACCATTATAAGCCGTCACCAGCTCAACCGAAGAAATATCCTTCGCCGCCAGCGCCTTTGCGGCACCGGCAATCGTCAAATCAAAAATGCTCATTCCACCACTTTCGGCACAGCAAAGAATTCACCAGCACGGTCCGGCGCATTGGCCAGAACCTTCTCGGCAATCCCACCATCGGTCACCACATCCGCCCGCGCCCGCAGCGCCATCTGCGCCCCGCCGGAGAGCGGCTCAATGCCCTCCACATTCACCTCGGCGAGCTGCTCCACATAGCCCAGAATGGCATTGAGCTCGCCCTGCAGCGTCTCAACCTCGGCATCATCGACCCGTATCCGGGCCAGTTTCGCGATACGGCGCACCGTAGCGGCATCCAACGACATTTTTTAAGTCCCTAACTTGGCTTACAAATCCGGCCGGACCATACAGTCGGGCATGGCCCTCTACAACCTCGCCGAATTTTGGTCCCAGCTTGCCCCCAACGCACGGCTCATCGGGCTGGACCCCGGGGCCAAACGCATCGGCGTGGCACTGTCGGACGTGCAACGCCGCATTGGCAGCCCCTACACCACGCTCCTGCGCGTAAAACTCAAGCAGAACGCCGCCGAAATCGCCGCCATCGCCGCGCGCGAAGGGGCAGGGGGCATCATCATCGGCCTGCCGCTGGATGAAGACCAGAAACTGGGCCCCCGCGCCCAGGCGGCGCGGGACTGGGCGCACGGCCTCAGCACAGCCACCGGCCTGCCCATCGCCATGATCGACGAAAGCTTCACCACGGCCGAAACCCACGAACACCTCATCAACGCCGGCATCAGCCGCGCCCGCCGCGACGAGATCATCGATAAAATGGCCGCCGCCGCCATTTTGCAGCGGGCGCTGGACAAACTGGGTTAGGCTTGCCAAAAAATTACGGAATGGTTATCTTTTCTGCCAGATAAAAGATAAGGTTTTCATGGCAATGGCGAAGGTTCGGCAGCTTGTTTCACTGGGCCTGGCCCTGCTCACTACGGGCTGCGCCTCCGGGCCGGTCTACAACCCCTCCGGCATTGCAGCGTCTCAACAGGCGACGGTCGCCGGCATAAGCCTCAGCCCGGATGGAAAATCCGGCGTGAATAAAGTCGATAGTCTCACTGTCAAACTGGCTGATGGCACTAATACCACTCCCGTGCCGCTGACCGCGGGATGGCACGACGTGACGGTTGCGATCAGCTACGGGTCAGGAACCACAATTCCCCTGGACCTTGATTATAATTTTGAGGTGGGTAAGGCCTATACCGTGCAGCTTTCACCACCCACGAAGTTGCGAACATTGTGCATGTTGAGCAGCATGTGGCTGGCGGATCAGGACGGCAAAGCTGTCACGCCCAAGCAAGCCGTACTGATTCAGATGCCGCCGCCGATGGCGGCGGGGATGGCTGCCGGAATGTTCGGCCTGGCCGGAGGGCTAGTGGAGGCCGCCATAATAGCCCCCATGGACTGCCCCGATCACCCCCCCGCAGCGGCGGCGTAGACAAACCCAGCTACTGGTTGAATGCATTACCCACCTGATGTGCCGTATGCACAATGGCATCGCCGGTGGCATTGGCCCCGTTGCTGAATCCCTGGCCGATGGCATTGGCGCCGCTGCCGATATGGCCTTGGCCGAGATCGTTTCCGGCGGCGTTGAAATCTCCCTGTGCTCTGTTTCCGTTCGGGTTACAGGCGGTGAGGGCAAGTAGGGCGGCAAAAAGGGGCAAAATGCGAATCATGCCCCATCATGCCGTGCCGGCGGCAAATTTCAACCTATTGGGAGGTGGAAGAGGACTGCCCGATCCGGTGCGCGGTATCGCCGATGGCCTGGCCGGTGGCATTGGCCCCATTGCTGAAGCCATGGCCCGTATCGTTGGCGCCGGCGCCGACATTGCCATTGCCGAGATTCTGGCCGGCGGCATTGAAGTCCTGTTTCGCGGCGCCGCCTGAGTTATTGCAGGCGGCGAGACCCAGAAGGGCGGTGAAAACCAAGGCCATACGTGTTGCGCTTTGCATTGCGGGCATCCTCGAAGGGGAACAAAAGGCGGCGGGGCAGGTACCCCGCCGCCTGCAAGCCACTGCGGCTTTAGTGCTTGGCTTTGTCTTTCAGCCCGCCGACGGCATTCTGGATCTTGCCTTCGACTTTATCGGCCTTGCCTTCGGCCTGCAGCTTGGTATCGCCCAGCACCTTGCCGGTGGCGTCCTTCACACTGCCTTTGGCGTGTTTCAGCGAGCCTTCGATACGATCTTTGTTCATGTGGTGTCTCCTTCCAAAACCTGGCAGAAACGCCAGACATCGGACATCGCGTTGCACCAGGCGGGATTCAACGCACATTGCCATTTTGCAAGGCTGGCCTCATGACGGCGCTGCAAGCTGACGGTCAGAATACCTTATAACTACCTGTATTTTAGTGGTTTATCGTCACGAAAGTAACGCGACACCGGAACAAAACTTAAGGAACGCGCTCTATCCCCAGCTCCTGCGCCAGCAGCTCGTAGGAGCGGATCCGGGCCGCCGGGCTGGAGGTGCCGCTGGTAATCACCAGCTCGTCCAAGGCAAAGCGCGCCGCGAGATTGCGCAGCCGCGCACTCACCTCCACCGCCGTGCCGATCAGCGCGCGTTCCCGTGCCACGGCCATGCCGGCGCGCTCGGCCTCCGTCAGCTCGAATGCCTCCGCCTCCTCTGGCGTGGGCAGCGCGATGAACTTGCCGCGCCCGCGCACGGCCCAGAGTACGGCGCGCGAGCGGTACCAATATTCCGCCTCCTCCAGCGTCGGTGCCGCCAAGGCCGCCACCACGATGGAGCAATGCGGCTGCGACAGGATGGCCGAGGGTGCAAAGCTGCGGCGGTAGGCATCCAGCGCCTCTTCCGTGCCATCGCCATCGGTGAAGAAATGCGCGTAGCAATAGGGCAGGCCGAAATACCCGGCCAATTGCGCGCCATAAGTGGAGCTGCCAAGGATCCATATTTCCGGGCTCGTCGGCCCCTGCGGCTGGCAGATGATCTCCCGGAACGGATGCTCCAGCGGCAGTGCCGCGCCGGAACTCCAGGCCATCACATCGCGCACCTGGGTGGGAAACATGTCGGCTGCCCGTGCCGCATTGGGGTTCAGCGCAAACGCCGTGCGCCCATCGGAGCCCGGGGCCCTGCCTAAGCCCAGGTCGATCCGCCCAGGGGCGATCGCCTCCAGCACCCGGAACTGCTCCGCCACTTTCAGGGCAGAGTAATGCGGCAGCATGATCCCCGCCGCCCCAACCCGTATGCGGCTGGTGGTGGCGGCAATGGCGGCGGCCAGAACCTCCGGCGCCGAACCCGCCACGGACTCCGTATTGTGATGCTCCGAGAGCCAGTAGCGGTAATAGCCGAATCGCTCGCATGCCCGCGCCAGCTCCAGGCTTTCGCGTATGCTCTCGGCAGGTGAAACGCCCGATTTAGCCGGGGATTGGTCCAGGACTGAGATGTGCATGGAGTTAATATAGGCGCCCATCGCCCGGTAGGTAGCCCTGCGATGCGCCCTTCACGGTGCCGTCAGCAGCGTCACCCGGCCGCCATCGGCCGCATCCTGCAACGGCATCTCCTCCGGTGTGCCGTTGTCGCCATCCATCATCAGCCGCGCGCCGCAGCCCTTGCCCACGAGCGGAAACAGGGCCTGGCCAAACCTGCCCAGGCCCGTCTGCGCCGGCGCCGGACCGAAATCGCCGACATATAAATGGTAATTCCGCCCGGCCTCGGGGTCGAACGAGAAATAGAGATTGCAAGTGGCATGCTTCACCACGTTGACATAGGCAAAATATGCCGTCTGCCCCGGCACCAGCCACACCTGCGTGTTCAGCACGCCTGGGACCGGCGTTTTCAGAATATTATGCTCCACGAATGTCGGGCCGGCGAGAAACGCCGAACCATCTGGCGTGAGGGCTTCGAGCGAGGCGTAATCGAATTTCGCGATGACCGTCACCTGCACCGGCATGCTGGCGCCGGCCGGCGGCACATAGGCGGTTTCCGGCGGCGGGGGCTGGGCGCAGCCAGCCAGCAGCAGAGCGCCCAGGAGGGCGGCGGCACGCAATCGTCTCATGCGAAGTCCCCGGTTATTTCACCGAGCATCCAGCAACCATTGCCGATTCGCAACTGGCGCGCGAAGCGCCTGCTACCACTGTATCGTCGCGAACATGCCCACGGCCGCCAGCGCCATCAAAAAATCATTTTCGGTCAGCTTTAAAAATAAGAATGATTTGCATTATCAATATAAATAACAATCATTATTGTCTTTTGTGTCGGCGGGGCAAACCAAACCACGACCGGGATAGTGACCTCACGCTGGGAGCTCACCATGACCAACACCGCCACATTCGCGCTGTTTCGCCGCGCGCCCGCCGTTCTTGCGGCCTGCTTCATCCTGGCCGGCAGCCCCCCCGCTGCTGCCCTCCCGGCCTTCGCGGCGCAAACTGGTCTGCCCTGCGCCGCCTGCCACGATGGCTTTCCCCAGCTCACCCCGCTCGGCCGCCGTTTCAAGCTCGATGGCTATGTGATGGGCGGCAGCTACCCGCTGGCCGAGAACATCGCCGCCATGGTGCAGGCCGGCTACACCCAACTGCACGCCAAGGTGCCGGGCGGGCTGGCCCCCGATTATTCCAGCAACAACGGCCTGGCACGGAATTTCGCTGGCAGCGGCCGCTCGGCGCAGGACAACAACACCTTTTTCACTGGCGCCTGGCTGGCTTTTTGAAAAACCGGGTTAGGGTCTGGTGCCGCCCCGCAACCGGCGCAAAATTGCCCGGAGCGGTGCCAGCACGCGCCACATGCTGCTCGTCTCGATGATGTGGACATGCTCACGCAGCGCCATGCCTTGCTGGCGCAGCGCCGCGCCCTCGCTCTCGGCGGAGGCGAGGCTCTGCCGCAGCGTAGCACCCTCATTTTCCGTCGAGGCCAGGCAGCCGCGCAGCCGTTCCAGCTCGCGCACCAAAGCGAGGCGTTCCAGCCGCCCGATCTCAGGATCATGCGCGACGGCATTGACCCGCACGCTGCTCTCATCTGCAATCTTGCCATGCGCGGCCAGGAAATCCTCGCGGCTGACGGGAGGGCGGAGAACAGGAGCAAGCCTCGCGTACAGATAATCCGCATCGCGGATCAGCCGGGGGAAATGCAGGAACAGGATCGGCACCTCGGCGGCGGTGAGCCGTTCCACCAGATGATGAAACCCGACCGAGAGAATTCGTTTCTGGTCCAGCGGATGCAGCGAGTAGACGATGCCGCCCGGTGTCTTGCCGCGAAGGGTCAGCGGGGCATCGAATTCTGTCGTCACGCCATCATGCTGGATCGCGTCGCGCAGCTCGACGATGACCCGGCTCGATGCCGCATCGTCCAGATCACGTAAGGGAATGATCACGGCATCTAGAATGATGCTCCGGTCCGCCAAGAGCTGATCGATGAACTCACTCGCCCAGGGTGATTTCACGACATAGGGCATTTGCGGGTCGAGCGCCGGCAGCGGCAGGTTTTCCGCCCCGGCATTGGCGAATTCATCCCAATGCGCATAGCTGCCGAAGCGCGAAAAATGCGTCTCCAGCCCCAGCGCATCGAACAGGCGGACGAGAAAGGAGGTACCTGTGCGCCCGGGGCCGGAAATGAGAAGATGATGTTTCGCGTCGCTCTGCATGGGCTCACATTACCCGCCGATGTTGCGCCGCGCCAGCATGCCGCCCGCTCAAAAACTCCGTGAGCGCAGCCGCATGATCTTCTCATCCGGCACCCAGGCCAGTTTCGTCGGTGCATCGCCGATGAACACCCGCGCCCGGTGCGGCCCGCTCTCGCTTTGCAGCCGCATATGCGCCACGCGGTAGCGCACGGATTCGTAATTGCACAGGCGCAAAAACATATCGGCGGTGATGCGTACCACCACCCCTTCCACTTGTGCGCCGGGTGCCCGGCGCAGGGTGGGGTAGCGGGCGCCGCGCAGGTACACACGGGCGTAGTTGTGCAGCTTCGCAGGCTCGGGCCGCGCTTTCACCGGCGCGCCGGCACAGCGGCCGAACGCCGCCATATCGGTCAGCGTGCCGTAGACGAAAATCTTCATCCGAATATCCCGTCCCAATGCCGCTTCAGCGCCGCATCCAGCCCGTCCATGGTCACATCCACCCCCAGATCGTGCAGGCTGGTTACCCCATGCTCACGTATGCCGCACGGCACGATCCCGCCGAAATGGGTTAAATCGGGCGCCAGATTCAGCGCCAGCCCGTGCCAGGTTACCCAGCGCGTCACCCGCACGCCTATGGCGCCGATTTTAGCCTCCGAACCATCCGGCATGACCACCCATATCCCGACTCGGCCCTGACGGATCTCCCCCTTCACCCCGAAATCGGCCAGCGTCGCGATCACCCAGCGTTCCAGGGCGTTCACATAGGAATGCACGTCGCGCTGCGGCAAATCGCCGTGTTTGCGGGTCAGGTCCAGCATCACATAGGCAATCCGCTGCCCCGGCCCGTGATAGGTCCATTGCCCGCCGCGCGAGGTTTTATGCGTGGGAAACCGGTCCGGCGCCGTCAAATCCTCAAGCTTGGCCGAGGTTCCGGCGGTATATAGCGGCGGGTGCTCCACCAGCCACACCAGCTCCTCCGCCGTGCCGGCATGAATGGCGGCCGCGCGCGCCTGCATGCGGGTCACGGCCTCATCATAGGGTGTCAAACCAGGGCTCACCTCCCAGCTTCCTGGCCAGGTTGCAGGCGTAAAAATCATAGTCTATAGGCTCCCCGCACCGGCTTACCCCCGGTGGTTTCACACGTGCGGTCGTGGCGAAATGGTAGACGCGCAAGCTTGAGGTGCTTGTGGGGGCAACCCCTTGGAAGTTCGAGTCTTCTCGACCGCACCATTATATCCTTCTCATATTCATAAAACGCAGGGCCAGGCAGGTTGTGCCTGCACGCCTATATGGTCCATGAAGCCTTTGGGAACAAAGGGAGTGTCCGAGCATGGATGACGCTTTACGCAAGGCGGCGCTGGAATACCACCGCTACCCACGGCCAGGTAAACTCGCCATCACCGCCACCAAGCGCATGGAGACCTCGCGGGATCTCTCGCTCGCCTATTCTCCCGGTGTGGCCGCGGCCTGCGATGCCATTGTGGCGGACCCGGACGCCTCCTTCGACCTCACCTCGCGCGGCAATCTTGTCGCCGTCATCACCAACGGCACAGCCGTGCTGGGGCTGGGCAATATCGGCGCGCTGGCCGGCAAGCCGGTGATGGAGGGCAAGGCGGTGCTCTTCAAGAAATTCGCCAATATCGACTCATTCGACATCGAGATCGACGAGCCCGACCCGGATAAGTTCATCGATACCGTGGCCCGGCTGGAGCCCAGCTTCGGCGGCATCAACCTTGAGGATATCAAGGCGCCGGAGTGCTTCCGCATCGAGCAGGAACTGCGCAAGCGGATGAAAATCCCAGTGTTCCATGATGATCAGCATGGTACCGCGATCATCGTGGGGGCGGCCGTGCTCAACACCATGAAGGTGCAGGGCAAAAAAATCGAGGAGATCAAGATCGTCTCATCCGGGGCAGGGGCGGCGGCACTCTCCTGTGTGCGTACCCTTATCGCTCTGGGCGCCAAGCCCGAAAACATCACCATGACGGACAAAGAGGGGGTGATCTACAAGGGCCGCCCCAACCTTGATCCGACGCTCATCGACGTCGCCCGCGCCACCGATGCGCGGATTTTGCCGGATGTATTGCCGGGTGCGGACATCTTCCTCGGCCTCTCCGCGCCGCGTGTGCTGAAAGAGGAGTGGCTCGAACTTTTCGCCCCCAACCCGCTCATTTTGGCGCTGGCCAATCCTGAGCCGGAAATCCTCCCCGACATTGTGAAAAAAGCCCGGCCGGACGCCATTGTCGCCACCGGCCGTTCGGATTTTCCGAATCAGGTCAACAACGTCCTCTGTTTCCCCTTCATTTTCCGGGGCGCGCTGGATGTACGGGCCACCGCCATTACCGAGAGCATGAAGCTCGCCGCCGTCGTCGCCATCGCCGAACTGGCCCAGGCCGAGGCCTCGGAAGCCGTGGCGGCGGCCTATGGCGGCCAGGCGCCGGTGTTCGGCCCGGACTACATCATCCCCAAACCCTTCGACCCGCGCCTCATCCTGCACATCGCCCCGGCCGTGGCCAAAGCCGCTATGGATGCCGGTGTGGCGCGCAAGCCTATCGCCGATTTCGACGCCTACCGGCACGAGCTGGAACGCAGCATCATCCGTTCCGGCCAGTTGCTGCGCCCGGTCATCGAGGCGGCGAAAAAAGCCAAACCGCGCATCGTTTATGCCGAGGGCGCGGATGAACGCACCTTACGCGCCGTGCAGAGCGTGGTGGATGACGGCATGGCCCGCCCCATATTGCTCGGCCGGGTGGACGCCATTCATGAAAAGATCAAAACCCTCGGCCTGCGCCTCACCTGCGGCGTGGATGTGCAAATCGTAGACCTCGAACGCGAGCCCGAACTCTCCTCCCGGCTGCTCGAGGCCTATTCCAAACGTGTCGGCCGCCGTGGCACGCCGCCGGATGCCGCCGCGCGCCACATCGCCAAACGCCCCACGGTGGCGGCCGGCATGATGCTGGCCATAGGCGAGGCCGATGCCGCGATATGTGGCGGTACCGGCGATTGGTGGCGGCAGTTCCAATACGCGCTGCCCATCATCCCGCGCAAAACCGGTTCCGGGCGCGTCTACGCCCTCACAGCGCTCATCCTCCAGGCCGGCCCGCTGTTCTTTTGCGACACGCATGTGAATGTGGAGCCCTGCGCCGATGAAATTGCCGAGATGACGCTGATGGCAGCACAAACCGTGCGCCATTTCGGCCTCACGCCTAAAGTGGCCTTGCTCTCGCATTCCAATTTCGGCGCCTCCAATTCGCCCAGTGCCAAAAAAATGCGCCATGCTTTGCGGCTCATCCAGGCCCAGGACCCCGAGCTGGAGGTGGATGGCGAAATGCATGCCGATGCCGCACTCGTCGAGCAGATCCGCGCCCAGGCGCTGCCCGATTCCACGCTGCATGGTGTGGCCAATCTGCTGATCTTCCCGAATATCGATTCGGCCAACATTTCCTTCAACCTGGTGAAGGCGGTGGGTGAGGCGGTCACGGTCGGTCCGATTCTGCTGGGCCTGGCCAAGCCGCTGCATATTGCCGTGCCCAGCACCACCGCGCGTGGTATCATCAACCTGTCCGCCGTGGCGGCCATGGAGGCGGCGTTTGCTGCCGCCAAGCCGGTGCTCACCATCGAGAAAGACGTGGTCGAATAAAAAGACGTGGTCGAATAAAAAGATATGGTCGAATAAAAAGATATGGTCGAATAAACCGTAATAACAGGAGGCTAAATGCTCGTCGTCCATTTCATCCTGAGCCTGCTCGCAGGTGCGCTGGTCTGCAATTCCATCCCGCATCTCACCGCAGGCCTGCGCGGTGAGCCATTTCCCTCGCCCTTCACCGCCCCGCGCGGCATCGCGCCCTCACCGCCGGAGCTGAATGTCATCTGGGGTGCGGCCAATCTCTTCATCGGGCTGTTTCTCTTCTGCCACCCGGTCTGGCTTGGTTTTATCATTGGTTTCGTCGTTGCCGGCTGGTTCCTTGCCAAAAACTTCGGCAAGGTCCGCGCCGCCGGCTTCCAGAAACTCTAACAGACTGTTTTAATATGAAATTTTTGAGTTTCGCCATGCTGGCGCTCAGTATGTGCGTCCTGAGTTCCGCCTGCGTGCTGGACGCCTCCCATCCGGCCGCAGCCGCCACTACGGCCGCGGCGGCCAAGGCCAGCGCGTCGGCCAAATCCACGGAATGTTCCAAGGAAGCCGACGCCAAGGGCCTGCAAGGCAAGCCGCGCAAGAAGTTTCGCGAGGACTGCCTGAAGGAGGGAAGCCAGTAGGCATTCAGCCGCTAGGCGGTTAAATCAATCGCGCTGCCCGCCGTGCCGCTGTTGGCCGTGCTGCTGCTGGCCGTACTCGCCGTGCTGGATGTTTCGGTGGGCGCGGTGACGGTGATGGAGACCACCTGATCCGCCTTGTCGCGCACGGTCGTCACCGTGGAGCCATCAGGATATTTCACCACGGTCGTCGTATCACCGGAGGACGAGCTGCTGCTGGTGCCGCCCGAAGCGCCGGAGGTGGCGCTTGCACCGGTAGCTGTACCGGTAGTGGCACTTGTGCTTGTGCCGGTGCTGGTGCCGGTAGTGGCCGTGGTCGCGCTGTTGATGGCGAGTAATGCGCCGATGCCGCCTGTGCTCATAATCATGGCTCCGTCATATAGTTACGCGGGTTTTCTGGGCTGCTTATGCTAACAAACGCCTAAAATTGCATTTAAACCGGTCCATCTCGCACCGTTTTTATATTGCATTGCAAAAATTTGATTGCCGTGGTGACGTAGTCATCGAGACGTAAGGAGCCTGCATGTCTATCCACGCCGCCATCACGCATCGCACCTCGTATAAATATGACCGCCCGGTGACCATGGGCCCGCAGACCATCCGCCTGCGCCCGGCCCCCTACGCGCGCACGCCGATCATTTCCTACTCCTTGCAGATCTCCCCCAAACCGCATTTCATCAACTGGCAGCAGGACCCGCAGGGCAATTTCCTCGCCCGCGTCGTCTTCCCCGAGCGTGTTACCAGCTTTGAGGTGGTGGTCGATCTGGTCGCCGATATGGCCACCATCAACCCGTTCGATTTCTTCCTGGAGCCGCAGGCCGAGACCTGGCCTTTCATCTACGATGACATTCTGGCCGAGGAACTGGCGCCGTTTCGCATCCTCACCGCGCCCGGCCCGCTGCTGGCTGAACTCATTGCCGAGATGCATGAAAAATTCGACGGCAAGGATCTGCGCGTCATCGACATGCTGGTCGGGACCAACCGCGCGTTGAACGAGCGTGTCTCCTACGTCGTGCGCCTTGAGCCCGGTGTTTACACGCCGGAGGAAACTTTGGGCCTGGCCAAAGGCTCCTGCCGCGATTCCGCCTGGACATTGGTGCATTTGCTGCGCCATCTCGGCTATGCCGCGCGCTTCGTCTCCGGCTACCTCATCCAGCTCACATCGGACGTCAAACCCATAGACGGTCCCGCCGGCCCCGAGGCCGACTTCACGGATCTGCATGCCTGGGCCGAGGTCTATCTGCCCGGCGCCGGCTGGGTCGGGCTGGACGCCACCTCCGGCCTGTTCACCGGCGAGGGCCATATTCCGCTCGCCGCCACGCCATCCCCCGGCTCCGCCGCCGCCATTACCGGCGGGTTTACGGCTGAGGACGAGACGGAGACCGAGTTCGAATTCCACATGGAAGTGAAGCGCGTCTCCGAGACCCCGCGCGTGACCAAACCTTACTCGCCGAAGCAATGGCAGGATATTCTGGCCCGTGGCGGTGCTGTGGACCGGGCGCTGTTGAAGGGCGATGTGCGCCTGACCATGGGTGGCGAGCCCACTTTCGTCTCCGCCACGGACCAGGAGGGCGAGGAATGGAATATCGACGCCATGGGCCCGACCAAGCGCATTTATGCAGGAAGGCTGATGCGCAAGCTCACCCCGCTCTGGGCCAAGGGCGCGGCGCTCACCCATAACATGGGTAAGCATTACCCCGGCGAGCAACTGCCGCGCTGGGCCATCCACGCGCATTGGCGTGCCGATGGCGAGAAAATCTGGCTCAACCCGGATTTGCTGGCGAGCGATGACGACCGCGACAACGCCAATGCCGAGGACTCGGATTTATTCGCCCGCGTGCTGGCCGAGCGCCTGCAGGTGGACCCGGAGCTGGTCAACGCCGCGCATGAGGACATCCATTATTATCTGTGGAAGGAAAAGCGCCTTCCCGCCAATGTCGTGGCTGAGGACGCCAAGCTCGGCGACCCGCTGGAACGCGCGCGTTTGGCCAAAGTCTTCGGCCAGGGCCTGGCTGCGCCTGTCGGTTCCGTTCTGCCGCTGCGCCGGGTTTGGCAGGATGGTGAGCGCCGCTGGCAGTCCGGCAAATGGTTCTTCCGCGATGGCGTGATGTTCCTCGTGCCCGGCGATTCCCCCGTCGGCCTGCGCCTGCCGCTGGAAAGCCTGCCCTGGGCCGATCCCGAGACCATCGAGCAGGATTTTGAGCCTGATCCGTTCGCGCCGAAAACCCAACTGCCGAAGCGCGAATCCCTACAGCGCATCCGTGAGAGCGCCTTCGGCTGGGGCCCCAGCAGCATCGAGGGATTCCGCCCCGTGCAGCAGGAGCTCCCCGTGGTCGGCCAGAACGAGCCAGGTTTGGTGCGAACGGCGCTGTGCGTGGAAGCGCGCGACGGCATCATCCATATCTTCTACCCGCCGCTCTACGATGTGGCCGATTGGCTGGAGCTGACCGCCGCGGTGGAGCAGACAGCCGAGGAATTCGGCCGCAAAGTGGTGCTGGAGGGCTATCTGCCGCCGGAAGATGAGCGCGTGCTGAATTTCTCCATCACCCCGGACCCCGGCGTCATCGAGGCCAATATCCACCCGTCCTCAAGCTGGTCCCAGGTGGTCGAGCGCACCGGCCAGCTTTATGAGGTGGCGCGTGAGGTTGGCTTGGCTACCGAGAAATTCATGCTTGATGGTCACCATGTCGGCACCGGCGGCGGCAACCATGTCGTCATGGGTGCGGCCAGCCCGGCGGATTCTCCGTTCCTGCGCCGGCCGGATCTGCTGAAATCCATGCTCGGTTTCTGGCATAATCACCCCTCGTTGAGCTTTCTTTTCGCCGGATTGTTCATCGGCCCGTCCTCGCAGCACCCGCGTATCGATGAAGCGCGCGAGGATTCCGTCAACGAGCTGGAAATCGCCTTCCAGCAGGTGAGCCAGCAGAATTACACCCCGCCCTGGCTGGTCGACCGCCTGTTCCGCAATATCCTGTGCGACATGACCGGCAACGGGCACCGCACGGAATTCTGCATCGACAAGATGTACGCCCCGGCCGGCGGCTCCGGCCGGCGCGGCCTGGTGGAATTCCGCGCTTTCGAGATGCCGCCGCATGCCGAAATGTCGGCGGCGCAAATGCTGCTGATGCGCTCGGCCGTCGCCGCCTTCTGGGAGCGCCCGTACGAGCGCTCCATGGTGCGCTGGGGTACGCGCCTGCATGACGAGTTTCTGCTGCCGCACTACAACAAAGCTGATTTTGACTCTGCGTTGGAAGAGCTCGGCGCCTACGGCTTCCCGCTGGAAAAAGACTGGTTCGCCCCGCATCATGAATTCCGCTTCCCCAAGCTGGGCGAGGTGGCGGTGCGCGACATTCAAGTAGAACTGCGCCATGCGCTGGAGCCCTGGCATGTGCTGGGTGAGGAACAAACCAACACCGGCACCGCGCGTTATGTGGACAGCTCCGCCGAGCGCCTGCAGGTGAAGGTGAACGGCTGGGTTGATGAGCGCTACACACTCGCCTGTAACGGTTCCGCTCTGCCGATGCAGCGCACGCAAACGCAAGGTGAATACGTCGCCGGCGTGCGCTTCAAGGCCTGGGAGCCGTACTCGGCCTTGCACCCCACCATCGGCGCGCAAGTTCCGCTGATTTTCGACGTGTATGATAAATGGACGGGCAGGGCGGTCGGCGGCATGACGCATCACGTCGCCCATCCCGGCGGGCGCAGTTACGAGGATTTCCCCGTCAACTCCAACTCCGCCGAAGCCCGCCGCCGCTCGCGTTTCCAACCCTTCGGCCACACGCCGGGCCCATCGCCTGAGCCCAAACCGGTCTCAGGCCCGGACTACCCGCGCACACTGGATTTGCGGCGCGCCTGACGCCGCCGTTGTCCTATCGCCCGGCGGGCGATAGGCTCCAACAATGCATGTCAGCGATATAAGGAGCAACACCCAATCCAGGGCGGCCGGGCGCATCGGCGAGCTGGAGGTGCTGCGCACTGTCGCGGTGTTCATGGTGCTGCTGGAGCATCTCAACACCAATCTCATCTTCTGGCCCTGCCATTTCACCGCCCAGCTCCAGCAAACTGGCGTCTGGACCGGGGTCGACCTCTTCTTCGCCATCTCCGGCTTCGTCATCGCCCGTTCGCTGCTTCCCACGCTGACAGGCGCGCGCGATGCCGGCCACTTCGCCCGCCTCACCATGGAATTCTGGATCCGGCGCGTCTGGCGGATATGGCCCTCATCCTGGTTCTGGCTGGCCGCCCCGCTACTGCTCTGCCTGGTCTTCAACCGCTCCGGCGTCTACGGCAGTTTTCCGGCAAATTGGTCGATGGCCGTCGCCGGCGTGCTCAACCTCGCCAATTTCCATTGCGCCATCGTTTTCGTGCATGGCGAAATCGGCACCGCTTTCGTGCAATGGAGCCTCTCGCTGGAGGAGCAATTTTATCTGCTCCTCCCCATCGCCGCCTTCCTGCTCCGCCGCCACTTGCCCTGGCTGCTGGGCGGCATCTTCCTCTTCGCCTTTTTCACCCCCACACATTACACCACGCTGGACATCGATTGGACGGTGCTTTGCGCGATGATCTGTGGCGGCTCGGTTGCTGCCGGGGTGCTGCTGGCATTGTGGTCCTTCCATCCGAGCTATCAGCTTTGCGCCCCGACCATTCTCGGGCGATCCCGCCTGGCCCGCATCGCCGTGTTGATCGGCGCCATCGCATTACTCGTCAGCCTGGGGCGTCGCAATTGCGCATCGTGGCACATTATTTTGGGCCGATCGCACTCCTCACCGCGCTACTGGTATGGGTCGGCTCGTATGACGCGGGCTATCTATGGCGCCCGGGCCGCGCCCGCCGTGTGATGGAAATCCTGGCCGCGCGAAGCTTTAGCCTCTATCTCATCCATATTCCGGTGTTTTTCGCCATGCATGAAATCTGGTTCCGCCTGCACGGCACTGCCACCCCAAGCTGGCGCCGGGCCACGCTGTATCTGGCCCTGGCGCCTCTCGCTCTGGCCGTGGTCACGGAGCTGAACCACCGCCTACTGGAGCGCCCCCTGCGCGACCACGGCAAGCGGCTCGCCCAACGCTTCGCAGCCCAAGGCTAGAGCCCATTGTCCTCGCCCCCCGTCCGGCGATAGAGGAGCAGCAATGCGCCGCCTGACCGAACTCCGCTTACCTCTCACCCATACCGAGCCCGAACTCCGCGCCGCCATCGCGGCCGGTTTCGGCGTGCCGGAAGCTGCCATACTCTCCTACAGCGTGTTCCGCCGCGCCTGGGACGCGCGCAAGAAAAACGCCATCGCTCTGGTTTATACCATCGACGCCGAGCTGGCCGTGAACAGTGTTCAAGGAACGCCCAGCCCGGATGTGAGCTACAAATACGTGGCTGGCACCACCGCCCGTCCGAAAAAACGCCCCATAGTCATCGGCGCCGGCCCTTGCGGCCTGCTCGCCGCCCTTATCCTCGCCGAGATGGGCTTTTGCCCCCTCGTCCTGGAGCGCGGAAAAGCCGTGCGCGAACGCACGAAAGACACCTGGGGCCTGTGGAGACGGGGCATTCTGAACCCAGAATCCAACGTGCAATTCGGCGAGGGCGGGGCGGGCACGTTTTCGGACGGCAAGCTCTATTCGCAGATCAAGGACTCGCGCCATTTGGGGCGCAAAGTCCTCACCGCCTTTGTTGAAGCCGGCGCCCCAGCGGAAATCCTTTACATCGCCAAGCCGCATATCGGCACTTTCCGCCTCGTCACCATGGTGGAATCCATCCGTGCCAAAATCGAATCCCTCGGCGGCGAGTACCGTTTCGGCGCGCATGTCACTGATTTCGACATACGCGACAACCAGATTCAGGGCGTGTATCTGGGCGAGGAATATATCGAAACGAACCACGTCATCCTCGCCATCGGCCATTCCGCGCGCGACACGTTCGAGATCCTGCACCAGCGCGGCGTGTTCATGGAGCAGAAGCCTTTCTCCATCGGCTTCCGCATCGAGCATCCGCAGGGCATGATCGACCGCCACCGTTTTGGTCCCAGCGCCGGCAATCCCATCCTCGGTGCCGCCGATTACAAACTCGTGCACCACGCCAAAAATGGCCGCGCGGTGTATAGTTTCTGCATGTGCCCTGGTGGTACGGTGGTCGCCGCCACCTCGGAGCCTGGCCGCGTCGTCACCAACGGCATGAGCCAGTATTCCCGCGCTGAGCGCAACGCCAATGCCGGCATCGTTGTCGGTATCACCCCGGAGGACTACCCCGGCGGCGTGCTGGCCGGCGTGGAATTCCAGCGCCAATGGGAGAGTGCCGCCTATATCGCGGGCGGGTCCACCTACCAGGCCCCCGGCCAGCTCGTGGGGGATTTTTGCGCCGGGCGTCCGTCCACCAATTTCGGCGAGGTTCTTCCCAGCTACAAACCCGGCGTCCAACTCACAGACCTCGCGTCCACCCTGCCGGATTACGCCATCGCCGCCATCCGCGAAGCCTTGCCCGCCTTCGGCAAAACCATACCCGGCTTCGACCGCCCGGACGCTGTGCTGACCGGCGTTGAAACCCGCACCTCATCCCCCGTCCGCATCACCCGGGGCCGTGATTTTTGTTCCCTCAACACGCGCGGCCTCTACCCGGCGGGCGAGGGCGCGGGTTACGCCGGCGGCATCCTCTCCGCCGGGGTGGACGGGATAAAACTGGCCGAGGCTGTCGGGCTGAGCCTCACCGGCCAATAATTTATACTCTACCGGCCAAATAGGTTGAATAAACCTATTTTCTCCATAGATAAAAAGTGTATAAGAAGGAGTACAGTGCCGGACGGTAGCGGTAATTGTATTTCCTATCGAATAAGCATGGTGTAGTATAAAATGACGAGTCTTGCCGCTTGAGGGGTAGAAACATGTTGTCGCAGAAATGCAAATACGCCTTGCAGGCCCTATTGGTCCTGGCGAAGGAGAACAGTGACAACCTGCTTTTGGTCAGCGATATCGCCGAACGGGAGAATTTGCCCAAAAAATTCCTCGAGGCGATCCTGCTGGAGCTGAACCGCAACGGGCTGGTGCGCTCGCGCCGTGGCCGCGGCGGCGGGTATGCCCTGGCCAAACCGGCGGACCTCATCACCTTCGGCCAGGTCGTACGCATTATGGATGGCCCGCTTGCCCCGCTCGCCTGCGTCAGCGTCAATTACTACCGGCGTTGCGATGAGTGCCATGACGAGCAGACCTGCGAGATCCGCAAAGTGATGCGCCGGGTGCGCGATGCCATTGCCACCGAGCTGGACGGTACGTCTCTGGCCAAAGCTCTGGCCGAGGGTAAAATTCCGCAGGCCGCAGCCTGATTTTAGCCGCCCGCTAACCGCGCCTTCACGAATGCCGCTTAACCTGACCTCTGTATCGCAGCGGAGGCAGGTTGATGAGGGCGCGTGTGCTCTACATGGTTCCGGCTTTATGGTGTCTGGCCACGCCCTCACTGGCGGCCGGTTCTGCCGTGGCGGCGGCGGAGACCAATGTTACTCTTGGTGCGGGCTTTGCCCAGAGTTCCTATAGCGAACATCTGACACCCGACTCGGGGTTCACACCGGCGCTCACCGCCAGCGCCGCGCTGCTGCTCCCAGCATCCGGTAATTTCGATTACTACGCCGCCCTCAGCACAAGTTTCAGCGGCAACAGCCAATCCGTCGTCAACTTCGCCGCGGCCCGGCTTGGCGGCGGCTTGGCGCTTGCCGGAGGGGCTGAAATCATCCCCTACATCACCGCCGGCTATCAGGGCTGGAACATCAGCGGCGGCGCCTCCGCCTACAGCAGCCCGCTGGCCGGGGCCGGCACAAAACTCGACGTGCCGCTCACCAGCCGCTTCGTCGTTAGCTTCGGCGCGGAATTTCTGCTCCTGGCCGGCGGCAGCCTCGCCACCAAACTCCAGGGCGTCACGCTGGCCTCCGGCAGCCCCGGTGTAAACCCGGAAGAGCATGTCGAACTCGGGCTGGACGGTGCCGCCTACGGCCCGATGCACATTTTCGCCCAGGCCTGGGTCACGCATTTTTACGCCGCCGGGGCAGATACCCAGACCGGCGTCAATCTGGGTATCGGCTATAGTTTTTACTGAGATTTTTGGAGCTGGGCTATAGGTCGAATTCCCACAAATCGAGAACACCATCCTCGGCGTCCACCCTCGTCCCGGCATGGGTAAAGCCGTTCCGCTGAAGCACTCTCTTTGAGGTCGGATTATCGGAGGCTGTTTCGGCAACGATTTTGTCTACGGCCTGGTCCGCCCGCACCTCTTCAAGCATGAGGGCAACTGCTTTGGTGGCATAGAATCTTTTGCGTCGAGCCGGCGCGATACCATAGCCGATTTCAACGGTTCTCGTATCCCCTGGCGGGTGTTTGTAGCCACACAACCCGACCACCTCATCCTTATCCAAAACAAGCCAGCTCCCTTCACAGCCAGCTTCGTGCAATCGTGCAAGCATACGGCGTAACATTCGAAGTATCTCAGGGCTGTCCACACCTCCTGGCGGAAGCGAAAACGGGGCGGAAGAGCTTGGCTCCCCCAGTAAGAATGCAAAATGATCATCTGTCGCGCGCATGAGCGTGACATGAGAGAGGTCAAACATGAAGGACTGTCCTTAAAATGTTGGATTGGTCGTCAATCGCCAATATCGGGCAAAATGCCCTATGTGGCAGCGACTTGGAGGGCGGCTTGGATAAAATCGGACATGGCGCACCCTCCTTTCTCAACATTTGGGACAGAGAAACCGTAGGCCGGCATGCTGGGGTTTTCAAGTGTTGCGAACGAAGCCTCCCGGCCCGAAATTGCCCCTCTACCTTCAAAACGATAAGGAGTAGAGTGAGGGGCAGCCAGGGTTCAAACTAAATGCTTAAATTAGGGTTTCTCGCGTCCAACGATGGTAGCGCCATGCGGGCAATCGTTGAGTCCATTGCTGACGGGCAATTGCAGGCCGAGGCGCGATTGCTGGTTTGCAACAAGGACGGAACCGGTGCCGCCGAATTCGCCAGGGAAAGAGGAGTTCATGTTCAAATCATTCCGACATTGCCAAGCCCGGATGATGCCGACCGGGACCTTTGTGATGCGCTGACAGGTGCCCGCGTCGAAATCGTCGTGCTATCGGGTTATCTCCGAAAATTGGGCGAGCGGACATTGAACAGGTTCGGCGGCCGCATTTTGAACACCCATCCGGCCCTGCTCCCAAAATTCGGCGGCAAGGGAATGTACGGGCGGCGGGTTCATGAGGCTGTCTGGGCTGCCAAGGCGCGTGAAACCGGTGCGACAATCCATCTCGTCGATGGCGAATATGATCACGGCCCAATCCTGGCTCAGCGCGTGGTGCCTCTCAATGAAGACGTGGGTGTTGACCGCATTGAAGAGCTTGTCATGGTGGCAGAACGAGCGCTTTTCCTGGAGACGCTTATCAGGATTCAGTCTGGCGAACTGAAACTATAATCAAACCCGCCAAACCGAATCCCATGGTGCCGTTTTAGAGACTGTTTCAAAAGGGGGGCGGCGATTTATTCGTCAATCCCGCGAAACCTATTCGTCATCCTCGCGAAGGCGGGGATCTCTGGCTCCCAAGGCCATGGGAGCCAGAGATTCCCGCCTTCGCGGGAATGACGAATTAAATTGTCGAGGTCGGTTTTAAAATGATCTCTAAATCTGGTTTTTATCCGCTGCCACTTTTCCGTCGATCGCAGCACACAGCCGTTCGATCACCTCATCGCGCCCCAGAGCGGAAATCGTTGCATCGATGCCGGGGCTCATCGTGCTGCCCGTAAGTGCGGCGCGTAAAGGCTGCGCCACCTGGCCCAGTTTGCGTCCCTCGGCCTCGGCAAAAGCACGCAGCGCCGCATCCAGTGCCGTCACGGAAAAATCCGTCGCTTCCAGCACCGGCAGCAGGCGCTTCAGCATGTCTTTCGCATCGTCGCTCAGCAGCGCCAAAGCTTTGGGCTCGAAGGGCAGGGGCACCGCGCGGGCCAAAAATGCCGATGACGCCGTCAACTCTTCCAAAGTTTTAGCGCGCTCCTTCAGCCCCGGCATCAGCACCGCCAGCCGTGCCAACGCCGCCGTATCCACGGTCAGCCCGGCCGTCACCAGCCGTTGCATTACGTCTTTCACCAGCCGCGCATCATCGGCCTGGCGCAGCCACATGCCGTTGAGATGCGTCAGCTTGGCATAATCCATGCGGCTGGCCGCGCGCCCCACGCCCTCCAGCGTGAATAATTCCACCTGTTTTTCGCGGGCCAGAAACTCTTCATCGCCATGGCCCCAACCGAGGCGGAGCAAATAGTTGCAGAGCGCCTCGGGCAAAAACCCCTGCTCGCGGAATTCCAATATCGATACGGCACCGTGGCGCTTGGATAATTTTGCGCCATCCGCGCCATGAATGAGAGGAATATGCGCGAATGCCGGTTTGTGCCAGCCCAGCGCATCGTAAATCTGAATCTGCCTGAACGTGTTGGTCAGGTGATCATCACCACGGATCACATGGGTGATCGCCATGTCATGGTCATCCACCACCACCGCATGCAGGTAGGTCGGTGTGCCATCGGAACGGAGGATGATCATGTCATCCATCTCCGCATTTTTAACGCGCACCTCGCCCTGCACCAGATCCGCCAGCACCACCTCGCCCTCGCGCGGCGCCTTCAACCGTATCGCCGGTTTTACCCCTGCCGGCGCCTCGGCAGGGTCGCGGTCGCGCCAGCGCCCGTCGTAACGCGGCGGGCGTTTCTCGGCCATGGCCTTCTCGCGCATCGCCTGCAGCTCTTCGGCCGTGCAATAGCAGCGGTAAGCCTTGCCCTCGGCCAGCAGTTGCAGCGCCACCTCCACATGCCGCGCCTCGCGTTGAGACTGGTACACGGTCTGCCCGTCATGGTTCAGCCCCAGCCATTCCATTCCGTTCAATATCACCTGCACGGCTTCGTTCGTGGAGCGCGCTTTGTCGGTATCCTCGATGCGCAGCAGGAACTCGCCGCCATGGTGCTTGGCGAAGAGGTAATTGAACAAGGCCGTGCGGGCGCCGCCAATATGCAGCAGGCCGGTGGGTGAGGGGGCAAAACGGGTACGGATATTCATGCCCGGCTGATACCAACTCACGCCGCATTGTGAAAGCGCGCGCCATGACGTAACGTGCCCACAACCGGGGGTTGCTGTTGGGCGAATATCTGTTCCGTTGGATAGAAGCCGAACGGGGGCGGTTTTTCCTGCTCCTGCCTGTCGCCATGGGGGCGGCCATCCTCGCCTATTTCGCTCTCCCCACCGAGCCCCCGCTCTGGACGGGCTTGCTGTTCCTAACCCTCTCCGCCGCAGCTCTCGCCGCGTCCTGGCGCCATCTCTACTGGCGCTTCGCCGCCGCACTTCTACTCTCCGCCTCCCTCGGCTACGCCCGGGCCGAATGGCGCACCGCCGCCGAGCCACCCATGCTCATCATCCCCACCGGCCCGGTCACGCTGTCCGGCACCATCTCCCGCATCGAGCATCTGCCGGACGGTCTGCGCATCACTCTTACCCAGCCCCGCATCGATGCCGGGCCCATTCTGCGCCGCGCCATAAGGGTAAAACTCCGCCGCGATGAGAGACTGGCACCGCAGGCAGGGCAGGGGGTGCAGACCTACGCTCTGCTCTTTGGCCCGGAGCGCCCGGCCTGGCCCGGCGGCTGGGACATGGCGCGGGATTATTTTTTCTCCGGCCTCAACGCCTCGGGTTTTGCGCTAACCCCGCTTACCCTTACCCGCGTCGCCCCTTCCAACCCCATTGCCACCGGCTTGCAAAACCTGCGCAACCACATCGCCGGCACCATCCTCGCCACTTTGCCACCCGGCACCGGCGGCATCGCCGTCACTCTGCTCACCGGCGATGAGCAGGCCATCCCGCCCCAGCTCCGGCAGAATTTCATCGATGCCGGGCTGGCGCATATCCTCGCCGTGGCGGGTCTGCATGTCGGCATCGTCATGGGGCTGGTGTTTTTCTGCACCCGCTGGCTACTCACCCGCCATTCCCGCCTCACCCTGCACCTGCCCGTAAAATCCATCGCCGCGGCCTTGGCTTTGCTGGGCGGGGTGGGCTACGCCGCCCTCACCGGGGCGCATCTGCCCATTTTGCGCTCCCTGGCCATGGCCTCGCTCGCCACGCTCGGCGTGTTCGCCGGCCGCCGCGTGTTTTCGCTCCGCGGCCTTGCCATTGCAGCTTTGGCCCTGCTGCTCGCCACGCCTGAGGTCATCCTTTCCACCAGCTTCCAGATGAGTTTTTCGGCGGTCGCAGCCCTCATCGCCGGTTACGCCGCCGTGCAGAATTTTTCACAGCGCCAGCAGCGCCCGCGCACCCGCCTGGGCAGTGCCGCGCGCCATGTGCTGGGCCTGGCCTATACCAGCCTGCTCGCCGGCGGCGCCTCCATGCCTTTCGCCGCGTACCAGTTCCAGCAGTTGGAGCCTTATTGGATCCCCGCCAACCTGCTTGCCGTGCCGCTCACCGCCTTCTGGATTCTGCCGTGGGGGCTGGTTGCCCTGGCCTTGATGCCCTTGCATCTGGCGGCCCTGGCACTCATTCCCATGGGCTGGGGCATTTCCGCCATCATCTGGGTCACCGGCCTCATCGCCAGTTGGCCGGATGCGCTGCTGCACATCAAACCCATGCCCGATGCCGCCATATTATGCATTGCCGCCGGTCTCACCTGGCTCTGTATCTGGCGCTCGCCCGCCCGCCTCGCCGGCCTCCTCGCCATGGCCCTCGGCCTGGCCCTGGCCGTAGCCGCCCGCCCGCCAGATGCCCTGGTCTCCCCCGATACCAGGCTGATCGCTATGCGCAGCGGGAGCCAGATCCTTCTGGTTACCCAGCCCAAGGCCAGCCATTTTACCCTGGAGCAATGGCAGACCATCTGGGGCGCTGTGCCGCTCACCCAAGTGCAATGCCCGGTGCAATCCTGTCAGGTCGGCCCGGTCCTCTATACCACCACCCCGGTTTGCCGCCCGGCCCGGCTCATCATCGCCCCCATAGAGATGCCGCCCTGTGCCGGCCCGGTCATCGACCGCCTTGCAACATACCGCTTGGGTGCCATCGCCGCCTGGATCACGCCATCCGGCGTTATTTTCCGTAGCGACCGCGCGGTGCAGGGCATCCGCCCCTGGGTGCTACCTTATCCGCAACTATAGATTGCATACTTCTTAAAACTTTCGTAATATACGTGTATGAGCCTGACGCTGCCCTGCCTCGCCCCACAAGCGCCGGCCCCCGCTGCTCCGGCTTTGTCCGACCAGCTCCTGGCCCTGCGCCGCCGCTGGCGCGTCATCCTCGCCGCCACCCTAGCCGTGCCGCTCCTGGCCCTGGCGGCTATGCTGCTAAGCCCCATCGGCTACACCGCCACCGGCATCGTGTTGTACGACCCCGCCAGCGCCGCCATCCCCGGCGACAGCGACAACCTGCCGCAGAACGCCGCCAATGAGGATGAAGTCACCGCCAGCCAGGCGTCCATCATCGCCAGCCTGCCGGCCGCCACGCAGATCGCCACCCAGCTCAACCTTGCCGCTATGCCCGAATTCAGCACGAACCACCGCCTGTTCGGCAGCCATCCATCCACCCCGGCCGAGGTTATCCAGGCCACCCAGCACGCGCTGTCCGTAGCCGTCCTGCCCGGCTCGCGCATCCTCACCATCGCTTTTACCAGCCGTAACCCGGCGCTCGCCGCCGCCGCCGCCAACCTCGCCATGCAGCTATATTTGAACCATGAGCGGGACCAATCCTTCGCCGCCCTCACCGATGCGCAGGACTGGCTGGAAACCCATTCCGCCAATGTGCAGTCCCAGCTCGACGAAACCGAGGCCCAACTGGCCCAGGCCCGCGCCAACGCCGGGCTGGTGCAAGGCGCGCAGGCCAGCCTGACCACCGAAACCGCCAGCCGCCTGGCCGCCGCTTTGGTCCAGGCCCAGGCCGATATGGCGATGAACCAGGCAAGGCTGGACTCCGCCGCGGCCGGTGGCGATGCCGCCGCCGCCAATGCCGCCATCGCCCCCAACCTGCTGCCCTTGCGCCAGAAACAGGCGGACCTCGCCGCTCAGGTGCAGTCCCTCGCCGCCCAATACGGCCCCAACTACCCGGCATTGCAGGACGCGCGCAGCCAGTACGCCGCCATCAGCGGCGAGATAGGTGCTGAATCCGGCCGCGAGCTGGATGCCGCCAAGGCTGACCTCGCCGCCGACCGCGCCCAGATTTTTACGCTGCAAACAGCGCTGGATACCGCCCGCACCCAGGAACAATCCGAGGACGAAGAATCCGCCCCCATCCGTGCGTTAGAGCAGCGCGCCGAAGCCGGGCAGGATATGCTGCGCGCCATGACGCAACAGGCCGGCCAGTTGGCGCAGGACGCCTCGCTCACCAGGCCCGATGCCCGCATCCTCTCCACCGCCGCCGTGCCCAATACCCCCAACACGCCGCACCGGGCCCTCATCCTGCTGGCGTCCCTCGGCCTCGGTCTGTGTTCCGGCCTGCTGCTGGCCGCCTTGCGCGATGCGCTGGACACCTCCCTGCATTCCGGCTCGGAGATCCGCGCTCTCACCGGGCTCTCCTGCTACGCGCTGCTGCCGGAAACCGCCGCCCCCTATCTGGCAGCGCTGGAAGCCCCATTTTCGCTCTACGCCGAGCAGTTGCGCGCTTTACGCACGGGCCTGGCCTTAACCGGTGGTGCCTGTAAAATCATCGCCATTACCGCCGCCCGCCCCGGCGAGGGCAAGACCACCCTCACAATCGCTCTGGCCCGCTCCCTCGCCGCCGCCGGCTTACGCGTGCTTGCCATAGATGGTGATATCCGCCAGCCCAGTTTCGATCCGCTTTTCGGCACCAGCGGCGCCAAGGGTCTAACCGACCACCTCGCCGGCCTGGCGCTGCATGAGGAGATCATCATCGAGGATACGTTGACGGGGGCCAGAATCATTCCGGCTGGCACCCAGGCCAAAGCCGCGCTCTCGCTCTTCCTCTCCCCCGCTCTGCCAAACTTCCTTGATTCCTTGCGGCAGGATTACGACGTCATCCTCATCGACGCGCCCCCCGCCTTCGCCCTTGCCGAAGGGCGTGTCCTCGCCCGCCTGGCCGATTGCGCTTTGCTCTGCATCCGCTGGAACCGCACCCCGCGCCATATACTGCGCGCCGCGATAACCCTGCTGCAAGAAGCCGGCGTCACCATCGCCGGCACAGCCCTCACACGCGTGAACCCCTTGGCCCACCAAAAATCCGGCCATGCCGATGCCGAAATGTACCACCCGCGCTACGGCGGGTATTTCAGGCAATAACTGGCCTGCCCGCCTCCCACACCGCCGGCACACTGGGGCAAGCAAAGTGAAAACCTAACCTCTGGTTAGCCGGACGAATCACCGCTAGTGTAGCAATGCTCCGAAATTAAAACCGGCATTGCATCTCAACCAAAAGTTTCGATCCTCAAAGGAAACCCAGCATGAGCAAATTGCATAACGATCGTGAAGCCGGCCGTGCCTGGTCGAAACAAGCCGATGGCGAGGGCACCATCAATCCCGCCGGGCTCAACCACGAAGCGGCGCTGCAGGCCAATGTGTCGGCGCAGCAGAAGACGGTAACCATTCAAATCGATTCCAACGATGTGGGAAGGCTCCAGCAGTCCGGCCATAATCTCTGCTTCGCCAAAAAGATCGGCACCGCGCCCTACAACGTCGTCTGGCAATCCTACGGGCGATATCTGGGGTCCAATAATTTCTCCTGGCGGCCGATCTTTCAGCTTTTCGGTTCCAACATGTTCAGGGGCAATGCTGAAGTCCAGATCGCGACGGGCATGGTCAGTATCGACCTCGGCGAGCAAAGCACACTCGACTATAATGGCGTTCTTTCAGAGGCCGTTGCCGGTGGACCGGCCGCTTCCATCACCATAAACAATGACTATGGACAGATCCATGCCGGCCTGACCCAGCTCTCAACCGGCCCCGATGGCAGCCAGGCCAGCACGCCGATCTATGTCACGCCAGATCCCATCAGGCAGGGTACCACCTCGTTAACGCCGGCCGACAGGCTGTTGGTGTGGTTCGAGCAGCGCATAACAACCGGGACGATGTTCAGCGGAGAGAGACCCAACGCGGTGGAGATCGACCTGACCGCGGCCAGCAGCGCGAGGCGGCTCTATCAGGGCGGCCGATGGACCACGCCGTAAGCTGACCCCGCATATGACAAGGCGGGCATATGACAAGGCGGGCATGTGATAAGGCGGGGCCGCGTGAATGCGGGCCCGCCAATTACCCCGTGCCGGCACACCGCAATCAGATCGGCCCGGACCTCTCCCGCCCCGCCAGCACCACCACATACCCCCGCCATCCGCACACACCGATCCGTTTGCGCCAATCGATCGCATGGCCCGTGCGGTTGCGCATGGCGAAATGTAGCTCCACCGCCGCCAGTTGTTCAACCGTAAAACTCGCCGCCAGCTCTGGTTCTAGCCGCGCCAGAAACCGTGACATATCGGTGCCATACGCCACAGCACAGGCACCTCAATCCGTCATCCTGTCCAGATATCGCACCCGCCTGAAAGCGTAACGCTTCAGCGCCATCGGCCCCATCAGCCCGGCACCCATCAGCACACAGGCAAAGACCACAAAATGCGCTCCGTCCCAGGACCAGGCCAGGAGCAAAATCCCCTTGGCCAAACCGATGAACAGCGTGTTGAATAGATAGATCATGAAACAATACCGCCCCAGCAGCAAAAATATGCTCTGCAACGGAATAAAACATGAACATCTTAACAGCCCGTGAATTGCGGGTAGTGAAATTGCCCCCACCAGCAATAAACTCAGCCTTTCCTCAAACACGCTTTCCGGCCCGCAAACCACAATCGCCATCAGGCAGGCGCCAAACATCGCCATCGCCCAGGGCCAGATACGCTCCACCAGCGCATCCCAACGCGCGCCCGCAAACCCGGCCGCCGCCCCCAGCAGAAAGAAAGGCGCGAACATCCCCACCCGGTCCAGATACGCGCGCTCAGGCAGCGGCACCCAGAACACCACCAGCGATACCAGCAGCAGCCATGGCAGCAGCGCCACCCGCCCATCCAGGAGCAGAACACTTCCCAGACTCACAACGAACAACACGATCAAATACCAGATGGACAGGGCAGGGGAGTGCGCCGTATCCCACACCAGCGCGCGCAAGCCGCCCCCCACGCTGCCCGGCGCATTATCCACATGCACCAGCCCCGCCGCCGCGCATTTGCCCAGCACGATGAGCACGCCCAGCCCGAAAAACGGCACCAGCAGCCGCGCCGCCCGCGCCCGCGCCAACCCCCAAAACGCCGCCCGGCGCCGCTGCAAAAACCCGGAATAAACCGTCACCAGCCCGCTCAGATACAAAAACAGCGGCATGTGAAACGCATAAACCGCGCGCCGCAGGGGCTCGTACCAATCCACCCCCGCCGGGTCCTGCCGCGCCACCAGATGGCCGAACACCACCAGCACGATCGCCAGGCCTTTCGCCGCCTCTATATCCGCCCGCCGCTCACGCAAAATTGTAACCCCAGGTAGTGCTGTGGATTTACAGTTAACCAGAAGTTAATGCTATGCCCGAGCCGTGCGGAACACCAACAAACTCGTCCCCCCATTCGCGCTCCTGCTGCTGTGCACCCAGCCGGCCCGCGCCCAGTTACTCGACACGCTGCTGCCTCCCGCCATCCCCGGCTACGGCCAGAAATTCAGCGTCATCGCCCAGCACCGGCGGTTCGCCCCCGGCGCCACCGGCTGGAATTTCGGCAGCCTTACCGTTGCCCCCGTGCTGAATGCCGCCACCGGCTATGATTCCGCCCCCGGCGGCTCATCGGGTTCTCCCATACTGCAGGCCAACCCCAGCCTGCTCCTCACCGACGATGCCGCAGGCTTCGGCCTCTACACCGAAGGCGATTTTGCCGCCTATCCGCAAAACCACGTCCAGAACACCACCACCGGCCTGGTCGCCGCCGGCGAGCGCATCACGCTCCCGCGCGAAACCATCACCATCTCCGCCGCGGTCCTGCACAGCGCCATTACCGGCTTTGCCTTCGACACCACGGCCATCGACCGCCCCATCCCCTTCACGCTGCTCAACCTGCGCGCCAGCGATGCAATCACCGCCGGCCTGTTCATCCTCACGCCGGACATCAGCCTCAGCCGCTACAATTTCGCGGGTGCCGCCAGCACCGCCAACCGCACCCAGCAGCGCGAGGCCGCCACTCTGGCCTACACCCCAGGCGGCACCCCAGGCGGCCCGCTCACCGCCCTCCTGCGCCTCAGCGCCACACAGATGAACTACGATGACCCCAGCCAGACCGCCGACATCTACCAGGCCGTGGCGGGCCTCCAGTTGCAGCAAAACGCCCTCTGGACCCTCTCCCTCCTGGCAGGCGCCGCCCAGCGCCTGCCGCACCACGGCAGCCCCCTCACCACACCGGTTCTGGAAGCCCGCGCCGATTGGCAACCCACCATGCTGGATCAAATCTCCCTGACAGCAAGCCGGGAAATCGATGATCCCGACGCCATTTCCGCCACGGCATACACCGACACTTCCATAAAACTGGCTGTTTCACACCAATATCTCGAAAATGTTACCTTTCGGACGTTAGCGCAGTTAGCCAATGCCCAGTATATTCACTCAGATTTGCACGAGCTTTTGGCAACCGGAGAATTGGATATGCAGTGGCAGGCAACACCTGCCCTGGCGGTGGAAGGCATGTACCGCTTCAACACGCGCCAGGCCAACACCCTCAGCGCCGCCAATGAGCATGTGGTCACCCTGGGGCTTACATGGACGCTGTAACCGCGCCCATCGTCCCGTTGCTCGGCATTGATTTCTGTAATGTCAGCCTGGATGCCGTCATCGAACGCCTGCTCGCCCGGCCTGAGGGCGCGCGTTTCTCCTACGTCGTCACCCCCAATGCCGACCATATCGAGCGCCTGCTGCGCATCCCCGGCCTGCGTCCCATCTACCAGCGCGCCATGCTCTGCCTGCTGGATTCCACCCTCATCGCGCATGTCGCCCGCCGCCTCCGCCTGCCCACCCCACGCGTCATCCCCGGCGCCGATCTCACCGAGGCCCTGCTCGCCCACCTCGCCGGCCGCCGCGTCACCGTCATCGGCATGGACGAGCCCGAATTCCTGGCCCTGGCGCAGCGCTTCCCCGCCGTCTCCTTCATCCATTACAGCCCGCCCATGCGCCTGCTGCACGATGCCGTGGCCTTCAACCGCACCCGCGACTTCGTCATAGACACCCAGGCCGCCTTCACCTTCTTCGCCATAGGCTCGCCCGTACAGGAGATGCTGGCCTATGCCGTCGCCGGCGAGCCGCGCGCCGTGGGTGTCGGCCTCTGCACCGGCTCGGGCCTGGCTTTTGCCTCGGGGGCAGTCAAACGCGCGCCCTTATGGATGCGCAACGCCGGGCTGGAATGGCTCCAGCGCCTGGCCCGCAACCCCCGCCGCCTGGCCGGCCGCTACCTCGTCTCCGACCCTTTTGTCCTACTCGCTTTGTGCATCACTGCCTTGAAGGAAAAATTCCCCTGACATTTCCGCCGAGCCGCCTATATTGGCGGGGCGGAGGGTAAAGAGTGGAGTTCACCCCAGATAAACGCCGGTCTGCGCCCGAGGACTCACTCTGGGCCGTCGTCGCCATCATCGGCCGCGTCATCCGCATCGCCGAAATCTTCCCCAGCCGCACCGCCGCTTTGCACGACCAGGCTTGGCGTGAAGCCCAGGTGCGGGCCTATGCGAGCTTTCTGGAGCGTAGCGGGCAGGCTTCGCCGCGTTATATCATCCGGCCTATCCGGCGCACGGATCTGCCGAAGCGGTGGAAGCCGCTGCCGGCTTTGGGGTTTCTTAATGGAAATCTTTAAGAAAAAGCAGCAGCTTTTTGAAAAAAGCTGCACCAAAAACTTTTACTCCTGGGGGCGCACGTATGAGCCGGATTGAACATGATGCCCTGGGCGAAATCGAAGTCGATGCGAACCGGCTTTGGGGTGCGCAGACTCAGCGCTCTCTCGAAAATTTCGTTATCGGCCGCCGCAACTACATCTGGGGCAGGGGGGTTATCCGCGCCTTGGGCATCCTCAAAAAATCCGCCGCCCTCGCCAACCAGGAACTCGGCCAGCTCCCGGCCGAAAAAACCGCCCTCATCACCGCCGCCGCGCAGGAAGTCATCGAGGGAAGCCACGACTCCGAATTCCCCCTCGTCGTCTTCCAGACCGGCTCCGGCACCCAAAGCAACATGAATGCCAACGAGGTCATCGCCAACCGCGCCATCCAGATGGCAGGCGGCGTTCTGGGCAGCAAAAAACCTATCAACCCTAATGACGACGTCAACCACAGCCAATCCTCCAACGACACCTTCCCCACCGCCATGCACATCGCCGCCGCCGAGGCACTGCATACGCTCCTCCCCGCGGTGAACCGCCTCGCCGGCATCTTCCGCGCCAAGGAGGCCGCATACGCCGATGTCGTAATGACCGGCCGCACCCATCTGCAGGACGCCACCCCAATCACCCTCGGCCAGATCATCTCCGGCTGGCGCGCCCAGCTCGAAGCCGCGCGCGACGGCATCAACGCATCGCTCCCCGGCCTGTACCAGCTCGCCATCGGTGGCACCGCCGTCGGCACCGGCCTCAACGCCCACCCCGCTTTCGGCGCCACCGCCGCCCGCTACATCGCAGCCGAAACCGGCCTGCCGTTCGTCACGGCCGAGAACAAATTCGCCGCTCTCTCTGCCCATGACGCACTGGTGGCCGCCTCTGGTGCCCTGCGCGTTCTCGCAGGTGCCGCCATGAAGATCGCCAACGACGTGCGCTGGTACGCCTCCGGCCCCCGCACCGGCATCGGCGAATTGCTGATCCCCGAAAACGAACCCGGCTCTTCCATCATGCCCGGCAAAATCAACCCCACCCAATGCGAAGCCCTCACTATGGTCGCGGTCCAGGTCTTCGGCCTCGACCACGCCATCGCCTTCGCCGGCTCCCAAGGCAATTTCCAGCTCAACGTCTACAAACCCGTCATGCTGCACGACTTCCTCGATGCCGCGAGTTTGCTGACCGAAGCGCTGGACTCCTTCTCCACCCATTGCGCCGAAGGCATAGAACCCGCGCGAGAAAAAATAGTCGAAAACCTCGCCCGCAACCTGATGCTGGTAACAGCCCTGAATCCCCACATAGGCTACGAAACCTCCGCCAAAATCGCCCTGAAAGCGCATCGCGAGGGGCTGACATTGCGTGAGTCCGCTTTGGCGCTCGGCGTGGGAGCAACAGATTTCGACGCCTGGGTGGACCCCGAAGCGATGACGCGGCCTCTCACGGCGTAATGTAGGGCGGATAAGCTCAGCGCAATCCGCCATCTTTACGCCCAACAAGTTCAACTTTCGGGGAGATGGTGTGAATAGGCAATAAAAACTCTAGCAATATGTATAAATCTGATGCAGCCTGGAGCAGTAAAAATTGATAGGAAACGGTCAAATGTCCCCGGATTTGGAAGAATTTAGGCAGCGCATTTTAGCCCATGCAAAGCTGGCGACTGAAAGAGCTCCCAAAATTGACTCTGAAGCGAAGACAAATGCTTCCCTCGTGCAGCCGTTTTTGACCGCTCTTGGGTATGACATTACAAACCCAGACGAAGTATCCCCGGAGCATCACGCTGATTTTTCGGAGAAATATCAAAATAAGGTGGATTTTGCGATTCTGGGCCAAGGTCTGCCGGTGATCGCTATTGAATCTAAGCGCACTGGCGCAGCCATAAAAGATGATCGCGGTCAGCTTCGAAGCTATTTTAACGCTTCACCGACGGTGAAACTGGGTATCCTTACGGATGGTCTCAAATATGAGTTTTATGCGGACTCAGATAAACCAAATATGATGGACGATACGGCTTTTTTGCGCCTAGACTTTGCAGAAATCGCCAAAAACAATTCAATAGACGACATTACCCTCGGCGGTATTGCAGTCATCCGGAGCGGTCTGTTCAAACCTGAAGATGTAGGAACTGAGGCAAAGCGGAAAATCCTATTTGAGTCCGTGGTCGACACGATCAAACAGTTCAAGTCTGCACCATCCGATGAGTTTATTCGCTTTATCATTGGATGTTCTGCTGTGGGCGAAAAAATCACGAAGGTGACGCAAAAAATCGTTGATGCAAATCGTGATTTGGTGCGGGATGCGATGGAAGCGTTTGTGGCTCAGGAAGCCCTCTCCCGTTTCGGTTATGCCCCAAAGGATGTGGTGAAAGCACCAGAACGTCAGGACGCGGCGATAATTGCGCCATCGGCCAATCAATCAGAACCGGAAGCTGAAGGGTATTTTCCCACAGAGCAGGAAACGCAAGTTTTCAATTACACCAAGAACAGACTTTATTACTTGGTTCGAAACGACATCTTATTCCAAGAGGCGCTGAAAATCACGTTTCGTAAAACTAAAACGTCAATGCGCGTATATTACGGAAAGCCCAATAGCGGTTCTCTTTTTGATTATCGGGAGCATAAAGAGGGCAAGATATCACTGCAATTTCCAGCTCTGGGGGGACGAGAAATTACTTATGAAATTTCGGCTGATTTAGACGATTGCCTGCTGAAAGCATTCACCCAGCGTGCAGCCGAGGCGGGTATTGTGTTCGACGCCACTCCGGTTCTCCGCACAATAATAGGCGGGCAGCAAGCATAGGAAAGCCACAAGCATGGCGGGTTAGTCTCCTAGCCCGCCATCTCAACCCCAACAAATTAAGCCGCGTCACACCGTGTTATCAGCCCCTCACGTAATACGACGTCACCCATTGCCCCCAACCAGCCGTCTCCTGCCCCAGCAAAATCTGCATCAGGCTGGAAGAGTTGGACCTGGATTACACCCTCCACCACATCACCATCTTCCCCTGGGCCGGCTACCTCGAACAGCGCGGTTTTGTGCCCGCCGATTTCTCCGCCTTCACAAAACCCTAGCTTGACGCCCCTCCCGGCTTTGCTAATGCTCCGTTCAAACTCAAGCAAAGAGGGAGCAAAACCATGGCCCAATCACTCAGCGGCAAGGTCGCACTGGTCACCGGCGCCTCCTCCGGCATTGGTGAGGCCACGGCTCTGGCCTTCGCCGCCGAAGGCATGTCCGTCGCCATCTCTGGTCGCAGGCGCGAGCGTCTGGAGGCCCTGGTTGCCCGCATCACCGCCGCCGGCGGCAAAGCCCTGGCTTTGCCCGGCGATGTCTCCATCGAGGCCGATGCCACCGCATCCGTCGAAGCCACAATCGCGGCGTTCGGGCGCATCGACATTCTCGTCAACGCCGCCGGTGTGAACGAGGCCGGCGGCATCGAGACGCTCACCACGGAGCAGTGGCACCGGGTTATCGACATCAACCTCATGGGCACCATCTACACCTGCAAGGCGGCCTTCCCGCATATGAAGGCGCAAGGGGCGGGGGATATCATCAACATCTCCTCCACCGCCGGCCGGCGCTCCGGCTGGCAATTTGCCTCCTACGCCACCAGCAAATTCGGCGTCACCGGCTTTACCGAGGCCCTGCGCCAGGAGGGTGGGGTGGCCGGCATCCGTGTGGCCATCATCGAGCCTGGTGCCACCGCCACGGAAATCGCCGACAGCATTTCCGACCCCAAATGGCGCGCCGCCATCCAGCAGCACACGCATAAGGAGGGTGCCATGGAATCCGCCGACATCGTGGATGCTATCCTGCTCGTCGTGCAGCTCCCGCGCCGTGCCAACATCACCCGCATCCTCATCCAGCCCACCACGGATGTCGCGCCCATGCCTTGAACAACTGCCTTGAACAACTGCCTTGAACAACTCAACAATAATAAACGGAGGAAAAATGAGCCAGCACGCCGAGGATTTCATCGCCATAAGCAAGGTCAAAGCCCGCTACTGCCGCTTTCTCGATACCAAGGACTGGGCCGCCTACACCGATCTCTTCACCGAGGACTTCATCCTCGACACCTCCACCGCCGGCGGCGCTCCCCCGGTGCAGGGCCGCGAAGCCGCCATCACCTACATCCGCTCCTGCGTCGAACACGCCAAAACGGCCCACCACGTCCACAACCCGGAAATCACCATCGAGGGCGATACCGCCGCCGTCATCTGGGCCATGCAGGACCGCGTCATCTGGCCCGAGGACCGTGCCGCGCGGCTGAACGAATCCGGCCATACCGGCTTTGGCCAGTACCACGAGACCTACCGGCGCGAGGCCGGAAGCTGGCGCATCGCCAAATCCCGCCTGCTTTACCTCATCTACGAGCCGCACCCGCTGGGCTGAAACCTTGTTTTGCCCCGCCCAGCGCGCATGTGCTAAGGTGCGAGACACATTCTGCAATGGGCATTTACGATGATGGACGGCGGCGCCGAGGCACGGCGGGTTACAATTCACAGCGCGGCGGATTTCGCGCCGATGCGCGCGGCTGGCCGCCTCGCCGCCGAGACTCTGGACATGATCGGCGAACACGTCGCCCCCGGCGTCTCCACCGAGCATCTCAACCAGATCTGCCACGATTTTATCCTGGCGCACGGGGCAACACCCTCGCCGCTTAACTATCGCGGCTTCCCCAAATCCATCTGCACCTCCATCAACCATGTCGTCTGCCACGGCATCCCCGGCGATAAAACGCTGAGTGAGGGCGACATCGTCAACATCGATGTCACTGTGACGCTGGACGGCTGGTTCGGCGATTCCAGCCGCATGTATGTCGCGGGCACGCCCAGCACCAAGGCCAAACGCCTCATCGAGGTGACCTACGAGGCCCTGATGCGCGGCATCGCCCAGGTCAAACCCGGCAACACCTTCGGCGACATCGGCTACGCCATCCAGTCCTACGTCGAGGCCCAGCGCTTCACGGTCGTACGCGATTTCTGCGGCCACGGCATCGGCCGCAAATTCCACGAGCCCCCCAACGTGCTGCATTACGGCAGGCGGGGCGAAGGCACAATCATCAAACCCGGCATGTTCTTCACCATCGAGCCGATGGTAAATGTTGGCCGCCCCGAGGTTAAAGTGTTGGACGACGGCTGGACAGCCGTAACCCGCGACCGCTCACTCTCGGCGCAGTTCGAACACATGCTGGGCGTGACGGAGACGGGTGTGGAGGTTTTCACGCTGTCACCCAAGGGGTTTACGCAGCCGCCTTACGGTTGAGGAAAATTTGAGGCGGCGCCGGGGCGCCGCCCCTTAAGCGGCGTATCTGCGTGCCAGCCGCGCCCGCAGCGCCGCCGGCAACTGCCGTGCCGATTTCGCGCGCGGATACGCCATCTCCACAATCGCCTCGGCAGGTGCCTCACGCTCATCCCAGTTATGGAAATGCATCCGCTCCACATTATCCACGAAGCTCTCGGCAAGCGCGCCTTCCGCCAGCAGCAGCTCATGGCTGGCCAGCTCCACATGGTAATAGCTGAACACCTCCGGCACATCATATTCGCGCAGGATATTCACCCCATCCACCAGCGCCGAGGCATGCACCAGCACGCCATGGAGAAACAGCGCATGGTCCGGCGACACCAGCAGGTCGCGCCGCGGCAGCCCACCACCCAGCGCCCCGGCTTTAATGCGCACCGGAAACGAGCGTAACTTGTCGGCAAAGCGGGTGGCAACCTCGGAGCGTCCGATCCAGCGCACGGGCATCTGACCATTCGCCGTCAGCACCATATCGCCCGTTTGCAAATCTTCCACCGCCACCTCACCCGCCGGCGTGGCAATGCGCGTGCCGGGATAGAAGCACAGGGTTATATCCGTGCCGTCGATGGCAGCATCGGGGATCACATTGAAGCTCGCGGCCGTCAGACCGGCGGGCTCGTTCGTGAATGTTATCGTTTCCGTCAGCGACGCGGCATTCGTCAATGTCAGTACGCCATCGGCATAGCTTTCCGAGGTGGCGGCAAAACCGGCCAGCTTGATTGTATCACCAAGGGTAAAGCCGCTGATGGTCTGACCGCTCGCCAACTCGGCAATATTGCCCTCCAGCGTCCATGTCGAACCAGTGTCGATATCAATGGTGGTGAATCCGGAGAAGCTGCCACCCATGTCCAACACGCCGGCCGAGGAGCTGGAAGCAAGTTCAATGGTGTTCTGTAGCACCGTCGACGTGACCACATTGTCGAAGGTACCCTGCAGCGTTTCCACGCTCACGACCGAGCCATCGAACACAGCGCCGGCTTCCACCACCAAATCGGCATTGCCGCCGGTGAAATAGACCGCATCGGTATTGCCAGACACTGTACCGGCATTGATGAACGTACCGCCTCTGAGAAATGCGGCGCCGATATCATTGTTGACCGTAACGTAAAGGCCAGGGGCAAGGGTGAAAGTATTGGCAACGCCACCAGCGGCGCCGCTCGCCTGAATGGTGCCATCATTTATGATCGCAAGAGGAGCACCGACTGTGCCGTAACCAAAAACCCCAAAATCCACACCGGAAATCAATGCCTTGTTTTCATTGGTCAACTGACCGGCGAAGAGATCGATACCGGCATTGACGAAAAAGGGTTGGTTGCCGTCTGTCCCTCCCCCTCCGAGGATGGAGCCGTAATTGACGATGCTGGCCAGGCCAGTATCCTGATAAATCCCGCCATCCACACCGTAGATCGTACCAAAATTCGTGATCGAACCACCGGTTGCCAGATAGATGCCCTCATATTTACTGGAGCTGATGGTACCGTTGTTGAGGATCGTGGCATAGCTGCCGGCACTCATCCCGAAGCCGCTGGCAACGCTGACCGTGCCGATCTCCGTAACAGTAACATTGTCATTATACGTTGGGCTGTCGAGTAGGACCGTGGACGTGACAACGCTGCTGATGATCGTATCCGACATGTTAGGCTCCCGGTGGTTTGGTAATTAAATGTTAGTAAACTTTCTGTTATATAGTCTAGTGCAGCAATAAATTTTGTGCATTTTTTTATGCAAAACCACAAAAAAAAGGCGGCGCCGAAGCGCCGCCCAGGTACGTCACATGGTTTTACGTCTTACGTCCCCGGATCAATCCACCCGACATTCCCATCCGCACGGCGGTACACCACGTTCAGATGGCTGGTCTTGGCGTTGCGGAACATCAGCACCGGCTGGAACGCGAGATCCATCCGCATCACCGCATCGCGTACGGAGAGTGTCTCGATCGAGGCGGCGGATTCCGCCACCACGATCCCGTGCAGCGCTTCATGGCCCCCATTAGAATTACCGTTGGCCAACGGGGCAGGGGCATCATGTTCCAACTCCTCAGCCTCGTGGCGCAGCACATACTGCTTGCCTGCCTGCGGCTTGGCCCTGGCCCCGGCATCGCGCTGATGCGCCGAGACGCGCTGGCGGTAGCGGCGCAGGCGCGTGGCGATATGCTCGGCCGCGTCATCGAACGCGGCATGCGCATCGGCTGCCTCGCCCTCGCCGCGCACGGTTATGCCGCGCCCGGCATGCAGGTTGATGTCGCATGTGAAAAAACTGCGCGCCTTGCTGAATGTGACATGCGCTTCCAGCGCAGCGTCAAAATATTTATGGGTTATGGTGTCGAGGTTCTTACCCACATGCACACGCAATGCATCGGATAAATCCACTTGTTTGCCTGAGACCGTAAGTTGCATGGTCTTCTCCCGACTAGAGAGGCTCTACTTATAACGGGCTTCCTTAAGCCCGCCTTTACGGGGATAGTTTTTCCCGCCTGCGCTGCGCCGAGCCTGGAATTCGCAGCGCTTCCCGGTATTTGGCCACGGTTCGGCGTGCGATGTCTATGCCTTCTTTTTGCAATAGTGAGGCGACGGCATCGTCGGACAGAATATTCTTCGGATTTTCCCCCGCGATGATCTGCCCCACCCTATGCCGCACGGTTTCGGCAGAATGGGTTTCGCCATTTGCCCCCGAAAGTGCGGTTGTGAAAAAGAATTTAAGTTCAAAAATCCCGCGTGGCGTGGCTATGGATTTGTTGGAAGTCACGCGGCTTATCGTGCTTTCATGAAGTTCCACCTCAACCGCGACATCCCGCAAGGTGAGGGGGCGCAGATGCGAGATGCCATGTTTGAAAAACCCATCCTGCCGTCGCACGATCTCGGCCGACACACGTAAAATTGTCTGCGCCCGGGATTCCAGCGCCTTCACCAGCCAGGTGGCACTCTGCATCTGCTCGGAGAGGAAGCTTTTCGTCTCACGCGAGGCGGAGGCCAGCATCCGCCCATGGAATCCACGCCGGATCAGCAATTTCGGCATGGTTTCGGGGTTGATCTCGAGAATCCAGTCGCTCTGCCCATCCTCGGTCAAGGGCGCGGGGCGCATCAGCACATCGGGGATCAGCGGGCGCAAAGGCTCGGCCTCGAAGCGCATGCCCGGCTTGGGGTCCAACCGGCGGATTTCCGCGCCCATCTCGGCCATATCGGCCGCATCCACCCCGCATATATCCTGCAAACGCTTGTGCTCGCGCCGGCCCAGCAGCTCCAGATTATCGAGCAGCGCCTGCATCGCCGGGTCCAGCCGGTTCAGTTCGGCCAGTTGCGCGCCTAAGCATTCGGCCAAGCTGGTGGCAAACAGTCCCACCGGGTCAAACCGCATCATTTTCGCCCGTACGGTCTCCAGCCGGGATAAATCGACCCCCAAAGCCGCCGCCACCGCCTCCGGCGTCTCACCCAGCCGCCCGGCGGGGTCCAGCACCGCGATCAGCGCCGCGGCAATGGCCACCTCTTCTCGCGTGGAAAACGCCAGCCGCGCCTGCTGCTCCAGATGCTCCCGCAAATTCGGCGCCCCGGCCTCGATGAAATCGAGCGCATTCCAGTCTTCGTCACCGCCCCCGCCGCCATTGCCGTAAATTTCGCCACCTGGGCCAGCATCATATAAATTCGAGAGGTCGATATCCAGCGGCGCCTTATCCGCCTCCGGCAGAATCCCGCTCTCCGCCAGCGTCGCACTATCCGCCCCGGCCTCGGCCAGGGCAGGGGGAATTTCCGGCTCCAGCGCTGTTACGGTTTCACCACCATCATCGCGCTCAAGTAGCGGATTTTTAACCAATTCATCTTCAATAAACGCGCTGGCTTCCAGGTTTGAATATTGCAGCAACTGGATCGCCTGACGCAATTGCGGTGTCATCACCAGCGATTGCGACTGCCGTAAATCGAGGCGTGGCGCGAAGGATGGAGCAAAAGCCATGCCGGAGCATTAACGCATATTCAGGAGAGGTCAAAGCATTTTGGCCCGGAAAATGCATAAACTTATCCCATCGTCATTGCGAGCGCAGCGAAGCAACCCATCTTCCATGCCGTGTCACGAAAGATGGGTTGCTTCGCTGCGCTCGCAATGACGGCATTTTGGGCGCCTAAAACTTCTCGCGCTCTTCTGCCAACGGCTGGACACGTTCACCAAGATCAACCTGCGGAAAGCCATCTTCCTCATCAGACGAAGGAGGATACACATCCAGCCATAGATCAGCGCCAAATTCGGCGAACTTACCGGGCAGGCCATGAGGGAAAGTGTCGCCATAGTTCTGATTATTGAGAAACCAGCCGACGGAGATTGTCACGCCACCGCCACTGGCTCTCAGCGCTGCAATATATTCCTTATGCGGCGCCAATCGCTCCAGAACCGCTTCCAGCGCGGCAGAAAGATCGAGGTCTTCGGATTTTCCCGTCTCCAAACGACGAGCGTTCCAAAAATTAGTTTCATTTATGCGGGAAAGAGGATTGCCTTTGGGGGGCGTTCGCCGCTCTCCCTTCTTTCAGGAGTGCCAGGGCGAGATGCCCAATGCCGAGGTAATTTGGTCAGGCGAGACATCCGGGTGCAAAATTCGCAGGCTGATTGTGTATTCGTATTCAGCCATGCTCATCTCCCCGCATTCAACCTACAAGCTGAACTTCTCGCCCAGATACACCCGCCGCACATCCTCATGCGCCACCACCTGCTCGGGGTTACCCTCCATCAGCACCTGGCCATCGTAGAGAATATAGGCCCGGTCGATGATCTCCAGCGTCTCGCGCACATTATGGTCGGTGATCAGCACGCCGAGCCCGCGATCTTTCAGATGCGACACCAGATCGCGGATCTCGTTCACGGCGATCGGATCGATCCCCGCCAGCGGCTCATCGAGCAGGATGTAATTCGGCCCCGTCGCCAAGGCGCGCGCAATCTCCACGCGCCGCCGCTCACCACCGGACAACGCCAAAGCCGGGGTGCGGCGCAGATGCGAAATGCCGAACTCCACCAGCAGGCCGGATAAAATATCCTCGCGCCGGTCGCGGTCGGGCTCCACCATGTCCAGTGCCGCCATGATGTTCTGCTCGACATTCAACCCCCGGAACACCGAGGCCTCCTGTGGCAGATAGCCAATGCCAAGCCGCGCCCGCCGGTACATCGGCAGGGAAGAAATCTCCGCGCCATCCAGCGTGATGGTGCCGCTATCCGGGGCGATCAGCCCGACGATCATGTAGAATGTGGTGGTCTTGCCGGCGCCATTGGGCCCGAGCAGCCCCACCGCCTCGCCACGTTTTACGGAAATGGAGACATTGCGGACCACCGGGCGCTTTTTGAATCGCTTGCCCAGGCCAGTGGCGATAAGCCCGCCGGAATTCAGCATATTCACTTGGTCGCTCCGCCGCTGGATGGCCCGCCGGAGCCAGGCAGAATCACGCCCGACACCTGCCCGCCTGGTGCCGCCAGCAATGTCGCCACACCGGTCTTCATATTCACCAGCGCATCGGAGCCCGCCATCTCATTCGGCCCGTGGATGATATGCACATTCCCGCCCAGCCGCGCCTGGCCGGTGGGCGGCAGATACACCCCCGTATCGCCGGTCGCGGTATCGGAGACGGTATGCACCACCACATGCCCCACGGCTTCCACCTTCTGCAGGCTGCCGGCATTCATATCCCCCGGCGCTGCCGAGGCCGCACCTGCCGCTGGGGCAGGAGCGTCGCTCAAAAACCCGGTGATCACATCCGCCGCGATCGAGCGCCCGTCATTGGCCACGACCAGCGCATTGCCGCGCGCGATGGCCTTATGCGCATCGGTATAATATTCCACCGAATCCCGCGCCGTGATCGTATCCGTCGGCGTGGTCAGCTTGAGATGCTGCCCCGTGAGAACCAGCACTTTGGCGCCCAGGCTGTACACGGCCTTGTCGCCCCAGGCATTCTGGGTGGCCGTAAAAATATGCACATGGCCGATGGCATCCAGCTCGGTAAGCTGCCCGCCGCCCTGTTCCAGGCTGTCGGCTGCCGAGGCGGAAGCCGCCGGAGTCGCGGCCGCACCGGGTGCAGGCGCTGTTTTTTTATAATGTGCCACGAGCTGGTCGGCCGTCACGGTCACATTGCCGCGCACTGCCTGGGCATTGCCATTGGCCGTCACCGTCTGGTCGTCCTGCGACCAGCTAATCCCGCTCGAGGCGGTGATGTTCACAGGCGTTGGTGTAGCCCCCGGCGCGCCGCCGAGGTCTAAATTCTGCCCATGAGCGGGCGCGAAAGCGGAAGCCGCGAGCAGCGGCGCAAGGATGAGGAATCGTTTCATTGGCCCTGGGTAAGTACCAGGGTCGCCGGTCCTTTGAAAGTGACGCTGGAGCCTCTATTGAGCAGGATGAACCCGTGCTGAGAATTCAGCGTGCCGAACGGCCCCTGCACGGCGGTGGGTGAATTGGTCTCGGCCGTGCCCGCGCGCATATCCACCACCATATCCGGTGTCGTTAAAATCGTGCCGTCATTGCGGTACAGCGTCACACCGCCCTTAAGTTCCAACTTCCCGCTTTGCGGCCGGTACACGCCGTTCGCGGCCTTCATCATCATCCAGGCGCCGGATTTGAGCGTGATATCCCCCATGGGGGCGGCGAGGGTGACATTATCCGGCCCCAGCTCCACGGCGGTATCGGCGGTCACCGTATAGGGTTGCCCCTGCATATCCGTGCCGTGGTATTTGGCCCCCAGCATGCGCGAGGCCGGGGTTGAGCTGTCTGTGGGGTTGATGTGATAGGCCACGCGATTGGCATCCGACCCCGAGCGGAGTTCAGGCGCCGCGACAAGGGCGACCAGCAACAGCAGCCCTGCGGCGGGGAGCAGGCGCTTGGCCAGGCTCACCTTCTGGCTGCGGCGCACGAAATCCGCCGCCGTTTCCTGGCTTTGCCGGCGCAGGTTCTGCAGCACGGTATGGCGTGGCGAATGGTTCATAATATGGTCACCCGAAAAGGTGAGGCCGAAAAGGTCGAAGTCAGGCGAGGCGAAGTCATCAGGCGGACATGGCCCGTAAATACGGCGGTAAAAGGGCGGAGCCCCGCGCTACTGCCAGATCTGGAATGCCGTCCGCAGCGAGTCATGCGCTAAGGTATGACCATCGCCACGCGTTGGGTCAATAAAACTTTGTCGGTCATGGTATAACGCATTGTCGCACCGGCGTTTTCAATGTGAGAACAGATCCGCCTCGGCATAGCCCAGCAGGTCGAGTTTTGCCTTCACGGGCAGAAAATCATAGGCGGCCTGCGCAATCTCCAGCCGGTTCTCGCGGATTAACAGTGCTTTCAGTTTTGCCCAGATCGCATGCAGATACAGCACATCCGAGGCGGCATAGCTCAACTGCTCCTTGGTAAGTTCGAGCGCGCCCCAATCGCTGGTCTGTTGCTGTTTGGAAATTTCTACGCCGGCGAGATCGCGGCACAAATCTTTCAGCCCATGCCGGTCGGTGTAGGTGCGTACCAGCTTCGAGGCGATCTTGGTGCAGATCACCGGGGCGGTGACCACGCCGAGCCCGTTCTCAAGTGCCGCGATATCGAAGCGCGCATAGTGGAACAGCTTCGTCACCTGCGGGTTGGTGAGCAAGGCTTTGAGGTTGGGGCAATCCGCGCCCTTACCACCGAGCGATGGCGGGATAATCTGTACCAGATGCGCGGTGCCGTCACCTGAGGAAAGCTGTACCAGGCATAGCCGGTCGCGGCGCGGGTCGAGTCCCATGGTCTCGGTGTCCACGGCGACGATGGGGCCGAGGTCGAGCCCAGCCGGCAAGTCATGCTTGTGAAGCTGGATCGCGCTCATTTGTAAGCCCCGAATTTTGAAGAGTTTTTTAAAAATGGTGCCCAGGAGAGGACTCGAACCTCCACGCCCTTGCGAGCGCTAGCACCTGAAGCTAGTGCGTCTACCAATTCCGCCACCTGGGCATTCACCATTTTTGCGTCCGGCGGCGCCGGAAGCGTCACAGTGCCGGTAAAGCACTGTGGACCGGGGCTTTAATCCGCCCTGTTCCCGGCGTCAACCGCGCTTGAGAGAGAAACGCCATCGCCCTACAAGCGAGGCAGCATAAAGGAGGCTTGGATGCTGTCAGCGCGTAAAATTGCCACGGTTTTCGGCGGCTCGGGATTTTTGGGCCGGCATGTGGTGCGGCGCCTCACGGCAGCAGGCTATATCGTGCGAATCGCCGTGCGCGACACGGAAGGGGCAAAATTCCTGCGGCCGATGGGCGATATCGGCCAGGTGGTGCCGCTGTATGCGCCGGTGGAGTCCGAGGCGGATGCCGCCCGTGCCATCGTCGGCGCCGAGCTGGTCATCAACCTCGCCGGCATCCTGGCCGAATCCCGCAAAGGCGATTTCACGCGGATTCATGCCGAAGGGGCAGGACGGCTGGCCCGGCTCGCCACCGCCGCTGGTGTAGCCAGTTTCATCCATGTCTCGGCCATCGGCGCCGATGCGAACAGCCCTTCCGCATATGCGCGCAGCAAGGCGGCGGGCGAGGCCGCGGTGCAAGCGGCATTCCCCGGCGCGGTCATTCTGCGTCCTTCCATTATCTTCGGGGCGGAGGATAATTTCTTCAACCGCTTTGCCGGGCTGGCGGTCGCTCTTCCCATCATCCCCATCGTGCATGGCGCCATAATGCTCCAACCGGTGTATGTGGATGATGTGGCGGCCGCGATACTGGCTGCGCGCGGCCAGGCGGGCCAAACCTACGAGCTGGGCGGGCCGGAGCAAAAGAGTTTCCGCGAGCTGATCGCGCTCACCCTCGCCAACATCGGCCGGAAGCGCCGCATTCTCGATCTGCCCGTGCCGCTTGCCCGGCTGCAGGCCGTTTTTCTGGAGCGCCTGCCCGGCAAGCTGCTCACCGCCGACCAGATCGCTATGCTGGCGCGCGACAATATCGTCTCCCCTGGCGCGCCGGGGCTGGAAGAGCTGGGCATTACCCCCACAAGGCTGGACCTGATTCTACCGGGTTATCTCGCCCGTTACCGCGTGGCCGGCAAAGGAAACCAGGCGGCTTTTCAGGAATAGTCACGTACCCGGACCTATTTTGACCCTGGTTCCTGCCGGGAAAGCGTTGTTTTGCAGTGCAGACGCTGAAATTAGGTTAACTATACTGTCGTAACTGTAAAAAAATCCTGGTAATCCGCCAAAAAGCCAGATATTAACCTTGGACCAATTGGGGAGGGTGGTGCAACAAGTTTGCGCCACCCGCTCTGCTGTAAAGGCTCTTATCGAAAGGCGAACACCATGGCCGAGCGCATGTTGAAATTCACCGAGCTGGCGCAACAGACGCCCAACAAGCGCGCCGCCACGCAGCGCCGTGAGGATTTCGCGGAGATTTACGAGGAATTCGAGCCGCCCCAGGCCGAGGCCCAGGCCAGCCGCTGCAGCCAATGCGGCATTCCCTTTTGCGCGGTGAACTGCCCGCTCGGCAACAACATCCCGGACTGGCTGAAGCTGACCACCGAAGGAAGGCTGGAAGAGGCATATGAACTCTCCGCCGCCACCAACACCTTCCCGGAAATCTGCGGCCGCATCTGTCCGCAGGACCGGTTGTGCGAGGGTAATTGCGTTATCGAGAAGGGGTTTGAGAGCGTCACCATCGGCGCCGTCGAGCGCTACATCACGGATACCGCCTTCGAGAAGGGCTGGGTAAAACCGATTCGCCCGGCGCAGGAGCGGGCCGAGAGCATTGGCATCATCGGTGCCGGCCCGGCTGGCCTCGCCGCCGCCGAGGCTCTGCGCAGCCAGGGCTATCAGGTCACCGTGTACGACCGGCACGACCGCGTCGGCGGGCTGCTCATTTACGGCATACCCGGCTTCAAGCTGGAGAAGGAGATCGTGCTGCGCCGCTGGAAATGGCTGGAGGATGGCGGCATTAAATTCGTCCTCAATGCCGATATCGGCGGCGCCACCTCCTTCGCCTCACTGCGCAAAACGCATGATGCGGTGCTGGTCGCAACCGGCGTGTATAAATCCCGCGAACTCGGCGGGCCCGGCTCCGGCCTGTCCGGCATTGTCCCGGCGCTGGATTATCTCATCACCTCCAACCGCAAGGGGCTGGGGGATGCCGTGCCGGAATACGAATCCGGCCATTTCAACGCCGCGGGCAAGAATGTCGTCGTCATCGGCGGCGGTGATACCGCCATGGATTGTGTGCGGACGGCGGTGCGCCAGCACGCCAAATCCGTTACCTGCCTGTACCGGCGCGACAAGCAGAACATGCCGGGTAGTTTGCGCGAGGTCGGCAATGCCGAGGATGAGGGCGTGACCTTCACCTGGCTGTCCGCGCCTGAGGCGTTTTTGGGCGATGACAAGGTGACCGGTGTGCGCGCCATCCGCATGCATCTCGGCCTGCCCGATGCCTCCGGCCGCCAGTCGGTGGACGCCATAGAGGGTTCCGCCTTCACCGTGCCGGCCGATCTCGTCATCAAGGCGCTTGGGTTCGACCCCGAAGATCTGCCCAGCGCCTTCAACGAGCCGGAGCTGAAGCTGACCCATTGGGGCACGCTGAAGACCAATCCGAAGACCTTCGAGACCGCACTGCCCGGCGTGTATGCCGCCGGCGATATCGTGCGCGGCGCCTCGCTCGTCGTCTGGGCCATACGCGACGGGCGCGATGCCGCCGCCGCCATCCACCATCAATTTGCCCACAGCGCCCATGCGCAGGCTGCGGAGTAAGACCATGACACAAGAAACCGCTTCCGAATTCCTCGCTGCCTGGGAAAAGAACAAGGAAATCCTGCGCGAAACCTATTCGCCCGAGATGGAGCATGACGCCTGCGGCGTCGGGCTGGTTGCCGCGTTGGACGGCAAGAAGCGCCGCGACATCGTGCAGGCCGGCATCGATGCGCTGAAGGCGCTGTGGCACCGTGGCGCCGTGGATGCCGATGGCAAAACAGGTGATGGCGCCGGCATCCACATCGAAATCCCGCAGGATTTTTTTGGCGCAGAGGTGAAGCGCGGCGGCGACCGCCTGCGCGAGGGCCCGATCGCCGTCGGCATGGTGTTTTTGCCGAAGACGGATCTGGGCGCGCAGGAGCGCTGCCGCCAGATCGTCGAGACCGAGATACTGAACTTCGGCTACCGCATCTATGGCTGGCGCCAGGTGCCGATCGACGTTTCCTGTATCGGCGAAAAAGCCAATGCCACACGCCCGGAAATCGAACAGATCATGCTGTGGAATTCGCGCGGCCTCGCGGAAGATGATTTCGAGCGCGAATTGTACATCATCCGCCGCAAGATCGAGAAGGCCGCCATCGAGGCGCAGATCTCCGAGCTGTATCTTTGCTCGCTTTCCTGCCGCAGCATCATCTACAAGGGCATGTTCCTCGCCGCCTCGCTCACGGATTTCTATCCCGATCTGCTGGATGAGCGTTTCGTCTCGCGCTTCGCCATCTATCACCAGCGCTATTCCACCAACACCTTCCCCACCTGGAAGCTGGCGCAGCCTTTCCGCATGCTGGCGCATAATGGCGAGATCAACACCGTCGCCGGCAACATCAACTGGATGCAGAGCCATGAGACGCGGCTGGGCGCCGAAGGCCTGGACGAGTTCCTGGAATTCGTAAAACCCGTGGTGCAGTCAGGCGGTTCCGATACCGCCGCGTTGGACAACGTATTCGAGCTGCTGGTGCGCGCCGGGCGCGATGCGCCGATGGCCAAGGCGCTGATGATCCCGCCCTCGATCAGCAATGATTCGACGATGCCCAAAGCGCATCGCGACATGTTCCATTATTGCAATTCCGTTATGGAACCCTGGGACGGGCCGGCCGCGATTGCCGCAACCGATGGCCGCTTCGTCATCGCCGGGCTCGACCGCAACGGGCTGCGGCCTTTGCGCTATGCCATCACCAAGCAGAAGATGCTGATCGTCGGCTCCGAGACCGGCATGGTGATATTCGATGAAGAGGATATCAACGAGAAAGGTGCGGTCGGTCCCGGCCAGACCATCGCCGTGGATCTCGACGAGGCGAAATTCTATCACGACGCTGAGTTGAAAGACATGCTGGCCGCGCGCCAGGATTATTCCTCCTGGGTCAAGCGCATCACCGTCATCGACCATATCGTCAAAACCGATGCGCCGGAGCCGGTGCGGCTCGATGCCGAGGGATTGCGCCGCCGCCAGCTCACGGTTGGCTTTACCCTGGAAGATCTGGAACTGCTGCTGCACCCGATGGTAGCCGACGCGCAGGAGGCCACCGGCTCGATGGGCGATGACGCCCCGCTCGCCGTACTCTCCGGCAAATACCGCGGCCTGCATCACTACTTCCGCCAAAGCTTTTCCCAGGTCACCAACCCGGCGATTGATAGCTTGCGCGAAACCCAGGTGATGAGCCTTAAAACCCGCCTCGGCAATCTGGGCAACGTACTCGACGAAGACGAAGACCAGTGCGATCTCTTGCAGCTAGACTCACCGGTTTTGTCCACCGCCGAATTCGAGGCGATGCGCAAGACCATGGGCGCTGCCGCCTGCGTGGTGGATTGTACGTTCAAGGTGGCGAACGGAGAGGGGGGTTTACGCCGCGCCATCGAGCGCATCCGCCGCGAGGCCGAGGAAGGCGTGCGCGCCGGCTGCACGCATGTCATCCTCACCGATGAGGCGATGAGCCCCGAGCGTGCGCCCATCCCGATGATCCTCGCCACAGGTGCCGTGCACACCCACCTGGTACGCCAGCGCCTGCGCACCTTCACCAGCCTTAACGTGCGCGCGGCCGAATGCCTGGATGTGCATTATTACGCCGTGCTGGTCGGCTCCGGTGCCACCACCGTCAACGCGTATCTCGCACAGGAGAGCATCGCGGACCGCCATGCGCGTGGGCTTTTCGACAAGCTCAGCTTGAAGGAATGCGTCTACCGCTACAAAAAAGCGGTGGACAAGGGCCTGCTCAAAGTCATGTCAAAGCTCGGCATCTCGGTCATCTCCTCCTATCGCGGTGGCTACAACTTCGAAGCCATCGGATTGTCCCGCGCGCTGGTCGGCGAGTTCTTCCCCGGCATGCCCTCGCGCATTTCCGGCATCGGCCTGCCGGGCATCGCGCATATGGTGCTGGAGCTGCATAAAGCCGCCTGGAACGGCAATGTCGTGCCGCTGGAAATCGGCGGCCAGTACCGTTTGCGCCGCAATGGCGGCGAGACGCATGCGTTCGACAACAACGCCATCCATCTGTTGCAGACGGCGGTGGGAACGAACAGCTACAAGGCGTATAAAAAATACTCGGAGATGGTGCGCAAGCAGAAGCCGGTGGCTTTGCGCGACCTGCTGGATTTCCGTACCGATGGGCTCACCCCCATCTCGGTGGATGAGGTCGAGAGCATCACTGAAATCCGTAAGCGCCTGCTGGCTCCTGGCATCTCGCTGGGCGCGCTGAGCCCGGAAGCGCATGAGACGCTCTCGATTGCCATGAACCGCATCGGTGCGCGCTCCGATTCAGGCGAGGGTGGAGAAGACCCGTCCCGTGCTGAGCCGCGCGCCAATGGCGATAACGCGTCATCCGCCATCAAGCAGATCGCCTCGGGGCGTTTCGGCGTCACGGCTGAATATCTGAACGACTGCCGCGAGATCGAGATCAAGGTCGCGCAAGGCGCCAAGCCGGGTGAGGGCGGGCAGTTGCCCGGCTTCAAGGTCACCGAGCTGATCGCCAAGCTGCGCCATGCCACGCCGGGGGTGATGCTCATCTCCCCGCCGCCGCATCACGATATCTATTCCATCGAGGATCTGGCCCAGCTCATTTACGATCTGAAACAGATAAACCCGCGCGCTACTGTGTGCGTGAAGCTGGTCTCGCGTTCCGGCATCGGCACCATCGCCGCAGGTGTGGCCAAGGCGAAAGCCGATGCCATCCTCATCTCAGGCCATGTTGGCGGCACCGGCGCCTCGCCGCAATCCAGCGTTAAATACGCCGGTATGCCGTGGGAGATGGGGCTTTCGGAAGCGCATCAGGTGCTGATGCTCAACCGCCTGCGGCACCAGGTGGTGCTGCGTACCGATGGCGGCTTGAAAACCGGGCGTGATGTCGTCATCGCCGCCATGCTGGGTGCCGAGGAATTCGGCATCGGCACGGCATCGCTCGTGGCCATGGGCTGCATCATGGTGCGCCAGTGCCATAGCAACACCTGCCCCGTGGGCGTGTGCACGCAGGACGAAGCTCTGCGTGCAAAATTCGAAGGCACGCCGGAGAAGGTCATCAACCTCTTCTCCTTCATAGCCGAGGAAGTGCGCGAGTTGCTCGCCTGGCTCGGGTTCAAGAGCCTGCTGGACATCGTCGGCCGTACCGACCTGCTCCATCAGGTCAGCCGTGGCGCCGAATATCTGGACGATCTCGACCTCAACCCCATCCTCGCCCAGGCCGACCCCGGCCCGCACGCACGCCATTGCACCCGTGAGGGCCGCAACGAGGTGCCGGAGACGCTGGACGCGCAGATGATCGAGGATGCCGCACCGTTCTTCACGAGCGGCGAGAAGATGCAGTTGCAATACAACATCCGCAACACGCATCGCGCCATCGGCACCAAGTTCAGCTCGCAGATCGTGGCCAAATACCGCAAGGTGAAGCTCCAGCCGGACCATGTCACCGTGCGTTTGCGCGGCTCGGCCGGTCAGTCGCTTGGTGCCTTCGCCGTAACGGGGCTAAAACTGGAAGTGCTTGGCGATGCCAATGACTATGTCGGAAAGGGCCTGTCCGGCGGCACCATCGTGGTGCGCCCCAGCCAGTCCTCCAAGCTGAAGACCAACCTTAACACCATCATCGGCAACACCGTGCTGTATGGTGCCACTGCCGGCGCGCTGTTTGCCGCCGGTACGGCGGGCGAGCGTTTTGCCGTGCGCAACTCCGGCGCCACCGCGGTCATCGAAGGCATAGGCTGCAACGGTTGCGAATATATGACCGGCGGCACGGTGGTGGTGCTGGGCGAGGTCGGCGATAATTTCGGTGCTGGTTTCACCGGCGGTGTCGCCTTCGTCTACGACCGCGAGAAGAAGTTCGAGATGCGCGTGAACCCGGATTCCCTGCACTGGCAGCGCGTCGCCTCCCCTTATTGGGGCGGGGTGCTGAAAAATCTGGTGGAGCGCCATGTGACGGAAACCGAAAGCCGGCACGCAGCATCCATGCTCAACGACTGGGACCGCGAATTCCCGCATTTCTGGCAGATCGTCCCGAAGGACTACATCAAATACCTGCCGGTGCCCCTGGATGAAGAGGCAGCGGCGGCGACGGCGTAAAACCCTGAGGCGTGGTCCAACCGGCCACGCCTCAGCCAGTCTTGCGGTAAACGCTCAACCTCTGGATCAATCCAGCCTCATTGAGCTGGAAAAAATTCGCAGCCTTCATAACCGTGCCGCCCGGCAGATGCACGTCAATCTCCACCGCCACGGCGCGCTCTCCCGCCACCACAACTTGCGGTTCGGGCATCGGTGCGCCTGAGGCAAACACCCGCTCCTCCATGGCGCGAATGGCAGGCGCACCTGCCACCTCCGTGCCATCGGGCAAGATCACCACCGCATCCAGCGCAAACAGCGCCATGAAGCGCTCGATGTCCCGTGCTCTGACGGCGGGGAAATAATGTTCCGGCACTTCATGGGGCTGCATGGACATCTCCTCATCTAGTTTTGTTGGCTCTGGCTTTTATCCCAAACGCGGCGGTGGCATAGTTTATTTCATGCGAGTCTTGTACCATCTCCCCTTGTCACCCTATGCGCGCAAGGTACGGCTCGTGCTGGCGGAAAAACGCCTGCCGTTTGACCTCAAAACCGAGAAGGTGTGGGAGCGCCAGCCGGCCTATCTGGAACTCAACCCGGCCTGCACCGTGCCCACTTTGGTCGAGGACAGCGGCCTGGTCATCCCCGATTCGCGGGTTATCTGCGAATATCTGGAGGAAGGCTACCCGGATGTGTGCCTGCTGCCGCGCGGCTCCATGACCGAGCGCGTGGAAACCAGGCGGCTGGTCGCCTGGTTCGATGAGAAATTCTGGGACGAGGTGGCCCGCAACCTGCTGTGGGAGAAAACCCTCAAGCAATCCCTCAAACTGGGCCCGCCGGATGCCAACGCCCTGCGCGCCGGCTATGCCAACCTCAAGCAGCATCTGCTGTACATCGGCTGGCTCGCCGAGCACCGCGCCTGGCTCGCTGGCCCTAACTTAACGCTGGCCGATTTCGCCGCCGCCGCCATGCTCTCCAGCCTGGATTTTCTGGGGGATGTGGATTGGTCAGCCTCCACCGCCGCCAAGGACTGGTACGCGCGGATAAAATCCCGCCCCAGTTTCAGGGCCGTTCTGTCCGACCGCGTGAATGGCATGGCGCCGCCGCCGCATTATGCGGATTTGGATTTTTGATTGAAAAAAAGGCCGGCTTTTTGAAAAAAGCTGGACCAAAAACTTTTGCAATTTAGGTTGTGAAAAACCCCGCCCCCCTGTGAAGAGGGGCGGGGTTTTTACCCGTACACAGATTAGTTCGGTTTATGATCCTGACCTTGCTGATGCTGTTCCGGCGGGTGCTCGGCAGCCGGGCGCGGTGCCTGCGGATGCGGCGCGGGCTGCGCAGGCCGTGCTTCCTGCGGATGATAGGCCGGCGCCGCAGGCGCATGATACGCGGGGGCCGTAGGCGCGTGATACGCCGGAGCCGCTGGTTCATGCACAACCGGCGGATGATACGCCGGCGCCGCCGGCTCATGCTGCGCTGGCGCCATCTCCTGCGGGTGGAACGCCGGCTGCGCATGCTGCACGTTTTCCGCCGGATGGTTCACCTCCGGCGCCACCGCATGCTGTTCCGGCACCGGGACATGCTGCGCCGTCATGGCATTTTCCGGCTGCGCCGTCTTGGCATTTTCCGGATGCTGTACGCCTTCTGGATGCTGCGCCGTCATCGCGTTTTCGGGATGCGGCACCACCCCCGGCGCGGGATGGTCCTGATGCTGCGGCGCCATCGCATTGGGCCCATGTTCCGGCCCGGCATTACTCGCCCCATGCTGCGGCACAGGCGGAATATTCTCAGGCGCATTATGCGCGGCAACAACCCCGTGCGCGGTAAAATCCGCCGGGCGCGGTGTCGCCGCTATGGCGGGCACACCATGGTTCTGGCTGGCCCACAGGCTGCGGTTGCCGGAGGCCAGATGCTCCTGCTGGCGCTGGTCCGCTGTGGGGTCCACACGCCGCTCATGCTGGTACCCCAGATCCTGCTGGCTCGGCCGCGCTTCAATCCCGCCATTGCCGCCATTATAGCTGATGCGGTTGACGGTGACGTTGGTGACATTGCGCTCATACACATTGGTGATGTGCGTGCCGCCAAAATTATTCACATTGCGGTTGTAGTGGAAATGATTCTGCTGCCAGTAGCCGCCCTGATAACCATCGCCGCCATAGCCATAGCCATAATTAACGCCGCCATAGAAGCCCACATGCGGGCCCCAGTAGCCGGCATTCCAGCCGTAACCCCCGTTATTGTAGCCCCAGTAGCCAGGCGTCCACAGCAGCCCCGGCTCCGGCGGCAGGACCCAGGTGCCCGGCACCCAGTAATAGCCCACATCACTATAGGCCCAGTACCCAGGTGCCCAGATGTAACCATCCTCCGGAATCGCCGGCTGGTCGTAAACCGGCAGCACCGGCGGGGCTATGATGATGGCAAGAACAGGAAGACCGATGCCGATGGAGACTTGGGCGTGGGCCCGCATAACAGGCACGGTAACAACTGCCAGCCCCAGCATCAGCGAGGCGGCGAGACTCATACGGCGCATGGTGTTCTCCATAACTGGCGTTCAATAATTGGCGTTCAGGGTTGTAATCCCTGTTGTATCCGTAAATGTTGCGCGGCCAGTGCTGTATCAACCCGGCACCACCCGGCGTTAGCTAAATTCGGCGTAACGCCGCCTCTCAGCCTCCGCAGTAAGCACGGCGCGCATGGCCGCAACAGGCCGGAATCGGCGCTATTTCAAGGCATGTTGTAACGTCGTGTTACGCCCCACCCGGCCACTGCGCCGCCGCACGGCTTGACGGCACCCCGCCGCACGGGCTGATGGCAGCATGAACCTGCTCATCTTCGGCCTCGGCTATACCGGGCGCGCCATCGCGGCCGCGGCACTGGCGCAAGGCCACAGCGTTAGCGCCACCACACGCGGCGCGGTGGCCGATGCGCCGGGCGTTACCTTGCTACCCTTCAACCGCGCCCTGGCCGCCATCGAGGGTGCGGATTACATCATCGCCACCGCAGCCCCCGATGAGCATGGCGACCCGGTGCTGGCCCGCTACCGCGCAGGCCTGGAAGCCGCCCCCAAACTGCGCTGGCTCGGCTATCTCTCCACCACCGGCGTGTATGGGGATGCGGGCGGCGCCTGGGTGGATGAAACCACCACCCCCAACCCGAGTGCCCAGCGCACCCGCCGCCGCGTGGCCGCCGAATGGGCCTGGCAGCGCCTGACCCGCTCCGATGCCGGGGCGCAGTTCGCCGATGATGCGGAGGCCGACCGCGCCCTCGGCATCGCCATCTTCCGCCTCGCCGGCATCTACGGCCCCGGCCGCTCGATGCTCGATGACCTGCGGGCAGGTGAGGGCCGGCACATCATCAAACCCGGCCATCTCTTCGGCCGCATCCACCGCGACGACATCGCCGCCGGCGTGCTCGCCGCCATGGACCGCGAGAGCAACGGCATTTTCAATTTCTCGGACGACGAACCGGCCGCCAGCGCCGATGTTATATGCGAAGCCGCCAGGCTGCTGGGCGTAGAGCCGCCCCCACCCGTGCCCTTCGCCGAAGCAGAAAAAACCATGTCCCCCATGGCCCGCAGCTTCTGGGCCGACAACCGCAAGGTCAGCGCCGAAATCACCAAACGCAAACTGGGTATTTCGTGGAAGTATCCGACGTATCGCGAAGGCCTGCGGGCGATATTGGGAGAAAAGAGCAAATAGAAGACATAGATGTGGACGGCTCCTCGCGGCTTCTTTAGTGGTGGGCGCCGCCGCCTGCTGTCTGAAGGCTTTCCAGCACGGCATCCAGGTTGAACGAGGCCGGTTTCTGCCGTGGCGGATATTTCACGAAATTCTCGATCTGCCCGGAAACGACCGCCTGCATACCGTAGACGAGGTAGGCATGATCGATGACCCAATCCCAATAGGTATTGGAATTCTCATCGGCCCGCTCGAACGGATCGCGGCGGAGGTTGAACATCTTCGGTGCCCTCAGCTTCACGAACGGCTCGAACCAGCACAACAGCTGCTTGGCGCGCTGTTCCATCAGCACCACTTTCCAGTCGCCCCCGCGAATGGCGAGGATGTCGCCATCGTCGCCTATGTAGAAGAAATACTGCCGGGGGCTCACCTCCACCGCACCGGTAAGGTAGGGTAGCATGTTATAGCCGTCGATATGCACCTTGAAGGTTTTATCCCCCGCCTTGTGCCCGTCGAGCAATTTAGTGCTGACGTCAGGATCTCCGGCGGCGGCAAGCAAAGTCGGCAGCCAATCCTGGTGCGAAACGATGCCGTTGAGCACAGTGCCCGCCTTGAACTTGCCCGGCCAGCGCACGAAGGCCGGCACGCGCCAGCCGCCTTCCCAATTGGTGTTTTTCTCGCTGCGGAACGGGGTTATGCCGGCATCCGGCCAGGAGTTGTAATGCGGGCCGTTATCGGTTGAGTACATCACGATGGTATCGTCGGCGATGCCCAGCTCATCGAGCTTGTCGAGCATCACGCCGATATGCTCGTCATGGGCCACCATGACATCGTTATAATCGCCCTGGCCGCCGCTCTTGCCCTTATGCTTCTCGGCGCAATGGGTGCGGAAATGCATGGCCGTGGTATTGTACCACAGGAAGAAGGGTTTCTCTTCCTTATGGCATTTATCGATGAAGCCGAGGGCACGTTCCGTCACCTCATCATCGATGGTTTCCATGCGCTTTTTGGTGAGCGGGCCGGTGTCCTTGATCTTCTGCCCGCCTTTGCCGTCGGCCAGGCAATGCAGCACGCCGCGCGGGCCGAAGCGCTTTTTGAATTCCGGGTTCTTGGGGTAGTCAGCGTTCTCGGGCTCTTCCTCGGCGTTGAGGTGATAGAGATTGCCGAAGAACTCGTCGAAACCATGCATGGTGGGCAGGAACTCATCCTTATCGCCCAGATGGTTCTTGCCGAACTGGCCGGTGGCATAGCCCAAAGGCTTGAGCAATGCGGCGATGGTCGGATCCCGTGCGTCCAGCCCGACGGAGGCACCCGGCATGCCAACCTTGGTCAGCCCCGTGCGGATGGGGTTCTGGCCGGTGATGAAGGCGGCGCGGCCGGCCGTGCAGCTCTGCTGGCCGTAATAATCGGTGAATGCCACACCTTCATTGGCCACACGGTCGATATTGGGGGTGCGGTAGCCCATCTGGCCGCGGCTGTTGTAGCTGATGTTCCACCAGCCGACATCGTCGCCCCAGAGAATGAGAATATTCGGTTGTTTGGCCTTTTTGTCCTTGGGCATCTGCAATCTCCTGTTTGTTATGGATGCCCCGCTCTTTTCAGTCGAGCGGGCCGATGTGGAAAATCATGCTGACAATGGCGACGATGCCGAGTACAAACAGCAGCCCGGCTGTGACCAAGGTAAATGAAACGGGAAAAGGCTTCTCGCCGCGGATGAGATGATCGGCAGCAAGCTCTGCACGATCATTCCGTAGCCGGTACATGAATTGCGCGTGATAAATAATGCCCACGCCGAGCATGATGATGCCGAGCAGGACCAGGGCTACACCAAAACGCGGCACCGAGCCGTTGATTTTAAGGATGTTTTGCGACCGTAGCTTCTGGATGATGTTGTAAAGCGTGAAGCCAAAGCTGATGAGAGACAAGGCTGTGCGGATGACCGCCATCAATGTGCGGTCGGCGGCCATGCGCGTGCGCTGCAGCGCCAGGCTTGTGTTCCGGGACGCCAATAGAAATGAACTATTGGCCGGAGGCTGCTGGGCGCTGGGCTCGGCGATCATCGCGAACCCTTCACCGGTACTTTTTCCCGATGCGCGAAATACGCGAGGGAAGCGGTACGACGCGAGACCTTCATGAAGCGTTCCTATTGATGTCTTGCAACGGCGCCGGTTGTGACTCCTCAAAAGAGTCTAATACCAAACCGGCGCGCCGGTTTGACAGGAGCGCCAGTCTCTTTGACAAAGACGGCCCCCGTTGCGAGCGGTCGGGCAATTGCTGTGCCTTCCCTCAGCTCCTCGGCTGCCGTGCTGAGGCGACATGGTGAAGGATTTCGGACGCCGACCACATGCGCGTAGATGGAACCGTGCCAGGTCGGCATCCGAAATCCTTCACCAAAGCGGACCTGCTGCTTTGGTCCCTCTCTACCAGTGGGTTGCACTTGCGGAGGGCTGCTTAAACGCCGAACTCATCCAAACTCCCCACCAGCAACCCCAAATCCTCCGGCCGGGACAGCCGGTGGTCGCCATCCTTCAGGAACACTACCCGCACCGCCGTACTCTCCAGCGCCTCGACAATCTTCAAACTATGCCGCCAGGGCACGGCATCATCCAGCATACCGTGCAGGATATGCACCGGACAGGTGATGGGGATTTTGCTCCCGAGCACCAAATTCCCCGCGCCCTCCTCGATAAACTTCAGCGTCATCGGCAGCGGTGCGCCGTACTCGCTCGGCTGGTACACCACCCCCTTCTCCCGCAGCTCCGCCCATATCGCCGGGGTGAGGGAAGGGCGTACCAGCGCTTCGGTAAAATCCGCCGCCGGGGCGATCAGGATCATCCCCGCCAACCGCTCTCCCAGCACCCGGCCGAGCAGCAGCGCGATCCACCCGCCCATGGAGGAGCCCACCAGCAGTATCTGCTGCGCCGGCACCAGCGTGCTGATGATGAACGCCGCATCCGCCGTCCAATCGCCAATCGTGCCCTCCAGAAAATCCCCGCCCGATTGCCCGTGGCCTGAATAATCAAACCGCAGCATGGCCTGGCCGCGTGCCCGGCACGCCTCCTCCAGCGCCAGCGCCTTGGTGCCCCCCATGTCCGAGGCATAGCCGGGGCAGAACACCACCACCGGCCCAAAGCCTGGCAAAAACTCATAGGCCAGAGGCACATCTGGTGTGCGCGAAATATGCGGCATGGCAATCTCCCCTTGCGGCGTAATCCATGTTACCGCCCGCCGCTATGATTAACGCGCGTAAAACGATTCTACAGGTGTTGCCCCGTCTGGACTATGGCGGCGCCGAGCGCGTGGTGGTGGAAATCGCCGAGGCGGTCAGTTCAGCCGGCCATCGCTCTCTCATCGCCTCGGAAAACGGCCATCTCGCCGCCGCCGCCTTGCGCGCCGGGGCGGAGTTGTTGCCTTTGCCGCTGGCCACAAAAAATCCTTTAAAAATATGGCTTAATACCAAAAAAATTGCGAAACTGGTGCAGGAAAACGGCGTCAGCCTCATCCATGCCCATTCCCGCGCCCCGGCCTGGTCGGCCTATAACGCCGCCAAGCATTGCGGCATCCCCTTCGTCACCACCTATCACGGCAGCTACAGCGAAAACTCCAAGCTCAAGCACCGCTACAACCAGGTGATGGCGCGCGGCGACCGGGTGATCGCCGTCAGCCATTACATCGCCGAGCTGATCAAAACCCGCTATGGCACCCCGGCCGAGAAGGTGAGGGTGGTACACGGCGGCGTGGACACCAGCTTTTTCGACCCCGATGCCGTGCGTGGCGACCGCGCCGTGCGCCTGGCCCGTGCCTGGCGGGCCGAGGCCGGGCACCCCGCCATCATGCTGCCCGGCCGCCTCACCGGCTGGAAAGGGCAAAAACTCTTCATCAAGGCCCTGGCGGCGATGCGCCATAAGGATGCGCTCGGCATTCTCGTGGGCGGCGATCAGGGCCGCGACACCTACACCGCCAATCTCATCGCTTTGGCCGAGAGCCTGGGCGTGGCGGACCGCCTGCGCATCGTGGGGCACACCGATGACATGCCCGCAGCCCTCATGCTGGCCGATATCGTGGTGAATTGCTCGACCAGCCCGGAGGCCTTCGGGCGCACCATCGTCGAGGCGCAATCCATGGGCCGTATCGTGGTCGCGGCCGACCATGGCGGGGCGCGCGAGACCATCGTGGACGGCACCTCCGGCCTGCTGGTGCCGCCCAACAGCAGCAGCGCTCTGGCCGCCATGCTGGATTCCGTGCTGGACCAGGACACCGCCCAGCGCATAAAATTCGGCACCCAGGCGCGCGCGCATATCGAGCAGAATTTCTCACTCAAGGTGATGCAGAACAAGATGCTTTCCATCTACGCCGAGCTGCTGGGATGAGCCGCATCCTCGTCATCCGCCACGGCGCGTTCGGCGATATCGTGCTTTCGTTCCCCGCCATGGCGGCCATCCGCGCGCATCATCCAGGTGCGGAAATTACGCTCCTCACCACCAAACTCTACACCCCGCTGCTCAGCGCCTCGCCCTGGTTTGACCGCATCGAGGTGGATACCAAGCCCGAGTGGTGGAATTTGCCAGGCCTCCTCCGCCTGCGCCGCCAGTTGCGCGGGTTCGGCATGGTCTACGACCTCCAGACCTCCGGCCGCAGCAGCCGCTATTTTGCTTTGGCCGGGCGCCCGCCCTGGTCCGGCATCGCGCCGGGCTGCCAATTCCCCGACGACCCCAGCCGCGAAACCCTGCACACGCGCGAGCGCCTGGAACAGCAACTCCGTATCGCCGGCATCGCCAGCCTGCCGCAGCCGGACCTCTCCTGGCTCGCCAGCCCGGTGCCGGACCTGCCCCCGCGCTACGCCGTGCTGGTGCCCGGCGCCGCCCCGCACCGCCCGGAAAAGCGGTTTCCACCCGAGAAATTCCGCGAGGTTGCGGCCGGGCTCGGCATGCCGGTGGTCATCGTCGGCACCGCCGGCGAAAAGCCACTGGCACAGATCATCGGCGGGCTGGACCTGACCGGCAAAACCGACTTCCTCCAGCTCGCCACCATCTTCCACGGTGCAACCCTTGCCATAGGCAACGATACCGGCCCCATGCACCTCGCCGCCGCCCTTGGCGTGCCCTGCCTCTCCCTCTTCTCCGCCGCCTCCAACCCGGCCCTTACCGCCCCCCGCATGCCGGATGGCGCGTGGCCCATAACCCTGCGGCGTAAGAGCCTGGCGGATCTGCCGGTTGCGCAAGTGCTCGCCGCCCTGCCATAACGCCCCGACCTTTTACACACAGAGAGTATCCCATGCCCGCCATTACCCTGCCCGACGGTTCCGTTCGCTCATTCGAGGGTGCGGTGACGGGCACCACCATCGCGGAGGCCATCGGCCCGGGCCTCGCCCGTGCCGCGCTGGTGGCGGTGGTGAATGGCGCCGAGCTGGATATGTCGCGCGAGATCACTGAAGATTCGGCGGTAAAATTCATCACCCGCAAGGATGAGGCCGCCCTGGAACTGATCCGCCACGATGCCGCGCATCTGATGGCCGAAGCGGTGCAATCCTTGTACCCCGGCACGCAGGTCACCATCGGCCCGTCCATCGAGAACGGCTTCTATTACGATTTCCACCGTAACGAGCCGTTCACCCCGGAGGATCTGCCCGCCATCGAGGCGAAGATGCGCGAGCTTGTCGCCAGGGCCGAGAAATTTACCCGCGAAGAGTGGGACCGCGACGTGGCGATCAAATTCTTTGAAGACAAAGGCGAGCGCTTCAAGGCCGAGCTGATCCGCGACCTGCCGGGCAGCGAAAAAATCACCATCTACCGCCAGGGCGAATGGCTCGACCTCTGCCGTGGCCCGCACCTGCGCTCCACCGCCGATATCGGCACCGCCTTCAAGCTGCAAAAAACGGCCGGTGCCTACTGGCGCGGCAATGCCAAGAACCCGATGCTGAGCCGCATCTACGGCACCGCCTGGCGCGACCAGAAAGAGCTGGACGCCTATCTCCTCCAGCAGGAAGAGGCCGAGCGCCGCGACCATCGCAAAATCGGCCGCGAGATGGATCTGTTCCATATCCAGGAAGAGGCGGTGGGCAGCATTTTCTGGCATCCCAAAGGCTGGAAGCTGTACCGCACGGTGGAGAGCTACATCCGCCGCAAGCAGGAGGCCAATGGCTATGAGGAGGTGCGCACACCGCAGCTCGTCGACCGTAAACTGTGGGAAAAATCCGGGCATTGGGACAAATACCGCAAGAACATGTTCATCGCCGAGGTGGTGGAGGAAGAGTCCACGCTCGCGTTAAAACCGATGAACTGCCCTTGCCATGTGCAAATCTTCAAACAGGGCCTGCGCTCCTACCGCCAGCTCCCCATCCGCATGGCCGAATTCGGCGCCTGCCACCGCTACGAGCCCTCCGGCGCGCTGCACGGCATCATGCGCGTGCGTGCCTTCACCCAGGACGACGCGCACATCTTCTGCACGGAAGATCAGATCGTCGGCGAGGTGGTGAAGTTCGTCGCACTGCTGGACGAGGTCTATAAGGATTTCGGCTTCGAGAGTTTCACCGTCAAATTCTCCGACCGTCCGGAAGAGCGCGCCGGCGCCGATGCGGATTGGGACCGCGCCGAGGAGGCCCTGAAAGGCGCCTGCGAGGCCGCCGGGCTGCCCTACACGCTTAACCCCGGCGAGGGCGCCTTCTACGGCCCGAAACTGGAGTTCGTACTGCGCGACGCCATCGGCCGCGACTGGCAATGCGGCACCATGCAGGTGGATTACGTGCTGCCGGAGCGGCTGGACGCCGAATACGTCACCTCGGAGTCTTCCCGTGCCCGGCCGGTGATGCTGCACCGTGCCATCGTCGGCTCGTTCGAGCGCTTCCTCGGCATCCTCATCGAGCAATATGCCGGACGTTTCCCGCTCTGGCTCGCCCCCACGCAGGTGGTGGTCGCCACCATCGTCTCCGATGCCGATGATTATGCCGGCGAAGTAGCCGCCGCACTGCAAGCCGCCGGGCTGGCGGTGGAGCTGGATGTGACCAACCAGAAGATCCAGGCGAAAATCCGCGATCATTCGCTGCATCACGTGCCCAACATCCTCGTGGTGGGGCGCAAGGAAGCCGAGGAGCGCAAGGTCGCGCTCCGCCGCCTCGGCGGTGCCGCGCAGGAGATTCTGGGCCTGGATGAGGCCGTGGCGCTGCTGAAGGGTGAAGCCATACCACCCGATTTAAGGAAGTAAGCGCATGGCCCTGCAAGTTGGCGTCATCCCCGTCACCGGTTTCCAGCAGAATTGCACCCTGCTCTGGGACGATGAGACGCTGGAAGCCGTGATGGTCGATCCCGGCGGCAACATCCCGCGCCTGCAGGCGGCGTTGGAGAAGACCGGCGCGACGCTGAAAACCATCTACCTCACCCACGGCCATATGGATCATGCCGGGGGCGCCACGGAGCTGTCCGAGCTGACTGGCGCCCCCATCATCGGCCCGCATCATGGCGACCAGTTTTTGCTGGACAGGTTGGAGGAACAGGGTGCCGCCTACCGGATAAAAGCCCGCAACTGCACGCCCTCGCGTTACCTGGAAGACGGTGAGACCGTGAATATGGCCGGTGCCATTTTCACCGTCCGCCACTGCCCCGGCCACACCCCCGGCCATGTCGTCTATCTGGACCTCAAAGGCGGCTTCGGCATCATGGGCGATGTGCTGTTCAAAGGCTCCATCGGCCGCACGGATTTCGGCACCTACGGCAATTACGAGCAGTTGATGGCCGCCATCCGCGACAAGATCCTGACCCTGCCGGACGATTTCGCCTTCACCTGCGGCCACGGCCCCGGCTCCACCATCGGCGCCGAACGCCTGTTCAACCCGTTCCTAACGGAACTGGCCGCGCAATAGGGCAGGGCGCCGGCCTTCGCCCGGGCCCTTCACTTGTTGGTGACTTTGCGCCGGGCGTGGTTTTTTGCTGATAGAATCGCTTGTTTTTCACAATCAGAGCGTTATGATTGACGTAAAATGAGCGAAATTTTCCACCTGAAATTGCAACAGGGCGTGCCGGCGTGAGCGCCTACGGCTTCATGCCGCATGGTTATTGTTTTGAATGGCGCCCCGGCGTTTTATGGCTGCACATCGTCTCGGATGCCTCCATCGCCTTCGCCTATTTCGGCCTTAGTTTACTGCTCCTGTATTTCGTGTGGCGCCGGCGCGACCTGCCGTTCCAACTGCTGTTCATCCTGTTCAGCACCTTCATCATCCTGTGCGGCGCCACGCATCTGCTCAGCATCTGGGTGCTGTGGCACCCCGATTATTATGCCGAGGGCTATGTAAAAGCACTCACCGCCATCGTCTCGCTCCTCACCCTCGTCGTTTCGGTGTCCGTGCTGCCACGCGCGCTGCACGCCGCCCTCTCGCTGGAGGCTTTGGCGGACAGGCGCGGCCGGGAGTTGGAAGACGCCAATGCGGCCCTGCGGGCACAGATCGCGGCGCGGGAAACCATTGAATCCACTTTGCGGCAAAGCCAGAAGATGGAGGCCATCGGCCAGCTCACCGGCGGCATCGCGCATGATTTCAACAATATGCTGCAAGCCATCGGCGGCAGTATGGAAATGGCGCAGCGGCGCTTCGCGCAGGGCCGTGCCGCGGAGGCCGCGCGCCATGCCGATGCTGTGGGCCAGACGGTGGAGCGCGCCGCGGCGCTGACCAACCGGCTGCTCGCCTTCGCCCGCCGCCAGCCCTTGCAGCCCTGCGCTGTGCGGCCCGATGTGCTGATCCGCGGCATGGAAGAGCTGCTGCACCGCACGCTCGGCTCCGCAGGTGCCGAAATCGGTTTCGACCTGCGCCTGCAGGACGGTGGCTGGCCGGTGCTGTGCGACCCCAACCAGTTGGAAAACGCGCTGCTCAACGTCACCATCAACGCACGCGACGCCATGCCGCATGGCGGCAGCCTCACCATCAGCACGCGCCAGTCCACTTTAAGCGCGGCCGATCTCGCGGGGCAGCAGAATGTGGAGCCGGGCGAATATGTGGAGCTGGTGATCGCCGATACCGGCACCGGCATGGATGAGACCACCAGGCTGCGGGTGTTCGAGCCCTTCTTCACCACCAAACCCACCGGCCAGGGCACTGGCCTCGGCCTGTCCCAGGTGTACGGCTTCGCGCGCCAGTCCGGCGGGCTGGTCACGCTGGACAGCCGGATCGGCATCGGCACCGCCATCCATATGTATCTGCGCCATGCGCAGGACCCGGCGGCGGATGTGGCCGCGGCGCCAGGGGAGGTGCCAACCACCCCCGGCAATGCCAGGCTGCTGCTGGTGGAGGATGAAGTGATCGGCCGCCGGCTGGCCGCGGAGTATTTGCGCGAGCAAGGCTATCAGGTGCTGGAAGCCGAGGACGGCCCCACCGCGATGGCGCTGTTCCACCGCACCCCCGGGCTGGACCTGCTCATCACCGACGTAGGCCTGCCAGGCGGCATCAACGGCCGCCAGCTCGCCGACATCATCCGCGAAACCACCCCCACCCTGCCGGTGCTGTTCATCACCGGCTACGCAGGTGCCGCAAGGCTCGATGAGCTGGACGCCGGCATGCAGATACTAACCAAGCCCTATGCGCTGCCGCTGCTGACAGGCCAGGTGGAGAGAATGCTGAGCGCGCGGGTGCGGGTGGGGACGCCATAGGGGCGCGGTTCCAACATCGGTAGCGCGCGACTTGTTCAATCCGTTTGGCGGCGTTGTTCCGGGATCGTTGTAGCGGATTGCTCTGAATGACCGTTTTGCGCCCATCACGGCCAATTATCCATTCAGATCGGTACCCCGATAGCGGACAATGATCATCAGCCAGCCTGAACAACCCGCCGGTGAACAGCCGGTGGGCAAGGGGGCAACCAGAAAATGATCGCGGCCGCAAGAACCGCCAAAAAACACTTTTTATTTCAACGCTTAAGAGAGTTTACGTCTAGCCCGGCAAATGCGAGTCTGGCCCCGCGGCCTCGCTTTGGTACTGTGGCCGGATGGCACGGAGGAGCAGAAGTGCGAGCGGCGTGGCCAGGAGCAGGACCAGCACGATCACGCGATAGACGGGAATCAGCGGCGCTGAGGCGCCGAACTGGTAGGGGCCGAGCGAAAGATGCAGAACGACTGCGCCGTAAAACGCGGTGAGCCCCAGATGCAGCACGCCGGTGAGAGCAAAATTGATCGCATTGAGAACCGGCCGGTTGCGCCTGGTGAGCACGATATGCGTGGCAACACCCAGGAACAGGAACAGCAGGCTGCACCAGACGCCAAGGGTCACGAGATCCACAAAGCCGGCGACATCGGCCGATTTCCACACCGCGGCCAGCGGCACCAGGGCCAGATAGTCGAGCATTGCGCAAAGCGGCCAGGCGAGAATGGCGGCGGCATCCAGGGGGCCGAGCGCCAGATGCGGTGGCGGCGGCAGAAAATCCCTGGCGGCCTGGCCGGCGCCACGCCAGACGGGGCGGAGCAGGAAGGCGCTGAGAATGGATAAAGGGATCGCCAGGAACAGGAAGTTGAGGGCGGCTTTGCCGTAAATGGCGGCATCAAGCAGAGCGAGCGCCAGCAGGGGCAGATGCAGCAGCACGGCAAACCGGGCGAGCGGGCACCAGAGTGCGGCGCGCGATGAGAAAAAACCATATTCGAAGCCAAGCCCCATGCCGATGACGAAGGCGGGGACGACGATGGCGCTGGCATCGAGCCAGTTGACGTAAGGCGCGAAAATGGGGGACTGGCCGGCGGTGGCGGCGATGGCCTGACCGATGAAGCCGCCGAGGATCGCGCCATCGGCAAGTGTGAGCAGTGCCAGACCGCGCGCTGGTGCGAAGAGGCGGAATTCGCCCCGCGGCCGCGCGGCGGGCGGCGGTACGGCGGCGGGGTGATGGTGCGTCACTGATTGGCCGCGGATTTGCTGGAAACCCCGGTTTGAAGCGAGATGTGGCCGGCCGGCATGGTGCTGGCGTTACTGTGTTGTGGCCAAAGCATCGTCACGATCCAATCGCGCATCGCGGTGGCCTCGTTTACCGTTGCCTGGAAAGGTTTGGCGGGGGTGTTCCAATTGTCGCGGGCGGTAAACCCCCCAGCCACGGCAGGGGCGGCGAAGCTGCTGGGGGCGTTGATCATGACGGCGTTTCTGAGTTTGTGCGCCATCTGGCTGGCGCGGTTGTCGGCCTGGGCGGCTTTGTCGGCAAGCCTGACGGCCCGGGTGCGCAGCGTCGCGGCTTTCTGGTCCAGCGCATTGGCGTGCCATTGCGGGGCATTGGCGGCACGGCCTGCCAGCTGGTCCGCCTTGGCGAGTTTGCTGGCCTGCTGCGCCTGCAGCGCATCAGCCGTGGCGCGCGCGCTCTCGACTTTTCCGGCGGTTTTGGAAATATTGCCGAGGTCGCGGATGGTAAGAACGCCGCCGAGACCGGCCCCGACCCCGGCGATGGCGCCGGTATAAGGTGCGACGGCGGCAAGTGTTGCCATGACGCCCATCTCCGCCTCGCCGACGACAGGCACGAACAGCAAGGCGAAGGCCAGCAGACCCAGCAGATCGAACCCAAGGCCGACGGTGTGCTCGCCTGTGTTGCTGCCGAGAAAATTCAGCAGCGCCTGGTTCATGGCCATGTTTGCCTGAGCTTCGGCCATCTGCTCTTCGCCATAGGTGGTCATGGCATTTTCAAAAAAGGCTTCGACACGCTGGCCTAAATTCTTCGGCGGCGGGGGCGGGGGTGGGGTCGGCACCCATTGCGCGATCAGGGTCTGGCCGAACCCGTTGGAATCAAGCACCGGCTGGCGCAGCACCATGCAGGCCCGGCCATCGGTCCAGATGATGCCGGTTTTGACGTCGAGCGCTACGTTGGTGAAGGGAATAAGATGTGCTGACGCTTCGCCTGCGCCGATATATGGGCCCCAGCCAATGAAATTTGCCGCGCCCGTTGCCGCTGAATTTCCCATATCTGCATCTCCCGCCCGCGGGGGGGAGATTACTGGTTTGGCAAGGCACTACAAGCCCGGAAGGACCAGGGACGCGCGAGGCGTCCTCGAACTTCCTGCCCGGTCGATGCGGACGCCGCGCCGCTTCAGTGTCACGTCTCGTTTGTAAGATTTCGGCGGCGGCCAAGGCGCATTTCCGGAAATCAAGGCTTCTACAAGCTGACTTAGGCCCAGTTATATCAATGGCTTCTTGCCATCCAGGCGGTTTCTAAGCCAAATGTCCGCTATCTGCGTTTTTCATTCCATAGCGGACCACCACTCCCGGCCCCGCTACGGACCCAAAACGGCTTCATCAGCTCGGCCTGGCATCAAACCGGGTCGATATCCACCCAGGACAAGTGCCCGCCCTTGCCGGCACCGGTGTCCAGAAACACAGCGGTGCCGCCCAGCCGGCCGTGCCGCACATAGGGCCGGCCGTCGCTGCTGCGCTGGTCGTGGCCGCAATATACCGTCACCCCGGCCGGGATATCATCCACCCAGCGGAGCAGCCGCTCGGGCTTGCCGGCGCCGGTCACGCGCCCGGTGGTCTGGCCGTACAGGGCACGGGCCAGTAACGGGCCGGGGCGCCCGCTGGCGGGCATGGCTGCACCAGGCTCCGCCAGCATGCCGGTGTGAAACCCGCCATGCACGAACAGGCAGGCACCCGCGGCCGCCCAGGCCGGGGCGGCGGCTATCTCGGCCAAGGTACGTTCACGCAAATGCGCGGGCAGCTCACTCAGCGTGCGGGCGGTGGGGGCGCTGCGCACATTCTCGCCGCGCAAGGCACGGGCCAGTTTGTAATCATGGTTGCCAAGGATGAACATGCCGCGCTTCTCATCGAGCAGCCGGAACATCACCTCCAGCGCGCCGGGCGTATCCGGCCCATCGTCGACGAGATCACCAAGCTGGATGAGAAAACGGTCGGTCTGCGCCGCGGCGGCCAAGGCTTTCGCATCGCCATGCACGTCGCCGGCAATACGGAGAGGGATCCCGCGGGGGATCATCTGCAACCCAGGCGGGAAGATTGGCACTCAAGAGGCATTACGTTTGTAGACATGGCCCGCCGGCGCGCGGCTGGCAAGGCGCAAACCGCTTACCCACCCCTCACTTTCGTGTAGGCGGCCAAAGCCCGCGGCCGCCCGGCGGTCAGCTCCACCAGCGGGTACGGGTAATCCGTGCCCAGCCGCACCCTTGCGCTCTCCAGCGTGGCGGCATCGGCGGCCCAGGGCTGGTGCAGCACCGCATCCGGGAGCCGCGCCAGTTCGGGCACGAATTTGCGCACATAGGCGCCATCGGCATCGAATTTCTGGCCCTGGAGCACGGGGTTGAACACGCGGAAATACGGGGCGGCATCGGCGCCGCAGCCCGCCACCCATTGCCAGCTTGCCCCATTCGCCGCCTCATCGGCCTCGCACAGCGTATCCCAGAACCAGGCTTCTCCCGCCTGCCAGGGCTGGAGCAGGTGCTTCACCAGATAGGAGGCAGCAATCATCCGCACGCGGTTATGCATCCATCCGGTGGCCCACAGCTCGCGCATCCCTGCATCGACGATCGGCACGCCGGTCAACCCGCGCTGCCAGGCGCGCAAGGCGGCTGCATCGGGTGCCCAGGGGAAGGCGGTAAATTCGGGGCGGATCGGGGTGGTGCGCAATTGCTGATGCTGCCACAGCAGGTTCAGCGAGAACTCGCGCCACAGCAGCTCCTTGCGGAAGGTTTCGGCGCCGGCCCCCGCACGATGCCACACGTAGCGCGGCGAGATCTCGCCGAAATGCACATGGGGGGAGAGTTTCGAGGTGCCGCCCACGCCGGGAATATCCCGCGCCGTGGTGTATTTTTGCACCGGCCCGGCCAGAAACACCTCCAGCCGCCCATGCGCGCCAGCCTCACCGGGCGTCCATTCGGCGCGCATCCCCCCGGCCCAGTCGGGCCTGGCGGGCAGCATGTCCCAATCCTCCAGCGCCTCGCTGGGCGCCTGCACCCCGTTAATGCGCGCGGGAGCAGGAGCAGAACCCCCCGGCACACCGGCCGCGAGGCAGGCCTTGGCGAAGGGCGTAAACACCCCATACAGCTTGCCCGCCTGCGTGGTGATGCGCGCGGGCGGAAAGAGCGAGGTGGAGAGATGCCGGTGCAGCGCCACATCCTGTTTTTTCAGCACCGCATCCAGCGCCCGGTCGGTCTCGCGCCAGTACGGCTCATAGGCCCGCGCCGTATGAACAGCGTTCACGTCCAACGCCGCCGCCAGCTCAGGGATAATCACCAGCGGATCGCCCCGGCGCAGGAGCAAAACCCCGCCCTTCGCGGCAATATCCCTGGCCAAGGCTGTGAGGGAATGATGCAGCCACCAACGGCTCGCCGCCCCGGCCCGCTCATCCAGAATATACAGCAGCGCCACAGGCTCGCCGCCCTCGCAGGCAGCGCTCAGCGCCGGGTTATCGTTTAAACGCAGATCGTTCCTGAACCAGACGAGGCTTGCCATAATGGCAGCCTACGCCACCTCGGCCATCCGCCCCAATTGCTCCAGAGCAAAGGAGAAAAGCTGGTCCTGCCCGAGTAGAAACACCCGCAAACCGCGCGGAAACAGGCGGGAAATGGCGGGGTCGCGCACATCCATCCCGCCACTCGGGGTAGCGGCACCGAAGGCCGGCAGCATCAGCCGGCTCGCGTCCGACACAAAGCAAGGCCGCGCCACGCGCTTGGCCCGCACATCGATGCTCGCCCAAGGGTTCAGCAGACCGCAAATCTCAATCTCACGCGGCGCCAGCTTCGGCGCCGGCTCATGCCGGAAGGTAAACGGGCCCTCACGGTGCACAGCCACGCTCTGCCCCGGCAGATCCGCCGCAACACCGCCCACCCAGAGAAAATTTGCCTCCCGCGCCATGGCGGTGAGCCGCGCCAGCTCATCCTTATGCAGCCGCGCAGCACCCGCCATGCCGCCATGCCCAAGCATGATAACCTTAGCCGGCCGGTACAGGCGGATCAGCCGGTTGAGCCGCTCCAGCGCACCCCGGCTATCCACCGGCGGTGCTGCAAAGCCTGGTGTGGCGGCAAACGGCGGGTCGGCGGCGATGAGCACACGCTTGCCAGGCCAGAACGCGGCTCCAGCCGGGTCCAGCATCAATCGCTCGTCACGGAAACGTAAGGGGGCGGCAGTCATGGGCGGCTAAGAGCATATTATTCTCCGCCGCACCATGCATAAAATATTTATGAAGCCATGCGCTGCATTAAACCGGCGGGATAAACGCCAGCACGATGGCGGCGATGCTGGCAACCAGCAGCACGATCCAGGTGAGCATGGCCCCCACGGCGCGCAGCGCGTTGGGCTTGAGGTTGCGGATGCCGATGGGATGCAGGATGCGCCCCAGCACCAAGGCCACGCTGAGGATGAGGAAGAACAGCGAATTGGCGCCCTCATGCGCCAGGGCCGCCAGCAGGATAAGGATAAGCGGCACGAATTCAGCGAAATTCCCATGCGCCCGGATGGCGATTTCCAGTGACTTGCTGCCGCCATCGCCCAGCATCTGCTTGGTCTTGTTGCGCTCCGCCACCACCCAGACGGTGAGGGCGAAGAAAATAAGCCCGAGGATCCCGGCGGTCAGAATCAGAACATGCGTGTCTTGCATTTTTTCTCTCTCTTGGCGCCAGACGGGCGCCCCTTCTTTTATTTCGCCGGATGATTCCCGGCTTGGCCAGATGCTTAGCATGGGGCAGGGGGCAGGCAAGGGGTGCGGTTGGTGCCAGAGCGCGATCGGTTGAGGTCCGCTCATCTTGAGCGGCCGAAACCGTGAATCGCCCTCTAAAAAATACCTAGAGCATGATCGCACTTGAAGCGATCATGCTCTAGGTTCCGGCATGGCCATCAGAGCGATCATCACAGGGGCGACCGGCATGGTGGGCGAGGGGGTGCTGCTCGAATGCCTCGCCAACCCTGAAGTCGCGCAGGTACTTGTCATCAACCGCAAGCCCGGCGGCCTCTCCCACCCCAAATTGCGCGAGATCATTCACCGGGATTTTTTCGATCTGGCCCCGATCGCGGCCGAGCTGGCAGGCTATGATGCCTGTTTCTTTTGCCTGGGCGTGTCATCCGTCCGGCTGAGTGCGGCGGATTACCGGCGGACCACCCAGAATCTGACTCTGAGCCTCGCGCAATGCCTGGCCGGGCTCAATCCGGAGATGAATTTCTGCTACGTTTCCGGTGCCGGTACCGACAGCACGGAGCAAGGCCGTCTGGGCTGGGCGCGGGTAAAAGGAGCCACGGAGAACGCGCTGCTGCGCCTGCTGCCCAACGCGTATATGTTCCGCCCCGGCGCCCTGAAAGCCACGGCAGGCCAGAAAAACCTTAAGCGTACCTATACATATCTGGCGTGGCTATATCCGATCGTGCAGCGCATCTACCCGCAAGGGGTTTGTACATTGCAGGAACTGGGCCGCGCCATGATCAACAGCGCCACCCTTGGCTCGGCCAAGCGGATTTTGGAGGTGCGGGACATCGTGCAGCTTGCCCGCGGGGGACCGGCACAATAGACGTCGCGACTGCACCTTATAGTTGAATTGTAGAATACATTATGGCTTAAGGTTGTGTCCAGCCGAAATCATGGCATGATCGCGGCATGGGGATGATCCGGGTATTCTTAGCACTTTCGGTGGTATTCTGGCACATGCCGGGCCGGCCGGTCATGCTGCTGGACGCGACGACGGCGGTGCTGCTGTTCTTCATCACCTCCGGCTTTTACATGGCCCTCACCATCAACCAGGCCTACGCCCCGCCCGGCGCCGCGCCGCAACCTGGCTGGCGCCGCTCCTTCTACCTATCGCGCATTTTGCGGCTCTACCCGGCCTATCTCGTCACGGTGGCGGCCATGGTGCTGTGGTTCGGCATCACCGCCACGCCGAATGTGTTCCTCAACCACCCCGCCATGCCGCTGCCGGCATTCCTCGGCCTGGTGTTTCTGAATATCTTCATCGCCGGCCAGGATTTTTTCCAGACCATCATCAATTCGGTCGATCTCGAAGAGACCAACGGCGTAACCCGTGCGGTGGTCACAGCACTGCCGCCGCATTTTTTCGAGAACATCTGGATAATGGTGGGGCAGGCCTGGTCGCTGGGCTCGGAGCTGCTGTTTTACGCCATGGCGCCGTTCATCGTGCGTTCGGTGAAACGCCTCATCGCATGCATCTGCGTGGGGCTGGCCATCCGCTTCGGGTTGATCTTCGGGCTGCATGGTTTTGCGTCCGAGGTCTGGGGCTATAATTTCTTCCCCGCAACATGTTGCCTGTTCTGCCTGGGCAGCCTCAGCTATCATCTCTACCCGCGCCTGCGGCAACACCGTTTCGCACAACGCGCGGGCGCGGCCGTCACGGCGGGGTTCGCGCTCTTCGCTCTGGTGTCCATGCTGCGCTGGCATGCCATATTGGCGCTGGGGCCGGCCGGGCTCGATACGTTTTCCCTATGGTGTGCCTACATCATTTACGCCCTGAGCCTGCCGCTGCTGTTTTCCTGCTGGCGCAAAAACCGCATCGACCGCTGGATCGGCGAGCTGAGCTACCCGCTCTATCTGGTGCATGGCGGCATCATCGGTCTGGTCTTCGCCCATGTGCATGCCGGGCAGGGCGCAAAGATGGCGCTGGCCATACTGCTCTCGTTCGCCAGCGCCGCGGCGCTGTTCATGCTCATAGACCAGCCTGTCGATGCCTGGCGCCACCGCCATTTCGGTGGAAGGGACCGCGAGGCGGAGCCCCCGCTTGCGCACCGGCGCGAGTGGTACGTTCTGGCCGGGGTGCTGGCGCTGCTCCTCGCCAACACATTGCGGCTCGATGCCTTTGCCCCGCGCGAGCTGGCCGCACCGGTTCTGGTGGCCTCGGTAGGGAACTATAACATCGTGAACTATGACGACAGGCTGTTCGGCGTGCCGCACAACGACCCCGTCACCTTCGGCGCGCCAGGTTATGACCAGGACAAGCGCCTCATCATCGCCACCCAGCTCAGCGTGGTGCGGGCCCGCATCGCCGCCATGCCCAAAGTGCCGACCCTGCTGGGCAGTGCCGGGCACTACAATATCGTCGAATATGACGGGCGGGTGTTCGGCTTATTGCAAGGTGTACCCATCACCTGGGGCGCGCCGGGCTACGACCGCGCGCCAGGGCTGATCATTGCCACGAGTGCCGCGCAAGTGCGCCAGCGCATCGCCCCTTGAGGACACCGCCCCGGCGATAAGACCATACACTATATGGGACAAGCAGTGATTTCAGGCCATGATCCATGGGCGGGCGCCGCAATTGAAATTGCCATGCGGCGGTGAGGGCTGGCAAGATCGCGTCAACATCAGGAGGGAACAAAAATGACCATCGATCTGACAGGCGGGCTGCCGCTGGAGCGCGATTACGTGTTCGCGGAACGCCCGGGGCCGGATGTGCGCGATGCATCAAACATTTGGCTGGTGGAGGAGAGCGGCGCCTTCGCCATGCGCGTCGGCATCGAGGCGCTGGCGGAGGAATGGGAGGCGCATGAGATCTGGCTCGACATCGCCTTCCCCGATGGCCGCGTTTTATCCGCGCGCGAACGCGGCACCAGCCATCCCACCATCGGGCCGGAGGGCAAGCCCACCATCATCGGCGCCGGGCCGCTGGAATTCCGCAGCATCGTGCCGTTCCAGCACTGGTCCTGCAATTTCGCGCCCCATGCCGTCACCGAGCTGACGGCGGCCCAGCTCATCGCCGATACCTGGCCGGACGATGTGCCCAAGCGCAAGGTCAGCTTCGGCATCGATTATTACCCCGCCGTGCCGCCGCTGGTCTCCGGCACGCTGACAGCGGATTCCCGCGACCTGATGAGCGGCGAACAAGGTACATTCATCAGCCCGCGTTTCGAACAATTATGCCGCGCCCAGGGGTTTCTGGAAATCGACGGCGCACGGCGTGAGTTCAAGGGCCAGGTGTTGCGCATCAAACGCCAGGGCGTACGCAAGTTCGAAGGGTTCTGGGGCCATTGCTGGCAATCGGCTCTGTTTCCCTCCGGCCGCGCCTTCGGTATCAATGTTTTCCCACCGCGCGCCGACGGCAAACCCAGCTTCAACGAAGGTTTTATCTTCGATGGCGACGGCGTGCTGAAACCCGCCCGCGCCGTAACCATGCCGTGGATGACAAAACTCTTCGAACGGGACGAGGTGGTGGATCTGGTGCTGGAGACGGCCGATGGTCTGGTAAAAATCCAAGGCACCACCTTCATCAACTGCCGCTCACGCGGTGGCGCCGGAGGTAAAGCCAGCAGCTCGATGCCGGCGAGCTTCCCCATCGTGCAGCAATCCCACGCGCATTACACATGGGATGGTGAGAAGGCGACGGGGATGATCGAGCGTTCGACGTTGCGCGCGCAGATGGAGATGTGATGCCGCCTGCGCAATGGCACGATGAACTGAGCAAACCCTAGAGCGCGATCGGTTGAGGCCGCTCATCTTGAGCGGTCGAAACCGTGAATCGCCCTCTATAAAGATAGCTAGAGCATGATCGCACTTGAAGCGATCATGCTCTAGGCGCAGCGCGCCGTGGCGGCGTAGGTACCCCACCAGAAACGCGCCCGATGCCAGTGTCAGCCCCGGCCCCGGCCGGTGCGGCACCTGAGCAGCGGCGGCGCAGGGCAGGGTGAGGTCACGCGCGGAATCCGCCCTTGTACCGCGCGCTTCCGACACGCTGGCCCAAAGCGCGAAACCACCGGCCAGCGCGCTCAGCGAGCGCGCCGCCATGCTGGGTCTGTTTAAGCGGTTTTAGCCTTGGCTTTAGGCTTGGCGGCGACTTTCGCCTTAGGCTTGGCCTTGGGCTTCGCCGCTGCTTTCGCCGCAGGCTTGGCCTTGGCCACCGCCGCTTTAGGCTCCTTCACCGACGCCGGTTTCGCTTTGGCGGCAGGCTTCTTCGCGCCCTTCTTGCCCTTCGGCGCCAGTGTCTTGCCCTTTTCGGCCAGCAGCGCCACGGCCTCGTCCAGCGTCATATCGCCCATCTCGCGCCCGCGCGGCAGGTTGGCCACGGTATTGCCCCATTGCGCGTACGGCCCGAACCTTCCTTTGCGCACCAGCACGTCCGCGCCATCCTTCGGATGCGCGCCCAGGCTCTTGATGGAATCCTGCTTCTTGGCGATCAGCTCCATGGCCCGGTTCATGCCGAGATGCAGCACGGAATCATCGCGTTCCAGCGAGGCAAACAGCGCGCCCATTTTCACGTAAGGCCCAAACCGCCCAAGATTGGCCTCGATCTTCTGCCCCGTCTCCGGATGCAGCCCAACCAGGCGCGGCAAGGACAGCAGCCCCAGCGCTTCTTCCAGCCCCAGTGTCTCACCATCCATGCCGCGCGCCAGGGACGCACGTTTCGGCTTGGATTTCTTATCCTCCGGGTCGGGCTCACCCTCCTGCACATACAGCCCGTAGGGGCCACGGCGCAGCGTCACATCAAACCCGCTATCCGGGTGCTGCCCCAGCAGGCGCATGCCGTCCTTGAGGCTGTCATCGCCATTCTCGCCGCCATCCACCGCCAGTTTGCGGGTGTACTGGCAGGTCGGGTAATTCGAGCAGCCGATAAAGCTGCCGAACCGCCCCAATTTCAGCCCCAGCCGCCCGGTGCCGCAGGCGGTGCACACCCGTGGGTCCGTGCCATCCTCGCGCGTGGGGAAAAAATGCGGCCCGAGATCGGCATCGAGCGCGTCGATGACGTCGGAGATTTTGAGGTCCTTGGTCTGCGCCACGGCGGCGGAGAAACCATCCCAGAAATCGCGCAGCACCTGGCGCCAGTTGGCATTGCCGTCCGCCACTTCGTCCAACTGGTTTTCCAGCCCGGCGGTAAAGCCGGTATCGACATAATGGCCGAAGAAGCTGGTGAGGAAGGCGGTGACGAGCCGGCCGCGATCCTCCGGCACGAAGCGCTTGTTCTCCATGCGCACGTAATTGCGGTCGCGCAGCACGGAGAGGATGGAGGCATAGGTGGAAGGCCGGCCGATGCCCAGCTCTTCCATCTTCTTCACCAGGCTGGGCTCGGAATAGCGCGGCGGCGGCTGGGTGAAATGCTGGTTGGCCTCCACCTTGCCGGTCTTCGCCGGGTCGCCCTTGGAGATGGGCGGCAGGATCCGCGCGTCATCATCCTCGGAGGGCTCGTCCTGGTCCTCGTTGTAGAGTTTCAGGAAGCCATCGAAGGCCAGCACGGAGCCGGTGGCGCGCAGGGTCTGCCCCTTGCCGTCGGTCAGGTCCACGGCGGTCTGGTCCAGCTCGGCGGCGGCCATCTGGCAGGCCAGAGCGCGCTTATAGATCAGCTCATACAGCCGCGCCTGGTCCGGGGCGATCATCTTCGCCACTTGCGCCGGCGTCAGCGTTATATCCGTGGGGCGGATCGCCTCATGCGCTTCCTGCGCGTTCTTCACCTTGCTGACGAATTCACGCGGCGCGAACGGCACGTAATTATCGCCAAACTCGGAGCGGATACGGCTGCGCATGGCCTCCACCGCCTCTTTGGCGATGGTCACGCCGTCGGTACGCATATAGGTGATCAACCCCACCGTATCGCCGCCGATCTCCACGCCCTCATAGAGCTGCTGCGCCAGGCGCATGGTAATCTGCGAGGAGAACCCCAGCTTGCGGCCGGACTCCTGCTGCAAGGTGGAGGTGATGAACGGCGGCGGCGGGTTGCGCTTGCTGCGCTTCTTCTCAACATTCCCGGCCGCAAAGCTGCCCGCCAGCACGGCGGCGCGGGCGGCATGGGCTTTGGCTTCGTCATTCAGGTCGAACTGGTCGAGCTTCTTGCCCTGGAAATGCGTCAGTCTGGCCGGGTAGGGCGCGCCGGTGGGCGTCAGCATCGTCGTCTCGACGGTCCAATACTCGCGCGGCTTGAAAATCTCGATCTCGGCCTCGCGCTCGCACACCAGCCGCAACGCCACGGATTGCACGCGCCCAGCCGAGCGGCTGCCCGGCAATTTGCGCCACAGCACCGGCGAGAGGGTGAACCCCACCAGATAATCCAGCGCCCGGCGCGCAAGGTAGGCCTCGATGAGCGGCGTATCCAGCTCGCGCGGATGCGCCATGGCGTATTTCACCGCCGTTTTTGTAATCTCATTAAAGGTGACGCGCTCGACTTTTATGCCTTTCAGCGCGTGCCTGTCCTCCAGCATCGCCCTTACATGCCAGGAAATCGCCTCACCCTCGCGGTCCGGGTCAGTCGCCAGATACAGGATTTTGGCGCCTTTGAGCGCCTTGGCGATCTCGTTGAGCTGCTTTGCCCCCCTGTCATCGGCCACCCAATCCATGGCGAAATCCTCGTCGGGGCGCACCGAGCCATCCTTGGCGGGGAGGTCGCGCACATGCCCGAAAGAGGCCAGAACCTTGTAGGAATCCCCCAAATATTTGTTGATTGTCTTGGCTTTAGAGGGGGATTCGACGACGACGATATCAGTCAATGAGCCGTTCCATTTCTTTACGTCTTAAACTTCTTGGAAGCGGATCACCCTGCCGCCCGCCAGGCTTTCCACCAGCCCGCCAAGCTCCAACTCCAGGATAACCGCCTGCATGGCAGCCATCGACAACTGGCAGCGCCGCGCCAACTCGTCAACATCCACCCCCTCCGGGCCAATCAGCCCAGGTGCCTGGGTCCGGGCCGCTGCCATGGCGGCGTGGCTGTCCGGCGGGCCGCCCCAGGCGTCTGCCTCGTCCCGAAACCCGGGCAGACGCTTACTCCTGGGGCCAATGCCGTCTGGCAAAGCGGAGAACACGTCTGCGGCTGCCTCTGTCAGATGCGCCCCCTGGCGGATCAGCTCATTGCCGCCCTTGGAGCGCGGGTCGAGCGGCGCGCCGGGTACGGCAAAAATCTCGCGGCCCGCCTCATTGGCCAGCCGCGCCGTGAGCAGCGAGCCGGAGCGCGCGGCAGCCTCAATGACCACCAATCCCAGGCTCAACCCGGCGATAATGCGGTTGCGCTTGGGAAAATGCTTGGCCACGGGGGCGGTGCCAAGCGGCGCCTCAGCCACCACCGCGCCATTCTCCGCGATGCGCTGCTGCAAGGCGGTGTTCTCCGGCGGATAAGGCACATCCAACCCGCCGGCGATCACCGCCACGGTCCTGCCCGTCCGCATCGCCCCCTCATGCGCCGCCGCATCAATCCCCCGCGCCAGGCCGGAAACCACGGCCAGGCGCGACGCCAGCTCCGAGGCAAGCTGCTCGGTAAACCGCAACCCCCCGCCCGAGGCATTGCGCGCGCCCACAATGCCGATGCTGGGGGTGGAGAGGAGCGCCACATCCCCCAGCACCGCCAGCACCGGCGGCGCATCCGGTAGCTCGGCCAGATATTCCGGGTAATCCGGCTCACCCAGGAAGAGGAATTTCCCGCCAAGGCGGGTGAGGGCGGCAAACTCGCGCTCGATCTCCCCTTCGGCCGGTACGCGCAGCGGTGCAGCCCGCCCGCCCATGCGCGCCAGATCAGGCAATGCGGCCAGAGCCTCGGCAGGGTCGGGGAAGCGGTCCAGCAGGCGGCGATAGGTGACAGGGCCGACGCTTTCGGTGCGGGTGAGACGCAGGCGCTGGAGGTCGGCGACGCTAGCCATTAAAGCGATCCGCCTCCGTTTGCGTGGGGGTCATTTTGCTGCCGACCCATGAACATACCGGCCACATTGGCGCGACAACCTCCGGTAGGCAAGGGCCGCCTGCGCTGCGGTGGTGGCGCAGTTTAAATTTCCGCAACGGGTGGGTTTCTGCCGGTCCGCTTACAGCCGGCGAAAGCGGCTATCGGACGTTCGCCTGATGGCGGGACCGGGCCGGGAGCGGAATGGCCGGTTTGGGATGAGCGCCGGCGAGAAGCAGACGTTCGCCAATTTGCGTTGCTGGCGATGGCTGTGGTGAAACTCGTAGGTGATGAGTTGTACGCTGACCCATCCCTCACTTCCTTTCAATCTCACGGGCCGCCGGAGCTTGTCAGCGCGGAACGAGTCGTAGCCAGAGTTCAACAAACAGGGCAACGATGCCTGCCGTCCAGCTGGATGGTAACGCCTTGTAGAGGCCTCCGATCGCGCTCAGAATCATGGCGGCCAAAATGACGGCAGCTATGACGGGGTTGTTCTTGAGGTACCGAATCCACCTGTCGACAAGTGTCTCGCCGTTCGGGGGCGTGGGGGGCGCCCAGCTAGCGGCTTGGCGCGCCAGCCTCAGCGCCTCCTTAATCGCCTCATCAAGCTCCGCGGGCGAGCGGTCAGGGTTCGTAACCGCTTTCCGCATGAACACTTCGAAATCTTCGTAAGGCGTGGCAATCGTACCAAGCCGATTAAGCCGGGAACGCAACACGTCCACTGTCTCGCCCAACTTCCAACGATCGTCACATACCGCCTTGAGATCGGCATCCACACTTATGGTGTCCCAATACGCATCCGCTACGCCGGGATTGTCGCGGCGCGCGGCACATTCGCGGCACACGTTATTATAACGCTCTTTCGCCATGCGTTGCCAAACGGTGTCTCCGGACGCGGCGCGTGCCAGGATACGCGCATTGGGTTCCCGCATTTTCTCAAGCAGCAGCTCGCACTGTTGAGCCTGCTCGGTGACTGCTTTGAAACTCTCGTCCTGGTCAGTGTCCTCATGGCCGCTCATTGTACTCTCCCATCCGTGGGCTGGGCATGCGTGCCTATGCCGCGCCCTTTACCGCCTCAGCACAAAAGCTAGCACATCTCTCGTAAAGCGCGGGATGCACCGAACGTACCCGCGCCTCCAGCCGTGCGGCGATCGCCGCATCCGCCTTCGCATCCCCGATCAGATGAGTATAACCGGCCCGCTCGGCCTCCGCCGGATCGAAAGCATGGGCCGAGGACTGGAAGAGGCATTCAATGCCGGGGGTGAGCGGGTCTGTTCCCCAGCCTCGCCTTCGTCTGGCCGATGCCTCCAAGCAGGCGGCGAGAAAATATTGCTCGACCAAGATGTTATCACGCACCTTAAGCCTCTCCCAAACAACAGCGTTCTGTGGATGCCTGATGATGTCGATCGCGAGAGACGCGTAGTGCCTGAGGAAAGCGACGTCCGTGCCACCGATTATGCCGCAGCACAGCGCTGCATTACGCCGCTGCGCGGCATAATGGTGCCACTCCTCGGGCAGCCATCCGCCGAGCTCTGCCATTGCCCGCATGAACCCGTCGGCCCGATAAAGCGATTGGTCCTCGAACTCGAAATGCTCGAGATTCTGTGCAAAAACCGGGGCAGCTTCGAGCCGGGCCGGGAGGGGTTTCCACAAGATGACGTCGGCGTCGAGATGAACGAAGGGTTCAGTTTGTGCCGCATAGGCACTGAGTTTGCCGAGCACCCACCATTGCGGGTCCGCGCCGTCGCGGTTTAGCGCTTCGAGGCTCGTGTCGACGTGCCGGAACGGCAGCCCCAGCCGATCGACCAGCAGCGTCGCGCCGGCTTCGTCGGTAACCAGGGAGGTATCAACATAATGACGCTGCGCCTCGCCTAACGAGAGCGCCCAGCTGAGATAGTGTGTGCGCGCGCTGTGCCAGTAGCGGTGATAAAAGAGATCGTGCGGCCGCGACCAGAAGGACCATATTGCGCGCATCAGATCAGATGACCTCCAATACCCGGCCAAGCGCTCCAGCCGCCCGACGAGGCCCGGCCGAGAATCTCGAAGGCAAGTGGCACGCGGCGCCGCTCCGCACCGAACGACAGCTCGATATCCCGCCAGCCAATGGGGGCGTCCGTGTCGATGGTCACCACCAAGTCCAGCTGGCCGCGCCCAGCCGCAACGTTCCGGCGGATGGTGACGCCTGCCCCTGTCATCGTGACGTCGCTCGCCGCCTCAACCCCGGAAGCAAAAAGTGACAAAAATACGACTGCTCCCCCCCGCCCCCGATCAAGTGAGAGAGTTGCCACCCATTCTGATCCGGTCATGACATGACTCGCACCACGAAGAATCCTCTGATCGATAGCGCAATATAAGCAGGTTCCGGGATGGGTGAAAAGGCATGAACGAACGGCTGGTGTAGGGCAGTTGCGCCGGCCTGGGCTATGGCCATGTTGGGCGCGTTGCTGTCGGCTTAGGATGACGCTGAACGTCCGCTCCCGAGATCACCTCCGGAACCGGCCTATGCCCGACGTGGGTCGGAAGCGGAAATTCAAACCGAGACGCTACCTACGCCGCCGCCTTCTTCCCGATCCTCGGCTCTTCGCCCCTCAGCAGCCGGGCGATATTGGCCCGATGCTTCCAATACACCAGTGCCGCGATGACCAGCGCCAGCGCCACGGTTTTCCACGAGCCGGTGAGAAAATACGCCAACACCGGGGCCAGCGCGTAAGCCACCAGCGCCGCGAGTGAGGAAAAGCGGAACACCACCGCCGTGAGCAGCCAGGCGGCGCAGCTTATGGCACCCAGCGGCCAGGCCAGTGCGAAGAAAATGCCGAAGCCGGTGGCCACACCCTTGCCGCCTTTGAACCGCAGCCAGAGGGGGAAGAGATGGCCGAGAAACACGGCAATCGCCGCCAGCGCCACACCGCCATGGCCGTAGCCCTGGATCCAGGCCACCGCCAGCCAGCCTTTGCCGCCATCGAGCAGCAATGTGGCTGCCGCCAGCCATTTATTGCCGGTGCGCAGCACGTTGGTGGCACCTATATTGCCCGAGCCGATGGCACGGATATCCCCTAACCCCGCCAGACGGGTGAGCACCAGCCCGAAGGGGATGCTGCCCAGCAGATAGGCGAAGGCGGCAATAAGAAGATAAATCATTGGCCAAATACCCTTCTACCGGCTTTCCATGTCCCGAGTACGACACCTTCGAGCGCGCGCCCATCGAACGGGGTATTCTGCGCTTTGCCGGGCAGTTTGCCGGCCTGCACGAACCAGCTCCGCTCCGGGTGGAACAGGGTCAGATCCGCCGGCCGGCCGCGCGCGATCACCCCGGCCTCGATGCCCAGCCATGCAGCCGGTTTTTTGGTCAGCAGCGCCAGCGCCTGCGGCAATGTCAGGGCACCATTTTGCACCTGCACCAGCGTAATTCCCAGCAATGTCGCGAGCCCAGAGCCGCCCGGCGAGGCATCGGCAAAGGGCAGGCGCTTGTCATCCGCATCGCGCGGCTGGTGGTCGGAGGCGATGGCGTCGATCGTGCCGTCCTTCAGCCCCTCCACCACAGCCAGCCGGTCAGCCTCATCGCGCAGCGGGGGCGAAAGCTTGGAATAGGTGCGGTAATCGCCGATGGCGGTCTCGTTCAGGTCGAAATACGGGGGGGCGGTATCGCAGGTCACGCGCAGCCCCTTGTCCTTGGCCACGCGGATCAGTGCCAGCGCTTCGCCGGTGGTTACATGCGCAAAATGCACCGCCCCGCCGGTCAGCTCGGCCAGGCGTATGTCGCGCGCCACGCAGATGGCCTCGGCAGCGGCGGGGATGCCGGGCAGGCCCATCCATGTGGCCCTAGCGCCAGCGGTGGCGGCACCGCCCTTGGCCAGCTCGAAATCCTCGGGGTGCTGCACAATCCGCGCGCCAAAACCCGAGGCGTAGGAGAGCGCCAGCCGCATCAGCCGCGAGGAGGCGATGGTTTTGCCGCCATCGGTAAACGCCACAGCCCCCGCCGCCTTGAGCAGCCCGTATTCCGCCAGCTCCTCGCCATTCAGCCCGCGCGTCGCGGCGGCATAGGGCAGCAGGCTCACGCTGCCCGTCTCCAGCCCGCGCGCGATGATCAGATGCACCAGCGCCGGATCATCGATGGGCGGCGCTGAATCCGGCAGCACGGCGATGCTGGTGATCCCGCCCGCCGCCGCCGCAATGGCGGCACTGGCGATGGTCTCGCGATACTCAAACCCCGGCTCGCCGAGCGAGGCGCGGATATCCACCAGCCCGGGAGATAACACCGCGCCCTCGGCCTCGATGATTTCCGCTCCATCCGGCCGGCCGAGATTCTGGCCAAAATCCGCAATGCGCCCATCCCGCACCAGCAGGTCACCCTCAACCAAGGCCTGAGCAGCCTCATCCAAATAGCTGATTTTGCGGAATACAATACTCACCAGTTGGTGCTCCTGGCCAGCGTATCGAGCACGGCCATGCGCACGGCCACCCCCATCTCCACCTGCTCCTTAATCAGCGAGCGCGCGGCATCATCGGCAATATCGCTGTCGATCTCCACGCCCCGGTTCATCGGGCCGGGGTGCATCACCAGCGCATCGGGCTTGGCATAGGCGAGCTTCTTCCGGTCCAGCCCGTAATAGGTGAAGAACTCGCGGGAAGAGGGCACCATGCCGCCGGACATGCGCTCCTTCTGCAGCCGCAGCGCCATCACGATGTCAGCGCCTTTCAGCCCTTCCTCCATCGAGTGGAACACCTCCACCCCGTTAATCCCGATACCGCCGGGCAGCAGGGTAGGGGGGCCGATGAGGCGGACGAAATTGCCCATCATGGTCAGGAGCAGAATATTCGAACGCGCCACGCGGGAATGGGCGATATCGCCGCAGATGGCCACGGTAAGCCCGGAAATCCGCCCCTTGTGCCGGCGCATGGTCAGCGCATCCAGCAGCGCCTGGGTCGGGTGCTCATGCGTGCCGTCGCCGGCGTTGATCACCGATGCCGTGACCTTCTCGGCCAAAAGCGCGGGTGCGCCGGAGCGGTTGTGGCGCACCACCAGCAGGTCGCAATTCATCGCATTCAGCGTCGCCGCCGTATCTAGCAGCGTCTCACCCTTGGTCACGGAGGAGGTGGCGACGGACATGTTCACCACATCGGCACCCAAACGCCGCCCGGCCAGCTCGAAGCTGGTGCGCGTGCGGGTGCTGTCCTCAAAAAACAAATTGATCAGCGTGCGGCCACGCAGAGAATCACGCTGGGTTTTACCGGAGCGGTTGAGCAGTACATAGCTCTCGGCCAGGTCCAGCAGATTGGTCACGGAGACCGGGTTGAGCCCCTCGATCCCGAGCAGATGTTTTAATGATGCCATTAAAACCCGTATATCTCACGCAAACCGGGTGCAGGGAAGGGGGGTGCCCGGTTTGAATGCCGCATAACGAACGATGCCCCCGCCGAGGGCCGCATCATCGGCTTTACACATTGACAGAGCCCCGCACTGCCCCGAAATGATTGCAGGCTAACAAAATGGAGGCGGGAATGAAGCGTATTCTGAGCATTGCGGTGCTGGCGGCCCTGGCCGGCTGTGCGGCCACAACCACCCCGCCGGCCGCCCTGCCGCCTGCAACCCCGGTGTTCTTCGAGCCCTGGTCCGCAGCCCTTGACGACCATGCCACCTCCGCCATAGCCAGCGCCGCACAGGCGGCCCAGGCCACCCCCACCGCCCGCGTGGTGGTCACAGGTGCCGCGGACAGCACCGGCAGCGCCACGGCAAATAAATACATCTCCGAAACCCGCGCCCAGCAGGTGGCCGACCAACTGGTGGCCGACGGCGTGGCCCGCGAACGCATCAAGGTGCGCGCCGTGGGCGTGGTATCCGCCACCGCCATCCCGGACGGCACCCCCGCCCAATTCTCCCGCCGCGTGCTGATCCAGGTCGAAGCCCCCGGTAGCGCTACGGTGTGGTAAAAAGGCCAGGGTAGAGCCCCGGTCTTTGTGCCTGGTCTCTTTTTACCCCCCTCGCAGCACGGTGGAGGTCACCGGGTAGCCGAGGCCTTCGGGGATGCTTAGGGTTCGGGTGCCATTTTCCTCGTGCAACCGCGGCGAGATGAGCTGTACCGGGGTTGCCGCCACATGCGCCTGCGCCAAGGCAAAGCTGGGGTGGGCTTTGAGGCGTTCCAGATTGGCCATGGTCGGGAACATCAGCGTGTGCCGTCCGGCACTTCCGTCCTCCAACGCCTGGGCGGCACTTAGCCATAGATGATGCGTTGCCTCGTCCTCATCATGCGCCGCCACCGCATCGCTCTCGCGCCGGGCCAGATAGAAGCGCGTTTCGAACCGGCGCGGGGAGGGGAGCTTGGGCAGCCAATGCGCGAAGGGGACCAACGCCGCCAGATCGAGGCTGTAATCCGCGCCCAACAGCGCGCTGAACTCGGTTTTACCCTTCAGCGCCGCGCGCCAGGCGGTGATGGTGGCGGCATCGGGGGCAGGGCGGATGCCCACGGCAATGCCCACCTCCTCCAAAGTCTCGCGGATGGCCGCCACACGCGCTGCCGCATCCTCAGCATCCGGCGCATTGAAGGCCGCGGCCAGCGCCCGGTCGCCGGGCTCTATCCGCCCGCCCGGAAACACCAGCGCGCCGGGCATGAACGCCATGGTGGCACTGCGCTCAAGCATAAGATGCAGCGGCGCCCCCGCCTCACTTTCATCGAATAATATGAGCGTGGCGGCGGGGATGGCGGGCGGGAGTTCAGTGGGAGTGGTCATATCCTGTTATGCTTCCAGCCAGGCCAAATGCTGGCGCGCGTCATCGGCAAAGCCCACGCCAACTAGGGTATCACGCCAATCGGCCTGAGCATGGGCAATTGCTGCGATCAGCCGGGTAAGCGAACCGCAGCTCATTTTCAGCACGGCACTGCGGATACGCTCGATTTGCTCATCTGAACTCACCAGCGGAAGAGCGTTGCCGCAGCCGGTTTGGAGAAGGTCACAGGCTTGGTTGACATCTTCCGGTGTGAACAGCCGACCAAGCTTCGCACACAAAGCAGGACTGAGGGCAGGCGGCAGTGCGGGCGTTTTTGTCTCGGACATTTGCCCCAACATAGGCGCGAAACGCAGGCGCCGTGAAGCTTTCACCCGACGGTCATGTGATGCCACTGGTATAGGTACCCCCCCTATGTTATAAGCCCGCATGACCCACACCATCCATGAGAAGAAAAAGCTGCTCGCCCGGGTGCGGCGCATCAAAGGCCAGGTGGAGGCCATCGAGCGCGCGCTGGATGGCGATGCTGCCTGCGAGCCGGTAATGCATCTCATCGCGGCGGCGCGCGGTGCCATGGCCGGGCTGATGGCCGAGGTGGTGGAGGAGCATGTGCGCACCCATCTGGTCGATGCCGAAAAACACCCCACCGCGCTGGATGAAGATGCGGTGGAACAATTACTGGACGTCGTCCGCAGCTATTTGAAGTGAGGCCGAGATGAACGATTTTCCCCACGACCACATCTTTCTCGGTGCCGCGCATAAACAGAGCGAGAACCGCAGTTGGCGCGTGGTCTGGCTCTGCGCCGCCATGATGGTGATCGAGATCGTCGGCGGCTACTGGTACGGCTCCATCGCCCTCATCGCCGACGGGCTGCATATGAGCACCCATGCCGGGGCCTTATTGCTTGCAGCGCTGGCCTACAGCCTTGCCCGCAAGCATGCCGCGGATACCCGCTTCACCTTCGGCACCGGCAAGTTCGGCGACCTCGCCGGCTTCTGCTCCGCCATCATCCTGGCCATGATCTCCATCCTCATCGGCTACGAGGCCATCAGCCGTATTTTCGCCCCGGTGCAGATCCATTTCGCCGAGGCGATTCCCATCGCCTGCCTCGGGCTGGTCGTGAACATCCTCTCCGCCTGGCTGCTGAGCGGCGGCGGGGAGGGGCATAGCCACGGGCACTCCCACGGCCATGCGCATGAGGAGCACGAGCATGACGAGAGCAAGCCGGTAACCACCCGCGACGGCACACTGACCCTGGATATTTTCGAAGACGGCGCACCGCCGCGTTTCCGCCTCTATGCCAATACCGCCCCGCTGCCCGCCGGTGCCGTCAGCATCGAAACCGAGCGGCCGGATGGTACCAGCCAGGTTTTCACCATGGAAGCCAAAGGCCTGTTCCTGGAATCCGGCGCGGATATTCCGGAGCCGCATGAATTCACCGCCAATGTGCATATCGGCGCTGAAAAAACTTCGGTGGCATTCGAGGAGCACCACCACGCCGAAACCAAAACCGGGCGCGACAACAACATGCGCGCCGCCGTGGTGCATGTCATCGCCGATGCCGCCGTCTCGGTGCTGGTCATCATCGGCCTGCTGCTGGCCAAATTCTTCGGCTGGCTCTGGATGGATCCGCTCGCCGGCATCATCGGCGCGCTCGTCATCGCCAGTTGGGCCCTCGGGCTGATCCGCGACACCGGCGGCATATTGCTGGACATGAACCCCGACCGCGCCATGGCGGAAAAACTGCGCAGCACCATCGAGGCCGACGGCGATACGCTGGCCGATCTGCACCTCTGGCGGCTGGGGCCGGGGCATCTGGGCGCCATACTCTGCGTGGGCACGAACAAGCCGCGCGGCACGGAATACTACCGCGCCAAACTGGCCCGCTTCCGCGCGCTCTCGCATCTCACCGTGGAAGTGCGCCAGGGCTAGCAGAGCATGCGCTCACGGCGATACGACGCACGCAACACCCAGGGCGCGTGCGTCGAACGCCACTGGCGCCCCGTAAACCCCCGATCTTCGACGAGGAGGAGGTGTTATCCGCCAGGGTTTCCGCGCCGCCACGCAAGCTGGAGCTGAGCGACGGGTGCTGGGGTTGAGGGCGTGGGATATGCGCGCGTCTTTAAATCGCAGAATCTATATTATGGAAAGTAAAGTGGCGAGGTTATGTATTAGGCCGGATGCCAGCATGGGACGATAAAAATGCCCCGCTTTCGCACAAAGCAAAGATGAGCCCGAGAACAGCACCGTCATTTTGGGCTCGCCAGGCCGAAATCCCGTCCCGCCCAACCCTTGCCACCAGCCCGCGTATGCGCTGAATGGCGCCCAGACGACGGAACCATACGCCAAGGAATCTCCAAGCCATGCCGCAGCAAACCATGTACGAACGCCTCCTCGATCTCATCCAGGCTGAAGGCATCGACAAATTATTCGGCATCCCCGATCCCAGCTTCTTCGGCATGTTCATCGAGGCCGAGAAGCGCGGCATGGAGATTGTCTCGCCGCATCACGAGCAGGCCGCCGCCCTTACCGCGGACGGGTTTTTCCGCATGACGGGCAAGCCCGTGGTGCTGTGCATGAACAAGGGGCCGGGGGTCGGCAATATCACCGCCGGGGCCAATTTCTTCAAAAAAGAGAACATCCCCGCCGTGTTCATCATGGCGCAGCGCCAGCGGTTTTACGAGCAGCGCGTGCGGCGCGGCAAGATGCAGTATATGAGCCAGCCGCCGCTGTACGAAGGGGTGATGAAATACATCGGCATCATCGAATATCCAGAGCAGACCGACGAGATTCTGCACGAGGCGTTCCGCCAGGCGATGACCGGCGTGCCCGGCCCCACCTATGTGGAGCTGCCGCTCGGCGTGATGCAGGCCAAGTTCAATCTGCCGCCGGTACAGCCGCCCAACCGCTACCGGCTGACGCGCCAGCGTGCCGATGATCTGTCCATCAAGGAAGCCGTGGCGTTGCTGGAGGGTGCCAAAAACCCCGTGCTGCTGCTCGGCCAGGGCGTGTTCGTCAGCCGCCAGCACGAGGCGGCTTTGGCTCTGGCCACCAAACTGAACTGCCCGGTCCTGCAATCCAACGCGGTGGAAGCCGTGCTGCCCGGGCTGGAGGATCGCACCTATGCCTATTCCTCCGCCGCCGGCACGCTGGTTGCAGGCGCCTCGGATGTGGTGCTGGCCATCGGCACCGAGCTGGGCGAGGCGCTGAATTACGGCCGTGGCCATGCCTGGAAGGACGGCGATGCCGCCCGCAAATGGATCTATGTCGAGCGCGACGCCACCGCCATCGGCGTGAACCGTCCCATCGACGTGCCGCTGGTGGGTGATTTGAAGGACATCATCCCGCAGCTCACCGAAGCACTGGGCGGGCTGAAACGCACCCTGCCCTCGCAGATCGCCGAATGGAAACAGATCCGCGACGGCGTGAAACAGGAACTGACGGACCGTATTCCCACCGCCTCCCAGCCCATCCACACCGGGCGCCTGGCCATCGAGGCCACGAAAGTCCTGCCCGAGGACACGATTCTGGTGCGCGACGGCGGGGCCGCCAGCATGTGGTTCTCGGCCCTGCTGCAATTTACCCCGCGCGATGCGATGTGGAGCTCCAACTGGGGTGCCATCGGCAACGGCCTGCCCATGGCGCTGGGCGCCCAGCTCGCCGCCGGGCCCAACCGGCGCGTGGCCCTGCTCACCGGCGATTCCGCCTTCCTGTTCCACATCTCCGAGCTGGAAACAGCCGTGCGCAAGAACGCGCCGCTCATCTGCATCGTGGCGGTGGACCACGCCTGGGGCATCGAGGCCGCCTCCTACAAGGCCAATTTCGGTGAGGACACAACCACGCCGGAAGCCCGCTGGGGCGATGCGGTGCGGCTGGATAAAACCGCCATCAGCTTCGGCGCGCATGGTGAGTATGTGGAGCGGGCCGAGGATATCGGCCCGGCCGTGCAGCGCGCACTGGCCTCCGGCAAGCCTTCGGTCATCCATGTTGAGGTCGACAAGGCGGGCAACTCCACCTTCGCCGGCATTCCGGGCTTCCTGGAATTCCGCAACTGGTTCGGCGAGGAAGGCGATTTCCTCGGCGTGCCCGGCGCCGCCCCGGCCCCTGCCAAGGCCGCCGCCGGCAGCACCGAGAACAGCAGCGGGTATTAAGCGCGCCCGCGCGGCAGCCGTTTCAGCCCGATTTTCGGCCCCCTCACCCAGCGCAATTCCACTGGGATGAGGGTTTTTATCCGGCTGTTCCAGAAACGCGTCCATCCCCGCCAGATGGTCCGGGCCGAGGCGGGTGTTGATCAGGCAGATGCCATAGCCGCCATTGGCGGTGTCGGTGACCAGGCAGGAATATGCGGCGTAGGCGCCGTGGCGCGGATCGAAAATCAGCCGGCATTGCTGCGCCAGCAATGTGCCGGTGGATGGGCGGCGCGGGGCACGGTGCGGCCGCAAGCCGGCGCCCCCGCGCGGGCGGAGCAGAAAATACGGCAGCTCAGACGCCATAATGGCGCGGCAGGCGTTTCAGCCCGATTTTGTCTCCCGCGACCCAGCGTAATTCCACCGGGGTGAGCGATTTATCGGCCTGCTCCAGCATCGCCAATGTGCCCGTCTGGCAATCCGGCGGCAAAGGCACCGTGCCCAGCAGGCGGATGCCGTAGCCGCCATTGGCGACATCGATAACGCGGCATTGGAAAGCCAGCACCACACCTTCCGGCAGGGTGAAAATCAGCCGGGATTTTTGCGCCGTGAGCGCCACGCCGGTGACGAGCCGGCGCGGGCTGCGGCCCGGCGGCCCGGCTTGTTCCGGCGCCGGGGTTTTGCTCGTCTGGCTGAAGCGGTATTTTTCAGTGGAGAAGCTGCGCAGAGTCATGGCGCTTATTCACCATCGGCCGGGTTAAGGGGCGGCTAATTCCAGCACCATGCCGTCATAACCAGGCTCGACGCCGGGTGGCAGCATGGCGGTGAGGGCGGAAAAATCCATTGTCGGGCCCATATGGGTGAGGATGGTGCGGGTGGGGCGCAGCGCCTCCACCCAGGCGAGCACATTCGGCAGGCCGGCATGGGTGGGGTGGTTTTTTTCCATGGAAAAGCAATCGATGATGAGCAGGTCCAGCCCTTGCAAAGCGGCGAGCTGGGCTTCGTCCATACGCACCACATCCGTGCAGTAGGCAGCGTTGCCGATGCGCAGGCCGAGTGAACGGCTGTAGCCATGGTCCTGATCCATGGTGTTGATTTTTAGACCTGCAATCTCAATGGGTTCACCAGGGATTAGCGTGTGGTCCCGCAGCACCGGGCGGCCGTAGAAATTGCCTGTGATGGGGAGAAAGGCGTAGTCGAAACGGCGTTTCAGATCCTCCCATACCTGCGCACTGGCATAGGCTGGCATGGGGGCGTCGATGATGCGGTTGAGGATGCGGATATCATCCAGCCCGGCGATGTGGTCGGCATGGGTGTGGGTGAAGATGACCGCATCGATGCGGGGGACGGCGTTGGCGATGAGCTGGAGCCGCATGTCCGGGCCGGTATCGACCAGAATGTTTTTATCATCAGAGGTTTGGATGACGATGCTGGCACGGCTGCGGCGGTTGCGCGGCTCGGCGGGGTCGGCCTTGCCCCAGTCACCGCGTCCGTCCGGGCCGCCGATCTGCGGCAGACCGGCCGAGCCGCCGGTGCCCAGCAGCGTGATTTTCACACTGCTTCCCCAAAGCGGGCTTCCCCAAAGCGGGCTTTCTTGAACAATGTTCGGAAATTGCTTGTGGTGAGTTCAGCCAAAGATTCTTCCGATAAACCTTTGAGATTGGACAAATATTTTGCCGTATGTGCGGTAAAGGCCGGCTCGTTGCGCTTGCCCCGCTGTGGCACCGGGGCAAGGTACGGGGAGTCTGTTTCCACCAGCAGCCGGTCCAGCGGGATCTGCACCGCCACGTCCCGCACGTTTTGGCCCTTGGGGAAGGTGATCATGCCGGAGAAGGAGATATAGCCGCCCATCTCCAGAGCTGCCTGGGCCAGCTCCAATGAGGAGGAAAAACAATGCAGTAGGAAGGGAAATTCGCCGCCTTGCGCCCGCTCCTCGCGCAATATCCGCGCCACATCGTCATCGGCGTCGCGGGCGTGGATGCAGAGCGGCAGGCCGGAGAGTTGGGCGGCGCGGATGTTGGCGCGGAAGTTCTGCTGCTGGAAATCCTTCGGGGCGTGATCGTAGAAATAATCCAGCCCGGTTTCACCTATGCCTATGACTTTGCGGTGGTTAGCCAGTGCGGCGAGGGCTTCCGGCTCGACCACCGGGGTGACATCCGCCGCATGGTTGGGGTGGACCCCGACGCAGGCCCAGACGTTATCAAATTTTTCCGCAATCTCAATGGCTTGTTTTGATTTCTCGAAGGTGACGCCGATGGTCACCATCTCGCCCACGCCGGCCGCCATGGCGCGTGCGATGACCTCCGCCTGCTCGCCGGGTTCGGCGAAATAATCGAGATGGCAATGGCTATCGATCAGCATTTTTCTGCTCCTCCACAATGCGGGGGAATAATCCGGCGGGGGCGGGGAGCAAAATGCCTTCGGCGAGGGCTGAGTCCAATATGGTGAGTGAACGATCGTCGCCAACACCCAGATAATCCAGCAATCTGCCTACCTGCTCGGGCATAAAGGGCTGGAGCACCACGCCGATGCTGCGCAAAGTGGCGCACAGCACGTAGAGAACGCTGTTCATGCGGGCGGTGTCGGTCTTGCGCAGGCTCCAGGGGGCCTCGCGGTCGATATAGCCGTCCGCAGCGCGGATCAGGCGCCAGATCTCGTCCAGCGCCTCGTGGAAGGCGAGGCGGCCGATAGCGCCCCTCACCTTCTCCGGCAATTGTGAACATTGTTCAAGAAGTACGAGGTCCGCTTCCTGCAGTCTGCCTTTGGGCGGCACCACGGCGCCGGCGTTTTTGTTGATGAAGGAGAGCGTGCGCTGGGCGAGGTTGCCCAGCCCGTTGGCGAGGTCTGAATTGATGCGGCCGATCAGCGCCCGGCGGGAGAAATCGCCGTCATTGCCGAAGGGGACTTCGCGGAGGAGGAAGTAGCGCACCTGGTCCAGGCCGAATTCCGCCACAAGCTCGCGTACATCGGTGACATTGCCGACGGATTTGCTCATTTTCTCGCCCTCGACCGTCCACCAGCCATGGCTGAAGACGCGGGCGGGCAGCGGCAGATTGGCGGCCATGAGGATGGCGGGCCAGATGACGGCGTGGAAGCGGATGATCTCCTTGCCCACCAGATGCACATTCGCCGGCCAGTATTTGCCGCGCGGCCCGCTGAGGTCGGGGTAGCCGCAGGCTGAGAGGTAGTTCACCAGCGCGTCCAGCCAGACATACATCACATGCTTCTCGTCGCCGGGTACGGGAATGCCCCAGGAGAAGGAGGTGCGGCTGATGGAGAGGTCGCGCAGGCCGGATTTTACGAAGGAGGTGATCTCATTGCGCTTGGCCTGGGGGCCGATGAAGCCGGGGTTGGCTTCATAGAGTTCCAGCAACTTATCCTGGAAGGCACTGAGTTTGAAGAAATAACTGGGCTCGACGACCCATTCCACCGTAGCACCGCTGGAAGTGGCGATGCGGGTGCCGTCCGGTTTTTTTTCGGTCTCGTCCTCGTCGTAAAAAGCTTCGTCGCGCACGGCGTACCAGCCCTCGTAGGCGCCGAGGTAGATGAAGCCATTCTCCTGCAATTTCAGCCAGATATCGGCAGCGGCGGCCTTGTGGCGTGGCTCGGTGGTGCGGATGAAGTCATCATTCGAGATGTTCATGACCCGCGCCATGTCCTTGAAATCATCGGAAACGCGGTCGGTAAATTCCTGCGGCGGGATGCCGGCGAGCTTGGCGGCGGCTTCGACCTTCTGGCCGTGCTCATCCGTGCCGGTGAGAAAGAACACGTCATGCCCCTCCAGCCGGTGCCAGCGGGCCAGCACGTCGGCGGCGACGGAGGTGTAGGCGTGACCCAGATGCGGGGCGCCGTTCACGTAATAGATCGGCGTGGTGATGTAGAATGTCTTGGTCATGACCTGTGCTACTTACGTGAGATGTAATCGTGTGAGGGCGACGACGATGGCCGCGCGTTTATCGAGATTGAGGAGCAGAACCTCGCGCTCCATCCGGCCGAATTCCTGCCAGAGGCCGACGGCCCCCGCAAGCTGTTGGCCCCCGCCATTACGGGCTTCCTGCCTTGTGCGGGCGGCGAGCCGGGCGCGCAGGAGGGAGAAGAAGGTCTCGAATTTATCCACGCCTTCCACCGTGCGGGCGACGGTGTCGGCGATGGCCTGGGCGCGGGCGGGTTTTACCGGGGCGTCCAGGGCTTCATCCACCAGGGCTGCCAAAGCGATACCGTCCTCGGCGGCCAGGGCCAAGGCGTTGCCGATGCTGCCTTCGGCCAGCTCCACCAGCCGGGCGCGTTCGGATGCCCCCAGTTGCGGGGCGTATTCCGCCAGCAGCGCCTGCATGTCCGGTTCGGGCAGGGCCGCCATGGGCAAAACGCGGCAGCGGCTGCGGATGGTGGGGAGCAAACGGCCGGGGGCAGCCGTGGTGAGGAGGAGGATGGCGCGGGGTGGCGGCTCCTCCAGCATTTTCAACAGCGCGTTGGCGGTGTTGGGGTTCATATCCTCGGCGCCATCCACGATGATGACGCGCCAGCCGCCCTCGGCCGGGGTGAGGCGCATGAACTTGTTCGCCTCGCGTATGGTGGCGATGACGATCTCGCCTTGCAGCTTCTCTGTCTTCTCGTTGATGCGGCGCTCGGCGGTGAAGAGATCCGGGTGCGTGGCGGCGGCGACGCGGCGGAACAGCGGCGCGGTCTCGGGGATAGAGAGGTCCGTGGTCTGGCCGCCGGCCAGCAGCCAGCGGGCAAACCTGAAAGCCAGAGTGGCCTTGCCGATGCCGGGCGGGCCCGTGAACAGCCAGCCGTGGTGCAGCCGGCCGGAGGTGGCGGCGTGGTGCAGCGAGGCCATGGCGGCCTCATGCCCCTGGAGCAGCGGGTTGGCGCGGGGCTCGGGGGTCATCGCCCTGCCCTGGCCCTTATGGCGGCGCGCATGCTGAAAACCACCGCCTCCGGGCTCTGTGCGGCATCGATAACCGCGAAGCGCCCCGGTGCGGCGGCGGCGATGGATTGGAAGCCGGCGGCGACGCGGGCCATGAAATCGCGGCCCATGGCCTCGTAGCGGTCGCTGCCGGAGGCGCGGGAGGTGAGCCGGGCTTCCGCCGTGGCGGCGGGCAGGTCGAGCAGGAAGGTGATGTCCGGGTGCAGATCGACCAGGCGGATGAGGGCGGCGACGGCCTCAATGGGCACGCCTTGGCCGTAGGCCTGATAGGCCATGGTGGAATCGTAATAGCGGTCGCAGATGATCACCGCGCCGCGCGCCAGGGCCGGGCGCAGCACGGTTTGGGCATGGTCCGCGCGGGCGGCGAAATGCAGCATGGTCTGGGCCAGGGCATCGAGCGGGACATCGCCCAGCAGCAGGGCGCGGATGGCCTCCGCACCCGGTGTGCCGCCGGGCTCGCGGGTGAGGATCACTTCCGCACCCTCGGCCTGGAACAGGCTGGCCAGGCCACGGGCGGCGGTGGATTTGCCGGCCCCCTCCCCGCCTTCCAGCGTGATGAACAGCCCGGGGCGGGCGATGGTCATCTAACGATTAACTCCGGATCGGTGATGCCGTCGTTGAGCACTTGCTGGAGTGCGGCATCGCCATCGGCCACGGAATGGTACGGGCCGATGAGCACGGCGAAATAGCTGCGGTCGGCCTCCGGCTGGGGCACGACATGGGCTTGCAGCTCGGGCACGCGGGCCATGGCGCCATAGGCGCTGTTCAGCGAGCCGAAGCCGGGTATCTGCACGAACAGCGGGCCGGGGGCCGGGTAACCGTTGGTGAGCGTGCCGGGCAGGGTGACCGTGGCGGCCGCCGTACCGGCAGTGGCGGCGGGGTTGAGCTGCTGCGCCGCGCCGGGCGCGCTGCCGGGGGCGTTAAGAGCTTGCGTGGTGATGCTGGCAACCGGGGCGGCCGTGAGTTTGGGGCCATCGCCCAGCGCGCCCGCGAGCTGCATGGAGAGAGCCTGGTTGAGTTTCACCTCGACCTCGACCACCCCGCCGCCCGGGAAATTGAGGAGCTGCGCCACATGCGGGGTGACGGCGATGAGCCGGCCGGGCAGGTTCGGGCCGCGGTCATTCACCCGCACATCCAGCGACTGGCCTGTGACGAGGTTGGTGATGGTGACGATGCAGGGCAGTTGCAGCACCGGCGAGGCGGCGGCGAGGGCTTTGGGATCGAACACCTCGTTATCGGCGGTGTAGGCGGCGGCCTGGCTGGGGTCGATGATGGTGGCGAGGCCTGTGGCGTTATAATCGTTGAAATCGTGCGGGTAACGCCATTCGCCGCCCGTTTGATACGGGTCGCCGATGACGAAGCCGACCGGGCCGGGGGCCGGCGGCGGCGGCGATTTGGCGCAACTGGCCAGTACCGCCGTGAGGGCGAGGATGAAGCGGTTGATCATGCCAGGATGGAGCGGCCCAGCGCATCCGTGGCCAGCGCATAGAAATCGGACGGGTTGTAGCGGCGGATGACGGAGAAATTGGGGAAGGCGAAGAAGGCCTGGCCTGAGATGCCGTCCGGCAGCAGCACGGCGGCGGGGAAATTCTGCGGCAGCGGGGTAGCGCCGGGCAGGCGTTGCACGCCGCGCGCCAGCCAGTAGCCGATGCTCTGCACATTCTCACGCCCGGTGCCGTCGGCGCTGGTGAGGTTGGAATACACCGGCTCTGAGGCGGGCTGGCCGGGGTGCCAGCCGGCTTTGACCAGGTAATTGGCCATGGAGGCCAGGGCATCCGCGTCCGAATGCCAGATGTCCGGCGCACCTGAGCCGCTGAAGGAGATGGCGGTGGAGAGATACACGCTGGGCATGAATTGCGGCTGGCCCATGGCCCCGGCATAGGAGCCGGTGAGCCGGCCGGCGGGGGCATCGCCATTGGCGATGATCTGCATCGCCTTGATGGCCTCATGCGCGAAGTAAGTGCTGTTGCGGTCCCAGGCCAGGGTGGCCAGCGCGTCGATGACGTAGATATCGCCCTCGAAGGCGCCGTAATTGGTCTCCAGCCCCCAGATACCGAGCATGGGCCCGGCGGACACGCCGAAACGGCTGGTGATGGCGGCGAACAGGGAGGCGGAGGCGCTGTATTTGCTCTGCCCGCTGGTGATGCGGGCGGCACTGACCGCGTGCGAGGAATAGGTGGCGTAGGTCTCGGTGAACTCGGCCTGGTGGTGGTCGAGCTTGAGCACCGTGGGGTTTGGCGTGGTGAGGCTGGCCAGGGCCTGGGTGGCAATACTGGCGGGAATGCCGGCGGCGAGCGCCTGGGCATGCAGTTTCTGCACGAAACTGCCATAGGAGCCATTGGCGCGGGCGGCGCCGGGGAGAGCCGTTGATAGAGCCAGGCCGGCGATAAGGTTGCGTCGCAGCATGGGTGCAACTCTGCCATGCCGCGACGTGTCGCGGCAATGGCTTAGAGGTTTAATTATGTTTGGCCGTGATTCCGTTTGCCAGGGTTTTGCGCTGCCCTATATGCTGGGTGGTATGGGGTTCTGGCACGAGAAATCGCTTGAAGAGATGAGCCGGGCGGAGTGGGAATCACTCTGCGACGGCTGCGGACGCTGCTGCCTGCATAAATTGCGGGATGACATTACCGATGAGGTGAGTTTCACCAATGTGGCCTGCCGGCTGCTGGATGTGAGCAGCGGGCGCTGCGGCGATTACCAGAACCGGCGTACCCGCGTGCCGGATTGCGTGCAGCTAACGCCTAAGCGCCTGCGCAAGATCGACTGGCTGCCGCCGAGCTGCGCTTACCGGCTGGTGGCGGAGGGCAAGGAGCTGCCGGTGTGGCACCCATTGCGCTCGGGCCGGGCTGAGAGCGTGGTGGAGGCGGGGGTTTCCGTGGCCGGGCGCTGTTTGAGCGAGCGCGAGGCCGGGCCGCTGGAGCATCATCTGGTGGATTGGCCGGGCAAGATGCCGCCGCGAAAGAAACGCAGCGCATGAGGCTGGACGCCCTCACCACCGAGATGGTGCCGGTGGCGGGCGTGCTGACAGCCGTGGCGTTTCGCCGCTCGCCCCGGGCGCGCAAGATATCCATGCGGATTGATCCTGGGTTTGATGGGATTGTGATCACGCTGCCTATGCGCGTGTCGCGCAAGGCGGGCTTAGGGCTACTGCGGCAATATGAGGATTGGGCGGCGGAGAAGCTGGCGGCCCTGCCCCGCCCGCTGCGCTTTGCCGCCGGGGCGCTGATCCCGGTGGGCGGGGTGGCGCATGAGATCGTGCCCGCACCCGGAGGGCGCGGCGGGGCGTGGGTCGAGGATGGGCGGATTCTCGTGACCGGTGAGGCTGAGTTTTTGCCGCGCCGGGTGGGGGATTGTTTAAAGCGCCTGGCCCGGCAGCGGCTGACGGCGATGGCGGCTGAGAAGGCCGTTGGGTCGGGGGGCAAAATACGCGCGGTGCGGATAAAGGATACGCGCACGCGCTGGGGCTCCTGCGCGCCGGATGGCACGCTGGCGTTCTGCTGGCGTTTGGTGTGCGCGCCTGAATTTGTGCAGGATTATGTGGTGGCGCATGAGGTGGCGCATCTGACGCATATGAACCACGGCAAGCAGTTCTGGGCGCTGACGGAGCGGCTGACGCCGCACCGGGATGTGGCGAGTGAGTGGCTGACGGGGAATGGGCTGGAGCTGCTGCGGCTGGGGTGACCCCCTAGCCGCCCCGACCCCTAGCCTCCGGACAAGGTGGCCAGGGCGCGGGAGGCGCGGCTGGGGAGGATGATGCCGTGGCAGAGTTGCGGCTGATAGGTGTCTCTGTGGCGCGGCGAGCAGACCGACGGCGGGCTGTTGGTCTGGCTGTGCTGCAGCGAGAGCTGGTAGTAGGTGCGCGCGGCATCGGTATTGCCTGCTTGCTGCGCGGCCACGCCGAGGTAGTAATAACCCAGATCATTGCCTGAAGCGGATTGCGCCGTGGCCTTGGACAGGGTCTGCGAGTCGTGATCCGCCGCGGCGGTGGACATGACTGCCGCGGCTTGGGCATTGCCCTGCGTGGCATTGTCGCCGTTATCGGGCAGGCGCAATTTGCCGGAGGCGAATTCCTCGTAATCCTTGCCGGTGAGGCCTTCGGGTTTCACCGGCGTCGGCGCGGGCTGTGCCTTGGCGGCCGCGGTCTTCTTGTCCGGTTTGGCAGTGGCGGCAGGCTGGGTGGCCGCAGGCGGGGCGGCGGGGGAGGCATTGGCCGCGGCCGTCAGGTCGTTGGCGCTATCATCCAGTGCTGCCGGGGGGGTTGTTACATTGGCGGCGCTGGCGGCACTCGCGGCCGATTGCGCGGCTTTGGCGGTGGCGGCCTGCTGCGCGGCCTTGGCAGCGGCGGCTTCCTGAACCTCTTGGGCCTCCTGTGCCTCTTGCGCGGCGGCGGCGTCCTTGGCGGCCTGTGCCGCGGCGGCGTCCTGCGCTGCTTTCTGGATGGCGGCCTGCTGGGTGGCCTTATCCGCGGCTTCCTGCTGCTCGGCCTTGGCGGCGGCGGCATCCTGAGAGGTTTTCTCGTCGGCGGCGGCCTGTGCGGCCTGGGCGGCGGCGGCCTCCTGGGCGGCCTGGGCAGCCGCTGCATCCTGGACGGCCTGCTCGGCGGCGGCTTCCTGCGCGGCTTTTGCCGTGGCGGCGTCGTCCGCGGCCTTCTGGGCTGCGGCCTGCGCGGCTGCCTGTTGGGTCGCGGCTTGCTGGGCGGCTGCCTGCTGGGCTGCCGCCTGCTGTGCTGCGTCAGCCGCATTGTTGGTGGCCGGCGGGGTGGTGGCCGTTGTGGCCGTGGCGGGCTGGGCCGGTGCGGCGGCAGGCACCGGGCTGGCGCTCTCATGCTTGCCGGAATGGGTGAACAGCACCGCGGCCAGTATGATGGCCAGCACGGCGCCACCGCCGCCTATGGCCAGCAGCCCGGTTTTGCTCTTGGGCGGCGGCGGCGGCGGTGCCGCGACCTTGGCCACGGCCGGCGGGTTGCCCAGCATATATTCATTACGGATAGGGTCGGACACGGCGATGTAATTTTTGCCGGCGTAATTATATTCGATGACCCGTGCCGGCAGGAACACGATGTTGCATTCGCGGCGGTAATTCACCCCGCTGATCTCGAGTTTCTTGGCTTTCTCGTATTTCTTCGCCTGGTCCTTCACCCAGTCGATGCCGCGGTCGCTGACATATTCATCCACAAGCGTATTGAGTACGTTGCGGTTTATGGAGGCCGGCGCATCGGCCGTGGGGGCGGCGGCGGGGAAGCCCTTGCGCAGCAACTGGTCGAGTGCTGCCGCAAGGTCGTTGAGAAGCCCGTCGGCACGGCCGAGATCTTCCGCGCCGAAGCCGCGCAGAATGCCTTTGAAGGATGTGGTGTATTCGCCGCTCTCGGGGAAATATTCGAAATAATCCTCGCGAATCGGGGCGCGCGGTGTCGGCGGCAGGGCGTAGGTTTCGCCGCGTTCCTTGGCCGCGTTATGCTTCTTTTCTTCGGCCTGATAGACCAGATAATCGCGCTCATACTGGCGCTGGTCGCGGTCGAACTCGCGCTTCTGGAAGGTGCCCTGTAACAGGCTCCAATTGCCCCAGCTCTCAACGCTGGTAACGGACATCGGCAGATAAATATCTTCGCTTCTGACGATATTGACTGCATCGTTGATATCCGAACCAGTCAATCCGCCCGTGCGGAGCCAGTTCCGAAACACGATTTCCGTTTCAGATTTAGATACGGCGGGCGAGGCAAGGAGATAGACCTCTTTGTCCGTAACAACCCGTATATCGTTATCCATGCCGCGACGCTCCCATAGGATCTTATCCGTTTTGTCATTCGGTCTATCACAACGGTGCGGGCTTATGAAGACCACAATGTCGCGAGGGGGCAAAATATTGCCGTTTTGAGGCTGGGCCTGGAATCGCTGCCGGCTTGTGGCGTGGCGGGCGGGCAGGCCTTATGACGGCTGAATATTACAGAATCGAGGCGGAAAGCCGGTGAGCAGTGCAGCAAATTGTCGCTTTTGAGCATTTTGCAATGGATGATTGTGACGGAACAGGGTTTGCCGGCCGGCGGAAATGGGCTCAACTGACCCAGTTGACGAAATATACAAGGATAACAATTTTGCGAGCAATGCGGATCAGGCAGCCCGGCGGTCTGGACAGGCTGTATCTCGGCAGCGCCACGCCCCCTGCCCCCGGCCCCGGCGAGATACGGGTGCGCCTGCGTGCCGCCGCGGTGAATTTTCGCGACGGGCTGGTGGCGAAGGGCGTGTTCCCCGCCGCCGACGGGCTGATCCCGCTCTCGGACGGCGCGGGCGAGGTGGTTGAAGTGGGACCGGGGGCGGGGTTTGCGCCGGGCGATGCGGTGGTGAGCGTGTTCCACACCGCCTGGGCGGATGGGCATATCGAGCGCGGGCAGTTGACCGCCAGCCCCGGCGGCGGGGCGGATGGGTTTGCCTGTGATTTTGTGACGCGGCCGGCGGGGCATTTTACCCATGCACCACGCGGGCTGACGCACGGCCAGGCCGCGACGCTGACCTGTGCGGGGGTGACAGCCTGGCGGGCGCTGGCGGATGGGCATGTACTGCCCGGCGCGCGCGTGCTGGTGCAGGGTACCGGTGGGGTGTCGCTCTTCGCTTTGCAATTTGCCAAGGCGGCGGGGGCGGTGGTGATCGCCACCTCCTCCAGTGCCGAGAAATTGGCGCGGCTGAGGGCGCTGGGGGCGGATCATGTGATCAACTACCGCGAGGAGCCGAAATGGGGGCAGGCCGTGCTGGACCTCACCGGCGGGCTGGGGGTGGACCATATTGTGGAGGTGGGTGGGCCGAATACGCTGGCGCAATCGCTGCAGGCGGCGCGCACGGGGGCGCATATCGCCATTATCGGCGCGGTGGCGGGGTTTACCAATGATACAATGCCCTTTGCCCTGGTGCAGGCGAAGCGGCTGCGGCTGCAGGGGGTGACGGTGGGCAGCCGGAAGGATCAATTGGACATGGTCCGGGCGATCGAGGCGAATGGGATAGAGCCGGTGATTGACCGGGTGTTTCCGCTGGAGGCGCTGGCGGAGGCTTTGCGCTACCAGGATTCGGGGCAGCATTTTGGCAAGATCGGGATCGAGATTTAGGTTTCCCGTTTGTACCAGAAGGCGTCGGCGATGCGCTCCATGCCGGCGCGCTCGTAAAACCCCACGGCCTCGGGTACGGAAATGAGGATGAGGGCAACCTCGGGCCCGAGGAGCTGGCGGGCGTGGTTGAGCAGGCCCCGGCCAACGCCCAGCCCCTGGGCCGAGGGGCTGACGGCCAGCTCCGGGAGATAGGCGGACCAGACGGAATCGCTGATGCAGCGGGCAACGCCCACGAGCTCGCCGGTTTCGAGACGCGCTGTGAGGATCAGGCTGGCATTGGCGAGCATAGCGGCCAATCTTACGGCATCGCCGATGGGCCGCTGCGCGCCGAGGCCGGATTCAGCCAGCACACGGGCGAATGCGGCGGGGGCGAGATCGGGCTCGGTGTTGTAGGTGACCATGGGGTGAGTATAGAGGCACTTGCCCGGCGGGGAAGCGGCACGATAGGCTGGCCGCAAACCAAGGGAGAGAGACCATGCTGCCGTCACGCGAATTGGGGCGCTCGGGGATTAAAATTCCGGCGGTGATGCTGGGCGGCAATGTGTTCGGCTGGACGCTGGATGAGGCGGAGTCTTTCCGCGTGCTGGATGCGGCGGTTGAGCGCGGGCTGAGTGCGATAGACACGGCGGATATGTATTCCAACTGGCTGCCGGGGCATGTGGGGGGTGAGTCCGAGGGGATTATAGGTAACTGGCTGCGGGCGCGGGGTAACCGCGGGCGCGTGGTGATCGCCACCAAGCTTGGGCATAATATGGGGCCGGGTAAGGAGGGGTTGTCCGCCGCTTATATTGTCCAGGCGGTGGAGGCCTCGCTGACGCGGCTGCGGACGGATTATATCGATTTGTACCAGGCGCATCGCGATAAGCCGAAGACGCCGCTGGAAGAGACGCTGGGGGCGTTTGATGGGCTGATAAAGGCGGGCAAAGTGCGGGCGATTGGGGCTTCCAATTATACGGCGGCGCGGTTTGCCGAGGCGCTGGCGGTGAGCAAGGCCAATGGCCTGGCGCGGTATGAGACGTTGCAGCCGCAGTATAATCTGGTGGAGCGCACGGTGTACGAGGGGGGCTTGCAGGATTTATGCGTGGCGGAGGGCGTGGGCGTGATTAATTATTACGCGCTCGCGGCGGGGTTTCTCACTGGCAAATACCGCAGTGTGGAGGATGCCGCCGGGCCGCGCGGTAGCTCGGTGCGAGGTTATTGCAATGAGAAAGGCTTTGGCGTGCTGGCGGCACTGGATAGAGCGGTGGGGCGGCTGGGTGGTACGCCGGCGCAGGTGGCGCTCGCCTGGGTGATGACGCGGCCGGGGATTGCAGCACCGATTGCCAGTGCGACCAAGGTGGAACAGTTGGATGATCTGGTGGCGGCTGTGGCGTTGCGGTTGGATGCGGAGGCGGTGGCGGATTTGGATGCCGCCAGCGCGTAGCCCACACCGTCATTGCGAGCGTAGCGAAGCAACCCATCTTTCGTGCTGCGGCGAGAAAGATGGATTGCCACCCCCCGCTTTCGCGAGAGTGGCAATGACGGTGCAGGGGGCGCGGTTACGCCCCCTGCCCTATTGCTTACATGTAGCCGCCGCCGTTTACGTTGATCTCCTGGCCGGTGATGTAGCTGGCCTTGTCCGAGCATAGGAATTCGCAGGCGTTGGCGATATCCTCCGGCGTGCCGGCGCGGGCGATGGGGATGTGCGCGGCGATCACGTCCAGCGGCGGCACTTCGCCATCGGCCGCACCCTTGCGCGCCAGCGGGGTGTCCACCAGTTGCGGCGGGATGGTGTTGGAGGTGATGTTGTATTTGGCAAACTCCCTGGCCAGCGCTTTGGTCAGGCCGATCACCCCGCCCTTGGCCGCGGAATAATGCGCCCGGTCCTGCGAGCCCCATTGCGCGGCATTGGAGGAGATGGTGACGATGCGGCCCCATTTATGCTCGATCATATCCGGCAGTGCCGCCTGGATGGTGTGGAACACGCCGGTGAGGTTGATGTCGATCATCTGCTGCCAGGTTGCCAGCGGCATGGTGAGGAAATCGACGGCCTTGGAGATACCGGCATTGGCGATGACGATGCTGATGGGCCCTAGCTCTTTGCGAATCGCGGCATAGGCGGCATCGATCTCGGCGCGCTTGGAAACATCAGCGTGCCCGGCATAGATTTTTGCCCCCGTGGCGCGCAGCTTGGCACTCTCGCTCGCCAACAGCTCGTCCTGCACATCGAGCATCGCCACAGGGTGGCCGTTGGCTGCGAAAAGTTGGGCGATGCCCAGGCCCATGCCTGAAGCGGCGCCGGTGACGACGACCACACGATCTTTACTCATATTTTTATTCCTCCCGATGATTGTTTCAGCGCGGCGTCAGCGTGAGCTGCATTTTTTCCAGACCGCGAATAATAAAACTCGGCTCGTAATCGAGCTTGAGGTTGCCGGGCTTCCCGTGCGCCGCCGCGTCAAAATCAACATGCGAGCTATGTTCGAAGAGTTTCTCGAACACGATGCGCGCCTCGGCGCGCGCGAGCGGGTTGCCGATACAGACATGTGCGCCACGGCCGAAAGCGAGGTTCTCTTTGATTCGCGGGCGGTTGAGCACGAAAGCACCAGGGTTTTCCCAGCGCCGCGGGTCGCGGTTGGCGGCGGCCAGGGCCACCATCACCTTGGTGCCGACCGGGATTTCCACGCCGCCCACGGTGGTGGCCTTGCGCGCAATGCGCGAGGTCATCTTGGTCGAGCCTTCGAGGCGCAGGACTTCTTCGAGGAAGGCCCCCAGCAGCGATGGGTCGGCGCGCAATTGCGCCTGCAGACCGGGCACCTCGATGAGGAAGCGCATGGCATTGCCCAGCAGCTTGGCCGTGGTGTCCTGCCCGGCACCGAACAGGAAGGTGGAGAGGCGCACCAGCTCGGCAACATCGGGGGTTGTGCCGTCGGGATAACTCGCGGTGGCCAGCTCCGTCAGCACATCGGCGCGCGGGTTCTGCTTGCGGTCGATCAGGTAATTCACAAAATAGCCGGCCATCACCTCCATCGGGTGCGGACGCTCTGCATCATCATCGGCATCCAGCGCGCCCGCCGGCGGACCGGCGGCGAGCACCCCCATGAAATGATCGCGGTCATCTGGCGGCACGCCCAGCAGGTCGGCGATGACAAGAGTGGCGAACGGGACAGCAATTTCCGTGATGAGTTCGACGCCGCCGCGGGCCACGGCGCCTTTTATCAGTCCATCGGCCAGGCCGGTCATATAGGTTTCGTTGGCCTTCAGCCGCGAGGGCATGAACAACCGGCTGAGCAGCGCACGGGAGTTGGTGTGTGCCTTGTCATCACGCGCGACCAGATAATCGCCGCCGACGAAGCTGGTGCGGTGTTCTTCGATCTGCGGCGTCAGGTCATCGCCCTGCGGCGTGAACGGCATCTGCGCGGCTGGTCCGCCGACGCAGACCACGGAGGAAAACTCCACTGTATTGGCCAGCACCTCCAGCGATTCGGCAAAGCCGGTGACCATGAAGATGTCGCGCCCCGGCAGGCGGTAGATCGGGCCTTTTTCGCGCAGTGCCTCGAAATACTCATAGGGGTCGAGCAGGATCGAGTGATCGGTGAAATAATCGCGGTCAACTAGGTCTAGCATCGTTAAACTCCCATATTTTTTCTATGTTCTTGGAAACGAGCGGCGGTTTTGGGCGGCTTTAGTCTTCGTCGGCTATGGTCAGGCGCAGGCCATCGCGGGCGGGGGTTATGAGGATCTGGCAGGACAGGCGGGAATGCTCGTTGCGGCGCAGCGAGCCGTCCAGCAGCTCGTTCTCGTCCTCGCTCATTTCATCGAGCAGGGATTGGCTGGCGGGGTCCACATGCACATGGCAGGTGGCGCAGGAACATACCCCGCCGCACAGGGCCAGCAGCCCTTCCAGCCCGGCGTCGCGTATCGCCATCATCGCGGTGATGCCGGACTCGGCCTCCAGGACGTGGGTTTCACCTTTTGCGGTCGTCACGATTAATTGCGGCATTTCTTCGGTCTCGTTCTATGTTAGGCGTTGCAAGAGCACACCGGTTGAGATGGGGACAGCGATTATGAAGTCTGGGCAGGCAAAGCAAAACCCCGGCGAACTATGCGACACTGTGGCGCATACACCTGCGGCAGCGGCGGCGTCAAGCTTTGCCACTTCAAATCTGGCGGACCCGCGCGCGGTGAAATCGGGCCAGGCTTTGCGCGCGGCGATGCTGACCCTGCTGGAACGCAAGCCGTTGGAGCAGATCACCATACGCGAGATCGCGGCGGCCGCGGGTGTGCATTACGCAACCTTCTTCCGCCACCACCCCACCAAGGAGTCGCTGCTGGATGATGTGGCGGCGGACCAGATAGACCGGCTGGTGGAGCTGACCCTGCCGGTGCTGGATGCGGTGGATTGGCACGCCTCGTTTCTGGCGCTGGCGACTTATGTGGATGAGCACCGCAAATTATGGACGGTGCTGCTCACCGGCGGCGCGGCGGGGGCGATGCGGGCGGAGTTGCTGCGCGTGTCGCAGCAGGTGGCGGTGAACCGCGCGCTGCAGGATAATATCATCCCCGTGGAGCTGGCCGTGATCTGCACGGTGGGGCTGATCGTCGAGATCGTGTCCTGGTGGCTGCGCCAGCCGGAGGGGGTTGTTTCCGTGGACCAGGTGGCGCGGATTCTGCACCGTGTGGTGCTGCCCTCCACGGTGCAGAGCGCGTTGGAGGAGAGGGAGGCGGGAGGCGCCAGGTGACGCCTCCAGCCTGAGCGTTAGAAATAGCCGGCGTTACGTATGTCCTCCAGCAGGCCTGGGCCTTTGGGCTGCCAGCCGAGCAGTTTGCGCGTGGCCGCGCTGCTGCTGGGCACATCCATGCTGGCGAAGCGCAGGAACCAGCCGAAATAGGCTTCGGCCTCGTCCGCGTTGAGGCTTTGCCGCTGATGCTGGAGATGACGGCGTTTGCCGTGGACGGCGCCGGCGGGCTGAGCATGGTGGTGTTCGCCCCAGCCACGGTGGACGATGAACGGGCGATTACGGGGTTGATGGCGACGCTGTCATTGCGGGCGTAGCGAAGCAATCCATCGGCGCGGCGAGAAAGATGGATTGCTTCGTTACGCTCGCAATGACAGGCATAAAAAAGCCGGGCACAAGGCCCGGCTCTTATTCAGTCTCGCGTTCGGTTTAAACGAACGGCTCTTCGCCTTCGAGCTTGGTGCGGATCATCATGCGGCCGCAATCCGGGTCATAGGTCTCGGCGCGGTGCATCGTGCCGGTGTTGTCCCAGATGATCAGATCGCCCACCGACCATTCATGGCTGTAGGTGAACTGCTCGCTGGTAGCCCATTCGCGCAGGCCGTGGATGAGCAGCGCGCTCTGGGTATGGTCAACGCCGACGACGTGGTGCGAAGTGCAGCCCAGAACCAGCGACTTGCGGCCGGATTTATGCTTCCACACCAGCGGCAGCTCCAGCTCGCCGACGCGCTGGAAACCCGCCAGCTTGGCCAGGCTGGGCTCCGACTCGTAATAGAACAGCGAGGCCCAAGGCGCATGCAGCACACGCAGGTTCTCGATCTCGGCCTTCTTCTCCTCGGGCAGCGCCTCATAGGCGGCGTAGGTGTTGCACACCCCGGTATTGCCGCCCCAGCTTGCCGGTACCTTGCAGGAGAGCAGCGAGGCCAGGATGGGCACGTCGTTGCGGGTGCCATCGATATGCCAGTAAAGCGAGCCCTTGAGGTACTCGGCGCTTGCCGGGTTTTCCTTCACGTCGAGCGTGATCTTGGTCACTTCCTTGTCGTTGCCAAAGCCCTCAGGGGCAAAGGTGCCGAGGGTTTTGGTGAACGCGATCTGCTCTTCATCCGTAAAGTTGATCTTGGGGAACACCAGCACGCCGCGCTGCTCCAGCAGCTCGCGGATTTCAGTGCTATAGCCGCCATTAAGCAGCTCTTCCTTACTATTGAGGATGCGCGTGCCAATAAGAGGCTTGATCTGTTCATGGACAAGCGCGGCAACAGGGGCCTTGGTGGCGGCAGACATGAGGACAGCTCCTAAAATGTTATCCTGAAGAGAAATATGGCTTATCCTGTGTGACATACACGGGGAAAAATCAAGGCTGAACGGCACGTGAGCAGCCGCCCCCCGCATGGCACGCCAGCTCCGGCTGCAACCCATACCACACCGGCGTTAACTGGCCGCTAAGAGGTTGTTTGGAGGTTGGGTTCTGGGGGCGGGGGGTGTTCTGCGAAAAAAGGCCAGGGCTCCGCCCTGGACCCGCCAAGGGCCGAAAGGCCCTTGGATCCCACCCGGGTCTTGGAAAGGGATGCCCCTACCAGCATACTCGTGGAAAGCCCGTGCAAGGGCATCCCTTTCCAAGACCCGAAGTCGTGGGGGTCTGGGGCCTCAGGCCCCAGCGGGGTCAGGGGCGGAGCCCCAGCCTTTTTTTCCGTGGAACACCCCCGCCCCCAGAACCCAACCTCCAAACAGCCCCTAAGCTGCCGGTTCCAGCCGGGTGCGGCAGTTGTCGGCTAGCGGCAGGGGGGTGGTGCCGCCGGCGCGTAGGATGCGTAGGCCGGCTTGGGCTACGTCTCGCAGTGCCAGCGGCAGGGTGAAGTGGAAGCCTGCGCGGCCGTTGCCTATGCCGGCATTTTCCAGGTCGCCACGGCGTTCGCAGGCCAGGACGGTGCCGAGCAGGGTTTCGCCGGCCCAGATCAGCAGTTGTATGGGCAGTTCGGGGTGGGAGCTGTCTATGGCCCAGCCGGCGATGTGTTCGTTGGAGATATCGTCGATCCAGCCTTCCAGCGGGCCGCGTTCCAGCCCTTCGCCGGCCAGGGCCAGCAGCGGCAGCAGGGCCTGCTCGAACAGCGGCCCGGCCTGGGGGCGTGGGGCGCAGAGGGTGACCTGTTGCGGCTCGATATAATCCGGGTGCTCGGCCAGATAATCGGCCATGTTGTGGAATTGTTCGCGCAGGCCGGGGCCGTCGGCGAAGGTTTCGGACCAGGTGCCTTCGGCCAGGATGCAGTCGTGCCCGTCGAGCTCGAGCTGGTAGTATTCGATGCTCTCGGCCTGAACCGATGCGAGATCCTGGGTGATGGTGACGCCGTTGACCAGTTGGCGGGCCAGGATGAGCACCTCGCCGATGAGCACGGAATGGCCGGGGGAGACGAATAGCGCGCGTGTGGGCAGGCCGGCCCCCAGGGCACCGGCGCGGATATGCACGGGGATTTTGGTGTGGTTGTTGCGCACGAAGCGGTTGCTGAAACTCTGGCGGCCGACCCAGCGCACCGGGTGCAGGCCGGCTGAGCGGGTGGCCACCAGATCGCCGATCTTGATCGCTTCAATTGCCATCTCGCCCTGGGCGGTGACGATGTTTGTGCCGCGCAGATAGCAGGTGGCGTTGGTGGTGGAAGAGCTCAGCGTGTTGGTGCTCATATAATCCCCTGCGAATGTTTTTCTGGCATTTTGTCGCGGCGGCTGGACATAATTTAGTTGGTGCTCACGAAATCGTTAGCTCGGATTTCCGGAGTCGGAAAGCGTTTCTTGTTTTGTGCGGCGCAGCAGAGAGCGCGGCGCCCAGGTGGTTTGCCGCCGGAGCAAAGCAAAACCACTTGCATGCCGCGCGGAGGGGTTTATTATGTTACTCACGAGGTTTACGTGTCACCTAGTAACACAGAAAGCGCCCCAGAGAGTTTGGGCCGCGCCAGGGCAGGAGTTAGGATTATGTCTTTGTTAAAAGTTAAACCGCTGCGCGAGGATCTGCCGTTCGGGGCGCGTGTCGAGGGGCTGACGCCTGAGAACATCCACGACCCCGCCATCCGCCAGCAGCTCAATGAAGTGTTTGAGGACCGCGGCATGATCGTGTTCGAACATGTCGAACAGACCTCGCAGATGCAGGTCGATATCAGCGAGGTGTTCGGCCCGTTGAAGGACCATCCGGTGAAAATGGTGGAACGCGTCGAAGGCGAACACCCTGGGGTCATCGCCATCCGCACCGACCCGAAGGCCGGGCGCGTGGAAATTGACGGCAAGGAACTGCTCACCTGGCAGCCCTGGCATTTTGACCATAGCTACAATAACGAGCTGAACCGCGCCGGGGTGCTGCGCGCCCAGGTGCGCGCGCCCGAGGGCGGGCTGACCGGCTTTGCCGACGGTATCCAGCTTTACAACAGCCTGCCGGAACATATCCAGAAGAAGCTGGAGGGTATGACCGTCATCTATACGCTGGACCTGGATTATTCGCGCCAGCCCTACGGCCTGCCGAAGAATTTCAAGGAGATCATCGGCAAGGGTGCGGCTCTGGCCGAGGCCGCCAAATTATTCCCCCGCGCGCTGCACCCCGCCGTGTGGACGCGCAAGACCGGCGAGAAAGTGGCGCATATTTCCCCCTACGGCCAGCGCGATATCGTGGGGCTGAGCCATGAGGAAGGCTACAAGGCCTTCGCCGAAGTGTGGGATGCCGTGGAAGCCGCCCTCACCCCGTTCTACCATCAGTGGCAGGATGGCGAGATGGTGATCTGGGACAATTGGCGCATGCTGCATATGGCGACTGGTTGCGATCCGAAATATGACCGCATCATGCACCGCACCACCATCAAGGGCGATTACGGCCTGGGGCGCTGGGAAACCGAGCCGAAGACGGCGACAACCGCCGATGCTATGGCGTAAGGTTTCAGGTTAGGATGTAAGGCCCGCAGCCTCGGTTGCGGGCCTTATTTTTTGTGCTGGACGGATACACCGTTGCGCCATTGGCGCAGCACCAGGTAACGGCCGTGCAGGGCGCCGTGGTCGTAATGTCCGAAGCCGAGCGTTGTGCCTTCGTGGCCCTCGGCGGCGGGTAGGAGTTTGATTTGTTCCAGGCCTTCTCTCACGCCTTCTCGGGTGCGTTCGGTGGCGCGGGCTAGGCCTTCGGCCATCAGGCGGCCTAGGTCGTAGCCTTTGGCGGCGGCTAATGCGCCGTGGGCGGGGATGTTTTGTTTTGCCCGTAAGGCGGCGAGGGTTGTGTTGTCATCGGCGTGCATGTCCACGTAGGTCCAGCCGTTTATGAGCTTGGCGAAGTCCGGGGCGTAGCCGCGTATGCCGGCGGTGTTCATGGCGCGCGGGCCGGTGAAATTGGGAAGCGCTTTTGCGACGGCTGGGGCGGCAATGCCGAGGCCGAGATAGAGCAGCGCGTCTGGTTTGGAGTCGAGGATATCGGTGATGTCGGCGGTTTCCGCGATGGGGCTGATGGAAGCGGTGGCGCTGATGCGGAGCGAGAGAATTTCGGCTTCCATCTGGAAAAAATGCAGATGGCGGCGGCCGATGGGCGAGCGGTCGTAGACGATGCCGACACGTTTGGCACCGGCCGCGTGCAGATGCCGGGCGAGCAGTATGGATTCATCCTCATGCGAGCCGACCTGGAGGTGGAACATGTAATGGCTCCGCGCCCGCTCCGTGCCCGCCCAGTTGATGGTGGGAATGCCGTGTTTTTCAGCGCAGGGCGTGGCGACGAGGGCGTTATCGCCAATGGCTGGGCCGATGATAAGCAACACATCCCTTTCGGCCAGCTCCGCAAAGGCGCGCTCCACCGCGGCGGCGGTGCCGTTGGGCAGGCCGAGACCGAAGGCGTGGATGAATTCCACATCGCGGTCGAGCCGGCCGTTGGCGATGAGTTCATCGGCGGCGTAGCGCAGCCATGGTTCGATATTTACCGGGCCTGGCGGGGTGGATGCCATGTCGTTGAGAATGCCGATGCGCAATGGGGCTGCTGTCATGGGTTTTGCTCTTGCTGTTGCGGGCAGGCTAATGCGCGGTATGGCGCGGGGCAAGCGTGCGGCGGGGCGAGGCTGCCATGACATAATTATGCCGTAACGTCCTGCCAGGCTCGGGTCTGGGGCATAAGGGAGGCGGGGATGCGGCGGGTTTTGGCACTAGCGGTATGCGGGCTGGCAGGTTTGCCGGTGCCGGCGCGGGCGCAACAGGCGGTCTCACCGCTGGCGCAGGCGGAAACTGCGTTTGCGGTGGATTTATACGGCAAGCTTGGCCAGGCGCCGGGGAATTTGTTCTTCTCGCCGTACAGCATCGGCACGGCACTGGACATGGTTTACGTGGGTGCCAGGGGCACGACGGCCGATGAGATGGCGCGGGTGCTGCATCTGGAACTGCTGGATGGGGCGGATAAGCGGCAGGCTTTGCTGGCAGCGGGCAAGGCGGATTTGCAGGCTTCAGGCCAGGCGGATGGGTTTACGCTGCAATCGGCCAATGCGCTGTGGGGCGATAAAGGGTTTGCCTTCGACCCCGGCTTTATCTCGGACATCCAGACCAGTTTTGGCGGGGATTTAAAGCGGGTGAATTTCAATCATCCGGCCTGGGCCGCGGACAAGATCAACCGCTGGGTGGCGGCGCAGACGCAAGACAAAATTCAGAACTTGATAACACCGGATATGCTGCAGGGTGATCCGGCGATGGTGCTGACCAATGCTGTGTATTTTAAGGCCAATTGGGCGGATAATTTTGAACCGGCAGAAACGAGGCAGTCGAAATTTCATGTATCGGCCACGCAGGATGTGAACGCCGAGATGATGAATATGCAGGATGATTACAGTCTGACACAGGCGGATGGGGTAAAAGTTTTGAGTATTCCCTATTCCAGTTATGGCATGTCGATGGTGATTATTCTGCCGGATGACAACCAGGGTCTGACGTCGGTCGAGGCAGGTTTGAGTGCTGTGAAGCTGAATAAATGGCTGGCAGAGGAGCAGAGCGTTCCCGTTATTCTGGCGCTGCCAAAATTTCAGACCGATAGCAGTTTTAACCTAAACCAAATGTTGACGTCTCTGCGCATGACCACCGCGTTTGATAAGGATACGGCAGATTTTACGGGGATTGCCGACCCGGTTGGACGGAAGCTGTATGTTGGGGCGGTTGTGCACAAGGCGCACATTGGCGTAGATGAAAATGGTACCGAGGCCGCGGCGGCGACGGCTGTCGTGATGGGCGTTGCTGCATCCGCAATGATGTCAGGCCCGCCGCCCCCGCGGCCGGTGGTGTTCAATGCGGATCATCCGTTCATTTATCTGATTTATTCAGGCCAGACCGGCGAGATTTTATTCATGGGCCGGGTGGATGATCCGACGCAGTAGGCGGGTCTTGCGGCCTCAAAGGCGTGGATGGCCCGGTCGAGCCGGGCCATGACATGGGGTGGGTGTTTGGGTTAGCCCGGGTTGTGAGACGGACTATTTGGGGCTTTCTGTGCGGTGGCGAGAAAGATGGATTGCCGCGCTACGCTCGCAATGACGGGGTTGCTCCGGGGCGGGTGTTAAACCGCCGGCGCCTTCAGCCGCTCCCGGAACGCTTTCCGCAGTTTCGTGATCTTCGGGGTGATCACTGCCTGGCAGTAGCCGGACCAGGGGTTGTTCACGAAATAATCCTCATGCTCGGCTTCGGCGGGGTAGAAGATCGTGAGGGGCGCGATCTGGGTGACGATCTTGCCCCAGTGGGGGGTGAATTTCTCCACTGCCGCGTCGGCTGCCGCTTTTTGCTCGGGCGAGGTGTAGAAAATCGCGGAGCGGTATTGGGTGCCTATGTCCGCGCCCTGGCGGTTCAGCGTGGTGGGGTCGTGGATGGTGAAGAACACGTCCAGCAGGTCGGAGAAACCGATTACCGTGGGGTCGTATTCCACCTGCACCACCTCGGCATGGCCGGTGGTGCCGGTGCATATCTGTTTGTAGGTGGGGTTGGCACTGGCGCCGCCGGTGTAGCCGGATTTTACGGACAAAACCCCGGCCAGCTCATCGTAGGCCGCTTCCAGGCACCAGAAGCACCCGCCGGCCAGAAACGCCGTTTCAGACATGTACGCCTCCCATCTCACATATCATGACCCAATGCTCTGCGCCCACCGGCCCTACGGAGAGGCGGGACTGGCGCAGCAGGGCCAGGTCGCTGAATCTGGGGTCGGATTTTATGGCTGCAAGGGTTACGAAGGTTTTGAGCGGCTTAACCGCCTGCATATCCACGCATACCCAGCCGCCGGATTCGGCTGTGGGGTCCGGGTAGGCCTCCTTGGCCACTTTCACGATACCGACGATCTCCTTGCCGATATTGGAGTGGTAGAAGAAGCAGAAATCGCCTTTTTTCATGGCTTTCAGGTTGAGTTTGGCGGTGTGGTTGCGCACACCCGTCCAGGGTTCGATGCGGTTGGCCACCTGCTGGTCCCAGGAGAAGGCGTCGGGTTCGGATTTGATCAGCCAGTAATTCGTCATGGCGCAACTGTATCGTAATTGCAGCCGCCTTCAAATCCGGGCGGACATGGCTTATGAGCGAGGCATGAATGAGGATGTCCTACCTGGGGTTGGCCGGCTGAAGACCGGCGGCTGGTTGCATTATCTGGCCAATCCGGCGCGTTTTTTGCGTGTGGCGACCCCTGCGCTGCCCTGGCTCGCGGCTGTGTCGCTGCTGCTGTGCGTGGTGGGGATCGTGTGGGGCTATGCCATCGCCCCTGCGGATTGGGAGCAGGGTGATGCCGCGCGCATCATGTATGTGCATGTTCCGGCGGCCTGGGTGGCCATGGCGGGGTATGCGGCGCTGGCGGTGGTCTCGCTGCTGTCCATCGTCTGGCGGCACCCGCTGGCGGATATCGCGGCCGAGGAGATCGGGCCGGTGGGGGCTGGGTTTACCGCTGTGTGCCTGGTCTCGGGCTCGCTCTGGGGTAAGCCGATGTGGGGTGCTTATTGGGTGTGGGATGCCAGGCTGACCTCGGTGCTGATATTGTTCTTCCTGTATCTGGGCCATGTGGCGTTGATCCGCGCGTTCGATAACAAGGCGCATGGGTATAGGGCGGCGGCGATTCTGGCGCTGGCCGGGGCTGTGAACCTGCCGATCATCGTGTTCTCGGTGCAGTGGTGGAATACGCTGCATCAGGGCAATACCATCAGCATTTCCGGTGGCTCGAAAATCTACATCACCATGCTGTATCCGCTGCTTATCTCGACACTTGGGTTTTATCTGGCTTTTATCACCATGGTGGTGGCGCGGGTGAGTGCGGCCATTTACGAGCGCAAGACGGCGAGTGCCTTGCTCGCGGTGGCTGAGCGATGATTGATCCCTGGCCGTTCATCAATGGCGCCTATGGCGTCTCCGTGCTGTTTCTGGCCGTGGCCGGGTGGTTGAGTTTTGCTCGGCTCCGGCGGGCGCGGCGGCGGCTGGCGCAGGCGGAAAAACTGTAACATGCGCACACCCAAAAAACGCCGGCTTTATCTGGTGCTGGCCTGCGGGCTGTGCTTCTCCGCGGCCGTGGGGCTGAGCTTGGCGGCGTTTTCCACCTCCCTCACCTATTTCCTCTCGCCGCGCCAGGTGGTGGCCAAGGCCCCGGCTGTGGGGCAGAGTTTCAGGCTGGGCGGTGTGGTGGAGGCCGGCAGCGTGCTCACCACACTGGCGGGCGAGACCCCGACCACGCATTTTGCCGTGACGGACGGGCGCGCCGCCGTGAACGTGACCTATACCGGCGTGCTGCCGGATTTATTCCGCGAGGGCCAGGGCGTGGTGGCGATTGGTTCCATGGGGCCAGGCGGCAGTTTCGTGGCCGATGAGGTGCTGGCGAAACACGGGGCTGCCTATATGCCGAAGGATGTCGAGCAATCGCTGAAACAGGCCGGGAAATGGGACCCGAAATTCGGGCCGCCGCCTGATGCCAGCTCGTGGAATACAATGACTGTGAAGGCGGGCTCATGATCCCCGAACTCGGGCATTTTGCACTGGCCTGCGCTGTGGCTTTGGCCTTTGCGCAAGGTGTGGTCGGCATTTTCGGCCCCGGATTGCGCGACCCGCGCGCGATGACCGCCACCCCTCTCCTCGCCTGCAGCCATTTCGCCGCCATCGGGGCTGCGTTTCTGGCGCTGGTCTGGGCTGGTGTGGTGTCGGATTTCACGGTGGAGAATATCGCGGATTTTTCCTCCGCAGCCGTGCCGCTGCTGTACCGCATTTCGGGCGTGTGGGGGAACCATGATGGGTCGATCTTGCTGTGGTGCCTGATCCTCTCGCTGTGCGGGCTGGCGGTGGCTTTGTTCGGCGGGGAGCTGCCGGCGAGTTTGCGGGCGCGGGTGCTGGGGGTGATGGGGCTCATCTCGGGCGGGTTTCTGCTGTTCACCCTCACCGTGTCGGACCCATTCGTCAGGCTGTGGCCGCCGCCGCTGGATGGCGCGGGCATGAACCCGATTTTGCAGGATCCCGGCCTCGCCTTCCACCCGCCGGTTTTATACACCGGCTATGTCGGGTTTTCGGTCGCTTTTGCGTTTGCCATTGCCGCCCTCATCGAGGGTAAGGTGGATGCCGCTTTCGGACGTTGGGTGCGGCCCTGGGCACTGGTGTCCTGGTGCTTCCTCACCAGCGGCATCGCGCTGGGGAGCTGGTGGAGTTATTACACGCTCGGCTGGGGCGGGTATTGGTTCTGGGACCCGGTGGAGAACGCCTCGCTGCTGCCCTGGCTCACCGGCACCGCACTTTTGCATTGCGCCATTGTGGTGGAGAAGCGTGAGGCGCTGAAGGCCTGGACGGTGCTGCTCGCCATCGCCACGTTTTCGCTGAGCCTGACCGGCACGTTTCTGGTGCGTTCGGGCATTTTGAACTCCGTTCATAGTTTTGCCGCCGCTCCGGACCAGGGGCTGTTTATTCTGGCATTGCTGGGGCTCACCATCGGCGGCTCGCTGCTCCTGTTCGCCATACGCGCCCCGGTGCTGGCGGCGGCGGGGATTTACGCGCCGATTTCGCGTGAATCCGCGCTGGTGCTGAACAATGTGTTTTTATGCGCCATCGCCGCGGTGGTGTTTACGGGTACGCTTTATCCGCCGTTTGCCAATCTGCTGTTTGGCATTCAGCTTTCCGTCGGCGCGCCGTTCTTCAATCAGACTGTGCTGCCGCTTGCGGCCCCCATCATCATCGCCATGGGGGTTGGCCCGCTGCTGGCCTGGAAGCGCGCGGATTTTTACCCCGTCGTGCAGCGCCTGTATCTGGCGGGCGGCGTGGCCGGCGTTGTGTTTCTGGTGATGGTGGCGGACCGGCATATCGTCGCCGCCCTTGGGCTGGCTGGGGGCGTATGGGTGCTGATGTCCGCCTGTACCGACCTGGCGCAGCGTGTGCAGCTTTTCCGCATCCCGCTCGCCCACTCAGCCGCGCGGTTCGTGGCCCTGCCGCGCGCGGCCATTGGTGCCGCTCTGGGGCATTTCGGGTTTGGCATCACCGTGCTCGGCATCGCCGGTATGACGCTGGCGGTGCAGAGTGTGGTGGTGCTGCAGCCTGGGCAATCGGCCCGGCTCGGCGGATATGTGTGGACGCTGACGGATATGCATGACGCGCCCGGCCCGAATTACACCCAGCGCGTGGCGGATATAACCGTGGCCAACAGCAGCGGCGTGTTTCTGCACCTGTCCCCCTCGCGCCGGTTTTTCGCGGCACAGGGTACCACCACCAACGATGCCGCGATCCATACCAACGGCTTCCAGGATCTCTACAGCGTATTCGCCGATGAGCCTGCCGGTGGCGGTGCTGAGCTGCGGCTGAATGTTCAGCCCATGGCGCCGGAGATTTGGCTGGGCGGGCTGATCATGGCGCTCGGCGGGTTCTTCTCCCTATCCGACCGCCGCCTGCGCGTGGGCGCACCCGCCCGCCGCAAAGAGACTGTTGCGGTGACGCCGTGAGTCCGTTGCGGCGGCGGTTGATGTTTGGTGTGCCTCTGGCGCTGGCCGTAGGCGGTGGCGAGGGGTTTTATATTTTGCTCCGGCGTATGCAGGCGCAAACATACGATCCGCATGCGTTGCCTTCGCCGCTCATAGGCAAGCGCCCGCCGGCGTTCAACCTGCCCGGTGCCGCGGGCATGCAGGGCTTTGCCAATACGGATATTGCCGCCCCCCCGAAACCGATGCTGGTCAACTGGTTCGCCTCCTGGTGTGTGCCCTGCACCCAGGAATCCGTGATGCTCGACAGGCTTGCGGGTGGGGGCCTCGCCATCTGGGGCGTCGCCTATGAGGATGATGCGCAAAACCTGCAGAAATTCCTGGCTGCCAACGGCAATCCGTATCAACGCCTCGCCGCTGATGTTGACGGTACCACCGCCATCAACTGGGGTGTGTACGGCGTGCCGGAGACCTATTTCATCGATAAAGCGGGCATCGTGCGCTGGCGCTATGCCGGGGCGCTGACGGATGATGTGGTGGCCTCCACGCTCACTCCGCTGCTGGAGAAATATTCGTGAGGAGGCTGCTGCTTCTGCTGGCGTTGCTCCCTACGCTGGCCTTTGCGCAGGACATGGTGACGCGCGACGGCGTGACGATGACCCCGGCGCAGGAGACGCGCGCGGAGGCCATTGGTGACCAGTTGCGTTGCCTGGTGTGCCAGAATGAAAGCATTGAGGATTCCAACGCCAAATTGGCCGCGCAGTTACGCGGCATTATCCGCACCCAGGTGGTGAAGGGCGTGCCGGATAAGAACATCATGGACTACATGGTGCAGCGCTACGGTATTTTCGTGCTGCTGAAGCCGCCGGTCTCGCCTTTGACCTGGCTGCTCTACGCCATGCCGGTGCTGGCGCTGCTGTGCGGGCTGGCGGCCTTCTGGTTCGGGCGGCGAAAAAGCGGCGCCCCTGCCCCGCTGGATGATGCTGAAGCCGCACGGCTGGAAGTTCTGCTCCGCGAATGATCTATGTTTATATGCTTGCTGTGGCCCTGGTTTTTACAGCACCGCTTGCGCTGGCGTTCCGTAACCCCCGCGCGCCGCGCAACCGGCGTGAGGCCGCATTGGCCCTGCACCGCGCGCAGTTGACCGAGCTTGCGCGCGATGCGGCGGAAGGGCGCATCGGCGCGCCGGAATACCAGGCGGCACGGCTGGAGGTGGAGCGGCGCGTGCTGGCGGCCGATGGCACAGCCACCCCGGCGCTGAACGGCGATGCGCGGCTGCTGCTGGGTGTTACGATGCTGGCTTTGCCCATCGCCGCCTTTGCTTTGTACCTGCCGGGCAGCACGCCCGACGCGCCCTCCGCGCCGCATGCGCAATGGGTGAAACAGCAGGCCGTGCAGAATGCCCAGCTCACTGGGTTTATCAGAATATTGAGCGCGCATCTGGCGACCATCGACCCGAATTCGCCGGATGCCAGCCAGGGCCAGGCGTATCTGGCCGAAGCACTGGCGGAGCAGGCCGGCACCATCACGCCGCAAGCCCTCGGTTTGTTCCAGCTATCACTGGCGCATGCGCCGGCGGGGGCGAGCTGGCGGGCATTGGATGAACAACGCATCGCCCAGGCAAAGGGGCAGTAGGAGCTGAATATGGAAGAGACGGAAAAACCCAAGGTGGAGCCCGTGAAAAGGCCCGAGCCGCCGAAAATGCCGAAAGAGATCGGCGGCCCCAAAGGCCCGGAGCCGACGCGCTATGGCGATTGGGAGCAAAAGGGACGCTGCACCGATTTTTAAAGGCAGAGATTCTAACAACGGGCTGACAATAGTTTCATTTGTGTAAGTGCCGCCGCGGCCCCAGCTATTGTTCGAAGGCTTGAAAACAATAGCAGAGGAAATGCTGATGAAATCTCCCGTGCTGGTATCCGTCATCGGTGCCATCATCGTTCTGGTCATATTATTCTTCGCCGTGCCGGTCATTGCCGGCGGCAGTACGAATATCTGCCAGGATGTGGAATCGCATAACGTCAGTAAGACCGCGTCCGGCATAGCGGGCGGCAGTTCCGGTCCGGTGTATGGGGTTATTAACTCCGTCGGCCAGCTTGGTGCGACGGGCAATGTTGAAAAGGCCAAACAGGATAGCGACAACCCGAACACACCGAGCGTGGTGGGCTGTGCAGGGGATTGGTGGCAATCGCTGTAATTTCTACGCCGGACGCTGAATTTGTTGCGCCCCCGTCATCGACGGGGGCGCAATCATATTTGTGCTTCCGGAAATGCCATGCGCAGCGCTTCGTCAACCGCCGGGTTAATGCCAGGGGTGAAATTCAACTGGCCACCGCCGGTTTTGCTTGCCAGGAGCCGTGGGTCTTCGGTGGCAGAGCTATTGTCCAGCACGATCAGCGTGTCGGCCATGCGGGCGAACCAAGAAAGTTCGCGGTGCGAGCGGTGATAGCGTGCGAGTGCCCGCGCGGTCTCGACATCATGTCCACCTTTCTGCACACGCTCTCGCACACGCCATGGTGAAAGTTCAGGCGGATGCAGCGAAACATATATCAGCCCGAATCTGAACCCGGCCGCTTTCGCGGCTTCAACATCGTCCCGGTATTTGCCTGATGACAGAACCGTTTCGACGAGAAAACTCTCGTTCACCTGAATACAGTGCATAACTTGCGCATCCACCTCCTGCGCCGCCGCAAGGTTTAGGGTATTCTGCGCGCTATGGGGATCCTGCCGGCGCAACGCCGCCGTCACTTCATCGGCGTTAAGTTGTTTGAGATTTTCGACATTTAGTACACCCAGAAAAAGCCCCCTGAGCGAGGTTTTCCCTGCGCCATTGGCGCCCGGCGATGATCCACATCCATGGCGTCACAGCTCTATTTTATCCGGGCCAAGCGTTTTTTGGGACAGGCTCTTATGGGGCAGGCGTTTTGGGCGGCACAAACTCAACGATTTTGCCGTCCACCGTGCCATAGCTGGCAATCCCCAGCCGGTCGTTCTCGGCGACAGCGGCCTTCGCTGCATGCTTCATGGCAATTACCGCAGCTTCAATCACCCGTTCACCATTCACAAAAATTTCGTCAATGGTTGGCGTGCCGACTGGCTCGTAAGTCGATTTAACAAAGCTCAGGGCGCAAATATGGGTCTTTTCTGGCCCGAACGCAAGAAAAGACCCCTCAAGCCGCAGCCTCCAGCCGCGAGAGTTTCACCAGCGCGCCCAGCACATCGCGGGCGATCACCATCCGCGCTGCCACATCCATATCGCGCACCACCACCAGTTTCTGGTCCGGGCGCAGTTTTACGGTGCCGCCGCGTGAGGCGATCCATTGGATCAGGCCGGCGGGGTTGCTGAAATCGTTTTTGCGGAAGGCGATGACCATGCCTTTCGGCCCGGCATCGAGTTTTTCCACATTGGCGGCGCGGCAGGCGCGTTTCAGGGCCACGGTTTCCAGCAGGTTTTCCACCTCGGGCGGGAGCGGGCCAAAACGGTCGGCCAGTTCGGCGGCCAATGCCTCACTTTCGGCATCGCCGGGCAGTGCGCCGATGCGCCGGTACAGGCCGAGGCGCACGGGCAGGTCCGCCACATAGGCTTCCGGGATGAGCACGGGCAGGCCGAGGTTGATGTTCGGTGTCCAGTCGCGCTCTACCACTTTCTCTTTCGCGGTGGTGCGGATGGCGTTTACCGCATCCTCCAGCATCTGCTGGTACAATTCGATGCCGACTTCGCGGATGTGGCCTGATTGTTCGTCGCCCAGCAGGTTGCCGGCGCCGCGCAGGTCGAGATCGTGGCTGGCCAAAGTGAAACCGGCGCCGAGCTGGTCGAGCGTCTGCATCACCTCCAGGCGCTTCTCGGCGGCGGCGGAGAGGCGGTGGTGCGCCGGCCAGGTGAGGTAGGCGTAGCCGCGCTGTTTGCCACGGCCGACGCGGCCGCGAAGCTGGTACAGCCCGGCCAGGCCGAACATGTCGGCGCGGTGGATGATGAGGGTGTTCACCGCCGGCATGTCGAGGCCGGATTCCACGATGTTGGTGGCGAGGAGGATGTCGTATTTTCCTTCGCCGAATTCCGTCATCACCCGTTCCAGCTCGGAAGGCGCGAGGCGGCCGTGGGCCATTACGGTGCGGATATCGGGGGCGATGTCGCGTAGGCGGGCGGCCATGGCGTCGAGATCCTCGATGCGGGGCACGACGCAGAAGATTTGGCCGCCGCGGAATTTTTCGCGGGCGATGGCTTCCTTAATCACCAGACTGTCGAAGGGCATTATGAACGTGCGTACGGCGAGACGGTCGACCGGCGGGGTGGTGATGAGCGAGAGGTCGCGCACGCCTGTGAGTGCCAGTTGCAGCGTGCGCGGGATGGGTGTGGCGGTGAGCGTCAGCACATGCACATCGGCCTTGATCTCTTTCAGGCGTTCCTTATGCTTCACGCCGAAATGCTGCTCTTCATCGACGATGAGCAGGCCGAGATCGGCGAAACTCACGCTCTGCGCCATCAGCGCATGCGTGCCGACGACGATGGAAATTTCGCCTGAAGCCAGCCCGGCTTTTACCAATGTGGCTTCCTTGGCCGTCACCAGCCGGGAGAGCTGGGCTATTTTTATCGGCAGCCCCTCGAAGCGCGCACTAAAAACGCGGAAATGCTGGCGGGCGAGTAGCGTGGTCGGCACCACCACCGCTACCTGGGTGCCGGACATGGCGGCAACAAAGGCGGCGCGCAGGGCCACCTCGGTTTTGCCGAAGCCGACATCGCCGCAGATGAGCCGGTCCATTGGTTTGCCGGCGGCGAAATCCTCGATGACGTCGGAGATGGCTTTGGCCTGGTCCTCGGTCTCGGTGTAGGGGAAGCGGGCGCAGAATTCGGCGAAGGCGCCGTCATCGGGGGCCAGTAGCGGGGCTTCGCGCATCTGGCGTTCGGCCGCCAGGCGGATGAGGCCGGCCGCCATGTCCTGGATGCGGTTTTTGGCTTTGGCCTTGCGCGCCTGCCAGGATGCACCACCGAGCTTGTCGAGGGAGACGCCGTCGCCCTCCTGGCCGAAGCGGGAGAGAAGATCGATGTTTTCCACGGGCAGGAAGAGCTTGTCGCCGCCGTCGTAGAGCAGTTTCAGGCAATCATGCGCGGCATCGTTTACCGTCACGGTCTCCAGCCCGTTATAGCGGCCGATGCCGTGGTCCTGGTGCACCACGAGGTCGCCATCCTCGATCTCTGTGGCATCCGCGATGAACTGGTCGGCGCGTTTTTTGCGTTTGGGTGGGCGGGCGATACGGCTGCCCAGCAGATCCTGCTCCGCCACCACGGCCAGACGGTCGGTGACGAACCCGCGCTCCAGCGCCAGTACGGCGAGGCCCACCACGCCCTTTGGCAGGGCCCTTGCCTCGTCAGCCGAGGCGATGGGGCGGATTTCGCGGATGCCATGTTCCTTCAGCATCAGCGTCAGGCGTTCGCGGGAGCCGAAACTCCAGGCGGCCAGAACCACCGTGCGGCCAGTAGCGGCCCATTTGCCCTTCAGCTCGGCAAACCCGTCCATCGCCGCCATCGGCTGGCCGGTGAGGATGGGGCCGGGGCGGCCGCCGATTTCCACGCCGGCACTGCCGCCATCGGGCTTGGAGAAGGGGGAGATTTCGAAGCAGGGGGTTTTGGCCAGCGCCGCGTCCCAGTCGGCGCGGTTAAAATACAGCATACCCGGCGGGATGGGACGGTAGATGGGCTCGCCGGAGCGCGGCGGGGCGCGGCGCTCGGCATAATGGTCGGCGATCAGTTCCAGCCGCGCGGCCACGGCGGCTTCGGCCTGGTGGTCGAAGCTGACCGAGGCGTTGGGGAGGTAGTCGAAAATGCTCTCCATGGTCTCGGCGAAGAGCGGGCCGTAATGCTCGATGCCGGGGTGGCGATGCGCCTCGCTCACCGAGACGTAGAGTGGGTCCTGCACGGCCTGCGGACCAAAAAGCTCGCGCCAGTTGGTGCGGAAGCGTGCCACGGAGGCGGCATCGAACGGCACTTCCGAGGCAGGATGGAATTCCAGGAAGGGCAGAGAATCGCCGGAGCGCTGGGTCTCGGGGTCGAAGCGGCGGATGCTCTCGATCTCATCGCCGAACAGATCGATGCGGACGGGTGCGGTCTCGCCGGCCGGGAAAACGTCCAGAATGCCGCCACGGCGGGAGAATTCGCCGGCTTCCATCACTGTGCCGGTGTGGCGGTAGCCGTCGGCCTCCAGAAAACTGGCGATGTCGCCCAAAGACACCGCATCGCCCTTGGCCAGGCGCATGCCGGCACCGGCCAGCGCCGCCCGGGGTGGGAGTTTCTGCAGGGCGGCATTCACCGTGGTCAGCACGATGCGTTTTTTGCCCGGTGTGCCCTGTAACCGGCTCAGCCCCGCGATGCGCTCGGCGATGATCCCGCCGTTGGGCGAAACCCGGTCATAGGGCAGGCAATCCCAGCCGGGAACCGCCACCACTTCCAGCTCCGGGCCAAAAAAGCCGATCTGCTCGGCCAGCGCCGCCAGCCGGTTATCATCACGGGCGATATGCAGCACCGGGCCGTCATGCTCACCAAGACGGCGCACGAGGACAAGCGCATCCACCCCCTCTGGGGCACCGTAAACCGGGATCATATTCGGTTCAGCGCCGCTTCACGAATGCGCCGCAGCATTGGGCTGTCCGCATAGGAGGGGATGGGTATACGGCCGGTCAGCCAGTCGGCCAGCTCGGCGTCGGGGAATTCCATGACCTGTTCCAGCTCGTCCAGTTCGGTCTCGGACATGGTGGCGATTCGCGCTTTTACAAAGTCGCCTATGAGCAGGTCATTCTCATAGGTGCCACGGTGCTGGGCACGGTAAATCATGCGCCGGCGGCGGTTATCGAGGGGGGGGGCAAATTCGTCTGTCATGGTCGGCTTGCGGTATAGGCAGGGTTTGGCCAAGAGTCAGCCCGTGACCGCTGATTTTCTGCTCCCCTTGCGCGCGCCCATCACCAGCCTGGCCGGGCTGGGGCCGCGCCTGTCCTCGCTTATGGCCAGGCTGGTGGGTGGGGCGACGGTGCGGGATGTGCTGTTCCATCTGCCGGTGGATTTCCTGGACCGCCGGGCAACACCGAAAATTGCCGAGGCCAGGCCGGGCATGGTGGCCACTTTGCGGGTGGAGGTGATGCGCCACGAGCCGCCCCAGACCAAGAAGCAGCCGCACCGGGTGATCATTGGCGATGGCAGTGGGTTTGCCGAGATTATATTGTTCCATGAGGCGCGGCTGGCGCAATTTCCTATTGGGGCCAAGCTGATCGTCTCGGGCAAACTGGAGAGCTTTGCGGACCGGCTGGTGCTGCCGCACCCGGATTACGTGGCCAACCAGATCCGCGAGGATGAATTCCCCTGGATAGAGCCGGTATGGCCGCTCACCGCCGGGATTGTGCCGCGGGTGATGCGCCGGGCCGCTTTGGGGGCGCTGGCCGTGCTGCCGGATTTTCCTGAATGGCAGGATGCGAGCGTATTGCGCAGCCGTGGCTGGCCGGAATTTGGCGCGGCGTTCAGGGCGCTGCAGGCGCCGCTGGCGATACCTGACGAAAAACCCCGCGAGCGCCTGGCCTATGACGAGCTGCTGGCACGGCAGATCAGTTTTGCCATCGTACGCGGCATGCGCAGGCGGCGGGCGGGGCGGGTGCTGGCTGGTGCGGGCCGGTTACGGGCGGTGGCGCTGAAGCGTTTCGGCTATACCCCCACCGCCGGGCAGTTGCAGGCGCTGGCCGAGATTGACGCGGATATGGCCGCCCCGCACCAGATGCTGCGGCTGCTGCAAGGCGATGTCGGCTCCGGCAAAACCTTTGTGGCACTGCTGGCGTGTTTGCGCGCGGTGGAGGCCGGGACTCAAGCGGCACTTCTGGCGCCGACGGAGGTGCTGGCCAAGCAGCATCTGGCCACTTTTTCGCGCCTCTCCCCGGTGCCGGTGGCACTGCTCACCGGCAATGTAAAAGGCACCGAGCGGCGGCGCGTGCTGGCGGGGTTGAAGGATGGCAGCGTGCCCATCGTCATCGGCACGCATGCGATCTTCCAGAAGCATGTCGAGTTCCGCGATCTTGGGTTGGCGGTGATCGATGAGCAGCATCGTTTCGGGGTCGATCAGCGCCTGGCTTTGGGCAAAAAAGGGGCGGCGACGGATATGCTGGTGATGACGGCCACGCCGATCCCGCGCACTTTGCTACTGACACATTGGGCCGAGATGGATGTGTCGCGCATTATGGAAAAACCGCAGGGGCGTGAGCGGATTACCACCACCATGCACAAGCTTTCGGATTTAGAGAAGGTGGAGGAAGCGATTGCCCGCGCTATTGCCGTCGGCGGGCGGGTGTACTGGGTGTGCCCGCTGGTGAGTGAGTCCGAGTTGATCGATTTGACCGCCACGGAAGTGCGTTTTGGCCAACTGCGCCAGCGTTTTGGCGCCGCCGTGGTGCTGGCGCATGGCAAGATGGAGCCCGCCCAGCGCGACGCCGCATTGGCGGATTTTGCCGCCGGCCGGGCGCAGATTCTCGTGGCGACCACGGTGATCGAGGTGGGGGTGGATGTGCCCGAGGCCAATGTGATGGTGATAGAGCATGCCGAGCGCTTTGGCCTGGCGCAACTGCACCAGTTGCGCGGGCGCGTGGGGCGCGGTGCTGCGAAAAGCTTTTGCCTGCTGCTGCATGATGACAAACTGGCCGCCACTGCCCGCACACGGCTCTCGCTGCTGCGCGATACGGATGATGGGTTCGTTATCGCGGATGAGGATTTCAAGCTGCGCGGCGCCGGGGATTATCTCGGCACGAAACAATCCGGTATGCCCGGCTACCGGCTGGCAGACCCGGAAAAGCACGAGGCGCTGCTGAACATGGCCCGGCAGGATGCGGTGATGCTGCTGCAACGCGATCCGAGATTAGAGAGCGAGCGCGGGATGGCGGTCAAATTGTTGCTGAATCTGTTCGAGCAGCGGGATGCGATCGAGACTGTGAGAGCCGGATAATGCCCCCCTACCCCACCGCCCCGCAAATCGGCATCGGCATCATTCTCCTCCGTGGCGATGACGTGCTGCTCATCCGCCGCGGCCGTCCGCCCGGTGCGGGGCAATGGTCCCTGCCCGGCGGCAAGCAGGAGTTGGGGGAGACCGCCGAGGCGGCGGCGCGGCGGGAGTTACGCGAGGAAACCGGGCTGGAATGCGGCCCGCTCACCATGGTGGCGCATGCGGATTCCATCACGCATGACGAGGGTGGCCGCATCGAATACCACTACACCATCCTCGACTTCGCGGCCCGCTACATTGGCGGCGAAGCGATGCCCGGCGATGATGCAACGGCTGTAGCCTGGGCCGCACCCGAAGAGCTGGCCGGCTATGATCTCTGGGACGAGATCGCGCGCGTGATCAACATCGCGCGGCGGTCTATCTGACGCCTAGAGCATGATCGCTTCAAGTGCGATCATGCTCTGGCTATTTTTGAGAGGGCGATTGACGGTTTCGGCCGCTCAAGATGAGCGGACCTCAACCGATCGCGCTCTAGCTGTTGAACAATTTCTCCAGCGCCCTGGCAAAGCGTTTCGTGCCCGGGCTGGTGGTGGAGATGAAATAATCCTCCAGCTCACCATTGCGGTTGATGAGGTATTTGTAGAAATTCCAGCGCGGCTTGGCGAAGCCTCCGGCCTCTTCCACCACCCATTTGAAGAACGGATGCTGGGCCGGGCCTTTTGTCGTCTCCTTGTCCATCATGGGGAAGCTCACGCCGTAATTCAGCGCGCAGAAACTGCCGATCTGGTCCGCCGTACCCGGCTCCTGATTGCCGAAATCGTTACACGGCACGCCGATGATGGCGACCTCCGGGAATTTTTTGGTCAGCTCCTGCAGCGCCGCATATTGCGGCGTAAACCCGCATTTGCTGGCGGTGTTCACCACCAGAATCGGTTTGCCCTTGTGCTGGGCCAGCGGGTAGGGCTCGCCCTTGAGTGTGGTGAAGGTGAAATCATAGGCACTGGCCATTTTGTCCCCCGGAACGTAGATTTCGATTTTATGAGCACTGAACCACCTATTTCCACGCTGATCAATGTGATGGCCGCCCTGCGCCATCCGGAAACCGGCTGCCCTTGGGATAAAGAGCAGGATTTTACCTCCATCGCGCCTTATACCATCGAGGAAGCCTATGAGGTGCGGGACGCCATCCAGTCCGGTGACCCGGCGCAGTTGAAGGACGAGTTGGGCGATCTGTTGTTCCAGGTGGTGTACCACGCAAGGCTGGCCGAGGAGCGCGGCTGGTTCAGTTTCGACGATGTTGCCCAGGCCATCAGCGACAAGATGATCCGCCGCCACCCGCATGTGTTCGGCGACGAGGCCGCGCGCACCCCCAGTGCCCAGACCAGCGCCTGGGAAGCGCAGAAAACCCAGGAGCGTCTGGCCCGGGCGGAAACGGGCGTGCTGGCCGGGGTGGCGAGCACCCTGCCCGCCCTCAGGCGCGCGCAAAAACTCACCGCCCGCGCGGCAGGTGTGAAGTTCGACTGGCCAAACCCAGAAGCCGTGCTGGACAAGCTGGCCGAGGAAACCGCCGAGCTGCGCGCCGAATTGCCGGACATGAACCCCGCCCGCGTACAGGACGAACTGGGCGACATGCTCTTCGTGCTCGCCAATCTGGCCCGCAAGCTGGGCCATGAGGCTGAAACCTGCCTGGAAGGTGCCAACGCAAAATTCATTCGCCGCTTCCAGTCCATCGAGCGCGCTCTGGCCGCACGGGGCAAAACCCCGGCCCAGTCAAGCCTGGACGAGATGGATGGCTTGTGGAACGCTGCCAAGCAGGAGGGTCTATGAGGGGTTTGCTTGACGGCTATGAACGTTTCCGCACCGGTTACTGGCGGGAACATGAGGATCTGTATTCCTCCCTGGCGCGTGACGGCCAGTCGCCGCCGGCCATGGTCATTGCCTGCGCCGATTCCCGCGTTGCCCCTGAGATGATTTTTGACTGCGCGCCCGGCGAGATATTCGTGGTGCGCAATGTGAGTGCCCTGGTGCCGCCTTACGCGCCGGACGACAACAAGCACGGCACCTCGGCGGCATTGGAATTCGCCGTTACCTCGCTGCAGGTGCGCAGCATCGTGGTGATGGGGCATAGCAGCTGCGGCGGCATTCGCGCGCTGGTGCAGGGCCCGGAGGGTTCGCATGGCGACTTCATCGAATCCTGGATGGCGATCGCCAAATCCGCCCGCGAACGCGTGTGTGATGCGCCGGATGCACCGGCCGATTTCGATGCCAAATGCGCGGCCTGTGAGCGCGAGGCCGTGCGTGTGTCACTCGCCAACCTGCTCACCTTTCCCTGGATCGCGCAGCGTGTACGCGATGGCAGTCTGACGCTGGCCGGGTTGCATTTCGATGTCGAGACCGGATCGCTGACGCAGGTGATCTAGCTGGGCTCCCGCACTAGAGCATGATCGCTTCAAGTGCGATCATGCTCTAGCTATTTTTGAGAGGGCGATTCACGGTTTCGGCCGCTCAAGATGAGCGGACCTCAACCGATCGCGCTCTAGCCAGGCTGCTGGACGATCTTCACGAAATGATCCAGCACCAGCCTGGCACTGGCCGACTCCGTGCGGTTGATCAGGCGGATGGAACATATATCGAAACCAGTATGGTCGATGAGGTTTACATCCAGCTCCCATACTGTGCCCTGGCGCAGCTCGTCGTGCAGCAGCAGCGGCGACATCACGCATACCGTGTCGCTCGTCAGCATCAGCTCTTTCATCAGAAAATAATTATCGCAGACGATGCTGGGAATGAGCGGCGGCTCCCCGCGCTGCCCCGGAAATTCCACGGCACTCGCGGCAAAGGGAAAGCCGCGCAGATCATGCGAGTGCAGCCCCTTCTTGCCCAGCAGCGGATGGCCGGCGCGGGCAAAAACACCGATCGGCACCGTACCGATGACATCGACACCAATATGATCGAGCGCCGATAGATAATTGGCCGCGATAAAGCACAGCTCAACCTGGCCGGCGGTCAGGGCGGTGATCAGCTCATCCGCCTTGCGCACGATGGGCCGCAGACTGAGGTCTGGATAGGCTTTGGCGATTTGCCCCAGCAGCCGGGGGAGAAAAATACCCGCCAGCATCGGTGCCATACCGAATCTGATAATACCCGTACCGGCAGTGCGCGACTGCAGCACGTTCTGTTCCAGAAACCGCGCCTGGGCGAGCAGCCGCTCCGCCCCCTCCACCAGCTCCCGCCCGGCCTGGGTGATGAACACGCCGCCGCGGCCACGGTCGAAAATGCGTAGGCCCAGATCCTCCTCCAGCGTGGCGATGCTGCGGCTCAGTGCCGGCTGGGTGATGGACAGAAGCTCCGCTGCCCGGCTGAAACTACGCGTTTCAGCCACCGTCACGATATGGCGCAGCCGGTGCAGATCAAGTTTCATGCGTTTGGTTTATCTAAACTGTCATTAAAATGCATTGGACTTATGTAACTTTATGATTCAGAACCCCACTGAATGGTACCAGCAACGGACCATGCTGAACATACAGGGGTAACACAATGAAATTAAACAGTTTTTATGCAGCCCCGGTGCTGCTGGCGGTCACCGCCGCACCGGCTTTGGCGCAAGAGGCGATCACCACGCCCATCCTCTCCTCGGTCAGCAATTTCCGCGACATCGCCGGCGTTGCCGTGGCCGATGGCGGCTCGGGCCTGGCCTATACCACCACAAATGGGGGCGAGATGCGCACCGGCGTGTTCTACCGCTCCAACGCGCTTTCGGGCCTCAGCGCCACGGACAAGGCCACGCTGAGCACGCTCGGCATCACCGAGGATATCGACCTGCGGACCCCGAGCGAGATCTCCGGCGCGCCCGAGGCGCAAAATCTTCCGGCGGGCATGGCCTATGTGCAAGTCAATATTTTTGGCTCCGCCGGCCCGGCGATCCCCTCGCTCACCTCGTCGGCCGCGGCGGAGGGTTATCTGATCGCCATGAATCAGGCCTTCGTCACCGATTCGGCGTATCGCGCCAATTTCGCCACCGTCTTCGCCGATCTGGCCGACGGCACCGGCCCGATGATGTACAACTGCTCCTCCGGCAAGGACCGCACCGGCTGGGTCTCGGCGATCCTGCAGAGCATTGCCGGCATGTCCTCGGCCGATATCATGGCCAACTACCTCGCCACCAACAGCTATTCCGCCGCCTCCATCGCGGCCGTGGCCGCCATTTCTCCGGCCTACGGCACGATTCTGGGCGTGCAGCAGCCGGATCTGCAGGCCGGGCTCGACCAGATCATCACCAGCTACGGCTCGCTCGATAATTACCTGGAGTTGGGTCTGGGCATGAGCCAGGCCGAGATCTATGTGCTGCGCGGCAAAATGGTCTATTACTCCACGCTGCCGGGCCAGTCGGGGCTCACCGGCAATGCCGCGTCCGGCGCGGCACTGCTCCAGGCACTGCAGAACTCCCCGCTCTCCGGCGCCTACACCGGGTATAATTACTACCTGCAATCCGCCATCGATGCCGGCACGCTCGGCAGTGTGCCGCAGCAGCTCGGCGGCCAGGTTGTGGCCGATACGGAATCCTACCTCGCCCGCCTGCCCCAGCTCACCAACGCCAGCATCGCGCCCTATACCAATGGCACCGGGCTGGCCGCGGGGCAGACGCAGATATGGGAAGCCAACCTTGCCGGTGTGCTCTCCACGGACAGCAACAACAACGTCGCGGATTCGACGAGCCGCACCGCCGGGCTGATGATCGGCGCGACGCATCGCTTCAACGACCAGGCTGCCGTTTATGCCGGTGTCGGTTATGACTGGGGCTCGGTTTCCAGCATCGGCGGCAATGCCCAGGCCAATGTGTTCCTCACCACACTGGGCGCGCGCTATGCGTTCTCCACTTTGGAATCCGGCCCGTTCATTTCGGGTGGTGCCAATGCCGATGTGGTGAGCGTACACGACAACCGCAGCCTCGGCGGCGGGCTGGGCCAGGCCATCGGCAACACCAATGGCGCGGTGTACGATCTGCATGCCGAAATCGGCAATGTCATCCCGGCCGGTCCCTTCACCTACACGCCGCAGCTCGGCTTTGATGTGTCCGACGCCCAGCTACGCGGCTTTACCGAACAGGGCAGCAGCCTGGGCCTGCGCTATGGGGCGCAGACACTGATCGTGCCGAGCCTGACCGCCAGCATCCAGGCCGCCATGCCCGCGCGCATCGCCGGCGAATGGAGCATTACCCCCACCGCCACTTTGGGCTACACCCGCCTGCTGAGCACGCCTGTGGTCACGGCGCGCGGCACGGTGGCCGGCTATACCATCACCCAGCTCTCGGCCTTCAACAGCCGCGATCTCGGGACGCTGGCGGTGGATGTGAGTGCCGTGCGCGGCCAGCTCAGCCTGGATGCCGGTGTGACCGGTGTTGCGGGCGACGCCAACAACAGCACCGGCATCGCCGGGCGCCTGGCTGTTACGTATAGGTTCTGAGGCCTGCTCCGGCGGCGGGGTTTGGCACCCCGCCGCCATCAATCTACTGATATTGTAGGTAATCAACGCCTATGCCATGCTGTCCGCATAACAACAGGACAGTCACATGGCCCTCACCTCCAAACACCCGGAAACCCTGGCCCTGCATGCCGGCTGGCGGGCGGATGCCACCACCGGCTCGGTTGCCGTGCCGATCCACCAGACCACCTCCTACCAGTTCCACTCGCCCGAGCACGCGGCCAATCTGTTCGCGCTGAAAGAGTTCGGGAATATCTACACCCGCATCATGAATCCCACGACGGATGTGCTGGAGCAGCGCCTGGCCGCGTTGGAGGGCGGTGTCGCCGCACTCGCCGTGGCCTCGGGCCAGGCGGCTTCCGCGTTTTCCGTGCAGAACCTCGCGCGGGCCGGCGATAACATCGTCGCCTCCACCGATCTGTACGGCGGTACCTGGAACCTGTTTGCCAACACGCTGAAGGACCAGGGGCTGGAGGTGCGCTTCGTGGACCCGGCGGACCCGCACGCCTTCGCCAATGCCACGGATGACCGCACCCGCGCCTATTATGCCGAGACTTTGCCCAACCCGAAACTGCGGCTCTTCCCCATCGAGGAGGTGGCGGAAATTGGCCGCAAACAGGGCATCCCGCTCATCATGGACAATACGGCAGCACCCCTGCTGGTGCGGCCTTTCGAGCATGGTGCGGCGGTGGTGGTGTATTCCACAACCAAATATATCGGCGGGCATGGCACCTCGATTGGTGGTGCCATTATCGATGGTGGTAATTTCGACTGGTCCGCACATCCGCAACGCCAGCCGCTGCTCAACACGCCGGACAATAGCTACCACGGCGCCATCTGGACTGAGGCCGTAAAGCCGCTCGGCCCCATTGCCTACATCATCCGCGCCCGCGTCGTGCTGCTGCGCGATCTCGGTGCGGCTTTGTCGCCCTTCAATGCTTTCCAGATCATCCAGGGGATTGAGACGCTGCCACTCCGTATCGCCCGGCATAGCGAGAACGCCGCGGCGGTGGTGAAGTTTCTCAGCCAGCGCAAGGATGTTGTGAAAGTGATCCACCCCAGTCTGGCTGAAGGTATCGATAAGGAACGCGCGCAAAAATACCTGCGTGGCGGTGCGGGCGGGCTGGTTGGGTTCGAACTGGCTGGCGGCGCTGAGGCGGGAAAACATTTTATTTCCGGATTGGAACTCTTCTACCACGTCGCCAACATCGGCGATGCAAGATCACTGGCCATCCACCCCGCCAGCACAACGCACAGCCAGCTTTCGGCAGAAGATCAACTCGCAACGGGGGTTTCGCCAGGCTATGTGCGGCTGTCCATCGGGCTGGAGCATATCGACGATATTCTGGCGGATTTGGCACAGGCGCTGGATAAGGCCGGATGAAATCGAGACGCCGGTTGTCAGGATGTCTTCGGTGATGCGCAATGCCACGGAAGACGATATCCCCACTACGCAAAATTCGTAAAATGGGTGGAGTGAAGCGCAACCCATCATTTCGGGTTGGATGAGCCAATGACCACTCACCATAGCGGCGCCGATGCGGCAAAGCTTGAGCGCCTCATACTTAACAGCCCTGTACTGGACCCAATCATCCGGCAATGGTCTCGTGTTTCATTGCCCGATTGCTGGCTGGCCGCCGGGGCCATCGCCCAAACCGTCTGGAACGATTTTTTCGGCCATGCGCCTCATTATGGCATATCTGATATCGATCTTGTCTATTTCGACGCAGCCGATCTTTCGGAAGATGGCGAGGCAAAGCAGGTTGAACGAATCAGGCGTGAATTTTCCTGCCCCGGCCTCAAAATCGACGTGAAAAACGAAGCGCGTGTGCATCTGTGGTATGCGCAGAAATTTGGCCGTGAAATCCCTCCCTACATTTCAACGCAGCACGCCATCACCACATTCCCGACGACGGCAACCGCCATCGGCGTTCAACCCGCCGGAGCAGAGCTGCTGATCTCGGCGCCATTCGGGTTGTCCGACCTGCTGGGCACAATCGTGCGCCCAAACAAGACACAAATCACCCGTGACATCTACGAGGCGAAAATCGCGCGTTGGCAATTGCTTTGGCCGGACCTGAATATTATAGAATGGGCTACTGAAAAAGGTTGAATATGAGACTAACCCCCGGCACAAAGTTCGCTGCATCCGCCATCATCTTCGACATGGACGGTACCCTCATCGACTCCCAGCATGTTATCGGCCGCATCTGGCGGCGATGGGCGGCAAGGCACGGTTTGGATGCCGAACCGTTCGTTACTTCCCCGGGACGGCGGATTGCGGAGACATTACGGCTGCTTGGTCCAGCGGATCTCGACATTGCCGCCGAGGAAGCGGAACTGACCCAGGCAGCGGCAAACGAAACTGAAGGTCTGGTCGCCATCGCCGGCGCCGCCGCTGTGCTGCACTCACTCCCCAGCAACCTCTGGGGCATCGTCACCTCCGCGCCGCGTCAGGTCGCCGAAACATGGCTTGCCCATACCGGCCTGCCGCGCCCGGTGGTTCTCGTCGCGGCGGGTGACGTGCCAATAGGCAAACCACACCCTGGCGCCTTCATCCGGGCAGCGGAACTGCTCGGTGTGGCGCCAAAGGACATGCTGGTTTTCGAAGATGCAACATCGGGCCTGACCTCCGCGCAAGCCGCCGGTGCCACGGTGATTGCCATCGCCGGAACGCTCGCCCAGGAAGAGCTCGACGATTACGACTGGCTTTCGGATTTCCTCCGCGTCTCTGTCGAAGCCGCTCCGGCCGGGCTGCATCTCACAGTGCGGTAGCCCCTCACTGGCGCAACAACTCCATTCATGCCACCATCCCCGCCATGGCATTCCTCCCCAATGTAGACCGCATTACCCCGCCGCATTTGCACCGCTCGAAGCTGATCACCATCGGCCTCGGCGCCGTTGCCGTGCTTATCCTGATCATCCTCGCCAATCCCTTCGTGCAGGTCCAATCCGGCTTTGCCGGCGTGCTGTCGGATTTCGGCTCGGTGCAGGATACCCCGCTCTATCCCGGGCTGCATGTCGCCATCCCTTTTTACCAGACCATCAACCAGGTCTCCGTACAGCCGCAAACCGTCACCTCGGACGAAAGCGGCTCGACGCATGATCTGCAACTGGTCAATACCTCCATCGCCGTCACCTTCCATGTGAACCCTGACGCGGCCCCGGATTTTTACCAGAGTTTCCGCGATTACGACACTTTAGGTGCCCGCATCATCGCCCCTGCCGTAAGCAATGACGTGAAGGCGGTAACGGCAAATTACGATGCCGAGGAACTTGTCACCAAGCGAGACATCGTTGCTGCGCAGATCAAGGAACTCATCATATCCTCGCTCGCCCCTTACCACCTCTCGATCGAGGCGGTGAACGTCTCCAACTTTGCCTTCTCGGATGCCTATACCCAGGCCATCGAGCTAAAACAGGTGGCACAGCAGCAGGCACAGCAGGCGCAATACACGCTGCAACAAACACAGATTTCAGCGCAGCAGCAGGTGGTGCAGGCCAAAGCCCAGGCTGATGCCGCCGTCGCCACCGCGCAAGGCCAGGCCAATGCGCTCACCCTCACCTCGCAGGCGCAGGCGAAGGCCAACGACCTCATCGCGCAATCCCTCACGCCAGTGCTGCTGCAACAGAAGGCGCTGGATAAATGGAACGGCACGTTGCCGACCTATTTGAGCCCCGGCGCGCCCATGCCCTTCATCGGTGAGGCCAGCGTGGCCGGGCAGACGGGCAAATAGCCCTTCCAACCGGCGCACTGCGCACCTACATCCCATGACGAAAACAGGAGATGGCCATGGAAGAGATCTGGACCAAGGTTGACGAGTATTTCGCCGGGCTGCTGGCGCCGCATGATGAGGTGCTGGACGGCGTGCTCGCCGCCAACCGCGCCGCCGGGCTGCCGGCCATCGATGTCGCCCCCGTGCAGGGCAAGTTTCTGAACCTGCTGGTGCGTATCGCGGGCGCCAAACGGATTTTGGAAATCGGCACGCTTGGTGGCTACAGCACCATCCATCTGGCGCGCGCCGCCGGCGAGCAGGGCAAGGTGGTGACGCTGGAATACAGCCCGGAACATGCCGAGGTGGCGCTGGCCAACCTCGCCGCCGCCGGGGTGCTGAGCCGGGTGGAGGTGAAGGTGGGAGCGGCGCTGGAGAGCCTGCCGCTGGTGCAGCAGGAAATGACCGCGCCGTTTGATTTTATCTTCATCGATGCCGATAAACGCAACAACCCCGCCTATCTCGAATGGGCCCTGCGCCTGTCCCGGCCGGGCAGTGTCATCGTGGTGGATAACGTGGTGCGCGGCGGGCGCGTGCTGGAGAGCGACGGCAAGAATGAGGATATAGCGGGTATCCGCCGCTTCGCCGAATTGCTGGCCGCAGAGCCGCGCCTCAGCTCCACAGCGCTGCAGACTGTGGGGGCGAAGGGCTATGACGGGTTTTCGATCTCGCTGGTGGTGAGCTAGCCACCCATTGTCAACACGCGGTGGAAGCGTATGAATAGCCGCATGCGGAACAATCTTTTTAACCCGCTGCTGGCGCTGGCACTGCTTACAACACCGGCCACTGCGCAGACCGCTGATTATGACACTCCTGCCAAGGTGATCACGCTACCAGACCGTGACACAGTGCCGAGCGGTGATGCTGTGACCTGCACTTTTTATGATGATGTCATGATCCGCATGGCAGGCACGGATTCACCAGCACCGGATAATGCACTGGTGCTGCCTGCATCGGCCCACTGCGACCGGGATACGCCATCGCATGGCATAGTGTTGCAAAGTGGCGCATCAAACCTCGACGGTCGCAAAGGCAATTTCCTGGTGTTTAGGTATGTCGATCAGGTCAGCGCCGGTAATTTCACGGTGTTTGATGTGCATACTGGCCGCACCCTGTTTAGCGACGGCGTCCTGCACGACATCACCGCTGTCACGCTCAGCCCAGGCATTTTGCATATGCGCTACAACCGGGGCATCAATGCCCCTTGCTCGCTGCTGTCAGACCGCGATGTCTGCTGGACAAAACTGCTAGCCAGCGGCCAAATCCCGCGCGGCGCATTTTCCGGCCCACCCTTGCTGGAAACCTGCAGGAAAAGCTATGGCAGCGACTCGGATGATCAAAGACCCCCAAACCTGGACGAAGATCCCAGCATTGTTTCCTACGACGTTGCCCTGACGCTCGACAGCAAGGGTAACGCCACCGTAAAACCCGTGGGCCCCATGCAATGCGACCCGGAGTCTTAGCCTAGAGAAACTTCCCCAGCACCACGCGCGGCGACACTTCAAAGCCGAGAGCTTCGTAAAACGGCACGATGGCGGTGTTGGTATCCCGCACCATCAACTGCAATTTCGGCACGCTGCGTGCCCTCATCCATGCCTCTGCCGCCTGCACCATCTGCCGGCCGTAGCCCAGCCCGCGCGCATCCGGTGCGGCGGCGAGATAATAGATCCAGCCGCGATGCCCGTCATGGCCGAGCATCATGGCGGCTTTTATCGCGCCGGCTGCATCCTCGCCCACCAGCACATCCGAGCCAGGCTTGCCCAGAGCAAAATGGAAATCCGCTGCGGCGTCGTTATAACTCACCACCAGCCCGCAGGCGCGCCAAAGCGTTGTCACATCCTGCTCATCGGCGGCCGTGGCAGGTCTGATGTGCAGCGTCACCGCGTCACGTCTTGCGCCATTCCATGATGTGGAACCACGGCACGCGGTTGTAATGCGCGGCGCGCTCCGGCGGGGCGCCCACCGGCTGCGGCTCGGCGAAATGCGTGAGTTGCAGCCCCTGCCCCAGCAGCAGTTGCATATAGGTCTCGAACGGCCGGTGCCAGTTCTGGATGCGTATGCCGGCCCATTCCACCCAATCCGCGCGTTCATCCGCGTAATGGTCGAGCTGGAAAAACCGCCTGCCATCGGCATCACTGCGCCAGCCTTCCGGATTGGCGGCGGTGACAAAGCTGTTCAGATTGGCAATGAGCAGGGCGCCGCCTGGCCGCAGCACCCGCGCCAGCTCGGCAATGGCCGGGGCGATGTCCGGAATATCGATGAGGCTCAGATAGCTCACCACCAGGTCGAAACTGGCATTCGGAAATGGCAGGGCTTCGGCAAAGCCGTTTGTATAGCTGCCTGCCGGGTCCAGCAGCCTGGCTTGTGCCAGCAGCGCCTCCGTCGGGTCCAACCCGGTCGTACGCAAGCCCTCGCCTTGCAGCTTGCGGCAGAACCGCCCCTCGCCGCAGCCTACATCCAGTGCCTCGGTAAACCCACCCTGGCGCACACGCGCCAGCATGGGTTCGTCCAGGGTGAAATTACGGGCAAAACTCCCATCCACATCGGCGAGCCATGCCTGCGCCGATTCATCCCAGCCGCCGGAGGTTGACGCATCCATCACGGTTTGACGAATTTCAGCGTCCAGCGGTCGCTCTCGCCAATCGCCAGATACTTGGCCTTGTTCACCGCAGCCTGGCGCAGGGTCGGCGGCAAATCCCACACACCGTCCGGGTAATTCTTCGTGTCCTTCGGGTTGGCGCCGATCTCGGAGCTTTCCACAAACTGGAACCCCGCCGTCTCGATCAGCTTCTGCGCATAATCCTGGCGCACATAGCCGCTCTTCGCCTTCGGGTCCTGCGGTGTGGAAGTGCTGGCGCGGTGGTCCTCGATGCCGAAAGTGCCACCTTGTTTCAGTGCCGCAAATATCGTGCCCAGGACCACCGCTGCGTTGCCCGCCTCCAGCCAATTATGCAGGTTGCGGAAGGACAGGATAAGATCGTAGCTGTTCGCATCGCCCAACGGCTGACCCACCGTGAGCGGAACGGTCGAGACCTGCGAAAAATCGGCCGGGTCAGCCCCGAGCTTCTTTAACAGAGCCGCCTGCTGCTTTTCCGCCTCCGGCGTGCCACCGGGAATGGCGGCGGTATAATGCCCCTTCGCCTTCAGATACGGCGCGAGAATCTCCGTCCAATACCCGCCGCCGGGCTCAATCTCCAGCACGGATTGCGTGGGCTGCAGCCCGAAGAATTCGAGCGACGCGGCGGGGTGACGGTATTTATCGCGCTTCACATTGGCAGGGGTACGGCGCGGGCTGGCGATGGCCCCGGCCAGTCCCGGTGCCACGGCAAAAGCCGGGCTGGCGGCAAAGGCAAGCCCGGCGACGATGACGGTACGGCGTGATAGATTGTGCATGGCAAACCCCTTTGTTGATTCACCATATATATAATAGATTTTATGGGCAATAACCTGCCCGCTGGTGCCAGCGGGCAGGTACGCAGCATCAAACCTGCGGTTGAATCCGCGCCTCAGTGCCGGATTTCAGCGCACCCCGGGTTTCCACGCGGAAGGCCCAGGTTGCCACCGCGCCGAGCAGCGAGGAGATGATCAGCAGGATCAGCAAGGTCGGCGTGCCGATGGCTTTCAGCAGGAGCGGAAAACCAAACGCTGTGGCCACCGCGCCGATTTTGGCAACGGAGGCGGCAAAGCCGGCGCCATAGCCACGGATGGAGGTGGGGAACACCTCGCCGGCGAGCAGATAGGTCTGCGCGTTGGGCCCGATGTTGGTCATGAAGTTGAACAGCATGAAGCCGGTGAACAGCAGCGGCATGTTATGCCCGCCGCCGACCATGGAGAGAGCAGCCAGCCCCAGACCCACGGCGCAGCCGATAAAGCCGAACACCTGCAGCTTGATGCGCCCGGCGCGCTCCACCAGGAAGATGGCAGCGACGATGCCGACGACCAGCAGAATGTCCAGCAGCATGGTGCCCTGGGCCGAGAGCAGCACTTTATGCACGATGCCAGGCACGTCCGTCACCGCACCCGCCGTACCAATGGTGGCGGCCAGGATCACGGGTGTGAAAATGCCGATGCCGTAGGTGGAAAGATCCTGCAGGAACCACGGCACGCAGGCCAGCAGCGTGGCGCGCAGGTTGGAGCCCTGGAACAGCACGCCAATGCCGCTGTGCGGCTCCTCGCGTGTGCCGCTTTCGGTGATATGCGGGTCGTGCAACTGCACGATTTTCGGGTATTGCGGCTCGCGTTTAAGAAGCTTGTGCGTCTCTTCCTCGGCCTCTTTCACCCGCCCGCGCGACACCAGCCAGTGGGCGCTGTCGCAGATGAAGAAGCGCCCCGAGACCACGGCGATGGCCGGCAGGATCGGGGCTGCAAACATCCAGCGCCAGGCGTCGATCTGCGGGTAGAAGGAGAGGATGCCGTAACCAAGTGCGGCACCGCAGATGGCGCCGACGGCCTGAAAGGCGAACGCCCCCAGCACCAGCCCGCCACGCCCGCGGCTAGGCACGGTTTCGGAAATCACCATATGCGCGGTGGGATAATCGCAACCCAAAGCCACGCCGATGCCGAACAGGCACACCGCCGCCCAGGCGAAATTCATGGAGAAGGTGAGTGCTACGAGGAAGATGGTGAACAGCACCATCTCGGCAATGAACATCTTCTTGCGCCCGAACACATCGGCCATGTGGCCCAGTGCGGTGGCGCCGATGAGGATGCCGAACAAAGTGATGGAGCTGACAATGCTCTTCTCAAACGTGCTGAGCGTGAACTCATGCGCCATCAACGGCAGTGCCAGGCCGATGAGCCCGATGACCACCAGCCCCTCAAAGAACTTGCCGGCAATGGCCAGGCCCCAGATACGCCACTGCATGCCCGTCATGGGCAGCGAGGCGAGCTGCGTGCCATCCGGCCAGACCGGAATTTCGTCGATATAATCCTGGACCGTCTTGCGGTGCTGGACGGCAGGTTTGCCGGCGAGTTCGTTCATCACAATCCCCTGTACATGTTATGGCGGAACCCTTTTCGGGTTGCGCCATGTTCCACAGCGGGGGGCGTAGGAGTGTGAATAAATGATGACCTACATAAAAGTCACGTAAACCACACAGAGTCTGGGCACCGCTTCTCAGGGCCGGCGGCTCACCACAATGGCCGCCACCCCCACCACCACTAGGCCAATGCCGCGATAGGCCCAGGGCATCTGGCTGATCATGATGCTGCTGCGCGGATAGGGGAAATAGCCCGTCCCCTGCCCGATCCATACCAGCCCCGTCAGCAGCAGCAGGCCTCCCAGCACAAGCAATCCGATTTTCAGGGCTTTTTTCATCACACATCAACGCCGTGATAGGTCGCGATCTCGTCGATCGCCCGCGCCGCAATATTGGGGCACAGGCCGGGGAAATTGATGTAGCCATGCGCCGCCCCAGCATATTCGGTAATCCGCACCGGCACACCGGCGGCCCGCAGCCGTGCTGCGTAGCGCCAGCCGTCATCGCGTATCGGGTCATGCTGCGCCACCTGTATCAGCGCCGGGGGCAGACCTTCCAGGCTGGGCGCCAGCAGCGGCGAGGCCAGCGGGTTGGTGGCATCGCCATCGGACCCGAAATAGCAGGCCCTGAAGGTTTTCATGGCGCCGGCGGTGAGAATCGGTGCCTCGGCATTCTCGGCAACCGAGGGCGAGCTGGAGGTCATATCCAACGCCGGATAAATCAATGTCTGGAAATCGATTTTTGGCCCCCCGCGATCGCGACTCGCCAGGCACACCGCCGCCGAGAGATTACCCCCCGCACTCTCCCCCGCCACGCCGATATGCGCCGGGTCTATGCCCAGCTCCCCAGCCCGCGCATGCAGCCAGCCCAGCGCCTCGTAACAATCCTCCACCGCCGCCGGGAACCTGGCACCCGGTGCCAGTCGATAACCCAGCGAGGCCACCAGCATGCCCGTGCGCGCCGCAATCCCGCTGCATATCCAGTTGGTCAGCCCGATATCGCCAAACACAAACCCGCCGCCATGCATATATAGAATTGCCCGGCTCGGTTTTGCGCGCCCCGGCGGCTGATACAGCCTTATATCGAGCTTACGCCCCAATGCCTCGATCTGCCGATCCTCGGTCAAAACCCCCGGTGCGAGCTTACCGAAAATAGCATGGGTGAAAAAATTCTGCGGCGCCGCGCGCTGCATGGCAATAATCTGCGCATCGCTCGACACCGCCAGCCGATCCATCATCTTGCGCTGCAGCTTGCTGAACAAAACAATCGGCCAGGACACCGCCCGCCCAGCCTGGGGCGAACGCAAGGCCGCTGGCCGGTCAGGGCAAGGGGTCACAATTGTTTTTATGTCCATGACGTGTCCAGCCCTTATTGGTGAGGGGTTTCCCCATATAAGGGCTCAATGCGCGCCAAGCCGCAAGCCGTTCCGCCAAATCATTCACTGCGCGCTGCGTGACGGCCAGAGCAGCAGCAGCAACGCTACGACGGCATGAAATGCGACAGCAGGCCAGAGCAACGGGCCGCCAATGTGTTCCGCCGCACCGAGAAACGCCAGATAAATCGCGATAAGCCCATTATAGGCCAGCATGGCGCGAAAACCCGGCGGCCGCACAGATTCGCCCAGCCGGTTGGGCCAGCACGCCAACCCCAACGCCAGCAATGCGATGCCGAGAAACCGTCCCAAAGCAGGACCGAGCCCGGCTTCACCCTCCCCTAAAAGCAGTCTGATCACCAAGTCGGGCACCGCAATAAGGGCCACGCCGGTCAGCAGCTCCAGCACGGACGCAACGGCAAGTATATTTCTGACGGTAAGTGCTTTTTTCATGAGAGCCTGATCGTTCCTCACAGCAATTATCTTTATTGCTTCATGCGATCAATTTGGCTGAACCGCAATGGCCCCAGGGTTAAGGGTCACACAGGGATTTGCAGAAGATTTAAATGGTCGGAGCGGCGGGATTCGAACCCACGACCCCCAGTCCCCCAGACTGGTGCGCTACCAGACTGCGCTACGCTCCGTACCGTGGACCGAGCCTGTAGCAGCCCCGCCCCGCGCCGCCAAGGGCATGGGCGTATTTTTGGGTGTAGGAGGAAAAAAGGCCAGGACGGAGCCCTGGCCTTTTTCTTAACGTCCGAAGATCACGCCCCTAGTCCAGCAGCCGGCGGAATTCTTCCAGGGCGCTCAGGGTTTGGGTTAGCAGGCTGCGGAGGCGTTCGGTTTCGGGGTCTTGTTTGGGGCGCACGCGCAATTGGGCGGTGCGGGGGGGGGCGTGGCCGCCGTGTGGTTCCGGCACGGGCAGCAGGCCTGGCATGGGCAGTTGCGGCAGGTTCGGGGCGGCTGGCTTTTTCACGGCAGACTCCTCCGTCTCCAATAGCCCGCGTTCGGCCTCGGCGGAAGCACGTTCCTCGGCCGCGGCCGGGGGGATATTGTCGTGCAGAGCCCCGCCGCCTTCCCGCAGCAGGCGCTGGACGCCCTTTATGGTGTAGCCATGGGTGTAGAGCAGGTCGGCGACGCGGCGCAGCAACTGCACGTCCTCGGGGCGGTAGTAGCGCCGCCCGCCACCGCGTTTGAGCGGGCGCACCTGCGGGAATTTGGTTTCCCAGAAGCGCAGCACGTGTTGGGGCACATGCAGCTCATCGGCCACTTCGGAGATGGTCCGGAACGCATCGGCGGTTTTGCGCGGGCGCGCACGACCGGCCTCGGCGGTCAGGCCCTCTTCGTCCTCCGCGTTGAAATCGTCCTCGTCAGCCATGCGAACCATCAATGTTCCCGTGAATTATTGTATCAGGACGGCAAAACAGGCTCATTTACGGCCTCGCGCAGCATCTGGCTGGGGCGAAAGACCAGCACGCGGCGCGGCAGAATGGGGACTTCCACCCCTGTTTTAGGGTTACGGCCGATGCGCCGGCCTTTCTGGCGCACAGAAAACGTCCCGAACCCACTGATTTTAACTGATTTACCAACTTCTAGCGCTTGAGCGATCCGATCCAGGACCAGCTCCAGCAAATCCGCCGATTCGTGACGGGACAGGCCTACTGTGGCGTAGATCGCCTCGGTCAGCTGAGCGCGTGTCAAAGTGTTCATTTTACAAGATTAGCACGAAATATTTGGGAATCAACAAGAACGCGCGCGAATCGTGGCAGATTCGTCACTCATTTGTGTAATCACCTGATTGTGAAGTGCTTTTAGATAAGAACCAGGACTTATCCGGTCCTTTTGAGGCCAGAATTACAGCCTTATGAGGGCCGAACCCCATGTCAAGCCCCCGCCGAGCGCCTCCAGCAACACCAGATGGCCGGGTTTTATCCGCCCATCGGTGATGGCTTCATGCAGCGCCAAGGGGATGGAAGCCGCGGAGGTGTTGGCGTGTTTATCGACGGTGACGACCACACGCTCCGGCGCCAGGCCAAGCTTTTTGCCCACGCCGTCGATGATGCGCTTATTGGCCTGGTGCGGCACCAGGAAGTCGATATCGGCTGCGGTGAGGCCATTGGCGGTCAGCGCCTCGGTCACGGCACCGGCCAGCAGGCTGACGGCATGGCGGAACACCTCGCGCCCGTTCATCACCAGATGCGCGGACATGTCCCGCCTGCCGGTGGCGCCATCTACATAGAGTATGTCGGCGAGCCTGCCATCGGCATGCAGATGGGTGGAGAGCACCCCTGCCCCGCTCTTGGTGTCTTCTGGGGCCACATCGCGCGCCTGGAGCACCACCGCCCCGGCGCCGTCGCCGAACAGCACGCAGGTACCGCGGTCCTCGAAATTCAGGATGCGGGAATAGACCTCGGAGCCGATGACCAGCACGCTGTCCACCTGGCCGGCGCGCAGCATGGCATCGGCCACCGAGATTCCGTAGATGAAGCCCGAGCAGGCGGCGGCGAGGTCGAAGCCAAAGGCTTTGTTCGCCCCCAGAGCCGCCTGGATGTGCACCGCGGTGGAGGGAAAGGCGTTATCGGGTGTGGAGGTGCCTACGATGATGGCCCCCAAAGCCTCAGGTGCCAGCCCGGCGGCTTCAAGTGCGGCACGCCCGGCGGCGGCACCCATGAAACTCGCGGTCTCATGCGGGGCGGCAAAATGGCGCTGCTTTATGCCGGTGCGCTCGGTGATCCACTCATCGGATGTATCCACCCGCTCGGCCAGCTCGGCATTGGTGACGATTTTCTCAGGCAGGTAGATGCCAGTACCCGTGAGCACGGCGCGGCGGGAGGAAGGTTCAGACATTCGGTGCGGCTGCTGCCTCGGCGGAGAGAAGGGCGCTGTCCATCGCCGCCAGCCCTTCGGCGATGCGGCTGTTGAAATCATTGCTGGTCATGTCCAGCGCCACATCCACGGCATGGGCAAAACCCAAAGCATCCGTGCCGCCATGCGATTTGACGACAACGCCGTTGAGGCCGAGCAGTACGGCGCCGTTATAGCGGCGCGGGTCCAGCGTCTCCTTCAGCCGGCGCAGCGATCCGCGGGCGAAGAGATAGCCCATCTTGGCCAACGGTCCGGCCTGGAACACCTCTCGGAGCAGCCCATAGACGAATTTCAGCGCGCCTTCGCCCGTCTTCAGCGCCACATTACCGGTAAACCCGTCCGTGACGATGACATCGACAGTGCCGCCGGCAATGTCATGTCCTTCGACAAAGCCGTAAAACTGCTTGGCGATCGGGCTTTCGCGCAGCATGGCGGCGGCGGTGCGCAGGGTCTCGTCGCCCTTGCCCTCTTCGGAGCCGATATTCAGCAGGCCGATGACCGGGGCCGGCAGGCCGAGCACGATACGCGCGAACAACTCGCCCATCAGCGCGAATTCCACCAGGTTACGGGCGTCGTACACCACGTTGAGGCCGAGATCGAGCATCACCACATCGCCGCGCGCGGAGGGGCAGATGGCGGCCATGGCCGGGCGGTCGATGCCCTTCAGCGTCTTAAGCACGATTTTGGAGAGGGCGAGCAGCGCCCCGGTATTGCCGGCGGAGATCACCCCGGCAGCCTCGCCGCTCAGCACGGAATCGATGGCCCGGCGCAGCGAGGAATCGCGCAGCCGCAAGGCCACCGTCGGCTTCATATCGCCGCTGATGGTCTCGCCGGCATGGCGGAATTCACAATGGTTCTTCAGCCGCTTGGTCGCCGCAATCAGCGGCGCCACAAGGGCTTCGTCCCCAAAGATAAGGAAATGGGCCTGAGGATGGCGCAGGGATGCGATGTCCAGCCCGGAAATAATGGCTTCCGGGGCGTGGTCGCCGCCCATGGCATCAACAGCCAGTATATTGCTCCGGCTCACTGCATACCTCGGGCGTTCCTCGCCAGTTTATCGTGCCTTAATTAGACGCGAACGACGCCCTTGGCTTCCTTGCCGGCACCGACGACCTCGCGGTTATCATAGTGGCCGCAATGGGCGCAGATATGGTGCGGGCGCTTCAGCTCGCCGCAATTGGCGCAATCCGCATGCGGCTCAGCGCGCAGAGCCTGATGGCTGCGGCGCATCCCGGCGCGGGAGGGGGAGGTTTTACGTTTAGGAACAGCCATGGGACAACGCCTTAAATTTTTACTCTGGTGACAGGAAGGCGCGGCGTAGCAGAGGTCCATGCGCATCGCAAGTCATACGAGCAATGAGGTGGGCTAGGGGTTGCGAAAAAAGGCCAGGGCTCAACCCTGGCCTTGCTTTTAAACCTTCTTGCCGAACTTGCTCGTGAGTGCTGCGAACGGGTTGGCCCCGTCATCCGTGGCCTCGCCCGGCAGTACTGCTCCCGGTTTACGCGGGTAAGGGTCCAGTGCCAGCGCCAATTGCTCGGCCAAAGCCTCGCCAAGATCGATCACGTCGTCCTGATAGGGGATTTCGTCCGGCCCTTCGAGCGACTCGGGGGGCAGTTCCTCCTCATCCGCGAGCTTCTCGGCCGGTACAAAGTGTAACGCCACCCGCTCCTCTATCTCGGCCTCGAACGGCTCCAGCGTGATGACGCAGAGCTGTGTTACGCGCGCTTTCATCCTCAGATCGGCGGCAATTATGCCGCCCCGGTGGTGACTTAGCGTAAAAGCCCCCGTTAGAACCGCGATCCCCGGCAGGCCAAAGCGCTCCGCCAAAGTCGCGCGTGTGGTTTCATCCGCCGCCAGCTCGTAGCTCTGGGGCGCGCCATGTATATGGCCGGCTTTAACCGGCCTGCTGAATTCCGTATGCATCTGGGCTATATAGCCTGTACGCATTGACAGTTAAGCCCCTACCGTGAGACCCAGCCCCAGGTTATTATGCCGCCGACAGCCAAGGATCAGAATTTGCGCCCTGCCAGACTGACAATTCCCTTCCTGTTCACGGCTTTGCTGGCCCTGCCCGGCTGCGCCATTTTCTCGGATGCGCCGCATTATCGCGGCATTGCGGTCAGCCAGCACGATCTGGGCGAGCTCACGCCCGGTCTTTCTCAGCAGGCCGATGCGCAGGCCGTGCTCGGGCCGCCGACGTTCACACCGCAATACAGCCCGAATGACTGGGTCTATGTCGCCCAGGTGACGAAGATGCGCATCGGCCAGACCGAGGGCGTGAAGAGCCAGAATGTGGTGGTGCTGGCGTTCGACCAGAGCGGCACGCTGCAGACCGTGACGCAGAAGACGCTCAAGGATTCCGTCGGCGTGGCGATGGAAGGCCATCAGACTCCGGTACCGGGCGGCACACCTGGCTTCTTCCAGCAGCTCATCGGCGGTGTCGGCAGCTACAACCCGCTGGGTGCGGCGCAGGATACCAGCGGCGGTGCGCCGGGTGGCAGCTCCAATGTCGGCACGCCTGGCGGCAGCTCTTTCTAACATGCGCCGGCGCGAGGTTCTGCTCGGCAGCGTTCTGCTCCCCTTGGGCGGTGCTGCCTGGGCCCAAACTTCGCTGGCCCAAACTTCGCTGGCCCAGACTTCGCTGGCCCAGACTTCGCTGGCTCCGGCGCTGGCACCCCCTGCCCCGGCCAGTACCCAGCCGGCGATGCTGGATGACAAAACTGGTGCGGGGTTCTCGCGCATCGTCATTGCCCGCTGGGGCGATGCGGTGCAGCCCGGCACCCCGCCCTTCACCCCGGCAGCACTCACGACCGCCCAGGCCGATGGGCAATTCCCTTATGATGGGGTGATCGCCGGGCTGATCGCCCCGCCGCCGGCGCAGGACGGTATTCCGCGCCTGGTGATGGTGGTGGCAACGCCGGATATTTCTATCCGCATGGCTTTTGCCTCCGGCCAGGATAACCCGGCGGTAGCTGGGCGCATGCAGGGCATTACGGTGCTCAACCTGCAATACTTAGGCGGCCGCTGGGTAACGGTGGATGGCGGCTACCAAACACGCCGCATCTCCGACTCCACTTTATGCGCCATCTCCGGCCCGGCCGCGGCGGCTGTGGGCGATTCGGTGCAGGGTGTGCTGGCGCCCGAGACCGGGTGTTCCACGCCCTGGGGCAATGTGCTGCTGGCCGAGGGTGATGCCGGCCCCTGGCTCTCGCGTTTGGCCGATGTCGGGTATGGCTATGCCGATCCGGCGCAGGCGGCGCGGTTCGGCTGGGTGGTGGAGCTTAACCCGCTCGATCCGGATAGTATTCCCGTGAAACGCACCGCTCTGGGCCGCATGCCGCGCGGCGGACTGCTGGCCACACAGACAAAAGACGGGCGGCCGGTGGTGTTCTTCACGCAAGACGCACAGGCCGGGGCGCTGTTCCGCTTCATCGCCGCGAGCAATGCCACGGATGGCACGGCGCTCGATTCGGGCACGCTCTCGGTGGCGCAGCTCGCGGGCAACGGCATCAACTGGACGGACCTTGCCGCCGACAACCCGACTCTGGTGGGACTGGCCGGGGCGGCGCAGGCGGCGGGGGCAGAGATGTTCGCTGCACCGGGCGGGCTGACGCTGAGTGCCGATGGCAATACTCTATATATGGCCTGTGGCGGCAGTGACGCACCCACCGGTGCGGATGCACTGAACCCCGGCACGCCGAACGGGCATATCGTCGCGTTTTCGCTCCCAGGCGGCGATGTGACGGCAAAGAGCTTTACCGCCACGCTGGCTTTGGTGGCGGGCGATCCCGCCATAGCGGAGGGCACGCAATACCCTGAGGGCAGCATCGCCTGGCTGCGCAAGCCGCGTACTTTGGGCGTGGATAGCGCCGGGCGGCTGTGGATCGGCACCGATCAGGGCGGCGATACCAGCCAGGGCGCCGATGGGCTGTTCATATTAAATGCCAGCGGGCCGCTGGAGCTGGCCTATCTGGCGCCGAAGGGTGCTGCCATCGGCGGCGCGGTGTTCGATGCCGGGACGCATACGAGTTTCGGCATGGTGCGCCACCCAGGGGCGACGCCCGAGGCGAGCTATAACTATCCCGCCACACGCTGGCCGACGTTGCAGCCCAACATGCCGCCGCAGAGCACGATCGTGGGGCTGGTGCAGGCATGAGCCGGACGGCGATCCTTTTCAAATGATTCAGGTGTTGGCCTGTGATTTTGGCGGGTCCGGGTTTGCAAGCTGTCTCGATATCCGCCTGCGCGTGTTCGTGGCCGAGCAGAATGTGCCGGAAGAGGAAGAGCGCGACTCCTACGATGAGAGCGCCACGCATTTTCTGGCACTGTGGAATTGCGAGGCGGCGGGCACGGCGCGGGCCATTGTGAAGGCGCCGGGGCGGATAAAGATCGGCCGGGTGGCGGTGCTGGCCCCTTACCGCAAATTTGGGCTAGGGGCGGCGCTGATGCAGGCGGTGGAGGCGGCGTTTCCGGGCGCGGTGTTCCAGTTGGATGCGCAAGTGCAGGCCATGCGATTCTATGAACGGCTGGGCTATGTGGCGGAGGGGCCGGTGTTTGACGAAAACGGCATTCCGCACCGGCTGATGCTTAAGGGCTTTTAAGCAAAAACCCTTCGAGTATGGCGCGGGTGGCCGCGGTGATCGGCTCCGGGCGATGGCTGATTTTGCCCACCTGCACCATCACGCTCTGCGCCGTGGCGACGCATTTTTCGTCCTGATACAGCGCCTGCTCCAGCACCATTGAGCTTTTGCCGATGGATTTTACCCCGGTGCCGACATGCACCAGCCCCGGCCAGACCAGCTCGGCACGGTAATCCACCTCCAGCCGGGCTATGACATAGGCATAAGCCCCGTTTTTCCAGGCATTTATCTGCGGATGGCTGAGCAGGCTGGTACGGCCGGTCTCCAGCAGCGTGGTGAACACCGCGTTGTTGACATGGCCCTGGGTATCCATGTCGCCATAGCGCAGTTTGTCGTAATCCTGTGCGGGAAAATCCCCGAGTTTAGGCAGATCAGATTTCGGCAGATCAGTCATGATTGCTCTCTGGTGGAATGGTTTTGCCGGGGTTGAACAGGCAGGCTGGGTCGAAGGCGGTTTTGAGGCGGCGCATGAGGGCGAGTGCTTCGGGGGATTTATGCGCCGCCATGCCGGAAAGCCGAAACTGGCCGATGCCGTGCTCGGCGGAAAAACTGCCGCCGAGGCTGACGGCGAGGGATTCGATGGCGTCCGTTATGGCGGGTTTGTTGAGGTCTGCGAGGCGCCGGCCCTCGGGCGGGCGGATGTTGATGTGCAGATTACCATCGCCCAAATGGCCGAAAATGTTGAGGCGGCAGCCGGGGTGGTTTTGCGCGATGAGGGTTTGCGTGGCGGCGACCATGTCCGCCATGCGGCTGAGGGGCACGGAAATATCGTGTTTTACCGCACCACCCGCGTGTAACTCGCCTTCGGGGATGTTTTCGCGCAGGGCCATGAGCGATTCCCGCTCGCGCGCGGATTGGGCGATGACGGCATCCAGCGCGGTGCCGTCTTCCAGAGCTTTTTCCAGCACGCGCTCGATGAGGGCTTGCGGGGCGGCGTCTTCCTCCAGCGCGGAAATTTCGAGGAGCAGATAGGCTGGGGCTTTGAGCGGGGCCGTGCCGCCGAGGGCGATGGCTTCGGCGGTCATGAATTCGCATAGGGTGAGAGCTGGTCCGGCCAGACGCCGTACGGATTGGAAGAGCGTCATGGCGTTTTCGGTTGAGCCCGTGCCCACGAGAGCGGTGGCAATGGCGCGGGGTGCCGGATGCAGGCGCAGGCAGGCGGCGGTGATGAGGCCGAGCGTGCCTTCGGCGCCGATGAAGAGGTGTTTGAGGTCGTAGCCGGTGTTGTCCTTGGGCAAGGCGTTGAGCCCGTGCCAGATGCTGCCGTCGGCTAAAACGACTTCAAGACCAAGGACTTGCGCACGCATGTTGCCGTAGGAGAGAACCTGCACGCCGCCGGCATTGGTAGAGATGGCACCGCCTACCTGCGCCGAGCCGTCCGCCGCGAAGGAGATGGGAAAGAGGCGGCCGGCATCCGCTGCGGCATTTTGTACGGCGGCGAGCGGGACACCTGCCTCGGCGATGATGCAGTCTGCCGCAAGATCAAGGCTGCGGATGGTATTCATGCGGTTGAAGCTGAGGATGAGCTGCGGCGTACCGGCAATGGGCACACCGCCGGCGACCAGGCTGGTGTTGCCGCCTTGAGGGACGATGGCGATGCTTTGTGCCACACATAATTTCACAATATCAGAGACTTGACTGGCAGTCTTAGGGAACGCCACAGCCATGGCGGGGTGGTTCGACAGGCCGCGCCAGTCGCGCTCATACGGGGCACGGTCTTCCGGGCTGGTGAGAACGCCATGCTCGCCGAGCAGATCACAAAGGTCGGGCAGAAATGGCATGCAATTCCATTAATGTTGTTTCTGAGGGGGCGGCGTAGTATCTTGCTTACCAATAAGGAGTTTGTGTGGTGAACAGCAGTAATTCTCAAGCCTCAAAACCGGCAGGGTCATCTCAACCTCCCCGGCCTGCGCCGAGCTTGCCCCTGAAGAAGGGGGGCTGAGCGTATTGGCGTGCTGGATTTGCAGCACGCCAATGCTGACGAAGGCGAATGAGCAGATCATCGCCGCCAGAGCGAAGTATATAGCCCATTTGGTAAAGCGTGCTTCACGCTCGATTTCGAGGCGGTTGGCTTCTATGCGCGCCTGGATGTCTTCTATCGTATAGCGCTGCATCCAGCGCAGGTCCGTCGCGGAAGGGAACAGCAGTTTCGGCTCATAGCCGGCAGCGAAGAAATCTCCAGGTGAAGCGGCAAGCGTACAAAGGCCGGAAGCGACGAGTAGCAGCAGGCCCACGAATAGCGCGCCGAACAGGAAAATCGGGGGCTTGTCCTGACTGGCGAAAATCGTTGCCGCAACCGTGAAGAGTGCAAAGGCGCCGGCACCGAACACGCCCGCCAGGGTGGCCGAACGCTGGTCGGAACTGATACCTAGATCAATCGTGCCCTGCAGGGCTTCCTTGGCTTCTGCGAGAAGAAAGCCAAGCTCCGCCTCGCCCGTATAGGCCCAGTTGGGGCGCCACGGTTCGGGATTTTTTCCGTCCTGCACCCTTTCCGCCCTAGGTTAGCTTACTTCGGCTTGTTCAGCTTATGCGCCAACGCTTCCTCGGCGGTGGCGACCCCGCCGTGGGCGGCGGACCAGGCCATGGGGTTTTCCAGGAATTTGCGCACGCCGGAGAGGGCGGCATCCGAGAAATAGGGCTGGTTCTTGGCCGCTTCCAGCACATCCCACCAGGTGCAGAGGTGGTGCAGGGAGATGTTCATGTCGGCCAGGGTTTCGAAGCTGCCTGGGAAGACGCCGTAGAAAAATACCACGAAAGTGTGGTTGCAGATGGCGCCGGCATCGCGCAGCGCCTTGGCGAACTGGATTTTTGAGCCGCCATCGGTGGTGAGGTCTTCCACCAGCAGGGTGTTCAGCCCTTCCGGCACGTCGCCTTCGATGAGGGAGTTGCGGCCGAAGCCTTTGGGCTGTTTGCGCACGTAAGCCATGGGCGCGTGCATGCGCTCGGCGATCCAGGCGGCAAACGGTATCCCTGCGGTCTCACCGCCGGCGATGGCCTGGATGGCCTCGATGCCGACATGGCGGTAGATTTTTTCTACAGCGAGATCGCAGATTATGGACCGAGCGCGCGCAAAATAAATGATTTTGCGGCAGTCGATATACACGGGCGACTTCCAGCCGGAGGTGAGGGTGTACGGCTCCTCGGGGCGGAAATTCACCGCCTTGATTTCCAGCAGCAGTTTCGCTGTGGTCAGCGCCGCATCGCGGTCCCAATCCGATGCCCAGTCGATCTTCGCCGCTATCCGCCCGCTCATCCAAACTCTCCTGTAAACCTAGCGCTAACTACCCTGCCCTCCACTCTTCGTCCATGAGTCGCGGCAATAGCCAGACTGGCATGGCAGATATTTTCACCCGCAAACCGAAGGGTTGTGTGTAAGCGCGAGGGTGATATTGAGACAGTGCATTTGCTGGAGAGACATTTATGGCCAAAATTAAAGTTAAGAACCCCGTGGTGGAGATGGACGGCGATGAGATGACCCGGATCATCTGGGGGTTCATCAAGGACAAGCTGATCCTGCCCTATCTGGACATTGACCTTAAATATTATGACCTCGGCATCGAGCACCGCGACGCCACCGATGATCAGGTGACCCTGGATTCGGCGCTGGCCACCAAAAAATACGGCGTTGCCGTAAAATGCGCGACCATCACCCCCGATGAAGCCCGCGTGACCGAATTCAACCTGAAGAAGATGTGGCGCAGCCCGAACGGCACCATCCGCAACGTGCTGGACGGCACGATTTTCCGCGAGCCGATCATCTGCAAGAACGTGCCGCGCCTGGTGCCGCATTGGTCGCAGCCGATCGTCATCGGCCGCCATGCTTACGGCGACATCTACCGCGCCACCGAGACCAAGATCCTTGCCCCAGGCAAGGTCAGCCTCGTGTACCAGCCGGCCGATGGCAGCGAGCCGCAGGTGATGGAGGTGCATGATTTCAAAGGCCCGGGCGTGGCCATGGGCATGCATAACACCGTCGCCTCCATCGAGGGCTTTGCCCGCGCCAGCTTCAACTATGGCCTGGCCCGCAACTTCCCGGTCTATCTCTCCACCAAGAACACCATTCTCAAGGCCTATGACGGCACCTTCAAGGATACGTTCCAGGCGGTGTTCGACAAGGAATTCACCGAGAAATTCGCCGCCGCCGGGCTGACCTACGAGCACCGGCTGATCGACGACATGGTGGCCTGCGCCCTGAAATGGGAAGGCGGCTATGTATGGGCCTGTAAGAACTACGATGGCGACGTGCAGTCCGACATCGTGGCGCAAGGCTTCGGCTCGCTCGGGCTGATGACCTCCGTGCTGCTCTCGCCCGATGGTTCCGTGGTGGAATCCGAAGCCGCACACGGCACGGTGACGCGCCATTACCGCGAACACCAGAAGGGCCGCACCACCTCGACCAACCCGATCGCCAGCATCTTCGCCTGGACGCGCGGGCTGATCTATCGCGGCAAGTTCGACGGCACGCCGGATGTGACCGCCTTTGCCGAGACGCTGGAGAAGGTGTGCATCGAGACCGTGGAAGCCGGCTTCATGACGAAGGACCTGGCCAGCCTGATCGCCAAGGACGCGCCGTGGTTGAGCACCCAGGATTTCCTGGACAAGCTCGATGCGAATCTGAAGATCGCGGCGAAGTAAGAGGTGGGGGCTGGTGGACAGCCAGCCCCCGTCCCCTGCCGCCGGCGCCTGACTATAAGCGGCCCCAGGAAAATATTTTGTCTTTCGTTATGAAAGTACCTTGTTGACCATGTCCGACAATCCTTCGACACCGGCCAAGCCGCGGTATAAATATTCGATCGCCTGTTGCGGGCGCTGGGAGCATGAAGATGTCCTGGAATGGGTTTCCTATCATAAGAGCGTAGGTTTCGATCACATCTATTTCGTCTCGAACGACGATGATCCGATGCCAACTTTTAAGGTTCTTACACCGTTTTTGTTCGGACCAGATCCTTTTGTAACGTTCAAGCATTATCCAAAGCCGGACCCGCGGAAAGTTCAACAGGCAGACATCTATGGCTATCTGTTAAAGAATCATCTGCATGAAACGGAATGGGTCGCGTTCATCGATAGCGATGAGTTTTTCGTCTTCAAGGGTGTCGATAATGTCCATGAATTCATGCGTGAGTATGAGGACAAATATGATGCCGTCTATTTCAACTGGCTGATCTTTGGCCATAGCGGTAAAATGGAGCGTGACCACGAAAGCCTGCTGCTGTCTCATACCCAGCGCGAGGCCGGTGTGGATGTTCATACCAAGATGCTCACACGGACGAGCAAAATAGATGCCGACAAAGCGGTATCCGCTTTCAATAAGGGCGGGAAAGGCGCTTGGTGGCACTTTTGGAGCGAGTATGATGTCGGAGATATGCGCCAGGCAGATGTTCTGCATCAGGACACGTCGGGATACGGCCTCGGATTTCCAAAAAATGCCCTCGCCCATGTCCGCACGCCAGGCTTCCGTGAAGCCGTGATCGAAAAAGCCTATCTGGTCCATTATCAGTTTCGCTCCGAAGCTGATGTGCGCCGCCGTGTGCAGCGCGGCGGTTCGAACACCGCCGTCCGCTGGCAACAAAAGGTGGAAGATGGCAGCTTCAAGAAAATTTTTGCCGGGCGAAACGCCGTCTGGGATACGTATCTGGCGCGCTATTGGCTAAAACATTGCCGTGCCGCCTATGATATCCTCGTGCCCCCGCCCCCGCCGGGACCCGGGCACAATATTGCATTGCGCAAGCCCAATATCCAAAGCTCCTGGCATGAGCCGACACCGGATGACCCTAAAACCGCCTTTGCCCAGGGCCATGCGAATAACGGCATCCGCACCGGTACCTACGGTTTCCGTACCCAAACCGAGGAATGGCCGTGGTGGAAGCTAGACCTGTTGGATAATTTCGCGATCCATGCGCTGCATATCTATAACGACGCAAACCCAGCCGACCCGCAAAATGCCGATGCACTGGTCATTAAAATCTCCGCCGATAATGACAAATGGACGCTCGCTTTTGCCATGACGCCGGAGATTTTTGCTAAGTGGAAAGCGCCCCGGCCGCTCATCGTGACGCTGCCGAAGCCGATTAACGGGCGCTTTATCCGGATTTCCTCAAGCCATCCGGCGCAATTGCAGCTAGACGAGGTGGAGGTTTATGGCGACATCCTCCCCGCGCGCGCGGATTAATCCGCGCGCAGCCTCAGGTGCCTAGCCGCGACGCGGGATAATACATGGAGACCAGGAAATTGCCGCTCGGCGTTTTCACTTTCGCCTGATTTTCAGGAGTTAGGAACTGCACATAATGTGGGCTTAGACCGGCCGGGCAATAATGCGTGACCAGCGAACGGCGGGTGACACCCGGTTTGGTGATCTCGCCACCGCCATGCGGCAGATCGGCGTGCCAGATCAGCACATCGCCCTTTTTGGGCAGGAAGCTGCGGCGCTCGTAGCCCTGGCGCGAACTTTCCGACGCCAGATAATTCAGATGCGCGACATGCGCGTCATTGCCGTCGCGATTGAAATTAAAATGCTTGGAATCGCCCCCGCCATAGGGGAAATCCGGCAGGCGGTGGCCCCCGGCGAAATAGACCAGCTCGCCCGAACCGGGCTGCACATCCTCAAGCGCGATCCAGCTCGCCGCGAGCTGCAGGGGCTGGTCCTCGACCACCACATAGGCGGTGTCCTGATGCACGGTCTGGGTCGAGCCGACCTCAAAATGCAGCGACTGGAACGCGAGCGCCGGGCCGCTGAACAGCTCCTGCAGGAACATCGCAAGCGGCAGGCTGAAGCTCAGATCGTCGCCCTCGGCAAAGAGCAGGGAGGTGTCGAGCACTTTGGCGCCAGGGACCAGAGTGTGTTCCGGTTCAAAGGGCTGGCTCATCGGGCCAAAGGGCACACTCATCGCCAGCCCGTTCGGATTGGCGGCAGCAGCGTGGTAGCGGGCCAGATATTTGTCGATGGCATAATGCGAGACGGCATTTTCCAGCACCACATAGCCCCAGCGGATGAAATGCTCCAAGCGCTCGCGCGTGGCGCGGTCCGCCACCTGGGCAATGCGCGCCGCCACAGCCTGCGTGTCCTGGCTGTCATACCAGGGACCACCAAATTTGCTGTGGAAAATATCCGTCTCGCTCATCTCTCCAGCCTCACTCTTCACTGCTACTTCGCATCCAAGGTAACGGATACGCCCCCCCCTCGCAACCGCCTCCACAATACTTGCAATCTCACCGTGAGTCTGCCAAGTGGACAGACCAATTGACCACCGGCCGATCATTTTTTTCGGAGTCCATAAGTCTATGCCGTTGAAGATTACCGGCGATCTCGAAGGCAATATCATTGAGATTGACGACGAGCTGAAAGCCAAAACAAATGGCCATATCGTGCTGCTGGGCCACGGCAACCATATCAGCATCGGGCCAACCAATAATGACCTTAATTTCCACTTCACGCTCGGCGAAAATTGCCGGTTGGATATTGGCGCCCACACCAATTTCCTGAATCTCGTCACCTATCAGGCGCATGATGCAAGGCTGGAAATCGGCACCCATGTCGGCTTCAACGGGCTGGTGCGGCTGCAGATGCACGAGCCTTCAACTTTACGCATCGGCGATGGCTGCCTGATCGCCGATCAGGTGGAAATCACCACCAGCGACATGCATTCCATCGTGGATGCGGAAAACGGGCGGCGGCTCAACCCGGCACGCAGCATCACCATCGGCACGCGTGTGTGGATCGGGCAGCGGGCAATCGTGCTCAAGGGCAGCCGCATCGGCGCAGGTGCCGTGATCGGGGCCGCGGCCGTGGTGACTGGGGAGATCCCGGAAAACAGCGTCGCCGCCGGCAATCCGGCACGGGTGGTACGGCGCAACGCGACCTGGAACTTCAATCTGCTCTGAGTTTGCCTGCTGGCCTTCGGGTTGTCTTGTCCCACCCCGTCCCCCACATAGGGGAACCAGTCACGGAGACCGCCCATGACCCGCCTATGCCGGCTTCTCACCGCTGCATTGCTTCTGCTTGCCCCCAGTGCGCGGGCGCAGACGCAGACGGATCTGCTCAACGGGTTCGATAATTTCACCATCCACGACCCCGTCGTGTCCGGCGGAAAGGTGGTTAATTATGGGGCAACGGGGCCGAACCCGCATTGGACCATCGCGCAATGGAATATTCCCGGGCAAAAACTCACGCCTTTTGCCCGGCAGGACGAGGCCGGCCAGACCGAATTCAATGCGACGGCACCGGAAGCCTCGGTGAAGGTGCTGGAAACGGCGGATGGGATGCAGGTGCAGCTTAGCCAGGACGGCGCGCAACTGCCATGCGACAATCCGGGCAACCGGCCGCGCGAGTCCGATCTGTTCATCGGCTCCAAAATCATACCCGCGCAATTTGAAAAAACGCCACTCTCGCAAATGACGGCATTGCGGCAGATTGTATGGGTCGCTTCGACGGGCGCCCCCACAAACCCGCCGAAAAACTGCTCTCTCAATGCCGGCGCGGGAATCATCTCGGTCGTGCTCGCGGACAAAGCCGTGCATCCGGCCCAGATTTTTTTCTATCAGCTCGACGTGAGCGAGGTGTGCCGAGAAGAACCGGGCAGCAGGTCGTGCAACAGGTCTCATAATGATCTGGCCTATTATGCCAAGACAAATCCGTTCGGGGTCGGCGACTATCTCCCGATTTTAGGGACTTCCTATGCGGCGGGCAGCCTGAAAAAAATCGATGTCGATATTCTTCCGAGGCTGGCCAAGGCGATCAGCGAGGGCCCCCCGGCATTGGACCATGATCTGTCGCATTGGCGCGTGGGCGGCGTATACGGCGGCCAATTGATCTGGGGAGATGTGAAACTGACGACGACGTGGCGGGGATACCGGCTGGTCGCGGAAACGCCCTGATACGCCGGACCGCCCGATTGCAACGGCGTTTTATACGCTGTTATAATCGGCTTGTTCAACAACAGGTGTGATGATGGCGGAAGTGGATCGAAGTGAATTGCCGCGGCGCGTTTGGTTTGCGACCCATTCAACGCATATAAAATCAGCCAACCTCCCCCTTGATGAACTGAAGGACAAGGAAAAAAAAGGAGTTTCGCGGCTCGCTTTGCTCTCGGCCTGCGTGGTCGAGGAAACCAAGGATTGTTTCGTGATTGCCGACGCCGCGCTGGATTACATGCCGCTGGCCCCGCAGTTAAAATATATTGTCAAATCGCATTGGTCCTGGCCGCCGCCGGAGGAGTGGATCGCGCGCCGGCCAGCCCATATCACGGCGTCGGACGTGCAGCCGGATAGTGCCGAAGCGGATAAGATGCTGGTACCGGCGGGCTCCAGGCTGTATGGCCGTATTGCGGAAGAGACGCCGGCATTCTGGAAAGTTAAGGAAGCAGCCTTACGCAACAAAGCCGCATCACCGCACATGCGCTATATCGCCAAAGCGGACTGGCGGCTGCGCCCACCGCCGAAACTCTATACCCCAGAGGCACCGCTTGGTTATTATTATAATAACGGCGGGCTCAACAATCAAAGGCTTGCTTTGCTTGGGTTGTTCCTGCGCGCAAAGGAATGGAAACGCGCCATAGTGCTGCCGGAAATGTCCATCAAGAACATCGCCGCCGATAGCCAACTGCCGGCGCCGCTACAGGATTTTTTCGATCTGCCTCGGCTGCTGGATTTCGCGCAGCGGCATGGAATCGACGTCAGCCTGGACGACCCAGCCAACCTGCCGACCGGCGGCTGGGATTATTTCGCCCATGGCGCTGGACAGTTCAGCCGCCGGGGGCAGCAGCCGGAACAGTTCGAGCTGGAATCAGATCTCGTCATCGACTTCATCCGCAGCGTGGTCCCAATACCGCGCACCGCCGACGTGGTGGCAAGGTTGAAAAAACGCATCTTCAGCGAAGAAGGGATCGAACTTGCCGCGCAGTTCCGCATCGAATCGGATTGGGCAGAACATAGCAAGCACCTGCATTCGAGGATTAAAGAGCGAGAGGATTTCTTTATCCCCTACGATGCCATCATCGCAAAAATCGCCGCAACACTTCCGGAACAAAAGAAGATTCTTGTGATATGCGATGAGATGGCCGTGGAAACACCCAAGGAGGAGATGCGCGCTGTCTGCCTGGCACGCTATGGCATTGAGTTGTTTTTTAAATCCGATTTTCTCTCCGGCGAAGAGACCGAAACGCTCGATTTTCTCGCCCGGGCCATGATCGATTTCGAACTTGCCGCCGGTGCCAGACATTTTGTCGGGCTGACGAGATCGACGTTCTCAAATCTCGTCACCTTCCAGAAATTCGCGTTGTCGGGCCAGCCGGTTAAAACCGACTATATTTACAACAATGACAAGCCGGAGCTGGGCCTACGCACGGATAATGGCGGTTGGGATTCGCCCAGACGCGCGGTACTTTAATCCGCTCCCGATGCCGGCTGGGTGAAACCCCGCTCAGTGAGGCTTATCCGGGTAGGTCTGCTCCCAGCCGCCGCCCAAAGCTTGGTACAGGCTCACCAGATCCGTGCCCAGCCGTTCGGCTGATTGTGCCTGGTTCTGCTGCGCCTGCAGATAGGACTGCTGCGCGTTCAGCACGGTCAGGTAATCGGCCAGGCCCTGTTTGTACTGGTCTTCGGCGAGGCCCAGGGCGATGTTGGACTGGTCCACATCGATGTTGAGAGCTGCGAGCGTGTCATGCTCCTGGGCGTAGTTGGTGAGCGCTGTGTTCACCTGGGTGAAGGCGGTGAGCACGGTTTTGGCGTAGCTCACCGCGGCCTCGCGCTGCTCGGCCTTGTTGAGCTTGAGCTGGCCGCGCAACTGTCCGCCGGCGAAGATCGGCAAAGTGACATTCGGGCCAAAGGCGTAGGTGAGCGCGCTCCACTCGTTGAGATCCTTGAACTGCAGCGATTGCAGTGAGGCTGAGGCGGAGATGCTGATGTCCGGGTAGAATTGCGCATCGGCGACGCCGACCTCGGCTGTGGCCTTGTGCAAATCCTGCAGCGCCTCGCGCACATCGGGGCGGCGGGTGAGCAAATCCGAGGGCAGGCCCACGGGCACGTTTGGCGGGGTGAGCGGCACCGGAGCGGCCGTGGTCAGCTCAGCCGGCAGCCCGTCCGGGGTCTCGCCCAGCAGCAGGCCTATCTGGCTGATGAGGGCATCGCGCTGGGCGATGAGGGTGGGCAGTTGCGACTGGATGGAGGCGGCGGTGGCCTTGGCGTTGGCGACGTCGAGGGCCGTGGTGAGGCCCGCCTGCTGGCGCTCGGAGGTGAGCTGCACGAGCTGGTTGGCGGCATCCAGGTTTTTCTGGGTGATGCTGAGCAGCAGCTCGCTGCCCCGCAGTTGGATGTAGTTACTGGCGACCGCCGCCTGGACATTGAGCAGCGAGGCGCGGCGGGATTCTTCCGAGGAACGGGCATTGGCGACGGCGGCTTCCACGGCGCGGCGGTTCTTGCCCCAGAGGTCGAGGTCGTACTGCGCCTGCAGCCCGTATTGGTAGATGTCGATGGCGCCGACCGTTGCCTGGACACCGCCGCCGCCGGTCGCGTTGGAAGTGCCATTGGCAACACTTGAAGCAGCCGTGCTGGCACCGCCGGCGCTGCCGAACAGGCCGAAGATGCCCTCCTTGCTCGGCCCCTCACGGGTGTAGGAGCCGGCACCACTGATGGATGGATACAGCACCGCACCGTCGATCTGGGCTTGCGCCTCGGATTCCAGAAGGCGCTCGGTGGCGATTTGCAGGTCCAGATTCTGCGCCACGGCTTTTTGTTCCAGCGCCGTCAGAATGGGGTCATTGAAACTCGTCCACCATTGCGGGTTCACGGAATCGCCGGAGACATAGGCGCCGCGCGCACCGGCATCCTCGGTAAAACTGCCGGGGGTGGCGGCGTGCGGGGGGGCAAAATTAGGTCCCACCTCTATGCAGCCGCTCAAGGAGAGCATGGCGCAGGAGGAGGCGAGCATAAGGCGGCGGGAGACGGCAAAGAACACGGTGTAAACTCCGTTAAGCGGCACGTGGCTGAGCAGGTAAGGGCTCAGCAAGTTGAGGCGCGGCAGGTTGAGGCGCTGGTGCCTTAAGAAAGAGTGCAATGGGCCAAACCACAAGAGCTAGAATCCCAAGGATGTGAAATACATCCAGATAGCTGACGAAACTGGCCTGGAATGACACCATCTGGTCAAGCTGCGCCAAAGGCACGCCCGGGGGCAGCGGGCGGAAGGGATTTATGGCCTCGGCGAGGCGCGCGTGGTGGAATTGCGAACGCCAGGTGAGCATGTTGGTGGCGAAGGAAATGCCCATGGAACCACCAATGTTACGCATTTGGTTAGATAACGCGGCGGCATCGCCGAACAGTTTTGGGTTGACGCCGACGAAGGAGCTGGCCCCCATGGGGACGAAGATGAAGGGCATGGCGAAGACCTGCAGGACGCGGGCCATAGTGAGCTGATCGAAGCTCATGTAGGGCGAAAAATGGGAGTCTGATATGAGTGCCACGCCCATCTGGATGAGCCCGCCGGCCATGAGATAGCGCGGCTGCACGAAGCGGCCGGTGATGAAGGCGGAGATCGGCATGAAGCATAGGGTCACCATCCCGCCGAGCGCCAGAGAGAAGCCGGCGGTCTGTGAGGTGTAGCCCAGCAGGGTCTGCGCCAGTTGCGGCAGCAATTGGGTGGAGGAGAGGAAGCAGAAGCTGATCATGAAGCTGACAATGCAGCAGATGCCGAAATTCCGGGTAAACAGCAGCCGGACATTCACCACCGGGTGCTCGTGCTGCCACTCCCAGAGGATGAGAAATGAGAGTGTGGCGATGGCGATGGCAAAGGCGGCGATGATGAAGGTCGAGGAGAAGCCGTCATCCAGCTCGTATTTGTCCAGGAACATCTGCAGGGCAGCGAAGCCGATGGCGACCATGGCCAGGCCGACGTAATCGAGCTTGAAGCCGCCGCCGCCCAGCAGCGCCTTGCGCTCCTGGCGCAGCAGCAGAGGCTCGGTGACGAAGATGCTGGTGAGGGTGAGGGCGATGAGCCCGACCGGCAGGTTGATGAGGAAGATCCAGTGCCAGGAGAAGCTATCCGTAAGCCAGCCGCCCAGTACCGGGCCGGTGGCGGGGGCGACGATGACGGTGAAGCCGAAGAGCGCGAAGACCTGGGGACGTTTTTCGGGCACGAAGCTATCGGCCATCATGGCCTGCGCCACCGGGGCCAGCCCCCCTCCCCCCAGGCCTTGAAGTGCGCGTGCCACCACCAGCATGGTGAGCGAGGTGGAGGTGGCGCAGAGCACCGAGGAGGCGATGAAGAGTGCCGTGCTGATCTGGAAGAAGCGTTTGCGGCCGACGACATTGGCGAGCCAGCCGGAAATGGGGAGGATGATGGAATTGCTGACGAGGTAGCTGGTCAGCACCCAGGTGCTCTCACTCTGGCTCACACCCAGCGAGCCGGCGATGTGGGGCAGCGAGACATTGGCGATGGTGGTGTCCAGCACCTCCATGAGCGGGGCCAGAGCCACCATCACCGCCACCATCCAGGGGTTATAGGGGCCGGCCGGTGAGCGGGGCAGTGCCGGGTTCAAGGAGCAATCCGGATGGAGGGCTCGACCGACATACCGGGGGCGAGCAGGTATTTCTGCACGCGGTTGTCCGTGAAGACGAGCTTTACCGGTACGCGCTGGATGACCTTGATGTAGTTGCCGGTGGCGTTCTGGGCGGGGAGCAGCGAGAACACTGCCCCCGTGCCATATTGAACACTGTTCACGCGGGCCTTGAAAGTGACGCCGGGCACGGCATCGACGCTGATATCAGCCGTGGCACCCAGGCGGATGCCGTCCAGTTGGGTTTCCTTGTAATTGGCGGTGACCCAGACCTCGTCGCTGACCAGCGACATCATGGCGGTGCCGGCGGCGACGACATTGCCGGGCTGCACCGTCTTCAGCGCCACATGGCCGGCGGCGGGTGCCGTGATCTGCGTATAGGAGAGCTGGAGTTGGGCATCGGCCAGCACGGCGCCTGCGGCGGCGAGATTGGCCTGGCCGCTCTGCACCGCGGCCTGGGCGGCGCTGAGCTTGGCCTTGGCGGTGGTGATGGAGGCGGTGGCGGCATCGACCTGCTGGCGCGTGGTGGCGCGTGGGTTGACCGAGGTGAAGCGCTCGTAATCGCTCTGCGCCTGGGTGACGCCGGCATCCGCCTCGGTCACCTGCGCCTCGTCCTGCGCCAGCCCGGCCTGCGCCTGGGCCTGGCCGGCCTCGGCTTTCAGCAGGGCCACGCGCTGGTCACGGTCGTCTAACTGTACCAGGAGCTGGCCGGCACTGACGTGCTGGTTGTCCGCCACCTGCACGCTCACCACGCGGCCGCTGATCTGGGCGGCGATGGTGTAGAGATTGCCGTCGATCTCGGCATCGTCAGTGGTGGCAAAATAGCTGTTGTGCCAGCCGTACAGGCCGAAAACAGCGGTGATGACGGCCAGGACCACCGCCAGAATAATGAATGGCCGCAAGCTCTTACGCGGTCTCTCGTCTGCCACCCTGCGCTCTCCGAATTTGGCCCCCTGCATGTGCCCAAATACCGGTGCAGGCAAGAGCGGGGGGCATCGGCTGGGCGTTATGTTTTTTGCGGCCCCGCTTGGTTTTTGATCCAGGCAGTTTCACAATTTTATATATCGCCTGCCCCGCGCCGCTTCACCCTGCCCGGCCCATATCCGGATAACTATAAGTTGCATAATATAAAATTCTGTTAACTCAGGGCGTTGGAAGGTTTTGCCGAAGCGGCGCCACCACGAAACCGCCGCAATTCGCCATGAATCGTAATGTATATCATATAATCAAACAGTTAATTGGTATGATCTGGGAGATAGGTTGATGCCAAGAAAAAAGTTAATTTATTAACATCTCATTAGAATCCCTCTTGCATCCGAGTCGCTTTTCGTCGTTATTCTCGCTTAGGTTGTAACGCTATACCAATACAGGAAAAATTCATGGCATCCGCCCCCACCACCCTCGATCAGCTTGTGCGCCAAAAACTCCGCGCCTGGCCTCAGCATCCGCCGGGACTGGCCGACCATGACATGGGTGCCTCCGGTAGCTGGTTGCGCGCGCGCCCCGGCACGGTGGATGATCTCGATAATCCGTTTCTTAAATTGCCGGGCTCCAACCGGCTGAAAACACTCCCCGACGGGCTATGGATGTGTTTCGGCGGGACGGAGAAAGACCCATATGTTGATCTCTTCGCCATCGAGGCCTGCGGCTCCTTTCAGAACCTGCTGGACAAGCGCTCGCGCTTTGCCCCCTCGATGCATAGCTGGCTGGCCGTGTGCCCGCTGGAATGGCTGCTGGCACCGGTCTCGCTAACCAACCCGATGCCGCGCTGGCGCTATACCGGGCTGCTGCGCGAGGCGCCGCGCGCGCCGCTGGTGCTACCTGTGCGCGACATCCGCGTGATGTATGCGCTGCGGCCGCGGCAATATGAATATTTCGCGTCGAGCCAGATTCCGCATGCGCATGAGTTCTACGCGCCGATGTCCGCGCTGATCGGGCCGGATGGCTGGCACCACCCGAACATGCGCAATTTCATCGCCCGCACCTCGCCGCGGGCAAACTTTTGGGAGTTTGCGGGCGCGTCCGCTGCTTGATGGATATTTAAAATAATGAAGCGGTTATCCGGCTTGTTTAAAGCCCGATAACCGCTTGGGATTAAGCCCGGCTGAAACACATTATGGCGAGTCAGTTGGCGGTGTCTGGCGAAGCAACGCGTACTTCAAGTACGCGAGCGCCGCCAGACGGCCGCCAAATGGCCGCCAGAATGCGTTTCAGAAATTCGCCGGGACGCAGGTGCCACCGGCGGAGGTGATCTGCGAGCAGAAGTGGCGGGCGTCTGTATGGCTGGAGAAGCCGCTGACACGCAGGCGGTAATAGGTCTGGCCACCCACTTGCACCTCGCTGATGTCCGGCGATTTACCGGCGAACAGGCCAGGCGCCGCGGCCGAGACCTTCTTCCACTCGGTATGCGCCGCATCCTCGCTGTTGAGGGACGCGATCTGCACCGCGGGACGACCGCCCTTGGCGGGGCTGGAGTCACTGCTGGCGGGGGCCGGGGTAGGCGTTGGTGCCGGGGGGGCCGGGGCGGAGACGTCTTCCTGGCCGGCCGGGGAGTCTGGCGGCACATTGGCCGGGGCGACCGGCGATAACGTGACCGTGGGCTCCGAGCCCGGGTTGGAGGCGGCAGCCGTGCTGGCTGGGCTCGGGGCCGGGGTTGCGGCCGGTGCCGGTGTAGCGGCGGGGGCCGCCTGCACCTGTGGTGCGGATACAGGTGGTTCGGACACGGGCGTTGCGTCCGCCGGCGTTGCTGCCGGGGCCGGGGCGGAATCGGCTTCGGCAACCACCGCGGCGTGCTTATGCTTCGGCTTGGCTGTGGCCGTTTTGCTGGATTTATGCGATTTTGAGGTTTTTACCGCCGGCGGTGCAGGCGGGGCGGCTTGCGTTACCTCTTGCGATGAAGTGGTTTGCGTTGCCTGCGGCGCGGGTTCGACAACCGGGGCTGGTGCCACCACGGGCGGCGGTGTGGCTTGGGCCGCCTGCGGCGGCGGGGTGGATTCTGCCGCCTGCGGCGGCGGGGCGGCTTCGGCTACCGGGGCGGACGTGGGGGTCGGGTCCAACGGCACGGGGGCGCTGCTGGCCACCGGCGTCGCCGTGACCGGCGCGCTGTTCACCTGCGGGTCGGTCGGCGGCGGGGCGCCGGGGGGTGGCGGGCTGGTGATGGATTGCGAGATCAGCGTCTGGAACCCGGCCATGGCCTGGTTGACCTGATCGGGTGTCAAATCGACGGCCAGAACCTGGCGCGCGTCATCGCTGCGGCCGGAGGCGACCAGCGCCGCGGCATAATCCTCGCGTATCTTCGGGGTCGCCCCAGGGCCGGTGGCCAAGGGCCCGAGATATTGCAGCGCCTCGGGCCCCTGGCCCGAGAGGGCCAGCGATAGGCCGAGATTAACGGAGGTCGCGGTGCTGCCGGGGTTGATCATCAGCGATTGCTGATAGGCGCTCGCAGCACCTGCATAATTGCCCTGCAGATCGCGCGCGATGCCGAGATTGCTGAAGGCCGCGGCATTGCCGGGATCATCCTGTGTCGCGGCGAGGAAGGCGACTTCGGCCTGAGCCGGGTTCACCTTCAACAGACAGCGGCCGAGGCCGATCTGGGCCTCGGAGGATTTCGGATCATCTTTCAGAGCGCGCTGAAAGGTAGCCTGCGAGGCCGGACAACGGTCGAGCGCATAATAGGCCTGGCCTTCATGCACCAGCGCATCGACATTATCAGGGTCAGTGGCGAGGATGGACTGCGACACGGACAGCGCCATCGATGGATCGCCGCCGGCGATGGCGGCATCGGCCACGTTCAGCGTGTTCGGCCCGATCGTACCGCCGGTCGGCGAGACCATAGGCCCGTTGGGACTGTTATGAGCGGCGCAGCCCGACAGGGCCAGGCCGACCGCAAGTGCAATGCAGGACAAGCCAGGACGGCGCTGGTGGGATGGCATAATCTCTAGGCTAAACTGGCGTTGCATATGTTGCACTCTACTTTGATCCCTTCAGAGTCGCCATCACATTGATCATCGCAGGGCCCGCCACGACAAGAAAGACGCAGGGCAGGATGAATAGGATCATAGGAATGGTCATCATGGTTGGCAGCCGCCCTGCCCGCTCCTCGAATTTGACCAGCGCCTCCTGGCGCAGTTCGGCGGAGAGCGTGCGCAGCGCCGCGGTGAGCGGTGTGCCATATTGTAATGACTGCGCCAGAGTCGTTGCAAGACGTTGCAGCACTTCAAGCCCGGTGCGCGCACCCAGCGCCTCCATCGCCATGCGCAGGTCGGAGCCGATCTGCATTTCGCGCGATGTCTGGATCAGCTCGTTAGCGAGCTGCGGGTTGAGGGTCAGTAATTCTTGGCTGACGCGGGCGATGCCTGCTTCCAGTGCTAAGCCCGCATCGGCGCAGATCACCAGCATGTCGAGCGCATCCGGCACGCCGTGTTCGACTTTTTCCAGAAATTTCTTACGCTTGTTATTGGCATAGGTCTCCGGCGCCATGATGCCGAAGACAACGCCGCCCGCCACCCAGGAAATCATCCAGAAGCGGGAGAGCTGAAAATGCTGGGCGAGGAAGAAGGCGACAATAGGGGAAAGAATGACCAGCAGAATCTTCGCGCCGATGAACAGGCCAAGACCGCGCCCGCCCTTGAGCCCGACGCCTTCCAGCGTGGCTTGGATTTCCGCCAGCGTCTTGCGGTTGAGCATGCCTGAGCGGGCAACGGCCATGCCGAAGCCCGAGATAATGCGCAGCGCCAGCGCTTCCTTGGGCTTGTCCTCGTCCTCCTTGATCTCCTCCACCCGCTCGCCGGTGACAAGGCCGATGCGCCGCTCCAGCCGGGCGCTCTTGCCAAGATCGATGGCGAGCACGAAACCGGCAACCGCCAGCAGCCCGAAACAGATCAGGATGAGGAAAAGCAGCTCATAGATCGTGGTGGGGTTGAGGTTACTTAAGGACATTGCTGATCATGAATTGAATGGTGCCCATGCCGAGAGCCAGCATTACGATCGCCAAAGTGATGACCGTTTCGCCGCCTTTGGTCGTGAAGAGAACTGACATATAGGGGGGCTGGACCATGTAGATCATGGCGCCAGCCAGGAAGGGCAGCACCGAGAGCACCATGGCGGAGGTGCGCGCCTCGGCTGTGAGTGCAAAGCCTCGCGCGCGTAAGCCCACGCGTTTGCGGATGACATCCGCCAAGCCTTCCAGCGTTTGCGTGATGCCGCCGCCGGCGCGGGCCTGCAAGGTGATGGCGGTGGCGAAGAACTGATATTCGGTGAGCTTGATGCGCAACGAGAGCTCGCGCAATGCGATATCGAGCGGCACGCCGATGGACACTTTATCGGCCAGAATGGTGAATTCGAGCTTGGTTGGCTCCATCGCATCCTTGGCCACGGTGCGCAAAGCCTCGCCCATGGGAATGCCGACGCGTACGCAGCGCACCACGGTGTTGAGCGCGTCAGGAAACTGCTCGATCAGCTTGGTGTTGCGCCGGTTGGTGAACATGTTGAAGATGAAACGGGTGATCAGATACCAGAACACCGGCGAGCCAAAATACTCGGTGACGTACAGCAGGAACGGATAATCGCCGAGCGGGTGCGAGAGCAGGAAGATCAATACCGCATCGATCAGCACGGCAATCGGCGGCACCAGCCACCATTTGATCGGGTAGGTTTCCGCCTGCTGCATATCGACGCCGATGAGTGCTGCGATTTTTTCCCAGAACTGCCCCGCGGGCGAAACAGTGCGCACCAGCGAATATTCTTCCGCGACCGCCTGGGCCGGCCGCGCCACGGGGGCCATGGCATTGCTCAGGCGCAACTTGAGCTTTTGAGTACGCTCATGCTCCTGCACCAGCAGGATGGTGATGACACCAATACCCAGCAGCAGGATCACGGCCAGGGCCAGGACGAAAAGGAGTTTCTGCGATTCCATCAGCTATCTTCCAAGGCGTTCATCCAGGCGCGCTCCAGCCCGTAATATTGCAGGCGCTCGGTAAAGGTGGAGCGGATCCGGCTGACATCGTAACGCCCGGTGAGGCGGCCGGTGGCACTCTCGCCGGTGATCTCGAGTTTGAAGATGTCGTTGAGCAGTTGCGTCTCGCCTTCGATACCGGCGATCTCGGTAATCTGCGTCACGCGCCGGCCGCCGTCGCGCTGGCGTTCGACCTGGACGATGAGATTGACCGAGGAGACGACCTGCTGGCGGATGGCGCGGGGGGTTAAGCCCATCGAGGACATCTGCACCATGTTCTCGACACGGCTGAGCGCGTCGCGCGTGTTGTTGGCGTGAATCGTCGACATCGAACCGTCATGGCCGGTGTTCATGGCCTGCAACATATCGAATGCCTCGGCGCCGCGAACCTCACCGATGATGATGCGGTCGGGGCGCATACGCAAAGCGTTACGCACCAGGTCACGCGCGGTGATCTCACCTTTGCCCTCCAAGCTTGGCGGGCGGGTTTCGAGACGCACGATGTGCGGCTGCTGCAACTGCAATTCGGCGGCGTCTTCCACGGTGACGATACGCTCGGCGGGATCGATGAAGCGCGAGAGCGCGTTCATCATGGTGGTTTTGCCTGAGCCGGTACCGCCGGAGACGATGATGTTGAGGCGGCAGCGCGCGGCGATTTCCAGCACCCGGGCCATAGGTGCTGTGAGCGAGCCGTAGCCGATCAGCTTCTCGAAATCGATCGGCTTTTTGGAGAATTTACGGATCGAGATCGAGGGGCCGTCGATGGCGAGCGGGGGCAGGATGATGTTGACGCGTGAGCCGTCTTTCAGACGCGCATCGCACATCGGCGAGGATTCATCGACGCGCCGGCCGACGGAGGCGGCGATGCGCTGACAGATATTGGTAAGATGGCCCCAGTCACGGAAACGCACCGGCACTTGCGTGAGCTTGCCGCCGCGTTCAACGAAGCAATGGTCCGGCCCGTTGACCATGATGTCGTTGATGGAATCATCGAGCAGCAGCGGCTCCAAGGGCCCGAGGCCCAGCATGTCATCCACCAACTCGGTGGCCAGGGCACGCTGTTCGCGCGCGTTCATCTGCACGCGCTTGTCGGTGGCGAGATCCGAGATCAGCCGCTCGACCTCATTGAGCAGGCGCTCAGGTGCCAGCGAGGCAACCGCCGTGGCATCCATGCGCGCCAGGCAGAGGTTGCGCAGCTCCGCAACTTCGGGGCGGACTGCGCCGGTATTATCGCCGTGGAACCGCTCAGCTACGGGCGGAGTTCCCAGGTTGGACGGGGGCGCCGCTGGGACTATGGCCGGCGTGGTGGCGCCGAAGGTTTCCAAGCGGCGGCGGCCGAAAATGGGCAGGTTGCCATCGGACATTCAGCTCACCCTTTCGAGAAGCCAAGCATCTTGAATATGCCGCCGACCGAGGTGAGCTGGGCCGTGCCGTCGATCATCGAATCATCGCGGCTGGCGACGAAGCCGATCTCACGCGAGAGATCGACGATGGCCTGACGGAAGGGTCCTTTGGTGGCGATGGCCGGCTCGCCGAAGCTGGCGGATTCATTCAACTGCTTGGGAATATCGGGGATGACGATGTCGATCTTGACCTTCAGCGCCTCTTCGATCTGCTTACGGGTGAGACCACCGGGGCGGCCTTGGCGGTTGAGCACGATGGTCGGGCTTTGCGGCTGCCAGGGGCCGTTGGGCAGGCCGAGCAAGCGCAGAGTGTCGCGCACCGAAGCCAGCGTCGGGTCCATCACGATGACGCGATGGTGGGCGAATTCAATCAACTCGCGGTTGCACTGCATCGGCAGGAAGGGCACATCGAGGATGATGAAATTATATCGCACACGCAGCGCTTCGATCAAGCGGCGGGCAGCACCGGGCGCGTAATGCAACGGCTCTGTGAGTTTTTCCTCCGAGGCCAGAACCTGCAGGCGCTCGGCCACAGGCTGAGCCGCGCGTTCGACGAACAGCGGGTCGATACGGTCGGGGGTTTCCAGCGCCATGCGCAGGCCGGGGCCGGTTTTGCCGCCGAGCAGCAGAGCGCCGGAGCCCATGTGAATGTCGGATTCCACGAATACGGTGTGGCGCTTGGCCATGACGCCGAGCAGCCAGGACAAATTGCCAGCGATGGTGGTAGCCCCTACCCCGCCGCGGGCGCCGAGCACGGCGATGACGCGGCCGCCGCGGGTGGCTTCCTGGCCAATGGTTTTGCGCGTGATGAGCGGAGCAAAGTGGCGGGCCACGGCCTCGCGGGTGATGGGTTTGAAGATATATTCCATCACCCCCATGCCGCGGGTGATGTGGCGGTAGAAATCGACGTCGTCAGTGTCGCCGATGACGAGCACGCGGACACCGGGCTCAACCACGTCGGACAGCTCACCCAAAGCATGGAGCGGCTGCTCCTCGCCAGCGATGTCAACAATCAGAACTTCCGGTGTCTGCATCTTCGACATCGCAGCGATGGCGGTGCGAACCGTGCCGCGGCGGATATCCATGCCATTGGCGGGCATGTCGCCCAGGCCATCGCGCAGTACCTGCTCGGTAGCGGGGTCACCGAGGAAAGCGAGCACGGTAAGCCGATCAGGCCTGCCCCCACCCACGCCATCGGCCGCAACGCGCGACACCTGCTGACTCATACTGCCTCCATTCCGTCAAGCCGACTTAATTCGCAAAACTCTCAGCCTAGTCGCTACCGCTCGTGCCGCCAGGCGCCGTGGCCGTCAGCGTCGTCTGCAGACCGGCCTCCGTGCCGCCGGTCCGCGCCTTCTCTATCCCCTGAACGGCGATATCGCCGTTCGTTCCTGGCTCCGAGCGGCCCTGAATGAGATCGCCCTTATCGGCGGCCTGCTGCGCGATGGTCTCATTGCTGGCACCCGTCAACGCCCAATTACCCGGACGCTGATAAGGATCGAACGCACCGGCGCAACCGCTTAGGGACAGCACGCCGACGCAAAGACCTAAAAAGAGAGCGGAACGCATGCGAGATCTATCCATCATTGCACCATGAAGCCGGCATCGCCAGGGATGCTGGCACTTGCGGTTGTTGTCCCGTTATTGCGCAGCAGGAGGATGCGTTGCAAATCATTTGCCGGGGTCCAGCCGTCATCCGGCGAAGCCAGTGCGTTGGGGTTGTCGACCGGGTTGACAATATAGGGGGTGACGGTGATCACCACCTCCTGCTGCTCGCGCTGGAAGGAATCGCCGCGGAACAAGGCACCCAACAGCGGCATCTCGGAGAGGTAGGGCAGGCCGTTATCAGCCGAGGTGGTGGTGTCTTCGAGCAGCCCGGCGATGGCCATGCCCTGGCCGGAGCCGAGAATGACGGTGGTGGAAGCGCTGGTGATATTGAGGCCGGGGACGGCCAACTGCTCACTTGAGCCGGTGGCTGCGGTAAAGGAGGCGTTAGCCGAGCTGAGCGAGCTGATGGAGGGCGCCACCTGCAGGGCGATGCGGCCATCGGACAGCACGGTCGGAATAAAACTGAGCAGCACGCCGTAATTCTTGAACTCGACAGTGATCACAGCGTTGGCCCCCGTACCCGAGGCGGAAACCGGAATGGGAAACTGACCGCCAACCTGGAAATTGGCCTGCGTACCAGACAAAGTTGTCAGTGTCGGCTCAGCCAGAATATGCGCCAGATTATCCGTTGCCAGCGCGTCGATGACTCCTGACAATGTGCCGCCGGGAAAGCTCACGGCAGCACCGCCCGGCTGCAGGGAACTCAATTCCTGCGGCAGAGATGCCGTGGTGGCGCTGATCGCGAATTTACCGACCGTCGCCCCCGCCGCTTCCCAGTCGATGCCCAGCTCGCGGGCAACATTGCGTTGCATCGAGGCAATACGGACTTTCAACTGGACCTGCACCGGCTCGTTCACCGTCAGATTATTCACGATCGTGCCGGAGGTCATCGTCTTTGCCTGATTGACCAGATTATCGGCCTGCTCTGCTGTATCAACATTGCCACGCAGGATCGCGCCGTTCGCCTCGGTATCCAGGCTAACCGCGCTGCCGGGCGCCGTAACCTGCGACTGGCTCCGCAACCGGTCACTGCTATAGCTCGACGGCGATACCGAGACCGTGAACTGGGCGATGCGGTTGCCGTTCTGATCCGTGCCGACAATATCGGTCTCGCCGGCCTTCACGCCGAAGACGAACATGCTGTCGGGGCTGGCCGGATGCACTGTGGCCGTGGTCGGATCGGCGACAAACAGGCTGGCTACCGGGGCGGGCAGCTTGATCAGCTTGCCTTTGCCCACCTCCACCCCGAAGGAACCGTAATAGGGCGTCGACACGACCGGGGCCGCGGCAGGTATGGCGGCGGCACCGGAGTTATCCTGCCCAGGGGCAGCTTGCGCCAAGGCCGCCATGGGCGCAGCCAGAGGCAAGGCAAAGATGAGTGCCATGGCGGCACCTTGCAAAGAATTGCGCATCAGAATTTAAACTCCCCGTCGCCGCCGCTGGATATGACGTTGACTGTCGTTACCTGAGTTTGAGCCGGAACAGCCGCGGACATGGCGGGGGACACATCCCCCGAGAACACCGGGGCCGGCAACGGCGGTGGTGGATCCTCCGCCTTCTGTACCCCCTGGGCCGAATGCACGATCAGCGACAATTTACCTAGGTTAGTAGCCACCAGGCAGCGCGACGCTTCATCCTGCGTAACTTCCAAAGTCACTGTGCCACCGTTGCCGGCGCCGCCGGCACCTTCGGAGGCATCTTTCACAACCTCGGAGCCGGTGGCGATGACACGCACATCGCTTAGCACCACCTCGGCGGCGAAGCCCTTGTCGTCCGGCGCACCTTGGATCGTCTGGGTCAGCAGCACATCGACACTGTCACCCGGCCAGATCAGCCCGTTGGCGCCGGTGACGGTATCCACCGCCACGGTCACGGCGCGCATGCCAGGCGCCAGCACCGCGGCAAGGAAGCCGTGATCACCCGGACGGATGACCGCGGTATCCAGGATCGGCGTACCGGCACCGAGCGGCACACGGACCATGGAGCCGACCAGCGCGGCGCGGTTGGGAGCATTATCCACCAACTCACCAGGCACCTCAGAGGCAACAGGGATGGTGGTGCTGGAGATGTTCCCCGGCTGCAGCAGACTGCCGCCCGGCAGGGCCGCCGAGGCGGTGAGAACCTGCTCGGTCACCGGCGCTGCCGTCGGTGCATTGGCCTCAGGTCCATGTTTGCCTGGGTTGAGGATGGAGTATGCGAACACCATCACCCCGATGAGCGCGGCGATGAGAACACCGAAAATGCCAAGACGGAAGGCCATGGGCTATCCTAGGTTTGTGTGAAATTGAGGGATAAGGGCAGCGATAGCCCCGGCGGCGATGGCGCAGGCATAGGGCAGCGGACCGCGACGGCCGATACGCCATTGCTCGACGCGCAGAAAACGGCGCAGGCGGCTGCCCTGGAGGGTGGCGCGCGGACGCGGCACCACCAGGGAGAGCCCAAGATAAAGCAAGGCCAGAAGACCGCCGGCCAGGACGACATTGACGAAAAAGGCGAACTGCGGCTGCCAGCCTGGCGGCACCAGCAGCACCGTGGCGGCCCAGAGCTTGACATCCCCGCCGCCCATGGCGCCGGCCACCCAGATGCAGAACAACACAGCGAAGGCGACGGCGGCCACGATGAGGCCGGAAAGCAGGTCATGGTCGAGCAGGCGGGCGCAGATACCGAGCAGAAGAACGAGGCCCGGCAGCCAGTTCGGCACCGTGCGCACAGCGAGGTCGTGCAGCGCCGCGTAACCCAGCAGACCAGCTGCGGGCACGGCCAGAAGCGCGATCACCACCCTTCCCTCAATCTCATCTCCAGCTCCAAGCCCAACCCCTTGATATTATAGTTACACTGCATATTGATACAAACAATCAACAAATGCAATTCCTGTAATCTCAATCTAATAGCACTATTAGCGAATACGCCAGTGTAAAATTGCATGTAACGGCGTCAAAACCCCGTAATTTCACAGTTTTTGCCGCGCGAGGCCTAGGTTGGAGCTCAACCGGTCCGTTAAAAAACGGCAAAATATGAATTATTAAATAAAAACGGCTGGCGAGGTTACCCTCGCCAGCCGTTTTTGTGCTCCGGAAAACCGGCGCGGTATTAGAGCTCGGAAGCCACGTTGTTGAACGTGGTGATGATGTGGGTGCCAAGCTGGGTGGCGGCGCCAACGATCACGACAGCGATCAGGGCGGCGATCAGCGCGTACTCAATCGCGGTGACGGCGCGGGTGTCGACGTTCAGCTGCGCGAGCTTGGTGGCAATGGCGGTACGGACGAGGTTCAGCATGAGGCTATCCTTTACATAATTATTATCAAAACCGCCGGTGGAGCGGGCCGACAAGAGGTCAAGATCCGCGATCGGATGAAAAACCATTAAGCTCTCATCCATCACATCAACCCGTTCAGGGTTAAGGCCAATACACGGAATTTAGAAGTTTTTGTCAAACATATCTTACCTCCGAGACTACAACAAACCGTGAGTTTGGGAGGAAATTGTTAATATTCCAGAAAGATTCTGGATCGTTTTCAAATATGCGCCCCCGCACGTGGCCGCCAGCGGGGTAAAACGCAGGATCCGATTCTTATTTTTAATAAATTTTAATTGATTGTCTTAATTATAATACAAAACAGGCCGTTTCCCGGTGTTCACCAAAACTTCTTCGTGCTAACAATGGGTTGCGATCACAAAATTGTGATCAAACAATAATGAGTCCACTGACAACAAAACAAGGCCCATGCCGCGGACCCGCATGGGCTTATCCGTATTTACACTGAACAATCGCTTAGAGTCCGGAGCTGGCCTGGTTGAAGTCGCTGCTGATATAGCCGCCCGCCTTCGTCAGCCCGCCCACGATAGCCACGGTGATGATGACGGCGATGATCATATATTCGACGGATGTACCGCCCGGCGGTCGCGCAGGAATACGGGAAACAGGGAGCTCGTCTGCATCCAGCGGATCAGTTGCAAGCTGATCGGTTGAAGGAAAAACATGACACACTCCATCTAGCGAGCCTGAACGGCTTCAGACAAAGCTTTATCACTCTGATTTACTCGCAGTAACACCGTCCCACATAGGAGATCACGGAAACGTATACGGATGAGCTGCTCTTTTTGGGGGGCGTAGACATGATGCCCACTGACCAGATCCCTCCCCGGAGCCAGACACCAGGACCTGGTATTATATATGTACTCATAAGCCGTTTGTGCGGTCCGGCGGCCCTGGCGAGGGCCAGGGCCGCGTTTGGGGACGATCAGGCGTCCGGGTGGATTTGCGTGATCTTGGAGCCCTGAAGGCTGATGCCGGCCATCAACCCCTGCTGGCTGTAGGGTATGGCGTAGACATCCTTGGAGAGGGTGGTGGTGTCAAAACTGGCGGCCGCCCCTTTGTCGAGCACAACGATGTTGGGATCGCCGCCGAGGGACCAGCCGGCGCTCTGGTGGAGGTAGTGCAGCGCGCCATGGTTCATGAAGAACAGTGCATAGGCGAAGGATTGCACCCCGGCCTCGAGCCCGAACGAGGCCGAGGAGAGGTTGAAATATGACGTCGGCACCTTGTCTCTGAACAGGACGCCGTCGCCGGATTGGGCGCCGATGACGAAGCCGGCCTTGACGATATTGGGGAAGACGAGAATACCGACCGCTTTGCTGGCCAGGATGGAGGCGCTCGTCTGTTCGCTCTCGAGCGTCCGCAGCGACAGCGCGCCGGATTGAGCGAGCTGGGTGCGTGAGGCGGCTTGCGCCGGGGTGGGGCGGGCCAGCGTGCCAAGGGCGGCAAGCGACACCATGCCAAGCATGAGATTGCGTCTATCAGTGATCATTAGTTCCTCCAAAGTCGATTTGCGCGGTGCCACTGCGGGCGGCGCGACAAGGTTGATATGGGATGTGGCACCGGCGTTTCAATAAAAACAGAATCGAACCGGTCTGGCCTGCAGCATGGGATGGAGATGCAATGGGATGAACTAAAATTTATCTGGATATGACGGGAGAGTTAGAAAATGAACATGAGAAGATCATTGCCGGTTCGGCTGGTTTTGGCTCACGATTCCTGATTACAGTATTTTATACTGATCGCACCGCTATGGCCGGTAAATCCGGATTAAATCGCGGTGAATGAACACGGGGGGTATGGAATTTCTGCATCGACGCACAGTGGGCGCACGATGGCGGTACCATCAGTCGTTTGGAAAAATGATGTGCCGCGCTGGCATGATTGGGGTGGTGGCGATGGGGATGGCCGGGATGGTGCAGCGCGATGTGCGGGCGGCCGAGGCGGCAGAGGTGCCTTATCCGAAAGGAGCCAAGGATTTTTTCTCGGGCGTGGTGCCGTCGGAGCCTGGGCTTTATATCGGCAATGCTCTGCAGTTTTATACAGGCAACATCAGCGAGACCGTAATCGGCGGGCGGGTGTCGGTGGGGCTGGATGCGGATCTGGTGGCGGTCGCGGTTTCGCCCACTGTCGTAACGTCATATAAATTGCTGGGCGGGACCTATGCGTTCAATGCCAGCATTCCGATTGCCTATGTTTATGGATCAGCACATGCTGACGGATTCAATACGTCGCGTTCGGCATCGGATACGGTGGTGAATTTTGGCGACATAACGCTGACGCCGGTGATCCTGGCCTGAGAGGTGGGGAATATCAGAAGGGCGCGCTGGCTTTCACCAGCCTGAATTACTGGACCTTCCTGCCGCAGGCGGCCCTCACCTGGTTTGATCCGGCGAGCGGGTGGAATGTGTCGGGCGCGGCGGCATATTCGATTAACACCCGGAACAATGCCACGGATTATCAGTCGGGTGATGATTTCGATCTGGACTGGGCGGTGGGCAAGCAGTTTACGCGCGCCTGGAATGTGGGGCTGGTGGGGTATGAGATGCAGCAGGTGACGGGGGATTCTGGATCTGGAGCTGTGCTGGGGGCCAATGAGGCGAGCGTGTGGGCGCTGGGGCCGGCGGTGAGTTACGGCACGCTGGTGGGGCATACGCCGGTGAGTTTTCTGGCCAAATGGACGCATGAAATGCAGGCCACGAGGACGTTCAAAGGCGATACCGTGACCGTGGGGACAGACTCTAAGGATTAAGCGCGTTGATGATCATGGCCCATAGCGACCACCAGGCGATGGCAGCGCTGCATTCAATCGCCTCCTTCTCGCCGTACCGCGCCACCACAAGGCCGAACAACGCATCCGGCACACTGCCGGAAACAACAGCCTTGGTGTAATCGACGATAAGCTGGTCTTCCTCGTCCAGAACACCCCCCGGGCCGAGCCCGAGCGCCTGCGCCCGGTTCTGCCGCGCGCGCAAGGTATAGACGCAGTTGAAATGTAAATTCACCGTCTGCACCGCCAGCTCATGCAGCCTCGCCCGCTGGCACCACGCCATGTCGCGCACGATAAAGCCGCTCATCTGCGCCAGATGCAAAGCCAGCCTCGGGTTCTGCGCGGTAATGGCGATGCCGGCATGCGCCGCATCGATCTCCGGATTATCATTGCCCGGAAACAGATAACCGAACAGCGCAGCCACATCCGCCCGTGTCGCCTCATCCGGCGTGCCGGGATAGTCAGCCGGCTTATAAACAGGCTTTACGCGCGCCATCTCATTCCCACTCAATCGTCCCAGGCGGCTTGCTGGTAATGTCGTAGGTAACGCGGTTAATGCCGCGCACCTCATTCACAATTCTCCCAGCCACACGCGTGAGAAACGCGATATCATACGGATACACCTCCGCTGTCATCCCATCCGTGCTGGTCACGGCCCGCAGCGCACACACCTGGTCGTAAGTGCGGCCATCGCCCATCACCCCCACGCTCTTCACCGGCAGCAGCACGGCAAACGCCTGCCAGATGGCATCATACAGCCCAGCAGCGCGGATCTCCTCAAGATAAATGGCATCGGCCTTTTGCAAAATCGTAACGGATTCCGCACTCACGGCGCCCAGAATACGTATCGCCAGCCCCGGCCCAGGGAACGGGTGCCGCCCGACAATGGTCTCCGGCAGCCCCAGCTCACGCCCCAGCGCCCGCACCTCATCCTTAAAAAGTTCCCTTAACGGCTCTACAAGTTTCAACTTCATATAAGCCGGCAACCCGCCAACATTATGGTGCGATTTAATGGTAACGGACGGCCCGCCGATGGCGCTCACGGACTCAATCACATCCGGGTACAGCGTGCCCTGCGCCAAAAACGCCGCCTCACCACCAAGCTTCTGCGACTCCTCATCAAACACCTGAATAAACAGCCGCCCAATAATCTTGCGCTTCTGCTCCGGGTCCGTCACCCCGGCCAGCTCGCCTAGGAACAGCTCAGCCGCATTACGATGAATGAGCGGGATATTGAACTGGTCGCGGAACACCCGCACAACCTCCTCCGCCTCACCACCACGCAACAGCCCGTGGTCGACGAAAATACAGGTGAGCTGGTCACCAATCGCCTCATGGATCAGTGCCGCCGCCACCGAGGAATCCACGCCGCCGGACAGCCCGCAAATAACCTTGCCCTTACCCACCTGCGCGCGGATTTTCGCAATCTCAGCCTGGCGGAACCCCGCCATGGTCCAGTCACCCGACAAGCCGCAGACCTTATGGGTGAAATTGCGCAGCAACTGCGCGCCATGCGGCGTATGCACCACCTCAGGATGGAACATCGCGCCATAAAACCGGCGCTCATCATCCGCAATCAGCGCATAAGGCGCGCCCTCAGACACCGCCACGGTACGGAACCCCGGCGGCGGCGCCGAAATATGGTCGCCATGGCTCATCCAGACTTTTTCGCGCGCCCCCTTATGCCAGACGCCCTCAAACAGCGCGCAATCATCAATCACATCCACATAAGCCGCGCCGAATTCCCGAATATCCGCACCCTTGGCATCGCCACCAAGCTGCACGCACATGGTCATCTGCCCGTAGCAAATGCCCAGCACCGGCACACCGGCGGTAAAAACCCAATCCGGGGCGCGGGGGCTGCCCGCCTCGGCCACGCTCGCCGGCCCGCCGGAAAGGATGATCCCATTCGCGCCAAACCCCTGAATCCGCGCCAAATCAGCATTGAAAGGGAGTATCTCACAGTAAACCCCGCTTTCGCGCACCCGCCGGGCGATCAACTGGGTGACCTGGCTACCGAAATCGAGAATCAGAATTTTTTGCTCGCTCATGCGCTCCCCTAGCGCATCACGCATTCACATCCAACAGTGTTTCTATCGGATCCCAGGCAAAGGCGGTCTGCGCAAATGTCTCACCACCCACATTCGTCGTCCCCTGGGCGATGCATTTCCCCCCCAGCCTCTGGTAAAAATAGCGCGAGGGGTTCTCACTGAGCACCCAGGCATACACCGAGCGGCAGCCGATCTGCCACAAATGCCGCGCCGAACTGCGCAGCAACTGGCAACCCAGCCCGCGATTCTGGTAATCATCCAGCATATACAATGTCTCAATCTCGCCATCGCCAAGCTTACTCTCCCGGCTACGGCTGGCCGAGCAAAACCCCAGCACCGGCGGCTCGGCATTGCGCCCATAACTGGTGGCCACATGCATGCACAGCCCAAGCCGGATGCAATGCTCATAATAATGCGCCAGCCGCGTGGTGGAGAGCCCAGTCAGCACGTCCTCGGGCAAAATATCAGCATAAGCGCTGCGCCAGGTGGCGACATGCACCGCGGCAATGCCGGATGCGTCAGCCAGCCTGGCACGGCGTATGGAGATCACGGATCGCGCGCCAATACGGCGGCGAAGAACCCATCCGTGCCATGCGCCTTGGGGCTCAGGCGCAGGGTCATCGCCCCGCGCAACGCTTCGGGGGCTTCAAGCGGCACCTGTTTAAACGCCGGCGTACGGGACAAGAATGCCTCCAACTGAGCTTCGTTCTCATCATTAAGCAAGGAGCAGGTCGCGTAAATAAGTTTTCCACCCGGCTTCACTAATTTCTGCGCCTGGTCGAGAATATCGGCCTGTTTCTGCGTCAATTCAGCCAGATCCGTCTCGGTCAGCCGCGTCCGCGCATCCGGGTTACGCCGCCATGTACCGGTCCCCGTGCAAGGCGCATCCACCAGCACCCGGTCGAATCGCCCGCTCTGCCGTTTCACCCATTTATCGCCCGGCTCCAGCAAATGCCGCTCGGCATTATGCACCCCCGCCCGGCGCAGGCGCTTAATCGCCCCCTCCAGCCGCGTCTCGTGCACATCGCAGGCCACGATATGCCCCTTATTCTCCATCCCCATGGCAATGGCGAGCGTCTTACCCCCCGCCCCGGCGCAGTAATCAGCCACCCGCATGCCAGGCTGCGCCCCCACGGCAAGGGCGATAAGCTGGCTGCCCTCATCCTGGATTTCCACCAGCCCATCCTGAAACGCCTTACCAGAGGTGATGGATTGGCGATTTTGAAGCCGCAGCCCCCAGGGCGAATATTGCGTCAGCTCGGCCTGCAGCCCCTCGCGCGCCAGGGCCCGCATCGCCTCTTCCCGCGTGGCCTTCAGCAGATTCACCCGCAAATCGAGCGGTGCGGTCTCATTCATCGCCTCCATCTCATCGGACAGGGTCGGGCCAAACAAGGCGCGCAATTTCGGCAAAATCCAATCCGGGATCTCGAATTTCACTGGCTCCGGCATGTTCGGGTGTTCGAGTGTGCGGGTGGAGAGCTGCTCCAGCACGGCACTTTCCTCAGGTGTGAGCGGCGACGGCCCATAGCGGCCGGCGGCAAATGCCATGGCAATCTTATTAGGCGTCTGGCCCGTGAACAAAGCCTGCAGGCAAAGCAGCAACCGCGGGCTCTGCGGCGCATGGCAATAATCCAGCCACCACCCCAAATGCCGCCTTGCCCTTAGCACCCCCCAAACCAGCGTGCTCACCGCCCGCCTGTCCCCCCCGCCAATAAACCGGCGCGTCCGGAAAAAATGATTGGCGATAGCATCAGCCGGCCGCCCATCAGCCTCGATGGCGGCAAGAAGATCAATAGCGGCGGCGAGTTGTCCTGCGGGTGTCATGCCGCGCCTATAGCGCAGATGCGGAGACGGTCATATGGCGCGAAAAAGGGAGCTCAGTTTGAATTCGGGTTGGGGGGCAAGCAAAAATCTGGAACCACACCACCAAACGCCGCTCGGCCCCCATGTTCAACCTGGCAATTACGTGCGATTCACAATTTAGCAACGCCAGGAGCGATAATGTCTAGCCAGACTATCAGCACCACGATCTCCACGGGTATTACGCTCACCACCAGCACTTCAACCTATTCCAGCCCGCTGACGGTGACGGCAGCGGGCATTATTGCGCCCGCCGGCACGCTGAGCCAGGCCGGCATCACCATCCCAGCCGGAAACGCGGGTTTTTCCCTGGCTGTCGCCGGGCAGGTGAATGGCGGCGCTGGACAAAGCGGGACGCAGGGCCTGCCGGGTGTTGGAGAAACTGATACCACGTCCGCCGCCGGCTACGGCGGTAATGGCGGCGCCGGCGGCAATGGCGGCGCCGCCATTTACGCCGCCAGCCTCGGTACATTGGCAAATACCGGCAGCATCTTCGGCCACACGGGGGCAATTGGAGGCACGGGCGGTGTCGGCGGTTACTATCAGGCTCCGGCCGAAGGGCTCGAAATCGGCTTGCCCGGCGGCACCGGCGGTACCGGCGGCGATGGTGGTGCCGGGGCGGTATTCCTGTCCGGTGGACATATCACCAACACCGCCGGGCTGATCCAGGGAGGCGCCGGCGGTACCGGCGGCACTGGCGGTTTGGTCGGCCATGTAAGTCTCATTGGTGTTAGCGACCCCACCGGCAACGGTGGCACCGGCGGCATTGGTGGCACGGGGGTGGAGCTTACCAACGGTTCCGTCACCAATAGCGGCACCATCATGGGCGGCGCTGGTGGTCAGGGTGGCCGGGCCGGTCCTGAGGGGAACGATCCAGAGCCGGTCGGCCCAGGGGCATATGGCCAAGGCGGTGCCGGCGGTGCGGGGGTCGTGCTGTCCACAACCGGGCTTGTGACAAATACCGGCCTCATCGAAGGTGGTGCCGGCGGCGCCGTGGGTGCCTATGGCGAATCTTTTGGCGAGAGCGCTGGTGGCCCCCCGCCTGAGCCCACCGGCGGCGCCGGTGGCATCGGCATCGTGTTGAATGGCGGCACACTGATAACCAGCGGCACCATTGAAGGCGGTGCCGGCGGCACCGCCGCTAACGCGGGCAGCATTGGCGCGCAAGGCGACGCTGTATATTTCGGCACCCTCGGCGGCACCATCATCGCCGAGGCGGGAGCTGTGTTTTCCGGCAATGTGGTGGGTAACGGCACCTCAAGCGAGCTGATTCTGAAGGGCACGTCCACCACCGCCTTCACCGGCCTCAACGGCCAGTTCACCGGCCTGTCCGAGGTGGATTTCGCGGCCGGCGCCAACCGCAGAATAAAATTCACCAGCACCAGCGCGGTGGATTCAACCCTGCCCATCGCTGGCTTCGCCGGCAGCGACCGCATCCTGATCGACGGTTTTGTCGAAGACAGCGCCAATTTCAGCGGGACCGATCTCACCCTGGGCAACAGCCTGGGTGTGAACGTAACCTTGGACCTGCCGGGAGACTTCGTAACCAGCAGCTTTATTTTTACAGAATCCGCCGGCAACACCACCATTACCCTTTGCCACATGCGCGGCACCCGCATCCTCACACCATCCGGCGAAAAATGCGTCGAAGATCTGCGCGCGGGCGACCTCCTTCCCGCGCGTTTCGGCGGCCTGCGGGCGATCAAATGGATCGGCGAGCAGCGTTTTGACCCGCGCTTCGCTGCCAGAAACCCCGACATCCTGCCGGTGAAAATCGCCGCGGGCGCACTCGGCCCGAATACACCGGCGCGCGATCTTTACGTCTCACCGGGCCACGCCATGCTGGTTGGCGAGACCCTGGTTCTGGCCCGCAACCTGGTGAACGGGATCACCATCACGCAACCGCAATGGGGAGCAGAAATCCATTATTTCAACGTCGAGTTCGAGACGCATGATTGCGTCCTGGCCGAAGGCTGCTGGTCAGAGAGCTTCGCCGATGGCCCAGGTTTGCGCAACCAATTCCACAATGTCGTCGATTTTTACGAGCGTTTTCCCGCCTATATCGAGCCAGACGAACTCACGCTTTGTGCCCCGCGCCCGCTGCAGGGGCCTGCTTTGGCCGCGGCCCTGGCCCCGGTGCTGGCGCGTACACCGATTGTTCCAGGTGTGGTGCGCGGCTGGATCGACGCCATCGGCACTGATGGCCGTATCACTGGCTGGGCACAGGATGAAGCCAACCTGGAATATCCCGTCACGTTAGAGGTTTTTGCCGGGAAGACGCGTCTCGGCACCGCCCTGGCCTGTATGTGGCGCGCCGATCTGGCGAAAGCCGGCCTAGGCAGCGGCCGTTGCGCCTTCGAATTTATGGCACCTCATGGGCTGACCGAGACAATGCGCCAATCCATCCGCATCGTTCCCACCACCAGCCTCGTTGCTTTGCACCCAACAGATGTTTGCACAGCAAGCCTGAATCAGAGCGTCACGCCACCTCGTTTGCGTGCCTGAACCTGAAAGAGGAAAGCGAGCAACCCAAGGGATGGGCGCAGCCCATCCCTTTCGTGCCGCCTCCCAGTCCCGAAACACAAAAAGGGCGGTGCATCGCTGCACCGCCCTCTCATTCACACCAAAGCGCTATTAAGCGGCTTTGAGGTTCTCGGCCGAAACCTTGCCCTGCTGGCCCGGCTTGGCTTCGTAGGCAATCTTCTGGCCTTCGTTCAGCGAGCCAAGATTGGCGCGCTCGACGGCGGAGATGTGCACGAACACATCCTTGGAGCCGTCGTCCGGCTGAATGAAACCATAGCCCTTGGTCGGGTTAAACCACTTAACGGTACCTGTTGCCATAATCGCAACTCCTCACATACAGCAACCCGCAACGCGCGAGCCAAAAAACTCTTCAATCGTGTGGAGGGCCGGACCGCAAAAAGCAGAAAAAGCACGCAACAACGGCAGAACGAAAAGCGCTGTGCAACGTACATACGCGCTTTTGCGCGGCGCGGCAAGCAATACAAGTGCGGCCCATTTAGTCCGCCGGCAGGCGGGCATATTCCTCCATCAGCCCCACCAGCCTTGTGGCCAGATACGCCACATCGCCCGGCGGCAGCGAGGAGAAAAACGGCGCGATATGGCGGTCCACCAAGCCGGCATAGCCGGTGTACACCATCGACCAGTCGCCAAAACGGCGCTTTTCCTCTGCGGTACGGATGATCCTGACCCGCATATGCCGCGGGTCATCCTCGATGCTGGCCATCAGCTCCTCCACCGCCGGCTGCGCGCCTTCCAGCAATTGCGCGAAATAAGTACTGGTGGCGACCAGCGCGCCGGTAACCCCCAACCAGGCATTACGCCCGCGCGCGGCGGCGGCGATCTCGGTCACCTGCGCCTCGGACTGCGGCGGTTGCAGCAGCGTTTTGCTGACATAGAGCAATGAATAGGCCATGCCTCACCTCAATCTAGGTTTACGCGGCACCGCCAAAAGCCAAAAACCCCCTGTCGAGCCGAACCTTATACGGCCGGCCCGGCCTCACAGATCACGCCAAGGGCATAAAATTATTAAATAAATTTGAATTAGAGCGCGATCGGTTGAGGTCCGCCTCTCAAAAATAGCTAGAGCATGATCGCACTTGAAGCGATCATGCTCTAGGGCGCGAAAGGCAGGCCCGCCTGCAACTTCGCCGCACTCGGCAGGTCGGTGGACGTAAAACCGCCGCCCAGGTCCTGGTACAGCGCCACCGCCGCCAGCAGGCGCTGCTGCTGGATGGACAGAGCGGTCTGCTGCGCCTGCAACAGCGTTACCTGGGCCGTAACCACGGTGGTGTAGGCCACCGTCCCGGCCTGGTATTCATTCAGCGCTATCTGCGCCGCCCGCCCGGCATCGGCCACAGCCTGCGCCTCCACCTGCGCCTGGGCGGCATAAATCGTCAGATTGGAGAGATCGTCCTCAGTGCTCTGGAAGGCCGCCAGTACGGTGCCACGATAATTTTCCTCGGCCTCGTTATAGGCAAACCCGGCGGCACTCACGGCCGAGCTGCGTATCCCACCCTCAAACACCGTCTCCGAGGCATCCGCCCCCAGGGACCATAGCGCGTGGGACACGTTGAACAGCCCGCCGATGGGGTCCGCACTATAACCGCCCAAAGCGGAGAGGGTGATATCCGGATAATAAGCCCCCACCGCCACGCCGATGGCGGCATTCTGCTCAGCCATATTGCGCTCGGCCGCCGCAATGTCCGGGCGGCGCTCCAGCAGCGTGGAAGGCACGCCGGCCGGGGCCAGCGGCACATCTTGTATCTGCGTTCCGGGGGCGATGGCGAAATTCTCAGGCAACTGCCCGGTCAGCACCGCAATGGCGTGCTCATACTGCGCCCGCGTCGCCCCGGCGGCGATGAGCGAGGATTGCGCCCCCTCCAACGCGGTACGGGCGGTGATCACATCGGATGGCGCCGCCGTTCCCGCCGCCGCCTGGTTCAGGGTTATCTGCAGGCTACGCTGATAGGCCGCCACCGTCTGCTGATACAGAGTGATGGAGGCATCGGCGGTGCGCAGGTTCACATAATCCGTGGCCAGCGCCGCCTCAGCACTCAGCGAGGCATTGGCCAGGTCCGCCGCACTCACCTGGGCAGCGGCGGTGTTCTCCTGGATCTGGCGACGGATCTTGCCCCAGATATCGGGCACCCAGCTCGCCTGACCCTCGAACGTGCCTGAGGTGCTGGGCCCGGAGCTGAACTGGCCGGATGAGGAGGTGCTGCTGCCGCTGCTGCTGCCGCTGGCCCGCGTGGCACTACCGGTGAGGCCCAAAGTGGGGAAGAGCGAACCTTGCGCCTCCTTCACCAGCGCCGCCGCCTGCATATAGGCAAAATAATCCGCCTTCACCGTGGCATTGTTCACCGCCACCTGCGGCTCCAACTGGTTCAGCAACGGGTCGTTGAAGCTGACCCACCACTCACCCTTGGGCGCGCCATCATTCGGGCTAGCCTGCACCCAGCCCGGCGCGGTTTTATACGCAGGCGCCACATCAAGCTTGGGCTTGTGATAATCCGGCCCCACCATGCAAGAGGACAAGGCCAGAAGAGAGAGAAAACAGTATCGCTTCATAGAGCCTCCACAATGCTACCCGCGCGCGGGGCCGCTTTATCCTGCCCGCCGCGCAATTTGGCCCCCAGCCGGTCCAGCCACAGATACACCACCGGCGTGGTGTACAGCGTCAGCGCCTGGCTCACCGCAAGCCCGCCGATGATGGTGAGCCCCAAAGGCTGCCGCAAACTCGCCCCCTGCCCCAGCCCCACCGCCAGCGGCACGGCACCGAGGATGGCGGCAAAGCTGGTCATGAGAATCGGCCTGAACCGCAACGAGGCCGCCCGGAAAATCGCCTCCTCGGGCGGCAAATTCTCCCCGCGCTCCAGTTGCAGCGCGAAATCAATCATCAGAATCGCATTCTTCTTCACAATACCGATCAGCAGAATAATCCCAATGAGCGCAATGATGGTAAGCGGCGTGTTGAGCACCAGCAAAATCAACGTCGCCCCCAGCCCGGCCGAAGGGATGGTGGAGATGATGGTAAGCGGATGGATGGTGCTCTCATACAAAATCCCCAGCACGATATACACCGTCACAAGCGCCGCCAGAATCAGCAACGGCTCGGAGGCGGAGGAGGACTGAAACGCCGCCGCCGTGCCGGCAAAACTCCCCGTCATGGTCAGCGGCACATCGAGCTGCCCCATGGTCTTCTCAATCGCCGCCGCCCCCACGCTCAGCGCCACACCCTGCGGCAACGAGAATGAGATGGTGGCGGAGGCCTGCCCGCCGTCATGGTTCACGGAAATGGGCGTGGAACCGGGCACGATGCTGGCAAAAGCGGCAAGCGGCACCATGGTTTCCTGATTGGTGCTCACCGCCGCACCGGACGAGCCCGAGGAATGCCCGCTCGCGGCGATGGAATTGACCGCCGCATTCGTCGCCGAATCCAGCGCCACGGCGGAGACCGCACTGGCCGCCGTTGTGCTGCTGCTGGTCACCGAGCCGGTGGTGAGCTGGCTGGAGGACGTACCGCTCGCCGTGCCGCCCGAGGTGGAAACATAGATGCGCGCGAGATCATTCGGCGTCTGCTGGTATTTGGGGGCGAATTCCATCACCACCTCATACTGGTTCAGCTCGTTATAAATGGTGGAAACCGTGCGCTGGCCAAAAGCATCGTACAGCGTCTGGTCAATCTGCTCCGGTGTAATGCCATAGCGCGCCGCCTGCGCCCGGTCGATTTTTATATCCGTCTCCAGCCCGCCCTGCTGCACATCGGAATTCACATCGACCAGCGTTTTATCCTTCTGCAAGGCGGCCACGATCTTCGGCGTCCAGGTATATAAATCCTGCGCATTATCGCTCTTCAGCGTATACTGATACTCGGCATTGCTCTGCCGCCCGCCCACGCGCAAATCCTGCGCCGGCACCAAAAAAGTCTGCGCCCCGGCAATCTGGCTCAACGGCTTGCGCAAGCGCCCAACGATAGCGGTGGCGCTGACATGCCGCTGGCCAATAGGTTTGAGCGTGACGAACAGAAACCCGCTATTGGTGGAATGCCCGCCGGTAAACCCGGCCACCGCCTGCACCCCCGGATCATCCTGAATAATCGTCTGCAGTTGCAGCAGTTTCTTCTTCATCGCGTCGAAGGAGATGGATTGATCAGCGGTGATATTGCCGATGACCAGCCCGGTATCCTGCTCGGGGAAAAACCCTTTCGGCACGATGATGAACAGCACGACGTTGAGGATGATGGTGACGATGAGTGAGAACCCCACCAGCCGGGCATGGTTCAAGGCCCAGCGCAAGGAGCGCTCGTAAAAACGATGCACCGCCTCAAAGCCGGATTCCAGCCAGTTCACCAAACGGAAACGGCTTTTGCCATGGTTCTCACTGGCGCGCAGCAGCAACCCGCACAGCATCGGCGTGGTGGTGAGCGACACCACCAGCGAAATGACAATGGCGATCGACAACGTCTCGGCAAACTCCTGAAACAGCCGGCCAAGCAGCCCCGGCATCAGCAGAATCGGCAGAAATACCGCGATCAGCGAGGCGCTCATCGAGAGCACGGTGAAACTCACCTCCGCCCCGCCGCGCAGTGCCGCCTCGCGCGGTTCCATCCCGGCCTCCAGATGCCGCATGGTGTTTTCCGTCACCACCACCGCATCATCCACCACAAACCCCACCGCGATGGTCAGCGCCATCAGCGAGAGATTATCGATGGAAAACCCCAGCAGATACATAGGCCCGAACGTACCCAGAATGGACACCGGAACGGCCAGCCCCGGAATGAGCGTCGCGCGCGGCGAGCGCAGAAACACATATACCACCCCCACCACCAGCAGCACTGCAATAAACAAAGTGAGCTCGGTATCCCCCAACGCGGCGCGGATGGACTGGCTACGGTCCATGGCCACACCGATATCTACCGCCGGCGGCAGCGCCGCCTTCAACTGCGGCAGCAGGGCTTTAATCGCATCCACGGTCTGGATGATATTCGCATTCGGGCTCGGATGGATGATGACCAGCACCGCGGGCTTGCCATTGAAATAGCCGGCGTTCTGCAAATTTTCGACCGAATCCGACACATCCGCGATATCCGACAGCCGCACCGCCTGGTTATTGCGATAGGCGATGACCAGGTCCCGGTATTGCGACGCCAATGTCGCCTGGTCATTGGTATAAATCTGATACCGCGCCCCGGAGGCGGCGTTGAAATAACCCTTCGGCGCATTGGCATTGGCCGCCGCAATCGCCGCCCGCACATCCTCCAGCCCGATGCCATAAGTGGCCAGCGGCCCCGGCTCCAGCTCCACCCGCACCGCCGGCAGCGCCGCGCCGCCAAGCTCTACATCCCCCACGCCGCTGATCTGCGAGAATTGCTGCTCCAGCACGGTATCGGCGGAATCATAGAGCTGGGCAGACGTCAGCGTATCGGAGGTGAGCGCCAGCACCATGATCGGCGCATCGGCCGGGTTGAATTTATTGTAGGTCGGGTTGGAGCGCAGGCTGGTCGGCAGATCCGCCCGCGCCGCCTGGATCGCCGCCTCCACATCGCGCCCCGCACCGTTGATGTTGCGGTCCAACCCGAACTGCAAGGTGATGCGCGTGGTGCCCACGCCCGATTGCGAGGTCATCTCCGTCACATCGGCAATACTGCCCAGATGCCGCTCCAGCGGCTCCGCCACGGTCGAGGCCATACTGTCCGGGCTGGCCCCCGCCATCTGCGCCATCACCTGGATGGTGGGAAAGGCGATCGACGGCAGCGGCGCCACCGGCATTTTCACAAAGCCGAGAATGCCGGACAGCGCGATGCCCAAAGTGAGCAGGATCGTCGCCACCGGCCGGCGGATGAAAACGGCCGAGATGTTCATGGCGTTATTTGGGGCGATTTGGGCCGCAGCCGCCGCGACAGCCCATCAAACGCCAGATAAATCGCCGGCGTGGTAAACAAAGTCAGCACCTGGCTCACCAGCAACCCACCGACAATGGCAATGCCAAGCGGCTGGCGCAATTCCGAGCCCATGCCCCCACCAAAAATCAGCGGCAATCCAGAGAACATCGCCGCCAGCGTGGTCATCAAAATCGGGCGGAAGCGCAGCAGCGCCGCCTCATGAATCGCCTCACGCGAATTCTTGCCCTCATGCCGCTCCGCCGCCAGCGCGAAATCGATCATCATGATCGCGTTCTTCTTCACGATACCGATAAGCAGCACGATGCCGATAATCCCGATCACCCCCAGCCCCTCGCCGGAAACCCACAGAAAGAACAGCGCGCCGATGGCGGCAGACGGCAAAGTCGACAAAATCGTTACGGGATGGACAAAACTCTCATACAGCACGCCCAGCACGATATACACGGTGATGATCGCGGCCAGCAGCAAAAACACCTCATTGCTGAGCGAGCTCTGGAAAGACGCCGCCGCCCCCAGATAATTCGTCTGAATCGCCGCCGGCAGTTTCAACGCCGCCTCCGCAGCATTGATCGCATCCACCGCCTGGCCCAGCGAATAACCAGGCGCCAGGTTGAAGGAGATGGTCGTCGCCGGAAACTGCCCCAGATGCTCAATCACCAGCGGCTTCTGCTCCACCGTAAACGTCGCAATCGCCGAGAGCGGCACCTGCCCGCCGGTGGAAGAGGATGACGGCAAATAGATCCGCCCCAGCGCCGCCACGGAATTCATCTGCTTGGCATCGGTCCCCATCACCACGCGATACTGATCCGTCTCCGTAAAAATCGTGGAGATGATCCGCTGGCCGAAGGCATCATACAAAGCTGAATCCACCGTCGCCGGGGTAATCCCAAACCGCGCCGCATTGGTCCGGTCGATATTGATAAACACCGCCAGCCCGCTCGCCTGCAACCCGCTCGCCACATCGGTAAGCTGCGGCAAGGCCTGAAGTTTCGCCATCAACAGCGGCACATAGGTGGTGAAATCCGCCGAATTCGGATCCTCCAGCACAAACTGATACTGCGTCGGCGAGATGGTGGTATTCAGCGTCAGGCTCTGCACCGGCTGCAAAAACAGCGCGATTCCCGGCACCCCCGCCACCTCGCGGTTAAGCCGCGGGATAATCTGCGCCGCCGAAAGACTACGCTCGTTCTTGGGTTTCAGATTGATCAGAAAACTACCCTGGTTCAGCGTGGTATTCGTGCCATCCACGCCAATGCTGGAGGTCAGGCTGACCACATCCGCATCCTTCAGAATCGCATCAGCCAAAGCCTGCTGGTGTGTCGCCATGGCGGCATAGGATGTGCTCTGCGACCCCTGGCTCACGCCCTGAATCACGCCCGTATCCTGCACCGGGAAAAACCCTTTGGGGATAAAAACATAAAGAAGCACGGTGAGCACCAGTGCCGCCACCGCCACACCCAAAGTCAACCGCACATGCGCCAGCACCACATTCAACCCGCGCCCATAGGCCGCGATCACCCGGTTAAACTGCACCTCCGCCCAAATCTCAAATCTGTTGTGATGCGTGTCCTCCTTCGCCAGCAGCAGCCGCGAACACAGCATCGGCACCAAAGTCAACGACACCACAGCCGAGATGACAATGGTGCACGCCAGCGTAATGGCGAATTCCGAGAACAGCCGCCCCACCACATCGCCCATGAACAGCAACGGGATCAATACCGCCAGCAGCGATGCGGTAAGCGAGATGATGGTAAACCCCATCTGCCCCGCCCCCTTCAACGCCGCCTGCATCGGGCTCTCGCCCATCTCCACATAGCGCGAGATGTTCTCGATCATCACAATCGAATCATCCACCACGAACCCGGTCGCCACGATCAGCGCCATCAGCGACAGATTATCGATGGAAAACCCAAACAGATACATGAACGACAGCGCGCCGATAAGCGAAACCGGCACGGAAATGCTGGGAATAATCGTCGCGCGAAAATTCCGCAGGAAAAAAAAGATGACCAGCACCACCAGAATAACGCTGACAAAAAGATCAAACTCGGCATCGCTCACCGAGGCGCGGATGGAAGTCGTGCCATCGCTCATCACCGCAACACTCATGGCCGCCGGCAGCCCGGCGGTGAAAGTCGGGAGAGCGCGCTTTATCTGATTCACCGTGGCGATAACATTGGCCCCCGGCTGGCGCTGGATCTGCAGCACGATGGCCGGCTTGCGATTGGCCCAGGCCCCCAGCTCAGCATTCTCCGGCGCCGAAATAATCTTCGCCACATCGCCCAGATAAACCGGCGTGCCGTTCTTATAAGCCACCACCAATTTGGCGTAATCAGCCGCCTGGGTAATCTGGTCGTTATCGTTAATCGTATAGGTCTGCGTCGGCCCCGAAAAACTACCCTTCGGCGAGTTGACGTTGAGATTGCCGATATCAGTACGGATATTATCGATGGACAGCCCATAGGAAGCCAGCGCCTGTGGGTTCACCTCCACCCGCACCGCCGGCGTATTCCCACCGCTGATGGTCACCAGCCCCACCCCCGGAATCTCCGAAAGCTTCGAGGCCAGCCGCGTATTGGCGATGCTCTCCACATCGGTCAGGTTCATGGTCTTCGAGGTAATCGCCAGCGTCATCACCGGCGCATCGGCCGGGTTCACCTTGGCATAAATCGGCGGCGCCGGCAGGTCCGATGGCAGCAAATTCCCCGCCGCGTTGATCGACGCCTGCACCTCCTGCTCCGCCACATCCAGCGAGAGCGAGAGCCCAAACTGCAACGTAATAACGGACGCCCCGGCCGAGCTGGAGGATTGCATCTGGTTCAGCCCCTCCATCTCGCCAAGCTGGCGTTCCAAGGGAGCCGTCACGGAGGACGCCATTACATCCGGCGAGGCACCAGGATAGAAAGTCTGCACCTGGATGGTCGGGTAATCCACATCCGGCAGCGCCGAGACCGGCAGATACCGGAACGACACCAGCCCGGCCAGCACAAACGCGATCATCAGCAGCGACGTCGCCACCGGCCGGAGGATGAAGAGTTTGGACGGGTTCACGAGGTTGGCGCACCGCTGGCACTGCCGCTACTCCCACCACCCCCCCAGAGATGATGGTGATGGCGCCCCGCCACCTTACCCGTACCGGAAGCCTTCGGCGCATTCGGCGGCAATTGCACCTTCATCCCCTCGGCCAGCCGGTCGATGCCATCGGTCACCACCACATCGCCCACGGCCACACCCTTGGTGATGACAGTGTTGGTGCCATCCGTAGGCCCGGTGCTCACCACCTGCACATGCACGGTGTTGTCAGGCTGCAGCACATACACATAGCTCCCCGGCGCCCCGCTCTGCACGGCGCTGGAGGGCACCAGCACGGCATTCGTGAGCGTATCCACCAGCAGATGCACATTCACGAATTCATTCGGGAACAACGCATCATCCGCATTGTCGTAGGTAGCGCGTAATCTCACCATGCCTGTCGAGGTATTCACCTGGTTATCCACCGCCGCCAGCGTACCGTCTTCCAGCTTGGTGGTGTCATCGCTGGCAAAAGCGGTGGCGGGCAATACCGCCCCCTGCCCCAGCCGCACCAGCACGGCGGAAAGATTGGTCTGCGCCACCGAGAAAATCACCGTCGTCGGCGAAACGGTGGTGACCACCGCCAGCCCCGTACTGCTGCCCGAGGTCACGTAATTGCCCACATCCACCAGCCGCAGCCCGATCTTGCCCGCCACCGGCGCGGTAATGTGGCAATACACAAGGTCCAATCTGGCGGTATCGATATTGGCCTGGTCCGCCTGCACCGTGGCCGCATCCTGCTGCACCAGAAAACGCTGGTCGCTCACCTGCTGTTCGGAGATGCTGTCCTGCGCCGCCAGTTTCTCAAAACGCGCGAGGTCGGATTTAGCCTGGCCCAGCACCGCCGCATCCTTGGCATAGGCAGCCTGGTCCTGCTCCAACTGTATCTGATAGGGGCGCGGGTCGATCTGCACCAGGAACTGCCCCTGCGTAACGGTCTCGCCCTCGGTAAACGCCACCTGGGTGATATAACCGGAAATCTGCGGCAACACGGTCACGGTTGCGGTGGGGGTCACGGTGCCCAGCTCATCGAGCGTTACCGGCATACTCCCACTCACCGCCGCCACCACGCCCACGGTAGTCGCGGCCGGGGCATGCGCCGTGGCGGTGCCGGAATGCCGCCACCAGATAAAGGCGATGAGCAGCACCACCGCCCCCAGAACATACCAGCGCTTACGCCCCCATTTTTTTGCCGCCGCTTCCGCCACGTGCCGATGCTCCCCTGAAGTCTCGTTCGAAAAGTTGGTGCCGGAGCGGTTGATCTTCAACCAGCCAAACTCCACCACCCCCATAAGCTGGCGAGCCTATAGCCAATTGCACCCGGTCTGTCCCGTGCCCCGCTTTACGGCTTGATGACAAAAGGTAACCGGCCCTGTCTCTTCAGGAGCCTGTCTCTTCAGGAGAAGGGCAGCGTCAAATCCAGCCCCAGCCCAAACAGATTAGGCGCCATGCCAATGCCGGCCATGGCAATGGAGGTGACCAGCAGGATCAACCCCGCCTGCCAGAATTTCAGCCCAAGCCCCGCGGCCAGCGCAAACAGCCGGTACCACAGCAGATAAAGCGCCATCAGCCCCAGCGCCAAATTCTCAGCCGCCGTCAGCCCCAGCCCGCATTTGGCCAGCACCGCGCTGAACAATGCCGCCACAAAAACCACCGGCAGGATCACCCATACCGACCAGTTGAGCACGGTCGCGGTGCGCAGCCAGTACCGCTCGCGCCCGAACAGCCGCGAGAACTCATACACCGCCAGCGGCAGCAGCATCACAGTGGCCAATTGCACCAGAAACCCGAGCAGCGCCTGCTGCCACGCGCCACGCAGCGCCACCACCATGGCCAGGGCCATGGGTATACCTATGAGCGGCGCCAGAGAGGCGGAAAAATGGACAGCATCGCCGCCGAATTCGGTAATGCCGGCGCGCTCACCTTTGGCCAGCCGCCATAGCCCGCGCATGATCATTGGCAGAACGCACCGATAAGGGCTTTGTACACCTCGGTAAGCTGCCGCAACTCGGCAATGGGCACGGCCTCGTCCACCTTGTGCATGGTGGCCCCGACTAGGCCGAATTCCGCCACCGGGCAATAGCGCGAAATGAACCGCGCATCGGAGGTGCCACCGCCCGTATTCCGGTCCGGCTTAATCCCGGTCACGCTCTCCACCGCTTGCGCCAGAATCTCAATCTCGCGCCCCGGCCTGGTCAAAAACGCCTCGCCGGAAATGCGAACATCCAGCGCCGCCTCGGGCTCATACCGGTCCAGCACCTCGCGCAGCCAGGCTGTGAGGGCAGCCCCAGTATGGGCATCGTTGAACCTTATGTTCAGCCGCGCCGTGGCAGCACCCGGAATAACATTGGTAACCGGATTGCCGACATCCACACTGGTAATCTGCAGCGACGAAGGCTGGAAGAAATCATTCCCCTCGTCCAACCGCCGCGCCACCAGCTCGGCCAGCACGGGAATGAGCTTATGCACCGCATTATCCGCCAGATGCGGATAGGCCGCATGCCCCTGCCGCCCCGGCATGTTGATCACCGCATTCATACTGCCGCGCCGCCCGACTTTAACCACATCGCCAAGCTGAAACTGGCTGGTCGGCTCGCCCACCACGCAAAAATCCGGAATTTTGCCCCGCGCCGCCATCCATTCCAGCACTTTCACCGTGCCGTTAACGGCCTCGCCCTCTTCATCGCCCGTAATGAGAAAGGAAATATGCCCCGGCAGCTCAGCGGCAGCAGCGGTAAACGCGGCAATACTGCCCTTCATATCCACCGCCCCGCGGCCAAAGATAACCCCCTCGACCTCCTCGGCCGCAAACGGATCATGCGCCCAGCCCACGCCCGGCGGCACCACATCCGTATGCCCGGCAAAGCATAAATGCGGCCCCGGCCCCGGACGCTCGGCAAAAAAATTCTCAATCTCACCGTACTTCAACTTCGTAACGGTAAAGCCCTGATTTTCAAGCACATTGATAAGCACGGCCTGCGCCCCGCCATCCGCCGGGGTGACGGAATTGCAGCGCACCAGCTCCCGCGCGAGGCTCACCACATCCATGGGTTTACGCGCGCAACAACTCGTTCACGGAGGTCTTCGAACGCGTCTGCGCATCCACCCGCTTCACGATCACCGCACAGGCCAGGCTCGGCGACGCCAGCCCGATGCGCGTACGCTTACCCGGCAGCGTGCCCGGCACCACCACCGAATACGGCGGCACCTTGCCGTAAAACACCTCGCCGCTCTCCCGGTCCACAATCTTGGTCGAGCCACCCAGGAACACACCCATGGAAATCACGGACCCCTGGCCCACGATCACACCTTCAGCAACCTCTGAACGCGCACCGATAAAGCAATCATCTTCAATGATAACCGGATTCGCCTGCAACGGCTCCAGCACACCACCAATGCCCACGCCGCCGGAAATATGGCAGTTCTTGCCAATCTGCGCACAGGACCCCACGGTGGACCAGGTATCGATCATCGTACCCTCGCCAATCCGTGCCCCAACATTAACAAAGCACGGCATCAGCACCACACCAGGGGCGATGAACGAGGAATAACGCACCACGGCACCCGGCACCACGCGCACGCCGGCAGCGGCAAAGCGGTGCTGTTTCCAGTTGTCGTATTTCAGCCCCACCTTGTCATAGGCCGGCGCACCGCCGGCGGCGGCCTCCACCAGCTGGTTCGGGTGAATCCGGAACGACAGCAGCACCGCCTGCTTCACCCATTGGTTGACGGTCCACGCCTCGCCCTCCAGCTCGGCCACGCGCAACTGGCCGGAATCCAACTGCTCCAGCACCTCCTCCACGGCATTGCGTACGGCGCCCTGGGTGGTGGGGGATATATCGGAACGCCGGTCCCAGGCATTCTCGATAATGGATTTCAGGTCCTTGCTCATACGCGCCTCAAGCTTACTAACATCCCACCAGCATGAACGTGTGCAGTGCACAATGTCAACGCAACTTGCTGGTCGCGCCGCTGCTTAAGAGGATATTAACCACCTCCCCTTAAATCACAGCGCATGACTAGCTCCCCCCTTTCGCTCTCCGCGCCGCTGGCCCCCGCCCCCGGTCATTCCTGGCTCGCCGTCGCCGCCATGCTGGCGGATTTGGCGTTTGAGACGGATCCGATGGGCCGATTCACCGGTTTTGGCCCCGGCAAGGCCCTCGGCCAGCCCGCCGCCACGCTGCTGGGGGTAGAGCTGGCCACGCTTCTGGCCGGCGGCACAGCGGAGGAGGAAGACCTCAGCGCCACGCAATTCCGCTCCATCATCACGACAATTTGCACTGAATGTGTCGCCTGGCACGGCAAGGTGCGGCTGGCGCAACTCAGTGGCGGCACCGCCTTCTTCCGCCTCTCCCTCGCCCCGCGCATCTCCGGCGGCGCCGTCATCGGCACCTACGGCCTGTTGTTCGACATGGAAACACCCGAGCTGACCCTGCCCGACCGCCACGCCGGCCGCCCGGACGACCCAGCGCTGATCCGCCACACCATGCTGGATGCCGAAACCGGCCTCTGGTCGCACCGCACCTTCGGCGAGGAAGTCGCCCGCCGCCTGGACCGTCTCGATGTCGAGGAGCAGCCCGGCACGTTGCTGTATCTCGGCTTCTCCCGCAGCGGCGCAAAATTCCGCAGCGCCGTCGCCATCCGCCTGGCCGAGGAATTGCGCGACATCGTCCGCCCGACCGACCTGCTCGGCCGCATCGACGAGACCACCATCGGGCTGTGGTGCGACAACATGGACCATCTCACCGGCGGCGAGCGCGCCGCCAAATTCTGCACCACCCTGCCCGCCCTCCTCCCCGAGCGCGCCATCATCACCGTCGGCGTCGCCCCCCGCTGGTCCGGCAGCGGCGATGACGCCTCCTCCGTCCTGGAACACGCCGCCGTGGCCCTGCGCCTGGCCGATATGGCGGCAGAGCGGGTCAATGCCAGCAACGACAACCCAACAGCCGGCGCCTGGCGCGTGTGGCAGCGAGATTAAGTCTGCGCCTGGGATGAGCAGTTTGCGCCCCCTCACCTTGTTTCGGAGCCCAACATCGCTTAATTCGGCCGCATGACCGAGAATACTGAACAGACCGAGATTCCCATCCAGGAAGAGGCGCTCGTCGCGCCGGATGTCCGCATCGCCATGCTGGAGCAGGAGCTTCAGGAAACACGCGATAAATGGCTGCGCTCCGAGGCCGAAATGGCCAATCTGCGCGCCCGCACCGAACGCGAAGTCAAAGACGCACGCGCCTACGCGCTGCAGAAATTCGGCCGAGACGTCGCCGAAGCCGCGGAAAACCTCACCCGCGGCATCACCTCACTCCCCAAACGCGCCGAGGATGAGCCCGATATCATCGCCAAAATGCGCGACGGCTTCGAAGGCATCGAACGCTCCTTCGTCGCTTTGCTGGAACGCAACGGCATCACCCGCGTAGACCCCACCGGCGCCCCCTTCGACGCCAACCTGCACCAGGCCATGTCCGAACAGGAAAGCGCGGACCACCCGCCCGGCACAATCCTCCAAGCCTGGACCCAAACCTGGCAACTCAACGGCCGCCTCCTCCGCCCCGCCATGGTCGTCGTCTCCAAACCCCCAGCCGGCACCCAACCCCACATCGACGCCGAGGCCTGAGGCTTAAGGCTGGGGCGTTCCGCGGAAAAAAGGCCAGGGCTCTGCCCTGGCCTTTTTTTCCTTGGAACACCCCCGCCCTAACCCCCAGGCTTCTCGCCGATGCCGAAGATGGAGCGCAGGAAGCCGGGGGTTAGGGCTGAGAGCGGGTTGATGCTGACGCTGGCGTGGTCGATGGGGCCGGAGATATGGGCGCGCATGGCCAGCAGGCCGCCGCCTTTTTCGGGCGAGAAGAGTTTGCCAATGAGGGGGATTTTACCCGGCAACGCGTTGAGTGCGTAGAGCGGCACGATGGTGGTATCCAGGTCGCAGGCATTATTCACCAGGTCGAAACTACCGCTGGCGGTGAAGCCCAGAGAGCTGGACCAGGCGCGCGCGCCGTGCAGCGTCAGCACGCCGTCCTGCAAAGTGAAGGGTATTTCGGCGCGGGAGATTTTGAGGCCGGGGCCGGAGGCGGCATCGGCGAGCCCGTACAGGGTGAGCGCCTGAAGAAATTTCGTCACATCCGGCGCATTGGCGAAGCGCGCCGCCAGCAGGCTGACCTTGCCGGTCACCGCCTGGCCTCCGCCATACACCGCGCGCAGATCCAGCGTGCCGCCCTGCAGATGCGGATACTCACCGAGGGCGCGCAGCAACGCCCCGGCATCCGCGCCATGCAGCACCAGCGTACGGCTGGTGGGGGTCTGCGGCGTCACGGCCAGTGTCAGGCCATCCGCCGCCCCTTGCGCCTGCAGCAGCGTGCCGCCCTGGCCCTGCGCCGTGATGGCAAACCGCGCAAGCGCCGGGGCCGGGGCCTCGGCCAGATAGAGCTGGGCGAAATTCAGCCTAGCGGTCCAGCCGGGCCCGCTAGGCGCAACCGGGGGCAGCACGGCAGCCCCGGGTTTAGCCGGGCCCTCCCCGGCATAGCCGGGTTTGGCCGGGCCCTGCCCGGCATGGCCAGGCTTGCTCTGGCGGATGTCGAGTACCGGGCCGGAAAAATCCGCCGTCCAGTCCCCGCCCTTAACCACCGGCCAGCGCAACACGCCCTTGGCCTGAGTGCGGCCGATATCAGCGGTGGAAAACACCAGCGCACCGCCTTGCTCCACCCCCTCCACCACCAGCCCCGGCGCATGGGCGGCAAAATTCCGTACCGAGACCAGCGCGCCATTATTCAGGCTCATGCTGGCGGAAAAATCCCCCTTCTCCCCGGTCTTCTTACCCCAGCCGGCCATGGGCAGGGCCAGTGCCGCCGGGGTAAGGTCCGCCTGCAAATCCGCCGCCTGCGCCCCGGTCGCGGCCCCGTACACATGGATGGTAAAGGGCGCGGTACCACTCGCATCCGTGGCGCTGTCCAGCCCCAGTACATGCCAGAGCTGCGGTCCGGCGGCGCCCTTCAGGGTGAGATCCTCAGTACCGGCCCCCACGAAATCCCCGGTCATCGCCATGCTCACCGGTTCACCGGCGAGTTGCGCGCGCGCCTGCATGGTCAGGCTATGGCCATCGGTGCGGATATGCGCCTCGCCTTTACTGAACCCGAGCTGCGGCACCACCGATGGCATGGAGAAACCATGCAAATTGACATCAGCATCGAGTTTCACGTCGTTAAAGCTCAGCGCCCGCTCAAAGGGGATAACCAGCCCAAGCGTGCCGTCCACCTGGCCGGTGGTCTGCAACACCATCGGCGGCGCGTTGCGCAGCAGTGCCAGCGGCGGGGCGTTGAGTGCCGCCAGCACATCCGGCGCGGCACCGGCCAGGCTCACATTCAGCACCCCGGTCTGGTCCCTATGGCTCATACCGGTAATGTCCATCCGCCCCTGGCGCATCACCACATTGCCAACCTGCCCGGCGGTGGCGGCAATAATCGCCTCATCGCTGTCCGGCATGCTGAAATGTCCATCCAGCCCTTTCACCGGCCAGCCGTTCATCACCCAGTACAACGTCAGCCCCGTGCCATCGAACCCACCGGCGGCGCCGGTGAGGTCGAGGCTGGAGAGATCGCCAGGGGCGGTGAGGGTAAAGGTATAAGCAGCATTGCTGGCCGTACCGGCGGTGATATGCGTGACCACCCATTCCCTCGTGAGGCGCAGCGCCGGCTCCGGCCAGTAGCGGCCAAGCTCCTCCGCGCGCACCGCATCCACCGTGGCATGCAGGCTGGCCGCCCAGTTCGTATCCCGCCGGGCCGTAAAGGTGAATGTGGCATGCGGGGCGCTGCCGCCGATGGGCGCCAGTGTCGCAATGCCATCCGTGATATCGGCCATGCCCGGCGAGGTTTGCAGCGTAAAGCTGGCGGCGCTGATGGGCACACCAACATCCACCGGCCCCAGCACCCCGGCGCCGATGCTCACAAAAATCGCCCCGCGCGAAAAACTATAGCCGCTGCCCGGCCAGATATTGGCATGGATGGTAACCGGCGCCTCACTGCCCGAGATCCGCGCCGCACTGGCCTGCAGCAAAATCGCGGCACGCCCGCCAAACACATCCTGCGGCGGCACCACGGCATCGGCCTGGGGAATGGTCAGCAGCAGCGCCCCGGCGGCGCTGTGCACGGAAATACCGCTGAGCCGCAGCACCAAAGGCACTGCCCCACCCTCGCGGTAGCCAGCCCAGGCCAGCTCCCCCTTGTCCACCTGCACGGTAATGCCGTCGCCCGAGGCCGTGGTGGCCAGCCAGGAGGTGAGATGCGGCACGCTGATGGGATGGCGCGACAGGCTGAAGGCGAACAGCCCCAGCGCCGTCAGCCCCAGCATGAACAGCAGCAAAGCGATGCGCCCAATCTGGTGCGCCGCCTCCAAACATATCTTTCCGGCTTGACCCGTACGCAGCTTCATCCTGTTCTGCTTGCCAGATGCAGCACTACCCCCACAAGCCAGAGCTTCCCCCCACTTTCCCCCGTGCCGCGGATACGGCGGCAGCAGCGCGGCTGATTGCTGATTTCGCTGCCCTGGGCACGGCAGAGCAAAAATTCGCCGGCACGGCGGAAGGGGCAGCACTGCTGACCGCCCTGGGCGGCAATGCGCCTTACCTCACGGATCTGGCGCTGCGCGACTCGACAGCGCTGCTGGCCTGCATGGCAAACGGGGTAGAGGCACATGTAGCGTATCTGCTGGCGCGATTGCGCGAAATCCCCGCCGCTATGCCGCGCGCGCGGCTGGCGTCTTCCCTACGCCAGATCAAGCGCCGCATCGCTCTGGCTCTGGCCATTGCCGATATCGGCAACATCTGGCCGCTGGAGCGCATCACCGGCGCGCTCTCAGAGCTGGCCGAACTTTCTCTCCGCGCCGCGATACGGCATCTGCTGCTGGAATTGCATGAGGGCGCAAAAATCACCCTGCCCCACCCGGAAACCCCCGAGCGCGGCTGCGGCTTTGTCGCCCTGGCCTTGGGCAAGCTCGGCGCCTGGGAGCTGAACTACTCCTCGGACATCGACCTGGTGCTCATCTACGACCCGGATAACCCCGCCTACGGCCCCGAAGCCACCGGCCATATGGCCCGCCTCGCCCGCGACCTCACCACCCTGCTCTCGGCCCGGGATGAGGATGGCTATGTATTCCGTGTGGATCTACGCCTGCGCCCCGACCCTTCAGCCACCCCGCCGGTGGTCTCCCTGCTCGCTTCCCTCACCTATTACGAGAGCCAAGGCCGCACCTGGGAACGCGCCGCCTTCTCCAAGGCCCGGCCGGTGGCAGGGGACATCGCCCTCGGCGAGCATTTCCTCACCGCCATCCGCCCCTTCATCTGGCGCAAATATCTGGATTTCGCGGCGATTCACGACATCCACGAGATGAAACGCCAAATAGATGCGCAAAGCGGCCGGCAGGATCTACTGGGCCAGGATGTAAAACGCGGCGTTGGCGGCATACGCGAGATCGAGTTCATCGTGCAGACATTGGAGCTGGTCTGGGGCGGGCAGGATTCCGCCCTGCGCATCTCCCCCACCCTGCAGGCTTTGCCCGCCCTGGTGCGGGCCAGGCACCTCACCGAGCGCGCCGCCCGCGAGCTGGCGGCTGATTACCGGGAATTACGCCGCATAGAACACCGGCTGCAAATGGTCGCCGACCGCCAGACCCACGCACTGCCCAGCACCGAGGCCGGGCTGGAAGCGTTCATAATCTTCCTCGGCGAACCGCATTTCCGTAAACTATTCCCGGCCCTGCTGGCCCGGGTCCACCGGCATTTCAGCCATTTCTTCGAAACCCAGGAAGAACCGCAGACCAGTATCGACCCCGGCCGCGAAGGCGCCCCACCCGAGGCCTTTACCGCCCACCTGCACCGGCTCGGCTTCCAGCACGAGCGGCATATCGCCGAGCGGCTGCGTGACTGGGCCGACGGCCGGATGCCCGCCTTACGCACCCCCCGCGCGCGCGAAATGCTGGATGGGCTGGTGCCGCACCTGCTGGCAGCACTCGGGAGCCAGCCGGACCCGGACAAAGCCTTCGCCCATTTCGACAACCTGCTCGGCCAGCAGCGCGCCGGGGTACAATTGCTCTCCCTGTTCCGCCGCAACCCCGCCCTCCTGCGCCGCCTCGCCGCCGTGCTGGGCGCCGCCCCGGCCCTGGCCGAGCATCTGGCGCAGGACCCTTACGCCCTGGAGGTGCTGCTCAACCCCACCGCAAGTTTTGCCGCCCCCAAACCGGTTTTGCGCCGCCAGCTCGCCGAGGCGCAGGATTTAGAGCAGGCCACCGCCACAACCCGCCTGTTCGTACGGCGCGAGGAATTCCATCTCTCCGTGGCCACGCTGGAAGGCCATGTAAACGCCGATGCGGCGGGCAAATTCCGCACCTCCCTGGCCGAGTCGGCGCTCTCACTGCTGCTGCCCGTGGTGCTGGCGGCACATAAAAAACGCTACGGCGCATTGCGCGGTGGACGGTTTGCCGTGGTGGCCTTGGGCAAAGCCGGCGCAAGCGAGATGCTGGCCGGCTCGGACCTCGATTTGATGATGGTCTACGACCACACCCCAACCGCCATCGCCCCCACCCCCTGGTTCGTACGGCTAAGCCACGCTTTTACGGGCGCGCTCACCGCCCGCGCCAAGGAGGGCCCGCTGTACCACATAGACATGCGCCTGCGCCCCTCCGGCAACCAAGGCCCGGTAGCGGTCTCCCTGGCCTCGTTCCAGCGCTACCACGCGCAGGAAAGCTGGACCTGGGAGCGCCTCGCCCTCACCCGCGCCCGCGTGCTGGCCGCCACACCAGGTTTCGCCCCCGTGGTGCGCGGCGCGATAACCGAAGCATTACGCCGCCCCGACACAGCCCAGAAAATCCTGGCCGACACCGCCGCCATGCGCGACCGGCTGGCCGAAGACCTACCCCCGCGCGGCCCATGGGATGTAAAAACCATGCCGGGCGGGATGATGGAGGTCATGTTCATCGCCCAGGCCTTGCAGCTCATCCACGGCGTGTTCCAGCCCAACACCAAAGCCGCCATTTTACACCTGGCCGAGGCCGGCGTGTTGAGCCAGGATGATGCCGCCGTGCTGACCAGTGCGGATTTCCTATGGCGCAGCATCCAGGGCATCAACCGCATCACCGGGCTGGCCGATAATACCGAAGACCCGCCGCCATCAGCCCTGGCGCCACTGCTGCGCGCCACGGACAGCATCGATTTCTCGCAATTGCGCGCTGGCATGAATGAAACCGCCACCGCCGTGCGGGAGATTTTCAACCGCATCATCAAAGGAGCAAAAACATGAGCCTAACCGAAGGGGCCAAAGCGCCCGATTTCACCCTGCCCGCCACAACTGGGCGGACGGTGTCTCTAAAAGGGCTCAAGGGTAGGCCCTTCGTGCTGTATTTCTACCCGCGCGCCAGCACGCCGGGCTGCACCAAACAGGCCTGCGCCTTCCAGGAGGTCCTGCCGGATTTCTCCAGCCTCGGAGTCGCGGTCATCGGCGTGTCGAAAGACAGCATGAAAGCACTGGAAAAGTTCGCCGCCGCCTATGGACTCGCATTTCCGCTCGCCTCGGACCCCGAAGGCACCGTTATCGAAGCCTACGGCGCCTGGCAGGAGAAGGTTTTATACGGCCGCAAATACATGGGCATCGAACGCTCCACCGTGCTCGTGGACGCCAAGGGCAAAATCGCCAAACTCTGGCCAAAAGTGAAAGTCGCAGGCCATGCCGAAGACGTTTTAAAGGCGGTGCAGGCGCTTTAATATTACCACCGTGGGAATGGTTAATCAAAACCACATCCCACCTTGAAGAATTTTTACAATCGGACCGCCCGCGCATCAGATTTTACGCTTAATTAACCTTTTCCTGCGCAATATGAACGCACATTAGGAAAGGTAATTGTCGTGAACGAGATATTCGAAGTCCGGCACAGTCTGCCGGCGGCGAAGCTGGCGAACCAGATTATCCGCGAAGAGGAAGAAGCGGCACGGCTGCAGGCGCTTGAGAGCTATGAGATCCTCGATAGCGCGCCGGAAAAATCCTACGACGATATCGCGCGGCTGACGGCCTATGTCTGCGCCGCCCCCGTGGCGCTGATCAGTTTTTACGACCACGAACACCAATGGGTGAAATCGCGCCATTCCACCGGCAATTTCGCCGACCGGGCGCTGGCTCTGCCACCCAGCCCGCTGTTGTGTGAGCGCATGGTGCAGCACCCCGGCCGGGTGATGCAGATCACCGATATGGGGCTCGATGAAGGGTTTGCCGCCCTGCCGCTACTGCAAGGCAGCGGCAAATTGCGCTTCTACGCCGCCATGCCCATCTACTCCCCCTCCGGCGATATTCTGGGCGCGCTCACCGTGCTGGACCGGCGCGCCCGCAGCCTGGCCCCTGAACAATGCCAGGCGCTGGAAACCCTCTCACGCCAGATCCAGGAATTGCTGGAAATGCGCCGCACGCTGATCGGGCTTTCGGATGCCAATGCCAAACTCGGCCAGCAGAACATCACCGATGCGCTCACCGGCGTGCCCAACCGCCGCGCCTATGACCAGAAGCTGACGGAGGAATATTCCCGCGCCAAACGCACCGGCGCACCACTCTCGATGCTGCTCATCGATATCGACAATTTCAAAGAATATAACGACAACTTCGGCCATCCGGCGGGCGACACCGCCCTGCAATCCGTAGCCCGCGTACTGATGTCCTCACTCCGCCCCTACGACTTCCTGGCCCGCTACGGCGGCGAGGAATTCGTCATCATCCTGCCCTCCACCGACCTTACCGATGCCATTGTGGTAGCGGAACGTGTACGCGGGCTGGTCGCGGGATCGGAATTCCCGCATCGCAAATTCACCATCTCCATCGGCGTGGCCCGGCTGGATGTGGATGCCGGAGCCCGCGCCCTGGTACAAGCCGCCGATAACGGCCTATACCGCGCCAAAGCCGCCGGGCGAAACAAGGTGGTAGTAGGCAAGCTCAACGACACCTCGCCCGCAGGCTCCGCCACGCCGTAATTGAGAACTCTTTCACCCCCCTACATCCCCGTCACCCCCGCTCTCTCTCCCTCGTCATCCCCGCGAAAGCGGGGATCTCTGGCTCCCAAGGCCATGGGAGTCACGGACTCCGCTTTCTCAGGAATGACAAATAAAATCAACAGAATAGCCCCCAAAACAGCCCCTTAACATCAGCACCCGGCTCTACTCCCGGCTTTCCGTGTGCAACATGAAATCTTGGTGAGACGCTGCCTTTTAACACCAACGACCAGTTAGAAAAGCCTCTCCGAACAACGGGTTACAGAACTAAATCGAGACACTAAATACATTTAAGCATAAATATCAATTTAACAAATAACCAAGGCCTTGATATTCTCTCCTCCAGGTTAAATGCTGGACATGCCATTATGGCTAATCCGCAAGCCCCGCCCGAACGGGTGCCGATAAAGACAGAGGAGAGCGCTATGGCCGATGAGACCAACAACAAACCAAAACTGACAACCGCCTTCGGCGCGCCGGTGGTGGATAACCAGAACGCAATAACAGCCGGACCGCGCGGCCCGCTGCTGATGCAGGACGTGTGGCTGCTCGAAAAACTGGCGCATTTCGACCGCGAGGTGATCCCCGAACGCCGCATGCACGCCAAGGGCTCGGGCGCTTACGGCAGCTTTACCGTCACCAACGACATCACCAAATATACGCGGGCCAAAATCTTCTCCGAGGTAGGTAAAAAGACCGAATTATTCGCGCGCTTCACCACCGTGGCCGGCGAACGCGGCGCGGCGGATGCCGAGCGCGACATTCGTGGCTTCGCCGTGAAATTCTACACCGAAGAGGGCAATTGGGATCTCGTCGGCAACAACACACCCGTGTTCTTCCTGCGCGACCCGCTGAAATTCCCCGACCTCAACCATGCGATAAAGCGCGACCCAAAAACCAACCTGCGCAGCGCCCAGAACAACTGGGATTTCTGGACCTCACTGCCCGAAGCGCTGCACCAGGTCACAATCGTGATGTCCGACCGCGGCCTCCCCGCCAGCTACCGCCACATGCATGGGTTCGGCTCCCACACCTTCTCCTTCATCAACGCGGCCAATGAGCGGCATTGGGTAAAATTCCATTTCCGCACGCATCAGGGCATCAAAAACCTCTCCGACGCCGAAGCCGAAGCCATCGTCGGCAAAGACCGCGAAAGCCACCAGCGCGATCTGTTCGACGCCATCGAAAATCAGGACTTCCCGCGCTGGACCTTGGAAGTTCAGATCATGCCGGAATCCGATGCCGCGAAAGTCCCGTATAACCCGTTCGACCTCACCAAAGTGTGGCCGCATGCCGATTACCCGCTCATCGAAGTCGGCGTGATGGAGCTGAACCGCAACCCGGAAAACTTCTTCGCGGAAGTGGAACAATCCGCCTTCAACCCCGGCAACCTCGTCCCCGGCATTTCCGTCTCACCCGATAAAATGCTGCAAGCCCGCCTGTTCTCCTATGGCGATGCGCAGCGCTACCGTCTCGGCGTCAACCACAGCCTCATCCCCGTGAATGCGCCGAAATGCCCGGTGCACTCCTACCACCGCGACGGCCAAATGCGGGTGGACGGCAACCACGGCGCGCGGATCGGCTATGAGCCCAATTCCTATTCCGACTGGAAGGAGCAGCCAGACTTCCGCGAGCCGCCGCTGAGCATTGAAGGCGCCGCGGACCATTGGAACCATCGCGAGGACGGGGATTATTATTCCCAACCAGGCGCCCTGTTCCGCCTGCTAACACCGGAGAAGCAGCAATTGCTCTTCGAGAACACCGCCCGCTCCGTCGGCGGCGCCCCAAAATTCATCCAACTGCGGCACATCGGCAATTGCCTGCGGGCTGATCCAGCCTATGGGCGCGGTGTAGCAAAAGCCCTGGGAATTCCTGAGTCGGAGATTTCTCCGGCACAGGCGGCAGAGTAAATTTTGGCACCCAACGCTGTTTGAAGGGTGACAAAATTTCGGACGCGGCGTGGCCATGTGAACCACGCCGCGTTTTTTTTACGGGAGAGGAAACATGCTGGAGCTGCGTCCAAACTGCGAATGCTGCGACCACGACCTGCCACCAGACAGCAGCGACGCCTTCATCTGCTCATTTGAATGCACCTTCTGCCGCGATTGCGCGACGGAAATACTACAAGGCAAATGCCCAAACTGCGGGGGCGATCTGCTGCGCCGCCCCAGCCGCCCAGCGCATCTGCTGGCGGAAGCACCGGGCTCGGCGGAGCGCTATCTGAGGCCGGGTGGGTGCGTGGCGACGGTGTGACGCCGTCATTGCGAGCGCAGCGAAGCAACCCATCTTGTCTGCCGCATCTCGAAAGATGGGTTGCTTCGCTGCGCTCGCAATGACGAAAACCATGTTCCTATGTTCGATTTAGTGAGCCTGTTCCTCCAATCGATGACCATCATCCCCATACCAGCGAGCACACGGCCGGTGGAGGTGATAAACCAGCCAAAATACCTTCCGTCTTCCAGCATTGGCTTCAGCCATGGCCGGAAATGCTCCGTCATAGGAGCGACCATCTCATCGGTGCGGCCCGAAACTTTAAACATCTCGTGACGGTGACGGCAGATGATTTCGAGATCATCTGGATTAATTGGCCGCAGTTCGTAGCCACTCACATCAGCACCTCTTGTGATTATTCTCTAATTTTCCCGTCTGAATGCTGGCCAATGGCGTTCGTGCGCGTGATGCGATGGGTTATGCTGCTCCCATTCTTGGCTGCCCGTCGATCTCAAATTTACTTAGCGAAAACCACGACCGGGACCGTGTCCGGCTGTTGCAATGTAATCATCGTCTTTTCAACAACCGGCACACCCTGAGCTGACTCGATCCAAACTGTTAAACCCGATGCTGGCAGTGACGCTAGCCCGTTGGAATTTGTGAATGGTACCGGGCCGCCGGTCGCCCGTATGAAATAGGACTGACCGGCCGCCAATTTTACCGTTACCGTTGTGAAGCCAGATTCTGCCGGGAAGGGATGGAAATCCGCCGAGATTTCTATGTTATGTATTCCTGATGAAATTAAGAGCGGTTTGTCGCATGCCCGACTGAAACCGTATCTTGGCCACGCGCCATCCACGGCCTCAACACAAATATGTGTACCAGTCGAGACGAGGTTGGCCATAGGGACAACGATTCCTGTCAGAGATGCCCCTGTTTGCGGTGTTATGTCCGCTGGTGCCTGATATGTCGGCGGTATCGCGCAGTTGGACAAAGCAAGAAAGACCGCGAACATAAGTATCTTCTTCATCGTGTCCCCTTGTGTATGCAAAAAATAGCTTACTATTTTGACTGCCTGCCTATCAGGGAATATCCCTAACCGCAACGATCGTCCGCGTGAGGCGGCAGTGTAGCACGTTCATCACACCTCGCCGTGGTCAATGGGCTAAGCCGCGGCCCACCCATCCTTGCCACCCTACTTCTGCGTCCGCGCACAATAAAACGTACTCCGCCCCCCCTGCGTAATACTCTTTATCCCCGCACACACCGGCGCCCCAGGGCATCTCTCACACTTCTCCCCCTCCCGCGCGTAAACCTTCCAGGCGTGCTGAAAATACCCCAGCTCTCCGCTCGGCTGCACATAATCCCGCAAGCTAGACCCACCCGCCGCAATCGCCTCCAACAGCGTCTCACGTATCGCCTGCACCAGCGCCTCTATCCGCGCCCGCGAAACCTTCCCCGCCTCCCGGCGCGGATCAATCCCAGCCCGGAACAACGCCTCGGAAGCATAAATATTCCCAATCCCCGCAACAACACGCTGGTCCAGCAACGCCACCTTAATGGCCGTCACCTTCCCCTTAAGTGCCGCCGCCAGCACAGGCCCGGAAAACGCATTCCCCAAAGGCTCCGGCCCCATCCCCGCCAGCATCTTATGCGAATCCTCATCCGCCGTCCGCAGCAAATCCAGCACCCCAAACCGGCGCGGGTCCACAAACCCCACAGCACCCCCGCCTTCCGTCTCAATCCGCAAATGCTCATGCAGCGCCGGCTCGGCATCCAGCAGCATCCGGCCAGACATCCCAAGATGGATCAACACGGAAAACCCGCTATCCAGCCGCATCAGAATGTACTTACCGCGGCGCCGAAACCCCAGCACCACCGCCCCCGTAAGCACCGCAGGCAGCTCGGGCGGCACCAAAAATCGGATATCAGGCCGGTTCAGCCGCGCCACGGCAATTCGCCGGCCCGTCAGGTGCCCGTCGAGGCCGCGCATCACTGTCTCAACCTCGGGGAGTTCCGGCATTGCAAAACAACGCTATACTAGGGTCCATGGAGCAAAACAATTCTTCCACGCAAGCAGGCACGCAAGCGGGCACGCAAGCGGACGAAACAGCCGATTTCGGCTTTAAAACCGTGCCGCGCGAGGCCAAGGCCAGCAAGGTGCGCGAGGTTTTCGACAGCGTGGCCCCGAAATACGACATCATGAACGACCTGATGTCTCTGGGCATCCACCGCCTATGGAAGCACGAGTTTCTGAACGCCCTGGACCCCCGGCCGCATTACCGCCTGCTGGATCTGGCCGCCGGCACCGGAGACATCTCCTTCGCCTGGCTAAAACGCGGCGGCGGCCCGGTCACGGCCTCGGACATCAACGACTCCATGCTGGACGTGGCCCGCGACCGCGCCGCCGCCAAAGCCTACCTCTCGGACATCACCTTCCTCCCCGCCGATGCCGAAAACCTGCCCCTCCCCAACGGCAGCTTCGACCGTATTTCCATGGCCTTCGGCCTGCGCAACTGCACCAACAAGGACAACGTCATCAAACAGGCGTACCGGCTGCTAAAACCCGGCGGCCGCTTCCTCGTCCTGGAATTCTCCCAGCTCCAAATCGCCGCCCTGGAGCCTCTCTACGACGCCTGGTCCTTCAAAGCCCTCCCCCGCCTCGGCCAGCTCATCGCCAAGGATGCGGACAGCTACCAATACCTCGCCGAGAGCATCCGCATGTTCCCCAATCAGGAAACACTCAAATCCATGTTCGAAGCAGCAGGCTTCGAGCGCGTCACCTACCGCAACCTCTCCGGCGGCATTGCCGCCATCCACGCCGGCTGGCGGCTATGAAGCGCATCCTGCTCATCGTCAGCGGCGGCATCGCCGCCTACAAAGCCCTGGAGCTGGTCCGCCTCGCCACCAAATCCGGCCTTGCCGTCACCGCTGTCCTCACCGAGGCCGGAAAACAATTTGTCACCCCCCTCTCCCTCCAGGCCCTCACCGGCACAAAAATCTACCAGGATCTCTTCTCCCTCACCGATGAAAGCGAGATGGGCCACATAGAACTCTCCCGCGCCGCAGACCTCGTGGTGGTCGCCCCGGCAACAGCAAACATCCTCGCCAAAATGGCCGGCGGCCTGGCGGACGACCTCGCCAGCACCCTGCTCCTCGCCACGGACAAACCCGTACTGGTAGCCCCAGCCATGAACGTCCGCATGTGGCAACACCAGGCCACCCAGGCCAACATCGCCACCCTGCAAAAACGCGGAATCCTGCTGGTACAGCCAGACGAAGGCCCCATGGCCTGCGGCGAATTCGGCCCCGGCCGCCTGGCCGAACCCCAAGCCATCCTCACCGCCATCCAGGCCGCCCTCAACCACGGCCCGCTCAAGGGCAAACACGCCATCGTCACCAGCGGCCCCACGCATGAGCCCATCGATCCCGTGCGCTACCTCGCCAACCGCAGCTCCGGCAAGCAGGGCCATGCCATCGCAGCCGCCCTCGCGGCACAAGGCGCGCGCGTCACCCTCATCAGCGGCCCGGTAAACCTGCCCGCTCCGTTCGGCCTGGAACTGGTAAAAGTTGAAACCACACGCGAAATGTATGATGCCGTACAGGCAGCACTCCCCGCGGACATCGCCATCTGCGCCGCCGCCGTAGCGGATTGGCATGTTGAAGCCGCAGCGCAAAAACTCAAAAAAGACGGCAGCGGCACCCCCCCTGCCCTCAACCTCTCCGAAAACCCGGATATTCTGGCAAGCATTTCCAAACCCGGCCCACAGCGGCCACGCCTGGTTATTGGTTTTGCCGCAGAAACGGAAAAACTGCAGGAACACGCCACCGCCAAACGCGCGCGCAAAGGCTGCGACTGGATCGTAGCGAATAATGTCGGCGAGACCAGCATCATGGGCGGCGACGAAAACGAGGTGCTGCTCATAACCCAAACGGGCGTAGAGACCTGGCCGCGCCAAAGCAAAACCGTACTGGCACAGAAACTCGTCGAAAAAATCGTGGCATTGCGTCTCTGGAACTAATCGTAAGGAATTTTTTGAATGAGCGTTGGCGTAAAAATCAAACGTCTGCCGCACGGCGCGGGGCTGGACCTGCCACATTACGCCACAGCCGGGGCAGCCGGGGCGGATGTTCTGGCAGCAGTGGAAAAACCAGTCATCATCGCACCAGGCAAGCGCGCGCTTATCCCCACCGGCTTCAGCATCGCTTTGCCCCCCGGCTATGAGCTGCAAATCCGCCCGCGCTCAGGCCTCGCCCTCAAACACGGCATCGTAATCCCCAACGCCCCCGGCACCGTCGACGAAGATTATCGCGGCGAACTCGGCATAATCGTCCTCAACGCCTCCGAGGAGCATTTCACCGTCACGCGCGGCATGCGCATCGCCCAGGCCGTACTTGGGCCGGTGGTGCGCGCAGAATGGGAAGAGGTTGATGACCTGGACGCAACCGCACGCGGTGCCGGCGGGTTCGGCAGCACCGGGCATTAAGCCGCCGGCGGGCATCAAAAATCAAAACCAAGGACCCCCAATGCAGTTTCTGAAACGCCTGGCCCTGAAATTCCCGCCACTGCGACAGCTTTGGTACGCCCGCCGGGCGTTGCTGGCGGAGAATGCGCAGTTGCGTGACATCGTGCCGGGTGCGTTTTTCCACTACCACACGGTTTTTGACGCCATCGGAACCATCCAGCGCCATGCGGTGGAGGGTGTGCAGGCAACACCTGCCTATCTCACGAATTTTCTGGGCGTAAAAATCGATCCCAAATTCGTACCGTCAGTGCTGGCGGCGCGCGCCGGAGAGGTGGAAGGCACACCAATCCCCGCCAACTGGCATGCCGACATCGCCGAGTTCGCCTCCGTCTTACGCGCCGTGGAGCTGTCAAAAAAACGCTTCACCGTTGTGGAACTCGGCTGCGGGTGGGGCTGCTGGCTTAACATCGCCGGCACGGCGGCGCGCAACGCCGGGCGCGCGGTGCATCTCGTCGGGGTGGAGGGCGATGAGGGGCACATCGGCTTCGCCCGCGAATCCACCGCCACCAATGGTTTTACGCCCGAGCAGGTCACCTTGCACCACGGCATCGCCGCCGCAACCAACGGCACCGCATTATTCCCGCGCCAGTCTCACGCCGGTGGCGATTGGGGGCTGGAACCCATCTTCGGCGCAACGCAAGCCGAGCAGCAAACCGCCATAAAAGCCAAAAGCCACGACATCCTGCCAATGATCGCCCTCGCGGATGTAGCCCCCGGCAAACAAATCGACCTGCTGCACATCGACATCCAGGGCGGCGAAGCCGATTTCATCTCCGGCTGCGTCACAGAGCTTACCCGCCGCGTCGCCTATATCGTCATCGGCACACATTCACGCAGTATCGAAGGCCGTCTGTTCGAACTGCTGCTGGGCGCGGGGTGGGTTTTGGAAATGGAGCGCCCCGCCATACTGGCACTAACCCCAGCACCTCACGTCACCGTGGACGGCGTCCAAGGCTGGCGCAACCCGGCCCTTCTGCCCTGATCACTCCAGCCGCACCGGCAATTCATCATAGCGCCCGGCTTTATATACCAATACGGCCACCGCCCAGCTCGCCACAAAAATGCCGATGATGACATAGCCGAGCATGCCGAAATGATTGTTAAGCGCCGCCACACCATCCCAGAACATGCCCGACAAATTATGCCGTGCCTGCACCAGCCCCAACCCCTCCAACCCGCCAATAATCAGCGCTACCAGCACCGAGACGGTGGTAATGGTGATATTGTAAAATAACTTCCGCATCGGTTTGGCAAAGGCCCAGCCATAGGCGCCGAGCATGAGGATGCTGTCGGTTGTATCGACCAGCGCCATGCCGGCGGTGAAGAGGGCGGGGAAGAGCATGATCGACCAGATGGGCAGGCCGTGCGAGGCCTCGGCGGCGGAGATGCCGAGCAGGCCCACCTCCGTCGCGGTATCGAAACCGAGGCCGAACAGGACGCCGATGGGGTACATGTGCCAGCTATGGCCGACGAGCGAAAACAAAGCGCGGAAGATGCGGCCGAAAAACCCGCGTTGCGACAGCAGAATGTCCAGATCCTCATCGGAATACACACCCCCGGCTTTTACGCGCCGGAAGGTTGCGATGATGGAGGCGAGGATGATGATATTGACGATGGCAATGGCCAGCAGGAACACAGCCGAGATCAGCGTACCGGCAATGTCACCGAATCCCTCGATGGCGGTGAAACGGTTCTTGATGGCGACGGAGGTAATGGCCACCGCCGCCGACAGGCCGAAGACGATGGTGGAATGACCAAGAGAGAAGAAGAACCCAACCCCCACCGGGCGCTGCCCCTGCTGCATCAGCTTGCGCGTCACATTGTCGATGGCGGCGATATGATCGGCATCCACCGCATGGCGCAGGCCGAAACTATAGGCGAGGAAAGCCGTGCCCAGCAGTATCGGGTAATGGTGGAATACGGCAAAGGCGATGCCCCAGAGGGCGACATTGGCAAGGGTGAGAAACCCGTAGAGCCCGGCGAGCCGCAGCCGGGTGCCATGGTCAAATCCCGCAAAAATTCCGCGCAACACCCGCATCATCCTGCTTCTCCTTGGCTAAGTCAGCCCATGATAGCCTGGACTTAAGATAAATCCCCTACGTTAAATGGCGCAGCCGCTTGCGGCCCCCGCCGCGCGCGGCCAAAAGCGGCGCATGATCATCGCCACGGAACTCACCTGGGTTGCGCCGGAGGCCGCATTTCTGGCGCTGTCCGGGCCAGGCGTGGCGTTTCTGGACAGCTCCGCCACGGGCGATGCCCGGGCCTGTGTAAGTTACCTCTGCCTGGCACCGCAAGCCACCCTGGTACTGGCGGAAGCCCCCTACACAGCATTGCGCAACTGGATGGCAGCGCACCAGCCAGCACCTCTGCCGAATTGGCCCTTCCCCTTCAAAGGCGGCGCGGTGGGTTGGATCGGCTATGATGCCGCGCGCGTTTGCGCCGGGGTGGATAGCCGGCATCCCCCCATGCAAGGCCTCCCCCCCGGCTGGTTCGGCCTGTACACCACGCTGCTGGGGTTCGATCACACCACACAACGCCTGCATTATCTGGGCCCGCGGGAACGCCTGGTGGAAATTGCAGCACGGCTCGCCGTTCCGGCCGCAGCACTGCCTCTGCCATCCCTGGATTGGCATGCGGAAATGGGCCGGGACGCCTATCTCGCCGGGCACGAGCGCCTGCGCGATTATATCGCGGCAGGCGACGTATATCAGGCCAACTTCACCTTTCGCTTCACAACCCCCCGCCCGCCCCAAGCCACCCTCCCCGCCTTGCACATGGCATTACGCGCCCTAAGCCCCGCCCCCTTTGCCGCCTGTATCGATGCCGGGCATTACGGCCTCGTCAGCGCCTCCCCCGAGCGCTTCATCCGCCTGCACGCGGATGGGCGCGTCGAAACCCGCCCCATCAAAGGCACCGCCGCCCGCCACCCGGACCCCGCCTTGGACGCCGCCGCCGCGCGCGCCCTGTCGCAAAACCCCAAAGAGCGGGCCGAAAACCTCATGATCACCGATCTGCTCCGCCACGACCTCGGCCAGGTCTGCGCCATCGGCTCCATCACCGTCCCGGAACTCTTCGCGGTCGAGAGCTTCGCCCAGGCCCATCACCTGGTCTCCGCCGTCACCGGCCAACTCCGCCCCGGGCTGGATGCGTTCGACCTGCTGGCAGCCACCCTCCCCGGCGGCTCCATCACCGGCGCCCCCAAACGCCGCGCCATGCAGATCATCGACGAGCTGGAACCAGCCCCGCGCGGCGCCTATTGCGGCACCCTGGCCTGGATCGGCTTTGATGGCGCCATGGATAGTGCCATCATCATCCGCACCATCACCGCCACGGCAAACACACTCTACGCCCAGGCCGGCGGTGGCATCACCTGGGATTCATCCGCCCCCGCCGAATACGAGGAAGCCATGCTGAAAATCTCCCCCCTCCTGGCCCTCGGGCATGGATAATATCTGGCTCAACGGCGCATTGCTCCCAGCAGCGGCGGCACGGATCGACCCGGCGGATCGCGGCCTGCTCCTGGGCGACGGGTTGTTCGAGACCATGGCAGCGCAAAACGGCACAATCCCAGACCTGCCCCGCCATTACGCCCGCCTCACCAACGGCGCCGCCCTCCTGCGTATTCCCCTACCGCTTTCCCTACCGGCGTTGGAGACTGCCACACGCGCGCTACTGGCAACCAATGCGCTGCAAAACGCCGCCCTGCGCCTCACCCTCACCCGTGGCCCAGCCCCGCGCGGACTACTCCCCCCTGAATCCCCCACCCCCACAATCCTCATCACCACAGCCCCACTCCCCCCCGGCGGCCCCTTGCGCCTCATCACATCCACCATCCGGCGCGACGAAACCTCCCCCCTGAGCGCCTTGAAAACCCTGAACTACCTCCCCGGCATACTGGCCCGCATCCAGGCCGCCGAGGCAGGCGCCGATGACGCCCTACTGCTCAACACCCAAGGCTTCATCGCCGAAACCAGCGCCGCCAACCTCTTCGTGCGTCTGGGCGGCACCTGGCTCACCCCCCCGGTAGCGGATGGCGCCCTGCCCGGCATCCGGCGCGCCAAATTGCTGGAGGCCGGGCGCGTGAGAGAAGCCCGCCTCACGCCCGAGCAATTATTCCAGGCCGAAGCCATCTTCGCCGGTAACGCATTGTCACTCCGCCCTGTCACCGCCATAGACAGCCGCGGCATCCCCCAAACAAACCCCGCCGAACTGTCATAAAAGCGCAACCCCGCACGGGGTGACAAAGCCGCTCACCCTCTCTAAGGGGGGTTAACACAGACCCAATGCCAGGCGGCTTGATGAGCAATTACACCCCCACTGCCCTGGCCGGGCGCCGTCTGCCAAACCGCTGGGACGGGGCCGCGCTGCTCCTCGTCATGGGACTTCTCATTGCCCTGGTCGGCGTCGGGCGCGGCACCATCGCCATACCCATCGCCAGCATCCAGAACACCCCCATCCACCTGGACCCGATGTGGCTGCCTTATTACGCCTTGCGCTCCACCGCGCGCATGTTCGCGGCCTTGGCCTTCTCGCTGCTGTTCACCTTCACCTACGCCACTTTGGCCGCCAAATCGCGCCGCGCCGGCATGGTCCTCATCCCCATCCTGGACATCCTGCAGTCCGTCCCCATCCTCGGCTTCCTCACCTTCACCACCGTATTCTTCCTCGGCCTCTTCCCCGGCAAAGTGCTGGGCGCGGAGTTGGCCTCGGTGTTCGTCATCTTCACCAGCCAGGCCTGGAACATGGCCTTCAGCTTCTACCAATCCCTCACCACCCTCCCCGCTGACCTCCAGGAAGCCTCCCGCTCCTTCCGCCTCTCCGCCTGGCAGAAATTCTGGCGCCTGGACGTCCCCTTCGCCATGCCCGGCCTCGTCTGGAACACCATGCTCTCCATGTCCGGCGGCTGGTTCTTCGTGGTGGCCTCCGAGGCGGTGACAGTCGGCAACACCAACTTCACCCTCCCCGGCATCGGCTCCTACGTGGCCACGGCGCTGGCCCAGGAGAACCTCAAAGCCATCTTCTACGCCATCATCGCCATGCTCGTGGTCATCCTGCTCTACGACCAGCTCCTATTCCGCCCGCTGGTCGCCTGGTCCGGCAAATTCCGTTTCGAAACCACATCAACCATCACCATCCCCGAACCCTGGATGCTGAAACTGCTGCGCCGCACGGCCATCTTCCAGGACATCGGCGATGTGCTCAGCGAATGGATGCGCGCCCTCACCCGCCTGCGCCTGGCCCTGCCGGTCCGCCATCAGGTGGATGAAAACGCAGCCCCTTCAAAACTGGTCGACACCATCTGGTTCACCCTCATCACTCTCACCGCCGCCTTTGCCGCCTGGAAGATCTGGGTATTCGTCTCCGGCTCCCTGCATTGGAGCGACCTCGGCACCGCCTTGCTCATGGGCGCCTACACCCTGCTGCGCGTCATCGTGCTTATGGTCATCGCCGCCATCATCTGGGTGCCCATCGGCGTATGGATCGGCCTGCGTCCCAAAGCCACGCGCATCGCCCAGCCCATCGCGCAATTCCTCGCCGCCTTCCCCGCCAACCTGCTGTTCCCGCCCGTGGTCCTGCTCATCGTGCATTTCCACGTCAGCCCGGATATCTGGCTAACACCGCTCATGCTCATCGGCACGCAATGGTACGTGCTGTTCAACGTCATCGCCGGCGCCGCCGCCTTCCCCGGCGACATGAAAGAGGCAGTGGCCAACTTCCACATCCGCGGCTGGCTGTGGTGGCGCAAAGTGATGATCCCCGGCATCCTGCCCTATTTCATCACCGGCGCCCTCACGGCTTCCGGCGGCGCGTGGAACGCCTCCATCGTCGCCGAGGTAGCGAGCTGGGGCAGCCATAACCTCGTCGCACACGGGCTCGGCGCCTACATCGCCCAGGCCACCAACAACGGCGACACAGCGCGCGTCGTACTCGGCGTCGTCGTCATGTCGGCCTACGTCATCACCTTCAACCGCATTTTGTGGCGCCCGCTCTTTGCCTACGCCACACGCCGCACAACGCTAGGGTAATATCATGGACCAGACCCAGCCCCCCGCTCAGCCATTGGTTACCATCCGCAACTGCCGCCAGGCCTACCATAAGGAAGCCAGCGCGGATCTCGTGGTGCTCGACAATGTCGACCTCACCCTGAACGAAGGCGAGATCGTCGCCCTCCTCGGCCGCTCCGGCTCGGGCAAATCCACTTTGCTGCGCATCGTCTCCGGCCTGCTGAAACCCACCTCCGGCGAAGTAAAATGGCGCGGCAAGGACCTCAAAGGCCCAGCCGAGGGCGTGGCCATGGTCTTCCAAAGCTTCGCCCTCTTCCCCTGGCTTACAGTGCAGGAAAACGTCCAGCTCGGCCTCGAAGCCCTGGGCGTCGGCCGCGACGACCGCGAGGAACGCTCGGAAGAAGCCATCGATCTCATCGGCCTCGGCGGCTACGACACCGCCTACCCCAAGGAGCTCTCTGGCGGCATGCGCCAGCGCGTCGGCCTCGCCCGCGCCCTCGTCGTCCACCCCGACCTCCTGCTGATGGACGAACCCTTCTCCGCTCTGGACGTGCTGACCGCCGAAACCCTGCGCACCGATTTGATCGACCTCTGGATGGAAAAAAAACTCCCCATAAAATCCATCCTCATCGTCACCCATAACATCGAGGAAGCGGTGCTCATGGCCGACCGCATCCTGGTGTTCTCCTCCAACCCCGGCCGCGTCGCGCATGAGCTGAAAGTCCCCTTCCCCCACCCGCGCAACCGTTTCGATCCCGCTTTCCGCCAGCAGGTGGACGACATCTACGGCATCATGACCCGCCGCACGGCAACAGCGGTGCATGCACCCGCCGCGACAGCCCCCTCAGGCTTCGCCACACCTCTGTACCCCGTCAGCACCAACCTCATGGCCGGGCTCATCGAAACCCTCTCCGGCCCGCCCTACCACGGCCGCGCCGATCTACCGGCCCTCGCCGCAGCCCTGCAATTCGAAGTCGACGAACTACTCCCCCTAGGCGAAACGCTCCAACTCCTAGGCTTCGCCCGGCTGGAAGAAGGCGACCTGTTCCTCACCGACACAGGCCGCAAATTCGCCGACGCCGAAACCGAAGACCGCAAAGAGATTTTCGCCGAAGCCCTGCGCGCCCACGTCCCCCTGGTCGGCGCCATCCGCGCCGTCATAGACCAACGCAGCAACCACCGCGCCTCCGCCGTCCGCTTCCGCGACGAACTGGAAGACCACATGTCCCCCGAATACGCCGAAGAAACCCTAAGGGCGGTAATCTCCTGGGGCCGCTACGCCGAGATTTTCGAATACGACGAAGAAGCCCAGCAATTCGGCTTAGAGGAAGAAGACGAAGACGAGGAGGCCTAATACCGCCAGCTTGTCCTGACCGGCCGAACCACCTAGATTGTTACGATACTGCGGCCAGGAGCCGGCGATGCCACTACAAAATGAAATGCCCAGCGGCGATGCGGATACGCGCGTGTTGCGGCCAACCCCTTCCGGCTTTGACTATGCCGTTATTCTCGGCGGGTTTGCCGTAGCAATTTATGGCCTGTGGCGGCTCGTGCCCCCCAGCCCGCTCCCATATATCGGCCTTGGCCTCGGCTGTATTCTGGGACCGGGCGGCTTCGCCGCTTTCACCCTGATACGGCTGGTGATTGCCAGACCGGAATTGCGGCTGGACCGGGAAGGCTTCTCGTTCATCTCATTCGGCAAGGCCCGGCATTATGCCTGGACGGATCTTGATAAGCCCGTGGCCAGCACCGGCACATATAAGAACAGAGCCACTCAGTTTTCGCTGCGGGAGCCTGAAACCATTGCCGGCAAGCTCGACAAGAAACTGACGGGGTACAGCAACCGGGTGCCGGATATATTCCTGCGCGAGGGGAGACTTGTTTCGGTGATGAATGTCTACTGGTCGAGTGCGGTACAGGGTTTACCGCTGGATTTTGACCTGGTTGACAGGACTTAAACCTACCCCTTCACCCGCGCCTCCACAAACGCCCGCAGCACCGCATTAATCCGCGTCTGATACCCCGGCCCTTGTTCCTTGAACCAGCGCAACACCATCGGGTCCAGCCTTATATGCACATCCTGTTTCGGCTCCGGTACACCGAGCACGATGGTCTTCTCCCACCCCTCCGGCAACGGCCCATCTTCCTCATCGGCCAGGCGCTCGACCTCTTCCTGCGACATGGCGCGCGCACGCGCCCAGTCCGAGCGGCTCTCACCGGCCACCAGACGCGCCTTTATCTCCTCAAGCGTTCCACCGTCCATAATCCGCTCTTTCGCCATTTCGCGCTCTCCTTAACGATATGACCCGGATTTCAGCTTCACGGCGGAGCCAAATCAGAGCCACCATAAGCCCATCAACCAGCCCCACCGTTACAAACCGGTCTTCCCCGTTTCGTGACGAGGCATAGGTAAAAATAGGGAACTATATACTTGAGTCCCTGTGGCTCTGAACTGTCAGCTTATCGGAGCAACTACGGCAAAAACGACTCTACGCTCGGTCCGCAGTATCGATACATCTGACCGAACATCACAAATTTTTCGTAACCAATTACCGTAAGGTTCTGATCATCTTCATATTCTCCGCCCGACTGAATCTCTTTGCAGGTGCGGGATAAATCGTAGACAGCCCCCTGAATATGATAATTTTTTATCGTGCAGCCGTCCTCGGCGTCATTGATGCCATTTGTATTTCCCCAATAGGAGAGCATCGTTGCATTTGACGCCACCTTGCAGGGCACCGTCGCTTCTACATAAATGCCTCTATGAAGCGGCAGCAGGTCATGAGCGTACGCAGGCACCGCTAAAGTGCAAACCACGACAAAAACTACGCACAGATTACCGAGGATTGGTAATAGTCGCATGGCAAGTTCTGTATTCCAGGCATCGCTGAGCAGCAACCACCAATGTAAACCTCTGAGTTGGGCATCCATCTTGCTTTTCTTGTTTCATTGGACAGTAGGGAGTCAAATATATAGTTCCCTAAAAATAGGCCGTCCATCGAACAGCATAATGCCGTCCATAAAATCCAGCCCGTGCTTGGCGAGATTGCTGTCCCGCTTGGCATGGTCCCAGACGTATTTCACTATGTATCCACAACCATGTACACAGTCAAGATTTCCGGATCAGCGACCAATACACAGGCACCCGCCCCGCCACCACCGCCTTCGCCTCATACCGCGTCCCCGGCCACCCCTCCGGCCTCTCGGTCACCCGCGACACAGTAAAAACATCCTGCCCCCCCAGCACCTCATCCGTCCACGCCTGATACGTCGGATCATCCGAAGCAATCCTCCACTCCCCGCCAACCCGCAACGCCCGCGCCACTTCCGCCACCAGCTCCGGGTGCACAAACCGCCGCTTGGCATGCCGCGCCTTGGGCCAAGGATCAGGAAACATCAAAAACAGTTTTGAGAGCGCCCCATCCGCCATCCCACGCAGCAAAGGCCGCGCATCATCGGTAAACAGCCGCAAATTCGCCGGCGGCTCCGGCTGCTCCACATGGTCCGGCGCAATGCGCGACAGCAGCGAGCAAATCCCCGTCTCAAACACTTCCGCCGCGATATACCCCACATCCGGGTTTTTATCCGCCAGCTCAAAAGCATGCTCCCCGCCGCCAAAGCCAACTTCCAGCCAGGTCTCGCGCGGGACAATACCAAACGGCACCGCAGGCCAGCTCAGCCGCGGCAAAAACGCCGCCAGCAGCCATTCCTGGCGCGGCCGCAGGCTTTTGCCTTTCTGGCGTCCATAGAGTCGATCAGGCGGCGGCTTAACACTCATAACACATCCAAAACACAAGGGGCACGGGCTGCGGCCTTACCACACCCCATGCCCCCAAGAGCAAAAGTTTTTGCGCCGCTTTTTTCAAAAAGCGGCTGCTTTTTACCGGCCGAAGGCCGATTTCAGCGAACCCACCAGATCCGTCTTCTCCCACGTAAACGTCCCCAACTCAGCATCCGGCGTCCGCCCAAAATGCCCAAAAGCAGAGGTCGGCACGTAAATCGGCCGGTTAAGCTGCAGATGCTCACGAATCCCACGCGGCGTCAGGTTCACCAGCTCGCGCAGGGTGCGCTCCAGCCTGCCCTCTTCCACATCCCTGCCGGTGCCGTGCAAATCCACATAAAGCGAGAGCGGCTGGCTCACGCCAATCGCATAAGAGAGCTGCAGCGTGCAACGCTCAGCCAGCCCAGCAGCCACCACATTCTTAGCCAGATACCGGCACACATAAGCAGCCGAGCGGTCCACCTTGGTCGGGTCCTTACCCGAGAACGCACCGCCGCCATGCGGGGCAGCCCCGCCGTATGTGTCCACGATAATCTTGCGCCCGGTCAGCCCGCAATCGCCATCCGGGCCGCCGATCTCAAAAATCCCGGTCGGGTTCACATAGAATTCATGGTCCGGCGGCATCCAGCCCTCGGGGAGTGCCGCCTTCACAATCGGCCGCAGCAGCTCCTTCACATGCGCCGGCGTCAGCCCGGGCGCATGCTGGATGGACACCACCACCGAGGTCGCCCCCACCGGCTTGCCGTCCACATATTTCAGCGTCACCTGGCTCTTGGCATCCGGCAGCAGCCCGGCCACCTGGCTGTTGGCGGCGCGGCGCAGCTCGGAAATACGGCGCAGGATAAGGTGCGAATAGAAAATCGGCGCCGGCATCAGCGCCTCGGTCTCAGTGGTAGCATAACCGAACATGATGCCCTGGTCGCCGGCCCCCTCGTCCTTGTCGCCCTTGGCATCCACGCCCTGGGCAATATGCGCCGATTGCGCATGCAGATGCACGGACACCTCAGCATTGCGCCAGGAGAAGCCTTCCTGGTCATAGCCGATATCCTGCACCGCCAACCGGGCCAGATGCGCCAGATATTCCTTGGTGATGCTCTCCGGCCCGCGCACTTCGCCGGCCAGGATGATGCGGTTGGTCGTCACCAGCGTCTCGCAGGCCACGCGCGCATAGGGGTCGGCGGCCAGATAGGCATCGACCACGGTATCCGAGAGACGGTCGGCAACCTTATCCGGATGCCCCTCCGAGACGGATTCCGAAGTGAACAGAAATTCTCCGCGATCACGCATGGTAAAACCCCAAAAGTTCAGGCGGCCCGGATGACGTATCCGGGCGGCCGGGTCAATAGGCTGAAAAAGGACAGGAAACTACAGGCGCAGATAATCGCGCATGGAATACAGCCCGGCCGGCTGCGGGTGCAGCCACAAAGCCGCGCGCACGGCGCCGGAGGCAAACACCCGGCGGTCAAAGGCACGGTGCGAGAGGGTGATCTGCTCATCCCCCGCCGTAAAACTCACCTCATGCTCACCAATAATCTGCCCGCCGCGCAAAGTGGCAAAGCCAATCTCGCCATCCTGGCGCGGCCCGGTATGGCCATCACGGCCCGAGACCATCACATCCTCCAGCCTTACCCCACGCCCGGCGGCAACCGCCCGGCCCAGCGCCAGGGCCGTGCCGGAAGGGGCATCCACCTTCTGGCGGTGGTGCATTTCCAAAATCTCGGCATCGAACTGGCTGGCCTCCAGCGCATGGCCCAATTTTTCAGCCAACAGCAGGAGCAAATTAACCCCGGTGCAAAAATTAGCCGCGGCAATCACGGGGATCGTCTTCGCCGCCGCCTCCACAGCCGCCTGCTCCTCATCCCCGTAGCCGGTGGTGCCCAGCACCCAGGGGGTTTCCGTGGCGGCCAGAGCGGCGGCATGCTCACGCACCGTGCTGGCATGGGTGAAGTCGATCACCACATCCGACTCGCGCGCCAGGGCCGTAATGTCGGCAAAATGCGGCGCGCTCCCCCCCACCGGGCGCGAACGGCTGGTGCCGCCGGCCAGCGTCGCGGCGGCGGCGGCCTCCTCGGCCAGATAAATACCCATACGGCCGGTAATCCCGGCGATTCCAATGCGAATAGTCATGTGCGAACAGTCATGTGCACTGCATAAACATTTTCCCCGGCAGATACAAAACCCGGCCTCCCGGCGTTACATCCCACCCGGGTAATTCGGGCCGCCAGCACCTTCCGGCACCACCCAGTTGATATTCTGGGTAGGATCCTTGATGTCGCAGGTCTTACAGTGGACGCAGTTTTGCGCATTAATCTGCAAGCGCGGCTCGTTGGTTTCCTCACCCACGATCTCATACACCCCAGCCGGGCAATAGCGGGTCTCAGGGCTCGCATACTCTTTATAGTTTATGTCGATGGCGATGGCGGGGTTCAGCAGGGTGAGATGCGCCGGCTGGTTTTCCTCATGGTTGGTGTTGGACAGAAACACCGAGGACAGCCGGTCGAAGGTGAGCTTACCATCGGGCTTGGGATAGACGATGGGGGTAGAATCCTTCGCCTTCTTCAGCGTTTCGTTATCGCCATGGTGGTTATGCAGCGTCCACGGCGACTTACCCCGCGTGATAAAGGCCTCGACCGCGCCGTTGATGACGCCGCCATACAGCCCCCATTTGGCGAAGCCGGGGCGGATGTTGCGGACGGAATGCAGCTCCGAATAGACCCAGCTTGCTTTCAGTTTTTCGGCATAGCTGATCACTTCAGCGGGTTTATCCCCGGCCAAAGCTTCGGCAATCGCCTCGGCCGCCACCATGGCGGATTTCATGGCGGTATGCGTACCTTTAATCTTCGGCACGTTAAGCGTACCGGCGGCACAGCCTATGAGCACGCCGCCGGGGAAGGTGAGCTTCGGCAAGCTCTGATAACCACCTTCATTGAGCGCGCGCGCACCATAGGAGATGCGTTTGGCACCCTCAAAAATCGGCGCGATGGCGGGGTGGGTTTTGTAGCGCTGCATCTCCTGGAAGGGAGAGAGATACGGGTTGGTATAATCCAGCCCGACCACGAAGATGAAGGAGACCAGATTCTCGCCGAAATGATAGATCGCAGCCCCACCATAGGTGTCGCTCTTCAGCGGCCAGCCTATCGTGTGAACGGCCAGGCCCTTTTTGAAGTTCTCAGGCTTGACCTCCCAAAGTTCCTTAATGCCAATGCCATAGGTCTGCGGGTCCGCATCCTGCCGCAGGCCAAACTGCGTCTCCAGTTGTTTCGTGAGCGAGCCACGGCAGCCCTCACCTAATATAGTATAAGTAGCCCGCAGCTCCATGCCCCGCTGATAATTATCAGTAGGCTCACCATCCTTGCCAATGCCCATATCGCCAGTGGCCACACCAACCAGCCTGCCATCCTCGATGAGCAGCTCCGCAGCGGCAAAGCCAGGATAAATCTCCACCCCCAGCTCCTCAGCCTGCTGCCCCAACCAGCGCACCACATTGCCAAGCGAGACAATGTAATTGCCATGGTTGTTCATCTGCGGCGGGTTAATCGGCGAGGTGAAGGCCTTGGTCTCGGTCAGGAAAATGAACTTGTCGTCCGTCACCGCCGTCGCCAGCGGGATCAGCCCAACATCGATCTCCGGAAACAGCTCCTTCAGCGCCCGCGTCTCGATAACCGCCCCCGAGAGCGTATGCGCCCCAACCTCAGAGCCTTTCTCCACCACACAAACAGACAGCTCCGGGTTAAGCTGCTTGAGCTTGATGGCGGCCGACAGCCCAGCCGGCCCGGCACCAACCACCAGCACATCAAATTCCATCGCCTCGCGCGGTGACAGCTCCTCTGACATCTCTCTTCCCCCAACTGAATTGCCAGCCTGCTTTATTCAATAAACCCGCCAGGGGGAATAGCGGGCGGCCCGAACCCCGCTATACTCAGCCCATGGACGCTGTGGAGGCCTTGCGCCTGCAATATGAATGGGGAGCCGACGAGGCGTTGCTGGACGCCCCGCAGGACCGCCGCGCCGCCGCCCCGCCGGTGGCAGCCCTCCCCCCCGCCGGGCGCCCAACCGCCCCGCGCCCAACCGCCAAACCAGCCCCCGCCCTGCCCGCCGGCCCAGCGGAAGCCGCCGCCCTCGCCGCCGCCTGCCAAAGCCTGGACGAGCTGAAAGCCGCCCTCACCAGCTTCACCGGCTGCGCCCTGCGCGACACCGCCACCCAGCTCGTCTTCGCCGACGGCGCGGATAACGCCCCCCTCATCATCATCGGCGAGGCCCCAGGGGCCGAGGAAGACCGCGCCGGAAAACCCTTCGTGGGCGCCGCCGGCCAGCTTTTGGACCGTATGCTCGCCAGCATCGGGTTAAATCGCGGCAACACCCGCATCATCAACACCGTGCCCTGGCGCCCCCCCGGCAACCGCACACCGTCAGATGCCGAAATCGCCCTCTGCCTGCCCTTTCTGCACCGCCACATCGCCCTCATCCGCCCGCGCGGCCTGCTCACTCTGGGGGCGGTTGCCACCAAAACCCTGCTGCCGGAGGCCGGAGCCGCCGGAATCCGCCGCCTGCGCGGCACCTGGCGCGAGGCAAACATTACGGGAATGGACTCGGGACTACCTTGCCTCCCAAGCTATCACCCAGCCTATTTATTACGCACCCCCATGGCTAAATCCGAGTCATGGCAGGATCTTTTGCAGCTCCGCGAATGGCTGGAATCCATGATTCTCACGAAATCGTGATCGATACACACAGTGTTAACCTGCTGAATCGGCACAAAACGTCTCAATAACCGAGATTTGTATCGCCAGTAGCTATTGCATCTCATGCAAATATTGTTGTACGGGCTTTAACCATGCGAGGAGCCTCTCAAACGCTCTCCCGCCTGAATGTGAGCCGCCTGGCAATGTTTGCCTCGGTGTCCATTTTCGCTCTCACCCTGGTGGTCCCCACCAGTGCGGCAGCGAAGTCCCCGGATCAGGGACAAGGCCAGGGAACGACCATGCCCCCCCAAGCGCCCCTTAGCGCACTCAACGGGGATAGTGTGGCTTATGCCGTGCCGCGCAATGCGCCGGCCGGGAATGTCGAAATCATATTGCCCCAGCCGCTGTCCCCGTCGGATATCGCGCTCTACCAGCGCATCCAGCAGCTCCAGGCCGCGGGCCACACCACCGAGGCCGGCGACATGGAAGCGCGGCTGTCGGACCCCTCCGCCATGGGCTCCATCCTGGCTGCGCGTTATTTGAACCCCGGCTACATCACCACCCCTGCCGAGCTGATCGCCTGGTGGGCTGAATATTCCAGCGAGCCCGAGGCCACGGCCATCTACGGGCTGATGCAGCACAAAATGTCCCGCGCCAACATGCCGGCCGCCCCGCAGCTCTCCCTCCTGCCCGAGGAGACGATGATCCCCGGCTCAGCCGCCCGCGCCGTCGCCGCCCCGGATGGCGCCGCCTGGCACAACCGCTTCGCAGCCGGCCTAACAGCCTGGCAGAATAACGACCTCACCACCGCCGCCGCCGATTTCACCGCCGCCGGCTCGCTCAACGGCATCTCCGATGACGACCGCGCCGCCAGCCAGTTCTGGTCCGCCCGCGTCGCCCTCCGCCAGATGCAGCCCACCCAATACCTGGACCTCCTGCACCAGGCCGCCGCCGCACCAGACACCTTCTACGGCATGCTCGCCGGCCGCCTGCTCGGCCAGGGCTTCGCCGCCGTAGGCTTCGCCGGCACGCTCACGGAAGCCGATATCACCGCCGTGGACGCCACCCCCCAGGGCCATCTCGCCTTCGAACAGCTCCAACTCGGCCTCACAGACCAGGCCGCCGCCAACCTGCGCGCCCTCTGGCCGCAGATGCAGGGCAACCCCGACCTCTCCCGCGCCGTCATGGCCGTCGCCGCCCGCGCTGGCCTCGCCGATGTCGCCATCGCCATCGCCAACACGCAGGTCTCGCCCGTGGACGAGATCGCCGGCGCGCATCTGCCTTTGCCCGCCATCCACCCCACCGGCGGCTTCACCCTGGACCCCTCGCTCATCTACGCGCTGGCCCGCACCGAATCCGGCTTCAACGCCCATGCCGTATCGCGCTGCGGCGCGCGCGGCCTCATGCAGATGATGCCCGTCACCGCCGCCACCATGCACCGCATGACCGGCGTCTCCGGCGATCTTTCAGACCCCTCCGCCAGCCTCGCCTACGGCCAGGCGTATCTAACCTTCCTCGGCCAGCAGCCCGGCATCAACAACAACCTGCTCGCCATCATCGCCAGCTACAACGCCGGCCCCAACGCCGCCGCCGCCTGGTATTCCCAATTGCAGGACGGCTCAGACCCGCTGCTGTTCATCGAGACCATCTCCAATAACGAAACCCGCCGCTTCGTGCGCCAGGTCATGGCCGATAGCTGGCTCTACGCCGAGGAAATCGGCGTTCAGCCGCAAAGCCTGAACCAGCTCGCCGCCGGCAGTTTCCCCGAGCTGATGCCCGCCGGCACCGCCATCGCCAGCGCGAACTAGAACGTGAGCCGCATCGACGAAAGCGCGATTTTCCTCCCCATCCGCATCGCCATCGCCACCATCTCAGACACGCGCAACCTCACCAACGACACCTCCGGCGACACCCTCGCCGCCCGCATCTCATCCGCCGGCCACATCCTCGCAGCCCGCACCATCATCCGCGACGATGTGCCCGCCATCACCACCCAACTCCGCGCCTGGATCGCAGCGCCCGATGTAGACGTCATCATCACCACCGGCGGCACCGGCATAACCGGGCGCGACGTCACCCCCGAAGCGTTCAAAAGCGTCATGGAAAAAGAAATCGAAGGCTTCGGCGAACTCTTCCGCTGGATCTCCTTCAGCAAAATCGGCACCTCCACCATGCAATCCCGCGCCCTCGGCGGCGTGGCGGACGGCACCTACATGTTCGCCCTCCCCGGCTCCACAGGTGCCGTAAAAGACGGCTGGGACGAGATCCTGAAATACCAACTGGATTCCCGCCACCGCCCCTGCAACCTGGCCGAGCTGCTGCCCAGGCTCAAAGAGCATCTGAAGTAAAAAAGCGGCGCAAAAACTTTTATTCCCTGAGCCATGAGGTTTTTATGAATATCCAGCGGACAGGTCACAGATATCGTGACGCCGAAACCGGAAAGACAATCGATGTCTGGTTTCCTCTTTCAGCACCCGGAAAACGCCGAGGCTGCCTCGCGGAAAAACTCGGCCTGATCACAGGCGATTTCATCGATGTGACGATAACCTCTCTCGACGCCGCACCGGTTTCAACAGAAGACGCCTGGTTGCGCCTGCATCTCCTCTCGGAACGATCCGTCAAACCGAATGAGCTTAATCTCGACGGCATCTTCGGCCTGCTCGCGAATGTTGCATGGACCTCGGCCGGGCCGGTATTGCCGGGAAAGGTCGATGAGCTGCGCGACCGCCTCGCCACGGATCATCACCATCTCAACGTGTTCTCTGTCGATAAATTTCCGCGCATGACCGATTACGTCATACCCGAGGGCGTCAGGATCGCCGATGCCGACCGTGTGCGGCTCGGCGCGCATCTGGCAGCCGGAACCACGGTGATGCATGAGGGCTTTGTCAACTTCAACGCCGGCACCCTCGGCGAATCAATGGTGGAAGGCCGCATCACCCCCGGCGTGACAGTTGGCAAGAACTCCGATGTGGGTGCGGGCGCCTCCATCATGGGCACATTGTCCGGCGGCGGCAAAACCAAAAATGCCATCGGCCAGAACAGCCTGCTCGGCGCCAACGCGGGCATCGGCATTTCCCTCGGTGACGACTGCATCGTCGAGGCCGGTCTTTATGTCACCGCCGGTACGAAAGTCCGCACCCCCGATGGAAATATCGTCGCCGCCAAAACCCTCTCGGGCCGGCCGGGGCTGTTGTTCCGCAGAAACAGCCAGACCGGCGTTGTCGAGGTTCTGGAAACCAATACCGCCCGCTGGGGTGGGCTGAACGCCAGCCTGCACAGCAACGATTGAATTGGTGCCTGGTGTGGCCTGCGAAGTACGCGTCGCAGGTCACCTCACAATGTCGCCGTCCTCTTTGATGAAATCCACTGAAAGACGCTGATCGAGGATATCCAGAACCAGCTCAGATGGACGGCACAACCGCACAGCTTTCGGCGTAACGACAATCGGCCGGTTGATGAGAATTGGATGTGCCAGCATGAAATCCAGCAACTCCTCATCCGTCCATTTCAAATCAGCCAGACCCAGCGCCGCATAAGGCGTTCCCTTCTCACGCAACAGCTCACGCACCGGAATCCCCATACCCGCGATCAACTCAACGAGTTTATCCCGGCTCGGCGGTGTTTTGAGATACTCGATGATATCGGGTTCAATGCCAGTAGCACGGATCATCGCCAGCGTATTCCGCGACGTTCCACAATCAGGGTTATGATAGATCGTAACACTCATAGCGTAGACTCCTCCTGAATCTTGCCGGCCGCCGCCGGCGGCTGAATCTTACCGGCCCCCACCGGCGCAAGCAGCCAGCCCATCACCGCCAAAGCCGCAACGGCGCCAACCAATTCAGCCGCGATAAAGCCGGGCAGATCAACCGGACTTATGCCGGAAAAACTATTGGTCAGGGAGCGTGCGATGGCCACGGCGGGATTGGCGAATGAGGTGGAGGCGGTAAACCAATAGGCGGCGGTTATATAAAGCCCGACAAGCCAGGGAACCGCCTTAGGTTCGAAACGAATACCCGCGAGTATCGTGGCGATCAAACCGAATGTCGCGACGAACTCCGAAAGCCATTGCGCCTCACCGGTACGCGCTTTCATCGAAACATCGATGATCGGCAGCGCAAACATCAACTGCGCCAGCATTGTGCCGAGGATACCACCGATGATCTGGGCCACCATATACAGCACCGCCTCACGCAGCGGCAGAACACGCCGCACCGCGAAGACGAGCGACACCGCCGGGTTGAAATGCGCGCCTGAAATGGGGCCGAGAATTGTGATGAGGACAACAAGCATCGCCCCCGTGGCAATGGTGTTGCCCAGCAAAGCGAGCGCTATATCATGCGTGAGCGACTGCGCCATGATGCCGGAGCCGACCACGGTCGCCACCAGAAAACCGGTGCCAAGAGCCTCCGCGGCAACACGCCGGAGCAATTCCCGATCCAGCATCAACCGGCCTCTTCCGTCTTGCCGAGCACGGCTGTGTCACAAACCACGGTGCCACAACCAGCCTTACCCCCCTGGCAGCAATTCTCCGTCAGATACGCCAGCAGCCCGTTCATGGCCGCATATTCAGCCGCATAAATCAAAGACCGGCTTTCGCGGCGGAAATTGATAAGCCCGGCATTCTTGAGCTGGTTCAGATGAAAGGACAGCGTGGCGGAGGGCAGGCTCAGCGTCTCGGCAATCTGCCCCGCCGGCACCCCCTTTGCCCCGGCCTGCACCAAAAGCCGGAATACATCGAGGCGCGTTTCCTGTGCGAGTGCCGCAAGAGCGGTAATGGCGTCGATTTTTTCCATATTTCCATATTCACGGAAATATGGAGGGGGTCAATAGAAAACCCGGATCACCCGCGACCGGTCCAGCCCATACTGTCCATCAACCCCATTTCGTCATGACAAACATCTAATATCGTCGTGCAAACATCTAATAACATCATGCAAACATCTAATAACGTCAAACCCGGCAGCCCCCAGACCACCACCCCCAACCGCAAAATTTGTTCTCATTTTGTTCTTGACAAGACATCCCGCTTTGCCCTTAATCGGGCCAGAACGGAGCGTGAACATGTCAGCAGTTTCACGAGTGCAGGTCAAGACCAGAGATATACCGGGCGCCATCAAAGGGCGCGGTACCGCCGTCAATCCACCCAACCGGTTCGAAACCGCGCGGGTGGAAGCCTTCGATGACGGCTGGGACCTGCCCGAGGAAGAAACCCGCCCCCGCACCAGTTTAATCCGCGACAACACCCGCACCATCATCGCCCGTAACGATTCACCCGATCTCCCCTTCTCCCAAAGCGTAAACCCTTACCGGGGCTGCGAGCACGGCTGCATCTATTGCTTCGCCCGCCCCAGCCACGCCTATCTCGGCTTCTCCGCCGGGCTGGATTTCGAAACCAAGATCGTCTTCAAACCCGAAGCCGCGAAATTGCTGGAAAAAGAACTCTCTAAAGCCAGTTACAAACCTTCCGTCATCGTCCTCGGCTCCAATACCGACCCCTACCAGCCGGTGGAACGCACCCTCTCCATCACCCGTTCCGTGCTGGAAGTGCTGGAACGCTTCGGCAACCCCGTCGGCATCGTCACCAAATCCGCCGGCGTGCTGCGCGATGCCGATATTCTGCGCCGCATGGCCGCCAAAGGCCTGGCGAAAGTGCATATTTCCATCACCACGCTGGACCCCGTGCTGGCCCGCGCCATGGAACCCCGCGCCGCCTCACCCGCCCGGCGGCTGGCCGCGCTACGTGAACTGCGAGAGGCCGGAATTCCAGTCGGCGTCATGGCCTCGCCGATGATCCCCGGGGTGAACGATGCCGAATTGGAAAACATTCTGGAACAAGCCGCAAAAGCCGGGGCGCAAAGCGCACATACCGTGCTGCTGCGCCTGCCGCATGAGCTGGGTGCCCTGTTCACCGACTGGCTGGAAAAACACCTGCCGGACCGCGCCGCCCATGTACTGAGCCTGATCCGCCAGAGCCGCGCCGGCAAACTCAACGACGCGGATTACCACTCCCGTTTCGCAGGCTCCGGCCCCTATGCCGATATGCTGCACCAGCGCTTTAACCGCGCCGTCAAACAATTCGGGCTGGAAGGCGGCGGCGCCAGCCTCGATTGCGGCCAGTTTTCACTCCCCAGCGTCAAATCATCCCCGGCGCAAATGAGCCTGTTCTAAGATTTAGAGAAGGAACCACAGCAATGTTCGACATCACCATCATCACCGGCCTGGCCTCGATCTTCGGCTGCCTCTGCATGGCTTTGGTCTGCGCCGCGCAGGTGGCAGAGCTGTTCGCCGCCGCCCAGCCCGCGGACATCCGCCCCTGGGAGCTGGATTTTGTTTCTGCTCCCCGGCAGGTTTTTTCGCATTTCGAGCCTGACTTCGCCGCCTGCGCTTAAGTTACAGCAAATCCTTAACCAGCTCCGCCGGCCGGCAGGGTTTGGCGCCCTTGGGCGTCACCACCACCGGGCGGTTGAGCAGGATAGGATGCGCGGCAATGGCGTCCAGAATCACGGCATCGGTAGCCCCCTTCAGCCCCAGCTCCACGGCCAAAGCCTCTTTCTCGCGGAGCAGAACAGCAGCGCCGCCGGTGAGTTTGGCGAGCTTGGCAAGCTGCGCCCGGCTCAGCGGGGTTTTTATATAATCAATAATCTCGGGCTCAATCCCGGCCTCGCGGATCAGCGCCAGAGTGTTCCGCGCCGTACCACATTTCGGGTTAAAATATATCGTAACTTCAGCCATGTATCTGGTGTTGCTCCACGCTGCGGGCGGTCTCGCCCTCTTCATGCCCAATCTCGCGCAATTTCGCGCTGAGCACCAGTTCATCAATGCTGGCAATCGGCAAAGCCAGGAAGATGGAGATGCGGAAAGGGATCTGCCCATCTAACAGGCAGCGGTTAAAATACCAACTAACTCATTAATAACAAAAGTTTTGGTAATAATATACTTGGCTAAGTGAATGCCGATCTGCATGTTACACCTTAAGCCGAGCAGCAATCTCTCTCTTCAAGTCGGGGTCATCTCGAAGGGATAAAAGCACGTTCCGAGCTTCCTGCCGCTTTGAGCGCATCAAATTGCGGACCAGAAAGATACGGCAGGACCCAAGAGACTCGTCTTTTATTAGGTCGATTAGACATTCGAGGTCTGTTGGACGTGCCATGGCTGCTATTGCTACCATAATCGCGTCATTTGGCTCTTTTGGAAAGAGCTTTTTACGGAGACTGGCGATCAAATGATCCCACGCGATAAGCCGTGCATCTTTTACCGCAAGGGCGCGTGCAATCCCCTCCAAAGTGCGCTCACTGTACTGTTTCGAAAGGTGCCTTAAAAGAATAGGCAAAGCTTGGGGATACGGCGTTGCCGTGTTCACTAAATTCCACACATTATTGACGACGATTCCGATAGCCTGGAGATCACTTAATAAGGGAGCTTGCTCAATATGTGACTGTTGTTCACGTTGTGCCCGGTCCCGCTCCCGTGCATCCCGACGAGCAACCCAATCAGGGTCCGCCTCAAGTCGTGCCGCTAATTCCGCAGCGGTGACCGGTCCGCGACGTTTTTGCACCCTATATCTCCGATTTTTGATCGTATGTTAGCGATGAGAAGGAATTTACTTAGCCAAGTATATTGTTACCAAAGTTTTTAATGCTTTTTTTCAAAAAGCGGCCCTTTTTACTTATGTATCATCGTCCCAATCCCACCCTCGGTGAACAACTCCAACAGCAGCGCATGCGGCACACGGCCATCAAGGATGGTAGCCCCCTTCACACCCAAAGTAACGGCTTCCATACAGGTTTCCACTTTAGGGATCATCCCGCCGGAAATGGTCCCATCGGCGATCAGCTCGTGCACCCGGGCCATGCTCAAATCTGTCAGCAACTCCTTGTCTTTACTCAAAACACCCGGCACATCGGTCAGCATCAGCAGGCGCTGAGCGTTAAGCGCGCCGGCAATGGCGCCGGCAGCGGTGTCGGCGTTTATGTTATAGGTCTCGCCATCATCGCCGGTGCCGACCGGGGCGATAACGGGGATAAGCCCGGCGCCGGTGAGGGCGTGGATGACGCGCGTGTCGATAAAGGCGGGCTCACCAACAAAGCCGAGGTCGAGCACCTCCTCGATTTCAGAATCCGGGTCCTTATAGGTGCGGCGGAGTTTGCGGGCGCGGATAAGCCCGCCATCTTTTCCTGAAATACCAACGGCTAAGGCGCCAGCCTGGTTGATGAGGCTGGCCACCTGCTTGTTGACCGTCCCGGCCAGGACCATCTCCACCACCTCGACCATGGCCTCATCGGTAACGCGCAGGCCGTTGATAAAATTACTTTCAATATCAAGGCGCTTTAGCATAGCGTTAATCTGCGGCCCGCCACCATGAACAATGACAGGATTGATACCGACCTGTTTCAGCAGCGCGATATCGCGGCCGAACTCATTGGCGAGCGCGCCTTCCATGGCATGCCCGCCGTACTTCACCACAATGGTAGCCCCGGCGTAGCGGCGCAGATACGGGAGCGCTTTGGCGACAATATGGGCCTCATGCGCGGCGGCTTTGATGGTGTCGGTGCTCATGCTCATGCCCGGCTCCTTGCCACGAATGCGCGGCGAAGTGAACCGGGTTAAGGTGGCCGCATGAAGATGTCACTGCAGGAATTTATCGAGGGCCACCGCCGGCTGTTCGTGCTCACCGGCGCCGGGTGCAGCACGAATTCGGGACTGCCGGACTACCGGGATGAAGCAGGCCAGTGGAAGCGGGCGCAGCCGATGACCTACCAGGTGTTCATGGGCGATGCGGCGGCGCGGCGGCGGTATTGGGCGCGCAGCATGGTCGGCTGGCGGCATTTTGGCCAGGCACGGCCGAATGGGGCGCACCGGGCGCTGGCCCGGCTGGAGCAGATGGGCAAATGCGAGGTGCTGCTCACCCAGAATGTCGACCGGCTGCATCAGGCGGCGGGAAGCAGAAACGTGATCGATCTGCATGGGCGGCTGGATGAAGTGCGCTGCATGGTGTGTGAGCGGCGCGTGCCCAGGACGGAATTTCAGGCGCAGCTAGAGCGCCTCAATCCCGGCTGGGGCGGGCTGGACGGCGTAAATGCGCCGGATGGCGATGCGGATGTCGAGACGGATTTCTCCTCATTCGCCGTGCCGGCGTGCCAGGAATGCGGCGGGGTGATGAAGCCGGATGTGGTGTTTTATGGCGAGAACGTACCGCAGGAACGGGTAGAGGCCGCGACAAACCACCTCGCCCAAGCCGATGCCGTGCTGGTTGTGGGATCTTCGCTCATGGTCTGGTCCGGCTTCCGCTTCGTGCGGGCGGCGGCGCAGGCGGGCAAGCCCATCGTGGCGGTCAATATCGGGCGCACGCGGGCGGATGGTCTGCTCGCGTTCAAGGTGGAGCAGCCTTGCGAGGAGGCGCTGGGGTTTCTGCTGGCGGGCTGAGTTTGAGGCGCGACAGGCTGACGCCGGCGCCGACCAGCGCAATGGCGCCGCCGAGCCATAGCGACCAACTTAGCCCTACCGTGCCCAGCCCTAATAATATGGCCGCCAACGTGGCGCCGGACGTCTGCCCGGTGAGCCGGGCGCTGGCGAGCAGCCCGCCAGCAGCACCCGTGCGCGACCGGGGTGCTGCGGAAAGCAAAGTGCGGTTGTTAGGAGCCTGGAAAAACCCGAAACCCAGGCCGCAGAGCGCCATGCCGCAGACGATCGTCCCGTTTGCCGCATCGGGCGGCATGGCGGCGAGGAGGAAGAGCCCCGCCCCCAACAGCCCCAAGCCGAAACCACCCAACAGCGCGGCAGGGTAGCGGTCGGCCAGCCGCCCGGCCACAGGGGCAGCCACGCCCACCGCCAGCGGCCAGGCGGTCATCAGCAGCCCGGTCTGAACCTGAGTATGATGCATGGCGAGCTGCAGCATGAACGGCAGGGAGACGAAGGCGAGCATCTGCGCGGTAAAGGAAGCGACAGAGGTTAGGATGCTAAGGGCAAACAGCCGGTTGCGCAGCAAATCGATGGGAATGAGCGGACGGGCCTGCGGCAATGAGCGGCGCACGAGCAGCCAGCCAGCACCTATGCCGGCGGTGAGGCTGGCCGCACCGGGCAGAACAGCGCCACCGCGCATCAGCACATCAAGCCCCAATATGGTGCCGCCATAGGCCGCCACGTTGAGGCAGGTGGACACAAAATCCAGCCTGCCGCCGGATTTGGGGCTGCGCGGCAACGCAAAGATGCCGACGGCCAGAGCGGCGAGCCCCGTGGGCACGTTGACGGCAAAAAGCCAGGGCCAGGAGGCGTGCGCAAGGATGAGCGAGGCCAGGCTGGGGCCGATAACCGAGGCCACGGAAATGACCAGTGCATTCAACCCGACGCCCCGGCCAAGCTGCGCCGCCGGATAGGTAAAACGCACCAAAGCCGGATTAACCGCCATGACTCCCGCAGCGCCCAACCCCTGAACAGCACGGGCCAGGGTTAACGCCGGGAGCGAGCGCGCGCAGCAGCAGCCGATGGAAGCCAACACGAACAACAGCAACCCAGCCAGAAAAACCCGCCTGTAAGTAACAATCTCACCCAAAGCAGCAAGCGGCAGCAAAGCAACCACAATGGCCAACTGATAAGCGTTGACGACCCAGATGGAAGTCGCAGCCGCCGTGTGCAAATCCCGCGCAATGGTCGGCAACGCCACATTGGCAATGGAAGAATCAATCACCGCCATAAGCAAAGCCAGCCAAATGGCGGCCGTAGCCCAATAGCGCGCGCGAGGCGGCAGGCCATCCTGCCCGGAAAAATCAGTCACTTCCCGTCCTTAGCCGCCACCCGGCGGCTTGTCATCCGCACCGGCGTAGGGGGCTGTTCTGGGGGCGAGGGTGTTTCCACGGAAAAGGGGGGGGGGGGGGGCGGGGGGCCCGCCGGGGCGCCCGGCCGGGGGGGGCGCCCCCCCGGGGCGGGGGGGGGGGGGGGGCCCCGCCCACGAGGGGGAGACAGAGGGGGGGGGCCGGGGCGAGGGGAAGCCGGGGGTGGGGGG